>NZ_LZSE01000118.1 GCF_001665295.1 Mycobacterium sp. 1554424.7 | reverse complement strand
GACACTCCTGCTCAGCGGCTAGCTGCCCTCCTCGACCAAGCCGCCTAACGATGTTGCACTGACCACTTGACAATGCCGCCGAAAATGCCTCCGCCAGTGCACGTTCGGCGCAGGCGGTCACTACGGGATGAGGTTTGACAGGTCGCCGAACACCGTCTCGGCCTGACCGATGACTGCGAATGTTTCGAAGGCGCCGGCCAATGGAATGAGGTAGGTGTCGGTTGCGATGGGTTGGCCGATGGCGGCGACGAGATTGCCCGTCTGAAGCCCATCGGCGAAGAGCGTTAGGTCGTATGCGGGCAGACTTGTCAGTAGGGCATTGGCGACATCGGCTGTGGGCAGCAGAGTCGAGTAAGCATCCGAGGCCGCTCCCGAGAGCGTGTTCACCGCGTTATAGACACCGTGAGCGAGATTGACGGGTGAGAGCGCGGAGACGAGGTCGGTCGGGCTGGGGAACATCAGGGTCGACGGGCCCGACGAGGGCATGGTCAGCGAACCCAGCGACGGGGTGAGCGACGCGGTTGAGGAGAATGCGGCGGAGACGTCGCGCATGAAGTCGGCGACGCCCTGCGGAGTACCCGAGGCGAGCAGGCCGGGCACTTTTTCCACGTCGCTCAGCGGTGGGAAGAGGCCGAACTCGGTGGGCACGTTGGCGGGCCCCTGTGACCAGCCGTAGTTGGGGTCGCCATAGCCAAGGTTCACCAGCACTTTCAGGTCCGGCTGGATCAGGTCGGCAAATGGAGTGCCTACGACCGGGATCGAGCGCAGTGGTTCCAGGAGCGGCAGATTTTGGGTGGGGATCATCTCGTAGGTGGTCATGGTCGGGCCCTGGGTCGGCAATTGGATCGCCGTTGCGAGCTGACCGGGGGTCAGATCCGTGTAGGTGGGATGCACGTAATAGATCCCGGCGAGCGAGTTGAGATCCGACAGTAAATTGATCGGGTACTGCGGGACGTCGGCGAAGCCGTCGTATTCCTGCGTCCAAATGGTGGTCGGATACAGATTGTCCGGCGTGGGGCCGTTGAACGTGATGCCGAGAGCGGGGATGCTCAGGCCGTTCAACCGTTCGAACAGGCCGCCGTTGGGAGCGTTGGGATCGCCGGTCAGCACGAACGAGACAGCCGAAGTCGGCACGCCCTGGGCCGCGAGTAGTGGCATGACCATCGACGAGATGGTCGAACTCTGCGATTCGCCTTTGATGACGAGGGTGTTGCCCGCGGCGACTTGCTGGGTAATCGTCTGATCCAGAATCTGGACCCCTTGAGCTTCCGACATGTCCAGCGTCAAACTCTTGACCCCGGTGTACAGCCCGTAATTCCCTTCGGGCGTGAAGAGCGCCTGCGGCGTGAAATTCTGGAAAAACGGCGCGACGTAAAGGTTGAAATTCTTCGTGACGAAGTCCGGGGTGGGTATCGGCTCCCCGCTGCCGCCGATGATCAATGCCACGTTCGCGGCGCTGGCGGCGCCGGGCCCGGCGAACAGGGCGTTGGCCGCGGCCACCTCGACGCCGGCATAAGCGCCCGCAGCCGCCGTCAGTGCCTGCATAAACTCCCGCTGAAACGCCTGTACCTCCGCGCTTACCGCCTGAAAGGCCTGGGCGTGGCCGGAAAACACCGCCGCGATCGCCGCCGACACTTCATCGCTGCCCGCGGCCAGAATCCCTGTGGTCCGAGCGGCCGCGGACGCATTCGCGGCCCTGAGTGTTCCGGCGATGCCGGCTAAATCTGTTGCCGCCGAATACAGGTGCTCCGGCACCGCGACGAGATACGACATCTGAACCTCCATCGGTTCCCCGCAAGCCGGCCGGCGTGGGGTCACCCCAGAAGCGCCGCCCAAAACGCAGAGTATCGCGTCTAGGAGCAAAAAGCCTTAACATTCTGCGGCAGAGCCGCATTGGCTCCCTACGCCCCGTACACCGGAACCGGCGGGCGAGCCTTGGCGAGTAGGTCGGCGACGACGGGCCCCAGCTCGGCCGGATCCCACCGCGCGCCCTTGTCGATCTGCGGCCCGTGCGCCCAGCCCTCGGCGACCCGGATCTTGCCACCCTCGACCTCGAACACCTTGCCGGTGACGTCCCGCGACTCCACGCTGCCCAGCCACACCACGAGCGGGGAGACGTTCTCCGGCGCCATGGCGTCGAAATCCTGGTCCTGCGTGGACATCATCTCCGCGAAGACGGTCTCGGTCATGCGCGTGCGCGCCGAGGGGGCGATGGCGTTGACGGTCACGCCGTAGCGGCCCATTTCGGCGGCGCCGACGAGTGTCATCGCCGCGATGCCCGCCTTGGCGGCGCTGTAGTTGCCCTGCCCGACGCTGCCCTGCAGGCCCGCGCCGGAACTGGTGTTGATGATCCGAGCATCGACACTCTTGCCCTCTTTGGACAGACCCCGCCAATACGACGCGGCGTGCCGCATGGTGGCGAAGTGGCCCTTCAGGTGCACGGCGATGACGGCGTCGAACTCCTCCTCGCTGGTGTTGGCCATCATCCTGTCGCGGACGATGCCGGCGTTGTTCACCAAAACGTCCAAGCCACCGAAGGTTTCGACGGCTGTCTGGATCAAGCCGGCCGACTGGTTCCAGTCGGCGATGTTGGATCCGTCGGCGACGGCCTCGCCACCGGCCGCGGTGATCTCGTCGACCACGCCCTGCGCGGCGCTGCCGCCGCTCGCCGGCGAGCCGTCCAGGCCCACCCCGATGTCGTTGACCACCACGCGAGCGCCCTCGGCCGCGAAGGCGAGCGCGTGCGCGCGACCGATACCGCCGCCCGCTCCGGTGACGATGACGATACGTCCGTCCACCAAACCCATATCCGTTTCTCTCCTCTACTTGACTGCGCTCGCGTTGGTGGTGGCCAGGTAGTGCGGCGGCTCCCCGCCGCCGTGCACCTCCAGCGATGCGCCGCTGATGTAGGACGCCGCATCGGACGCCAAAAACGCTGCGGCCCAACCGACGTCCTCCGGCGTGGCCAACCGCCCCAGCGGCACGTTCTTCGAGATCGCCGCGATCGACGCGGCGTCGCCGTAGAACAGGTCGGCCTGCTCGGTCTCGACCATCCCGACCACACAGGCGTTCACCCGCACCTTGGGCCCCCATTCCACCGCCAGGGTCTGCGTCAGGCTCTCGAGTCCGGCCTTGGCCGCGCCGTACGCGCCGGTGCCCGGCGACGGCCGCCGGCCTGACAGGCTGCAGATGTTGACGATCGACCCGCCCCCCGGCTGAGCCTGCATCTTGTCGTTGGAGTACTGCGAAACCAGCAGCGCACCAATGAGATTGAGCTCGATGATCTTACGGTTGAACTTCGCGCTCGACTCCGCGGTGAGCACGTAAGGCGACCCGCCGGCGTTGTTGACCACGATGTCGAGCCCGCCGTGTTTGTCGACGATGGAGTCGATCAGCGACTTGACGGCGTCCTCGTCGCGCACGTCGCACGGGTGGAACTCGTGGGGCAGGCCCTCGACGGGCCGGCGGGCGCAGGTGACCACGGTCGCGCCCTGCTTGGCGAACACCGAGCTGATGCCGGCGCCCACGCCCCGCACGCCGCCGGTGACCAGAACCACGCGTCCCGCCAATCCCAGATTGATGGTGCCGGCTCCGTCGGGTCGAGTCACTGTGCTAGCGTACCAAGCAAGTGCTTGCTTAGGTAACTGACCCCAGCAGGAAGTGCCATGACGATCACATCCAAAGAAATCGAACCGGGCATCGTCGCGGTCACCGTCGACTACCCGCCCGTCAACGCCATCCCATCGCGTGGGTGGTTCGAACTGGCCGACGCGGTCACGGCCGCCGGCGCCAATCCCGAGACACACGCGGTGATCCTGCGGGCCGAGGGCCGGGGCTTCAACGCGGGTGTGGACATCAAGGAGATGCAGCGCACCGAGGGATTCACCGCCCTTATCGACGCCAACCGCGGCTGCTTCGCCGCCTTTCGCGCGGTCTACGAATGCGCCGTGCCGGTGATCGCGGCCGTGAACGGATTCTGCGTCGGCGGCGGAATCGGACTGGTCGGCAACTCCGACGTCATCGTGGCCTCCGACGACGCCACCTTCGGGCTGCCGGAGGTCGAGCGCGGCGCGCTCGGCGCGGCGACGCACCTGTCGCGGCTGGTGCCACAGCACATGATGCGGCGGCTGTTCTTCACCGCCGCCACCGTCGACGCCGCCACCCTGCATCACTTCGGCTCGGTGCACGAGGTGGTGCCCCGGGATCAGTTGGACGAGACTGCTTTACGAGTCGCCCGCGACATCGCCGCCAAGGATACGCGCGTCATCCGCGCGGCCAAGGAGGCGCTCAACCTCATCGACGTGCAGCGGGTCAACTCGAGTTACCGCATGGAACAAGGCTTTACGTTCGAGCTCAACCTCGCCGGGGTGTCCGACGAGCACCGCGACGCGTTCGCCGGCACCACGAAGGGTGAAAAGTCGTGAGCGACAAGCGAACCACCCTCGACGAGGCCGTCGCGCAACTGCGCAGCGGGATGACGATCGGCATCGGCGGCTGGGGCTCACGGCGCAAACCCATGGCCTTCGTGCGGGCGCTGCTGCGCACCGACGTCACGGACCTGACCGTGGTCACCTACGGCGGGCCCGACCTCGGGCTGCTGTGCTCGGCGGGCAAGGTCAAGCGCGTCTACTACGGCTTCGTGTCACTGGACTCCGCGCCGTTCTACGACCCGTGGTTCGCCAAGGCCCGCATCGGTGGGGCCATCGAGGCCCGGGAGATGGACGAGGGCATGCTGCGCTGCGGGCTGCAGGCGGCGGCGCAGCGCCTGCCGTTCCTGCCGATCCGCGCCGGGCTGGGCAGTTCGGTTCCCGACTTCTGGGAGGGTGAGCTGCGGACGGTCACCAGCCCCTACCCGGCGCCCGGCGGCGGCCACGAGACGCTACTCGCGATGCCGGCGTTGCGCCTGGACGCCGCGTTCGTGCACCTGAACCTCGGTGACAGCCAAGGCAATGCGGCCTACACCGGCATCGACCCCTACTTCGACGACCTCTTCCTGATGGCGGCCGACAAGCGCTACCTGTCGGTGGAGCGCGTCGTGTCGACCGAGGAACTGGTCAAGGCGGTACCGCCCCAGGCGCTGCTGGTGAACCGCATGATGGTCGACGCCGTCGTGGAGGCGCCCGGCGGAGCCCACTTCACCACCGCCGCACCGGATTACGGCCGCGACGAGAAGTTCCAGCGCCACTATGCCGAGGCGGCCTCCACCGACGAGGGCTGGCAGACGTTCGTCCAGACGTATCTGTCGGGCGGCGAGGACGACTATCAAGCCGCCGTGCGCGCATTCGGAGAGGAGGCCGCGAAATGAGCACCCGGGCCGAGGTCTGCGCGGTCGCCTGCGCCGAGTTGTTCAGGGACGCGGGCGAAATCATGATCAGCCCGATGACGAACATGGCCTCCGTCGGCGCGCGGCTGGCCCGGCTGACGTTCTCGCCGGACATCCTGCTGACCGACGGCGAGGCGCAGCTGCTTGCCGACACCCCGGCGCTGGGCAAGACCGGCCCCGTCGAGGGCTGGATGCCCTTCGGCCGGGTGTTCGAGACGCTGGCCTGGGGGCGCCGCCACGTCGTGATGGGCGCCAATCAGGTGGATCGGTTTGGCAATCAGAACATCTCGGCCTTCGGCCCGCTGCAGCACCCGACCCGACAGATGTTCGGGCTGCGCGGCGCGCCCGGCAACGCGATCAACCACGCGACCAGTTACTGGGTCGGCAACCATTCCAAGCGGGTGTTCTGCGAGGCCGTCGACGTGGTGTGCGGCATCGGCTGGGACAAGATCGATCCCGACAACCCGGCGTTCCGGTTCGCCAACCCGTATCGGGTGGTGTCCAACCTCGGGGTGTTCGACTTCGGCGGCCCGGGCAAGACCATGCGGGCGGTGTCCCTGCACCCCGGCGTGAGCCCCGACGACGTCCGGGAGAACACGTCGTTCGAGGTGGACGGCCTAGACGAGGCCGAAGAGACCCGGCTGCCGACCGACGACGAGCTGCGCCTGATCCGCGAGGTCATCGACCCGAAGGCGCTGCGCGACAAGGAGATACGTTAATGAGACTGCGCACGCCGCTGACCGAGCTGGTCGGCGTCGAGCATCCGGTGGTGCAAACCGGGATGGGCTGGGTGGCCGGGGCCCGGCTGGTGTCCGCCACCGCCAACGCGGGCGGGCTGGGCATCCTGGCGTCGGCGACCATGACGCTGGACGAGCTGGCGGCGGCCATCGGCAAGGTCAAGGCCGCGACCGACAAGCCATTCGGCGTCAACATCCGCGCCGACGCCGCCGACGCCGGTGACCGCGTCGAGTTGATGATCCGCGAGGGCGTCAAGGTGGCGTCCTTCGCGCTGGCGCCCAAGCAGGAGCTGATCGCCCAGCTGAAAGACGCTGGCGCGGTGGTCATCCCGTCGATCGGCGCGGCCAAACACGCGCGCAAGGTCGCGGGCTGGGGCGCCGACGCGATGATCGTTCAGGGCGGTGAGGGCGGCGGGCACACCGGACCCGTCGCGACCACGCTGCTGCTGCCGTCGGTGCTGGACGCCGTGCAGGGCACCGGCATCCCGGTGATCGCCGCGGGCGGATTCTTCGACGGGCGCGGGCTCGCGGCGGCGTTGTCCTACGGCGCCGCCGGCGTGGCGATGGGCACCAGGTTCCTGCTCACCTCGGATTCCACCGTGCCCGACGCGGTCAAACGGCGCTACCTCGAGGCGGCGCTGGACGGCACCGTCGTCACCACTCGGGTCGACGGCATGCCGCACCGGGTGCTGCGGACCGGGCTGGTCGAGAAGCTCGAAAGCGGCTCGCCGGTACGGGGTTTGGCGGCGGCGGTACGCAACGCCGCGAGGTTCAAGAGCATGTCGCAGATGACGTGGGCCTCGATGATCCGCGACGGCATGGCGATGCGCCACGGCAAGGAGCTGACGTGGTCGCAGGTGGTGATGGCGGCGAACACGCCGATGCTGCTCAAGGCCGGACTGGTCGAGGGCAACACCGAGGCCGGCGTGCTGGCGTCCGGCCAGGTGGCCGGCATCCTGGACGACTTGCCGTCGTGCGCCGAGCTGATCGAATCGATCGTGCGCGACGCTATCGCCCACTTGAAGGCCGCGACGGCGCTGGTCGAAGAACCGTCAGCCCTGGACTAAGGGCGCTGGATCCCGGGCCCACGGCGACGCACTTTTGAGCGGTTATCACACACCGTTTGATTAAGCTTCCTTCTACATTCGCTAGAAATGAAGCTATTATCTTCATATGGCCAAGCTGAAGGCTCCACCTTCACTGCGCGCGACCCTGATCGGCGACGTCGTCGGGTCCCGGCGCGCCCACGACCGGCCGGCGCTGCATCGGCGCGTCGCCAGCGCCCTGGGCCAGGTCGCCGACGGCGCCCTCGACCCGCCGGCTTTCACCGTCGGCGATGAGTTCCAGGGCAGCTACCCCACCCTCGGGGCCGCCATCGACGCCGCGTTGACGGTGCGCCTGCTACTCGCCCCCGAGACCGATGTCCGGTTCGGCATCGGCTGGGGCACCGTCGCCATCCTCGACGCCGACGCCGGGATCCAGGACGGGCCGGGCTGGTGGACCGCCCGGGCGGCCATCCAGCAGACGGCAGAGTCCCAGCGCCAGCCCGGCTTCACGCTGGTGCGCACCACATTCCGCGCGGACGAGGACACGCGCACCGACGTCGCCGCCGTGAACGCGGCCCTGATTTGTCGGGACCATCTGCTTGGATCGCTCGATGAAAGGTCGTTACGGATTGTGAGGGGCTTGATGACGGGCCGGACCAAAAAGGACCTCGCCGCGGCCGAGGGCATCAGCCCTTCCGCGGTGTCCCAGCGGGCGGCTCGTGACGGCCTGGACCTGATCGTCCTTGCCTCGCAATACCTTCGGAGCTTGCCATGAGCGCCGTCGCTGTCCTGCTGATCGCGGTCGGGATCGCCGACCTGTGCCGGCGAGCGGTCCGTGCGGCCTGGCCCCCGCTGATGATCGGTCCGGTCGTGGTGGCGAGCTGCGCGACACTGGGCGCGCTATGGCATCGCGGCGACACCCCGCTGCTCGTGCTGGCGGCCGTCGCGGCGGTCGTCTGGGAATGGCTATGCCTGCGCGCCGAGGGCAGCGGCCGGCAGCAGGCGGCCCCATTGGCCGTGTTCGCCGCCGCGCTGGTGCTGCTCATCGTGCTGTCCGGATGGTCCTCGCCGGTGCGCGGCCTGGTGGCGCGATGGTCGGCCTGGGTGCAGCTGCCCCTGAGCCACGTCACGCCCACCCGGGTGCTGATGATCGTCGCCGTGGTGCTGGTGCAGTTCGCCACCGGCAATCAGTTGGTGCGCCTCGTGCTTGGCTCGGTGGGCGCGGTGCGTCCAGCCGGTGAGCCGCAGCCGTCGGACCGGCTCAAGGGCGGCCGGCTGCTGGGCCCGATGGAACGCCTGCTGATCCTGAGCCTCGGCGTCGGCGGACAGGTCGCCGCGGCCAGCGCCGTCGTCGCCGCCAAGGGCATCATCCGCTTTCCCGAGCTGAGCGCCCAGAAGAACCGCAACGGCGACGTCGACGTCGGCATCGACGAGGTGACCGAATACTTCCTGGTGGGCAGCTTCACGAGCTGGCTGCTCGCCCTCGGCGGGATCGCGCTGGTGCTCGCCGCGCGGTGACGGCGGGCAGACTACAGAGGTGGCATCCGCACCGATAGCCCGGCACCTGCTTCGGGCCAAAGATCTCGTCGACGCGCATTACTACGAACCGCTTTGCGTCACCGACCTGGCGGCGGCCGCAGGCCTGTCTTCGGCGCACTTCAGTCGACGCTTCAAGCAGGCGTTCGGCGAGTCGCCGCACCAGTACCTGCTGACGCGGCGGCTGGAACGCGCCGCCGCGTTGCTGCGCACGACCGACTGGACGGTGGCCGCCGTGTGCATCGCCGTGGGTTGGGAAAGCGTCGGCTCATTCACCACGAGCTTTCGCCGCATGTTCGGCATGACGCCACAGAACTATCGCGCCACCTTCCCACCCGCCGAGCGTCACGTACGGATTCCGCGCTGTGTGGCGCTGGCCTACGGGCGGCCGCAAAACCGCACGTTTCGAGAAGACGACGAACCCGCCCCGTCCGTAGCGTCAATGCAACGCAACACAGACAGGAGAGCCGATGCTTAAGATTGCCAACGCGCAGTTCTGGGTGCACGACCAAGAGGCGGCGCTGGAGTTCTACACCAAAACGCTCGGCTGGGAAGTCCGGGCTGACGTGACGATGCAGGCGTGGAACTTCCGGTGGCTCTGCGTCGGGCCCGTCGAACAGGCCGACGTCGGGCTGGTGCTGATGCCGGTTCCGGGGCCGCCGATGCTCGACGCCGCGGCCAGCGCGCAACTCGCCGAGCTGGTGGCCAAGGGAGCCGGTGGCACCTTGTTCCTCGAGACCGACGATTGCCAGGCCGCCTACGACGACTTGTCCGCTCGCGGGGTCACATTCAACGATCCGCCCACCCCACAGGCCTACGGTATCGACACTTCATTCCGCGACCCGTCCGGCAACAACATTCGGCTCACCCAAGTGCTTGAGTTCGATCCGGCGCGCGGCTGATCGGTCGTCCGCCGCGCGAGCGTGCGGAGTTCGGCGAAGAAAGTTACAGCCGCTCGATGATCGTGACGTTGGCCGTGCCGCCACCCTCGCACATCGTCTGCAGACCGTAGCGGCCGCCGATGCGCTCGAGCTCGTTGAGCATGGTGGTGAACAACTTGGCCCCGGTGGCACCGAGCGGATGACCGAGGGCGATCGCGCCGCCGTTGGGATTGACTTTTTCCGGGTCGGCCTTGATCTCCTTGAGCCAGGCCATAACTACCGGCGCGAACGCCTCGTTGATCTCGACGGTGTCGATGTCTTCGATTGAAAGACCGGTCTTTTCAAGCGCATACCGGGTGGCCGGGATGGGCCCGGTCAGCATGAACACCGGGTCGGCGGCGCGGGCGCTGATGTGGTGGATGCGCGCGCGCGGCGTGAGCTTGTGGTCCTTGACGGCCTGCTCGGAAGCAAGCAGCACCGCGCTGGCGCCGTCGGAGATCTGGCTGGCCATCGCGGCGGTGAGCCGGCCACCCTCGACCAGTGTCTTCAGGCCGGCCATCTTCTCCAGCGACGACTCGCGCGGGCCCTCGTCGACCCGGAACGGCCCGGATTCTGTTTCGACGGTGATGATTTCGTTGTCGAAGTGTCCGCCGCGGATCGCCGCGAATGCGCGCTCGTGGCTGGTCAGCGAGAACTGCTCCATCTCTTCGCGCGACAGGTTCCACTTCTCGGCGATCATTTCAGCGCCCCGGAATTGCGAGATCTCCTGATCGCCGTAGCGGTGCAGCCACTGCTTGGACTCGTTTGTCGGCGAGGTGAAACCAAACTGCTCGCCGACCGTCATCGCCGACGAGATCGGGATCTGGCTCATGTTCTGCACGCCGCCCGCCACGATCAGGTCGGCCGTCCCCGCCAAGATCGCCTGGGCGCCAAAGGAAATCGCCTGCTGGCTGGAACCGCACTGCCGGTCCACGGTGACGCCGGGCACCTCCTCGGGATAACCGGCGGCCAGCCACGAGAGCCTGGCGATGTTGCCCGCCTGCCCACCGATGGCGTCCACACAACCGGCGATCACGTCGTCGACGGCGGCGGGGTCGACGTCGACCCGGTCGAGCAGTCCACGCCACCCGAGAGCCCCCAGGTCGACGGGGTGTATCCCGGCCAGCGCACCGTTGCGCTTGCCGACCGCGGTACGTACAGCGTCAATGACGTACGCCTCAGTCATTGTGTCGCTCCTCCTCATCGCTTCGCTCTGCATCGTCGCCGACACGCGCCATCTTTCAGACTCCTTCTTTGGTGATCCCGCCAAGGACAATGGCGAGATATTGCTGACCCACCTGCTGCGCGGTGAGCGGTCCGCCGGGTTGATACCAGCGCACCGACACCCAGGTGGTGTCACGGATGAAACGGTAGACTAGGTCGACATCGAGGTCCGGCTGGAAGCAGCCCTCGTCGATGCCCTGATTGAGCACCTCGACCCACATCTTGCGTTGTTGGCGGTTCATGTCCTCGATGTAGGAGAACCGGGGCTGCGACAACAGCCGTTTGGCCTCGTCCTGGTAGATGACGACCTGGGCGTGGCGATCCTCGATCGCCTCGAACGACGCCATGAACAGTCCCTTGAGCCGCTCCAGCGGATTGGCCTCGCTGTCGATGATTTCGCGGTAGCGGCTGAACAGCCAGTCCAGGAATTCGCGCAGCAGCTCATCGACCATCTCCTCCTTCGAGGAGAAGTGATGGTAGAGACTGCCGGAGAGGATGCCCGCGCCGTCGGCGATGTCGCGCACGGTGGTGGCGCGCAGGCCACGCTCGGCGAACATGGTCGCGGCGAGCTTCAGCAACTCGTCTCGCCGGCTGTTTGCCTGACCGGGCACTCGGTCCACCCGATCAGGGTATCAACCAAGCGCTTGCTCGGCCAGCGACCGGGATGATTGGGGAAGTCGCGTCGCGACGGTGGCATGCTGGTGCGCCGTCTTGGATGCGTGCTATAGGTGAGACGTGGCAGTTGGCCCGCACTGCGTCCTCTTTCGCTACTCGCTGTGCGATTACTGGGGTCCAGATGTCTGGCCGGTCAAATTCGCCGATTACTCCGCATCGTGGGAATTCCCACGCGGTTCCGACGGCTTCCCGACACTCGGGTATACCAACTCGGCTGGCGTGAGCTTGCCGCCGGGAGCCGGAACGTTCTGCCGGGTACATGTCAAACGCGCGAGAAGGCTGCGGCACCTACCGATCGCGGACGCACTTGAGCGCCTCGCCGGCGACGTCGGCGCACGCCCACGGCGCCTGGCGTGGCTTCGTGAGATCTGGAGGTAGCTGTTTATCTTCCGCAAACTTCGGGGATCATTCGCTGCGCGTTCACGGATGCTGACTGGAGACGGAGATGACCTCGCCGGTGAGGTAGCTGGAGTAGTCGCTGGCCAGAAACGCGATGGTGGCCGCCTCCCAGGGCTCGGCGGCGCGACCGAACGCTTCGCCGGCGGAGAGCCGGTCGAGCAGGTCCGCCGATGTGGTCTTGTCGAGAAATTTGTGCCGCGCGATGCTCGGCGAGACGGCGTTGATCCGGACCCCGTACTCGACGGCTTCTATTGCGCTGCAACAGGTTAGCGCCATCGCCCCGGCCTTGGCGGCGGCGTAGTGCGACTGTGAGTGCTGGGCGCGCCAGCCCAGCACGCTGGCGTTGTTCACGATCACCCCGCCGTGCTTGGCGTCACGGTAACGGAAGATTCGCGGGTTTCGAACTGAGGGGAATTTCAGCCAAAACCGGGAGAAACCCCCCGGCAGCGTCGTAATCTCACCGACGTTGCAGCCGGGATGGTCCCAAGCGTGGAGGTCAATGGTCATGAGCTTCTTGGTGTTACCCCCAGAAATCAATTCCTCGCTGATATTTTGCGGCGCCGGATCTGCGCCGATGCTTCAGGCCGCTGCGGCATGGAACGGTCTGGCCGACGAACTCGGGGCAGCAGCGGATTCGTTTTCGTCGGTGATCTCGGGGCTGGCGGGCCAGGCATGGCAGGGGCCGGCATCGCAGGCAATGACGGCTGCAGCGGGTCCATATGCGAGTTGGCTCAGCTCGGCCTCCGCCCAGGCCGCGGGCGCAGCCGGACAAGCCCAGGCGGTAGCCAGTGCGTTCGAGGCGGCGCAGGCCGCAACCATCCATCCGCTGGCGGTGGCGGCCAACCGGAATTCCTTTGTGCAGGCGGTGATGTCGAACTGGTTCGGGCTCAACGCGCCGGCGATCGCCGAACTTGAGAGCGCTTACGAGACGATGTGGGCCCAGGATGTGTCGGCGATGGTGGCCTATCACGGTGGGGTGTCGGCGGCGGCCGCACAATTGGTGCCCGCGCAGACGTTGCAGGACATCGTCGCCACGCTGCCCAACCTGGGCATCGGCAACCTCGGCAACGCCAACCTGGGCAGCGGCAACAAAGGCAGCGGCAACCTCGGCAGCGGAAACACCGGCAACTCCAACCTGGGCGGCGGAAACGTCGGCAACGCCAACATCGGCTTTGGGAATTTCGGCGAGGCCAGCATGATGACCGGAAATCCGGGCGGGTATAACACCGGCATCGGTAACCAGGGCAACGGCAACTTCGGCTTGGGCAACCTCGGCAACGCGAACATCGGCGGTGGGAACACCGGCAGCGGCAACGTCGGCTTCGGCCTTACGGGTAACAATCTGATCGGTATCGGGAATGCTTATTACAACTCGGCAACGGGTCAATTCGCTTTCGCCGGGCTGAACTCGGGCACCGGCAACATCGGCTTCGGGAATTCCGGCACGAACAACATCGGCTTCTTCAACTCGGGCAGCGGCAACGTCGGCATCTTCAACTCGGGTGTCAATACCCTTGTGCCAGGCGGGGCCGGGGCTGTGGGCAGCATCAACAACATTGGCATCGGAAACTCCGGCGTCTTGAACTTCGGGTTCGGAAACTCGAATACTCTCGGCACCGGCTTCGGGAACTCGGGCCAGTTCGACACCGGCTTCTGGAATTCGGGCAACACCGCCACAGGCTTCGGAAATTCGGGCGACACAAACACGGGCTTCTGGAATGCGGGCGACGTCAATACGGGCTTTGGGAATTCGGGCAATACAAACACGGGTTTCTTGAATTCCGGCAACGTGAACACGGGCGTCGGGTTCACCACCGACAGCGGCCTGGCGAACTCGGGATTCAACAACACCGGTAAGGGTGAATCGGGCTTTGGGAACACGGGCCAGTTTGTGTCGGGCTTCTTCAACTCGGCCAGCGGCGGCAACTCCTTCAACGGAAACGTCTCGGGCCTCTTCAACAGAGTCACCGGCGGTTCGGTTAGCAACAGCGATGTCTCGGGCTTCTTCAACACCGGCGTCACCGGCCCCATTATCGGCGCCGGAAGCGGTCCCTTCAGCGGCGATCTCTCCGGCTTGGGCAACATCGGCACCGGTATCGCGGGTCTGTTTAACCTCGCCCGCCTGCTCCCGTAACCGCTCGATTAGTCGCCGACCAAATACCGAAATCGCTCACCCAGTCAGGTAACTCGACTAGTCGCCGACCCGAAGCGCGCTCGTGACCGCGACGTCCTCCGCGTCGGTGAACAGTTCGCGACGGGTTTCGGCAAAAGCCGGAAATGCTGGTCTGCGTCACCGTAGCATTCGTGTCGAATTCTCGATTTCCCTTCGGGCACCGGTCGCTTCGTGGCGGCCGGGGGAAACGGGTAGGAGGCCACAATGGCGAGTTTTTTGGTGCTGCCACCGGAAATCAATTCTCTGCTGATGTTCAGTGGCGCCGGTTCGGGGCCCATGCTGGAGGCGGCGGCGGCCTGGGACGGCCTGGCCTCCGAGCTCGGGTCTGCGGCGTCGTCGTTCGGCTCGGTGACCTCGGGGCTGACGGGTCAGGCCTGGCAGGGTCCGGCGGCGCAGGCGATGACGGCCGCCGCCGCCCCGTACACGGGGTGGCTCAACCAGGCCGCGACCCAGGCGGCCGGCGCCGCCGGACAGGCCCGCGCGGTGGCCAGCGCGTTCGAGGCCGCACAGGCGGCCACGGTGCATCCGCTCCTGGTGGACCTCAACCGGAACTCGTTGGTACGGCTAGTGATATCGAACTGGTTCGGGCTCAACGCTCCGGCCATCGCCGAGCTGGAGAGCGACTACGAGGCGATGTGGGCCGCCGACGTGTCGGCGATGTCGGGCTATTACTCCGGCGCGTCGGCTGCGGCCGCCGGATTGACGCCCGCGCAGACCCTGCAGGACATCCTGGCCACTCTGCCCAGCCTGGGTGTCGGCAATCTCGGCAACGCCAATGTCGGTACGGGTAACACCGGTAACCAGAACCTCGGCGAGGGGAACGTAGGTAATCAGAACTTCGGCGGCGGAAACACCGGAAACAACAACGTCGGCAGCGGCAACATCGGCAACAACAACTTCGGCGCGGGAAACGGCGGGGTGGGAAACATCGGCTTCGGAAACGTCGCCACTTCCATCACCACCGGCAACAACGTTGGCATGGGCAACAACGGCAACAGCAACGTTGGCTTCGGGAACAGCGGCAATGGAAACATGGGTGGCGGCAACGCCGGCAACAGCAACATCGGCGGCGGCAACAAGGGCAACAACGACATCGGCTTCGGGCTTACCGGAAGCAATCAGGTCGGCATCGGGGACACCTATTTCGACAGGACCACCAACCAGTTCCACTTCGGCGGGCTCAACTCCGGCGCCGGCAACATCGGCTTCGGCAACTCCGGCAGCAACAACATCGGCTTCTTCAACTCCGGCAGCGGCAACATCGGCATCTTTGACTCCGGCGCCAACAACCTGACCGGAAGCCATTTCAACAACGTGGGCGTGGGCAACTCGGGCATCGGCAATGTCGGCATCGGGAACGCCGGCGTCCTCAACACCGGCATCGGGAACGCGTTCGATCTGAACACCGGCTTGGGAAACGCGGGCACCAACAACACCGGCTTCGGGAACTCCGGCATCGTCAACACCGGCTTCGACAACGCCGGCAATCTCAACACCGGCAACGGAAATTCGGGCTCCTTCAACACGGGTTTCTGGAATTCAGGCGACACGAATACGGCGGTCGGGTCCACCACGAACACCGGCCTGACCAACTCGGGCTTCGGCAACGTCGGCATCGACGAGTCGGGCTTCTTCAACACCGCGACCGGCCCCAATACCGCCGGCTTCATGTCGGGGTTCTTCAACAGCGCAAGCGGTGGAACCGGCGTGTCCGGCGCTCTCTCGGGAATCGGAAACGTCGGCGTCCCGAACTCCTTCCTCGGCACCAGCACGTCCGGCGACGGCTCGGGCCTCTTCAACGTGGGCAGCCTGCTATCGGGCATCTTCAGCCTGAATCGGCTGTTGCCCTAACAGTTCCCGCGCTGCTGGCCCGCACCCAAAACTAGGGAAGATTCCCGATGTTTGGCGCCGGCCGGCCGGCGCAGGCTGTCAACAAGTCCTGCATCGTTCTATTTGTTGGGATCGGTAGCGCTCCGGACCGGCTGTACTACAGCGTCGAGCAACCAACGAGGGAAACGCGTAGGAGGTTAGGTCTTCAATGGCGAACTTTGCGGTGTTGCCGCCCGAAATCAACTCTCTGCTGATGTTCACTGGCGCCGGGCCGACGCCGATGCTGGAGGCGGCGGCGGCGTGGGACGGCTTGGCTTCGGAGCTGGGATCGGCGGCGTCCTCATTCTCGGCGGTCACTACGGGGCTGACGGGCCAGGCGTGGCAAGGCGCGGCGTCCCAGGCGATGACGGCCGCGGCGACACCGTATGCCGGGTGGCTCGGTCAGGCGGCGGCACAGGCTTCGGGCGCGGCCTTGCAGGCCCGCACGGTGGCCAGCGCCTTCGAGGCGGCGCAGGCGGCGACGATGCACCCGCTGATGGTCGAGCTCAACCGCAATTCGTTTGTGCAGCTGGTGATGTCGAACTGGTTGGGCCTCAACGCCCCTGCGATCGCCCAGCTCGAGGGCGAGTACGAGGAGATGTGGGCCCAAGACGTGTCCGCGATGGTTGGCTACCACGGGGGAGCGTCGGCCGCGGCCGCGCAGCTGGTGCCCGCGGCGACGCTGCAGGACCTGTTGCAGACCCTGCCCAGCCTCGGAATCGGCAACCTCGGCAACGCCAACCTCGGCACCGGCAACACCGGCAACCAGAACGCCGGCACCGGCAACACCGGCAACCAGAACGCGGGCGGCGGGAACATCGGCAATCAGAATGTCGGCGCCGGGAACACCGGCAACAACAACTTCGGCTCCGGCAACGCGGGCTTCGGCAACGTCGGGTTCGGAAACACCGGCGCCACCAGCACCTCGGGCCAGAACTTCGGCATGGGCAATGCCGGCAACAACAACTTCGGCTTCGGCAACGTCGGCTTCGGCAACTAC
>NZ_LZSE01000117.1 GCF_001665295.1 Mycobacterium sp. 1554424.7 | reverse complement strand
GCCCCAAAACGTCTTCAGCAAATGATGCAGCCGGCACTCACATTTGAGGTTCGAGGCGTGCGTGACACCCCCGTCGGCATACGGGATGGTGTGGTCGAGATCGCAGTCGATGGCCGGAACGTCACAGCCCGGGGCCCGACACGTCAAATCCCGACACCGCACGAAATCGGCCAACGCCTTCGACGGCACATACCCCTTTTCCGGCGGGGCGTCGCCCGGGTGAACCAGCGGCACCAGCTTGGCGGTTTTCGCCAGCTCGGCGACGAGTTCGGGTGGGATCAGTTCATCGGCGCCCAGCCCGGATCCCGGCGCGCTGCCGCGCCCATCGAGGGTGGCCTGCTCGGCGATCACATGCATCACCACCGGCGAGGCGGGCCGCCGGGCTCCGGCCGCGCAATCGCGCAAGCCGCACCGGCAACCCAGCCGATCCGCCCCCGCGGCCAGCGCCCCCAGCGCATCAGCGCGGCGCTGCTCGCGAGTACGCGGATCGTGGGCACACACCGTGGCCGCCAACGCATCCAAACGCCGATCCAGCGCATGCGCATCCGGGGTCAACAGACTGCCATGGATCTCCGAGAGCCCACACCCCACCAAATCCCCAATCCACACCTCCCGATCCACCTGACGCTCTTTCCGGCGGCGCACCGCATCCACATCAACGCCGGCCACAATCCGATCCACCTGCCCGGCCAACCGGCCCCGCGTCATCGACGGCCACCGCGGCGCGCACACCGCCAACTCGGCGTCCACGACCGCCAACACCTTCGGGTCGGTGATCAGATCGGTGCGATACACCAGCGTCTGAAACAACCGGTAATCGATGTCACCGACCCGAAACACCCCGGCCACCGCCGGCAGCCGCTCGCGCATGGCCAGCGCATAGCGCAAATAGCTGCCCGCCATGGCCAAGCTGGTCCGAAACGCCGCGGCCACCTCCGCACCCACCGCCGCCCACGTGTCTACAGCCCAATCGGCCGCCTCCCCGCGCTGGGCCCGGCGCAGCTCGAACAACTCCCCGACCGCATCCAAGCGCTCAGCGGCCGCGCGCGCCTCAGTCCGCCCCGCTCCACACATCCGCTCAATCAGCGCCGCGGAACGTTCGGTGGCCGGGGGCTCCCAGTACTCATGAAGCCGAGTATCGAACATACGTTCGAGTATGCCACGGTCTACTGACTCAAACTTTTTGGCAGGGTCGCGCTATGGACGGCGCGGCCACCGCTGAAGAGGATGGGTGGTGTCATGGTCCGGTCGCGGCGCACGAAGATCGCACCCGAGGACAAGCTTCGGGTGGTGTTGTCGGTGTTGGCCGGGGAAATGAGTGGCCGCGAGGCGGCGCGACGGCTAGGCGTTTCTCCTGATCTGGTCATCAAGTGGAAGCATCAGTTCCTCGAGGCTGGCGCCCAGCGGCTCCAAGAGGTCCCCAGCGGCCCGGCCGGCAAACAGGGCTCGCCCGAGCAACGCCGGCTGCAAATGGAAAACGAGCAGCTCAAGCTGGCGTTGGCGGAGGCCACAGTACAACTGCGGATCTGGCAGCGCGGCGCGGCATTTGCCGATCAAGTCCCTTCAAAGACCTCGAAGCCCTAAGAGAGGTAGCGAGTCTGCCGGTTTCGAGGTTTTGTGGTCTGGCCGGTATCCCCGAGCGCACCTACCGGCGCCGCCTGGCCCGACTAGGCCACGGCGAGCCCCTCAAAGGGCCCTGGCCGGCACCGATCGTAGACCGTATCGAGGCACTGGCCGCTAAATACGCCGAGAAGTGGCCGGCGTGGGGGTATCGCAAGATCGCGGCGCTGATGCGCGCCGACGGCCACCAGGTGACCAACTCCTCGGTAGCTCGCGCTTTAGGGCGCCGAGGGTTGCTGTTACCTCAAGGCTTTCGAGCTGATCGCAAGGCCTGGGCAGTGTTGCGGCGCAAAGTATTCCGCGACCCGCCCACCCAACGCAACCGAGTCTGGCAGACCGACTTCTCCGAGTTCGAAACCACCAACGGCGGCATCTGGCGCATCTGCGCGGTCATCGACTACGCCACCAAATACTGTCTGGCCGTCACCGTGACCCCCACCAGTCGCGGCGCGGATGCCCTCAATTGCCTGCAGCAGGCCATCGCCGAAGCCCAACGCCTACTCGGCCTCGACGACCTGCGCGCCGACCGCGGCGTCATGGACATTGTCGACGCCGAGGAAAACGTCATCGGCCAGGCACCGGCACCCATCGCTTTGGTCTCCGACAACGGCCCCTGCTTTCGCGGGCAAACTTTCCAAACCGTCTTCGACGACGACGACCCGCTGCTGCGCCACGTCCGCACCCGCGTCAAATCACCACAGACCAACGGTGTGGTGGAACGCTTCTTCGGCACCCTCAAATACGAGCACCTCTATCGCGGATACATCGGTGACGGCGCCGCCCTCGATATGGAAGTCCACCGGTTCCGCATCATCTACAACACCATCCGCCCCCACCAAGCCCTCGCTGACGGCACCCCCAAACAGGCCTACCTCGACGGAGAAATCCTGCCAACTTCTTGACGCAAGACAACGGCCCCCAGACAAGAGTCGGTGATGCTCAAGGCATCGGTGACGGTTCTGCATCAGAAGAGTGGTGACACTTTTCGTGTCAGGACTTTGGTGACGGTTCCTCGGGGTTGGGGCGTGCGCCGCGGGTTCGGAGGTTGCCGACGTAGCTGATGCCGGGCGAGGGTCGGGTGTCCTCGGCGAGGACTTCGCCGTGGATGTCGGTCACGATGATGTTGTCACCGACGCGCGCCTTTTTGGCCGGCGTCGCCCGTTACGGCCAGGGAGCGCACAGGGGCGCGCAGGCGGGGCCGCGCGGCACGTGGTCGCCCTCCACAATGTCGTTGTGCTGGGGACTATCCGGGAAGCCGGCCGCGGGATACCAATAGTCGTGGCAGACGTTCAGGTCCCAGCGCTCCCGCTGCATGGCGGCGATCGGGCCGCCCGGCGACATGTGGTCGTTGGGATCCGGATGCCCTGGGCACCAGGTGAAGTGGTTGAGAGGAACGGGTTGGGCGTGGGCGCTGCCCACGGCGAGGCCGACGCCGGCCACCGCGACACCGCCCGAAAGGGAGCGCCCCGGCAATCGCCTTCTTCAGTGTGCGCATGACGGCACGCTAGCGACGGGCGCATGCGAAATTCTTGCGCTTACGGACCCGGCCGCCGGCTGACGAATTCGCGGCGCACGCCGGAGCGCGGGTCGTCGAATTCGATGCGCTGCGCGAGCAACCGCAGCGGCGTGCCGAAGTCGTCGGGGGCCACGTCAACGATGTTGGGGTACAAGGGATCACCCTCGATCGGCACGCCCAGCGAGGCCATGTGCACCCGCAGCTGATGCGTGCGTCCGGTGCGCGGCGTCAGCCGGTACACGCCGTCGCCCAACAACTCCACCAACGTCTCCGCGTTGGGCACACCGGGCTCGCAGACCGCCTGCAAGACGCCGCGGCGCTTGACGATCCGGCTCCGCACCACCCGCGGCAGCACCAGAGCGGGATCGACGGCGGCGCGCGCCAGGTAAACCTTTCGCACCAATCCACGGGAAAACAGCGTCTGGTAGGCCCCGCGCACCTCGCGCCGGGTCGTGAACAGCAGCACCCCGGCCGTGAGCCGGTCGAGCCGATGCGCCGGGCTCAGCTCGGGCAACCCCAGCTCCCTGCGCAGACGCACCAGCGCGGTCTGCGCCACGTGCCGGCCGCGCGGCATGGTGGCCAAAAAGTGCGGCTTGTCGACGACGACGATGTCGTCGTCCCGGTGCAGCACCGGGACCTCGAACGGCACCGGCACCTCGTCGCGCAGCTCGCGATAGAGGTAGACGAAAGACCCCGCCGGCAGCACCGTCGTCTCGTCAACCGGGGTGCCGTCGGCGTCGACGACCTCGCGGGCCGCCGCCCCGAACCGGTCGGTCAGCTCGGCCAGCACCGGGCCGCCGCGCAGCCGCACCCGTGCCGGGCCCAGCCCGTCGCGCACGGGAAGGGGCGCCGGCCTCACCACAGACTCAACTCAGCGGAACCGGCTCGAGGATTTCGGCGCGCGCCTCGGGCGCGCTGGCCCGCAATTCGTCCGCCGACACGTCATCGGGCTGGGCCTGCGACAGGATCTCCGCCTCCACCCGCGCGGTGTAGTTGGCGACCTCGCGGTCGACGTCGGCGGCGGACCAACCCAGCACGGGCGCCACCACGTCGGCCACCTCGCGGGCGCAGTCGACCCCGCGGTGTGAGTACTCGATTGAGATGCGCATCCGGCGGGCCAGGATGTCCTCCAGATGCAGGGCCCCCTCGGCGGTGACGGCGTAGAGGGCCTCCACCCGCAGGTATCCCGGCGCCTCCTTGATCGGGCTGAGCAGGTCGGGGGTTTCGGCCGCAAGCTCCAGGACCTCGCCGATCAGCGAACCGTAGCGGTCCAGCAGGTGGCGCACCCGGTACGGGTGCAGACCCTTCAGCGTCCCGACGTGTTCGACCTGGTTGACCAGCGCGAAGTACCCGTCGGCGCCCAGCAGGCTCACCTTCTCGGTGATCGACGGCGCCACCCGGGCCGGGATGAACTGGGCCGCGGCGTCGATCGCGTCGGCGGCCATCACCCGGTAGGTGGTGTACTTCCCGCCGGCGATCGCGACCAGGCCGGGCGCGGGCACCGCCACGGCGTGCTCGCGGGACAGCTTGGACGTCTCCTCGCTCTCCCCGGCCAGCAGCGGCCGCAGCCCGGCGTACACGCCGTCGATGTCGGCGTGCGTCAGCGGCGTGGCCAGGACGGTGTTGACGGTCCCGAGGATGTAGTCGATGTCGGCCTTGGTGGCCGCGGGGTGGGCCAGGTCGAGGTTCCAGTCGGTGTCGGTGGTCCCGATGATCCAGTGGCCGCCCCACGGTATGACGAACATCACCGACTTCTCGGTGCGCAGGATGATCGCGACGTCGCTGACGATCCGGTCGCGCGGCACCACGACGTGCACGCCCTTCGACGCGCGCACCTTAAACCGCCCGCGCTGCTTGGACAACGCCTGGATCTCGTCGGTCCAAACCCCGGTCGCGTTGACCACGACGTGGCCGCGGACCTCGGCGATCGCGCCGTCCTCGGAGTCGCGGACCCGCACGCCGGTCACCCGATCGCCCTCGCGCAGCAGCGCGACCACCTGGGTGGAGGAGCGCACCACCGCGCCGTAGTGGGCGGCGGTGCGCGCGACGGTCATGGTGTGGCGGGCGTCGTCGACGACGGTGTCGTAGTAGCGGATCCCGCCGATCAGCGACGTGCGCTTGAGGCCCGGGCTCAACCGCAACGCGCCGGCGCGAGTCAAATGCTTTTGCGCGGGAACGGATTTCGCGCCGCCCAGGCGGTCGTAGAGGAAGATGCCGGCCGCGGTGTAGGGGCGTTCCCACACCCGATGGGTCAGCGGGAACAGGAACGGCATCGGCTTGACCAGATGTGGCGCCAGCTTGGTCAGCGACAGCTCGCGCTCGTAGAGCGCCTCGCGGACCAGACCGAACTCGAGCTGCTCGAGGTAGCGCAGCCCGCCGTGGAACATCTTCGACGACCGGCTCGACGTGCCCGAGGCGAAATCGCGCGCCTCAACCAGCGCCACCTTGAGCCCGCGCGTGGCGGCGTCCAGGGCGCACCCCGACCCGACCACGCCTCCGCCGATGACCACCACGTCGAACTGCTGGGCGCCCAGCCGCTCCCAGGCCAACGTGCGTTGCTGCGGTCCCAGCGCGTCGATCGCGTCGCTCACTGCGGGGGCTCCTGTCCGGTTACTCGTCGGTAGCTGCACCCAGGCTAGTTGCTAATCGAGATCGTCGTGGGCCATCAGCCGGCGCGCGGCCTCGGTGATCGAGCCGGACAGCGACGGGTAAACGGCCAGCGTCTGCGCCAGGTGGTTCACGGTCAGCCGGGTCTGCACGGCCATGGCGATCGGCAGAATCAGCTCCGAGGCGATCGGGGCCACCACCACGCCGCCGATCACCACGCCGGTCGCGGGGCGGCAGAACAGCTTCACGAACCCGTGCTGCAGTCCGGACATCTTGGCGCGGGCGTTGGTACGCAGCGGCAACATGATCGTCCGGGCCTGTACCGTCCCGGCGTCGATGGCGGACTGCGGGACTCCCACCGCGGCCAGCTCCGGCCGGGTGAACACCGCAGCGGCGACGGTGCGCAACCGGATGGGGGTGACAGCCTCACCGAGCGCGTGCCACATCGCAATACGGCCTTGCATTGCGGCGACCGAGGCCAGCGGTAGCAGCCCGGTGCAGTCACCGGCGGCATAGATGTTGGACACCTGCGTGCGGGACACCCGGTCCACCTTCAGGTAGTTGCCCGGCCCCAGCTCGATGCCGACCCGGTCCAGCCCCAACGCGCCGGTGTTGGGCACCGAGCCGATCGTCATCAGCGCGTGGCTGCCCTCGACGGTTCGGCCGTCGGTCAGCGTGACCAGCACGCCGGACTCGGTGCGGGTCACCGAGTCGGCGCGGGCGTTCTTGACGAGCTTGACGCCGCGCTCGGCGAAGATGCGCTCCAGCACCTCGGCGGCGTCGGCATCCTCGTACGGCAGGATCTGGTCGCGGCTGGCGACGACCGTCACGTCGACGCCCAGTTCGGTGTAGGCGTGCACGAACTCGGCGCCGGTGACACCGGAGCCCACCACGATCAGGTGGTCGGGTAGCGAATCAAGGTCGTAGAGCTGCCGCCAAGTCAGGATGCGTTCGCCGTCGGGCCGCGCGGTCGCCAGCTCGCGGGGGCTGGCGCCGGTGGCGATCAGCACCACATCGGCGTCGTAGGTGCTCGTGGCACCATCCGGGGCGGTGGCCTGCACACGATGGATGGCGAGACCGGGGGCAGTGTCCACGAGCTCGCCCTTGCCCCCAACCACGTCGACCCCGGCACTGAGCAGCTGCGCCTTGATGTCGGCGGACTGCTCGGCGGCGAGCCGCTTGATGCGCTGGTGGATGTCGGGCAGCGAGATCTTGGCGGCTTCGATGTCGACGTGGAAGCCGAGACTGGGCCCACGCCTCAATTCGGTGCGCACTCCGGTCGAGGCGATGAACGCCTTCGACGGCACCACGTCGTACAACACTGCGGCGCCACCGATGCCGTCGGAGTCGATGACGGTGACGTGGGCGTCACGCGCCGCCGCGACGAGCGCGGCTTCGTAACCGGCCGGCCCTCCCCCGAGGATGACAATGCGGGTCACCACACGCCCTAACCTAACGGGACGGGCGGGACCCTGCGAATCGCTCGGGTGAATACCACGCGAGCGTGCGACGTCTAAGCTTTCCCCGTGCCGCTCTACGCCGCGTACGGGTCGAACATGGATCCCGAGCAGATGCTCAAGCGCGCACCGCACTCGCCGATGGCCGGAACCGGCTGGCTGCACGGGTGGCGGTTGACGTTTGGCGGCGAGGACATCGGCTGGGAAGGCGCGCTGGCGACGATCGTCGAGGACCCCCAGTCGAAGGTGTTCGTCGTGCTTTACGACATGACGCCGGCGGACGAGGTCAACCTCGACCGGTGGGAGGGCTCGGAGTTGGGGGTCCACAAGAAGATCCGGTGCCGGGTGGAGCGCATCTCGTCGGACACCACCACCGACCCCGTGCTCGCGTGGCTGTACGTGCTGGACGCCTGGGAGGGCGGCCTGCCGTCGGCGCGCTATCTCGGCGTGATGGCCGACGCGGCCGAAATCGCCGGTGCGCCAGAGGATTACGTGCACGACCTGCGGAACCGACCGGCGAGCAACATCGGCCCGGGGACCAGCGGCTAAGACCGGCGGGCCGGGAAATTCATTCGCCTGCCGCCGCGCGACAGGGTAGACAGGCAGACCGGCCCGTCGCTCGATGCGGCGACCGAGGAAGGGAACTCGCCGGTGTCAATTTTGTCCGTGCCCATGGTCGCCGACGCCGTCGCGCGAACGCTCGCAGCTGCGATCCGGCCCGACCCCAAGGCCGCCGTGCTCCTCCCGGAGATTGCAGGCCGGACCTCCGAGGTCACCATCCCGACCGGTTTGGGTCCGGTCCGCGCAACCGTCTACCACCCTGTGACGTCCAGGACCAGGCCGCCCGTCTACGTCAACGTGCACGGCGGCGGATTCGTCATCGGGCATCCCGAGCAGGACGACCCGTGGTGCCGCTACCTGGCGGCGAACGCCGGTGTGGTCGTGGTCAACCCGGACTATGTCGTGGCGCCGCGGCACCGCTTCCCCGCAGCGCCACATCAGATCTACGAGATCGTCTGCTGGGCGGCCGACCGCGCCCGCGAGTGGGACGGAGGGCGACTGTGCGTCGGTGGGCAAAGCGCGGGCGGCAACCTCAGCGCCGCGGCTGCGCGGTTGGCGCTGGAGAAGCAGGGCCCGCGCATCGCCCTGCAAGTACTGCACTACGCGCCGCTTGACCTGGTGACGCCCGCCCGCGACAAGGCCACCCCGGTGGGCCGCCGGGCGGTGCTGAAACCGTGGATGGGGGAGGTCTTCGACACCGCCTACATACCCGACCCGGCGCAGCGACGCGACCGCCTCGCCTCCCCGGCGTGGGGTGACAACGCCGCCGAAATCGCTGGCATAGCACCGGCTTTGGTGGTGGCGGCCGAACACGATCGACTCCGCGACGAGGCCCGCGCCTACGCGGACAAGCTCGAAGCCGTCGGGGCGCTGGCGGAGTACTACGAGGTGGCCGGGGTGGACCACGGCTACAACATCATGAGCGACGCGGTCGACGTCACGCGCCGAAGCTACGCGCACATCGTCGGCCACGTGGCGCGGGCCACCTAGAACAGGGCCGCCTGCTCGACGATGTTGACCATCGCGCGCAGCCCGATCGCCAGGGCCCGCTCGTCGAGGTCGAAGGTCGGCTGGTGCAGGTCGAGCTGCGGCCCCTCGCCCGACCACACCCCCAACCGGGCCATCGCGCCGGGAACCTCCTCGAGGTACCAGGAGAAATCCTCGCCGCCGCCGGACTGCCGGGTGTCGGCAAGCGCGTCGGGGCTGACGGCCTCGATCGCGTGGGTCAGGATGCGCGTCGAGACGTCCTCGTTGACCACCGGCGGCACACCGCGCCGGTATTGCAGCGCGTGCTCGATCGCCAGCGGCGACAGCAGCGCGGACACGGTCTCGCGGATGACCTCCTCGAGCGCGATCCAGGTCTGGCGGCTCGCGGTGCGCACGGTGCCGGCCAGCACGCCGGTCTGCGGGATCGCGTTGGGGGCCACGCCGGCGTTGACCGCGCCCCACACCAGCACCGTGCTGTTGCGCGGGTCGATGCGGCGCGACAGCACCCCCGGCAGCCCGGTGATCAGCGTGCCCAGGCCGTAGACCAGGTCGGCGGTCAGGTGCGGACGCGAGGTGTGCCCGCCGGGCGAATACAGCGTGATCTCCAGCTGGTCGGCCGCCGAGGTGATGGGGCCTTGCCGGACCGCGATCTTGCCGACCTCGAGGCGAGGATCGCAGTGCAGGGCGAAGATCCGGGACACCCCGGTCAGCGCCCCGGCGGCGATGGCGTCGATCGCCCCGCCGGGCATCAGCTCCTCGGCGGCCTGGAAGATCAGCCGCACCCCGACGGGCAGCTCCGGCACGGAGCCCAGCGCCAGCGCGGTGCCCAGCAGGATCGCGGTGTGCGCGTCGTGGCCGCAGGCGTGCGCCACGTTGGGCATCGTCGAGGCGTACGGCGCGCCGGTCAGCTCGGCCATCGGCAGCGCGTCCATGTCGGCCCGCAGCGCGATCCTCGGCTCGTGCTCGGGGCCCAGGTCGCAGATCAGTCCGGTCCCGGGCAGCAGCTTCGGTTTCAGCCCCGCGTCGACCAGCCGCTCGGCGACGAATTGCGTGGTGGCGAACTCCTGCCGGCCCAGCTCCGGGTAGCGATGCATGTGCCGGCGCCACTCCACCAGGTCGCCGTGGTGCGCGGCCAACCACGATTCGGCGGTGTCGACCAGGCTCATGCGCGCGCCCCGCTGCGCCTGCGCTCCCGCGTCGCCAACACCCGGTCGCGCTGCCCGGGATCCTGGGCGAGGTGAACGACGGTGCGCGCCAACATGATCGCGCCGTCGACAACCGCGCGATCGGCGCTGGGACCGGCGGCGGCGGCCGCGAACGCGCGCTGGTGCACCGTGGCGCCACCGGCGTCGACCCCGATCACCGGGTGGATCCCCGGCAGGACCTGTGTCACGTTGCCCATGTCGGTGCTGCCCATCGGCAGCCCCGCCTCGACGTCGGGCGCCACCGGCTGGCGACCGAGCCGGCGCATCTCGTCGCGGAAGACGTCGGCCAGCCAGGGATCGGGCCTCAGCTCCGCGTATGGCGGTGCGGGGCTTTCGATTTCGTATTCGCAGCCGGCGGCCAACGCGCCGGCGGCGAAGCACGCGTACATCCTGCCCTCCAGCTCTCGCAGCGATTCCGACTCGATCGCCCGCATCGCATACTGCAACGTCGCGCGCCCGGGGATGACGTTGACGGCCTGCCCGCCGTCGGTGACGATCCCGTGCACCAGCTGCCCCGGCGCCAACTGCTGCCGCAACAACCCGATGGCCACCTGCGCGACGGTCACGGCGTCGGCGGCGTTGACCCCCAGGAACGGCGCGACGGCGGCGTGCGATTCCTTGCCACGGTAGTCGACGGTCACTTCGGAAAGCGCCAGGGAGCGCGCGGCGGCGATGTCGGTGGGGCCGGGATGCACCATCACCGCGACGGCGATGTCGTCGAACGTCCCGGCCTGCAGCATCAGCGCCTTCCCGCCGCCGGCCTCCTCCGCGGGGGTGCCCAGCAGCGCCACCCGCAGCCCCAGTTCGTCGGCCACCTCGGCGAGCGCCAGCGCGGCGCCCACCGCCGAGGCCGCGATGATGTTGTGGCCGCAGGCATGCCCGATCTCGGGCAGCGCGTCGTACTCGGCACACACCCCGACGACCAGCGGCCCGCTGCCGTAGTCGGCGCGGAAGGCGGTGTCCAGGCCGCCCGCGGCGGCGGTGATCTCGAAACCGCGCTCGGCGACCAGCGCCTGGGCCTTGGCGCAGCTGCGATGCTCGGCGAACGCGAGCTCGGGCTCGGCGTGGATGGCGTGCGACAACTCGACGAGGTCGGCCCCGCGTCGCCGCACGACATCCTCGACGCTGTCCAACGGGGTTTCTAACGGGCGAGCGGGCACCTTCGCAGTATCTCACCGCCATGGTCGGAGCCCGCTACCAAACCGTTTAACTAGTTGTTGCGCGATCAACTGGACTTAAAGTATGTAATTCTGCTATCTATATGACATCCGGTCGCAAGCAGAAGGAATCCCCCGATGAGCTTTTTGGTGTTGCCCCCCGAGATCAACTCGTTGCGGATGTTCGTCGGCGCGGGGTCGGCACCCATGCTAGAGGCCGCGACGGCCTGGGACGGCCTGGCCTCCGAGCTGGCCTCGGCGGCGTCGTCGTTCGCGTCCGTGACCTCCGGCCTGACCGAGCAGGCCTGGCAGGGCCCGGCGGCGGCGGCAATGATGGCGGCGGCCACCCCCTACGCGGGCTTCCTGAACGCGGCCGCTACGCAGGCTCAAAACGCGGCGGCGCAGGCGCAGGCCGTCGCCGCGGTGTTCGAGTCGTCGCTGGCGGCGACGGTGCATCCGGCGATCGTCGCGTCCAATCGCACCGACCTGGTGTCCCTGGTGGTGTCGAACCTGTTCGGCCAGAACGCCCCCGCGATCGCGGCCGCCGAGGCCGAGTACGAACAGATGTGGGCCCAGGACGTGGCCGCGATGGTCGACTATCACGCCGGCGCGTCCGCCGCGGCGACCCAGCTGGCGGCGTCCGGCCCGCTGGACTTCATCGAACAAAACATCTTCGCACCGCTGGAAGCCCTGCCCGGCATCAACTTCGGGGGCATCGGCAACTCGCACCTGCTGACCCTGGGCATCGGGAACTCGCAGTCGTGGAACCTGGGCAGCGGCAACCTGGGTCTGCTCAACCTGGGCAGCGGCAACATCGGCAATGTCAACCTGGGCAGCGGCAACTTCGGCCATTGGGACCTGGGCAGCGGCAACATCGGCAGTTTCAACCTGGGCAGCGGCAACACCGGCGGCTACAACTTCGGCTTCGGCAACCTCGGCAGCTACAACCTGGGCTTCGGCAACAACGGCAGCAACAACTTCGGCCTGGGCAACGTGGGCTCGCTGAACTTCGGATTCGGCAACACCGGCACCGGAAACATCGGCATCGGGCTCACCGGCGACCACCAGATCGGTTTCGGCGGCCTGAATTCCGGCCTCGGCAACATCGGGTTCGGCAACTCGGGTACCAACAACATCGGCTTCTTCAACTCGGGCAACGGCAACATCGGCATCGGCAACTCGGGCCAATTCAACTGGGGCCTCGGCAATTCCGGTGCCCTGAGCGCCGGGCTGCTCAACTCGGGATCGAGCGACACGGGATTTTTCAACTCGGGTGACTATGCCACCGGCGCCTTCAACGCGGGCAACTACAACACCGGTTTCTTCAACTCGGGAAGCTTCAACACGGGCCTGTTCAACTCCGGCGACCTGAACACCGGCGTGGGCAACCTGTTCACCGGCTCCGGCGCCAGCTCGGGCTTCGGCAACTCCGGCACCAACAGCTCAGGGTTCAACAACGCCGGCGACTTCGCCTCCGGCATCGGCAACACCGGCGACTACGTCTCCGGGTTCTTCCACGCGGGTGCCATCACCGGCAGTGTGAACGGGGCGTCGGCGGCCTTCTCCGCGGGCATCACCGGCCTGCGTAGCCTCCTGGGCCTGTAGGGGCGCGGGCCAGTCGCCGAGCCTGTAATTTCGCAGGCTCCCACTCGCACTTTCCCTGCGGATTTACCGGCTCGGCGATCTACACGAGTCCGGCGATGAACCCCGCCGCCTGTCCGGGGTAGGGCGGCAACTCGTAGACGTGGTGCGCGTCGCGGTCGCGACCGCCGACGACGCAGACCGGGTCGCCGTCGCTGCACAGGTCGATGGCGCGACCGGCGAACGCGCCCGTCGTCGAAAGCGGCGTGTTGAAGCGGTTGCCGGGATTGCCGAACACCGCGACCGCCCGAACCTTGCCGGCCAGACCGGGATCCAGCGCGGGCGCCGATCCGAAGTTGCCGATGCGCTGCCCGACGGGAGGCACCCCCGCCAGCATCGACACCGCCGCCGCTCCCTGCGAGAAGCCGCCGAGCACCAGCCGCGTCGCCGGGCATTGGTCGACCATCTGCGCGATGTGATCGCGCGCGTCGTTGGCGCCGTCGGCGGTGGTCAGGAAGTTGTAGCTGGCCGGGTAGTTCACCGGGTACGCGTCGACGCTGCGCGCGCCGAGCGCCGGCTGCAGCGCGGCGAACAGCGCATCACCCACCGCCCCGAGGCCGGGCGGCTCGGCGGTGCCTCGGATGAAGATGAGTTGGACATCGGGACACGCGTCGGCTCCCGCCGCCGGTGCCGGGCCGCTCGTGACCGCGACCACCGACACCGCGACGGCAACGACCCGACAAAAAATCGACCACCCCTGACGACGCATACGGCAGATCCTCACATACACCGGGCTAAGCTCGCCGACTGTGGCCGAACCCCTGCCCGATCCCGACGACCTCGCGCGGCGGGCGGCGCGGGCGATCGCCGAGCGCACCGGGATCGCCGAGCACGACGTCGCCATCGTCCTCGGCTCGGGATGGCGGCCGGCCGTGGCCGCCCTCGGCCCCCCGACCGTCACGCTGCTCCAGGCCGAACTGCCGGGGTTCGCGCCGCCGACCGCCGTGGGGCACACCGGTGAGCTGCTATCGGTGTCCGTCGGCGCCCATCGGGTGCTGGTGCTGGTCGGCCGCGTGCACGCCTACGAGGGGCACGACCTGCGCCACGTCGTGCACGCGGTGCGCGCGGCCTGCGCGGCGGGCGCGCGCACCGTCGTGCTCACCAACGCGGCCGGCGCGCTGCGCCCCGAGCTGGCGGTCGGCCAGCCGGTGCTGATCAGCGACCACCTGAACCTCACGGCGCGCTCACCGCTGGTCGGCCCGCAGTTCGTCGACCTGACCGACGCCTACTCGCCGCGGCTGCGCGAGCTGGCCCGCCGGGCCGATCCGGCGCTGACCGAGGGCGTCTACGCCGGTCTGCCCGGGCCGAACTACGAGACGCCCGCCGAGATCCGGGCGCTGCGGGCGCTGGGCGCCGACCTGGTCGGCATGTCCACGGTGCACGAGACCATCGCGGCCCGCGCGGCCGGCGCCGAGGTGCTGGGGGTGTCGCTGGTGACCAACCTGGCCGCCGGGCTCTCGGGGCAGCCGCTGAGCCACGCCGAGGTGCTGGCCGCCGGGACCGAGTCGGCCAGCCGGATGGGCGCGCTGCTGGCCGACGTCGTATCCCGGCTGTGACGACGTGACGCCCGCCCGCCCGCTTCGGTTCGGCACCGCGGGGTTGCGCGGGCCGGTGCGAGACGGGCCGGACGCGATGAACGCCGGGGTGGTGGCGCGCGCGACGTGGGCGGTGGCGCGCGTGCTCGGCGAACGGGGCCTGGTGATCGTCGGGCGCGACGCCCGGCACGGCTCGGCGGCGTTCGCCACCGTGACCGCCGAAGTGCTTGCTGCCGAAGGATTTTCGGTGCTGCTGCTGCCAGGGCCGGTGCCGACGCCGGTCGTCGCGTTCGCGGTGCGCCAAACGGGCGCCGCCGCCGGGGTGCAGATCACGGCGTCGCACAATCCGGCGGCCGACAACGGCTACAAGGTGTATTTCCAGGGGGGCATCCAGATTGTCTCGCCCACCGACCGCCGGATCGAAGCCGCGATGGCCGCCGCTCCCCCGCCCGACGAGATCCCCAGGGCGCCAGTCGAACCCGCCGACACGGGCCTGCTCGAGCGGTACCTGGAGCGCGCGGCCGCGGTGCGCCGCGGCACCGGTTCCGTGCGGGTGGCGCTGACGCCGCTGCACGGCGTGGGCGGCGCGGCGGCCGTGGCGGTGTTGCACCGCGCGGGATTCGACCAGGTGCACACCGTCGGGGCCCAGTTCGCGCCGGACCCGGACTTCCCCACCGTCGCGTTCCCCAACCCCGAGGAACCCGGCGCCACCGACCTGCTGCTCACGCTGGCCGAAGAAACCCGCGCCGACGTCGCGATCGCGCTGGACCCCGACGCCGACCGGTGTGCGGTCGGCATCCCCACCGACGCGGGCTGGCGGATGCTGTCCGGAGACGAAACCGGTTGGCTGCTGGGCGATTACATCCTGTCCCACGACCGATCGGGCGCGGCAGTGGTGGCCAGCACGGTGGTGTCGTCGCGGATGCTGGCATCGATCGCCGCCGAACACGGCGCCACCCACGTCGAGACGCTCACCGGCTTCAAGTGGCTGGCGCGCGCCGATGCGCGCGTCCCGGGCGGCACCCTGGTGTACGCCTACGAGGAGGCGATCGGCCACTGCGTCGACCCGGACGCCGTGCGCGACAAAGACGGCATCAGCGCCGCGGTGCTGATGTGCGACCTGGTGGCCACGCTGCGGGCGCGGGGCCGCTCGGTGCCCGACGCGCTCGACGACCTGGCCCGGCGCCACGGCGTGCACGACGTCGCCGCGGTGTCCCGGCGCGTCGTCGACGCCGACGCGGCCGCCGAACTGATGCGGCGGCTGCGGGCGGCCCCGCCGGGTCGCCTGGCCTCCTTCCCAGCGACCGTCACCGACATCACCGACGCGCTGATCTTCACCGGCGGCGACGACGAAACCTCGGCCCGGGTGGTGGTGCGGCCGTCGGGCACCGAGCCGAAGTTGAAGTGCTACTTGGAGATTCGCTGCGCGCCGACCGACGAGGTGGCAACCGCCCGCGAGCGCGCGCGGGCGCTGCGCGACGAGCTGGTCGCGGCCGTGCAAGCGTGGTGAACTAGATCATGTTTCTCCGAAAATATGAGCAACGGTTGGCGCCGCAACTGTCATCGGAGCTCGGCGAAACGATCCTGCGCTGCATCGCGCTCAACGCCGCCGGGGCGCACGACCGGATGGACAACGAGAGCTTCTCACTCATGTGGCGGCCGAAGTTGACTGTCAACGGGCGACCGCAGACCCGACTGCCGCAAACGATGTTCCTCATCCTGACACCGACGCGCGTGCTGATCACCGACACCAAGAGGGGCAGGACCGGCTATCGGCCCGTCCTCGGCTCGCCGATCCTCACGCTGGCGCGAGGAGACGCCGAGATCACCGCCGTCAGAGACGACGACGGGTTGTGGCTCTATCGCCTGAAATCCCTTGCCAAATCGGCGGAACTGGACTTGGAACTGTCCAGCGGCCGCGGCATCGCGGAAGAATTGGCCGCGCAGCTGCGGGAGTTCTCGGCCACCCAAAGCGCGGACGCCGCCGAGCAGCTGCTCGACGCCCGCCGGCGATACCACACCAAGTCATACCGGATGGCCGGCGTCTGGAGTGCGGTGTTTTCGCTGCTGTCCTTCGGCTTCGGCGCTTACCAGGTCTACGGACATCACGTCGGCACGCCGACCCCGAAGGGGTTGTTCATTTGCGGCGCGGTTTTCGCGGTCGGGGCCCTCTGGCTACTCGTGCCCCGTCGCAGCTAGGTCCGATGGCCCGACTCCTCAGCCCGCCGCTACGCGGCGCGCATCGTCACCGGGCTAGCGCGGCCCGAATTGGCGGTCGCCCGCGTCGCCGAGACCCGGGACGATGTAGGCGATCTCATTGAGCCGGTCGTCGACGGCCACCGTGAAGAGCCGCGCGTCGGGCGCCGCCCTCTCAAGCGCCGCAATGCCTTCCGGCGCGGCCACCGCGCACAACGCGGTGATGTCCGACGCGCCGCGGCGGTGCAGCATGCCGACCGTGTGGGTCATCGACCCGCCGGTCGCCAGCATCGGATCCAGCACCAGCACGGGCGTGCCGGCCAGGTCGTCGGGCAGCGACTCGAGATACCCAGTCGCCCTGGCGGTTTCCTCGTCGCGGGCCATGCCGACGAAGCCCACCCGTGCCTCCGGCAACAGCTCCAGGGCCCGCTCGAGCATGCCCAGGCCCGCGCGCAGCACCGGCACCAGCAGGGGCGGGTTGGCCAGCCGCACCCCGAGCGTCTCGGCCAGCGGCGTGCGGATTGGAAAACTCTCGCGCGCGGCGTCGCGCGTGGCCTCGTAGACCAGCATCGCGGTCAGTTCCCGCAACCCGGCCCGGAAGTGGGCGTTGTCGGTGCGTTCGTCGCGCAGCGCGGTCAGCCGGGCCAGCGCCAGCGGGTGATCAATGACGCGCACGTCCACGGGATTCGACCCTATATAACGATTGCGACTAGCAACGCCGACACGCTCGTCCCGTCGCCATCGGGCGGGCGAATCCCCTCATATACTCCCGGCGTGCTCAGCACGATCAAAACCCTGGTCACCGCGGCGGTGCTGGCGGGCCTGGTGCTCATCCCGTCGGCCCCGCGGGTGGGCCTGGCGGCGGCCGCGCTGCCGCAGCCCTCGCACGTGGTGATCGTGGTGGAGGAGAACCGCGCCGCGACCACCATCATCGGCAACAAGTCGGCGCCCTTCATCAACGCGCTGGCCGCGGGCGGCGCGAACATGGTGCAGTCGTTCGCCGAGGCGCATCCCAGCGAGCCCAACTACCTGGCGCTGTTCGCCGGCAGCACCCTTGGGGTGACCAAGGATTCGTGCCCGGTGGACGGCGGCGCCACCCCCAACCTGGCCTCCGAATTGCTGGCCGCCGGTTACACCTTCGCCGGTTACGCCGAGGGCCTGCCCGCGGTGGGCTCGACCGTGTGCAGCGCCGGCAAGTACGCGCGAAAGCACGTGCCGTGGACCAACTTCAGCAACGTGCCGCCCGCCTACTCGCTGCCGTTCTCGGCCTTCCCGATGGGCAACTACGCCGGCCTGCCGACGGTGTCGTTCGTCATCCCCAACAACGACGACAACATGCACGACGGCTCGATCGCGCAGGCCGACGCGTGGCTGAGCCGCGAGCTGTCCGGCTACGCCAACTGGGCGGTGGCCAACAACAGCCTGCTGATCGTCACGTGGGACGAGGACGACGGCGGCCCCCGTAACCAGATCCCGACGGTGATCTACGGCGCGCACGTGCAGCCCGGCAACTACACCGAACAGATCAACCACTACAGCGTGCTTTCGACGCTGGAGCAGATGTACGGGCTGCCCAAAACCGGTTACGCCGCCGGCGCCGCCCCGATCGCGACGATCTGGGCCGCATAGCCGCCACTGCGCCGCCCGTCGCTATTGTGTGCCGCATGGCTGCTGACCTCGTGCCGATCCGCCTGAGCCTGTCCGCCGGTGACCGCTACACGGTGTGGGCACCCCGCTGGCGCGACGCCGGCGACGAGTGGGAGGCGTTCCTGGGCAAGGACGAGGACCTGTACGCCTTCGAGTGCGTCGCCGACCTGGTCGCGTTCGTGCGCTCGAACACCGACAACGACCTGACGGACCACCCGGGCTGGCAGGACCTGACGTCGGCGCACGCGCACGACTTCGAGCCCGGCGACGACCGGCAGTTCGATCTGGTCACCGTCGAGGAACTGGTGTCGGAGAAGCCGACCGAGGAGTCGGTGAGCGCGCTGGCCGGGGCGCTCGCCATCGTGTCGTCGATCGGATCGGTGTGCGAGCTGCCGGCGGTGTCGAAGTTCTTCAACGGCAACCCCACCCTGGGCACGGTGGCCGGCGGGATCGACACCTTCACCGGCAAGGCGGGCCAGAAGCGCTGGAACGCGATCGCCGAGATCATCGGCCGCAGCTGGGACGACGTGCTCGCCTCGATCGAGGACATCATCAGCATCCCCGAGGTCGACGAGGACGTGTCGGCCAAGGCCGCCGAGGAACTGGCCGAGGAGCGCGAGGAGCCCTCGGAAGAAGATGCCGACGAAGAGGGCGTCGAGGACACGGACGAGGCCGAGGAGGACGACGAGCCCGACGCCGAAGCCGAGGAGGACGAGCCCGAGGAGGACGAGCCCGTGGAGGCCGAGGAGTTGCGCGCGCCCGGCGACACCGTCGTGCTGGGCGGCGACGAGGACTTCTGGGTCCAGGTCGGCATCGACCCGATCCGGATCATCACCAGCTCCGGCACGTTCTACACCCTTCGCTGCTACCTGGACGACAACCCGATCTTCCTGGGCCGCAACGGCCGGATCAGCGTGTTCACCTCGGAGCGGGCGCTGGCGCGCTACCTCGCCGACGAGCACGACCACGACCTGGCCGACCTGAGCACCTACGACGACATCCGCACGGCCGCGACGGACGGCTCGCTGGCGGTCGAGGTCACCGACGACAACATCTACGTGCTGAGCGGGCTGGCCGATGACTTCGCCGACGGTCCCGACGCCGTGGATCGCGACCAGCTGGACCTGGCCGTCGAGCTGCTCCGCGACATCGGCGACTACTCCGAGGAGAGCACCGTCGACAAGGCGCTGGACACCGCGCGCCCGCTCGGCAAGCTGGTGGGCCACGTGCTCGAGCCGGAGTCGGTCGCCAAGCCGTCGCCCCCGTACGCCGCCGCCGTGCGCGAGTGGGAGAAGTTGGAGCAATTCGTCGACGGGCGGCTCAGGCGCGAATAGGGCGCGAGTAGGCCGCGCAGTGCGCCGCGTTTGACGGGCCACCCGTACTGCTCTTTACTGGCGCAGGTGTCGCTTCCCGGCATCGGCCCACTGCCCCTGTACGGATTCCAGCGCCCGGGCCTGCTGCTGTTCGGCCTGATCCCGCTGGCGCTGCTGGCCGTCTACGTCGTGGTGCAGGCCCGACGCCGGCAGCGGCTGCGCCGGTTCACCGAGGCCGACGTGCCCCAGTCGTGGTGGCGACACGTTCCGATCGCGGTTTCACTGCTGTCGCTGTTCCTGTTGACGGTCGCCCTGGCCACCCCGACGCACGACATGCGCATCCCGCGCAACCGCGCCTGCGTGGTGCTGGTCATCGACATGTCGAACTCGATGCGCGCGACCGACGTCGAGCCCAACCGGCTCAAGGCGGCCGAGCAGGCGGCCAGCCAGTTCGCCGGCCAGCTGACGCCGGGCATCAACCTCGGGCTGGTCGGGTTCGCGGGGACGCCCTACCTGCTCGTGCCCCCGACCCCGCAACACGAGGCGACCATCGAGGCGCTGAAGAAGCTCCAGTTCGCCGACGGGACGGCGACCGGCGAGGCCATCTTCACCGCGCTGCACGCCGTCGGGGCCGCGGCCATCACGGGCGGGGACACCCCGCCGCCGGCCCGCATCGTGCTGCTGTCCGACGGTGGCGAGAACAAGCCGACCGATCCCAGCGACCCGCACGACGGCGCCTTCACCGCGGCACGCCTGGCCAAGGATCAGGGCGTGCCGATCTCGACGATCTCGTTCGGCACGAAGGGCGGCGAGATCGAGATGAACGGGCAGCGCGTCGCCGTCCCCGTGTCGACCGACCAGATGCACAAGATCGCCCAACTGTCCGGCGGGCAGTCCTACACCGCCAGCAACATCGCCGAGCTGAACAAGAGCTACAACGCGATCGAGAACGACATCGGGTTTCGCACGGTGCCCGGGCCCGGCAGCGCGGGCTGGCTGCGGTTGGGCGTCGTCGTCGCGCTGATCGCCACGGCGCTGGCCCTGCTGATCAACCGGCGCCTGCCGATCTGATCGCTCAGGCGGGCAGCCGGCGGTTCAGGAACAGGCCGGCCAGGACGGCACCGGCCAGCAGCACCGCCCCCAGCAGCATCCAGGCCATGCTCGCGTCGCCCTTGACAGTCTGGTAGCCGATCTGGCGCTGCAGCGTCGAATAGACGCCCTCGAGCGATTCCAGGCTGTCGGCGTGGAACGCCTGGCCGTCGGTGATCTTGGTGATCTCCTGCAGCGTCTGGTCGTCGACGGGCACCGGGATGGTGGCGCCCTGGTACTCGACGGTGCCGTAGGGCGTGCCGAAGGAGATCGTCGAGATCTGCACCTCCTCGGCCTTGGCGGCCCGCGCGGCGGTGAACGCGCCCTGGGGGGCGTTGGGGTCCAGCGGCACGTTCTCGGCGCCGTCGGATTCCAGCACGATCCGCGCCGGCGGCGGCCCCTCGCCCCCGCCCATCACCGAGCCGACCGTGGCGATCGCCTGCAGCGCCGTGAAAATGCCTTCGCCCGTCGCCGTTTTCGGCGCCGGCTTCAGCGAATCGATCGCCGCCTTCACCGCGGCGCGGTTCGTCGTCGGGGAGACCAACAGCGAGGCGTTGGCGGCGAATTCGACCAGGCCCAGGTTGATGGCCGGGGTGAGCTCGTCGGCGAATTTCTTGCCGGCCTCCTGCGCGGCCGCCAGCCGGTTGGGGGGAACGTCGGTGGCCGCCATGGATTCCGAGACGTCGATCACCAGCATGACGACCGCGCGGTTGAGCGGGATCCGGATGTCCGACGTCGGGCCGGCCATCGCGGTGGTCAGCAGCACCAGCGACGCGGCGAGCAGGATCGTCGGCACGTGCCGCCACCGCCCGGAGCGCAGCGGCGCGACGCGCTCGAGCACCTCCATGTTGGCGAACCGCAGCACCCGGCGCCGCCGGGCGAACTGCACCACGACGTAGATCCCGATCACAAGCGCCACGACCAGCAGAAACAAGAAGAACCAGGCGTTCTGGAAGCCCGTCAGCGACACGGGGCCCAGCAGTGGCAGCTTCATGTCCAGCCACCCTATGCGGCGAACGCGGACCCTGCACGGACCCCGCTCGGCCTCCCCGCCGGGCCACCACCGCGCGCGATCGGCATCACGGTCGATCCGCTGTCGCCGCGGCCCTACAGCGTCAGCACGCCGTCTTGGGCGGCGATCTGCTCGCGCGCTTCGGCTCGGGCGCGCCGCACGGCGTACCAGGAACCCTGGCTCAGCAACAACGTGTCGGTGCCGTCGTCCGGGACGGCTAAAAGCTGGTGGCGCCGCACCCCGAGCAGGCTGGTCAGCAGGGAGATCGGGGAAAGCGCGACCGCGACGCATCCCTCCAGCAACCACGCGATCGCGGCCCAGACGATCCAGAGGAACCAGTTCCACAACAGGCCGAAGAGGATTTCCACGACGAAGTCGAGCACGCCGTCGCCGGACCCGCCGGACGTGTCGTCCGAGCGCCAGTCGTGCCACCGCGGCGTCCAGAACAGGAACAGGTTCGGCCGGATCTTCATGGTGTATCTGGTCGCCGGCTCATCGCCCGGCGCGGGCTCGGGTGGCGCCCCGCCCGGACCCCGGACTTGCCGCGCCACACGGTCGAGGAACGCGTCGACCTCGTCCCGGTTGTAACCGCGCTTCCCGATGGGCGGCTTGGAGAAGGTGACGTTGCGGATCTGCTGCTCGGGCGTGGGCGCCCCCCGGGCCGGGTCCCGCAACGCCGCCTCCAGCTGGTCGAGAAACGCGTCGACCTCGTCCTCGTTGTAGCCGCGTTTACCCACGGGTGGCCGACCGAAGGCGACGTTGCGCACCTGCTCAGGATCCATGAGCAGAGTTTGTACCGGATCGAATTGTGTTACAAGCCGGTTGGTTCGGGGAACCCGCAATCCAAGACGGTGCCCGCAAGGGGCGCCGTAGAGACATAGGAGTTGCAAAAATGGTCGGATCAATCATCCTGGCGATCATCGTGGGCGCGGTCATCGGATTGGTGGCGCGCCTGGTCATGCCGGGCAAGCAGAACATCGGCATGATCATGACGGTCGTGCTCGGTGCCCTGGGCGGGCTGATCGGCTCGTTTGTGGCCGCGAAGTTCGGCTACCACAACGCCAACGGTGGGATCGCGTGGATTCCGTTCTTCGTCGGCGTCGGCGCCGCCGTCGTCCTCATCGCGATCTGGGAGGCCGTGACCGGTCGCCGCCACCACACCGGGCTGCCCCGCTGACCGCGGCTAGCCGATCAATACCGCGTAGCGCGGCTTGATCACCTCGTCGATGATCGCCAACCGCTCGTCGAACGGGATGAAGGCCGACTTCATGGCGTTGATCGTGAACCGCTCCAGATCACTCCACCCATAACCGAAAGCCTCGATGAGCCTCGACATTTCGAGGCTCATCGTGGTGTCGCTCATCAACCGGTTGTCGGTGTTGACGGTCACGCGGAAGCGGGTGCGGGCCAGCAGGTCGAACGGGTGCTCGGCGATGCTCTTGACGGCCCCGGTCTGCACGTTCGAGCTGGGGCACAGTTCCAGCGGAATTCGCTTGTCCCGCAGGATGGATGCTTGCTGACCCAGCCGGACGCGGCCGTCGTCGAGGACCTCGATGTCGTCGACGATGCGCACCCCGTGGCCGAGCCGGTCGGCGCCGCAGAACGCGATCGCCTCGTGGATGGACGGCAGCCCGAACGCCTCACCGGCGTGAATCGTGAAGCGCGCGTTGTGATCTCGCATGTATTCGAAGGCGTCGAGGTGCCGGGTCGGCGGGTTGCCCGCCTCCGCGCCGGCGATGTCGAACCCGACCACTCCCTTGTCGCGGAACCGGATCGCCAGCTCGGCGATCTCGCGCGACACCGCGGCGTGGCGCATCGCGGTGACCAAGCACCGCACCGTGATGGGGCGCCCCGCCGACGCGCAGGCCTTCTCGCCGGCGGCGAAACCCTCCAGCACCGCGTCGACGATCTCGTCGAAGGACAGCCCGCGGTTGATGTGCAGTTCGGGAGCGAACCGCACCTCGGCATAGACCACGGAATCCGCGGCCAGGTCCTCCACGCACTCGTAGGCGACGCGGTAGAGGGCATCGGGCGTCTGCATCACCGCCACGGTGTGCGAGAACGGTTCCAGGTAGCGCTCCAGCGAGCCGCTGTGCGACCGGGTCCGAAACCACTTCGCCAGCTCGTCGGCGTCGGTGGCGGGCAGCCCGTCGTAGCCGGTCTGGCCGGCGATGTCGATCACGGTCGACGGCCGCAGCCCGCCGTCGAGGTGGTCGTGCAGCAGGGCCTTGGGCGCCTTCTTGATCTGGTCCAGGTCGATCACTGGGCGATCCGATCGATGATCAGCGGTCGGGAAACCGGTGGCGTGTCGTCGACGCTGTAGCCGCCGGCCAGCTCGGCCATCGCGGCGTCGAAGCGTTCGGGGGTGTCGGTGTAGAGGGTGAACAGCGGCTCGCCGGCCGCGACGGGCTCACGGGGGCGGCGGTGGATCCTGATTCCCGCACCCAGCTGCACCGGATGGCCCGGACGGGACCTGCCCGCGCCGAGCCGCCAGCTTGCCAGCCCCACCGCCATCGCGTCGATATCGCCCATTGTGCCGCCCCGGGTTGCGGTCACGGTCTCGGAACACGAACCGATTGGCAACGGTACCGACAAGTCACCGCCCTGGGCCGCGACGAGCCGGCGAAACCGGTCCATCGCGGTGCCGTCGCGCAGCGTGCGGGCGGGATCGACCTCGCCGATGCCGGCGAGGTCGAGCATCTCGGCGGCCAGCCGCAGCGTCAGCTCCACCACGTCGGGCGGCCCGCCGCCGGCCAGCACCTCGCACGACTCGGCGACCTCGAGCGCGTTGCCGACGGTGCAGCCCAGCGGGCGGTTCATGTCGGTCAGCAGCGCGCGGGTGGGCACCCCGTGCGCAGCACCCAGCTCGACCATGGTGTGCGCCAGCTCCCGGCTGGCCGCCTCCGAGCTCATCAGCGCCCCGGAACCGACCTTCACGTCGAGCACCAGCGCGCCCGCGCCCTCGGCCAGCTTCTTGCTCATCACCGAGCTGGCGATCAGCGGCAGCGACTCGACGGTGGCGGTGACGTCGCGCAGCGCGTACAGCTTGGCGTCGGCCGGGGCCAGCTCGCCGGCCGCGAAGATGGCGGCGCCGACGTCGCGCAGCTGATCGCGCACCCGCCGGTTCGACAGCTCGGCGCTGAACCCGGCGATGGATTCCAGCTTGTCCAGGGTGCCGCCGGTATGGCCGAGCCCGCGGCCCGACGCCTGGGGGACGGCGGCGCCGCAGGCGGCGACGACGGGCACCAACGGCAGGGTGATCTTGTCCCCGACGCCACCGGTGGAGTGCTTGTCGATGGTCGGCACGCCCAGGTCGGCGAAATTCAGCCGCTCGCCCGAGGCCAGCATCGCGGCCGTCCACCGGGCGATCTCGGCGCGGTCCATGCCGCGCCACACGATCGCCATCAGCAGCGCCGACATCTGCTCGTCGGCGACGCGTCCGTCGGTGTACGCGTCGACGACCCAGTCGATGGCGGCGTCGGACAGCCGCCCACCGTCGCGCTTGGTCCGGATCACCGTCGGCGCGTCGAGCGCCGCGTCAAATGCGCTGTCGCTCAAGGCCGTTCCCGCGGCAGGTCGGCGCTGAAGGCGTCGGGCAGCAGCTCGCCCAGGGGACGCGGCCGCACCGGATGGTCGATCAGCATGTCGGGCCCGCCGTGCTCGAGCAGCAGCTGACGGCACCGCCCGCACGGCATCAGGGTGGCCCCCTGGGCGTCCACGCACGCCAGCGCGACCAGCCGGCCGCCCCCGGTGGAATGCAGGGCGCACACCACCGCGCACTCGGCGCAGAGACCAAGGCCATATGAGATGTTCTCCACATTGCACCCGGTGATCACCCGGCCGTCGTCGACCTGCGCGGCCGCCCCCACGGGGAACCGCGAGTAGGGCGCGTAGGCCCCCGCCGCCGCCCGGGTCGCCTTGTCGCGCAGCGCTTTCCAATCGACATCAGGCATGCACACTCCGCTCGCCGGTGGGCCAGTTCGAGACCGTCACCCTAACTCTGACACGCCGCTTCGCCTGTAGGCTGTCCGGCGCGGCCCGCCGCCTGGCAGGGTTAGGCTGAACGGCGGCTGACTGTTCTGTGAAGGCGGTGAGGACTTTGGTGAGCACTGCCCCCGCTCGCAAGCGGCGCCCACCCCGGACGCTGTATCGGGGCGATCCGGGCATGTGGTCGTGGGTGCTGCACCGCATCAGCGGCGCGACGATCTTCTTCTTCCTGTTCGTCCACGTGCTGGACGCCGCGATGCTGCGGGTGAGCCCGCAGACCTACAACGGGGTGATCCACGACTACCAGACGCCGATCGTCGGGCTGATGGAATACGGCCTCGTCGCCGCGGTGCTGTTCCACGGGCTGAACGGGATCCGGATCATCCTGATCGACTTCTGGTCGCAGGGGCCGCGCCATCAGCGGCTGATGTTCTTGATCGTCGTGGTCGTCTTTCTGCTGCTGATGGTTCCCGCCGGCGTCGTGACCGGCATCCACCTGCTGGAGCACCTCCGATGAGCACCCCCGACCTTCAGCTCGGTCGCGGCCAGGCGGCGCCGGTCCGGCAGCGCTTCTACGACCGCCCGGCCAGCCTGGACAATCCCCGCTCGCCGCGCCGGCGCGCCGGCATCCCGAACTTCGAGAAGTTCGCGTGGCTGTTCATGCGGTTCTCCGGGATCGCGCTGGTGTTCCTGGCGATCGGGCACCTGTTCATCATGCTGATGTGGGACGACGGCGTGTACCGCATCGACTTCAACTACGTGGCGCAGCGCTGGCATTCGCCGTTTTGGCAGATGTGGGACATGGCGCTGCTGTGGCTGGCGCAGCTGCACGGCGGCAACGGGCTGCGCACCATCATCGACGACTACAGCCGGAAGAACTCGACAAGGTTCTGGCTGAACAGCCTGCTGCTGTTGTCGATGGGGTTCACGTTGGTGCTGGGAACCTACGTGCTCGTGACCTTCGACCCGAACATCTCATGATCTCCCAGCATCGATACGACGTGGTGATCGTCGGCGCCGGGGGTGCCGGAATGCGCGCCGCCGTCGAGGCCGGGCCGCGGGTGCGGACGGCGGTGCTGACCAAGCTCTACCCCACTCGCAGCCACACCGGCGCCGCCCAGGGCGGGATGTGCGCCGCGCTGGCGAACGTCGAGGACGACAACTGGGAGTGGCACACTTTCGACACCGTCAAGGGCGGCGACTACCTCGCCGACCAGGACGCCGTCGAGATCATGTGCAAGGAAGCCATCGACGCGGTGCTCGACCTGGAGAAGATGGGGATGCCGTTCAACCGCACCCCCGAGGGCCGCATCGACCAGCGCCGCTTCGGCGGGCACACCCGCGACCACGGCAAGGCGCCGGTGCGCCGGGCCTGCTACGCCGCCGACCGCACCGGCCACATGATCCTGCAGACCCTCTACCAGAACTGTGTGCGGCACGACGTGCAGTTCTTCAACGAGTTCTACGCGCTGGACCTGGTGCTCACGCAGACGCCGAGCGGGCCGGTGGCCACCGGCGTGGTCGCCTACGAGCTGGCGACAGGCGAGATCCACGTCTTCCACGCCAAGGCCGTCGTCATCGCCACCGGCGGTTCGGGCCGGATGTACAAGACGACGTCCAACGCGCACACGCTCACCGGCGACGGCATCGGGATCGTGTTCCGCAAGGGACTTCCGTTGGAGGACATGGAGTTTCACCAGTTCCACCCGACCGGGCTGGCCGGGCTGGGCATCCTGATCTCCGAGGCCGTGCGCGGCGAGGGCGGGCGGCTGCTCAACGGCGAGGGCGAACGCTTCATGGAGCGCTACGCGCCGACGATCGTCGACCTGGCGCCGCGCGACATCGTCGCCCGCTCGATGGTGCTGGAAGTCCTGGAGGGCCGCGGCGCCGGCCCGCACAAGGACTACGTCTACATCGACGTGCGCCACCTCGGCGAGGACGTGCTGGAGTCCAAGCTGCCCGACATCACCGAGTTCGCCCGGACCTATCTGGGCGTGGACCCGGTGCACGAGCTGGTGCCGGTCTACCCGACGTGTCACTACGTGATGGGCGGCATCCCGACGACCGTCACCGGACAGGTGTTGCGGGACAACACCTCCACCGTCCCGGGGCTGTACGCGGCCGGCGAGTGCGCGTGCGTGTCGGTGCACGGCGCCAACCGGCTGGGCACCAACTCGCTGCTCGACATCAACGTCTTCGGCCGCCGGGCCGGCATCGCCGCGGCGGGATACGCGCGGGGGCACGACTTCGTCGACATGCCCCCGGAGCCGGAGGCGATGGTCGTCGGGTGGGTGGCCGACATCCTCTCCGAGCACGGCAACGAACGCGTCGCCGACATCCGCAGCGCCCTGCAGCAGTCGATGGACAACAACGCCGCGGTGTTCCGCACCGAGGAGACGCTCAAGCAGGCGCTCACCGACATCCACGCGCTGAAGGAGCGCTACTCGCGAATCACCGTGCACGACAAGGGGAAGCGTTACAACAGCGACCTGCTGGAGGCCATCGAGCTGGGCTTCCTGCTGGAGCTGGCCGAGGTCACCGTGGTCGGCGCCCTGAACCGCAAGGAGTCCCGCGGCGGGCACGCCCGGGAGGACTACCCGAACCGCGACGACGTCAACTACATGCGCCACACCATGGCGTACAAGGAAATTGGGGACGATACGCAGCGCCCAGACCTGCTGAGCGACATCGCGCTGGACTTCAAGCCGGTGGTGCAGACCCGCTACGAACCCAAGGAACGGAAGTACTGATGACCGCCGAAACAGAGGTCGACGCGTTGGAACCCCCCTTGCCGCCGGTTCCCGAGGGCGCGGTGATGGTGACCGTGAAGATCGCCCGGTTCAACCCCGACCAGCCCGAGGCATTCGCGAAAACCGGTGGCTGGCAAAGCTTTCGGGTGCCCTGCCTGCCCAGCGACCGGATGCTCAACCTGCTGATCTATATCAAGAGCTACCTCGACGGCACGCTGACGTTCCGGCGGTCGTGCGCGCACGGCGTGTGCGGCTCCGACGCCATGCGCATCAACGGCGTCAACCGGCTGGCCTGCAAGGTGCTGATGCGCGACCTGCTGCCGACTCAAAAGTCGGCGCGGCCCGGGAAATCCCTGACCATCACCGTCGAACCGATCCGCGGGCTGCCGGTGGAGAAGGACCTCGTCGTCGACATGGAGCCGTTCTTCGACGCCTACCGCGCGGTGAAGCCCTACCTGATCACCACCGGCAACCCCCCGACGCGCGAACGCATCCAGAGCCCGACCGACCGCGCCCGCTACGACGACACCACCAAGTGCATCCTGTGCGCGTGCTGCACCACCAGCTGCCCGGTGTTCTGGCACGAGGGCAGCTACTACGGCCCCGCGGCGATCGTCAACGCGCACCGCTTCATCTTCGACAGCCGCGACGAGGCCGCCGCCGAGCGCCTCGACATCCTCAACGAGGTCGACGGCGTGTGGCGCTGCCGGACCACCTTCAACTGCACCGAGTCCTGCCCCCGGGGCATCGAGGTCACCAAGGCGATCCAGGAGGTCAAGCGCGCGATCATGTTCTCGCGCTAATTCCGGCGAGCGGGTCAGGGCGGTCAGCAGAGTTCGTGGTGATGACTTCGGTTGCCGCCCAACCGTTTAGCCTGGTACATCGCGGCGTCGGAGGCGCTGATCAACTCCTGTAGAACCAATTGCGGGTCGGACGCGGCGTCGTCCAGGCGGGCGCAGGCCGTCCCGATGCTGGCGGTGACCCCCGCGGTCGAGGCCGCGATGGCCCCGCACATCTTCGCGGCCAACGACTCGGCGTTGCAGCCCGAAGACGTGCCGGCCAACAGGAATTCCTCGCCGCCGCTGCGCGCCACCACCGCCTGGTCGTCGGCGGCCGCGAGCAGCGCCTGGGCGACCTGGACCAGCGCGTTGTCCCCGGCGGCGTGGCCGGACCGGTCGTTGAGGGCCTTGAAATGGTCGAGGTCGATCAGCATCACCACGAGGTGGGAGTCGATGCCGCGGCGGGCCAGGATCATTCCCAGCGCCTCGTGCGCGAACGCGCGCCGGTTCAGCAGGCCGGTCAGCGGATCGCGGTCGGCGCGCAGCAGGTCTCCCGACAGGGCGCGCACCAGGATGAGGATGGCCAGCGGCAGGGCGATGTTGACCTCGATCACCAGCCACAGGTCCACCCCGGCGAGGCTGGGGTGTCCGGATCTCACCAGCGACAGCGCCTCCCAGGAGGCGACGGCGGCGGCGACCGCGAAGTTGTACAGCACGAAGCCCATGTTGTGAAAGAACGCAAAGTAAGCGCCGAAGGTCGCGAAGGCGATGCAGCCGATCAGGGCGGCCAGCGGGTTCGGGTGCGCCAGGCACGCAAGTGCGACGGCGGTGTTGCACGTGATGGCGAAAGCGAGCGATTGCCGCCGCGTCGGCCAGCGCCACATCCACAGCAGCATGCCCGCCACCCCACCGCCGGCGGCGACCCACGTCATCGCCACCGGCACCGCCCCGCGGGGGCCGTCCGAGCCGGCCATCAGCGCGAGAAGGCATAACACCATCGACGCCGAAATGGCCGCCAAAACGGCCCGGGTGGCACCGCTGATGCCCCGCGACGCCAGGTAACCGGAGAGCCAGTCATATTGATCGGCCCGCCACCACCGGCTAAACAGCGCGGTCATCGTCAACGTCCAATCGCCACCACAGGTCGAGACACTAGCCGCATACCGCAGGTATGTGTCACACTTTCGCGCGCCGTCCCGTCTGACCCGTATGACACAGAAAACCCGCATCGAGCCCCTGCCCCCCAAGCGCGCCGGACTGCTGACCCGCACCATGTACCGGGTGGCCAAGCGGCGCTACGGCCAGGTCCCCGAACCGTTCGCCGTGTCCGCGCATCATCGCAAGCTGATGGTCGCGGGCGCCGTGCACGAAACCATGGTTGACCGGGCGTCGAAGACGCTTCCGGTCAGCGTGCGTGAGCTCGCGGTGTACTGGACCGCGCGCCAGATCGGCTGCTCGTGGTGCGTCGACTTCGGCTCCATGCTGCAGCGCCTGGACGGCCTGGACATGGAGCGGCTCAAGGACATCGACAACTACGCAACGTCACCGCTCTTCAGCGACGACGAGCGCGCGGCCATCGCCTACGCCGAGGCGATGACGAGCGACCCGCACACCGTCACCGACGAGCAGGTCGCCGACCTGAAGGCCCGCTTCGGCGACGCCGGCGTGTTCGAGCTGACCTACCAGATCGGGTTGGAAAACATGCGGGCGCGGGTGAACTCCGCGCTGGGCATCACCGAGCAGGGCTTCAATTCCGGTGACGCCTGCCGGATTCCGTGGGCTGACGCATAAGCGGCGGCGCTAAGGTGGCTTATGCGTGTGTGGGAGCTGGGGCCGGGTCGGCTGATGGTCTCCGGCGCGTTCTCGGACCTCGCGCCGCACCACCACCCCGCGGTGCAGATCACCCTCGGCGCGCGGGGACCGCTGGCCATCACCCGTGACGGCGCGTCGCATGACGTATGCCGGTTGGTCGTGGTCGGCAGCGGAGCGCGACATGCGGTGCGCTCGGACGCGAACTCCGGGGCGGTGACGCTGTATCTCGGGCTTCAGACGGCGCAGGGCGCTGCGCTGAACACCCTTGCACGCCAAGGTGTCTGGATCGTCGCGGACGGACAGGAGCTGGCCGAGGAGACGGCCGTGCTGCTGGCCGCGGACGGCCCGCGCGCCGCGGCGGATTTCCTGGGCGACCGGCTGTGCGGGCGGCGAGACGGGCCGGGGTCCGTGCACCCGCAGCTGCGGCAGGCGATCGAAGTCGTGTCGAGCCGGGTGCCGAGCCGCGTCGACGTCGTGTCGGTCGCGGACGCCGTTGCGCTGTCACCGGATTACCTGGGGCGGCTGTGCAGGCAGCAGACCGGGGTGTCGTTCTCGGCCACGATCCGCTGGGCGCGGCTGGTGACCGCCATCGGGCACGTCATCGAGGGCCGCTCCGTCACCGACGCGGCCCACCTGGCCGGTTTTGCCGACGGCTCGCACGCCACCCGCGTGTGCTGGGAGATGACCGGGTCGAGCCCGCGCGAGCTCGCACGGGCGGTCCGACGGGTCTGACGGATCCGTACAAGCGTTCCCGCCGGGACGGGCCCACGCTTGGGGTATGCCCGCGATGTCACGGTTCGAACGCGCTTTCTGCTGCGGCGCCGTCGGGCGTTCCGGCAGCCCGGTGATCGCGCGGGAGTTCGACGCCCGGCGACTGGGGCGCGACGTGCTGGAGATCGGCGCCGGCGCCGGATCCGTTGCCCGGCAACTTCTCTCGAAGAATCCCGACCTCGCGTGGGTGGCGATGGACATCGACCCGCTCATGACGCGCGCCGCCGCCACCCGCCTGCGGGGATTTCCCAACGCGTCGGTGCGGACGGCCGACGCCACCGCGATGCCGTTCGCCGACGCGTCCTTCGACTCCGTCGTCAGCTGCCTCATGCTGCATCACCTCATCGACTGGGAGCGGGCCATTGCCGAGGTGGCCCGCGTGCTGCGACCCGGGGGCGCCTTCGTCGGCTACGACCTGGTGCGCACCCCGCTGGCGAGCCTGTTTCACCGCTTGGACGGCTCGCCGCATCGCTTGATCGCGCCGCGGGACTTCCGGAACGAATGCGCGGAGAACGGGCTGAGCGTCGCCCTGCGGTCCCGGCTCCTCGGGCATGTCATGCAATTTGTCGCCAGCAAGGAGGAAATCTCATGGCAGCACTAGGCATCAAGGCCGCGGCGGTCCGTGGCATCTTCGCGTTGCCCGCGCCCGCCCGCCGGCTGCTGGCGGGTCCGCCGGTGCGGATCGACGGGCAGGAACTGGACCTGGACGCGCAGCTGCTGATCCGTCTCAAAAACTCCTCGGGCTCAAACGTTTTCGCCGATCCCGTCGAAGGAGCCCGGGCGCGGTACGACCAGCTTCCGCGGCTCATCGGCTACGCGCCACGCACACCGGTCGCGACACGGGAGGTCGGTGTCCCCGCCGAGCACGGCGACATCCCGGCCACCCTGTACACCCCCGCGGGCCTGCCCGAGCCGTCCGGGCTGCTGGTGTATTTCCACGGCGGCGGCTTCTCGGTCGGCTCGCGAATCAGCCACGACCCCGTCGCCCGTTACCTGGCGGGGCACGCCGGCGTGCGCGTGCTGTCGGTCGAGTACCGCCGCGCGCCCGAGCATCCGTTTCCCGCCGCCGTCGAGGACGCGATCGCCGCGTTCGACCACGCGCACCGCTACGCCGCCGAGCTGGGCGCGGATCCCGCCCGCATAGCGGTCGGCGGCGACAGCGCCGGCGGGAACCTGGCGGCTGTGACCGCGCAGCAGGCGGTGCGCCGGGGCGGCGCCGTCCCCGCGTTTCAGCTGCTGATGTATCCCCCGACGGACCTCGGCGCGCGCCGGCCCTCGCATCACCTGTTCGCCCGGGCCTCCACTTTCACCGACCGGAACCTGCGGTGGGCGCTGGCGAACTACGTGCCCGCGGGCGTCGATCCGCGCGATCCGCGGCTGTCGCCGTTGCACGGCGACGTCGCCGGCCTGCCGCCCGCCTACCTCGGTAGCGCCGGTTTCGATCCGATTCGCGACGACGGGCTGGCCTACGCCGACAAGCTGCGGGCCGGCGGTATCCCGGTGGCGCTGAGCCGGCACGGCGACCTGCCGCACGCCTACCTGAACTTCGTCGGCCTCGGGGGCCGGTTCGCCGAGGCCGCCGCCGAGGCCGCCGGCGCGCTGCGCCTCGGGCTGGCCATGGCTAAGGCCGGTGCGTCAGGAACGACGGCCCAAGGGGGAGCCGGTGAACTTGTCCGGGTTGGCGATATCCCATAGCGCGCAGACCTTTCCGTCGCGCACCGTCAGCGCCAGGATCCGCGGCCGCATCTCCCAGTGCCCGCCGTCGCCGGGGCTGCCCGCGGTGTAGGCGCCGAGCTCGCCGTTGACCAGCCCCAGGTGATTCGCCGTGAAGAACGCCGGACCGTAGCGGCGGGCCAGGCCGAACATGAATCGGGCCACCTTGTCCGCCCCGCGGATCACCTGGACCGCCGTGGGCGCCTTGCCATTTGAATCGCCGGTGAAGACCACGTCCGGATGCAGCAGCGCCACCACCCCCGCCAGGTCACCGGCTGCCATCGCGGCCATCAACCGGCCGACCACCTCGTTGTGCGAGGGGTCCGGTTCGGGCGCCGACTGCGCGCCTTCTCTTTTCAAAGCCGCGCGCGCCCGCGACGCCAACTGCCGGGCGGCGACCTCGCTGGTGCCCAGCACCTCGGCCACCTCCGCGAAGGGCACGGCGAACCCGTCGTGCAACACGAACGCGACCCGCTGATCGGGCGACAGCCGCTCCAGCACGACCATCGCCGCGAACCGGGCGTCCTCGCTGGCCACCACCGCGGACAGCGGATCCGACTCGTCGAAGCCGGTGACCACCGGCTCGGGCAGCCAGTTGCCGACGTACGTCTCGCGCCGGTGCGCGGCCGACCGCAGCCGGTCCAGGCCGAGCCGGCTCACCACGGTGGTCAGCCAGGCCCGCAGGTCGGTGATTTCGCTGTCCTGTTTGTCCCAGCGCAGCCACGCGTCCTGGACGATGTCCTCGGCGTCGGCCACCGTGCCGGTCAGCCGGTAGGCCACCGACATGAGATGCGGTCGCAGCGCCTCGAATTCGGTGACGGTCACAGCGACCTCCGGGACGGCAGAGCCCGCATGGCCTGCCTCGCCAGGCGAGGTACCGAGTCCGCCAGGTCAGGCCGGCCCGACGCGATGGAGCCGAACGCTCGATAAGACGTCCAAAGCTGGCGCGGTGAGGGGACTTTGGGCAGCCAGGCCAGTTCCCAATGGATGCCGTTGACGGGGTCGTCGAAGAACACCGCGTAGTAGCCGGGCCAGTAGTGCGGATACGCGGCGGGTTCGTCGGTGACGGGAATTCGATGCCTGGTCAGGAACTCGCGATAAAAGCGGTCGACCTCTCGCCTGTTCCTGGCCCAGAGCGCGATGTGGTTGATGCCGACGGCTTGATCGGAGTGCGCAAGCCTTGCCCCGGTACGGGCGGGTTGAATGCCGATGTAGCTGTGCGGCGCCATAAACCGGGTCATGTAGTAGGTCGATCGATAGTCGATGTCGAGGGTCGAAAAACTCGTATACCCCAGCCATCCGAACATCGCATCGTAGAAGTCGATGGAGCTGTCATAGTCCAAGACCGCGAATTCAATGTGATGAACACCGCGCCAGCGCACCATACCCCCTCGGGACACTTCTACTACCAATCGTAGTGAGAAAGCCGGTGGGCCGGAATGCCGTCATGACGGAAGTTCGACGCCCTTGCCGTTACGCTCGCGAACGAGATGACTGACAACCTGTGGCTGCACTTCGCCCGGCACGGCCCGGGCATCGAGCCGCCGATCATCACCCGCGGCGAGGGCGTCAGGATCTTCGACGACCGCGGCAGGAGCTACCTCGACGCGCTGTCCGGGCTGTTCACGGTCCAGGTCGGCCACGGGCGCACCGAGCTCGCCGAGGTTGCCGCCCGGCAGGCCAGCACCCTGGCGTACTTCCCGCTGTGGGGCCATGCGCACCCGAGCGCGATCGAGCTCGCCGAGCGCCTCGCGCGCTACGCCCCGGGCGAGCTGAACCGGGTCTTCTTCACCACCGGCGGCACCGAGGCCGTCGAGACGGCGTGGAAGGTGGCCAAGCAGTACTTCAAGCTCACCGGCAAACCCGGTAAGCACAAGGTGATTTCGCGGGCGGTCGCCTACCACGGCACCACCCAGGGCGCGCTGGCGATCACCGGACTGCCGCGCTACAAGGCGCCGTTCGAACCGGTGACCCCCGGCGGCTTCCGCGTGCCCAACACCAACTTCTACCGCGCGCCCGAATCGTTCCGCGACGATCCCAAGGGCTTTGGTCTATGGGCCGCCGACCGGATCGCCGAGGCGATCGAGTTCGAGGGGCCCGACACCGTCGCCGCGGTGTTCCTGGAGCCAGTGCAGAACGCGGGCGGCTCGATCCCTTCTCCCCCAGGCTATTTCGAGCGGGTGCGCGAGATCTGCGACGAGTACGACGTGCTCCTGATCTCCGACGAGGTCATCTGTGCCTTCGGCCGGATCGGGTCGATGTTCGCCTGTGACGACTTCGGCTACGTGCCCGACATGATCACCTGCGCCAAGGGGCTGACGTCGGGCTACTCACCGCTGGGCGCCATGATCGCCAGCGATCGGTTGTTCGAGCCGTTCAACGACGCCAAAACCATGTTCCCGCACGGCTATACGTTCGGCGGCCACCCCGTGTCGGCCGCGGTGGCGCTGGCCAACCTCGACATCTTCGAGCGCGAGGGCCTCAACGAGCGCGTCAAACGCAACGCGCCGGCATTCCGCGCCACCCTGGAGAAGCTCTACGACCTGCCCATCGTCGGCGACGTGCGCGGCGAGGGGTACTTCTACGGCGTCGAGCTGGTCAAGGACCAGGCGACCAGACAGACCTTCGGCGACGAGGAACGCGCGGCGCTGCTGCCCCGCGTGTCCGCGGCCCTATTCGAGGCCGGGATGTACTGCCGCACCGACGACCGCGGCGACTCGGTCGTTCAGCTGGCACCGCCGTTGATCAGCGGCCAACCCGAGTTCGACACCATCGAGGCCACCCTGCGCGGCGTGCTCAGCGAGGAGTCCCGCCGGCTGTAGCGAGGACCCGCTTGACCTCGTAGGCGGCCAGCAGCACCTCGCGGGAATGCGCGGTGCTCGGGTCGCTGCCCAGCCGGGTCTGGGCGTTGCAGAGCCAGGTGAGCGCGGAGCGCAGGTCGCCGTCGGGCGCGTCGTCGCGATGCTGCTTCAGCTCCGCCAGCACCCGCTCATGCCCGGAGCTGCGAACCTGGGTGCCCTTCTCGACCTGCTTGAGCAGTTTCTCCAGCGATCGCGGACCGTCACCGTCGCGCCGCCATCTCGACAGAAATCCATTGTTTTGAATGGTGTCAGCGTACTGGTCCGCCGCCGCACCGACGCGCGCGGGCCACTTTGTAACATCTGCCCCATCAGTCACAGCGCGGCTCCCGGGAATTGCGCCCGCGATCGCCTAGTCTGCACACACAATGTCCCGGTTACGTTCCGCATCATGCCTGGCAGCGACGCTTTTCCTGGTCGCCGCCCCGGTTGCGTCCGCCGAACCGGCTCAAGGTCCCAACGCCGGACCGCCGGCCTGCCCGTTCCAGGTGAACACGCCGCCGGCGGTGGACTCCTCGGAAGTCCCCACCGCCGGGGACGCGCCGATCCCGCTGGCGGTGCCCCCGAAGCCGGTCGGCGGCGAGGCGCTGGGCGGCTGCGGCATCGTGGCCGCGCCCGGCACGCCGCCGCTGCCGGGCGACGTGTCCGCCGACGCGTGGCTGGTGGCCGACCTGGACAGCGGCGCCGTCATCGCCGCCAAGGACCCGCACGGGCGGCACCGGCCCGCCAGCATCATCAAGGTGCTGGTCGCGATGGCGTCCCTCAACGCGCTGCCGCTGAACAAGTCCGTCCAGGGCACCGCCGACGACGCCGCCGCCGAGGGCACCAGGGTCGGCGTCGAGGAGGGCGGGGTGTTCACCGTCAACCAGCTGCTCCACGGCCTCTTGATGCACTCCGGCAACGACGCCGCGCACGCGCTGGCGATGCAACTCGGCGGGATGCAGCAGGCGCTGGAGAAGATCAACGTGTTGGCCGCCAAGCTCGGCGGCCGCGACACCCGGGTGGCGACCCCGTCCGGGCTGGACGGCCCCGGCATGAGCACGTCGGCCTACGACATCGGCCTGTTCTACCGCTACGCCTGGCAGAACCCCACCTTCGCCGACATCGTCGCGACGCGGACCTTCGACTTCCCCGGCCACGGCGATCACCCCGGCTACGAGCTGGAAAACGACAACCAGCTGCTCTACAAGTACCCCGGCGCGCTGGGCGGCAAGACCGGCTACACCGACGACGCCGGCCAGACCTTCGTGGGCGCGGCCAACCACGACGGGCGACGGCTGATGGCGGTGCTGCTGCACGGCACGCGGCAGCCGATAGCGCCGTGGGAACAGGCGGCGCACCTGCTGGACTACGGGTTTTCCACGCCGCAGGGCACCCAGGTCGGCACGCTGATCGAACCCGATCCGTCGCTGATGCCCGCCAAGCACGACGGCGCCGCCGACCGGCCGGGCGCCGGCGCCCAGGCCGCCGGGCTGATGCCGTCGGCGGACGCGCTGCCGGTGCGGGTGGGCGTTGCGGTGATCGGCACCATCATCGTGTTTAGTTTGATCATGGTCGCACGCTCGATGAACCGCCGACCGCAGCACCGGTGACGGCGCGACGCGCCCCGTCGCGGGGGGGCCGGCTGCTCGGGCTCACCGCCGCCAGCGTCGGCGTCATCTACGGCTACGACCTGTCCATCATCGCCGGCGCGCAGCTGTTCGTCACCGAGGACTTCGGGCTCACGACCCGCCAACAAGAGCTGCTGACGACGATGGTGGTGCTGGGCCAGATCGTCGGGGCGCTCGGCGCCGGCGTGCTCGCCAACGCGATCGGCCGGAAGAAATCGGTGGTGCTGATCCTGGTCGCCTACGCGGCGTTCGCGCTCCTCGGCGCGTTCTCGGTGTCGCTGCCGATGCTGTTGGCGGCGCGCTTCCTGCTGGGCCTGACGATCGGCGTGACCGTGGTGGTGGTGCCGGTGTACGTGGCGGAGTCGGCGCCCGCGGCGGTGCGGGGCTCGCTGTTGACGGCCTATCAACTGGCGATCGTCAGCGGACTCGTCGTCGGCTACCTGACCGGCTACGCGCTGGCCGGCACGCACAGCTGGCGGTGGATGCTGGGGTTGGCCGCCCTGCCCGCAATGCTGTTGCTGCCGTTGCTGATTCGGATGCCGGACACGGCCCGATGGTACGTGCTCAAGGGCAGGGTCGACGACGCCCGCGCCGCGCTGCTGCGCGCGGAGCCCACGGCGAACGCCGACGAGGAGCTGGCCGAGATCGCGGGCGCCCTGAGCGAGGGTAGCGGCGGCTTCTCCGAGATGCTGCGCCGACCGTATCTGCGGGCCACCGTCTTCGTGATCACGCTCGGCTTCCTGATCCAGATCACCGGCATCAACGCGATCATCTACTACAGCCCCCGGATATTCGAAGCGATGGGCTTCACCGGTAATTTCGCGCTGCTGGCCCTGCCAGCACTGGTCCAGGTCGCCGGGCTGGCGGCCGTGGGCACGTCGCTGCTGCTCGTCGACCGGCTGGGCCGGCGCCCAATCCTGTTGTGCGGCATCGCCATGATGATCGTCGCCGACCTCGTCCTGATGGCCGTGTTCGCCCAGGGCCGCCTCGGCGGCGCCGGGCTGGTGTTCGGGTTCGCCGGCGTCGTGCTGTTCATCTTCGGCTACACCGCGGGCTTCGGCTCCCTGGGCTGGGTGTACGCCAGCGAGAGCTTCCCGTCGCGGCTGCGCTCTCTCGGCTCCAGCACGATGCTCACCTCCAACCTGGTCGCCAACGCGATCATCGCCGCCGTGTTCCTGACGTTGCTGCATTCGCTGGGCGGCGCAGGCACTTTCGCGGTGTTCGTGGTTCTCACGCTGATCGCCTTCGTCTTCGTCTACCGGTACGCTCCGGAAACCAAGGGGCGCCAGCTCGAGGACATCCGGCACTTCTGGGAAAACGGCGGCCGGTGGGACTGATCGGTTCGGGGACGATGGTTCTCGACGGCCAGGTCGCCCAGCCGGGATGGCTGCAGACGTCCGGCGGGCGGATCGCGGCGTGCGGCACCGGGCCCCCGCCCGGGCCGGTCGACGACGACTTCCCGGATTGCGTTGTCGTGCCGGGCTTTGTCGACATGCACGTGCACGGCGGCGGCGGCGCCTCGTACACCGACACCGACACCGACACCGACGCCATCGACGCGGCTGCCGACTTCCACCGGCGCCACGGGACCACCACCACGCTGGCCAGCCTGGTCACCGCCTCGCCGGCGGAGCTGATCGCCGGCGTGCGCGCGCTCGCCGCGGCCACGAGGCGGGGCGCGATCGCCGGCATCCACCTGGAGGGGCCCTGGCTCAGCCCGGCCCGCAGCGGCGCACACGATCCCGCCCGGATGCGCAACCCCGACCCCGACGAGATCGACGCGGTCCTCGCCGCCGGCGACGGCGCGATCCGGATGGTCACGCTGGCACCGGAACTGCCGGGGGTCGACGACGCGATCCGGCGGTTCCTGGACGCGGATGTGGTTGTGGCCGTCGGTCATACCGACGCGACCTACGAACAGACCCGACGGGCCATCGCGGCGGGCGCCACGGTGGGCACCCACCTGTTCAACGCGATGCCGCCGCTGCACCACCGCGAGCCGGGGCCCGCGCTCGCGCTGCTGCGGGACCCGGGGGTGACGGTCGAGCTCATCGCCGACGGCGTGCACGTGCACCCCGAGGTGGTGCGCGCGGTCATCGCGGCCGCGGGGCCCGACCGGGTCGCCCTGGTCACCGACGCCCTCGCAGCGGCCGGCTGCGCCGACGGGACGTTTCGGCTGGGCGCGGTGCAGGTCGACGTCGTCTCCGGGGTGGCGCGGGTGCACGGCACGTCGACGATCGCCGGCAGCACCGCCACCATGGACCGGCTCTTCCGCGCCGCGGCCGCCGACGCGGGGCCGGCCGCCGCGGTGGCGATGACGGCGACGACGCCCGCGCGGGCGCTCGGCCTGGAGCGGGTGGGCAGCCTGCGGGCGGGCTATGACGCCAATCTCGTTGTGCTCGACCGCGAATCGCGGCCAACCGCCGTCATGATGCGCGGCGAGTGGTTGGCGGGTCAGCGGATCGCGTAGTCGCTCAACGGAAAGCTCGAGGCTTCCTCCACCGCCTTGTCCGTCGGCGTGGGCCGCAACAGACTCGCTTCGCCGCTGCTGTTGAAGTAGTACGACCGCGAGGTGGCGCAGTTGCCGGCGTGGAACACTGTGTCGCCGAGCAGCCCGGTCATCCGATCCAGGAACCGTGTGTTCGCTTCCTCGGTGACCTCGAACTCGGTTGCGCCGACCCGCTGCAGCTCGCTGAACAGCCGGTCCATGTGCCGCATCTGGTACTCGACGTTGTTGAAGATCGACAGGCCGCAGAATCCGTACGGACTGGCCAGGCTCAGGTAGTTCGGGAAGTACGGGACGGAAATCCCCTGATAGGCCTGGAACCTGTTCTCGCGCCACCACTTTCCGAGGTTTCGGCCCTGCCGGCCGATCAGCTCGATCGCCGGGAAGTTGGCGTCCCACAAATCGAATCCGGTGGCGAGCACCAGCGTGTCGATGACGGTCTTTTTCCCGTCCGCGGTGACGATGCCGTCGGGTTCGATCCGCTCGATGCTGCTGGTCTCCAAGTGCACGTGCGGTTTGGTGAAGGTGCGGTAGTAGCTGTTGGACCACGTGGGCCGTTTACAGCCGAAGTCGTAGTCGGGCGTCAGCTTGCGCCGCAGCTCCTTGTCTCGTATCGCGACGAACCGGCTGATCTTGGCCAGGTCCGCGGCGGCGATGGTCAGCCGCCGGAAGGTTGGGAAATGCAGCACACCCGTCACGATCATGACTTCGAAGAAGAAGTCGGTCAGGTGCCGAACGAGCCGTTGCACCTGTGGTACCCGGGCGAACACGCGCTGCAACCACGCGGGAATCGCGAAGTCGACCTTCGGGACCACATGGATCGCCGTCCGCTGATACACCGTCAGGTCGGCGACTTTTGCGGCCAACTCGGGGATCAACTGCACCGCCGTCGCACCGGTTCCGATGATTGCCGCGCGGCGCCCGTCGAAGTCGTAGTCGTCGTCCCAGGCGGTGGTGTGCACCACCTTGCCGGCGAAACTCTCGATGCCGGGAATGTCCGGATTACGCGGCTGCGACAGGAACCCGGTCGCGGTGATCAGAAAACGTGCCGTCAGGGTTTCGCCGCCCGCCAATTCCACTCGCCACCTGTGCGCGTCCTCGTCCCAGCGCGCGCCTTCGACCACCGTGTTGAACCGCATGTAGCGGCGCACATCGTATTTGTCGGCGACGTGTTCGGCGTACCGCTTCAATTCGGGGCCGGGCGCGAACAGCCGGGACCAGTACGGGTTGGGCTCGAACCAGTAGGAATAGGTGGTGGACGCAATGTCGACGGCCAGGCCCGGGTACCGGTTGACGTGCCAGGTCCCACCGAGATCGTCCTCGCGGTCGACAATGACGATGTCGTCGTATCCGAGCCGGTTGAGCTGGATCGCCGCACCGATGCCGCTGAAGCCGGCACCGACGATGACGAAGTCGAAGTCGTCGGTACTCATGGAACCAGCTAACTCCTTGTGTGACGTGGGTCACTCCTGCGCGATGCTTCGACGTACCCGAGTGTAAAACACAAGTCATTTTCCCTGCGTGAGGCTATCGGCGCCGACGGGCCAGCCGGGAAAATGCCAGCGCCCCAGCGGCTCCCAGGCCCATCGCGGCCAGCGTCTGACGGGTGCTGATTCCCTCGTCCACCTGCACCCGCGGGGCGATGATCGCCGGCGGCGGCGGCTCGACGTGCTTGGCCCGCGGATCGTCCGACGCGGTGGCGGCCCACGCGGCGGCGAATAGCACCAGGTACGCGGTGACGTACGAGAACACCATGAGCCCGAGCACCGGCCCGAAAGCGACCCCGGCCGGGCTGCGCAGCACCGCCCTCAGATACAGCGACGCCACCTGCTTGAACAGTTCGAAGCCGGCCGCCGCCAGCAGGCCGGCGCGCATCGATGCGACCAGGTTGACCTTTTCGCGCGGCAGCCGGGCGATCATCCAGGCGAACAACAGCCACGACACCAACAGCGATATCACTATCGAGAAAAGCTGGAAAAGCCAGTTGAACACCGAATATTCGGGTATCCCAAGCCATCTCAGCACCGCGGCCATCGGCGCCTGGTGGCCGAGCGTGCTCAGCGCGACGGTGGCCAAGGCCACCACGAACGTGCCCAGCATGGCCAGGAGATCGGATATCTTGTTGCGCAAGAAGCCCGGTGACTCGATGCGCTTGTCCCACCACATCTCGGTCACCGCTTCCCGCAGGTGCGAAATCCAGCCCAGGCCCGCCCAGGCCGCGGTGACCAGACCGATGACGCCGACCGAGGTCCGCGCGTCTATCGCCGAGTTCATCAGGTCCACCAGCTGTTGCGAAAGCGCTCCGGTCACCGAGGAGCGGATGTGGTCGTCGATCGTGCCCAGCAGCTGCGGCCGGCGCGACAGCACGAATCCGAACGCCGCGAAACCCACCATCAGCAACGGGAATAGCGCGAAGATCGTGTAGTAGGTGAGGCCGGCGGCGTAGAAGCCGCCGTTGCGCTCGTCGAAACGCCGGTACGCGCGCATGACGCGGTCAAGCCATGCGAACCGGGCCCGCAGCCGATCGAGAACGCCTGGCTTGGCCGGCTCGCTCATCGTGAAACCTATTCCGGTACCGGAAGAAACCCTAATCGATCGTAGACCCGCCGCACGGTTTTGCCGGCGACCTCCTCGGCGCGCTGCGCCCCGGCCGCCAGCACCGACTCCAATTCCGCACGGTCGGCCATCAATTCGTCGACGCGCGCCTTGATCGGGCTCACGAATTCGACCACGGCGTCGGCGGTGTCCTTCTTCAGGTCGCCGTAGCCGCGCCCGGCGTAGCCGTCGACGAGCTTGTCGATGCCGACCCCGGTGACCGCCGACTGGATCGTCAGCAGGTTCGACACGCCGGCCTTGGCCTCGGTGTCGTAACGGATTTCGCGCTCACTGTCGGTCACCGCCGAGCGAATCTTTTTGGCGGACAATGCCGGATCGTCGAGCAGGTTGATCAGCCCGGCGTCGGTGGCCGCCGATTTGCTCATCTTCGACGTCGGGTCGGCCAGGTCGTAGATCTTGGCGGTGGCCTTGGGGATGAGCACGTCGGGAACGACGAAGGTGTCGGGGAAGCGGCTGTTGAACCGTTGCGCGACGTCGCGCGCCAGCTCGAGATGCTGGCGCTGGTCCTCGCCCACCGGCACCAGATCGCTGTCGTAGGCCAACACGTCGGCCGCCTGCAACACCGGATAGGTGAACAGGCCGACCGTGGTCGAGTCGCTGCCCTGGCGCGTGGACTTGTCCTTGAACTGCGTCATCCGCGACGCCTGCCCGAAGCCGGTGAAGCACCCCAGCACCCACGCCAGCTGGGTGTGGGCGGGCACGTGGCTCTGCACGAAGACCGTGCTGCGGTTGGGGTCGATGCCCAGCGCCAGGTATTGCGCGGCGGTGACCAGCGTGCGGCGTCGCAGCGCCTCGGGATCCTGCGCGACCGTGATGGCGTGCAGGTCGACGACGCAGAAGAACGGGTCGTGGTCGTCCTGCAGCGCGACCCACTGGGTGACGGCGCCCAGCGCGTTACCCAGGTGAAGCGAGTCGGACGTCGGCTGCACGCCGGAGAAAATCCGGCTGGATCCGGTAGCGGTGCTCATGATCCATCGATCTTTTCACGCGCGCGGACCGACCATTGTTTGCAGTACCGGCGGTACCGCCATTAATGTCGAGCCCATGGGGAGCAACGAGGGGACCCGTCCGCCGATCCACCTGGGTTCTGGGGATGACCCCGGAGAGCCCGTCCTGCTGCTACACGGTTTCCTGATGTCACAGACCGTGTGGAACGGGGTGGCGCCGCGGCTGGCCGACACCGGCCGTTACGAGGTATTCGCCCCGACGATGGCCGGGCACAACGGCGGACCGTATGCGGGCACCTGGCTGCTGAGCTCATCGGTGCTGGCCGATCACGTCGAGCGCCAGCTCGACGACCTCGGCTGGGATTCCGCTCACATGGTGGGCAACTCGCTGGGCGCTTGGGTCGCGTTCGAACTCGAACGGCGCGGGCGGGCGCGCAGCGTGACCGGCATCGGCGCTGCGGGCGGCTGGACGCGCTGGAGCCCGGTCAAATTCGAGGTGATCGCCAAGTTCCTCTCGGGCATGCCGTTGCTGGTGTTGGCCCGATTGTTGGGCGATCGGACCCTGCAGCTGCCGTTCAGCCGCCGGCTGGCGACCCTGCCGCTGAGCGCATCGCCCGACGGGGTCAGCGGACGCGACCTGCGCGGCGTCGTCGACGACGCCGCGCACTGTCCGGCCTATTTCCAGCTGCTCATCAAGTCGCTGCTGCAGCCGGGGCTGCTGGAGTTGGCCGAGACCGCGGTGCCCGTCCAGCTGGTGCTGTGCGAGAGGGATCGCGTGGTCCCGCCGCGCAGATTCAGCCGGCATTTCACCGACTTCCTGCCCGCCGGAACGAAGATCACCAAGCTCGACGGCGTCGGACACGTTCCCATGTTCGAGGCGCCCGAGCGCGTCACCCAGGTCATCTCGGAATTCATCGACGAGTGCAGCCCGCCGATGCGAGCGGTCGAGAACCCCCCGGCTAGTTAGCCAGAGCCTTCTCCAGGTTCTCGGCGATGGAGTTGAGGAATTCCTCGCTTTGCTGCCACTCCTGGTCGGGACCGATGAGGATGGCCAGGTCCTTGGTCATGCTGCCGCCCTCGACCGTGGCGACGACGACCTCCTCGAGCTGCTGGGCGAACTCGATCACCTCGGGGGTGTCGTCCAGCTTGCCGCGGTGCTGCAGCCCGCGGGTCCAGGCGAAGATCGAGGCGATCGGGTTCGTCGAGGTGGGCTTGCCGGCCTGGTACTGCCGGAAGTGGCGGGTGACGGTGCCGTGCGCGGCCTCGGCCTCGACGGTCTTGCCGTCGGCCGTCATCAGCACCGACGTCATCAAACCCAGCGAGCCGTAGCCCTGCGCGACGGTGTCGGACTGCACGTCGCCGTCGTAGTTCTTGCAGGCCCAGACGTAGCCGCCCTCCCACTTGAGGCAGGCCGCGACCATGTCGTCGATGAGCCGGTGCTCGTAGGTCAGGCCCTCGGCTTCGAACTGCTCCTTGAATTCCTCGTCGTAGATGCGCTGGAACTCGTCCTTGAACATGCCGTCGTAGGCCTTGAGGATGGTGTTCTTGGTCGACAGGTACACCGGCCATTTGGCGTTGAGCCCGTAGGCGAACGAGGCGCGCGCGAAATCCCGGATGGATTCCTTGAAGTTGTACATCCCCATCACGACGCCGCCGTCCTCGGGGATGGACACCATCTCGTGCACAATCGGCTCGCTGCCGTCGGCGGGGGTGAACGTTATTGCGACGGTGCCGGGCTTGTCGACCTTGAAGTTGGTCGACCGGTACTGGTCACCAAAAGCGTGGCGGCCGATGACAATTGGCTTGGTCCAACCCGGAACCAGGCGCGGCACGTTGGAGATCACGATCGGCTCGCGGAAGATGGTGCCGCCCAAGATGTTCCGGATGGTCCCGTTGGGCGACAGCCACATCTTCTTGAGGTTGAATTCGGCAACGCGGGCCTCGTCGGGGGTGATGGTCGCGCACTTGACGCCGACGCCGTGCTTCTTGATCGCGTAGGCCGCGTCGATGGTCACCTGGTCGTCGGTGCGGTCGCGGTGCTCGATGCCCAGGTCGTAGTAGTCGAGGTTGATGTCGAGATGGGGCAGGATCAGCATGTCCTTGATGAGCTTCCAGATGACGCGGGTCATCTCGTCGCCGTCGAGCTCGACTACCGGGCCCTTAACCTTGATTTTGGGTTCGCCTGCCATATCGAGTTCGACTCTCTTCTCGCGGCTCTCAGCCTTTTGAGGCTTGCGAAGCGGTCAGCGCCTCGTTCAGCGTTTTGCTCGGCCGCATCACTGCCGTCGTCTTCTCCGTGTCCGGGCGATAGTAGCCGCCGATGTCGACCGCCTCGCCCTGCGCCTCCGCGAGCTCGGCGACGATGGCGTCCTCGTTGCGGCTCAGCTCGTCGGCCAGCGCGGAAAAGTGCTCGCGCAACTCTTCGTCGTCGGATTGCGTGGCAAGTTGCTCGGCCCAGTACAGCGCCAAGTAGAACTGGCTGCCGCGGTTGTCGAGTTCGCCGGTCTTGCGCGACGGACTCTTGTTGTTCTCCAACAGCTTGCCGATCGCCGCGTCCAACGTCTTGCCCAAGATCTTGGCGCGCTCGTTGTCCGTCTTGATACCGATGTCTTCGAAACACGCTCCCAGAGCGAGGAACTCACCGAGGGAATCCCAGCGCAGATGGTTTTCCTCGACGAGCTGGTGCACATGCTTCGGGGCCGAACCGCCCGCCCCGGTTTCGTACATTCCGCCGCCGGCCATCAGCGGCACGATCGACAGCATCTTGGCGCTGGTGCCGAGCTCCAGGATCGGGAACAGGTCGGTGAGGTAGTCGCGCAGGATGTTTCCGGTCGCGGCGATGGTGTCCTGCCCGCGCACCGCGCGCTCCAGCGTGTAGCGCATGGCCCACACCTGCGGCATGATCTGGATTTCGAGGCCCTCAGTGTCGTGCTCCTTGAGGTACGCCTTGACTTTCTTGCGCAGCTCGACCTCGTGCGGCCGCTCCGTGTCCAGCCAGAACACCACCGTCATGCCCGAGTTGCGGGCGCGGGTGACGGCCAGCTTGACCCAGTCGCGGATCGCCTCGTCGGTGACGATGGGCATGCGCCAGATGTCGCCTTCTTCCACGTTCTGGGTGAGAAGCACTTCGCCGGTGTCGAGGTCGACGATGTTGGCGACGCCGTCTTCGGGGATCTCGAAAGTCTTGTCGTGCGAGCCGTATTCCTCGGCCTGCTGCGCCATCAGGCCGACGTTGGGCACGGTGCCCATAGTCGTCGGATCGAACTGCCCGTGGGTCTTACAGAAGTTGATGATCTCCTGATAGATGCGGGAGAACGTCGATTCGGGGTTGACGGCCTTGGTGTCCTTCTGCCGCCCGTCGGCGCCCCACATCTTGCCGCCGGCGCGGATCATCGCCGGCATCGACGCATCCACGATCACGTCGCTGGGCGAATGGAAGTTGGTGATGCCCTTGGCCGAATCGACCATCGCCAGCTCGGGGCGGTGTTGGTGGCAGGCGTGCAGGTCGCGGATGATCTCCTCGTGCTGCGTGGCGGGCAGCGACTCGATCTTGTCGTAGAGATCGACCAATCCGTTGTTGACGTTGACGCCGAGTTCGTCGAACAGCTCCTGGTGCTTGGCGAACGCGTCCTTGTAATAGACCTTCACGGCGTGGCCGAAGACGATCGGATGCGAGACCTTCATCATCGTCGCCTTGACGTGCAGCGAGAACATCACGCCGGTCTCGTAGGCGTCCTGCATCTGTTCCTCGTAGAACTCGACCAGGGCCTTCTTGCTCATGAACATGCTGTCGATGACGTCGCCGTCGCGCAGCTCGACTTTCGGCTTGAGCTCGAGGGTCTTCCCGCTCTTGGTCTCAAGCACCATCTTCACGTTGCGCGCGCGGTCCAGCGTCATCGACTTCTCGCCGTGGTAGAAGTCGCCGTGCCGCATGGTGGCGACGTGGGTGCGCGAGGCCGGCGACCAGTCCCCCATGCTGTGCGGGTGCTTGCGTGCGTACTCCTTGACGGCCTTGGGCGCGCGCCGGTCCGAGTTGCCTTGCCGCAGAACCGGGTTCACCGCACTGCCCAGGCACTTGCCATAGCGGGCGCGAATTTCCTTGTCCTCGTCGGTCTTCGGGCTCTGCGGAATGTCCGGAATCTTGTAGCCCTTGCCCTGCAGTTCCTTGACGGCGGTGATGAGCTGGGGAACCGAGGCGCTGACGTTCGGCAGCTTGATGATGTTGGTGTCGGCTTCCTTCGTCAGCGCGCCCAGTTCCGCCAGGTCGTCCGGCACCCGCTGCTCTTCGGTCAGGTGGTCGGCGAACTCGGCGAGGATCCGAGCGGCGACGGAGATGTCACTGGTCTTGATCTTGATGCCCGCCGGTTCGGCGAAGGCCCGCACGATCGGCAGGAACGCGTAGGTCGCCAGCAGCGGCGCCTCGTCGGTCAGCGTGTAGATGACGGTCGGCTGTTCGGCGCACACGGTCCATCTCCCGGCGTCATTGGTCAGTGAATGATGGTTCTCAGCGTTCTGGATGCCACGTTATCAAGGGAGTTTGGTCGGGCGTCGGGCCGCAGGCGGGCCGGGCCGTTGGCATCTGCGTTGGCATATCCGTTGGCATCTCCGTTGGGATCTCTGTTGGCATGGGCGAGCGGTGATGAGATAGGCTTCACATCGGTCATGAGTGCCAGCGCTAAGCCCCGGCTTGCTGGCCGGCAACCCTCCAACCGCGGTGGGGTGCCCCGGGTGAAAGACCAGGTCTAGTAGCCACAGGCTGCGCGGCAAGCGCGGGTCCGCCATACCGGACCCCTGACGATGAGGGGAAAACGTGATGCGCGTCCATCAAGCTCATTCGCGTCGCATTGTGTGGCGCCGCTAATTGCGCGGTGCTGCCCGATGCCCGAATTCATGCCCTTCTGAGAAGAAAGCACACCGCACGTGAGCTCCGAAAACAAGGAAACCAGTCCCGAGACAGACCCCGCAGATCCGACCGCGCACTGGTCGTTCGAGACGAAGCAGGTCCACGCCGGCCAGAGTCCCGACCCCGCGACCAACGCCCGCGCCCTGCCGATTTACCAGACCACGTCCTACGTCTTCGACGACACCGCACACGCCGCCGCGCTGTTCGGGCTCGAGGTCCCGGGCAACATCTACACCCGGATCGGCAATCCGACCACCGACGTCGTCGAGCAACGCATCGCCGCGCTCGAGGGCGGGGTGGCCGCGCTGTTCCTGTCCTCCGGCCAGGCGGCTGAGACATTCGCCATATTGAACCTCGCAAGTGCCGGAGATCACATCGTCTCCAGCCCGCGGCTGTACGGGGGCACTTACAACCTGTTCCACTATTCGCTGCCGAAGCTGGGCATCGAGGTCAGCTTCGTCGACGACCCCGACGACCTCGATTCGTGGCAGGCGGCGGTGCGGCCGAACACCAAGGCGTTCTTCGGCGAGACCATCTCCAACCCGCAGATCGACATCCTCGACACCCCCGGAGTTTCTGGGGTCGCCCACGCCAACGGCGTGCCGCTGATCGTCGACAACACCATCGCGACGCCCTACCTGATCCAGCCGTTCGCGCAGGGCGCCGACATCGTGGTGCACTCGGCGACCAAGTACCTGGGCGGGCACGGCGCCGCCATCGCCGGCGTGATCGTCGACGGCGGCACCTTCGACTGGACGCAGGGCCGCTTCCCCGGATTCACCACGCCCGACCCCAGCTATCACGGCGTGGTGTTCGCCGAGCTGGGGCCGCCGGCGTACGCGCTCAAGGCGCGCGTGCAACTGCTGCGCGACCTCGGGTCGGCCGCCGCGCCGTTCAACGCGTTCCTGGTGGCCCAGGGCCTGGAGACGTTGAGCCTGCGCGTCGAGCGCCACGTCGCCAACGCACAGCGGGTCGCCGAGTTCTTGGCCGGACACGACGGCGTGTTGTCCGTCAACTACGCGGGGCTGCCCAGCTCGCCGTGGTATGAGCGGGGAAAGAAGCTGGCGCCCAAGGGAACCGGGGCCGTGCTGGCGTTCGAGCTGGCCGGCGGCGTCGAGGCCGGCAAGGCCTTCGTGAACGCGCTGCAGCTGCACAGCCACGTCGCGAACATCGGCGACGTGCGGTCCCTGGTGATTCACCCGGCGTCGACGACGCACGCGCAGCTTTCCGCCGAGGAGCAGCTGGCCACCGGTGTCACCCCCGGGCTGGTACGGCTGGCCGTCGGCATCGAGGGCATCGACGACATCCTGGCGGACCTGGAGCTCGGCTTCGCCGCGGCCCGGAAATTTGGCGCGGACGGGGCCGGGGCCGCCGACCCGCAGGCCGTGGCGGCGTTCTGAGGGGCTCTGACATGACGATCTCCGACGTTCCGACGCATACGCTGCCCGCCGAGGGCGAGGTCGGTCTCGTGCACATCGGGTCGCTGACCACCGAAAGCGGTGCGGTGATCGACGATGTCTGCATCGCCATCCAGCGCTGGGGTGAGTTGTCGCCCACGCGCGACAACGTGGTGGTGGTGCTGCACGCGCTCACCGGCGATTCGCACATCACCGGCCCCGCCGGACCCGGTCATCCCACGCCCGGCTGGTGGGACGGCGTGGCCGGGCCGGGCGCGCCGATCGACACCGACCGCTGGTGCGCGGTGGCGACCAACGTGCTCGGCGGCTGCCGCGGCTCCACCGGCCCCAGCTCGCTCGCCCGCGACGGAAAGCCCTGGGGCTCAAGATTTCCGCTGATTTCGGTCAGGGACCAGGTGGAGGCCGACGTCGCCGCGCTGGCCGCCCTGGGCATCGACCGGGTGGCCGCCGTCGTCGGCGGATCCATGGGCGGCGCAAGGGCTTTGGAGTGGATCGTCGGCCATCCCGACCGGGTGCGCTCCGGGCTGCTGCTGGCCGTCGGGGCGCGGGCCACCGCCGACCAGATCGGCACGCAGGCCACGCAGATCGCGGCGATCAAGGCGGACCCGAACTGGCACGGCGGCGACTACTACGAGACCGGGACGTCGCCGGACGCCGGCTTGACCATCGCCCGCCGCTTCGCGCACCTGACCTACCGCGGCGAGGTGGAGCTCGACACCCGGTTCGCCAACGACAGCCAGGGTGACGAGGACCCGGCCCCCCCATTTGGCGGCGGCCGCTACGCGGTGCAGAGCTATCTCGAACACCAGGGCGACAAGCTGCTGGCCCGCTTCGACGCCGGCAGCTACGTCATCCTGACCGAGGCGCTGAGCAGCCACGACGTCGGCCGCGGCCGCGGCGGCGTCGAGCGCGCGCTGCGCGGGTGCCCGGTGCCGGTGGTAGTCGGCGGCATCACCTCCGACCGGCTCTACCCGCTGCGCCTGCAGGAGGAGCTGGCCGAGCTGCTGCCGGGCTGCTCCGAGCTGCACGTCGTCGAGTCGATCTGCGGGCACGACGGGTTCCTGGTGGAATCCGAGGCCGTCGGCGAGTTGATCCGCAAGACGCTGGATTTGGCGGACTCGGCTGATCGGGGTCCGCGGTGATCCGCTCCAGCCAGGAACGCTCGCTGTCGTTCGGCTCGGCGGCCGCCGCCTACGAGCGTGGCCGCCCCTCCTACCCACCGGAGGCGATCGACTGGTTGATACCGCGCGGCGCGCGGCGCGTGCTGGACCTGGGCGCGGGCACCGGCAAGCTGACCACCCGGCTGGTGGAACGCGGCCTGGACGTGGTGGCCGTCGACCCGATCCCCGACATGCTGGAGGTGCTGAGCTCCTCGCTACCCGAGACCGAGGCCCTGCTGGGCACGGCGGAAGAGATTCCGTTGGAGGACAACAGCGTTGACGCCGTGCTCGTCGCCCAGGCATGGCACTGGGTGGATCCCGAGCGGGCGATCCCGGAGGTGGCCCGGGTGCTGCGGCCGGGCGGGCGGCTCGGGCTGGTATGGAACACCCGCGACGAACGGCTGGGCTGGGTGCGCGAGCTGGGCGAGATCATCGGCTCGGACGGCGACCGGGGCCGCTTCGACGTGTCGCTGTCGACGGCGTTCACCGAGCCCGAGCGGCATCAGGTCGAGTGGACGAATTACCTTACGCCGCAAGCCTTGATCGACCTGGTGGCGTCGCGCAGCTACTGCATCACGTCGCCCACCGAGGTCCGCACCAGGACGCTCGACCAGGTGCGCGAGTTGCTGGCCACCCATCCGGCGCTGGCGAATTCGAACGGCCTGGCGCTGCCGTACGTCACCGTGTGCATCCGGGCGGCGCTGGCCGGGTAGTTCGTCTAGGGCTTAAGCGCGTCCACGAGCCAGTCGAGGTCTTCGTCGGTGTTGTAGAGGTGAAACCCGACTCGAGTCGCACCCGCACGCACGGACGCCCGGACGCCGGCACCGTGCAGCGCATCGGCCGCATGACCGGCCGAGAAGGACACGATCGCCGACTCGGATGCGGCCAACTGCAACTCAGCGCGCAACCGATTCGCCAGCCCTAGCGTGTGGTTCTCCACCGCCGCCCGGTCCAGCGACGCCAGCCACGTCAACGAAAGCGCCGCGCCCAGCACGCTGAACCATACCGGTGAGGCGTCGAACCGCTGGGCGCCGTCGGCCAGCCGCAAGGGTAACCCGTATAGCGACGACCACATGTCGGCGCCCGCGTACGGGTTTGCGGTGTGCGGCACCAACACTTCGAATATCCTCTGACTCAACGACATCCACGCGACGCCGCGCGGACCGAGCAACCACTTGTAGCTCGCCGCGACGGCGGCGTCGGCCCACGGCAGCGTCACATTCTTCCAACCCAACGCCTGGCTCACATCGAGCACGGTGATGGTGCCGGATCCGGCGACGCTGCCCCGCAGCGTCTCGAGGTCGAGCACCGCGCCGTCGGCGGACTGGACCAGGCTCGCCGCCACAACGTCGAAATCACCGGCGGCATCTTCGAATCGACCGGGCGCCAATTCGGTGACGGTGACGCCGCGTCCGGCCTGGGCGGCGAACGGAAAGGTGACACTGGCGAATTCACCACGCAGAGTCGCCACCCGGCTGCCGTCTGGTATGGAGGCGGCGATGAGGCCGATCAACGACGACACGCTGGTACCCATCGTCACCCGGCACTCGTCGGCCCCGATCAGTGACGCATACGCCGCACGGCTGGAGCGAATCGGTTCCTCGAAGGTGCTGACCTCCAGGAGGCCGTCTTCCCAGGACTGCATGCAGTCGCGCAGCGCCTCCGCCGTAAACCGCGGGGGCAATCCGTATGTGGGGGTGTTGAGGAACCCGGGGGCACCGACGAAATGGGCACCGAACGCTTCACGGCTCATCCTGGCAGCCACAGTCCGGAATTCCACCATGAACCGCGGTCGGAATGCACCGCATTTTCTGCTCGCCTGCGGCAGCGCTCTAGGATTCGAGTTTTGGGGCGCTGCTAAGGAGGCCCGCGATGGCACTGCCGACTCTCGTCCTCGTGCATGGCGGCGGGCTCGGCGCCGATTCTTGGGAACTCACCGTCGACGAAATCCACCGGCAAGAGCCAGAGCTGAGGGTTGTCACCCTGGACATGCCGGGGCGGCGGAACAAGCCGGGAGACCTGAGGCTGTTGACCATCGCCGACTTCGTCGACTCGCTCGTCGGTGACATCGAGAGCGCCGGGTTGGACGACATCGTCATTGTTGGTCATTCGCTCGGAGGGATGACGCTGCCAGGGGTGGCGGCCAAGCTTGGAGCGGCGCGCGTTCGCGAAATGATCTTCGCTGCTGCCTTCCTGCCGCCCGAAGGCTCGTCCGTGGTGGACAGCTTGCCGTCGTTTCTCGCGATAATCGCCCGGCGCTTCGTGAAAGGGGGCGTGCCGCGCGAAACACCAAGGCTGCTGGCGCGATTCGGGTACTTGAACGGAGTTCCTCCGGATCGCCGGCGATTCATGACCGGTAAGCTCCACCCGGAATCGCTTCGCATCCTCACGGAGAAAGTGTCGTGGCGAGGAATGCCCGATGACATTCCGCGCACCTGGATTCTGACCTCACGTGACCGCGCCATCGCGCCGAAGTTGCAGCGCAAAAATATTGAGGCACTCGGAGGAGTGCAAACACTCATCGAGATCGATACCTGTCACTGCCCCATTCTCAGCGAACCTGAACGGTTGGCCGAGGTCCTCGTTGAGCGTTGCCAGCTGTCTAGGTAGGGGTCACCGGCAGGCCGGACGGGTCACGGCCCTCGTAGAGCATCGGCAGGTAGCCGGCCAGGAAGCCCTCGATGTCGCGGCCGTGGTTGGACACCCACTCCTCGTTCTCGGGATGGGTCAGGATGAGAAAGCGTTCCTCCTGGATGCCGGCGACGACCCGCTCGGCGGCGTCTTCGGGCCGGATGGGACGCAACAGGTGGGGCGGGAAGTTGATCCAGCGCGGGTCGTCGATGCCGATCATGCGGGCGGTCTCGCCGATGTTCGTGGTCACCAACTCCGGGCACAGGACCGAAACCCCGATGCCTTTGGGCCGAAGGTACAGGTACAGGCCTTCGGTGATGCCGACGACCGCATGTTTGGCGCCGATGTAGGGGATGTTGTCGTAGCCGTGGGCATACAGGCCCGCGATGGATGCCGTGTTAACGATCCAGCCGTGGCGCTGCTCGAGCAGGATGGGTACGAATGCGGGGATCCCTCGCACGACGCCGAACACGTTGATGTCGAACAGCCGCTGCCAGTCCTGCATCGGGACTCGTTCCGGCGGGCCGAGCAGCGCCACGCCGGCGTTGTTCATGACGACGTCCACCTTGCCGAACTCCGTGAGAACCGCGCGGGCCAGGGCCTCGACGTCGGCATCGGAGGTCACGTCGCAGCGAACCGCCAGGGCCCGTTGTCCGACTTCGGCGACCGCCGCCACGGTCTCGTCCATCCGCTCCTGGTGGATGTCGCCGACCACCACGTCGGCCCCCGCGCGCGCCAGGGCGAGCGCCGTGGCCCGGCCGATGCCGGAAGCACCACCGGTGATGACCGCGACCGCGCCGGAAAGTTCCATTGTTCGCGTCACCAGAAGAGGTTCGGCAAGGGGGGCAAGCCTTGCAGCGTCCCCTGCAAGAAGTACGGCCCGGCGTTCGGCGTCAGGGACGAATAGCCGTCGTCGACGATCGGATGCAGAAACGCGTTGAGATCGTTGACGATTGGCTGCGGGACGCCGAGCTGCTCAAGCGGGAACAACATCGGCAGGGTCGGAGCCGGGACCATGTCTGTGGTGATCGTGCCGCCCAAGGAGGTGGTCACACTGGAGACCTGCACGGCGTCCGACATCGAGGCCAGCGATGTGGTGTTGTGGTTGTAGATCCCGGCGGCCAGCGAGTTCACCCATGCCGGGATATTCCAGGGCCGGTCGGGCGGGTTGCCGAAAAAGTCGTATTGGCCGAACACCACGCTGACGTCGTACTGGGTGTTCGGCACGCCCTGCGCGGTGTAGTCGACGAAAGGCACGGTGAATCCATTCGGCAGGTAGGCGTGGAACAGGCCGGTCTCGGGGCCGTTGAACATGGCGAACTGCAGGGCACTATGCGGCGGGGCGGTCGGATCGGCTGCCAGAGCGGCCAATTCGCGGTTGACGACGAGTGTTCCCTCCGACAGCGCGGCGATGCGCACCGGTGAACCGTTGCCGTTGGCGAACGCATTCATGATCTGGTCGTTGAGCGCTTGCTGCCCCATGGCGACGGCCTGGTTGACGCCGGGGGCGGCGAGGCTTCCGCTTATGAGGCCGATGCTGGCCGGGTAGTTGACCACCTGAGGGGTGGTGCCGGGGAACCAGTTCTCCCCGATGGCATGGTTGAGCAGGTCGTAGCCCTGCAGGATCGAAACGGAGGGTGGCCCCGGGATGCTGCCCGCATATACCAACTGTCCAAGGTAGGGCAGATTGGTGATGAAGTTCGGGAAGTACAGCGGTCCCGCGCCGGGAACCGTGATCCGCGTACCCGCCGCCGCGCCCGGGACCGCCGGGCTCCCCAGCAGCGTTTCGGCCGTTGCGATTTCGGTGCTCAGATACGCAGTCGCGTTCGTCGCCAGGGTGCGCGCGAAGCTCTCATGCAGCTGCGCCGCTTGGGCGGTGATCGCCTGGAATGCGCGGCCGTGCGCGCCGAACAACCCGGCGATGCTTGTCGACACCTCGTCGGCGCCCGCGGCGAACAGCGACGTCGTGGGATTCGCGGCCGCCGCGTTCGCGGCGTTGACCGCGGACCCGATCCCGGCCAAGTCCTCGGCGGCAGCCGACAACAACTCGGGCGCTGCGAGGACATACGACACCGGTGCCTCCTTGCCCCCGGACGCGATCAGTGGCTGTGAGGGTACTCGCTGGCCGGGGCGCTAGGCGTGGCTTTCGTCGTCCTCGTCTTCTCCGTCGTCGTCGCCGGTGCGGAGGAGTTTTTCGGGGTGCCAGTAGGGGTTGGTGCGGGGTTGGCCGCGGTCGAGGTGGGGTGGGGGGATCCATTCGGTTTCGCCTTTGGTGTTTTTGCGGGTGGTCCAGCCGTCGGGGTGCAGCATGCGGTGTTGGCAGCCGCAGGCGAAGGTGAGGTCGTTGACGTCGGTGGTGCGGCATTGCGCGTAGTCGGTGACGTGGTGGACTTCGCTGTAGTAGCCGGGCACGGTGCACCCGGGTGCGGTGCAGCCGCGGTCTTTGGCGTATAGGACGATGCGTTGGCCGGGGGAGGCTAGGCGTTTGGTGCTATAGAGCGCCAGGGTTTTGCCTTTGTCGAAGATCGCCAGGTAGTGGCGGGCGTGGCGGGCCAGGCGGATGACGTCGCTCATGGGCAGGATGGTGCCGCCGCCGGTCAGGGCGCGTCCGGCGGCGGCTTCCAGTTCGGCCAGGGTGGTGGTGGCGATGATGGAGGCGGGCAGCCCGTTGTGCTGGCCCAGCTTCCCCGAGGCGAGCAGGGCGCGCAGCGCGGCGGTCAGCGCGTCGTGGTTGCGTTGGGCCGCCGAGCGGGCGTCGTTGTCGATGGCCTGTTGCGACGGTGGGCCATCCACGGTGGGGGTGTCATCGAGCGGGTTGCACATGCCCGGAGCGGCCAGCTTGGCCAGTACGGCTTCGAGGGTGGCCCGCAGTTCGGGGGTGATCAGGCCGCGCAGCTCCGACATGCCGTCGCTTTGTTGGTTGCCCAGGATCAAACCGCGCCGGCGGGCGCGGTCGTCGTCGGTGTAGTTGCCGTCGGGGTTGAGGCACTCGGTCACGGTGTCGGCCAGCGCGCCGAGTTGTTCGGGCCGAAACCGGGTGCCCTCGTGCGCCAATTTGGCTTCGACCTGCTCGCGGGTGGCCTGGTCGATCCAGCCGGGCAGCTGGTGCCAGAACTTGCGGATCACCGCGACCTGCCCGCTGCCCAGCTCACCGGCGCGTTGGGCCGCGGCCGTCGCGCGCAGGACCGGGTCCAACCGTTCGCCGGTCAGGCCGTGGCGCGGTCCCAGGTCGGCGGCCTCCTTGATGCGCCGGGAGGCTTCGGTGCGGGTGATCAGCGTGGCCTCGGCGATCGCATGCGAGAGCTTGCCGCCCAACTCCTCCGGGGTGGCCTGGCGGGCAACGGCATTGATCACCGGATGCTCCAGGGCCGGGATGCGCCGGCGCATCTTCTCGAAGCGCTCCAGCAACGCGAGGTGCTCGGGGGTAGTCAACGCCTCGCAGTCAAACTCGGCCACCGTGTCGAAGTTGGCTTCCCAGCGATCCAACGCGGCCGACAACGCCTCCCGGTCAACGGCACCGCCCGAACTCATGCCCCGAAACTAACCGGGCCCACCGACAAGAACCGCCGACTTGGGACGTCTGAAACCAAAGTGGCGCAAGTTTTTTCAATCCGCGTGCGTGGTGCAACACTCACTAACCACTGGGGCCAGTGAAGCGAAAGTTGTTTCCTCAGCGGGGCGCCGGCTGGAACAATTCCACGAGATTGCCGGAGGGATCCCGCAACAGGACCTGTTGGCCGCCCGGCCCGCTGATGATGTCGTTGCGGAAACTCACACCCGCCGCACGTAACCGCTCGGCTTCGGCGGAAATGTCGTCGACCACAAGCTGTATGCGATTCCAGCCGCCGGGTTCCGGCGTGGCGCCGTCGGGCATCCGTCGCGCCGCGGAGCTCTTGGGCCCGGCCAGCAGCAGCTGCAGCGGGCCGCGCACGACGGCGGCGAAGGCGGGCGCGGCGTCGAGGTCGACGCTGAAACCCAAGTGGGTCGTATAGAAGTCGACGGCCGCCCGGACGTCGTCGACGAGGTAGCGGACGCGCGCGAGTTCGCCCATCAGATGTTCAGCCCCGAATACATCACGCGGTTGGGGTCGTATTTCTGCCGCACTGTCGCCAGCTGGGACAGATTGGAACCGAAGTAGCGCGGCGGCGAGCTGTTGGGCTCCAGGTAGTTGACGTAACCGCCGACCGAAAACTGTTGCACCGCTTGGTGCGCCGAGCTCAGCCACTGCTGGGCCGCGGCCACCTGGTTGGCGGCGGGCTCGACGTACCACTGCAACAGCACCGACTGCTGGCGCCACGGGAAGGCCGTGTTCCCCGCCGGCACGTCGCCGACGGCGCCGTCCAGCGGGTCGATGAGCACCGAGGCCTTGCCGCCGGACGCGGGCCACTGGCCGATGGCCGTCGCAACGGCATGGGCCGCAGCCGAATTCATCGTCGCCAGCACGTCGGATCCCGCCACGAATCCGACGGGCGACGCCGTCGAGCTGCCCCCCGCGAGATACGTCACCAGGTCCATGTGGCCGAGCGTCTTGTTCACGACCGCGGTGGGGGCCACGCCGACCGCCGACTTGATGGCGTCGACGACACCGGAGCCGGCGCCCGCCGGGCAGGTCGCGAGCACGTGGCAGTTCGGCTGGCTCCCGACGGAGAGATCGACTATCCCCCAGGTGTTTCGGTCGGCGGCGCTCAGCCACGACTGCCAGCCGGCCAGCACCTGCACCGCGGATGCCGGCGGGAAGTCGAGCCGGACGACGTCGTTGTCGGCGGTCGCGAAGGTCGCGAAGGTCATCGACGTCGTGACCCCGAAATTGCCGCCGCCGCCACCACGCAGCGCCCAGAACAGATCCGGGTGATCGTTGGCGGACGCGGTGACGATGTCGCCGCTGGGCAACACCACCGTGGCCGACTGCAGGGCGTCACAGGTCAGGCCCGCATGGCGGCAATCGGCGCCCACCCCGCCGCCCAGCGCGAGTCCCGCGATGCCGACCGTCGGGTACGTGGCGGTGGGGACCGCGCGCCCGGCGCCGGCCAGCCCTTGGTGCACCGCGTACAGCGTGGTCGCCGGCGTGACCGTGGCGTTACCGGCGCCGTCGACGTTCACCCCGCCGGGCAGCCCGCGCAGGTCGAGGACCATCGTGCCGTTGGAGCTCGACGCGCCGATGTAGGAGTGCCCGCCCCCGCGCGGGGCGATCTTGAGCCCGTTCGCCGTCGCGAAGGCGACCGCCTTCTGCACGTCGGACTGCGATGACACCCTGACCACCGCGGCCGGATTGGAGTTGTTGTACAGCGAATTGAAAACCTGTTTGCCCGAAGCGAATTGGGCGCCGTTGGTGGGCAACAGGACATTGCCCCCGATGGACGACGCCAGGCCACCCCAGCCGGCGGCCGGGTCCGCGGCGGCGCGCGCGCTGCCGAACACCGCTGCGGTGGCCAACATTCCGGCACCGCGAAGGAAAGTCTGACGCGAGATGCCCCTATGATTCGTCGTCATGGGCCGGATTCTGGTCCAAACGGCTCCCGAAAATCCGGCCTCCGCCCGAGTGTCAGGTCACAGTGTGGCCTCGATCCGCCGGGGCCGGCGCGGGAACGTCTCCGCCCAATAATCGACGTCCCGCGCGCGATCCCCTCACGAAACGCTTATTGTGCAAACCTTTATCGCACCGTGTTGTAAACGTGACAGAAATAGATCAGAGTTCCTAACGTGACTGGAGTGCAATCAGAGCACCCGGCGATACATGGGAGGCTGGCATGAAGGCACTCACAGCGGAGACGCAGCGTTGGATCTGGCTGTTTCGGCATCAGCCGCTCACCGTCCGCCTGCTGGCCGGGGCCGCCGCCCTGCTCACCGCCGCCGCCGCCTTCGCCGCGCCGGCCGAGGCCGACGCCGGGGCCGACGACGCCTTCATCGACGCGCTGAACCACGCCGGCATCGACTTCGGCGAACCCGGCAACGCGATGTCCGTGGGCGAGTCCATCTGTCCGATGCTCGCCAAGCCGGGCGGGAACTTCGCCGCCGCCGTCGCGACCGTCAGCAACCGGGGCCTGTCGCCGGGGATGGCGAGGCTGTTCACCACCATCGCGATCCAGTCGTACTGCCCGCAGGAAATGGCCAACATCGCCAGCGGCAACCCGGCCGCCGGCATTCCCGGTGGCCTGCCCGGGCTCGCGGGAGGCATCCCGGGTGGCCTGCCCGGGATCCACCAAATCCCCGGTATACCAGGGGCTTAGCCAGACGGTGGCGACCCGCCGCGCCCGGCTACGCCGCCCTTGCGATCGCCACTAAGCCCGATGGTGGCGACCCGCCGCGCCCGGCTACGCCGCCCTTGCGATCGCGACTAGCGCGTCCCCAACGGGTCGATGGTCGACGCGATATAGATCATCGCGGCCGACACCGTCGCGGTGGTGAGGAAGTCGATGCCGCGGCTGCGGACCACCAACAGGCCCGCCCGCTCGTCGGACAACACCAACCGAAGTATCGCCGCGACCCCGACCCCGATACCGATCAGCAGGGCCCCACGGCGCCAGAAGTTGGCCGCCGCCAACACAAATGCCGCGGCGAAGATCAACTCCACTAAGAGAATCGGCCACTGGGCGCGTAGCGTCGCGCGCACGCCTATCCCTCGGCCAATTCGACGACGTTGGTCAACAGGAACGCGCGGGTGAGCGGCCCGACGCCACCGGGATTCGGCGAGACGTGGCCGGCCACCTCCCACACGTCGGGGTGCACGTCGCCGGCGAGCTTGCCGTCCACCCGGCTGACGCCCACGTCGACGACGGCGGCGCCCGGACGCACCATGTCGGCGGTGAGCATGTGCGGGACGCCCACGGCGGCGACGATGATGTCCGCCTGGCGGGTCAGCGTGGGCAGATCGCGAGTCTTGGTGTGGCACAACGTCACCGTGGCGTTCTCTGAGCGACGGGTCAGCAGCAGGCCCAGCGGCCGCCCGACCGTCACACCGCGGCCGATGACCACCACGTGCGCCCCTGCGATCTCGACGCCGTAGCGCCGCAGCAGGTGCACGATGCCGCGCGGGGTGCACGGCAGCGACGCCGGGGTGGACAGCACCAGCCGGCCGAGGTTGGTCGGGTGCAGCCCGTCGGCGTCCTTGTCGGGATCGACACGTTCGAGCGCCGCGTTCTCGTCCAGGTGCTTCGGCAACGGCAACTGCACGATGTAGCCGGTGCACTCCGGGTTGGCGTTCAGCTCGTCGATGGTCTCGTTGAGCTGGGCCGTGCTGATGTCGGCGGGAAGGTCGCGGCGGATCGACGTGATGCCGACCTTGGCGCAGTCCGCGTGCTTGCCGCGCACGTAGGCCTGCGACCCGGGGTCGTCGCCGACCAGGATGGTGCCCAGCCCGGGCGTGCGGCCCGATGCGGTCAGTGCGGCCACCCGCTGCGTGAGGTCGACGAAGATCTCGTCCCGGGTGGCCTTGCCGTCCAGCGTGATTGCGCCCACGCCTGACAGTCTTCCATGCAGCGGGAGTAGCCTCCTCGCATGTCCACCCGTCCAGACGTGCTCAGCCCGGCCAAGCTGGGGCCCATCACGCTGCGCAACCGCACCATCAAGTCCGCCACTTTCGAGGCGCGCACGCCCAACGCCCTGGTGAGCGACGACCTGATCGAATACCACCGCCTGCCGGCGGCCGGCGGGGTCGGGATGACGACGGTCGCCTATTGCGCGGTGTCCCCCGGCGGCCGCACCGAGGGCAACGGGATCTGGATGCGCCCCGAGGCGGTGCCCGGGTTCCGGCGGCTCACCGACGCGATCCACGCCGAGGGCGCCGCGGTGAGCGCGCAGATCGGGCACGCCGGTCCGGTCGCCAACGCCAAGTCCAACAAGGCCAAGGCCCTGGCGCCGGTGCGGTTCTTCAACCCGATCGGGATGCGCTTCGCCAAGAAGGCCACCCGCGACGACATCGACGACGTGATCGAGGGACACGTCAACGGGGTCCGGCTCGCCATCGAAGCCGGCTTCGACGCGGTCGAAATCCATTTGGGTCACAACTATCTGGCGAGCGCGTTCCTGTCCCCGCTCATCAACCGCCGCAACGACGAATTCGGCGGATCGCTGGAGAATCGGGCCAAGGTCGCCCGCGGGATCGTCATGGCGGTGCGGCGCGCGGTGGAGAAGGAGGGCACGCCGATCGCGGTCACCGCCAAGCTCAACATGTCCGACGGGGTGCGCGGCGGCATCAGCACGAAGGAATCGCTGATCACCGCCAAGTGGCTGCAGGACGACGGCGGTCTGGACGCGATCGAGCTCACCGCGGGCAGCTCGCTGGTCAACCCGATGTACCTGTTCCACGGCGACGCGCCGATCAAGGAATTCGCGGGCGCCTTCAAGCCGCCGCTGCGCTGGGGCATGCGGATGACGGGCAAGAAGTTCCTCCGCGAGTACCCGTATCGCGAGGCCTATTTATTGCGCGACGCCAAGCTGTTCCGCGCCGAACTCACCATGCCGCTGATCCTGCTCGGCGGCATCACCAACCGGGAAACGATGGACCTCGCGATGGCGGAGGGATTCGACTTCGTCGCGATGGGCCGGGCGCTGCTGGCCGAGCCGGACCTGATCAATCGGATCGCCGCCGACGGCGCCGCGCACAGCGTGCATTCGGCCTGCACGCACTGCAATCGGTGCATGCCGACGATCTACACGCGGACCCGCTGCGTGGTCACCGGCGCCCCGGACGCGTTAGCCCGCTGACCGCTCAGCCCACAGGGTGAAAACAGGCGCACCCGCTACAGTTGTGGCGATGAGTGCACCAGTCCAGCCTGCGCTGACCGTTCGGCACGACGGTTCGGAACGCACCTTCGCGGCGGGTCATGACGTCGTGGTGGGGCGGGATCTTCGGGCCGACATGCGCATCACGCACCCGCTGATTTCGCGCGCGCATCTGCTGCTGCGGTTCGACCAGGGCCGGTGGCTGGCGATCGACAACGGTTCGCTCAACGGAACTTTCGTCAACGGCCGCCGCGTGCCGGTGGTCGACATCCACGACGGCCAGAGCATCAACATCGGAAATCCCGACGGGCCACTGTTGACCTTCGAGGTGGGCCGCCATCAAGGCCTCGCCGGGCGCCCGCCGCGCACCGAGTCGATGGGCATCCCGGTGGCGCAGCCGGCGGGGGCGGCGCCGTGGCCCGCCGCGCAGGCGTCCGGTCAGCCGGGCCCGCCCGTCGCCGCTCCCCCGGGTCCCCCGCCCCGGCAACCGAACTGGGCCGCCCAGGCGGCCCGGCGCCCGCAGGTGGGCGCGCCCCCGCCGCCCGGCCAGCCCGTCTACCCCACCAGCGGTGGCGGGCGCCCGCCGGCGTATCCGCCGAGCGCGCCGCCGCCGCAAAGTTTCCAGCCGCACCCGCAGATGTCCGCGGCGGCCTCGCCGGCGGCGCCGCAAACCGAGATGTCGGCCAACCTCGCCAAACCGCCCGAGGTGAGCAACCTGGCGACGAAGATGTTCCAGGCGTTGCTGCCGTCGCGCTCTGGGGCGATGCCGAAGCCGGCCGAGTCGGTCACCATCGGCCGTTCCACCGACAACGACATCGTCATCCAGGACGTGCTGGCGTCGCGCCATCACGCGTTTTTGACCCAGACGCCGCTGGGCACCGAGATCCGCGACGCACACAGCGTCAACGGCACCTTCGTCAACGGCGTCCGGGTCGGGTCGGCGATCCTGACCGAGGGCGACGTGGTCACGATCGGAAACGTCGACCTCGTCTTCACCCGCGACACCCTGGTCCGCCGCACCGAGGCCGCGACGCGCACCGGCGGCCTGGAGGTGAACTCCGTCGGCTTCGAGGTCGAGCACGGAAAGCAACTGCTCGACCACATCTCGCTGACCGCGCGCCCCGGGACGCTGACCGCGATCATCGGCGGGTCCGGCGCCGGGAAGACCACGCTGTCACGGCTCATCGCCGGCTACACCACCCCCACCTCGGGCACCGTGACGTTCGAGGGCCACAACATCCACGCCGAGTACGCGTCCATGCGCAGCAGGATCGGGATGGTCCCGCAGGACGACGTGGTGCACCGCCAGCTGACCGTCAACCAGGCCCTGGGCTACGCCGCCGAGCTTCGGCTGCCGCCCGACACCAGCAAGGCCGACCGGGAACAGGTCGTCGCGCAGGTCCTCGAGGAGCTGGAGCTGACCAAGCACGCCGACACCCGCGTCGACAAGCTGTCCGGTGGCCAGCGCAAGCGCGCGTCCGTCGCGCTGGAGCTGCTCACCGGCCCCTCGCTGCTGATCCTCGACGAGCCGACGTCAGGCCTCGACCCGGCGCTGGACCGGCAGGTGATGATGATGCTGCGGCAACTGGCCGACGCCGGGCGCGTCGTGCTGGTGGTCACGCACTCGGTGGCCTACCTCGACGTCTGCGATCAAATCCTGCTGCTGGCGCCCGGCGGCAAGACGGCGTTCCTGGGCCCGACGGACCAGATCGGCGCGGCCATGGGCACCACCAACTGGGCCGACATCTTCGCGATGGTGGGCGCCGACCCCGACGAGGCCAACCGCCGCTTCCTCGCCGAAAACCGGCCGGCGGAGATGCAGGCCCCGTCCGACGCCAGCCCGGGCGACCTCGGCGAACCGGTGCACACAGACGTCGTGCGCCAGTTCTCCACGGTGGCGCGCCGCCAGGTGCGGCTGGTCATCTCCGACCGCGGCTACACCGTGTTCCTGGCGCTGCTGCCGTTCCTGATCGGCATCCTCACCCTCACGGTGCGCGGCAAGACCGGTTACGGCATGGGCGACCCGTTGAGCAACTCGCCCAACCAGGCCGACCAGATCCTGGTCATGCTCACCGTGGGCGCCGTGTTCATGGGGACCGCGCTGACCATCCGCGACCTCGTCGGCGAGCGGCCCATCTTCAAGCGCGAGCAGGCCGTCGGGCTGTCGACCGGGTCGTACCTGGCCGCCAAGGTCGCGGTGTTCAGCGTTTTCGCGATCATCCAGGCGGGCATTGCGACCGCGATCTCGGTCATCGGCTGGGGCCAGCCGCTTTCCGACGCCGTGATGCTGGGCAACTCCAGCCTCGAACTGTTCGTCGACGTCGCCCTGACGTGCGTGGCCTCCGCCCTGCTGGGCATGGCGCTGTCGTCGATAGCGAAGTCGCAGGACCAGATCATGCCGTTCCTGGTGGTGGCCATCATGTCGCAGCTGGTGTTCTGCGGCGGGTTGATCTGGGTGACCAACCGGCCCGTTCTCGACCAGTTGTCCTGGCTGACGCCCGCCCGGTGGGGTTACGCTTCCGCGGCGTCGACGATCGACACCCACCGGCTGGTCGTCGGCCCGACCGACCCGAAGGACCAGCACTTCGACCACAAGGCGAGCGCATGGCTGTTCGACATCAGCATGCTCCTGGCGTTGTGCGTGGCCTATAGCACCATCGTGTGGTGGAAGCTCCGGCTCAAGTCGCACTCGTCGGGCCGCCGCAAAGTCAAGTCGGGGAACCGGCGCAAGGGCTGATGGGTCAGCCCGCGCAGCCAGTGCTGACGGTGCGGACCCAGCGATCGGAAGGCAATTTCGCGCCGGGCCGCGACGTCGTCGTCGGCAGCGACCTGCGCGCCGACCTGCGCGTGGCGCACCCCCTCGTCGGGCGCGCGCACCTGCTGCTGCGCTTCGAGGGCGGCCGGTGGGTCGCGGTCGACAACAACTCGATGAACGGGGTCTTCCTCAACGGCCGGCGGGTCCCGGCGGTCGACATCCAGGACGGCCAGGCCATCAACATCGGCAAGCCCGACGGACCGCGGATCACGTTCGGGGTCGGGCAGCACCGGGGCAGCGTCGGACTGCTGCCGCCGACGGGGACCGTCCCGACGATCCCGCCGCCCGGCGGTCCGCTGCCCGCGCGCCGGCCCGACACCGTCGTGCAGCGCACCACCGCCATCCCGATCGTCCGGCCGAACGCCGACACCCAGTACGTGAACCCGCCCACCCAGATCGGCGTGACCGGCGAGATCGCCGAGTTCCCCACCACCAGGGTCAAGGCCCCGGGGTCGGGGCACCTCGAGGGGCCGGTCACCGGCACCGCCTGGATCGGCCGCTCGCTCGACAACGACATCGTCGTGCACGACGTGCTGGCCTCGCGCCATCACGCGTTCCTCACCGCGACGCCGGTCGGCGCCGAAATCCGCGACGCGCACAGCATCAACGGCACCTTCGTCAACGGGATCAGGGTGGGGTCCGCGGTGCTCGCCGAGGGCGACGTGGTCACGATCGGCAACGTCGACCTGGTGTTCAGCGGCGGCATGCTGGCCCGCCGCAACGAGGTGGCGGCGCGGTCGGGCGGCCTGGAGGTGCGCGAGGTCAACTTCGCCGTCGACGGAAAGAGCCTGCTGGAACGGGTTTCGATGACGGCGCGGCCCGGGACGCTGACCGCGATCATCGGCGGCTCGGGCGCGGGCAAGACCACGCTCTCGCGGCTCATCGCCGGGTACGCCACCCCGACCACCGGCTCGGTCACGTTCGAGGGCCACGACATCCACACCGAGTACGCGTCGCTGCGCACCCGGATCGGGATGGTCCCGCAGGACGACGTCGTGCACCGCCAGCTCACGGTCAACCAGGCCCTCGGCTACGCCGCCGAACTGCGGCTGCCTCCCGACACCAGCAAGGCCGACCGCCTGCAGGTGGTGGCCCAGGTGCTCGACGAGCTGGGCCTGACCAAGCACGCCGACACCCGCGTCGACAGGCTGTCCGGCGGCCAGCGCAAGCGCGCGTCAGTCGCCCTCGAGCTGCTCACCGGGCCGTCGCTGCTGATCCTCGACGAGCCGACGTCGGGCCTGGACCCGGCGCTGGACCTGCAGGTGATGACGATGCTGCGCCAGCTCGCCGACGCCGGCCGCGTGGTGCTCGTCGTCACCCACTCGCTGACCTACCTCGACGTGTGCGACCAGGTGCTGTTGATGGCGCCGGGCGGCAAGACGGCGTTCCTGGGCGCCCCCGGCCAGATCGGTGGCGCCATGGGCACCACCAACTGGGCCCAGATCTTCGCGAAGGTGGGCGCCGACCCCGACGAGGCGAACCGCCGCTTCCTGGCGCAAAACAAGCCCCCGCCGCCGGTCGCGTCGGCGCCGGCCGATCTGGGCATCCAAGCCCGCACCAGCGTGCGGCACCAGTTCTCCACGATCGCGCGGCGCCAGGTCCGGCTGGTCGTTTCCGACCGCGCCTACTTCGCGTTCCTGGCGCTGCTGCCCTTCGTCCTGGGCGCGCTGTCGCTGACCGTCCCGGGGAACACCGGGTTCGGCGTCGCCGAACCGACCAGCGGGACGCCCGACGAGTCCGCGCAGATCCTGACCCTGCTGTCCATCGCCGCCGTCTTCATGGGCACCGCGCTGACCATCCGCGACCTGATCGGCGAGCGCGCCATCTTCCGGCGCGAGCAGGCGGTGGGCCTGTCGACGGGCGCCTACCTGGGCGCCAAGCTCGCGGTGTTCTGCGCGTTCGCGATCGTGCAGGCGGCGATCGCGACGGGCATCGTGCTGCTGGGCAAGGGCGCGCCGACGCGGCCGGCGGTGCTGCTGGGCGACCCGAGCCTTGAGCTGTTCGTCACCGTGGCGGCGACGTGTGTGGCCTCGGCGGTCCTGGGGCTGGTGCTGTCCTCGCTGGCCCGCTCCAACGAGCAGATCATGCCGCTGCTCGTGGTGTCGCTGATGCTGCAGCTGGTGCTCGGCGGCGGGATGGTGCCGGTGACCGGCCGGGTATTCCTCGACCAGCTGTCCTGGTTGATGCCGTCGCGTTGGGGATACGCGGCGTCGGCGTCGACGGTCGACCTGCGGGCGCTGGTGCCCGGTTCCCTGGTCCAGCAGGACGGCCACTGGGCGCACACGCGCGGCGCGTGGCTGCTCGACATGGGGATGCTGGTCGCGCTGTCGGTGCTCTATTCGGCGATCGTGCGGTGGCGCATCCGGCTCAGGCGCTAATCCTTCGCGTCGAGGCGCAAGCCGTGCGCCAGCGCGAACGCCATCGCCTGCGGGACGTCGACGCGCGCACCCGCCAGCCCGGCGCTCCGCCACAACGCCGCGTCCACGACGGCGCCGCGCAGGTCGGCGTCGTCCAGCCGGGCGCCCGTCGTGCGCGCGCCGGACAGGTCGGCGCCGCGCAGCACGGCCTTGCGCAGGTCGGTCTCCACCAGGCTGGCCTCGCGCAGCCGGCACCCGCTCAGGTCGACGCCGCGAAGGTCGTTGCCGCCGAGCACCGCGAGGGTGAAGTCCACCTCGTCGAACGTGATCGGGCGCATCCGGCAGTGCACAAAGACCGAGCCCAGCATGCTGCACTGCGCAAAGGTGCTGTGCCACAACAACGTTCGCTCGAACGTGCAGTTACGAAACGCCGACCCGCGGTGGTCGGACTCGGCCAGGTTCACGCCGCTGAAGTCGCACTCGGAAAACACCACCCGTTCGGTGCGCAGCCGGCTGAGGTCGTCGTCGCGAAAATCGGTGCCGGTGAACTGTCGGTCGACCCAGTGCTGCAAAGCGGGATCAGCTCGCGGCCAGGGTTTCCAGCGCGTACTCGCTGACGGCGATCAGCGCGTCGGTCGCCGACCGTCGGTCCCGCGCGTCGACCGTGATCACCGGGATGTGCCGGGGCAGCGTCAGCGCCTCGCGCACCGCCTCAACGGGATAGCGTGGCGCGCCGTCGAATTCGTTGACCGCGATCAGGAACGGCAGGTTGCGGTGCTCGAAGAAGTCGACCGCGGCGAAGCTGTCCTGCAGCCGGCGGCAGTCGACAAGGACGACCGCCCCGATCGCGCCGCGCACAAGGTCGTCCCACATGAACCAGAACCGCCGCTGACCGGGGGTGCCGAACAGGTAGAGCACCAGCTCCTCGTCCAGGGTGATCCGGCCGAAATCCATTGCCACCGTGGTGGTCTTCTTGTCCGGCGTGGCCTCGAGCATGTCGACGCCCTCCGATGCGTCGGTGAGCATGGCCTCGGTGCGCAGCGGCATGATCTCCGAGACCGCCCCGACGAACGTGGTCTTGCCGACCCCGAAGCCGCCCGCGATCACGATCTTCGTCGAAGCGTGCGCGCCGGACGAGCGCGGGTCAGAGTGCTCGTAAGCCACGCAGGGTCCTTCCTATGAGTTCGTGGCGCTCGTCGCGGGTGGAACGCTCCGTCAATGTCCTATGCACCCGAAGGTAGCCGGACAGCACCAGATCGCCGACCAGGACGCGCGCGACGCCGACCGGTAAATCCAGCCGGGCGGAGATCTCCGCGACCGACGGGCTGTTCACGCACAGTTGGATGATCTTGCCTCTCACATCGTTGGGTGGCCATCGGTGAGCCAGGCCCGCGTCCAACGTCTGCACCGGCGCTTCCAGCGGAAGGTCGACGTTGGTGTCGGTCCGCCCGGACGTCAGGGTGTACGGCCGGACCAGGTTCGCCTCACGTGAGGCGGGCCAGCGCTCACGTCTGTCCATCGCGGCTCACTGGTACTGCTCTGCGGACCGGCGGGTGGACTGCACCACACCGCCGACCCGTTCGACGAGGATGGCCATCTCGTAACCGATCTGGCCGATGTCGCAGGACGACACGGCCAGCGTGGCCAGGTGCGAGCCGTCGCCGACCCGCATCAGCAACAGGTAGCCGTTGGACATCTCGACCACCGACTGCAGCACCTGGCCGCCCTCGAACAGCTGCGCGGCACCGGTCGCGAGGCTGGCCAGGCCGGAGGCGACCGCGGCCAGCTGATCGGCCCGTTCGCGCGGCAGGTGTTCGCTGGCGGCGACGGGCAGCCCGTCGACCGACACCAGCAACGCGTGCGCGACGCCGGGGACCTCGCGGGCGAACTTCGTCACCAGCCAGTCCAGCGAGTTGTCGGCGGACGTCATTCCTGATCAGATCCTTCACTCGTCTCGCGGGCGTGCGACCGTCCGGAGCGCACGCCACCGAAGTGGCTGCTGAACGACGCCCGCACCGCCTCGGGGTCGCGCCCCGCGGCGGAGTGCTGCGAGTGGCGTCCCAGGCCGTTGGATCCCACCAGGGATCCCTCGTCGTCGTCCGGCCGGTCCTCTTCCGTCATGCCCGTCCCGTTCGCGGCGCCGGGCACCAGCCGGGCCCCGGGCTCGCGGACCGGCAGTCCGTGCTCGGTTTGCGCCTGGACCGGCTTGTCCTCGGCCGCGGCCGCCAACGACCAGCCCCGGTCCCACACCGATTGCCAGTCCAGGTCGGGGCTGTTGACCAGGTCGTGCGGGTCGCCCAGCATCTCCGACAGCATCCGACGGTAGATGACGTCGTCATCGGCCGGCGCCTCCGGGGCTTTCGCGGCCTCCGGGATGGTCGGGATCGACGCGACCGGCGCCGGGGTCTCTTCGGGGGGCGCGGCGGCCTGGGCGCGCGCGGCGAAGAAGGCCGACGTGTCCGACACCGCCGCGGGTTTGGCCGGCCTCTTTTCCGGCTCCGGGCGCGGCTCGGGCTCGGGTGTTGGCTCCGGCTGCCCGCCCTCCCACCACGGGGTGGCGAGCTCCCGCCGTTGCCGCCGGGGCAGCGGCTCGGCCGGCGCGGGAACCTCGGGAACCTCGGGGACCTCGGTGATGCCGCTGGAACCCGGGTTGCGGCGCGGCAACACGGTGACCGACGGTGCCGACGCCTCCGCGCCGTTCTGGTTCGCGGGCTCGGCCACGATGTGCCCGGTGGGCTCGCCCGCGGGGTCCGTCGTCGCCATGGCGTTGGCGAGCTTGGTGCTCGGCGACGATACCGACCCGGGCCGGCCCTGCGGTCCCGCCGAGCCGGCCAGCACCGAGGGCGGGAGGTAGACCTCGGCGGTGGTGCCGGTGCCCGCTTCGTTGCCGGCCGGGCCGCGCAGCCCCACCCGGATGCCGTGCCGCGCGGCGATCCGGCCCACTACGAAAAGGCCCATGTGGCGCGCGTTGTCGGGCGTGACGTCGCTGCCGGCGCGCAGCCGCATGTTTGCCATCCGCCGGTCGGCGTCGTTCATCCCCAGGCCGGAGTCGGAGATCCGCAGCATGACGCCGCCGTCACCGCCGCGTCCCGCCGAGATCCGGACGGTGGTCGTCGGCGGCGAGTAGCGCAGGGCGTTGTCGATCAGCTCGGCGAACAGGTGAATGGCACCGCCCGAGGCCGCGCCGATCAGCGCGCAGTCGGGCAGGCCGGACAGCTCGACCCGGCGGTAATCCTCGACCTCGGACACCGCGGCGTTGATCACCGTCGACAGCGGCACCGGGTCGCGCTGGTCGCGGGCCAGCTGCGCGCCCGCCAACACCAGCAGGTTGGCGCTGTTGCGCCGCAGCCGGGCCGCCAGGTGATCCAGCCGGAACAGGTTGTCCAGCCGTTCGGGATCCTCCTCGTTGCGCTCCAGCCGGTCGATGAGCATCAGCTGCTGGTCCACCAGGGAGCGGTTGCGCCGCGACATGGTCTCGAACATGTCGTTGACCAGCAGGCGAAGGCGCGCCTCGTCACCGGCCAGCAGCAGCGCCTGGGTGTGCAGCTCGTCGACCGCGTGGGCGACCTGACCGATCTCCTCGGTGGTGTACACCGGCAGCGGCTGCGGGATCGGTTCGGCGCCGCCGGCCTTGACCCGGGCCACCTCCTCCTCCAGGTCGGTGTGGGCGACCTGGAGCGCGCCGTCGCGCAGCAAGCGCAGCGGACGCACCAGCGCGCGCGCCACCAGCAACACGACCAGCAGCGCGATCACGATGACGGCCGCCACCAGCGCGGTGTCGACGATCGCGGCGTTGCGGCGGTCGGTGGCCTCGGCGTGCACGGATTTGGTCACCGACGCGGTGGCGTCATTGATGACCTGCTCGGCGATCCCGTCGGTGGTCTCGATCGAGCGCAGCAGGTCCGGGTTGTCGACGAGCGCGCTGGTCGGATCCGACATGATCGCCATCCGCGTCACCATCTGCTGCTGCAGCGTCTTGGCGTCGGCCGACCCGGCGCCGAGCACCTCGCTCATCCCGAACAGCGTCGACGGCTCGGTGCCGGCCAGGGTGATCATCGAGGTCCGCAGCTGCGGCTCGGGAAGATCGGCGCCCCGGGTCACCAGGATTTGTTGCATCGTCATCTGCCCGCGGGCGCCGACAGCCCGGCTCAGGGCCTGCGCCTCGGCACGGATCCGCTCGTTGCTTACGTGCACCGACGCGTTGATCACGTCCTCGGCCGTCAGCAGGAGCGGGGCGTAGGTGGTCACCCGGTCCCGCAAACCGATGCTGTTGTCGGCCACCTTGTCCAGCAGGCCGGCGCCGCCGTTCAGCAGGGTGCTTACCCCGGACCGGACGTCGGGGGTGACGTCGGTGTTCGCCAGCCGCTGCTGCAGCTCGTACTTGCGTGCCTCGTAGTTCTTCTTGGCCCCGTCGACGTCGCGCCCGGTAGAGTTCGCCAGCAGCGCGACGTCCAGCGCCGACATGTATTTGGTGATCGCCGGGAGCACGTCGGCGCGGGCGGCGGCCAGCTTGAGGCCGCTGGAGTTGGCCATCGCATCCTTGATGCGCAGCCCCCCGAACGCCGTCGCCAAAAGCAGCGGTACCAGCACAATCGCGAGGACCTTGAAGCGGACGGGCCAGTTGGACAGCGACCAGGCCCGCGGGCGTTTGGCCCGCGGCCCGTTGGCGACCGGGGCTTCGGTGTATTCCGGCGCGACCGCCTCGGCCGCGTGGGCCGGGCGGGCGAACATGGTCACGTGCGTGCGGCCGCGCGACGGGCCGCTGGGCTGATTGTCAGCGCTCGGTGAAACGAGAGGCTCATGAGACTTCCTGCTTAATTCCGCGTACCCCACGCAGTCGGCGCCAGCGATAAACACCTGGCAATCCGACGAGTATGACAGCCCACGGCCGAGGTCTCCACAATTCCTACTGAGTACGCAGAGCCCTCCAAGGTTGGCCGGTGCACGGGGATGCAAGTCTGGCAAACAATCGCGGTAAAACCTCATGACCCAGAGAACGGCCCAACCGGAACGGTCTCGGCTGCCGTCCCGGTTGGGCCGCGTGTCTGTTGGGGAAGGGCTAGATCTTGGTGATCGTGCAGTCGTGGAAGGCCCACAGCTGAATGCGGTCGGGGTCGGTGTGGATCTTGATCTCGACCGGACCGTTCCCGCCGGGCGGGACGGCAAACGTAAACGTCGTGGGCCTTGCGTTGTCCTCGAAGCTGCCCGCCACGCCCGGTCCGTCGACGCGGTAATACCCCGGGAAGTGGGGCCCCACGGCGATGCTTGTCGCCCGGCAGGTGACCAGGAGACCGCGTCCCGTCGGCGGATGCTCCAGCGTGAGACGCAGGTACGGCGGGAACTGCGCGGTGCCCGAGAAGGTCCCGATCGAGGCGAAGGGAGTGGCGCCGGCCGTGTAGTAGGCGACGGTCTCGAAATCGAGCCATGCGACCCCGTCGACCGCGGGCTTGCGCGGGTTAAGCGTGGCGACGGCGGCGAGCTGGTTCATCTCCAAGCCCGCAACATCGTCACCGACGGTGTCGAGGACCTCTCGCCGAGTGACCGGCGACGTCACCGCCGAAATGGGATTCACCCGCACCCCCGGCAGCTGCTCCACCTCTTTCAGATGGGCCACCAGGGCTTCCGGCAGCGACGCTGCCACAGTTAAGTTCGACATGAGTCCACCTTTCGCGACGATGTTGACAAATCCGTTGTGCTATAGACGTTTATCGCCCCGGTAGGAAAACTCGATAGCGTAGTTGGCTACTCCAACCAGAGCGCCGCCAACCTTCCAAGGACCCGTACACCGGGAGGGACTTGTTGTGTTCAAACTGATGTTTGTCACCCCGCGCATCGCTCCCAACACGGGCAACGCCATCCGGACGGCGGCGGCCACGGGTGCCGAATTGCACCTCGTCGAGCCGCTCGGCTTCGACCTGTCCGAGCCGAAGCTGCGCCGCGCCGGCCTGGATTACCACGACCTCGCGTCGGTCACCGTGCACGCGTCGCTGTCGGCCGCGTGGAACGCGCTGGCCCCGGACCGGGTGGTCGCCTTCACCGCGCACGCGACGACGTCGTTCGCCGACGTCGACTACGCGCCCGGCGACGTGTTGATGTTCGGGCCGGAACCCGACGGGCTGGACGCGGCGACCTTGGCCGACCCGCGCATCACCTTGCAGGTGCGCATCCCGATGCTGGCGGGCCGGCGTTCGCTGAACCTGTCCAACGCCGCCGCGATCGCGGTCTACGAGGCCTGGCGGCAGAACGGATACGCCGGGGCCGTGTAGCCCGGTGAGTTCCGGGCCCGGCGCGAGTCAGCCTTGATATGGCCACCTTCATCACGATCGGTTACGGGGACGCGGCCGGGTACGACCGCGTGAGCGACGAATGCAAAGCGGCCGCGCACGCGCGCGACGACGCGCTGCGGGCGGCGGGGGCGCTCATCGGAATTGCCGGACGGCCCGTTCAGGTGCGCAACCCGGAGGGCGGCGGCGTGCGCGTCGAGCCCGGGCCGTACCTGCGGTCGGCGCTGCCGATCGCCGGGTTTGCGGTGATCGAGGCCGATGATCTCGACGCGGCGATCGAGCGGGTGAGCCAAGTCCCGTGCGCGGTCGCACACGGGGTCGTCGAGGTGTGGCCGCTGGAGACCTGATTTACCAGGCGTTCCAGTGCGTGAGCTGCTCGGCGGGCAGCCGCTTGGCCGGCCGGAAGTCGGTGCCCTTGGTGTAGGCGATGGGGAACAGCCCGCCCTGGCTGTAGTTGTCGTACGGGATGCCGAGCACGTCGGCGGCCTGCTTTTCGCCGTCGCGCAGCAGGTGCAGCGTCGTCCAGCAGGAGCCCAGGCCGCGGGATCGCAGCGCCAGGCAGAAGCTCCACACCGCGGGAAACAGCGACGCCCAGAACGACACGCCGCCCAGCGGTGACTTGTCCTCGCGGCCTTCGATGCACGGGATCATCAGGACCGGCGCCTCGCCCATGTGCTCGGCGAGATAGGTCGCCGAATCGCGGACCTTGCCCATCCGCTCGCCGCGGGTGTCGCCCTCGGCGTACTGGGCGCCGGGCGCGGCGAGGTAGCCGCGGGCGTTGGCCAGGTAGATCTCGCCGATCGCCTTCTTCTTTTCGGCGTCCTCGACGAACACCCATTGCCAGCCCTGCGAGTTGGAACCGGTGGGCGCCTGCAGCGCCAGGTCCAGGCATTCCATCAGCACCTCGCGGCCGACCGGCTTGTCGAAGTCGAGCCGCTTGCGGACCGAGCGGGTGGTGGTGAGGACTTCGTCGACGGACAGGTTCAGTGTCATGTGTGGAGACTACATTCGGCATCATGAGCGTCGAACTGACACAAGAGGTTTCCAGCAGGCTTAGGTCCGATCATTATGGGTGGCTGACCACCGTCGCGAAATCGGGGCAGCCGGTCCCACGGCTGATCTGGTTCCACTTCGACGGTGCCAAGCTGACGGTCTATTCCACGCCGGGGGCGGCCAAGGTCGCCCACATCAAGGCGCACCCCGAGGTGAGCCTGAACCTGGACTCCGACGGCAACGGCAGCGGAATCATCGTCATCGGTGGCATCGCGGAGGTCGACGCCACCGACGTCGACTGCCGAGACGACGCGCCGTACTGGGCTAAGTACGAGGAGCTCGCCGCGAAGTTCGGCCTTACCGAGGCAATGGCGACTTACAGCACCCGGCTGAAGATCACGCCGACGAAGGTGTGGACGACGCCCACGGGCTAGGGCGGGGGCGGGGGCGGCGCCGGCTGGTCGGGCGGAATCGCCCCGCCGCAGCCACCGGGCGGCGGCGGCCCCGGCAGCGGTTCGTCGCCGCCGACGCAGTCGTAATAAAATTGCGGGCCGACAATCCAGGTCTTCATCCACTGGTGCCAAAACGACCCGTCGGGATACTTCTCGCCGTCGCACACGGCCAAATTGCCGTACCCCCATCGACCCCCCGGGCAGAAGCCCTTCGTCATGTCCGGCTGGTGCGGGTCGGGCGGATCGGCGCTGGCCACCGCGGGAGAAAGAACAAGCGCCGCAGCACAACCCAATATCGCAGCGCCGTGACGAACGGGCTTGAATTTCATTTTCGACTCCCTCGAAACATTGAATCAACACAGCCGATTCCAAGCGATCTCTTCGAATAGCTTACGACGCGGTGGATTTGCCATGTGCCGTTCCGCGCAAGAGGCACACCACCCGCCTAGCCTCGCCGAACGTGCGCCCACGGCGAGAATTTCGCCACCAAAACCCCTCCGCCAGTGCACGTTCGACGCAGGAGGGCCGGCTGACCCCCAAGATCAGGGCGGCGGCGGCCCGCCGGGCGGAATCGCCCCGTTGCAGCCACCGGGCGGCGGCGGGCCGGGGAGAGGTTCGTCGCCGCCGACGCAGTCGTAACGGGACTGAGGGCCGAGATAGTAGGTATTCATCCACTGGTGCCAAAACGACCCGTCGGGGTACTTCTCACCGTCGCACACGGACAAATCGCCGAAACCCCATCGCCCACCCGGGCAGTAGCCCTTCGTCAGGTCCGGCTGGTGCGGGTCCGGCGGATCGGCGCTGGCCACCGCGGGAGAAAGAGCAAGCGCCGCAGCACAACCCAATATCGCGGCGACGTGGCGAGCGAGCTTGAATCTCATGCACAACCGTCTTTCGAATGGCTATCGACCCGATTTTCGCTAGCTTATGACGCGGCGGATTGGCAACGTCAACTCGTTTGCCGGCAGTAATGCGCAGCTTTACGAATTTTTAGCGGAAGTCGCGCGACTTCGAGCCCACCGCCAGGGTGATGCGGCCCAGCCGCTCGGCCACGACGGTGATGGCGCCGCTGGCGTTTTGCACCTGCCCGCGGATCAACAGCGCGGGGGCGGCGTTGGCCAGCTTGCGGTGTCGCGCCCACACCCCCGGCGTGCAGAGCACGTTGACCATCCCGGTCTCGTCCTCGAGGTTGATAAACGTCACGCCCTGGGCCGTCCCGGGCCGCTGCCGATGGGTCACCGCGCCGGCGATCAGCACGCGGTCGCCGTCGGGCACGGATGCCAGCGCCTCGGCGGGCACCACGCCCATCGCGTCGAGGTCCTCGCGCAGGAACTGCGTCGGGTAGCTGTCCGGGGAGATGCCGGTGGCCCACACATCGGCGGCGGCCAGCTCCAGCTCGCTCATCCCCGGCAGCGCCGGGATGTGCGACCCGTCAGCGCCGTGGGCGCCCACGCCGGGCAACCGGTCCGGGCGTTGGGTGGCGGCCGGGCCGGCCGCCCACAGCCCCTCGCGCCGGGACATGCCGAAGCAGCCCAGCGCCCCGGCCGTGGCCAGCGCCTCGGCCTGCGGCACGGACAGCTGCAGCCGGGTCGTCAGGTCCAGCAGGGATGCGAACGGGCCGTTGGCCTTTCGCTCGTCGACCAGCTTCTCGGCGAGGTCGTCGCCGATGTGGCGGACGGCGCCCAGGCCGAGCCGCACCTCCGTCCCGTTGTTCTCGAGGGTGGCGTGCGCCAGGCTGGCGTTGACGTCCGGGCCGTGCACCGTCACCCCGTGCCGGCGCGCGTCGGCCACCAGCGACTGCGGCGAGTAGAAGCCCATCGGCTGCGCGCGCAGCAGCGCCGCGCAGAACGCCGCCGGGTGGTGCAGCTTGAACCACGACGAGTAGAACACCAGCGACGCGAAGGACAGCGCGTGGCTTTCGGGGAAGCCGAAATTGGCGAAGGCCTCCAGCTTTTCGTAGGTCCGGTCGATCACGTCGTCGGGGGCGCCGTGCAGTTCGCGCATGCCGTCGTAGAACCGGCCGCGCAGCCGTCGCATCCGTTCGGTCGAGCGCTTGGAGCCCATGGCCCGCCGCAGCTGGTCGGCCTCCGCGGCGGAAAAGCCGGCGCAGTCGACCGCGAGCTGCATCAGCTGCTCCTGAAAAAGTGGCACCCCCAGCGTCTTTCGCAGCGCGGATTCCATGGACGGGTGGTCGTAGGTGACCGGGTCGACGCCGTTGCGCCGCCGGATGTAGGGGTGCACCGACCCGCCCTGGATGGGCCCGGGGCGGATCAGCGCGACCTCCACCACCAGGTCGTAGAACACCCGCGGCCGCAGCCGGGGCAGGGTGGCCATCTGCGCCCGCGACTCCACCTGGAACACGCCGACGGAATCGGCGCGGCACAGCATCTCGTACACCGCGGGCTCGGAGAGGTCGAGGCGGGCCAGGTCCACCTCGATCCCCTTGTGCTCGGCCACCAGGTCGATGGCGTAGTGCAGCGCCGAGAGCATGCCCAGCCCGAGCAGGTCGAACTTCACCAAACCGATTGCCGCGCAGTCGTCCTTGTCCCACTGCAGGACGCTGCGGTTCTCCATGCGCGCCCACTCCACCGGGCACACGTCGGCGATGGGGCGGTCGCAGATCACCATGCCGCCGGAGTGGATGCCCATGTGCCGCGGCAGGTTCCGGATCTGATTGGCCAGGTCGATCACCTGTTCCGGGATGTCCTCGATGTCGGGCGAGTCGGCCAACCCGTTCCAGTGGCTGATCTGCTTGCTCCACGCGTCCTGCTGCCCCTGTGAAAAGCCCAGGGCGCGGGCCATGTCGCGCACCGCGATCCGGCCGCGGTAGGTGATGACGTTGGCGACCTGGGCGGCGTAGTCGCGGCCGTATTTGTCGTAGACGTACTGGATGACCTTCTCGCGCTGGTCCGATTCGATGTCCATGTCGATGTCGGGCGGCCCGTCGCGGGCCGGCGACAGGAAGCGCTCGAACAGCAGCTCGTTGGCCACCGGGTCCACCGCGGTGACGCCCAGGGCGTAACAGACCGCGGAATTGGCCGCCGATCCCCTGCCCTGGCACAGGATGTTGTTTTCCCGGCAGAACCGCGCGATGTCGTGCACCACCAGGAAGTAGCCCGGAAAAGTCAGGTGCGCAATGACTTTCAGCTCGTGCTCGATCTGGGCGTAGGCGCGCGGCGCCGCTTCCGGGAGCCCGTAGCGCTCGCGCGCGCCCGCCATGGCCAGCTGCCGCAGCCAGCTGTCCTCGGTGTGCCCGTCGGGCACGTCGAACGGCGGCAGCTGCGGCGCGATGAGCGCCAGCCCGAACGCGCACTGCTCGCCGAGTTCGGCGGCGGCCGTCACCGCTCCCGGAAGCTGGCCGAACAGCCGGGCCATCTCCTCGCCGGAGCGCAGGTGTGAACCGCCCAGCGGGGCGAGCCATCCGGCGGCCGAATCCAAAGACTCCCGGGCCCGGATGGCGCCCATCGCCATCGCCAGCCGGCCGCGCGACGGATGCGCGAAGTGCGCGCCGGTGGTGGCGACGACGCCGACGCCGAAGCGCGGCGCGATCCCGGCCAGCGCCGCGTTGCGTTCGTCGTCGAGCGGGTGACCGCGCCGGGTCAGCTCGATGCTGACCCGGTGCGCGCCGAACCGGTCCACCAGGTCGGCCAGCGCCCGCTCCGCAGCCTCCGGTCCCGCGTCGGAGAGCGCTTGGCGCACATGGCCTTTGCGGCACCCGGTCAGGATGTGCCAGTGCCCGCCGGCGGCCTCGGTCAGCGCGTCGAGGTCGTAGCGCGGCTTGCCCTTCTCCCCGCCGGCCAGGTGCGCCGCGGCCAGCTGCCGCGACAGCCGTCGGTAACCCTCCGGGCCGCGGGCCAGCACCAGCAGGTGCGGGCCGGGCGGATCCGGCGTCTCGGTGCGCGCGCCGGGCCCCAGCGAGAGTTCGGCGCCGAACACGGTGTTCAGCTCGAGTTCGGCGGCCGCCTCGGCGAACCGCACCGCCCCGTACAGGCCGTCGTGGTCGGTGAGCGCCAGGGCGCGCAGGCCCAGCCGGGCGGCCTCCTCCACCATCTCCTCGGGGGTGCTGGCGCCGTCGAGGAAGCTGAACGCCGAATGCGCGTGCAGCTCGGCATATGCGACCGACGAGCGGGCCGGCCGGGTGTCGTCGGGCGGCCGGTACGTCCCCCGCTTGCGCGACAGCGGGGCGTCCTCCGGGGGGTCCGCCGGCGCACCGGCGTGGCGCGGCTTGCCGTCGAGCACCCGCTCCATTTCCGCCCAGCTCGGCGGCCCGTTAAACCAACCCATACCAGCCCACGTCGCCGAGTCTACTCGAATGTATGTTCGATTTAACCCCGGCTTATGACAACGGTTGTTAAACGGATCTTCAACTCCTAAACAAGGTCTTAACGCTGCGGTGCTACCGCGCACGGGGCGCCGCACCGGATACTGGTACGGATGCAAAAAATCGACGGCGGGGACTGAGATGGCGCAGGTGAAGACACTGGACACGGCCTTCCCCGATCAGCATGCGAGCCTGGCGATCGGGGCCGTCGCCATCGTCGACGGGGCCGCCCCCGACGACGCATTGCTGAAAGAGCTTCTGGCGGAACGGCTTCCGTCGATACCGCGATGCACGCAGCTGCTACAAACCCAGACCTTCGAGTGGATCGACTGCCCGGGACTCGATTTCGCCCATCACGTGCGCCGGGTGGTGGTTCGCCGTCCGGGTGATGACGCCGAATTGTCCCGGGCCATCGCCCATGCCCTGGAGCGTCCCCTCGACCTGGACCGTCCTCTGTGGGAGTGCTGGGTCATCGAGGGCCTGAGGGGCAATCGGTGGGCGATCCTGATGAAGGTCCATCACTGGCTGGCCGACGGCCACTCCGCCGCGCACCTGCTCACCCGGCTGTGCGACGACGCCGACCGGGACACGTTCGCCAACCACGCCGGCCCGAAAGGGGTTGCGCCGACACCTGATCAAAAGCGCGGCTGGGCCGACGCCCTGGGGCGCGCCTCGGGGCTGGCGGACACCCTCGTCGGCGCGATGTGGCCGCCCGCGCGGCAGTCGGTCGGCCCCGTCACCACCATGCGCAAGTACGGCACCGTGCGGGTGCCGCGCTCCGCCGTCGACCGCGTGTGCCGCAAATTCGGGGTGACCGTGAACGACGTTGCGCTCGCGGCCATCACCGAGGGCTTCCGGACCGTCCTGCTGGGCCGCGGCGAGCAACCGCGGGCGGACTCGCTGCGCACCCTGGTGCCGATGCCGACGCGCTCGGCGATGCTGCCGTATCTGCCCGTCGAGCATGAGGATCCCGTCCAGCTGTTGCGGGCCGTGCAGCACCAATCGAAGGCCAAGCAACCCGACGAGCCCGGCTTCGGCGACCTCGTGAATTCGGCGATCAACTTGCTGCCAACGATGTTGCGCGGCAACGTGATCCAGCTGCTGGCGCGGCTTCCGCGACGCGCGATCGTGACGCTGGCGACCAACGCGCCCGGTCCTCGCCACCAGCTGCGGCTGATGGGCCGGACGCTGGAGCGCTTCCTGCCGATTCCCCCGACCGCCGTGCGGCTGAGCACCGGGGTCGGTGTGCTCAGCTACGGCGACGAGGTGGTGTTCGGCATCACCGGCGACTACGACGCCGCCGACGACGTCAAGCAGCTGGCCGCCGGCATCGAACTGGGTGTGGCGCGGTTGGTGGCGCTGAGCCAAGATTCCGTCTTGCTGTTCAGCAAGGACCGTCGGCGCCGGCGCACGGCCCGCGCGTTGCGGACCCAGTCGCAGCGAGCGCACCCGTCCTCGCTCCGCTGACCCGGCCCCGGCGGTCTCGGTCCGCGTGAGATCGTTGATCGGTGCCCACCGTGGAGCCGGTCACCATCGACCCGCGCCGTCACGACTCGGTGCTGTTCGACGCCGCGTTGGGGTCCACGGAGGCACTGGTGGGACAGCTGCGGGACGCCGGCGTCGACACCGGCGTCTTCTCGAACGCCGGCGACCTGAGTGAGGCGCCGCGAACGGGTCGGTGCGTCGTCGTCACCAGCGACCCGGCGGTCGTGCGGGCCGCGCGCGAGCGCGGTTTCGCGTTGGTCATCGGTGTCGACCCCGCGGGTGACGGCGACGCGGTCGTCGAGGAACTCGGCCAGATCGCCGTGCGCACCAGGGACCGCCGGATGTCGGAGCTGCCGGACGCTCGGGAGGCCCTGGGCGCCCTGGCCGACCGCAGGCCGGCCGTGTTCTACGACTTCGACGGCACGCTGTCCGACATCGTCAACGACCCGGACGCCGCGACGCCGGTCCCCGGCGCCGTCGAGGCGCTGCGGAACCTGGCCGCGCAATGCCCGGTCGCGGTGCTGTCCGGGCGCGACCTCGCCGACGTGACCGAGCGCCTGGGCGTGCCGGGCATCTGGTACGCGGGCAGCCACGGTTTCGAGCTGACCGCGCCCGATGGGTCACACCACCAAAACGAGGACGCGGCGGCGGCCGTCCCGGTGCTCGAACAGGCGGCCGCCGAGCTGCGCGAGCGGCTGGGTTCCATTCCCGGAATCGCAGTGGAGCACAAGCGGTTCGGGGTCGCCGTGCATTACCGCAACGCCGCGCGCGACCGCGTCGGCGAGGTGGCCGCGGCGGTGCGCGCGGCGGGTCAGCGCGACGCGCTGCGGGTGACCACCGGCCGCGAGGTCATCGAGCTACGCCCCGACATGGACTGGGACAAGGGGAAGACCCTTCGTTGGGTGCTCGAGCATCTGGGCAACTCCGGACCCCTGGTACCGGTCTATCTGGGCGACGACATCACCGACGAGGACGCGTTCGACGCCATCAGCGACGACGGAATCCCAATCCTGGTGCGCCACAACGAGGACGGCGATCGCGCCACCGCCGCACGCTTCGCGCTGGACACCCCGGCGCAGGCCGCCGAGTTCACGGACGAACTGGCCCGGCGGTTAAGCGACGCTCGCACCAATTGACGACCGTTGGTCATTGAATCTCCCATATTCCCTGCGGAATCCCTCTGACCTGGTCGAAATTCCGACGTGTGGTACGTGGCGGCGCTAAGCTTTCCCGGCCGACTTGGGAGGTCAGACATGTCTTTCGTGATCGCAGCACCGGACGCCGTGGCGTCGGCGGCAACAGACTTGGCGGGGATCAGATCGGCTATCAGCGCAGCCAACGCCGCGGCCCTTGCGCCTACGGCCCAAATCCAGGCGGCCGCCTCCGATGAGGTGTCGGCGGCAATTTCGGCGCTGTTCGGCGGCTATGGCCAGGCGTATCAGGCGTTCAGCGCGCAGGCCTCGGTGTTTCACGACCAATTCGTAAGCCTCTTGAACAGCGCGGACCTGTCCTACGCCGCCGCCGAGGCGGCCAACGCCTCGCCGTTGCAGACCCTCGAGCAGGACGTGCTGGGTGCGATCAACGCGCCGACCCAGACGCTGTTCGGCCGCCCGCTTATCGGGAACGGCGCCGACGGGACGGCGGCCAGCCCGAACGGTCAGCCCGGTGGCCTCCTATATGGCAATGGCGGCAACGGCTTTTCCGAACCGGCGGGGTCCGGCCTCAACGGCGGTAACGGCGGAGCCGCCGGGTTGATCGGCAGCGGCGGCAACGGCGGGAACGGCGGCTCGCCCACCGCCACCGCCACCGGCGCCAGCGGCGGCGTCGGCGGGGCGGGCGGCCACGCCTGGCTGTGGGGCAACGGCGGGGCCGGCGGAACCGGCGCCGCCGCCGCGAACGGGGACGCCACCCACGCCGGCGGCAGCGGCGGGGCGGGCGGCGCGGGCGGGAACGGCGGCTGGCTCACCGGCGCCGCCGGGGCCGGCGGCAACGGCGGCAACGCCGGCAGCGGCCTCAACAGCCTGACCAGTTCGGTCGGCGGCGCGGGCGGGGCCGGCGGCCACGCCGGGCTGTTCGGCACCGGCGGGATGGGAGGTGCTGGCGGTACCGGCGGCATCAACACCCAAACCGGCTCGGGCGGGGGCACGGGCGGCCGGGTCGCGCCCGCCCTGCCGCCGGTGTGCGCGCCGTCAGACGTGTCCCGGGCCTCCGCCGCCGAAGGAGCCGCTCGACCCCGGCAGCCAGCGGCGCCGGCTCTGGTCCGTGCCCCGGCGGCTGCCGGA
>NZ_LZSE01000116.1 GCF_001665295.1 Mycobacterium sp. 1554424.7 | reverse complement strand
CGAGTCCACCGGCTGACGGTTGACGTAGGTGCCGTTGAGGCTGCCGACGTCGGCGACGGTCCAGCCGCCGTCCTCGCCGAGACGAAACTCGGCGTGGCGGCGGCTCACGGTGATGTCGTCGAGGAGGATATCGCTGTCGGGATGTCGTCCCGCCGAGGTGATGGGCTGATCGAGCAAGAACCGAGAACCAGCGTTCGGGCCACGCCTGACAACCAGCAGAGCCGATCCGCTCGGCAACCCTTCGGCGGTTTCCGCTTCGGTTGTACCACTCGAACGGTCATCAAACTCGCCAAGAAATTCGGTGCCGAAATCCGCAGTGCTGTCGGCTGCTGCTTCATTGAGGTTTGGGGTGTCGTCGTCGCGGTTCACGTGTTGTTTCCGCCGCCCGCGACTCTGGCCCGCTTTGCCTGGTGCCAGCCCATTGGACGGCTCCTTTTCCTACCTCGAGCACGATCAGATGCCCGCAGGCTAGAAGAAGTACCCCGGTTCCTCGGGTCTTATGCTCCCGGCCTTTACGCCGGCGGTCGTTGTTTAGCTGACTCTTCCTGGGCGCAACGAATCATCCGCTCACTGAGGCGGACGAGTGGATCTTCATGCCCGCCGGGCATGCTGTATGCCAGCTGGCGTAACTCGGTGGCGAATCCGTACAGATCCCGGCTTAGAGACGCATCATTCATGACGATTTCCCACGTCTGTGGCGTGTCCAATTTGGAACTTCCCCGACCGCAAGCAAGCGCCCGAGGCTTCTTCCCGACAGACCACCACCGCGCTTACCGGCCCGACATACCCCCTCTCCGCCAGACGCCAAACCGAGTTTTCACAATTCGGATTGCGAGTACCCGAGAAGACGAGAGGCTCCCCTCGACGAAGCGGGTAGACGTCACTGCCCCGCGACGCAACCTGGCGGCCTGCCCGGAGTGCCTTGAAAAGCCGCGGTTTAGAAATCGCACGAGTGGGCACACCGCGGCATGATCGCGCGCCAGATTCCTCGTTTTCTCGCTCCTGCGGTAGTCGCGGCGTCGGGCGTTAGCGCGTCCGTCCTCGCGTCTGCAATCCCTTTCGCCTCCGCCGAGCCGTGTCCGGACGTTCAGGTGGTGTTCGCCCGCGGCACCGATGACCCTCCCGGGCTCGGTCCGACCGGACAGGCGTTCGTCGACTCCCTGCGCCCGCGCGTCGGCGCAAAATCGTTCGGCGAATATGCGGTCGACTACCCCGCTACCCATGACTGGACGACCGCGGGCGAGGCCGGCATCAGGGACGCGGGCGCGCATGTCGTTTCGATGGCGCACGACTGCCCCAACACCAAGATGGTGCTCGGCGGCTATTCGCAAGGCGCGGCCGTGATGGGCTTCGTCACCTCGGCGGCCGTGCCGAACGGGATCGATCCGGCGACCGTACCCAAACCGCTGGATCCCGAGGTGGCCAACCACGTCTCCTCGGTCGTGCTCTTCGCACTGCCGAACGACAAGGCGATGAACTTCTTCGGCGCGCCGCCGGTTGCCATCGGCCCGCTCTATCAGGCCAAGACCGACAAGGTGTGCGCTCCCGGGGACCCGATCTGCGCCGACGGGATGAATTTCGGTGTTCACATGTCGTACCCCAGCAACGTAGCGGTGATTGACGAGGGCGCGGCCTTTGCGGCCGGTCGTCTTGGCGGCGCCGCCGCCGCGCCGGCAATTCCGGACCCCGGTGCGCCGACGACCGTCGTCGGGTCTCCGTCTTCAGGCGGCGGCTTCGGCCGTTAATCCCATTAGCGGCTGCCACCACAGTTGGGGTTTGAGGGCTGCGACGGCCATGCGCAGGCTCTGACGTCGGTCGCACCGTCGGAGCCTCCGCCCGTGAAAACGCCGTAGGTCTCGCCCTTGCGCGCGGTGTAGGTGGCGCCGCCGGCGCCCTGCCAGCCGCCCGAACTGACAACGGTCACTGCCCAGCCCTGCCCTTCGAGCGCGGTCTTGTAAGCGTCCAGAACATCCGTCGACGACCCGTTGACCAGGAAATGCATCTGGATGCCATCGTTCGGAATGGCCTCGGGGCCGTCCGTGCGCTGAGTGCTCGCCGGTGCGGGTATTAGCGACTGCAGTTGGGTCGCCGACGCCGGCGAGGTGGTCTTGGTGGCCGAGGGAGAAGCGCTCCCGCATGCCGATGCCGCGAGACCGATCGCCATCGCGGCGGCTACCAGTGCGTATGTATTGTTTTTTGAAGTGTTCATGGCATCGATCGTTCATCGAGCCAGGCCGTCGCAGTAGCGGTCACGTCCTTGCAGGGGCACAAGTGCGCCTTGTACCCAATCGACGGTTGGAAACGTTTCGCAGAAACTGTCCGGGTTCGCCCGGTCTGAAGCTCCTACCTGTAAGCGCGGCCCACCCGGGTCCAGCGGTACGGAAATGGAGACAGCATGGACACCACCCACAGCCTCGACGTGATCGCGCCTGCGGCGGCCAAACGGAGGGCCACCGGGCGCCCTGCGCTGCTCGAGCACCTGCGCCGGATGCGCGAGAACGCCGCGCTCTTCCTGAGCCTGGCGCGAGAAGCCGACATCGTCACCGGCGACAGCGCGAGCGCCCCGATGATCCCCTGCATCGTCGGCAGCTCCAGCGAGGCGCTGCGACTGTCGGACGCGCTGACACGGCGCGGCATCAACGCCGACCCGATCGTGTTCCCGGCCGTGCCGGAAGACGAAGCGCGCCTGCGGTTCTTTGTCACCAGCTGCCATTCCGAGGAACAGATCCGGTCCATGGTCCAGGTGCTGGCCGAGGAACTGACGCTGCTGAGCGCAGCCAGCTAGGCCCGAAAGGCGGTCGGCACCGTGCAACTGTTCTGCTTTCACCATGCCGGGGGCGGCGGGTTGGCGTTCAACGCCTGGCGTAAGGCGCTGCGTCCGGCCGTCGAGGTGATTCCCGTCGAGGTCGCCGACCGGCAGCGCTTCACCACGATGCGGCAGCTCGTCGACGAGGTGAACGATCGGCTGCGATCCACCCTTGACGAGCCGCATATGTTCTTCGGCCACAGTTTCGGCGCCCTGCTGGCATACCGGTTGGCGTGCGTGCGCGCGGCGCAGGCTTCTCCGCCGCCACGGGCGGTATTCCTGTCGGCGTACGGCCCACCGCACCTTCGGCCGCCGCTTCATGTCGTGGATCTGCTCGACGACCACGAGCTCGCGACGCTCCTGTCCGATTTGGGCGGGCTGCCTTCGCAACTGACGCGATGGCCCACCCTGCACGAGCGGGCCATCACTGCCACCCGACACGACTTGCGGCTGCTCATGACGGACGAGGAAGACGACACAGCGGAACTGTCTTGCCCGATTCATGTCTTCGGCGGCAATGAAGACCCGCTCGTGAGCGAATCCGACTTGCGCGAATGGCGTTCGCGCACAACGTCAGGTTTCTCCGTGCAGATGCTGCGGGGCGGGCACTTCTATCTTCGCGATCGGCAACCGCTGTTCACGACGCTTCGACCCCTGATGTCGACGATCGCGGCGGCATGACGGCGCGGCGGTTCAATCGCGGCTGAGAACGAACGCCTCGATGTGGCGGTCGCCGGCGCGCACCTCGTACTTGCGCCAGCCGGGGTACATCTTGACCCCTTTCGCCCAGATCTCGTCGCGCTCGGCCGGAGTGGCGAGCCGGGCGGTGGCCTGCCAGGTGTCGCGCCCGATCGACACCGTGGCTTTCGGGTTGGCCTTGAGGTTGTAGTACCAGGCCGGGTGCTTCTCGCCGCCCCAGTTGGACGCGATGAGGCCCACGCCATCGGGGTGCGGGATTCCGTACAACGCGACGGTGCGGGGCCGACCCGACTTGGCGCCGGTGGTGGTGAGAATGACCGCGGGAACCCCGGTCGCGATCTCGGCGAAGCTGCTTCGGCCACCGGTGACCTTGGTGACGAGTCGGTCCAGGTGGTGCGCCGCCGGGCGCATCAACGCCGCCCCCACCTTCGTGGCGGCGAAGGTGCGCATCATTCGATGAAACGGATTGGTGGCGTCGAACGACCGGTCGGACATGGCGTCATTCTCGCGCAACGGTATTCGCGGTTCCAGTGGCAAATCAGCCGCGGTCGTGGAGAGTGACCTGGTAGCCGTCGGGGTCGGCGAAGGTGAACGTCCGACCGAAGGGGCCGTCAATCGGTGCGGAGACGATGGTGTGACCGTCGGCGACGAGAGCGTCGTGGATGGCCTGAACGTCCGTGGCATGGAGCCAGATCGCGGCGCCGATGCCGGGCTGCGCAACGGATCCGAGATCGGTGCCCGGCACGACGTCGCGCAGTGCGAACGCGATCGGCTTCGTCTCGAAGACGACGGCGTGCGGAGGCCCGGCCTGCGAGCGGACCAGGCCAAGGTACTGCTCGTAGAACGCCTGGGAAGCGTCGAGGTCGCGCGCCTGCAGGGAAATGAAATCGGGACCGGTGACGGGCATGATGGTGCTCCTTCTCTTCGTGTCAGTTTTCTGACATAGCGCAATGTATGTCAGAATACTGACATGAGTCAAGATGACGCCGGGGTCGACCTGGAGACGTCACTGGGCTACCTGCTGAAAGAAGCGTCGAGCGTCCTCCGCGCAGCCATGGAGGAGGTGTTGCGCCCACTCGGTCTGAGCGTCACGCAGTACTCCTGCCTGGAGCTGCTGGCTCAACGCCCGGGCCTGTCGAACTCCGAACTCGCCCGGGGCGCGTTCGTGACACGGCAGTCGATGAATGTCGTGCTCCAGGGTCTGGAACGAGACGGCTACGTGACCAGGCCCGCCGAGGCACCCGTCGGCAAGGTTCTTCCCACGCGGCTCACCGCTCGCGGCCGACGGAGCCTGGAGAAGGCAACCGTGGCCGTCCGATCCGTCGAGCTTCGAATGCTGACCGGCATGACCGAGGCCGAGCAGTCCCACGCGTTCCGGATCCTGCAGCGCATGATCCAATCCCTGCGCGATGGCCACGACGGCGCATAGCTCGTTCTCCGGCACCCTTGCGGCGGACGGCTCGGGATTGAATGATCGCGAGATGAACATGGCGCTGTGGATCGTCGCGATCGTTCTGGCGGTCACATTCGTCGGGAGCGGGCTGTTGAAACTCGTTCGCACCAAGGATCAATTGGTGGGCTCGGGCTTCGGGTGGGCGGAGGACTACAGCCCGACGACGATCCGGCTCATCGGCGTCGCCGAGATCCTCGGCGCGATCGGGCTGATCGTTCCGGCCCTGGTGCACATCGCGCCAATCCTGGTGCCGCTGGCCGCGATTGGGCTCGCCGCGGTGATGATCGGCGCGGCCGTGGTGCACGCCCGGCGCAAGGAGACACCCTTCGTCGCGATGAACGCGGTGCTGCTGGCGCTCGCCGTCTTCGTCGCGTGGGGCCGCTTGGGGCCCTACCCGCTCACGTAGTCACGCCGGCTTGGTGGCGTCGACCTGATCCCGGGTGTACTCGATGACGGGCGGCGAGTCGCCGTAGACGTCGAGGGTGTGGATGAAGCGGTGCACCCCCATCACCCCGGCGCAGGTGAACCCCAGCTCGATGATCTGCGCGGCGGTGAAGTGCTCCCCCAGCCGCTTGTAGAACTCGTCGTCCATGGCGTGGTGGTCGGCCGACAGCAGGTCGAGGAACTCGACGGCCATCCGTTCCTGCGGGGTGAGGTCGCCGTGGCCCGGGGCGAGCAGGCAGGCGACGTCCTCGTCGGTGATCGAGTCGTGCTTGCGCGACTGGCTACACGGTTCGCATTCGCCGAGTTGGGCGCTGCGGATGCGCAGCAACTCGAGGATCCGGCCGCCGAGCAGGGTGCCGGCACCCAGCTGGTGCCTGGCCATGTCGATCTGTTCGAGCTGTGCGCTGCGATACGCGAATATCTGCAGGGGCACCGGGGTCGCGTAGAGCCCGGCGGCGACGCCGGCCTCCACGATCTCGCGGGAGTGCGAGCTCAGCTCTTCCATTGGGATTGGCGCAATACGCGGCATAAATCAGGCTAACTTTCTTGTGCGTGGCCGAAAAGCCCCGACGATTGGGAGATCTCGATGAGCAGACTTGCCGAAAAGGTCGCGATAGTCACGGGCGGGGCGGGCGGAATCGGTGCGGCGACGGCGCGCGAATTGGCCCGGGAGGGCGCCGCCGTCGCCGTCGTCGATGTCGACGAGGCGAAGGCCGCCGGTGTTGCCGACGAGATCCGGCGAACGGGCGCGCGGGCGATCGCGCTCGGCGGCGACCTCGCGCGAGAGGCGACGGCGCGCGACGTGGTGGAGTCGACGGTGGCGGAGTTCGGCCGCGTCGACGTCCTGCACAACAACGCGGCGCTGACCGCCAGCGACTTCCTGTCGCGGGACACCACGGTCACCGAGACGTCGCTGGACGTGTGGCAGCGATCCCTGGAGGTCAACCTCGGCAGTCAGCTGCTGATGTGCAAGTACGCCGTCCCCGAAATGCGAAGAGGCGGTGGGGGTTCCATCGTCAACATGTCGTCGGGGGCCGCGCTCAAGGGCGACCGCACCCGCCTGGCCTACGGCGTGTCGAAGGCCGGGGTGCACACCCTGACGATGTACGTCGCGACCAGCGAGGGGAAGGCCGGCGTGCGCGCGAACACGATCGTGCCCGGGTTGATCCTCACCGACGCCGTTCGCGCGCACCTGTCCGAGGAGATCATCGACCGCCTCGGCCGCGCGACGCTGACGCCGTACCTCGGGGAGCCGCAAGACGTCGCCGATCTCGTCGTCTTCCTGGCTTCGGACGCGTCGCGCTACATCACCGGGCAGATGATCGCGATCGACGGCGGGACGTCCGCTCATGTCGGCCTCGACACCGGCGATTAGTGTCGCCAGCCGTGAGTTCGGTTCTCGCCGAGATCGACGCTGGCGCGAAAAAGTGCGAGTGGCCTCCACGCTAACGTCGATCTCGCTGTCAGAAGCGCCCGATTGGCGCCTAAGCGTCCGCGCCATGCTCAGCCGCTCGTCGGACCGAGCGCGTACGCGCCGGTCTCCGGATGGTGATACCAGCCGCTGGCGGCGTGCGTGCCGCCGTCGACGTGGATCGTTTGGCCGGTGATGTAGCTGGACATCTCGGAGGCGAGAAAGACTGCCGCGCCCGCCATCTCGTCGACATGGCCGGCCCGGCCCATCGGGACGGTGAGGCCGAAGCGCTGCTCGGAGCCGGGCGGCGCGATCGCCCTGATGCCTTCGGTCAGGGTGATGTCGGGCGCCAACGCGTTGACCCGGATGCCGTGCGGGGCGAGCTCGAGCGCGGCGGTCTTGGTGTAGTTGATGACGCCGGCCTTGGCCGCCGCGTAGGTGGCGTAACCGGGTGCGGCGCGCACGCCCTCGATCGAGGTGACGCTGATGATGCTGCCGGGCAGTTTCTGTTCGACGAGGACGCGCGCCACCCGCTGGGTGCACAGGTACACGTGGCGCAGGTTTGACTTGTACAGCGTGTCCCACCCGTTCTCGCTGGTGTCGAGGATCCCCGACCAGAAAACCCCGCCGGCGTTGTTGACCAGGATCGACACCGTGCCGAGCTCGGCGGACGTCTGCGCCAGCGCGGCGTCCACCGCGGCGCTGTCCCGCACGTCGACGGTGAGACCCAGCGCGCCGATCTCCTCGGCGGCGGAGGCGCACGAGTCGGGGTGGCGTTCCCAGATCGCGACGCGCGCACCGAAGGCCTTCAGCCCCGCGGCGATGCCGCGGCCGATGCCCGCGCCGCCGCCGGTGACGACCGCGACGCGGTCGGTCAGAAGAACGCTGGAGGGATCGAGTGTCATGACGCTGACTATAGAATATCCGCACGTCAAGGTTTACGGTCTGAACTGAATATGTTCGATATGTAAAAGCACGGGAGGGTCGCCATGGCCAGCACGATCTTCGTCACCGGCGCGACCGGGCAGACCGGCGGCAACGTCGCCCAGCAGCTGATCGAGCGCGGCGACCACGTTCGCGCGCTGGTGCGCGAGCCCGACGACGCCGCGGCGCTGGCCGCGATCGGCGTCGAACTGGTCAAGGGCGACATCACCGACGCCGACGACGTGCTGGCCGCGGCGAAGGGCGCCGAAGCGGCCATTCACTGCGCCGCGCTGCTGGGCGGCGCGAGCCAGGACCTCGACGACTTCAAGGCCGTCAACACCGTCGGCACCACGAATGTCCTGGACGCGGCCAAGGCCCACGGCATGCGCCGGGTGGTCGCGCTGAGCACCGCCACGTTCCTCGACCTGAGCACCGGCGTCGACTTCGAGGAGGCGCCCGTACTGCGCAACCCGCCGGGCGACCCCTACACCGTCACCAAGCTCGCGGCCTTCCTCGAGGCGCACCGGCGCGCCGCCGCGGGCGACGACGTGCTGACGTGCCACCCGGGCGCGATCTTCGGTCCCGGCCTGGTCGTCGCGCGCGCCCTGCACCGCACCAGCTTCAACCGGGTGCTGTTGGCCGGCATGCGCGGAAAGATCAAGCGCTACTTGGCTTTTCCCGTGACCTGGGTGGCGGGGGCGGACGTCGCGAAGGGGTCGATCGCCGCGCTGGACAAGGGCGTGGCCGGGGAGCGCTACCTGCTGGTCGGCCGCCCCGAGGACACCTTCAGCACCGCAGGTGGCATCAACCGCGCCTGCGAGATTGCCGGAATCGACCACCGCGTCGAGGATCTCGACTACCGCAGCGACCCCGAGGCGTTGACCGCGGAATTCGGGCCCACCCTGATGGCCATCGCAGAGGCCGCGGCCAAGAGCGAGCGCAAGCCCAGGGCGACCGACAACCTGACCACCCGGCGGCTCGGTTATGCGCCGATGTCCTTCGATGACGGCCTTAGGCTGCTGATCTCATGGCTGCGCGAGCTCGGCAAGCTGTAGGGGTCGCCGTCGTCGATCTGTCCGATCGGATCCTCGACGCGGCCCAGCGGTTGGTCTTCCGGGCGGGCGCCCGGAAGATGTCGCTCTCGGATGTGGCGACGCTGGCCGGCGTTTCGCGGCCCACCATCTATCGCTATTTCGCGTCCAAGGAAGAGCTCATCGATGCGCTGGGCAAGCGGGAGCGCCGCCGCTTCGCCGCCGCGATGGACGACGCGACGTCCGGGGCGGCCGGCGTGGCCCGGCTGGAGGCGGCGGTCGACGTCGTCGCGACCTTCGTGGAGGCCCAACCGCCCGGACGCCTGCTCGACCTGGAGCCTTCCTTCGCCCACGATCAGATGGCCCAGGCGCTGCCCATGCTCGCCGACGGGCTGGTGGCGGTCTTGCGGCGCTGCGCCCGCGAGGGCGCGTTCGCCACGGCGCTGGACCCGCGCGCACTTGCCGGCGCCATCGCGCGGACCGCGTTGAGCCACTACATATTTCCCGACGCCGACCGCGCCGCGGCGCGCCGGGAGATCCGGGCCGCTGCCGGCCTGCCCGCTCAGCCCAGCTGAAACTTGGTGGCGCCGAACGGTTCCGACGTGCCGAGCGCGAACACCGTCGACGCCTTGACTCGGTAGAGATACCAGGGCGCCGGGCCGGCCGACGGCGCGCTGAACGGCGCCGTGAGCGCGTCGCCCGCGACCTCGGCGGGCCATCCGTCGTCGGCGTAAACGGCTGCCACGGAGGCTAATTCGCCGCCATCGGTGACGCGCTCGGCGGCGCCCTCGACGACGAGGTCGAACGGATCGGTGGCGACGCTGACCACGCATCGGGGATCGCGCTCCATGTTTCGGGTCTTGCGGGCTGCGGGCCCGGAGGTGAAGTACCAACTGCCGCCCCACCGGACCACTCCGACCGGCATCACGTGCGGGCTGCCGTCGGGATTGATCGTGGTCAGCCAGACGGTGTGGCGTTGCGGGCCGCCGGTGCCCGGCGCCTGCGACAGCTGCCCGTCCAGCGTCGCCTGGACGCGGTCCCAGTCAATCGGCGGTGCGCCGTACCCGTCGAGATTGCGCTTTGTGATCGTCATACCGGTACTGACCGGTGCGCGACCCGGAACTCATCGCTCGCGCAACAGGAACAGTCCGTAGGCGGCGATCGACTGCGCGTCGACGATCACCCCCGTGCGCATCATCTCCTCGACGTCGGCGCGCGAGAACCACTCGCTGTGCATGTCCTGTTCCTCGTGCTCGCGGTCCGCTTCGCCCTCGACGATGCCGGTGGCCAGGAACACCCACCCGCGCTGGCTCGTCATCCCGGCGGCGACGTCCAGTAGGCCCAGCGCCTCGATCGACGTCGCGCGCAGCCCGGTCTCCTCGCGCAGCTCGCGCTCGGCCAGCTCGTGCGGGTCGGCCTCCGCGTGATCGGGGGCGCTGCCCTGCGGGAACTCCCAGCGCCGCGCGCCGAGTGGATAGCGGTACTGCTCGACCAGCCGGAAACGGTTCCCGTCGTACGGCATCACCAGCGCGTAGGTCGGCTTGTCGATCACGGAGTAGATGCCGGGGCTGCCGTCGGGGCGGCGGATCTGGTCCTCACGCACCACCAGCCATCGGTTCCGATAGATCTCGCGCGACGCGACGCATTCGATGAAGGGCACGTCGCCCAGTATCACCGGTGCGGTAGCGTCCCAGGCCATGCCATCCCCCGAAGCCATCACCGAGACCGTCAAGAACTACCTCGCGCTCGTCGCCGCCGCCAAGACCGACGACATCGTCGCGCTCTACGCCGCCGATGCGACCCTCGAGGACCCGATCGGCGCGGACATCCGCCGCGGCCACGACGCGATCCGCGAGTTCTATGCCGGATTCCAGGACGCCAAGAAGGACACCGAACTCCTCGAGATCCGGGTCGGGGGCAGCGAGGCCGCGTTCTTGTGGAACCTCACGCTCGACGGCGGCGACAGCCGCAGCCGGCTCTCCCCCATCTCGACGATGTCGTTCGACGAGGACGCGAGGATCACGTCGATGCGGGCGTTCTGGTCACCCTCGGACTTCAAAGTCCTGTAGCGCCTCGGCGGCGCGCTTGATGCGCCGCAGCGTCTCCTCGATGCCGCGGTTGACCTGACGTCCCCGCGGGACCAGGGCCTCGGCAAGCCTGTTGGCAACCGAGCACCACAGGAATTCGAACGACTCGGTGAGCAGCGTGCCGGACGCCGAAGGCTGCAACGTGTAGCGCCAACGGGTTTCCTCGCGACCGGCGGCGTCGTTGACGGTGGCGAAGCCGAATTCGTGGCCCCGCTCGGCGCTCTCGATCACGGCCGTCCGGGCCCACCGCAGGCGTCCGAGCCGGTTGTGCCCGCGGAACCGGATGCCCGGGGCGGCCGCGGTCGCGCCGTCCAGCCACTCGCAGCGGTAGCACTCCGGGCTCCACTCGCCCATCCGCGTCACGTCGGCAATCAGGTCGTAGACGACCTCGGGCGGTGCGGCGATGTCGATGCTGCTGTGGCCGCGCCGCGCCGTGGGCATGGCCCGAGTATGGCAGTGGGCTCGTGCGATGCCGCCGCGACGGCGATAATGCTCCGATGACCCCTGACGATAGGGAGATCCGCCGCTCCGGCATGCGTAGCCACATCATCGTCAGCGGCGAGGACGCGCTGGCGACGACGATCGTCGAGGAGCTCAACAACGCCGGCGTGCACATCGTCAAGCTCACCAGCCCGACCGAGCTTGCCACCGCCGGGATCGCCCGCGCCCGCGCCGTGATCTGCGCCGGGGACAACGACGCGACGAACCTCGAAATCGCCCTGCTGGCAAGGAAAGCCAACCCCGACGTGCGGGTGGTGGCGCGGCTGGCCAATGACGTGCTGCGGACGGCGATGGCCGCCGACAAGCGCCCGGGCGCGATCCTGGACGTCGCGGACCTCGCGGCGCCGTCGGTCGTCGAGGCGTGTCTGGCACATACCGCGCACCCGTTCGAGGCGGCGGGCATCGAATTCGTCGTCTCGGGTGCGGAGGCGCCGCGCGACGCGACGCTGCGCGAGATCTACGGCGACTTGGCGCCGGTCGCAGTGATTCACAGCGAGAACTGCGCCACCCCGGGCGCGGTGGAGCCGTGTCCGGGACGGGATCTGCCGGTGCACGCCGGCGACTGGACGGCAATGATCGGCACCGCCGACGAGTTGGCCGCCCGCGGCATCCAGGTCCCGAAACCGATCGCGCGGCCCTCGCGCCGGGCCTGGCTGCGCCGACTGCTCGACGTCGCGCGAGGCCTGCGTGACGACGTCAACCCGATGCTGCCGCGCGCCCTGTTTGCCGTGGCGCTCCTGCTGATCGGATCAACCGTCGTGCTGCGCTTCAGCTACCAGCCGCACGCGAAAATGACGTGGCTCGACGCGTTGTATTTCAGCACCGAGACGATCGCGACCGTCGGTTACGGCGACTTCAGCTTCCTCCAGCAGCCCACCTGGCTGCGCCTATTCAGCATCATGCTGATGCTTGCCGGCGTGACAACCACCGCGTTACTCGTCGCGTTCATGGCGGACCTGCTGTTATCGCGCCGCTTCGCCCACTCGGCCGGGCGCCGGCGGGCGCGCCACCTGCGCAATCACGTCATCGTCGTCGGGCTGGGTTCGTTCGGCAGCCGCGTCGTGGCGGATCTGACCGCCGCCGGATACGAGGTCGCCGTCATCGAGCGGGACGAGAACAACCGATTCCTGTCGGCGGCGGACGACCTCGACGTGCCGGTGATCTTCGGGGACGCGACGCTGCGCCAGACGCTGGCCTCGGCGCGCGTCGACCGGGCCCGCGCGGTCGCAATCCTGACCCAGGACGACATGACCAACATCGAGACCGGGATCGTGCTGCGCGAAATGCTGGGGCCGCGGGTGATGCCCGAGGTGGTCCGGACCGACGTCCCGATCGTGCTGCGCATCTTCGACCGTGCGCTCGGCGAGGCCGTGGCTCACCGGTTCGGCTTCGAAAACGTTCGCTCGACGGTCGAATTGGCCGTGCCGTGGTTCATCGGCGCCGCGATGGGTCTGCAGGTCCTGGGAACGTTCTGGGTGGGGCAGCGCTCCTTCATGGTCGGGGGGATGCACGTGGCTGCCGGCAGCGAACTCGACGGGCTGAAGATGTTCGAGCTGTCCACCCAGACCAGGGTCATCGCGATCACCCGGCAGGACGAACCCGTCGAACTGCACCCGCGACGTGACGCCTGGCTTCGTGGGGGCGACACCGTGTACCTCGTCGGCCCGTACCGCGAGTTGCTCGCGACGCTGCGCAAGGGGCAGCCGCCGCAGGAACCCGAAATCGACGAGGAGCGCCGCCCGGCATAGCGACCGTGCCCGAGGAGGCCAACACGAATTCGGCGCCTCCAGATTGGCCACCAGTCGTAACTCAGGGTATGTACTATTCGTCGGTCGCAACTCGGGCACGCGACCACTCAACGCATTGACTTTCGGCTTTACAGAGGGGTTTTGGCATGCTCGTTGCACCGGGAATTGTCGAGGCGGCGGCTTCGGATCTGGCCGGCCTCGGGTCGACGATCAGCGAGGCCCAGACGGCTGCGGCGGCGTCGACCACCGCAATAGCACCGGCCGCCGCTGACGAGGTGTCAGCGGCGATAGCGGCGCAGTTTTCGGCTTACAGCCATGAGTTTCAGGCACTCGGCGCGCGAGCCCGCGAGTTTCATGCCCAGTTGGTGCGGGCTTTGACCGGCGCTGCCGAAGCGTATAAAGCCACCGAGGCCGCCAACGCGGCTGCGATGGCGACTCCGGCAGCCAAAGGCGACCCGCTCCGCGCCCTAGGTAAATTGATAACCGAAGCCGCCAAAAAGATCGTCCCAGAAGCCATCGGCGAGGCCGCGAAAAAATTAGACGACTTAACCCCGAAAGCCCCAGGCTTACTCGACCGGATAAACATCCCGCGACCGCAGTCGAGGCTATTCCCGTGGGAGCAAAAAGCAATACAAGCAAGAATTGCAGAAGCAGAACAGAGGGCTGCAGCAAACGCACAGAGGGCTGTTAAAATACTAAACAATGGCGTGAAGTTCCTCGCCAGTGACGGAACGGCGGTCTATACCACCGACGGAAAAGCCTGGGTCACCTTCATAAGGCCCCTCGCCGACGGCGCCCTTGTGCCGAGACTCTACGATCTCCCACTTGACCGGGCTCGACAATTCGGCGAAACCGCTCAACGTTATGAGGAGAACACCAACAGATTTATTAGCAATCGCTTGAAGCTTGACGTACAAACTGTGAGAGACCTTTGGGGATCGGAGTACCATGCTTTCGCCCGCGGCGAGGGACTAGCCCAATCTTATTTCCAAAAGACGGGAAATAAGATCTATCAAATCGACGTGGACGCAGCAGGCCGCATTATTCGCAGAGTCGAGTCGGAGGCCCGAATCTTCGCACGGTGGCAGTCCATGACGATTGGGCCGCGGGCGCCTTGGACACTGCTGCGCTGAGCCGGCGCGTCCGCCACCACAGGCCTAAAGCCGCCCCGCCACGTCGGCGGCGCGCCGCAGCTGGTCGAGGTCCGTACTCGTCGGGATGAGCTGCACCTCGTCGGTGCCGATTCCCTCGAACTTCCGCAGCACCGCCAGCAGCTCGTCCTCGCCGCCGGCCCAGCCGGTCATGGGCGCCATCGCGTCGACGTATTCGGCCGGAATCCAGTTCATGTAGCGCAGCAGGTGGCGGCGCACCTGGGCGCGGGCCTGCTCGGGTGGGCCGAACGCGAACCAGAACGACGTCACCAGGTGCGGTTCGGGCCGGCCGACGCTGCTCCACGCCTGCCGCGCCACGTCGAACAGCTCGTTCTGCTTGGCGACGTCGAGGTCCAGCGTGGTGCCGGCCAGCCCGTCGGCCCAGGCCGCGGCGCTGCGGACGGTCTTGGGACCCATGGTGCCGACGAACAGCGGCGGGCCGCCGGGCTGAACCGGGGCCGGGCCGACCGGCAGCACGGATTCGGTGATCTTTTCGCCGGCCCACACCCGCTTCATCACCGCCACGCGTTCGGCCATGCCGCGCATCGTCTGCGTCGCCGGGTCGGCGCCCACGGCGTGATAGTCCTCGTGCCGGCCGCCGACGCCGACGCCCACCGTCAGCCGGCCGCCGCTCAGCACGTCGCCGGTGGCCAAGCCCTTCGCCAGCATGACCGGGTCGTGCAGTTGCGGCACGATCACCGTCGTCACCAGCCGCACCCGGTCGGTCCAGGCGGCCAGCGCGCCGAGCAGCGTCAGGTTGTCCGGGTTCTCGAACGCGATGCGCTCGCCCCAGCACAGCGACGAGAACGGGCCCTCGTCGATGGCGCGCGCCCAGGCTTTCAGCACCGTCGCGTCCAGGTCTGGCTCCATGACGGGCATGGTCATCGCTATCCGCACAGAGGCGATTCTGGCAGCATGGGCCGGGTGGGCTTCACCAGCACGTCCATAGCGCATGTTCGGCTGACCGTCACGGACATCGAGCGGTCGCGGCGGTTCTACGAGAGCGTCTTCCGTTGGCCGGTGTTGCTGGAGGTTCCCGAGAACGCCGACGAGGCCACCCGCAACCAGTTCGGCTTCCTGTTCGGCGGCGTCATTTACGACCTGGGCGGCTCGCTGCTCGGGCTGCGGCCGGTGGCCAGGGACCGCTTCCACGAGGATCGCTGCGGTCTCGACCACATCGCGTTCCGGCTCGGTAGCAAGGCCGAATTGGACGCCGCGGCCGCGCATCTCGACGAGGTCGGTGTCGCGCACGAGCCCGTCAAAGACATTGGCCCTTCGTACATTCTGGAGTTTCGCGACCCGGACAACATCGCGCTGGAGCTGACGGCGCCGAAGTAGCGGGGAGGGTAAAGAGGAACTATGAGCATCAGTTTCAACCACACCATCGTCGCGTCGCGCGACAAGCGGGAGTCCGCGGAATTCCTCGCCGAGCTGTTCGGCCTACCGGAGCCGAAGCCGTTCGGCCACTTCATGGTTGTCGCGCTCGACCATGGCGCGAGTCTCGATTACTCCGACGTCGCCGAGGGCGAGGAGATCCGCCGCCAGCACTACGCGTTTCTGGTTTCGGAGGAGGAGTTCGACGAGATCTACGGCAAGATCAAATCGCGCGGCCTGGAGCACTGGGCGGACCCGGGGGCCAATCGACCCGGCGAGATCAACACCCGAGACGGCGGACGCGGCGTCTATTTCCTCGATCCCTCCGGACATGCCATGGAGATCCTCACGCGCCCCTACGGCTCGGGCGGCTAATCGTCGCTATTCGTCGCTAATCGTCCACGTCGTGCCGCACCACCCGCACCTTGCCGTGCGATAGGCAGGCCGCATATCCGTGGTACTTGCCGTACAGCTCCCACGCGGTGGCCTCATCGGCCGGAGGCACGTCGATCTGGTGACCGTCGGCGAACTCGAGATGCAGATCTCCGCTGTCAGTCCAGGCCAAACCCGTGCACTTTTGCCCGGAGAAATCGAAGAGTGGACGTTCCTGGGTGGCCGGGTCATTCGGGTCGATCGCGACCACCTCCGCGGGGGCGGTGGCGATGGCCGGCAGGGTTAACCGCATCGGCACCGAGATGACCAGCTCGTTGTCATCATCGAAATCCAGCACCAAACCATCCCGGAACATAATCCGCTGCAACGCGCAGCCCTCGAGCCAATGTTCGATCAGTTTTTGTTCGGTCATTGTTCACACCATCCTCAAATCGGGTTTCCCGCGCGGCTGCGCGGTTAACCCCACCGAGAGTCAGGGATTCGTTGGATCGCGTGACGCTAATCGCCGCTGCGCGGCGAGCCGTGCCGCACGTGTTCCTGGTCCTTGTAATCGTCGGCGAGTTGCGCGACGTGCTTGGGCAGGGCGCCGGCAGCGACGTCGGCGACGGTGGTGCATTCCAGCACCGAGCGCATGCTGGCGCGCAGCGCCCGCCACACGTCGGCCAGCGGCGCGGTGGGCCCGGAATAGGGCAAATCGCCGAGGCCGATGTCGCGGACGCTGGCCAGCGGACCGTCGATGCAGCGCAGCACGTCGGCGATGCTGATCTCGTTTCCCGGGCGGGCCAATTCGTAGCCGCCCTCGCGGCCGCGATGGCTTCGCACCAAGCGATCGGTCCGCAGGTTCGTGAGGATGTCGACGAGAAACTGCGGCGGGATGCCCTGCGCCTGGGCCAGCTCGTCGGTCGTCACCAGCGTGCCGCCGTCGACCGTGGCGAGTTGGACCATCGCGCGCACCGCGTACTCCGCCTTGGCCGACATCCGCATGGTGAGGATTGTGCCACTGGCCTGTCGGCTAGCTACGGGCGCGACTCCAACAGGTCGACGACCGCCTGCGCGTGCTCCTCGACGCCGCGATCCGGCGTCAGCCGCAGGTCCGGATTCTCCGGCTCCTGATACGGGCTGTCGATGCCGGTGAAGTTCTCGATCTCGCCGGCGCGCACTTTCGCGTACAGCCCCTTGGGATCCCGCTTCTCGCACTCGCCGAGTGGCGTGTCGCAGAACACCTCGAAAAAGTCGAGGCCGGCCTCGGCATGGACCCTGCGCGCCAATTCGCGGTGCTCGGCCAGCGGGCTGATCGCCGGCACCAGCACGACCTGGCCGCTTTCGGCCAGCAGCGCCGCCACATGCGCCAGCCGGCGCAGGTTCTCGGCGCGGTCGGCCATCGAGAAGCCCAGGTCCGCGTTCAGGCCGTGGCGCAGGTTGTCGCCGTCGAGAACGTAAGCGGCAACGCCGCTTTCGAGCAGGGTGCGCTCGACCAGCATCGCCACCGACGACTTGCCGGAGCCCGACAGGCCGGTGAACCACACGGTCTTGCCACGGGTGCGTGCGCCGGCGCCGACGAGCGACTTGTGCCGCACGGTGTTCGGGCTCGCGGTCTGCGCCGACACGTCGCGCAGCACCATGCCCGCCGCCACGGTGCCGTTGGTGTTCGGGTCGATGAGGATGAACGAGCCGGTGCTGGAGTTGCGGGTGTACTCGTCGAGCAGCAGCGGAACCTGGGTGCGCAGCGAGATGCGGCCAAGTTCGTTGAGCTGCAACGCCGTTGCGGCCTTGTCGCGGTGCAGGGTGTTGACGTCGAGCCGGTAGTCCAGCGCGGTCACCCGCGCGCGGGTGGTCCGGGTGGTGTGCTTGATGAGGTAGTCGCGGCCCGGCTCCAGCGCCGAATTGTCGGCCATCCAGCACACTGTCGCGTCGAAATCCTGCGTGACCCTGGGCTGGTTGTGGGTGCGGGCGATCATGTCGCCGCGCGAGATGTCGATGTCGTCGGCCAGGCTCACCGAGACGGCCATCGGCGGAAACGCTTCTTGCACAGGGCCAGAGGGGCCCTCGATCGCGGTGATGCGGGTGGTCTTGCCGATCGGCAGGACGACCACCTCGTCGCCGGGGCGCATCACCCCGCTGGCCACGGTGCCCGCGTAGCTGCGGTGGTCTCGATGCTCGTGGGTCTGCGGCCGGATGACGTATTGCACCGGGAAGCGCACGTCGACCAGGTTGCGGTCACCGGCGATGTAGACCTCCTCGAGGTGCGACAGCAGCGCCGGGCCCTCGTACCACGGCGAGTTGTCCCCCTTGGTCACCACGTTGTCGCCGTTGAGCGCGGAGATCGGGATGGTGGCCACGTCCTGCACGTCCAGCCGCGCAGCGAAGGCGTGGAACTCGTCGCGGATCCACTCGAATCGCTCTTTGTCCCAATCGATCAGGTCCATCTTGTTGACCGCCAGCACGATGTGCTGGATGCCGAGCAGCGACGCCAGGAAGGCGTGTCGGCGGGACTGCTCCAGCAGGCCGTGGCGGGCGTCGACGAGCACGATCACCAGCTGCGCGGTCGATGCACCGGTCACCATGTTGCGGGTGTACTGGATGTGTCCCGGGGTGTCGGCAATGATGAATTTCCGCTTGGGCGTGGCGAAGTAGCGGTAGGCGACGTCGATGGTGATGCCCTGCTCGCGCTCGGCCCGCAGGCCGTCGGTCACCAGCGCCAGGTCGGTGTAGTCGTGGCCGCGCTCCTCGGACGCCCTCTCCACGGACGCCCATTGGTCTTCCATCACGGCCTTGGAGTCGTAGAGCAGGCGCCCGATCAGGGTGGACTTGCCGTCGTCGACGGAACCGGCGGTGGCGAGCCTCAAGAGGGTTGTCATCAGAAGTACCCCTGCCGCTTGCGGTCTTCCATTCCGGCCTCCGAGATCCGGTCGTCGGCGCGGGTGGCCCCGCGCTCGGTCAGCCGCGACACCGCCGTCTCGGCGATCACCTCGGCCACCGTGCCGGCCTCGGACTCCACACACCCGGTGCACGTGACGTCGCCGACCGTGCGGAAGCGCACCGTGGCCTCGAACACCGGCTCGTCCGCTCGCGGCTGCATGTGCCGGTCCACCGCCAGCAACATGTCGTCGCGCCGAAACACCTTGCGCCGGTGGGCGAAATAGATCGACGGCAGCTTGACCTTCTCGGCGCCGATGTAGGACCAGATGTCGAACTCGGTCCAGTTGGACAGCGGGAAGACGCGGATGTGCTCGCCCTTGTGGTGCCGGCCGTTGTAGAGGTTCCACAGCTCGGGCCGCTGGGCCTTGGGGTCCCACTGCCCGAACTCGTCGCGGAAGCTGAACACGCGCTCCTTGGCGCGCGCCTTCTCCTCGTCGCGGCGCGCCCCGCCGAACGCGGCGTCGAACTTGTTCTCCCGGATGGCGCGCAGCAGCGTCACGGTCTGGATCGGGTTACGCGACGGGATCGTCTCGACGACCCGTCCGGCGTCGATGTCCTCCTGCACCGACGCCACCACCAGCCGCACCCCGGACTCGGCGACCAGTTCGTCGCGGGCGGCGATCACCTCGTCGAAGTTGTGGCCGGTGTCGACGTGCATCACCGGGAAGGGCAGCCGCCCCGGCTTAAACGCCTTGAGCGCCAGGTGCAGCATGACGATGGAGTCCTTGCCGCCCGAGAACAACAGCACCGGGCGCTCGAACTCCGCGGCCACCTCTCGGATGATGTGGATCGCCTCGGCCTCGAGCGAGCGCAGATGGCTCAGCTCGTATTGGCCGGCGGCGGGGGCCGCCTTCACAACGCTGGTCATAGGCACCTCGTCGGATTCTTTATAAACTTGGTCGGATTGACCATCTTTATGGTCATTGCCCTATATGGAACCAGCCCGCCCCGCCGGTGTCAATGACCTGCGAGGTATTTGCGGCAGCTCGTCGATGCGAAAGCATGGGCACATGACAACTGGAACGCAGAGCGGCCGCGAAGTCATTTCGCAATTCCTGCCCCAGTCGCCCTTCGTCGCGAAGCTGGGGATCGTCGCCGATCAGCTCGCAGACGACGAGGTCCGGCTGCGGCTGCCGTGGGACCCCTCCAACGTCACCGTCGGCGACATGGTGCACGGCGGCGCGATCGCCACCCTCGCCGATCTGACCGTCATGGCGGCGGCGTGGTGCGGGGTGGACGCTCCCCCGTCACTGCGCGGGGTGACGGTGTCGATGGCGCTGGATTTCATGGCGCCGGCCCGGGCCACCGACCTGATCGGGGTCGGCCGGGTGCTGCGGCGCGGCCGGTCGCTGGTCAACTGCGAGGCCGAGATCGTCGACCCGTCGGGCACGCTCGTCGCCAAGGCGCTGGCGACGTACAAGGTGGGCTAGTTATTGCCGCGAGCAGACGCAAAATCGCATCAGATCGCGGCTTTCCGTGCGATTTTGCGTCTGCTCGCGGTGGGAAGGCGACAGCGCTAGAGGGTGACTTCGTCGAGCTTGCCGGTGGCGACGTCGAAGACGAAGCCGCGCAGCGAGACGTGCTTGGTCACGAACGGGCTGTTCTCGATGCGACGCAGCGACTGCCGGACGTCCTCGGCGAGGTCCGGAAACGCCTCGGCCGCCCACGGCGGCTTGACCCCGGTCTCGTCCTGGATGGCGCGCTTGAAGTCGTCGTCGGTGAACGTGAGCATGCCGCAGTCGCTGTGGTGGATCAGGATGATCTCCTGGGTCCCCAGCAGCCGCTGGCTGATGGCCAGCGAACGGATGACGTCGTCGGTGACGACGCCGCCGGCGTTGCGGATGACGTGGGCCTCGCCCTCGTTGAGGCCGAGGATGCGATAGACGTCGAGCCGGGCGTCCATGCATGCCACGACCGCGACGTGTTTGCTCGGCGGCAGCGGCAGCGGGCCGTTGAAGGTGCTGGCGTATTGGGCGTTGTTGGCCAGGTAGTCGTCGGTAACCGTCACGCAAGCCTCCTCTGGGTGTGGCGGCCTGAAGGTAGCAGCGAGCCACCCGTAATTCAGCCATGAAAATCAGCCGGATCACAAGGCCGCGCTCGGCTGGTTAACCTGTCCCAATGCGGAACGGGTGGGCATGATCCGGTTTCTCGCGCGCCGGTTGCTCAACTATGTCGTGCTGCTGGCGCTGGCATCCTTCCTGACCTACTGCCTGACCTCGGTGGCCTTCTCGCCGCTGGACAGCCTGTTGCAGCGCAACCCGCGCCCGCCGCAGGCCGTCATCGACGCCAAGGCCCGCGCGCTCGGCCTGGACAAGCCGATTCCGATTCGCTACGCGCACTGGGCCTCGCACGTCGTCCAGGGTGACTTCGGCTCGACCATCACCGGGCAACCCGTCGCCGCCACGCTGTGGCGCCGAGTCGGGGTGAGCCTGCGGCTGCTGGTCGTCGGCTCCCTGGTTGGGACGGTGCTGGGCATCGTCGCCGGGGCGTGGGGGGCGATCCGCCAGTACCGGCTCAGCGACCGCGTCGTCACGCTGCTGGCGCTGCTGGTGCTGAGCACCCCCTCGTTCGTCATCGCCAACCTGCTGATCCTGGGCGCGCTGCGGGTCAACTGGGCCCTCGGCATCCAGCTGTTCGACTACACCGGTGAGACGTCGCCGGGCGTGACCGGCGGGTTCTGGGCGCAGTCGCTCGACCGGTTGCGGCACCTGATCCTGCCCACGCTGACCCTGGCGCTGATGGGCGCGGCGGGATACAGCCGGTATCAGCGCAACGCGATGCTCGACGTCCTAGGGCAGGACTTCATTCGCACCGCCCGCGCCAAGGGGCTGACCCGGCGGCGCGCGCTGTTCAAGCACGGGCTGCGCACCGCGCTGATACCGCTGGCCACCCTGTTCGCCTACGGCGTGGCCGGGCTGGTGGTCGGGGCCGTGTTCGTCGAGAAGATCTTCGGCTGGCACGGCATGGGCGAATGGCTGGTGCAGGGCATCACGGCTCAGGACACCAACATCATCGCGGCAATCACGCTGTTCACCGGCACGGTGGTGTTGCTGGCCGGCCTGCTGTCGGACGTCTTCTACGCAGCGCTCGATCCGAGGGTGCGGGTGTCATGACATCCACCGCGGCCCAAGGCATCTCGTCACCTGCGGAGTTCACCTCGCGCCGGACGCTGGTGCTGCGCCGGTTTGGCCGCAACCGGCTCGCGGTGGCGTCGCTCACGCTGCTGGTGCTGCTGTTCGTGGGCTGCTACGCGCTGCCCTCGCTGCTCCCCTACTCCTACGACGACCTCGATTTCGACGCGCTGCTGCAGCCGCCGAACGCCCGACACTGGCTGGGCACCAACGCGATGGGCCAGGACCTGTTGGCGCAGATATTGCGCGGCATGCAGAAGTCGATGCTGATCGGCGTCTGCGTGGCGTTCATCTCCACCGGGATCGCCGCGACGGTCGGGTCGATCGCCGGCTATTTCGGCGGCTGGCGCGACCGGGTGCTGATGTGGCTGGTCGACCTGCTGTTGGTGGTGCCCAGCTTCATCCTGATCGCGATCCTCACGCCGCGGGTCAAGAAGTCGTCCAGCGTCCTGCTGCTGGTGCTGCTGCTGGCCGCGTTCGGGTGGATGATCAGCTCGCGCATGGTCCGCGGCATGACCATGAGCCTGCGTGAACGCGAATTCATCCGCGCCGCAAGGTATATGGGGGTGTCCAGCCGCCGGATCATCGTCGGACACGTGGTGCCCAACGTGGCGTCCATCCTGATCATCGACGCCGCCCTCAACGTCGCATCGGCCATCCTGGCCGAAACCGGCCTGAGCTTCCTCGGTTTCGGGATCCAGCCGCCCGACGTGTCGCTGGGCACGCTGATCGCCAACGGCACCCAGTCCGCGACCACGTTCCCGTGGGTGTTCCTGTTCCCGGCCGGGGTCCTGGTGCTGATCCTGGTGTGCGCCAACGTGACCGGTGACGGGCTGCGCGACGCACTCGACCCGGGCAGCGGGCTGGGGCGCCGATGAGCCCCCTGCTGGAGGTTTCCGACCTGGCCGTCACGTTTCCGAGCGACGGCCGGCCGGTGACCGCGGTGCGCGGCATCAGCTACCGCATCGAACCCGGCGAAGTCGTCGCCATGGTCGGCGAATCGGGATCGGGCAAGTCCGTGTCGGCGATGGCGGTGGTGGGGCTGCTGCCGGAGTACGCGCGGGTGCGCGGCTCGGTCCGGTTGCAGGGCACCGAGCTCCTGGGCCTCGGCGACGACGCGATGTCGCGGTTCCGCGGCAGGACGGTCGGCATGGTGTTCCAGGACCCGATGTCGGCGCTGACGCCGGTGTACACCGTCGGCGACCAGATCGCCGAGGCGATCGAGGTCCACCAGCCGCGCGTCGGACGCAAGGCCGCCCGCCTGCGCGCCGTCGAACTGCTTGAGCTGGTGGGTATCTCGCAGCCCGAGCGGCGCGCCCGGGCGTTTCCGCACGAGCTGTCCGGCGGCGAACGGCAACGCGTCGTCATCGCGATCGCGATCGCCAACGATCCCGACCTGTTGATCTGCGACGAACCCACCACCGCCCTGGACGTCACCGTGCAGGCGCAGATCCTCGAGGTGCTCAAGACCGCCCGCGATGTCACCGGCGCCGGGGTGCTCATCATCACGCACGACCTCGGCGTGGTCGCCGAGTTCGCCGACCGCGCGCTGGTGATGTACGCCGGTCGGGTGGTGGAGTCGGCCACCGTGACCGACCTTTACCGGTCCCGCCAGATGCCTTACACCGTCGGCCTGTTGGGCTCGGTCCCCCGGCTGGACGCCCCGCAGGGCACCCGGCTGGTGCCCATCCCCGGCGCGCCGCCGTCGCTGGCCGGACTGGATCCCGGCTGCCCCTTCGCGCCGCGCTGCCCGCTGGCCATCGACGAATGCCGCGCCGCCGAACCGGAATTGATCGAGGTCTCTGTCGATCATCGGGCGGCCTGCATCCGCACCGATCAGGTCGGCGACCGTAGCGCCGCGGACATCTACGGGGTGAACACCTCCGCGCGTGTCGAGCCGACCGGTGACTCGTCGGTGGTGGTGCGGGTGCGCGATCTGGTGAAGACCTACCGCCTGACCAAGGGCGTGGTGTTCCGCCGCTCCGTCGGCGAGGTCCGCGCCGTCGACGGCGTCACCTTCGAGCTGCGGCAGGGCCGGACGCTGGGCATCGTCGGCGAGTCCGGCTCGGGCAAGTCGACGACGCTGCACGAGATCCTGGAACTGGTTGCGCCGCAATCCGGTTCGATCGAGGTGCTTGGGGATGACGTCGCCGCGTTGAGTCCGGGGCGGCGGCGCGAGCTGCGCCGCGACATCCAGGTCGTGTTCCAGGACCCGGTGGCGTCGCTGGATCCGCGGCTGCCCGTCTTCGAGCTGCTCGCCGAACCGTTGCGCGCCAACGGCTTCGACAAGGCCGCGACGTTCGCGCGGGTCGCCGAGCTGCTCGAGATCGTGGGCCTGCGCCGCGCCGACGCGACCCGCTACCCCGCCGAGTTTTCCGGCGGGCAGAAGCAGCGCATCGGCATCGCCCGGGCGCTGGCGCTGCAGCCGAAGATCCTGGCCCTCGACGAGCCGGTGTCGGCCCTCGACGTCTCCATCCAGGCCGGCATCATCAACCTGCTGCTCGACCTGCAGGAGCGGTTCGGGCTGTCGTATCTGTTTGTTTCCCACGACCTTTCGGTGGTCAAACACCTGGCGCACGACGTGGCGGTGATGTACGCCGGCGCCATCGTGGAGCAGGGCGACAGCGAGCAGCTGTTCGCCAATCCGCAGCACGATTACACGCGGCGACTGCTGGGCGCGGTGCCGCAACCGGATCCGGGGAAGTATGTCTAGGTTCTTTGGCTTCGAGCCTGCGCTCAGAGCGTCGTTTGGCGTTGTTTTCAGGCGCTGGACGCAGTCTCGGCGGTGGCTGAGTCTGGTGGTGGTCGCCGCGCTGGTGCTCACCGGATGCTCGCCGGCGATCGACCTGACACCCACGACGGGCAACAGGGCCTCGATCGGCACGACCAGCGACCTCAACCCGCAAGACCCCGCCACGCTGCGGGACGGCGGCAACCTGCGGCTGGCGCTCAGCGACTTTCCGCCGAACTTCAACATTCTCAGCATCGACGGCAACTCCGCCGAGGTGGCCTCGATGATGAAGGCGACGTTGCCGCGGGCGTTCGTGATCGGCCCGGACGGCTCGACGACCGTCGACACCGACTACTTCACCAACGTCGAGCTCACCGGGACCAACCCGCAGGTGGTCACCTACACCATCAACCCCAAGGCCGTGTGGTCCGACGGCACGCCGGTCACCTGGCGGGACATCGCCAGCCAGATCCACGCGCTGTCCGGCGCCGACAAGTCCTTCGAGATCGCCGGGTTCAGCGGCGCCGACCGCGTCGCGTCGGTGACGCGCGGGGTCGACGACCGGCAGGCCGTCATGACGTTCGCCAAGCCGTACGCCGAGTGGCGCGGCATGTTCGCGGGCAACGGCATGCTGCTGCCGGCCAGCATGACGTCCACGCCCGAGGCGTTCAACAAGGGCCAGCTCGACGGGCCGGGCCCGACCGCGGGTCCCTTCGTCTTCTCTTCGCTCGACCGGACCACACAGCGAATCGTGTTGACCCGCAACCCGAACTGGTGGGGCGCGCGCCCGCGGCTGGACAGCATCACCTACCTGGTGCTCGACGACGCCGCCCGGTTGCCGGCGCTGCAGAACAACACGATCGACGCGAGCGGCATCGGGACCGTGGACCAGCTGACCATCGCCCAACGGACCAAGGGCATTTCGATCCGGCGCGCGCCCGCGCCGAGCTGGTCGCACTTCACCTTCAACGGCGCCCACGGGGCGATCCTGGAAGACAGGGCGTTACGGCTCGCCGTCGCCAAGGGCATCGACCGGCAGACCATCGCCAAGGTCGTGCAGTACGGCCTCACCAGCAACCCGGTGGCGCTGGGCAACCACATCTACGTCGCCGGGCAGCAGGGCTACCAGGACAACAGCTTTGTCGCCCCCTACGACCCGGCCGCGGCGAGCCGGGAGCTCGACGCCCTGGGGTGGAAGCTCAACGGCCAGTTCCGGGAGCGCGACGGTCGCCAGCTGGTGCTCCGCGATCTGTTCTACGACGCGCAGGGCAGCAAGGTATTCGCGCAGATCGCCCAGCACAGCCTGGCGCAGATCGGGGTCAAGCTCGAGCTCGTCGCGCGGTCCGGCAGCGGCTTCTTCACCAACTACGTCAACGTCGGGGCGTTCGACATCGCGCAGTTCGGTTGGCTCGGCGACGCGTTCCCGCTCTCGTCGCTGACGCAGATCTACCAGTCCGACGGCGCCAGTAACTTCGGCAAGATCGGCAGCCCGGAGATCGACGACGCGATCGAGCGGACGCTCGAAGAAATCGATCCCGCGAAGGCGCAAGCGTTGGCCAACGACCTCGACAAGCTCATCTGGGCCGAGGGATTCAGCCTGCCGCTGACCCAATCGCCCGGCGACGTCGCGGTGCGCAGCACGCTGGCGAATTTCGGTGCGCCCGGTCTGGGCGACCTGAACTACACCGCGATCGGGTTCATGCGGACCTGACCCGCCGCCGCAACGGCGCCGGGACCCGCAGGGGCGGCAGCGCGCCCTCGGCGATGGCGGCAAGCTCGATCGCCTTCCACACCAGGCGGACCGACGGCCGCGGCGGGAGCGCATCCAGCGCCGGCGCCTGGGCGATGAGCCCCTCGAATTCGCCGCGGCACACCGCGCCGGCGACGGCCAGGGCGGCGGCCTCACGAAAGTCCAGCGCGCTGTGCGCCATTTTGGGAAGTTTGAGCAACTGCGCGTTGGGAATCAGCGCCGCCACCCGCTGGGCGACGGGCGGCGGCGTGATGAGGTCGCGGCCGCCGGAAATGACCGCGGTGGGCCAGCCGAAATTCGGCATCTCGGCGGGCAGGTCGTATGGCTCGTCCTCGAAAGTGGCGGTCTGGGTTCGGCTTTCACGTTCGGCCACGGCGGGGTCGAGCGGCAGGCCGTCGGGCTCGGCCGCGTAGTCGAGTTCGCGGAATGCGATGCGGCTGACCAGGTCTTCCTCGTAGCGAAACGGCAGGTTGCCCAGGGTGGCGAACCGGGACAGGGCCCACCACAACAGCTTTCGGTCGTCGAGCAGCAGGTCGAGTTGCCGGTCGAGCAGCCTCGCCCCGCCATGGCCGTAGATCGTCGCGACGACCTGGGTGGCCGCCGCGGTCATGACGCCGGCGTCGACGAGCTTGCGGACTTTCGGTGCGAGCGGGGCGGTTTCGGGGCTGTCCCCCTTTAGCAACAGCCGGCGGATGGCGCGGCGGACGATCACGATGTCGTGCCGCGACAGCAGCGGCGAATCGAGGACCATCGCCCGCACCCTATTCGGGTGGCGGACGCCGACCCCGGCGGCGATGTAGGTGCCGTACGACGCTCCGTAGATGACGGCCGATTCCACGCGGGCGTCGTCGAGCACCGCGGCCACGTCGTCGACGACCTGATTGACGGTGAGGGCGTCGGGCGGCAGGTCGGTGCCGGAGTCGTCGTGGCGCGACATTCCCACGCCGCGATGCTCGATCATGATGACGTCGAGGCCCGCGGCGGCGGCCCGGCGCCGCAGCCCCCGGTACATCTGCACGGACGCGACTCCCGGGCCGCCTGGGATGATGACCAGCGGGTGGGCGGACTTGCGGCCGCCGCGCACGTAGTAGAGGTCGAACTCGTCGGCGCTACCCGGCGTGACCGGCCGACGGACCGGCCGCACACCGGGCAATGCCGCCAGCTTTTCCTGCTGCCGGCGGCGTTTCGAGTTCATGTTGACGTCCTCCCGCAGTGAACTGCGGGGATTCCTCGTGCCGGCCGGCTGTCTCGATAGGCGCTCATGCGGCTATCGCCGTGGGCTGGTCGGTAGTGGAGGTTTGCGCCGAGCGGCTCTGTCGCATCACAGCTTTGGCTTTACGCCTGGCGTTGATGCGCGCCACCGACCTCCGCGAAGGCGGATGCCTGCGGCCTCGCCGCTTGCGTGCTGATGCACTACGGCTGGACTTCGGCGGCTCATCGACGTCCTGACGATGCCCCCAGCCCTGGCGGGCTGACGGCAAGTCCAGCCGATCGACCCCATCAGCCCCCACTTGAACGTGTAGTCCGAGGTAGGCCGAAAACAGGTCGCGATCCTCTCGCATGCCGCACTCGCAGCGGTGGGTCCGCTGCGAAAGCGGCTTGCTCTTTTTCGTCCCGCACAGACAGGTTCGCGACAAGGCCGTGGTGCGCGGGTTGAACTCATAGAGTTGCTGGCCGCCAGCGCCTTCAGCCTTGCGACGCACCATCGCTACGAGCAACCCGGGTGCCCGGTCGCGCACACTGCGCGGAAAGTTCTTCTGCCACGACACATAATCCAGGTGTTCGCATGCGATATCGGTGCCGTGACCCAACAGCCGGTTGCCCAGCGCCCCATGCAGCGACTTGCGGTGCTCGGCCAGGCGGCGATGCAGCTCACCCACCCGGATCATGGTTTGCTGTGCAGCGGCCGAACGCCGCCACACGCAGCGGCCCGTCGTGTGGATGCCATCACCGTTGAAGCAGGCCGGTGATCCGGCGCGGTGCTGGCGATCCAGATGGCGCTGGGCGCGGCGCAACCGCATCGTGTCCAAGCTGATGGCATCAGCCAACGGCTCCACCCAGCCCGACCAGCTCCCGTCGGCACGCGCCACGGCCACCGCGATCTGAGACGGCCCGAGATCAAAAGAGACTCTGCCGTCGCCGACCGGGTGGCGTCGGGTCGCCCGCCCATCCATGACGAGCTGCATGCGGTAGGTGTCGCGGCCGTTGATCACCGTTCGCACGATCCGCGTCGACAACACCTTGCCCGCAGCGATCAACGCCCCGATCTCAGCAAGCTCGGCCTGCTGCTCACGGCCGCGCCGCCCCGATGCGCCCGCGGGTGCAATGGGGATCACGAACCCAGCGCCCCACTGCAACCCCACCAGCGCGCCGGCCTCATCGGTCTTGGGGCGCAGCGCACCGTGACCGTCCTTGGCAGCCAACGAATGCAACCCCCGCTTGGTGGACTTAAACCGCGGCTTACCCTTGCGGCCCACATGCCACCGGCGTACCGCATCAAACGCCCGCGCCCCCAGGTTCTGGGTCTCCTGCGACGGCAAGTGTTCACGCACCCACGACCTGCGCAGCGACGACGCGAACGACTGCGCGGCATCAGCGGTGAAACCATGCGCCTGCTCAACACAGCGGAACGCCACCCGTCGCACCTGCCGCTCGGCCGGGCTGCACTGCGGCAGCTCTCGGGCCGCCCGCCAGGCCGGATCTGACTTCACCGCGCAGCTACGCGCGAGGAACTCGCCCAACACCGCGTTGTACACCCGCACCCCAGTGAAAAACCGGATCCCGATCTCACGGCACTGCGCGCCCGTCGGGCGCAGCGGCCAACACCGCACATGCGTGGGCGCATCCCTCGCGCGCTTCCGCGCACGCGCCTTGCGCACCGGCACTGCGGCCGCTGTCGGCGCCACGCGATCGGACTTACCCACAACACAACCGTAGAGGTGACCACCGACAACCGGTACCTATCGTCGAGCGCTACATGCTAAACGTTGAGGTCGAGGCGGTGCGCGCCGTGGACGCCGTCGTAGCGGTCGGGGCTGCAGGTCAACACGATCACCTGGCCGTGCGCGCCGACGGTGTCGAACACCTGCCCCATCCGCGCCAGCCGGTCGGGATCGGTGAAGCCCAGCGCGTCGTCGACCACCACCGGGACGCTGTCCTCCTTGGCGACCAGGGCCGCGCCGGCGAGCCTGGCCAGGATGCCGAGCTGTTCCTTGGCGCCGCCCGACAGGGATTCGTAGGGCACCGTGACGCCGTCCAGGGTGCGGCTGCGGATGCACAGGTCGCTGTCGATGTCGACCTCGAAGGTCGGCCCGAACACCGGGCGGCCGAGCCGCTGCAGTTCGGTGCGATAGGGCTCGACGTATCGCTGCCTGGTGGTGTCGCGGTGGCGCGTCATCACTGAGCGCAACAGCTGGGCGGCTCGCGCCCGGCTGCCGACGCGGGCGTGCAGGCTGGCGGCGTGCTCGCGTTCGGTCTGCGCGGCGTCCAGCTTGCCCTGGCGGCCCTCGCTGCCGAAGACCGAGAGCTCGATGGCGATTTCGCGCAGCGCGCGGTTGGCGTCTTCGTAGCGGTGGCTTAGCGCGCCCGCTTCCTCGGTGGCGGCTTTCAATTCGGCGTCGACAGCGTCCGGTGCGGCGGCCGCCAGTTCGGCGGCGAGCTCGGCAACGCGCCGCTCGGCGTCTTCTTTGCCTTTGAGGCCGGCTTGCGCCGCCGAGGCGAGGTCCTCGTCGCCCACCCCGGCGCGCTCCCGGGCCAGCCGGTCGGTGGCGGCGTCCAGCTCGGCGCGCAGGGTGTCCAGCTTGTTCTGGGAAACCGTTGCGCGCGTGGATGATTCGGCGAGCGCGGCGTCGGCTGTCGATGCGGCGCGCCGGCGCTGCTCGCAGTCGGTGGTTGCGGCTTGCCGGGCGGCCTCGGCGGCGTCGAGTTCGGCGCGGGCGGCGGTCGCGTCCTTCACCGCGAGATCCGGTTGGCCTTCGCGCAATTGCGCCAGCCGCTCCCGCAGTTGGTCGACGGTCTCGTCGCCGCACAGACCGGACAGGGTGGCGTCCAGCTGGTCGCGGCCGCCCTGCAGTTCGCGGCGGCGCTGATCGGCGGATCGCGCCGAGGCGAGGTCCGTCACGTCGGCGGCCTTCAGCGCTTTCGCGAATTCTTCTTGTGCCGCAGCGTATTTGGCTTGAATGTCGAGCGTGGTCGCGCCCGGGGTGACCCGCGCGGTCAGCACGCCGGGAACCTCGACGGTGGTGGGGCCGGTCGCGGTGATCGACCAGCTCCGGCCCGCCGGCAGCGACACCCGTTGGTCGCCGGTGGCGAGCTCGATGTCGGCGAGGGCGGTGAATTCCACCGCGGCCGACGTCAACGCCAATTGGCCGCCGATGCGATCGACGGCGGCGGCGGCGTCCTCGATTCGCCGTAGTGATTCCTCGGTGATTTTGACCGCGGCGAGTTCCGCGCAGACCCGGTCGCGGTCGCGCTGGATGGCGGCGATCTTGGCCAGCCGGGCGCCGAGCCGGTCGGCTTCCTCGCGGGCGGCGAGCTGATCGACGGCGCGCCGGGCGGATTCGGCGTGACGCTGCAGGTCGGCCAGGAGCTGGGCGGCCTGCTCGACGGCTTGGTGGGCGGCCAGCGCGTCGGCGGCCGCCGTTGTGCGCGCGTCGGCGGCCTGCTGCGCCTCGGCCTCGGCCTCGGCGACGCTCGCGGTGCGGGTCTCGATTTCGGTGAGCAGGCGCACGCGCCCGTCGTGTGCGGCGGTGGCCGCGGTGCTGGTGGCGGCCGCGGCGTCGGCGACCAGCTTGGCCTCGCGCGCCTGGTTCGTCAGTTCGGCGATCCGCTCGGCGGCTTTCTGCGCGGCGGTGAGCCGGGGGCCGGCGGCGGCGCGTTGCTGTGACAGCTCGGCCACCCGCTCGGTCAGCTCCGCGTGGCGTCGCACTCGGTCGTCGACCTCGGCCACCGCCGCCGCCCATTCCGCGACCGCGGCCTCCGCGTCCTTGAGCTGGGTGATCGCGGTCGCCCACTCGCCGGTGGGACGTCCGGTCGGGGTGAAATAGCGACCGTATTCGGCGTCGATCCGCTCGATGAGCAGCGGCTCGCTCCCGGACAGCGCCGCCGCGTCACCCGCGGCCACGTCGAGTGCGCGGGACAGCGCGTCGCAACCGGACAGATCCACCGCGGCCGTCGATGTCGCCTGCAGCACCCGTTGGGCGTGCCAGAGGTCGTTGTCGACCGTCTCGGCGAGCATCGCGCGGACCCGTTCGTGGGCTTCGTCGCCGGTGAGCTGTTCGCGGCGCGGCGTCAGCACCGTCAGCTCCGTCTCGCACTTCTTGTGGAACCGCTTGCGGTAGACGAAACGATAAGGACCGCAGCTGATTTCGGCGCTCACCTCGGAGCCGACGTCGCTGTGGGTCGGCTTGACCTGCTTGACTTCCTTTTTCGTGGAGCGGTCGCGGGATTCGAGCAGCAGGTCGAGCGCCTCGATCATCGAGGACTTGCCGATCTCGTTGGCGCCGCAGACCACCACAACGCCGTGGTCGGGGAACTCGATCTCGCGGTGTGCGATGCCGCGGTAGTTGGTCAGGACGAGGCGGTGCAGCTTCACGCGGCGCCCCGATCGGCGAGGCGCAGCAGCAGGGCCAGCGCCGCTTGGGCGTCGGCGGCCGTCTCGGAGCCTGCGTCGCGCGCGGTCGCCACCAGTTCGTCGACGGCCGAGGCGGCGAACCCGCCGATGCCGAGGTCGGTGAACTCGCCGTCGGCGGGGACCACCGCCAGGTCGGTGTGGCTATCCCAGGTGCCCAGGTGGGCGAACAGCCGCGCGTACCGGTCCAGGCACGCGTCCAGCGCGGCGCGGTCGGTGACCGTCAACGACCCGGTCAGCGCCAACCGCACGACGGTGCGGTCCTTGTCTTTTATCAGGTCGAGGTTGAGGTCGAGGTCGGCGATGTCGCGGCTGGTGTCGACCTGGCGGTGCAGGGTGACGAATCGCCAGCGGCCGATGTGCCGGGGTTCCACGGTGACGCCGTCGTCATCGACGTCGACGACCAGCACGTGACCGGGATCGGACTCGACGTCGTCGAAGTTGGTGACTTCCGGTGAGCCGGAGTACCAGACCCGTCCGCTGTCGCCGACCTTGGTGAGCGAATGCTTGTCCCCCAGCGCCACATAGTGGACGGCGCCTTGCTTCAGCGCGTCCTCGAGTTTTGCGAGCCGGATCAGCGAGGGCTTGTCGCGGTCGGGGTCCAGGACGTCGACGCCGCCGTGGGCGACGAGGATGCGGGTTCCTGGGCCGGGGGTGAGGCCGTCGAGGACGTCGGCGACCAGGTCGGTGGTCGGGGCCTTGGATCGCCATGGCGCCGCGACGATTTCGAGTCCGGGCCTGATCTCGTGAACGCCGGCCCGATCGAGGACGGTGACGTTGTCGGGACACTCCGCGGTGAACAGCGCGCCGGTGTACACCGACGACGCGTCGAGGGGGTCGTGGTTGCCCGGCAGCAGGTAGACGGGAATCCCTATGGCGCGCATGGCTTCCAGGGATTGCCCGATCACCTGCGGGGCGAGTTGATTGTGCTCGAAGACGTCGCCGGCGACGACGACGAACTCGGCGCCCACCTCGGCCGCCAGCGCGCCCAGCCCGGCCACCGCGTCGCGGCGGGCCGCCGAATACCGCGGCTGGGCGTCGCCGGCGAGGAAGTGCCGGGTCATGCCCAGTTGCCAGTCGGCGGTGTGCAGGAATCGCATACGGCGGGCTCCTTCCGAGTCGTGGCTATCAGGGCACCGCGAAGTCTAGGGCCGCCGACCGACAAGGCGCGGGATGCGGACCGGCAGGTCTCCGGGCCGTTGGGGGAATCGACCTAACGTCGTGGTAGCGCCGCGCTTTTTTCGTGAGCCGCGAGCATGCGCTGCAGCTTGTCGACCAAGTCGACGTCGCTGATTCCAGGCCAAAGCGTCTCGGCCAAGTCGAGCACGAGAGAGCAGTCGCCACATCCTGGCGCCCCGTCGGGTGCGTCGGGCAGGTCGAAGATCTCCCTCGTCCTGGACATCGCGTCCTTCAATAACGCATCGCCAAGCGGGATTTCGACCACACGGGCCCGGAAGCCCATGACGAAGCCGTCTTCACGACAGTTGCCGCAGTAGTTTACTGCGTGGCCCTTCGTGGCGGGCTCCATGTAGACGAGCGCCAGATGGGACACCGGCCGTGGGCCGCAGTCAGCCGCGATGCGGGCATAGGCGTTCAGCTGCACGTTGTAGCGCGGCATCAACTTCCTGTTCTCGGCGTCCCGGAAGCGCGCGGTTTTGTAGTCGGCGATCACGTAGGAACCGTCCGCATATTTGAAAATCGCGTCGGCCACCCCGGTGAGCTGAATGCGGTACTCCGGGTCGACGGTTTGAAACTCGGACCAGTGCCGGGGTTCTTGGTAGGCGACAATCGGCCCCAGCGGCGAAAGCCAATGAGGCGGCACTCCATGTGCATCAAACCATGAGTGGACGACGTCCTTCGTGTACGAATCGATCGAACTGAAGATGCTCGGAAATATCTGGAATGGCAACTGATGATTCAGATGAAGCTTCAACCAGTAGCAACGTTCGCAGAGATCATGCGTGATTGCCTCGCCCAGGCGGCTGGCGGAAATCCGAATAGTCTTCACGCTGCACCGCATTGGCCATGCCGGTGCTCGCCGTTCCCGTATGCGCTCGGGCAATACAGCATGAGGTCCGTACCCTTTCTCCCGGGCAACGCGATGGGACTCGGCGTATCGACTCCACAGACTCCGCCCTCGGCGCGATCCCGGCCTAGGGCCATTCGGCCCCTGTTCGCCGGACTCGGGACCCGCCGCGACCCGTCACCGGGTGCCCAGCCAAAACCATTCTGTCACTTTGGTTTCATTGGCTTCTGCGCGACGTTTTTTGTCGGACCCCCTCGTTAGTTTGGGGGCATGAGTTCCAGCACCGCCGATCGGGAGGCGATCATCGCTGCCTACGACGCGCTGGACGCCGCCGCGGAAAAGGTGATCGGGCTGGACTGCGAGGCGTTGACCACCAAGGAGTGGTTGGCGTTGTTGGAGCGTTGCGAGAGGGTGCGCCGGCGACTCCCGGCCGCTGAGCATCCGATGATCAATTGCCTGAGCCGCCAGGCCACCGCCGAGGAGCTGGGCGGCAAGCTGTCGCATGCGATCGCCGAGGCGACGCTGATCACCCGCGCCGAGGCCTCGCGGCGCATCAAGGAGGCCGCCGACCTGGGACCGCGCCACGGCCTGACCGGCGAACCAATGGCACCGGTGCTTCCCGCCACGGCCGCCGCCCAACGCGAGGGCGCACTGGGGAGCGGGCAGGTGGCGGTGATCCGCAAGTTCTGGCATCAGCTGCCGGGCTGGATCGATCACGGCACCCGCGAGCAGGTCGAAGCCAAATTGGCCCACGAGGGCACCCGGTTTCGGCCCGAGCAGCTGGGCGCGCTGGCCGACACCGTGGCCGATTGCCTCAACCCCGACGGCAACTTCACCGACGACGACCGGGCACGCCGGCGCGGTCTCACATTGGGCAACCAACAAACCGATGGGATGTCGGAGCTGCGCGGGCTGATCACCCCCGAGCTGCGCGCCACGATCGAAGCCGTGCTGGCCAAGCTGGCCGCCCCCGGCATGTGCAACCCCCTCGACGACACCCCCACCGTGGACGGCCCACCGTCGCAAGAGGCCATCGACAACGACGCCCGCTCGCCATCCCAACGCAACCACGACGCGCTGACCGCGGCGCTGCGCGCCCTGCTCGCCTCAGGCAAGCTGGGCCAGCACAACGGGCTTCCCGCCTCAATCATCGCCACCACCACCCTGGCCGAACTGGAGGCCGCCGCCGGGCGCGGGTTGACCGGCGGCGGCACCATCCTGCCGATGAGCGACGTCATCCGCCTCGCCCGTCATGCCCGGCACTACCTGGCGATCTTCGACAAAGGCAAAGCCCTGGCGCTGTATAGCACCAAACGCCTGGCCTCACCCGGCCAGCGAATCGTTTTGTACGCCGATAAAACACCCGGTTATACATGTATGCTCAGGTGTCATGACCAGCAAGAACGGTGCCCGCGCGGCCATCTACGCGCGCATCTCCCACGACCCCGCCAGAGCCGGGGACCAACCCAGCGACAAGCCGAAGCCGCCCAGCAAGGGCGGTGACGGCCTCGGGGTGGCACGCCAAGAAGCCGATGCCCGCGCGCTCGCCACCCGGCTGGGCCTCACCGTGGACCCCGCCCATGTGTTCGTCGACAACGACACCAGCGCCTATTCCGGCCGCCGCCGCCCCGCCTTCGAGAACATGCTCGACGCGATGAAAAACAACCGCTTCAATGTCCTGCTGTGTTGGCACACTGACAGGCTCTACCGCAGCATGAAAGACCTTGAGCGCCTTATCGATATCGCCGAGCTGGCCGAGGTGCCCATCAAAACCGTGCAGGGCGGCGAGCTGGATTTGGCCACCAGCGCCGGCCGAATGATCGCGAGAATCCTTGGTTCCGTTGCCCGTCAGGAGAGTGAGCACATGAGCGAGCGCCGAATCCGCGCCAACACACAGAAGGCGCAGAGCGGAAAGTGGCAGACTGCCAACCGGGCCTTCGGGTACACGCTCAAAGGTGAGCCGCTGGAACCCGAAGCCTCGGCCGTGCGCCAGGCCGCAGTGGATGTGTTGGCGGGCAAGAGTATTCAGGGTGTGGCACGCGAGTGGAACGCGGCAGGGCTGAAAACCACGATGGCCGGGAAGACGCACACCGACCCTCACTCCAAGAAGCAGTTCGTCATCGAGGGGAAGTGGTCCGCGCCCAGCGTGCGCCGCCTGCTGGTGAACCCGCGGTACGCGGGCCTGAAGACTCATCGCGGTAAGACGTTTCCGGGGAACTGGACGCCGCTCATCGACGCCGACACTCACAAGGGTTTGGTGGCGTATCTGTCTGACCCAAAGCGGGTGAAGTGCACTAGCTTCGAGCGCAAGTACATCGGCAGCGGCCTCTACATCTGCGGAATCTGCGGCGGCACGATGAAAGCCGCGATGCCAGGCAGCAGGGCCAAAGGACGAGAGAACCTGCGTAAATCTCGCGCCTACGTGTGCCGTCAGCACGCTCACTTGTTGCGCCAGGGTGAACCGCTGGACGACTTTGTGACCGCCTGGGTTATCGAAGTGCTGTCCGCGCCGAAAGCCCACCTGCGCCTTGATAATCAGGGCATCGACCTGGATGAGGTGAACGTGCGCCGCGAAGCGCTGGTGAACCGCAAAGACGGGGTTCGCCGCGCGTTCAACGCCGGCGGCCTGGACGAGACCGAGTACCTAGATGATCTCGCCGCGATCGCCGCGCAGATCGCGGAGTGTGACACGGCGCTGGCGGCCGCGACGCGCACGTCTCCGGCGGCGTCGCTGGTGGCCGCTGGGGAAAAGATTTGGGAGCGATGGCAGGAGATGACACCGTCCGAGCGGGCGCAGGCCGTCGATGAGGTTTGCACGGTGACCGTGCTGCCGGTGCCGCGTGAGCGCCGCGGCGCTGGGTTCGATTCGGATTTTGTGCGTATCAAGCCGCGGCGCTGAAACTACGTGCGAGCCCTGGATCGGGGCAGACATAGACGGTGTGCAGGCCTGACCCGTGGTCACAGAAAACTTGTGACCATCCTCCGCGGAACACACGGCGTGCCTGCTTTGCGATGCAGCGCGCGCGTGAAACCCTGATTCCGTAGGCGAGAAGCACGGGCGACCCGCCAGGTCAGCGGGACCCGGCGTTTCTCGGGTCGGTATGACGCGGACGAAGCCGCACCTGGTTTGTGCGGCCCGTCGCAGCGGTTCCGGTTTGGGCGGTAGTGGTCAGTCCCTCGCAAAGGCGGTCCACTCCGCCCTCCTGCTTTTTTGTGGAGCATCGTGCATTGCGCATCTTGCGTACACGCAACACGGTAGACGACTACTGCGCCTTGACAAGGTAACTGGGCCGCGTGTTTGCCAAAATTGGTATCCAAGCGTGTTCCGGGGAGATTGGAAACAGCAGGTCAGCAGCATTTTCGCCGACCATCGCCAATGTCCAGTTTGCCGAAGCCTAGGAACGTTCGCGGCTACACCGGGCGCCCGCCGTGGTAGACGCCCCGTCGCGGAAAACGTTGCGCCGTGCAACATTTTCCCGGCGCGGGCCGCTACTGGCCCCCTTGCCCGATCGGGGCAGGCTTGACCTCCTGCACCAAAGACGCTTTGAGGGTCGAGATGGCCTGCTCCTTCTTCTGCCTCACGGTCGAAGCGGTGGCCGGCGGATCACCCGGGAGCGGGACGATCATGATGCGTGCCTCTTCATAGACCGCCTCAACAGCCGCGGATGTCTCCGGCATGCCCCACACCTCCATCCGCAGCGTCGTCGGCAGAACCTCTAGCTCGTAGAACTTTTCTTTTTCCCGTTGCTGCCAATCCAAATTCGCCGGGAAGCCCGTCGTACCGCCGTAGAGCTCGTAGGCGATCGCGATCTGCGCCAGCTTGGTGACAAGCGCGGCGCCGTGGTCGACCAATTCGAGGCGTTCGGCGCGCCGCCGTTCAGATCGGTCGGCCGCGATCTGCGCCGAGACTGCCAATGCGTTTGCGTCGATTTGCTTCTGCACACTGACGGCGTTCGCCGAGATCTGACGGGTGACTGCGCGGTAGGCGATGACCGCCGCTAACACGGCGAGGGCGCCCGCGGTCACGGTGGCCAGCGGCTGAAGGAACAGGCCCAGGACGGCGCTCCAGTCAACGCCGTCGACAAAGTCGTCATCGGGGATCACGCCACCAATTCTGGCGAAGCCCGTGTTGCCATCTCCGCGGGCCCCCTGCGGTGCCACACTCAGCATCGTGTCGTGGTCCGACCTTGCCGCGGGTGAAAAGTCTCACCTTGGCGGTTCGCGTACGGTTTGCTCATGAATGATCCGACGGCCAGGCCCGGGAACTCTGACCTGGAGCCGGGGAGCCTTGAGTGGTCCAAGCTGGTCTGCCGCGCCGCCCAATACTTCTTCAATGCTGATCCGTTCTGCCAGGAACGGGCTGAGATCGCGAAGCTGATCGACAAATCCGTTCAATACGGTCAGTTCGAGCCTTGGAACGCAACTGAATTCACCATGTTTCTGCGGGCGAGGGGGTTTGGACCCACGGTCGCCACCTACCATCTGGACCTGTTGGCGAGGATGGAACGCGCCGGGATGCTGATCTTATGCGGTTGGGACAGCGGCGAATCGGTGATGGGCCAGCGCTACATAAGCCACGGCCAAATGCATTACATGCAGCAAGGCGACCTCTGGCTGTCCGAAGTACTCGGCCCTGAACTCATCATCGAGTCCTACAACGCGGCCACAATTCGGATCACCCGCAATGGCAAAGCGGGCGGGGCCACGGGTCTGGCGCTGGATCGATCCCATCTGGTGACCAACCGTCACGTCGTGGAGGGATTGGCCGGTCGCACAGGCGAACTCATCAGCACGGACCTATCGTTCAAGCAGATCGGCGCCGATGAGCGAACGTACCAGTGCCGCGTACACGGCCATGAAGAATTGGACGTAGCGGTCATCGAGGCAGAGATCGCGGAAGGTGACCCAGGGTTCTTCTGTCTGCCTGACATCCGGTGGCGGCCACCGAAGTGGATCGACGAGATTTGCGTATTCGGGTACCCGCCCGTTCCGGGGACAGTCGATGAGCCCATTACTGTGCAACCGGGCCGAGTTGTGAATCCCAAAGCCAGAGCGGCCGCGAATGGCGGCTACCGGCAGCACGACATCTTGCTGTTTTCGGCGATCGCGCGGCCAGGCAACAGCGGCGGCCCTATCGTGGCGCAAGACGGACGCGTAATCGGTTTAGTTGAAGAGAGCGCCCAAGACGCAACTAGCACGGCCGGAGGGGATTTCGAGGACGCTCAAGCGCCGCGTTTTTACCGTGGGATTCATGCGGGTGAGGTCGTCCGCGCGGTTAGCGAACTCAACTTTTCCGGTCTTGCGTGGCTCGATCCGTTGGCGTAGAAGGCCAGCACCTTTTGGCCGACCACGACGGCAACCAAGCCGAAGCCACGGAAAGCCAAGGCCCCCAAAAGAAAACGTCACAGGCCGTTACGTTTTCTGAGGCTCACAAGAGAAAACGTTCCATCGCGGAACGTTTTCCGACAGCCCAAAAGAAAACGTCTCCGCCGGATACTGTTTCCGAATTCACAGCCCGTCCTCGGGCCGCCACGGCTCCGACAAGCCGACACCCCCACCAACGTGGCCGCTACCGGCCGCGGCAGCGGCTGAATCCAGCGCGGCGAGATCGGCGGTGATCTGCAGAAAACGCCTCGTAAGGGACACCATGTCCCGCGGCGCGGGCTCAGCGTCGATCGCCTGCGCGAGCTTGTCCCTCAGCGCCACCAGCACCGCCCGCTCGCCCTTGTCGAGAGCTGCCATCACAGTCAAATTCGTTGCACGCGTTGGCGTTCCGCGCCGTATCGGTGTCACTCGCGACCTGTCGGACATTATCGGCCCCTCCTCGTCTACAATTTGTCGAACCTGTTGAAGGCTTGTGTTTCGCTCCTTTGCTGGGTGGCAACTGTCTGACCGGATTTCGCAGATACCCCCCCGGCCCTTGAGATTTCGAGGTAGATAAAAGGAACGCGAGGCGGGCCGCAAGACGGGCGGCCGCCCCAAGCGCGCAAACGGTTAAGAATCTAACCAACTTCCTGGCGTCCCCAGGGGGTTGAATCTCACGGCCCCGCAACAACCGTCAGCCTCCCAAGGACTGTCCGATGATGTTAAACCTGACATCCTCGGACGACGACCAAGCCGAAGCCGCGGAAACTCAAGGCCCGCAAAAGAAAACGTTCCAGCGTGGAACGTTTTCCGCAGCTGGTGGCATCGATTGGCTAAAGAACACTTCAGGGGATCCCGGCGGTTTTTGCGCTGATTTCCACACGTGCGGCGGAGCAAAGGTGCGATTATCGGATTTGACCAGCACTCCAAACGAGCGGAGGCGAGTGCGATGCAACCGCGACGAAAATGCCCAAGTTGTGACGGCAGCGGCTGGGTGAGATGCACGAGCTGCGACGGTTCCGGCTGGATGTTTGGCAATGACCCCAACGTGCGGGATTTGCGCTGTGGGTGCGCCTATGGCCGAAGACGTTGCCAGGGACCTGGCCCACACAGCGGTTGAGCCGGGGACGCCGATCCATATAGTCCGTTCGATCCTCGGCGAGCAGGCCTCCGGCGGCGGCGCGGCTCCCGCCGGCTGCCGAACTCGTCCTGCCTGCGGTGGCGGCGCTCCTTGAGCGGGCTGGTGTAACCACCCTGGGCCGTCATCAGCTGATGCAATTAGTGCCTCACGAAGCGGCTTGTTGGTTTCCTCAGCAGCCGTGGCGCCGATTTTCCGAAGAACACTCTGGTGCCCGAGCTTGGCCAGTGCGAACGGCCCGCCGCTTACCGCAGCTCTTGATGGGCTCTTGCCGGTACGACTGCTAGGCGCCCGCGCTTCCAATATTTCCCATCCGAAGTGGAATCGGCCGTACCTGCCTACCTCTGAGCCTGGAATCATTCCAGCTTAGTTCGACCTCGAACCGACGCTCTTTCCTAAATTCGGTTCCACTTTCGCCGAGCGCCCACGGAATGGGGTACCTAGCCCCGCTGTCTAGCGCCTTCAGCGGGAGCTCTTCGAAACCGATATCTGCAAGCTTGACATCCTGCCAACCTGAGCCCTGGCCACGCACATACACCTTTACCTTGACATTGACATCGGTGGCGCAGTGAGGGCCGCGATTGTATAAGACCAAGTGATAACCGACACGCACCGTTTCACCAGAGGGAAGGACGATATGTGCGTACTCGGGCAGCCAATATAGGTATGCGCCAACGTCTGCTTTACGCGCTCCGGTCCATGACCTCCACAAGGCACCTCCTGCTGTCGCGACCGACACCAACAACGCAGCAAGGGCAATCCCGGTCTTTGCATCCACCGTGTCCCCCAGTCCATCAGTCTTTAACGGGCTACCTAGACGCGTTGGGTAAACCCACGTCAAAAGCAGACTAGAGGGAAAAATACGATTAGACCGCCGAAAAAGCCCTGGCGGTCGGTTGGACCGGGGCAGGGCGGGTGAGACTGGTGAGGCTAGGGCGCAAGCCGTCTACTTGCGCCGCCAAATGATCGCCCGCAAGATTCCCCACACCACAAAGCTGGCGACTGCCAGGTGAAGTAAAAGGTCGTACTCCGGCCGCATGTAAACCAGCACCCCAACGAGGGTGGCCACCCCAAAACCGGCAATCTTGATCGAGAGAGTCGTATCCCCGGTGCTCCCGGAGTCCTCCAGCTTGGAGGCGATGTCGTAGCTCGGGCCCATCACCTCAACGAACGCGAGCACTCCTTTGATAGCGGTCGCGTACGGCTCCATGCTCGTGGTGACGTTATCCAGCAAACGTTCGCAGGCGTGCATGAAGCCAGTGATATCGGTTAACACCGCAGCACAGTAATGTACCGCCGCCACAATGCAGATAACCTGTAGCAAAAACCAGAATCTGCGTAGCCAGCCCCAACCGTGGGGCATACCGGCGTCTGGGTCGAAAATATCGAACGTGTCGGCTAACCTAGCCATATCCGATCGCCTTCCGTGTTGCAGCTCGGGGAGATCCGGAGACGGGGCCGCGTCTGCCAACGCGGTCCCGCTTTATTGGGCGAGGTCCCCGCCTCCGGGTTCTTCGCCACTGCGGTTTGCAGTGGTACTTCAAAGTTACCGGCGAAAACCCCTTTGTGTGCGGTCGGATAGGGCCCCAAATAGTTCAGACGTTCTGGTTCTCGGGTAAGCCTCGGTCGCCGGCCGGCTTTTATCCAACACGCTGGCGCGACGAAAACGCGTCGTCGTCGTGACGTTCGGCGGTGCTTGTCTGGGAATGTGCTCGCATTGTGACTTCCATTGCACCTGCTGTCAGGTACACCTTCTTTATGGGGTTCGGTGCGGGTCGCGATTATTACCCACTTCGCACGACGCCAGTGTCGCGGAGGGACTCCCATCAAACATTGCCCGGCAGCCGGTGCGTCGCGACGCAAACGTCCCGGCTAGTTGGACCGGATATCCTGCCGTCCCCGACCGCCTCATGGAGGTCAAAGTTGCGCTCGGCTAGCGGGTCGATCAATTCATCGAACGCGGTCGCAAGCGCCACCGGCGTTTCCCGGTGGTTCACCTCATAACTAGGGATAGCGGGCGTGGGCTTGCGGGAGTTTCCTTTAGTTTCCAAAAGCCGTGTCTCCCCGGGTAATCCGCTAGTAAGCGTCAATCAAACACAAGCGTTGGAAGGTAGCTGAACGGGACATAGTCGCCGAATAGACGGCGACCGTAGCGGGTTTGCCGCTAATGCCGCTTCGTGCGCCTGATGAACCGATGTCACGCCGGGTAGTGGTGCACAGCCCAACAACCGCGCCAACCAATGAAACCGGTCCGGGCCCCAACAAGCCCCACACGCCAAACACGAACACCCCGCCTCCGATACCTGCAGCGCCGCCGGCGGCGGCTATGAGCCGCCCGGCCGCCCCGATCGTCGGGGTCCGCACCGACGGCGCACGCCAATAAAATGGCTGGCCGGTTCGCCGCGTCGCGGCGTACGGTGCTGCGCATGGCCAGAACAGCGCCAACCAAGGCACAACTCGACGAATTGGCGGAAATCCACCTGTACTACGAAGTCGCCATGCTGCGCGGTGGCCGCGCCGAACAAGACAGGCACCGAGACCAGCGTCACGACCTGATGAGCTTGGACCGCGCCGACCCGGCACGCGTGGCTACGATGGCATTTTTCGAGGCCGCATTGATGCACGCTCGGGTTCTCAATGACTTCTTGACAGTTCCCCCGTCGGAGAGGAACCGGGATGATGTCTGGGCTGGCGACTATGTGACGAACTGGCGGCCGCCCAATCCGGGCCCGCTAGAGCGAGTACCCCCGGTGATTTCCGGCCAACCGGTCAGAGATTCCATCAACAAGCAACTTGCCCACTTCAGCCTTCTCCGCCTTCAGCAAACCAAATTCTACGTAGGCCTCGTAGCCGACGAGGTCACCCGCGATATGAAGGACTTCGCGGAGAACCCGAACAACGTGTGCCATCAGAGCCTTCAGGGCGTACGCGACTTACTCAATCGCACCCACTGGCAAACCGTGAGCTAAAGGGCAAGTCAGCCGCTCGCGTTGGCGGTCGGTTAGCGGGGGCCAGTCTGCGATGCCGGCGGCGACCGCCGCGCGGGACTTCGCGGACAGCGGGGCGAGCCACGGCAGGAGGTGGTCGCGGTCATCGGGCGGCGTGGTGGTCATCAGGCACCGCTCTTGGCCAGCAAGATCGCGGCGATGATCTGGCGCTGCTCGGCGGGGAGCGTTTGCAGTTCCGCGGCGAAGCGCTCGGCGCGCTCACGCATGATGATCGCGCGTAACTTTTGCTCGGCTTGCGCGAGTTTGGGGTCGTCGGGCCGCCGCTCTCCGTTGCGGACGCATCGCTTGAGGGAGGCGACCTGGGCGCGCACGGGGGCAGCTTCACTGCTGATAGGCATATATCGACGATGGCACCTATTCGGGCAAGTTCGGTGGCAACCAAGTGATTTCGGTAAACCGATCGTGCTTTGCGCAGCTCAGGGCCGTGCCGTGTTGACTAACGTTTGTTAGGTTGTGCGGCGAGGTTTCGCCGACACGCCAAAGAAATCGTTATCGGTGCCTAACGCCACCATTGCGGCCGTGACGAACGCTGAATCTGATGTCCGGCGCAGGCTGCGAGGCTAATCAGGGTGGTGTTGCCGTGGTCGCCGACGGCGCGATCAGCCCGTCAGAGTCCAATGTGAACGTCTACCCGTGAATATGGCTGCGAGCTGCCAAGATTGGAGCCGAGCTGGCGTGGGCGCTTAGACGCGATGCTTCTCAGTTCCAGAACCGCGCCAGGCCCCAGGCCCGCTCTGTTCGTATTCCCAGTCAAAAGTGCTCGCGTTAGCGGTATCTCGCGTTACCTTCAATATAAAGTTCTGATCATTGAGGCGCACTTTCACAAGCTCAATTGTTGACCCGATTGGATAGCCGGCGATGGAATACTGCGCGCTGATTCCCCCTTTGGGGGCCTGCCGCTCGACGATCAAGCGGACAATCGGGTTAAGCCGTTGATGCTGAGGGCATTTCGTTGCCGCATCCGCGTCACCGTCGATAGTGCTCAATGCCTGTTGGAGAGCGTCCTCCGCGACGATCCCGGCGCAGTGAATCAAGTACTCGCCCAGATCAAGTGGTCCGCTGTAGCAAATTGATGAGATCTCCGACAGCAGATGTGGGATGGTTCCACTCAGATGTGAACCAAATGTGTTGCCGTACTCCCGAATTACCTGCTCCCATGTGCTCACTCTTCTCGGCGCCGAGCGCACAATCAGGGCCGGAAGTCTTCGCCACGCATCGGTGTCCAAATACCGAGCCGGCTCCTCGAAATCCGCCGGTGCCGGCACCGCACCGAAAGCCAGCGCAATCGATTGCTGGTCAGCGACGGGCTCCGAGACATAGACCTTCGGGAGATTGATGCCGTGCATCTTGCACAGCCTTTTCAGACCATCGTCGCCCGAGCCGTGGGCAAGCAGCGCGCGTAGGACACCAGCCACGTCATCGACTGCACCGACTTCACCGGCCTGAAGCGCGTCCATGTGGCGGCGCAGGCGGTGAAACTGGCGGCGCGCAGCATCAAGAATCTCCTCTCGTGTCGCGGCCCTGGAAAGGTTGCTCATGGTGCTCTCGCTTGGTGCTCTACGCCTGGTGATGCCCGCGTGGGGGTCCGCCTGCCGATTATCGGCCCGAGTCGCGAGTGTACCGACCGCGCCGCTCACCCTTGGTGATTGCGGGCGTCGGGCCCGTGCAAGATGGCCGCTTGCACCGGGCATATCCGATCGTCCTCGATTAAGCTGTCGCCCGTATCTCTGCCGGTCAGGGCATATATGCACAACCCGGGCGGTCATGCCAAGGACCGCGGCTGCACCGCACCCGGGTGCACCGTGCCCGGCTACTACAGCGAAGTCCACCACGTCACCGACTACGCGCAATGCCGCACCACCGACGTCAACGACCTCACCTTCGCCTGCGGCTGCCAGCACCGGATGCTCAGCCCTGACGGCTGGACCACCCGCAAAAACACCAAGGGCGAAACCGAATGGATCCCCCCGCCCCATCTCGACCGCGGCCAACCCCGCACCAACAACTACTGGCACCCCGAAAAACTCCTCCGCAACGAGGAAGGAGGGGAAGACGACGACGACGCGGCATAGTGAGCGCGACCCCGCCTGCGCGGTGCGCATAGTGGCGGATGCGAAACACGTTGGCGTGCAAAGATTTTGACCGTGGAGACGAAACGGGGACGGTTGCTGGCCACGGTGGGCTTAGCGGTCGGACAATCCGGATCGCCGGCGAAACTGCACCATCAGCTCTTCCAGTTGCTCGTCGGTCAAGTCCGGATTGAGCCGGCGGAGTATGTCTTCGATTTGCTGCATTCGTCGGCGCTTCTCGTCATCAGCCACCCTGTGGCGCGTGTCGTCGGCGGTCATCCGGGCCCCTCCTTCGAGGCAGGGCGGTCATCGGTAGCAGACGGCTCAGCAAATCGAAGCTGAATCGGATGCCACGGCATTCTGTTGCCACGCGCGGGCCCGGCCCCCGACGGCCTTGACGAACCTGTCTCGTCGATCCCGACCCCCAACGGCCAGGCGAACCGATCCGAACATGAGGTCACGCTACACCTGCCGACGTGGCGAGAATAGACAATTTCACAAGCCCGACTGGGATCAACCCCGACGCTGGCAGCAACGCCGGCGGGAGGCCGCCGCGCGACGAGAGCGACCCACGGTAGCGCGGCTGGCCCGGCACTGATTAGCGTGAGCGCGTGAGCGAACGGCACACACTGCTGCTGATGCGGCACGCCAAATCGGACTACCCGGAAGGTGTCCCCGACCACGACCGGCCGTTGGCACCGCGCGGCATCAGGGAGGCCGGGCTGGCCGGGGACTGGCTGCGCGCCAACGTGTCCGGCGTCGACGCGGTGCTGTGCTCCACGGCGACGCGGGCGCGGCAGACGCTGGACAGGACCGGAATCGACGCGCCGGTCCGCTACAGCGGGCGGCTCTACGGCGCCACCCCGGGCACGATGATCGATGAGATCAACCGGACGGCCGACGACGTCGGCACGCTGCTGGTCATCGGTCACGAGCCGACGATGTCGGGGCTGGCGCTCGTGCTGGCGGAGGATGACGGCACGAACATCGCCGTGGTGGAACGCATTTCGACGAAATTTCCCACGTCGGCGATTGCGGTGCTCGCGGTGCCGGGCGCGTGGAAGGGACTCGAACCCGGCCGGGCCGCGCTGACCGGTTTCGAAGTGCCCCGCTAGCTATTCGTGGCCAGCGTCAGCTCCATGAGCTTGAGCGCCTGCCCACACGCGTCGATGCCGGGCACCTGGGGATTGACCCACCAGCCGACCACCCCGGCCGCGTTGCTCGCCACCCCGCACGCCCCGTTCGGGTCGTCCGGGCGCATCACGATGGACTCGATGCCGGCGATCGAGCGGTTCTCGATCTTGTACTTGAGGAACTCGGCGACCTTGCGCTCGTTGCCCAGGCTGCCCTGTTCGAACCAGAACCGGGTGATGTCGATCAGCCCGGCCGGGTTGGCGGCCTGCCACCGGCAGATGGCGCCGACGAACGTGCTCTGAATGTCAAGCGGGTCGGCGCCCACGGTCTTGGCCAGGATGTCGGTGGTCAACACCTCGCACTCCTTGAGCAGGTTCGGATACTGCTGCTGAGAGTTGTTGTTGCGCGGGGGGTTGCCGCCCGCCTTGATGGCGTTGCCGCCAACCGACCGCGAACAGCCGGTCAGCACCAGCAGCGCGGCGCACACCACGGCCACGGCGGCACGGACGGTCCATCTGCTCATTTGGAGTTCGCAATCGATTGACGGGCCAGTTCCTTCGCGATGTCGCACGGCGGCGGGAACGGCTTTTGGCTGAAGCTGACCGACCATTCGATGAAGTCGTCCTGGAACTGGATGCCGACCTCGCACAGCGAGTCGCCGAGGTTGGGCTCGTTGCCAACGGCGATGAAGCCGCCGTGGCCGTTGATGTTGATGTCGTCGACGCTGGCGCGCGACAGCTCCTCGGTCTTGCGTTCGCGCCCGATCGGGCTGCCGCGATACCAGGAGAAGGAGAAGTGCGGGCCGAGGATCCCGCCGCCCGCCAGCCACTGGCAGCCGACGGAGTTCCGTGCGGTGTTCACCAGCCCGGTCACCTTGGTCAGCTCCGACACGGTCTGGTCGTTGATGCCGCCGCACTGCGGGAACATCGGCCCGTGGTGGCCCTCGCCGTTGCCCGGCGTCGACGATGCCGTCGCCCCCGGTTTGTTGTCGCCGGAACCCGAGCAACCCGCAAGGATCAGGATCATCAGAGCCGACGCCGCCAGAGCCAGCGCTCTCGCGCCTCGCCTTCTGCTGGTCACACGATGCACTGTAGCGGCAGCGCGTGGGTCAACCGTGGACACAGCTGCTGAGCAGGCGTTTCGGCCCCGCGTTGGCACCCGCGGCGGGCCCCGTGTGCAACAGTTACCCCATGCTCCTGGCACTGCTGCGCCAGTACATCCGGCCGTACCGGCGGCTGGTTGCGGTGCTACTGATGCTCCAGCTGACCAGCACGCTGGCGTCGCTGTACCTGCCCACGGTCAACGCGACGATCATCGACGAGGGCGTGGCCAAGGGCGACACCGGCACCATCGTCCGCCTCGGCATGGTGATGCTTTCGGTGACCGGCCTGCAGGTCCTGTGCGCGGTCGGGGCCGTCTACGTCGGCTCGCGGGCGGCCATGGGCTTCGGCCGCGACCTGCGCCGGGCGATCTTCGACCACGTCACCACCTTCTCCGAGCGCGAGACGGACCGATTCGGCGCGCCAACCCTGTTGACGCGCAGCACCAACGACGTCCGGCAGATCCAATACCTGGTCCAGATCGGCGGCACCGTGCTGATCACCGCGCCGATCATGTGCGTGGGCGGCATCGTCATGGCCATCCACCAGGAGGCCGCGCTGACCTGGCTGCTGCTGGTCAGCGTCCCGGTCATGGCCGTGACCAATTACTTCGTCATGTCGCGCATGCTGCCGCTGCTGCGCCGCATGCAAAGCCTGATCGACGGCATCAACCGCGTGGTGCGCGACCAGCTGTCCGGCGTCCGGGTGGTCCGCGCGTTCGCCCGCGAGCGCTACGAGCGCGACCGATTCGCCCGCGCCAACACCGCACTGTCCAACACCGCGCTAACCGCCGGCAACCTGCAGGCGCTCATGCTGCCGCTGACCACGCTGACCATCAACGCGTCCAGCGTCGCGCTGATCTGGTTCGGCGGCCTGCGGATCGATCGCGGCCAGATGCAGGTCGGTTCGCTGACCGCGTTCCTGGTCTATTTCACCCAGATCCTGATGGCGGTGTTGATGGCCACGATGACGCTGGTGGTGCTGCCGCGCGCGGCGGTGTGCGCCGAACGGATCACCGAGGTGCTGGACACCCGCGCCGCCGTCGAGGAGCCCCCGAACCCGCGATTTCCGCGGGGCGGGATCACGGGTGCCGTGCGGTTGGACGGTGCCAGCTTCACCTATCCGGGCGCCGATCGCCCGGTGCTGCAAGACATTTCGTTCACCGCGGAGCCCGGCACGACGACCGCGATCGTGGGCAGCACCGGTTCAGGAAAGTCGACGCTGGTGTCGCTGATCTGCCGGCTCTACGACGTCACCTCGGGCGCCGTGCTGGTCGACGACGTCGACGTCCGCGACTACCACACCGAACGGCTGTGGTCGGCGATCGGGCTGGTCCCCCAGCGCGGCTACCTGTTCTCGGGGACGGTCGCGGACAACCTAGGTTACGGCGCGGCTCCCGGGCAGGTGGTCACCGACGAGGAGATGTGGGAGGCGTTGCGGGTGGCCGACGCCGACGGGTTCGTGCGCGCCCACGATGACGGGCTGCAGATGCGCGTCGCCCAGGGCGGCATCAACTTCTCGGGTGGGCAGCGGCAACGGCTGGCGATCGCGCGGGCCGTCATCCGCCGCCCCGCCATCTACCTGTTCGACGACTCGTTCGGCGCGCTCGACGTGCACACCGACGCGCGGGTGCGCGCGTCGCTGGCCCAGGCGTCGACCAATGCGACGATCATCGTTGTCACCCAACGGGTTTCCGCCGCGGCCCAGGCCGACCAGGTGATCGTCGTCGACGACGGGAAATTGGTGGGCGCGGGCACGCACGAATCGCTGCTGGCCGACTGCGCCACCTACGCGGAATTCGCCGACTCGCAGTCGGTGGGGGCCGGTGTGGGGGGCAAGCAGTGACGGTGACACCCGTGGCGCCGGCGGCGGGGCGCTCCCGCGACTTCTGGGCGTCGGCCACCCGGCTGGTGAAACGGCTTGCGCCGCAACGGGGCCTGAGCATCGCGGTGATCGCGCTGGGCGTCATCGGCACGGCGATCGGGGTCGTCGTCCCGCGGATCCTCGGCCACGCCACCGACCTGCTGTTCAACGGCGTCATCGGGCGGCAGCTGCCCGCCGGGATCAGCAAGGCGCAGGCCGTCGCCGCCGCCCGCGCCCGCGGCCAGAACGCCTTCGCCGACCTGCTGTCCGGGATGAACGTGGTGCCGGGCCGGGGCGTGGACTTCGGGGCGGTGGCCCGGGTGCTGGCGCTGGCGCTGGCTCTGTACATCGTTGCGGCGCTGCTGATTTGGGTCCAGGTTCGGCTGCTCAACGTCACCATTCAGCGCACCATGGTCGCGCTGCGTTCCGACGTCGAGGACAAGATCCACCGGCTGCCGCTGTCCTACTTCGACGGACGGCAGCGCGGCGAGCTGCTGAGCCGGGTCACCAACGACATCGACAACGTCCAGTCGTCGCTGTCGATGACGATCAGCCAGCTGCTCACGGCGGCCCTGACCGTGGTGGCCGTGCTGGCGATGATGGTGTCGATCTCGCCGTTGCTGGCGGGGATCACGCTGCTGGCCGTGCCGATCTCGCTGCTGGCGACGCGAGCGATCGCGCGGCGTTCGCAGCGCCTGTTCGTGGCGCAGTGGACAAGCACCGGGCGCCTCAACGCCCACATCGAGGAGACCTACAGCGGCTTCACGGTGGTCCGGACCTTCGGGCATGCGGCCGCGGCGCGCGAGCAGTTCCGCCGCCTCAACGACGACGTCTACCGGGCCAGCTTCGGCGCGCAATTCTTCTCCGGCCTGGTGGCGCCGGCGACGGGGTTCATCGGCAATGTCGGCTACGCGGCGGTCGCCGTGGTCGGCGGCCTGCAGGTGGCCACCGGGCAGATCACGCTGGGCAGCATCCAGGCCTTCATCCAATACCTGCGGCAGTTCAACGCGCCGGTGAGCCAGGTGGCCGGGATGTACAACACCCTGCAATCCGGGGTGGCCAGCGCCGAGCGCGTCTTCGACCTGCTCGACGAGCCCGAGGAGCCGCCGGACCCCGAGGGAACGCTCCCGGCGGCCGGCGGCCGGGTCGAGTTCGAGCACGTGAATTTCGCGTACCGGCCGGGCACGCCGGTGATCCACGACCTGTCGCTGGTGGCCGAGCCGGGCAGCACGGTGGCGATCGTCGGACCGACCGGGGCGGGCAAGACCACGATGGTGAACCTGCTGATGCGGTTCTACGACGTCGATTCGGGCCGGATATTGATCGACGGGGTTGACATCACCACCGTCAGCAGGCAGTCGCTGCGGTCGCGGATCGGCATGGTGCTGCAGGACACCTGGCTGTTCGACGGGACGATCGCGGAGAACATCGCCTACGGACGCCCGGGGGCGGGCGAGGCCGAGGTGACCGAGGCCGCCAAGGCGGCGTACGTGGACCGGTTCGTGCACACCCTGCCGGACGGCTACCGCACCCGGGTCAGCGCCGACGGCGCCAACATCAGCGCCGGCGAGCGCCAACTCATCACCATCGCCCGCGCGTTCCTCGCCCGCCCGCAGCTGCTGATCCTCGACGAGGCGACCAGCTCGGTGGACACCCGCACCGAGGCCCTCGTTCAGCGGGCGATGCGGGAGCTTCGCCGGGGCCGCACGAGTTTCATTATCGCGCACCGCCTTTCGACGATCCGCGACGCCGACCGAATTGTGGTGGTCCAGGACGGCCGCGTCGTCGAACAGGGAAACCACGCCCAGCTGCTGGCGAGGCGCGGCGCCTACTACGCGATGACCCAGGCGTAGTCAGAGGAATTCGGTCACCAAGAAATCGTTGAGGATCCCGCAAGGGGCCGGCCAAAAGCTGAACGCAGTAAGAGCCGAACCCAAGAGCAAAGGAGCTCAACAATGTTCGCAAACCGGATCACCGCAGCCGTCGCCAGCGCCCTCGGCGCCGCTGCCATCGGGCTGGCAGTCGCGACCGCCGGCACCGCCGGGGCTACTTCCTTCAACACGGACCAGGACGCCATCCGGGCGGCCCACCAGGTGTGCACCGAGCTGGCCGCCGGCAAGAGCAGGGCCGCCGTCGCGGTCACGCTGATGAGCCAGGCGAGGATGTCACCCCGGGACGCGGACTTCTTCGTCGCCGCCGCCACCAAGTTCTACTGCCCGCAATTCGCCGGTCAGGCCGCGTAGCAGCAATCGCCAACCCTTACCGAATGGGGGATTCCGTAACGGAATCCCCCATCCGCCACTGGAGACGCGCGGACGCTTCAAGAATTCGTAGAGATAACGACAAGGCCCGCGTCGGACCCTTTTCCCATGAACGCCACCAAGATCGCCCCCATCGCCAAGACAATCGCCTTCGCAGTGCTCGCGGGCGCCGCCGCGTTCGGGCTGGCCGCCCCGGCCAACGCGGCCTCGGAACTCATGTACGGCGACCCCGTCGCCGCCGGCAAGTACTGGCACGAGCAGCAGTACGACGACTGCGTCCTCATGTCCAGCGCCGACGTCATCGGCCAGATCACCGGTGAGTCGCCCTCGGAGGAGGCCATCATCGAAAAGGCCCACGCCACCCCGAGCGTCGTCCACGCGGGCCCGATCTACACCAAGCCGGCCGACCCGGACAACCCCGGTCCGGGCGGGGGCGCCAACACCGAGGACGTCCCGGCGTTGCTGGCCCGATACCGGGTGGCAGCCGTGGTCATCGACAGGGGCGGCCCCGCGGCGGGCGGCATCCGCCCGGGCATGGCGGGGCTCAAGCAGGCGCTGGGCGACGGCCACAAGGTGATCGTCAGCGTCAACGCCGAACTCATCTGGCACGAGCCCGTCGAGGCGAAGGACAAGAGCGGCAACCCCGAATCCGACCACGCGGTGGTGGTGACGGGTGTCGACGCCGCCCACGGCATCGTCCACCTCAACGACAGCGGCATCGCCGAGGGTCGCGACGAGCAGGTTCCCCTGGAGCTTTTCGTTCGCGCGTGGGCCACGAGCGACGAGTTGATGGTCGTTACGCTCTAGATCACGTTGCGGTGTTACCGAATTCGCCGGGTTCGTATCACAATCAAGACACGCAACGCCGCGAAAGACGAGAGGGTGTAACCCGCGATGGTGGACAAACGTCTCGAGTTCGGTCTGCTCGGGCCGCTGGAAATGAGCGTCGACGGCGCCCTGGTGCCCCCGGGCACCCCCAAACAGCGGGCCGTGCTGGCGATGCTGCTGATGAACCGCAACAGCCCCGTCGGCGTCGACAGGCTCATCACCGCCCTCTGGGACGACTCGCCGCCGTCGGGTGCGCGGGCCAGCATTCACTCCTACGTGTCCAACCTGCGAAAGCTGCTCAGCGGGGTGGGGATAGATCCGCGGCTGGTGCTGGCCGCGGCGCCGCCGGGCTACCGCCTGAGCGCCCCCGACAACGCTTGCGACATCGGGCGATTCATCGCCGAGAAGACCGCGGGCGTGCACGCGGCCGCCGCCTCCCGGTTCGAACAGGCCAGCAAGCATTTGTCGGCGGCGCTGGCGGAATGGCGCGGGCCGGTGCTCGAGGACCTGCGAGACTTCCAGTTCGTCGACACCTTCGCCACCTCCCTGGTCGAGGAGAAGATTCTGGTCCACACCGCCAAGGCGGAGGCCGAAATCGCCTGCGGGCGCGCCTTTTCCGTGATCGCCGAGCTCGAGGCGCTGATCGCGGAGCACCCCTATCGCGAGCCGCTGTGGGCGCAGTTGATCACGGCCTACTACCTGACTGACCGCCAATCCGACGCGTTGGGCGCGTACCGCCGCGTCAAGCAGACGCTGGCCGATGACCTCGGGATCGACCCGGGCCCCAATCTGCGTGGCCTCAACGAGCGGATCCTGCGCCAGGAGCCGTTGGACGTCAAGCAGATCGCGGTCACCACCGCCTCCGTCACGCAGACCGTGCTGGATCAGCACACCCGGGTTTCCGAGCGAAACGCCGTCGCGTCCCTGCGTGAAGCCACGGGTCAGAGCTATCCGTTGCAGCAGGCGGCGACCCGCATCGGGCGTCTCAGCGACAACGACATCGTCCTGGACACCCCGAAAGTCAGCCGGCATCACGCCGTCATCGTCGACACGGGCACCAGCTGGGTCATCAACGACCTGCGGTCCTCGAACGGCGTGCACGTGCAGGACGAGCGCATCCGCTCGGCGACCCCGCTGCAGCACGGCGACCGCGTCCGCATCGGCGAGCACGAATTCACCTTCGAGGTCGCCGCGGGGTAAGACGGCGGCATCAAGAATTTGTTGAGAATCCTCCAAGGGTGGGGCCAGAAGCTGAACACACCAGGGCCGAACCCACCAGCAAAGGATCAGGACAAATGTTTTCTCCCCGCATCACCGCAGCCGTCACCACGGCCATCGGCGGCGCCGCCGTCGGGCTCGCGATCGCCACCGCCGGCGCCGCCGGGGCCAGCACGGCCGACGACACCTTCATCACCGAGATGAGGGGCCTGGGCGTCACCTTCACGTCGCCGCAGGAGGCCATCAAGGAAGGCCACCAGGTGTGCAAGGAGCTGGCCGCAGGCAAGACCGGCACGGACGTCGCCACGGAGGTGCTGAGCCAGACGAACCTCACCACCAAGCAGGCCGCCTACTTCGTCGTCGACGCGGCCCAGGCCTACTGCCCGCAGCTGTCCACCCAGCTGACCTAACCGACCCGCCCACCCGAATGGGGGATCCCGATCGGCGGGATCCCCCATTCGTCTTTTTGACCGGAAAGCCTTGCCGTACAGATCATTTCAAGGATTCGTTGAGATAACGACAAGGTCGATATCGGAACCTTTTCTCAACCAAACCGCAACACGGCGGAACGAGAAAAGGAAAAGCAGTGAAGACCAGCAAGATCGCCAACATCGCCAAGGCCGCCGCCCTCGCGGTGACCGCCGGCGCCATCGCCCTGGGGGTGGCCGGCCCTGCTGGCGCGGCCTCCGGCGCCACGTACGGAGACCCCGACGCCGCCGCCAAGTGGTGGCGCCACCAGAAATACGACGATTGCGTGCTGATGGCCGCCGCCGACGTGGTCGGCCAGATGACCGGCAAGGAACCCTCCGAGGACGCCATCATCAAGAGGGCCCAGTCAACCCCCAGCACCACTCACCCTGGGTCGATTTACATCACGCCGGCCGACACCAAACACCCGAATTCGGGCCAGGGCACCATGTTCGCCGATGTCCCGACCCTGCTGGCGCAGTACAAGGTCGACGCCGTCGCCACCGACCGGCAGCACGCCGCCGCGGACGGGGTCCCCGGCGGCATCTCGGGAATCGAGCAGGAACTGGGCACCGGCCACAAGGTGATCGTCAGCGTCAACGCCGAGATGATCTGGGACATCCCGATCGAGACGAAGGACGAGCGCGGCAACCCGCAGGGTGACCACGCGGTGGTGGTGACCGGAGTCGACACCGCCTACGGCATCGTCCATCTCAACGACAGCGGCAATCCGAAGGGCCGCGACGAGCAGATCCCGATGTCGCTCTTCCTCAAGGCATGGGACACCAGCGACCAGCTGATCGTCGTCACCACCTGACGCGCCGCGGCCGGCCTGCCGGCTCGGAACGGATTGATATGGTCGGCGGGTCTGGGGTTGATTTGGAGGGGTCGATGAGCGGGGCGCCGGGCTCGCGGGTGGGGTCGATGTTCGGACCCTACGAGCTCAGGCGGGCCCTTGGCCACGGCGGGATGGGCGAGGTCTACGAGGCCGAACACACCGTCAAGGGCTGGACCGTGGCGCTCAAGCTGATGTCGGAATCGGTCAGCAGCGACCCGGTGTTCCGCGAGCGGATGCGGCGCGAAGCCCGCATCACCGGCCGCTTGCAGGAACCCCACGTGGTGCCCATCCACGATTACGGCGAGATCGACGGCCAAATGTATTTGGAAATGCGCCTCATCGAGGGCATCGATCTCGGCACTTTGCTCAAAAAGTTCGGATCGCTGTCCCCGCCGCGCGCGGTGGCCATCGTCACCCAGATCGCCTCCGCGCTGGACGCGGCCCACGCCGCCGAGGTGACGCACCGCGACGTCAAGCCGGCCAACATCCTGGTCACCCGCGACGACTTCGCCTACCTGGTCGACTTCGGCATCGCCAGCGCGAAGACCGACGAGAAGCTCACCCAGCTCGGCACCGCGGTGGGCACCTGGAAATACATGGCGCCCGAACGATTTTCCAGCGACGAGGTGGACTACCGCGCCGACATCTACTCGCTGGCCTGCGTGTTGTTCGAATGCCTGACCGGGTCGCCGCCCTACCAATCCGACAGCGCCGGCGTGCTGGTCAACGCCCACCAGACGCAGCCCATCCCCCACCCCAGCGCCAGGCGGTCGGGAGTCCCTCGGGCCTTCGACGGGGTCATCGCCCGCGGCATGGCCAAGAAGCCCGAAGACCGCTACGCGAGCGCCGGTGAACTGGCACGCGCCGCCCACGACGCGCTGACCAACCCCGATCAGACCCAGGCCGTCAGCATCCTGCGCCACGGCGAGGAGTCCACGCTGCCGGGACTGAAGGGGGCCCAAGCCGTCGTTCCGCCCGCGCGGCCCGCACCGGTCCGTAACCCGGCCCCGAACAGCGGGCCCATTCCACGCGCGCCCCAGCCCGCGCCCCAGTGGGCCGGTGCGCCACCGCAGTTCGCCGGCCCGCCACCCTTCGGCCACGGACACCCGCCGGCACCGCGCAAGCGCAACCCGTGGATCATCGTCGCCGCCGGCGCCGCCGTCGTCGTCCTCGTCGTCGCGGCCGTCGGCATCTCGCTGGCCGCCGGAAACGACGACAACGAGACCCCCAACGCGGCCACCACCCCCACGACGACCACCACCACCACGAGGACGACGACCCGCACCACCACGGCGCCGACGTCCACCCCGCCCCCCGGCGCCGCGACCAAGCTGCTGGGCCTGCTGCCCGCCGGCTATCCCCCCGGCGTCTGCAAGCTGGAGGGCCAGCCGATGCCGGGCGCCAGCGTCTCGGTCATGTGCGGGCAGAACACCGAACCCAACGGCCCCAACGTCGGGGAATACGGGCTGTTCGGCGATCTCAAGTCGCTGCAGGACGCGTTCGACGGCTACATGCAGGCCGATACGACCGTCAAGTGCCCCGGGGACAAGGCCTCACCCGGCACCTGGTGGCACAACAAGGACCCGAACACCATCCTCGGTCAGATCGGGTGCGGGAAGTACAAAGGCGATGAACCGCAGGTGATGTGGACGAACCAGCAGACCATGGTGCTCGCGGTCGTCGGCGGGGATGTGCAGGGGCCGAACCTGGATCAGCTGTACAAGTGGTGGGCCGCCCACTCCTAATGAAACTCGACTGGGACCACAACGCGTATTACCAACGGGTGCTGCTGAACCGGCTGCCGCGGCCGTGCGGGCGGGTGCTCGACGTCGGTTGCGGCGCCGGGGCATTCGCGGCGCGGCTGGCCGGACGGGCCCAGCACGTCGACGCGGTCGACAGGTCGGCGGCGATGATCGAGGCGGCCCGGCGCCGCGCGCCCGCCAACGTCACCTGCGTTCACGCGGACGTGCTGGAACTGCCGCTACCGGCCGATCACTACGACGCGATCGTGTCGATCACCGCGTTGCATCACCTGCCGCTCGGCGAGGCCCTGCGGCACCTGGCGCCGGCGCTGCGCCCGGGCGGCATGCTGGCCGCCGTGGTCCTCCCGCGGTCGGACCTGCCCCGCGAGGCGGCCACCGAAGTCCTTGCCGCGGTGGCTTTTCGGGCGTTCGGCGCGCTGTTCGCCGCGCTCCGGACGACCGGTTCGGGCGACTGGTATGCGTTGGATCCGGTAAACGAGGCGATGCCCAAGGTCTTCGACGCGCCGCTGACGACCCGGCAGGCCCGCGCGGTCGCGGCCGCCGCCCTGCCGGGCGCCCGCGTGCGCCGGCTGCTGTTTTGGCGTTACCTCCTGGTGTGGCGGCGGCCCGGCTAGCATCTTGATTGCTGAGTCGGGGCTCGCGGCCGGCCGCTCGGGTCGGAAGGTGTTGATATGGTCGGCGGGTCCGGGGTTGGTTTGGAGGGTCAGGGATGAGCGACGCGCAGGCCTCACGGGTGGGCTCGATGTTTGGGCCCTATCACCTGAAACGGCTGCTGGGCCGCGGTGGGATGGGCGAGGTTTACGAGGCCGAGCACACCGTCAAGGAGTGGACGGTCGCCGTCAAGCTGATGTCGGACACGTTCAGCAAGGACCCGGTGTTTCGCGAGCGGATGAAGCGCGAAGCGCGCATCGCGGGCCGTTTGCAGGAACCGCACGTCGTGCCCATCCACGACTACGGCGAAATCGACGGCCAGATGTTCATGGAGATGCGCCTGATCGAGGGCGTCGACCTGGACAGCCTGCTCAAGCGGTTCGGCCCGCTGACCCCGCCGCGGGCGGTGGCCATCATCACCCAGATCGCCTCCGCGCTGGACGCCGCCCACGCCGCGGGCGTGATGCACCGCGACGTCAAGCCGCCCAACATCCTGGTCACCCGCGACGACTTCGCGTACCTCGTCGACTTCGGCATCGCCAGCGCCACCACCGACGAAAAGCTGACCCAGCTCGGCACCGCGGTGGGCACCTGGAAATACATGGCGCCCGAACGGTTTTCCAACGACGAGGTCACCTACCGCGCCGACATCTACGCGCTGGCCTGCGTGCTGCACGAGTCCCTGACCGGGTCGCCGCCCTATCGCGCCGACAGCGCCAGCACCCTGGTCACCGCGCACCTGCTGGACCCCATTCCGAAGCCGAGCGACGTTCGCTCCGGCGTGCCCAAGGCCTTCGACGCGGTGATCGCGCGCGGCATGGCCAAGAAACCCGAGGATCGCTTCGCCAGCGCGGGCGACCTGGCGCTGGCCGCCCACGAGGCCCTGTCCGACCCCGATCAGGACCACGCCGACAACATCGTGCGGCGCAGCCAGGAGGCCACCCTGCCCGCCACCGCCGAGGCCAGCACCGCGGACGTCCCCGGGCCCACCATGGCGGCACCCCCGGTGACCCCGCCCCAGCCGCAGGTCAGCAC
>NZ_LZSE01000115.1 GCF_001665295.1 Mycobacterium sp. 1554424.7 | reverse complement strand
AACACAGTCCTCCGAAAACGACACGATCGCCGCAACCTCTCAAGTTGAGAGTGTTGCGACGACCGCGTGAACCCGCCGGGCCGGAATCGGGGGCTTTTACGTTCCCCCGCAAGCGGGTGGTGCCCCCAGCTCGGCGGCGGCCGCCCCGCGGCGCAGCGCTCGGGGCAGGTACACCGCACCCGCTCCGGCGCCGGCCGCCAGGTCGCCCGGATTGGAGATGGCGCAGCGCCTCAGTGACAGGCAGCCGCAGCCGATGCACGAGTCGAGGTTGTCCCGCAGCGCGATCAAGCCGGCGATCTGGTCGTCGAGGCGCGTGCGCCAGGCCCTGGACAGCCGGGCCCAGTCGGCGCGGGTGGGGGTGCGGCCGTCGGGCAGGGTCGCCAGTGCCGCGGCGACCTCGTCCAGGCTCAGCCCGACGTTGCGGGCGGCCTTGATGAACGCCAGCCGCCGCAGCATCTGCCGCTCGAATCGGCGCTGGTTGCCCGACGTCCGGGTCGCCGTGATGAGCCCCTGGCTCTCGTAGAAGCGGATCGCCGAGGCGGCGAAGCCGCTGCGGTGGGCGATCTCGCTGACGGTGAACAGATCACGCTTGTCCATGCTGGGCCTTCTCGAATCGGATACTTGACTTGAAGTTTACTTCAACTATCAGTATGGGCCGTATGACTCAAACGCAAACCAATCCCGTCGCCATCGTCACGGGCGCCTCCCGCGGGTTCGGCAAGGCGGTGACCGCCGCCCTGCTCGACCGCGGGTGGACCGTCGTCGCCGACGCCCGCCGCGCTCACGAACTCAAAGCCACTGTCGCAGAATTGAATTCCGATCGATTGATCGGATTGCCCGGCGACGTGACCGACGCGTCGCACCGTGACGCGCTGGTCGCCGCCGCGCTCGCGGCCGGTCCCCTTGGCCTGCTGGTGAACAACGCCAGCCGGCTGGGGCCCAGCCCGCAGCCGGCGCTCGCCGATTACCCGCCGGACGAGTTGCGGGCCGTGTACGACACCAACGTGTTTGCCCCGCTGGCGCTGATCCGGGCGGCGCTGCCCGCGCTCTCCGACAACGCGGGGGTGATCGTCAACCTGTCGTCCGACGCCGCCGTCGAGCCGTATGCCGGCTGGGGCGGCTACGGGTCGTCGAAGGCCGCGCTCGACCAGGCGTCGGCCGTCCTGGCGGCGGAAGCGGCGGCCGTCCGCGTGTACGCCTTCGACCCGGGCGACATGCGGACCGAGATGCACCAGGCCGCGTTTCCCGGCGAGGACATCTCCGACCGCGCCGAGCCCGAGACGGTCGTCCCGGCCCTGCTGCACCTGCTGGACACCCGGCCGCTCGCGGGTCGTTACCGGGCCGCGGAGCTGTTGTCCGGAGCGCTGTCATGACCCTCGCAGTGCCGCCGAGCACGCACTTCCACCGCCCCCCGGGCTCCGATGCGACCGAGCCGCCCGAGGCCCGCGGCGTCGCCCGCGACGCGGTCCGGCTGCTGGTCGCCCGACCGGGCGGGGTCAGCCACGCCCGCTTCGCCGACCTTGGTGACTTCCTGCGACCGGGCGATCTCCTGGTGGTCAACAACTCCGCCACGATGCCCGCCGCGGTCGACGGCCGCCGCGGCGGGCAGCCCATCGCGGTGCACTTCTCGACGGCGCAGGGCGAAAAGGCGTGGGTGGTGGAACTGCGGCCCGCGGCGGACGCGGCCGGACACCTCACCGACGTTCGTCCCGGCGAACGCGTCGACCTGCCCGGCGGCGCGGCGCTCGTCGTCGGCTCGTCCTATCCGGAACCGGGGGTCGAGGGCGCGCGGCTGTGGACCGCGCGGATGATCCTCGAGGGTGACATGGCGGCCTACCTGGCGCGGCACGGGCACCCGATCCGGTACGCGTACGTGCCGCGGGAGTGGCCGCTGCGCTACTACCAGACCGTATTCGCCCGATCGCCCGGCAGCGCCGAAATGCCCAGCGCCGCCCGGCCTTTCAGCGCTGACCTGGTGACCGCGCTGGTCTCCGCCGGGATCGCCATCGCGCCGATCACGCTGCACGCCGGGGTCTCGTCGGCGGAGGCGGGCGAGCCGCCGACTCCCGAGCTGTTCGAGGTGCCGGCGCCCACCGCGCGGATGGTGAACTCGGCGCACGCGGCCGGCAGCAGGGTGATCGCCGTCGGCACCACCGCGACCCGCGCGCTGGAGTCGGCCGCCGACGCCGCCGGCGTGGTACACCCGGCCGCCGGGTGGACCGACCTGGTGCTCGGCCCGCAGCGCGCTTGCCGGGTGGTCGACGGCCTGATCACCGGGTGGCACGACGCCGGCGCCTCGCATCTGCTGCTGCTGGAGGCCGTCGCGGGCGCCGAGCTGGTGGCGGCGGCCTACCGGGAGGCAGTCACGCACGGCTATCTGTGGCACGAATTCGGCGACAGCGCCCTGCTGCTGCCCGCATGACACCCGTCAAATTCGGCGTCGTACAGTCGGCGCATGCAGATTCGCCAGCATGTCGGCGCCGGCAAGCCCGCCGTGATCCTCTACCCGTCCGGCACGGTCGTCACCTTCGATGATCTGGAAGCCCGCGCGAATCGGCTGGCGCATCGGTTCCGCCAGGCCGGCCTGCGCGAGGGGGACACCGTCGCGATCCTGATGGAGAACAACGAGCACATCCACGCGGTGATGTGGGCGGCGCGGCGCTGCGGTTTGTACTACGTGCCGATCAACACCCACCTGACCGCGGCCGAGGCCGCCTACATCGTCGACAACAGCAACGCCAAGGCGATCGTCGGTTCGGCGGCGTTGCGCGACACGCTCGTGCACCTGGGAGAACATCTGCCGAACGGGCTGCCCGAGCTGCTGATGATCGCTTCCAAAACGGGAGAGGCCGACCTGCCGGGCTGGGACCGCTACCCGGAATGCGTTGCGAACCAACCGGACACCCCGATCGACGACGAGATCGAGGGCGATCTGCTGCAGTACTCGTCGGGCACCACCGGGCGGCCCAAGGGGATCAAACGCGAGCTGCCGCACGTGTCGCCCGCCGAGGCGCCCGGCATGATGTCGGCGCTGGTCGAGTTCTGGATGACCCCCGACTCGATCTACCTGAGCCCGGCGCCGCTGTACCACACGGCGCCGTCGGTGTGGTCGATGACCGCCCAGGCCGGCGGCATCACCACGGTCGTGCTGGAGAAGTTCGACGCCGAGGGAACGCTGGACGCCATCCAGCACTACCGCATCACCCACGGCCAGTTCGTGCCGGTCATGTTCACCCGGATGCTGAAACTGCCTGCTGCCGTTCGCGATTCGTACGACCTGTCCAGCCTGCGACGGGTGATGCACGCCGCCGCGCCGTGCCCCGTCGAGATCAAAAAGCAGATGATCGACTGGTGGGGGCCGATCATCGACGAGTACTACGCCTCCTCCGAGGCGATCGGGGCGACGCTGATCAGCGCGGAGGAATGGCTGGCGCACCCGGGGTCGGTCGGCAAACCCTATCTGGGCGCGGCTCACATCCTCGGCGAGGACGGCACCGAACTGCCGCCGGGCCAGCCCGGCGAGATCTACTTCGAGGGCGGGCACTCCTTCGAATACCTCAACGACCCGACGAAGACCGCCGCCTCGCGCGACACGCACGGCTGGGTGACCGTCGGCGATGTCGGCTACCTCGACGAGGAGGGCTACCTCTACCTCACCGACCGGCGCCACCACATGATCATCTCCGGCGGGGTGAACATCTACCCGCAAGAAACGGAGAACCTTCTCGTCACCCACCCGAAGGTGTTGGACGCCGCGGTCTTCGGCGTTCCCGACGACGAGATGGGACAGCGCGTCGTTGCCGCCGTGCAGACCGTCGACCCCGCGGACGCCACCGACGAGTTCGCCGACGAACTGTCCGCATGGCTGCGGGATCGCCTGGCCCACTACAAATGTCCGCGCTCGATCGCCTTCGAGGCGCAGCTGCCGCGCACCGACACCGGAAAGCTCTACAAGAACGGGCTGATCGAGAAGTACTCGGTGTGACCCTGCGCGTCGTCGATCTGAGCGGGCCGCCACCGCCCGATGACGATGCGCTGCCCGGTGTGCAGGTCGCCGTTGGGCCGATCGCGGATGCCGACGAATATTGGCTCGATCGCGCCACTTTCACGCTGACCGAAGAATCGTGTGACGATCGCAGGGTCGTCGTCGTCGACTCGGTGCCCGACGCCCTGGCCGAGCTCACCGAGCGCTGCCAGCGGTGGCCGCACGCCAGCGCGGTGTGCGACGACGCGCTGCGCGCGGTCGATCCCGGGGGCCCGACGCTGGCCGGGGTGGTGACGGAATCGCTGGCCTACTCGACCCTGCAGGCCGGCCCCGAGTTCCAGCGGTGGCTGGCCGAGCGTGGCCCGGCCCGCATGCCCGACATCGCCGAGCCGGTGCTGGCGCGGCGCGACGGCGACACGCTGCGGATCACGTTCAACCGGCCGCAACGCCACAACGCGTTCTCCACCGATGCGCGGGCCGCGCTACTCGAGGCGCTGACTGTCGCGTTGCTGGACCCGTCGGTGACGGGGATCGTGTTGAACGGCAACGGTCCGTCGTTCTGCAGCGGCGGGGACCTGGCGGAATTCGGCACCTTCGCCGACCCGGCGAGCGCGCACCTGGCCCGCACCCGGCACAGCCCCGCGCTCGCGCTCGACGCGCTGACCGCCCGGCTCGGTCGGTCGTGCCGCGCGGAGGTCCACGGCCGGGTGCTGGGCAGCGGATTGGAGATGGCGGCGTTCTGCGGATGGATTGAGGCGCGCGACGATTCGGTGTTCGCGCTACCCGAATTGAGCCTGGGCCTGATCCCCGGCGCCGGCGGGACCGTCAGCATCACCCGGCGGATCGGGCGCTGGCGCACCGCGTATCTGGTGCTGTCCGGCCGGACGATCGGCGCCGACACCGCCCGGGAATGGGGGCTGGTGGACACGACTTACGTTGGCGCCCAAGGGCTGAGAGCTCAGAATCCCGAGTAGGTGGTGGTGGTCGTGGACGGGAGGTTCGAGACGGCCACGGCGAAGACGAAGGCGTACAGGATTCCGACGATGACGTAGGCGGCCACGCCGGCGATCGCGCCGATGATGGCCCACTTCTTCGCGCTGTCGGCCGCGGATTGCGCTTCGGCGTACCGGCCCTGGGTCCACAGCCCGGAGACCTTGGTGGAGTACACGATCGAGACGATCCCGAACGGCAGGCAGCACAGCACCGTGACCAGGATCGCCCAGACGAGGTAGTTGTCCGGCTCGCGCTGGGCCGGCCAACCCGGTTGCGGGGCCGGGTATCCGGGCGGCGGGGGTGGCTGGCCCTGCCAGCCCGGCGGCTGCTGGCCCTGCCAACCCGGCGGCGGCTGCTGGCCCTGCCACTCTGGGGAACCTTCGTACGGCCCTGGGGGATAACTCATGGCCACGACCCCTTCTCTGGTCCGTTCGGTCCGGCAAATATACAGCACCCGCCGACGTCAGGCCGGGACATTCGCGTCAGATCCCGCCCCGGGCGACCAGCTGCGCCGCGATGACATTGCGCTGGATCTCGTTGGTCCCCTCGCCCACGATCATCAGCGGCGCGTCGCGGAAGTAGCGTTCGACGTCGTACTCGCATGAGTAGCCGTAGCCGCCGTGAATGCGCACCGCGTCCAGCGCGATCTCCATCGCGGTCTCGGAGGCGAACAGCTTGGCCATCCCGGCCTCCATGTCGCAGCGCTGCCCGCTGTCGTAGCGCTCGGCGGCGTAGCGGGTGAGCTGGCGGGCGGCGGTGAGCTTGGTCGCCATGTCCGCCAGGTAGTTGCCGATCGACTGGTGCTTCCAGATCGGGCGCCCGAAGCTTTCCCGCTGTTGCGCGTACGCGAGCGCGTCCTCGAGCGCCGCCGTCGCAACGCCCAGCGCCCGGGCGGCCACCTGGATGCGGCCCGTTTCGAGCCCCTTCATCATCTGGGCGAAACCCTCCCCGGTTCGGCCGCCCAGCACCGCCGACGCCGGCGCGTGGAAGTTGTCGAACGACAGCTCGCAGGACTCGACGCCCTTGTAGCCCAGCTTGGGCAGGTCCCGCGAGACCGTCAGGCCCGGCCCGTGCTCGACGAGCACGATCGAGATGCCCGTGTGGCGCGGCGTGGCGTTCGGGTCGGTCTTGCACAGCAGCGCGATCAGCCCGGACCGGCGCGCGTTGGAAATCCAGGTCTTGGCACCGTTGATGACCAGGCCGCCGGAGCCGTCCGGTAATGCGGTCGTCGTCATGTTCTGCAGGTCCGAGCCGCCGCCCGGCTCCGTCAATGCCATGGTCGCCCGCAGCTCGCCGGTGGCCATCGGCGGCAGGTAGGCCCGCTTCTGCTCTTCGGTGCCGAACAGCGTCAGCAGCTTGGCCACCACGGTGTGCCCGCCCATCGCACCGGCCAGGCTCATCCAGCCGCGGGCCAGCTCCTCGGTGACCCGCACGTAGCAGGGCATCGACACCGGCGACCCGCCGTATTCCTCGGGGATGGCCAGGCCGTAAATGCCGATCCGCTTCATCTGCTCGATCCACGCCTCGGGGTAGGTGTTGGCGTGCTCGACCTCGCGGATCCCGGGTTTGACGTCGCGGTCGACGAACGCCCGCACCGTGGCGACCAGCATGTCTTCTTCAAAGTCGTCGCTTTGCTCTGTGCTCACGTGTGCCATATTGGCCCCGTGACTTATGCGCATGTACGGGAGGGCGGCCCGTACTTCGACGATCTGTCGGTGGGCGAGGTCTTCGACTGGGCGCCGGCGGTGACGCTCTCGGCCGGGATGGCCGCCGCCCACCAGGCGATCGTGGGGGACCGGCTGCGGCTGTCCCTGGATGCCGGCCTGTGCTCGGCGGTGACCGGCGCGCCGGGGCCGCTGGCGCATCCGGCCCTGGTCTGCGATGTCGCGATCGGGCAGTCGACGCTGGCCACCCAGCGCGTCAAGGCCAACCTGTTCTATCGCGGGCTCACCTTTCACCGGTTCCCCGTCGTCGGCGACACCATCTACACCCGCACCGAAGTGGTTGGGCTGCGGGCGAATTCGACGAAGCCGGGCCGGGCGCCGACCGGAATGGCGGCGCTGCGGATGATCACGATCGACCAGGCCGACCGGTTGGTGCTCGACTTCTACCGGTGCGGCATGCTCCCGGCCAGCCCGGGCTGGAATCCCGAGAACGCACCCGCCGACGACCTGTCGGTGATCGGCGCCGACGTGCCCGGCCCGGCCCACGACCCGACGGCGCAGTGGGACGCCGACGTGTTCCGAAACAAGGTGCCGGGCCCGCATTTTGACCCCGCCCTCGCGGGCACGGTGCTGCGCAGCACCGGCGACGTGGTCAGCGGCGCACCCGAACTCGCGCGGCTCACCCTGAACATCGCCGCCACACACCACGATTCGCGCGTCGGCGGGCGCCGGCTGGTATACGGCGGACACACCATCGGGCTGGCGCTCGCCCAGGCCAGCAGGCTGCTGCCCAACCTGGCGACGGTCCTGGGCTGGCAGTCCTGCGATCACACCGGCCCGGTGCACGAGGGCGACACGCTGTACAGCGAGCTGCACATCGAAACCGCCCGGCCGACCGGTCACGGCGGGGTGCTGGGGCTGCGGTCGTTGGTCTACGCGGTCGCCGATACGGCGGACGCGCCCGACCGCCCGGTGCTGGACTGGCGGTTTGACGCGCTGCATTTCTGAGTCGCGCGCCGACGCCGCGCGCACAATGGTGGGCGTGAGTTCGGCGTCGTCAAGCTGGGGCAGCAGCGGGCTGGCCTGCCTGACGGGCCTGCCCGACGGGCCGCCCGACTTCTCCCGCGCGCACGTGCTGGCGCGCGCCGAGGAGGTCGCCACCGCCATCCGGCGCCGAACGGGCATTCCTATCGACCCGGCCGGCCTGCTGGCCGGGCGGGCCGCGCTGCTCGGGTTGACGCGCCGCGGCCGGGTGTCGGCGGGCGGCGCCACCCGGTTGTTGCCGGCCCGCGACGGCTGGTGCGCGATCACGCTGTCGCGCCCCGACGACGTCGCCGCCGTCCCGGCCTTACTTGAGGCGGATGAGACCCACGCCGACCCGTGGCCGGCGCTGCGGCGGTGGGCCGCAGCGCGTCCGGCGTCCGCGGTCGCCGAACGGGCGGTTCTGCTGGACATCCCGGCGGCCGCGCTGGGCGAGGTCGCCGCCGCGTCGCCACAGGTGCGGCACCTCGGGTTCCGGTCGGACCCGCGTGGGTTGGCCGGCCTGCTGGTCGCCGACCTGTCCTCGATGTGGGCGGGTCCGCTGTGCGGGCGGCTGCTGGCGCGCGCGGGAGCGACCGTCGTCAAGGTGGAAAGCCCCCGCCGCCCGGACGGCACTAGGCGCGGCAACCGCGAATTCTTCGACTCGATGAACAGCGAAAAGCGCTCCTACGCCATCGATTTCGACGCCAACGCCGACGAGCTGCGCGAGTTGCTCGCCGTCGCCGACATCGTGATCGAGGGCTCACGCCCAGCCGCGCTGGAGCGCCGGGGGCTCGGGCCCCAGGACGTCGCGCCGCGTCCGGGCCGAATCTGGTTGCGTATCAGCGGATACGACGACTTCAGGCCGGCGTTCGGCGATGACGCCGCGGTGGCCGGCGGCCTGGTGGGCGCCGCCCCCGACGGGCCGGTGTTCTGCGGCGACGCCATCGCCGACCCGTTGACCGGGCTGGAGGCGACCGCGGCGGTGGTCGAATCGCTGAGCCGCGGCGGCGGCGAACTGATCCACGTGTCGATGGCCGCGGTCGCCGCGACGTACGCGGCGTTACCGACCGAACCGTCGGCCGGGCAGTACCCGGCGCCGCCACCGCGGCCACCGGCGGCCTGCGCCCCGGCGGCCCGGCTCGGCGCCGACAACGACGCAGTGCGCCGCATTGTCTCCGAAAGGCATTGCCCGTCATGCTGATTCGCCGCGCCACGTTGCTCGACGGCCGAACGGTCGACATCCGGGTCGGCGCGCGGATCGAGGAGGTGGGTGAAGGCCTGGCCGTCGGCGACGGGGAGGGCGTGCTCTACGCCGGCGGCGGGACCGTCCTGCCCGGGCTGCACGACCACCACGTGCACCTGCGCTCGGCGGCGTCGGCGCTTGATTCGTTCTTCGTCGGGCCCCCCGGCGTCAGCACCAAAGCCCAACTGACACAACTGCTCTCGAACGCGACGCCGGGCCCGGACGGCTGGATCCGCGCCGTCGGCTACCACGAGTCGGTCGCCGGCGAGCTGGACCGCACGGCGCTCGATGCCGTCGTGCGCGACATTCCGCTGCGCATCCAGCACCGCAGCGGCGCGCTGTGGATCCTCAACTCCGAGGCGCTGGGCCGCGTCGGCCTGCCCGAACACCCCGACGGCCGCCTGCGCAGCGCGGACCGCGGCTGGTCGGACGCGCTGGCGCAGCGCGAAACCGACCTGGCCGAACTCAGCCGCCGCATCACCGCGACCGGCGTCACCGGCGTCACCGACGCCACCCCCGACCTCGGCGCCGACGACATGGTCGCGCTGTTGGTGGCGCACCGTCGCGGCGAGTTCCGGCCGCGGCCGAGCTTCCTGGCACCGGGTAAGAAGATCCTGCAGGACGACCGCCTGGACCTGGACGCCCTGACGGCCTGGATCGCCGACCAGCACGGCGACGGCCGCCCGGTCGCGGTGCACTGCGTCACCGCGGCCCAACTGGTGGTCACCATCGCGGCCCTGCGCGCCGCCGGTAGCCATCCGCTGGATCGCATCGAGCACGCGGCGGTGGTGCCCGACGACAACGTCGCCGACCTGGCCGACCTGGGCGTGACGGTGGTGACACAGCCCAACTTCGTCGTCGAGCGCGGCGACCAGTACCTCACCGACGTGCCCGCCGACGAGCACGGCCAGCTGTGGCGGGTCGCGTCGCTGCTGGACGCGGCCGTTCCTGTGGCGCTGTCCACCGACATGCCCTTCGGACACGGCGACCCGTGGACGGCGATGCGGGCCGCGGTGTACCGCACCACGCCCAGCGGCGCCGTGCTCAACGGGAACGAATGTGTCTCGGCCCTAACGGCTTTGACGATGTTTCTGGGCCCGCCCGATCGTCCGGGCCGGCCGCGGTCCGTCGAAGCCGGGCAGCTCGGCGATCTCTGCGTGCTGACCGAGCCGCCGGCGACGGCCCTGGCGGAGCTGGACGCCGGCATGGTCGCGGCCACCGTCATCGGCGGCGAGCTCATCTATTTCGCGATGTGACCGGCGCTCAGGCCGCGGGGACGAGCGCGGCGCGCAAACTTTCGCACTGGCTGTCGAAAAATTGCCGCGCCACCGGGGCTTTGCGTGCCACCATGTCGAACCCGTGGAACGCGCCGGGAACCACCTCGACGTGACACGGCACCCCCGCGTCGATCAGGCGTTGGGCGTAGGCCAAGTCTTCGTCGTGGAACAGGTCGTGCGTGCCGACCCCGATCCACGCCGGCGGCAACCCGCTCAGGTCGTCGCGGCGACCCGGCACGGCGACCGCCGGGTCGGCGCCGCCGAGGTAGGCGCTCCAGCCGAACCGGTTGCTGCGCGTGCTCCACAGGCGGTGGTTCGGGCTTGCGCCGGTGGCCGAACTTCGGTCGTCCAGCATCGGGTACGCCAGCACCTGGAACGCCGGGCTCACCTCGCCGCGGTCCCGGGCCAGCAGCGCCAGCGCCGCCGCCAGCCCGCCGCCCGCGCTGGCGCCGGCGATCGCGATCCGGTGGCGGTCCACCGCAGGCAGTGCGGCCAGCCAGGTGAGCGCCGAATAGCAGTCCTCCAGCGACGCGGGATACGGATGCTCGGGCGCCAGGCGGTATTCCACCGACGCGACGGTCATGCCCAGCCTCTTGCTGAACCGGCGGCAAATCCAGTCGTCCTGCTGGGCGTTGCCGATTACGTATCCGCCGCCGTGGATCCACAGCAGCGCGGGCGCAGGTTCGCTCGCGCCCGCGGGCCGGAAGAGCCGGACGCCGGCCCCCGATTCCAGGGTGATCACCTCGACGTCGGACGGGCCCGATTTGCGCCGGCGCTCACTCAGCCCGCCCAGGGCCCGCATGATCGGCAGGCTGCGCGGGCCGATCATATGCCGCGGGGCGAAACGGGCGATGCGGCGCAGGTCGGGATGAACGTCGTCGTTCGGCATCGGTCCAGTATCGCGGGGCCGAAAGCACGCGCCGCGCAGGGGGCCGTGATCCCGCGGTAGTCGTGCGGACAATCGGCTGAAATACCTCCGAAACACACGCGACGTACCTTCGGCTGTAAGCGCCGATCGGGAGGCGACATGGGAGGGTACATCCAGCCGAGCCGGCCAAATGCTTGCCGGCTCACCAGCTAAGCGGTGATCGCCAATGGCGTTGGCGCCGACGAAAACGCATTGCCCCTACTGCTCTTTGCAGTGCGGGATCACCCTCGACGTGTCGGGGGGACGGGTGGAGCTTGCGCCGCAGGACGACTTCCCGACCAATCGCGGTGGCCTGTGCGCGAAAGGCTGGACCGCGGCCGAGCTGCTCGGTCACCCGGATCGGCTGACGACGCCGTTGGTCCGCGGCAACCGGGCGGCCCCGCTGCGGCCGGCCACATGGAACGAGGCGCTGGAACTGATCGTCGCGGCATTCCAGAGGGCGCAGCGAGACCATGGCCGGGACTCGGTCGGATGCTTCGGCGGCGGCGGCCTGACAAATGAAAAGGCTTACCAGCTAGGTAAATTTGCGCGCGTCGCGCTGCGCACCTCGGCGATCGACTACAACGGCCGGTTCTGCATGTCGTCGGCGGCCGCGGCCTCGAACCGTTCGTTCGGCGTCGACCGCGGGCTGCCCTTCCCGCTCGCCGATATCGCGCACGCCGACGTCATCCTCCTCGTCGGAAGTAACCCGGCCGAGACCATGCCGCCCGCGATGCAGTACTTCGATGAGGGCCGCGCCAACGGCGCCAAGCACATCGTGGTGGATCCGCGGCGCACGGCGACGGCCGTGCGGGCCGACCTTCATCTGCAACCGGTCCCCGGAACGGACCTGGCCCTGGCGAACGGCATGCTGAATGTCTGTGCCCGCGAGGGGCTCATCGACCGGGAATACATCGTGGAACGAACCGCCGGATTCGACGCGGTTCGGCGCGCGGTGCGGCTGTACTGGCCGGACCGGGTCGAACGGATCACCGGTGTGCCGGAGAAGGACATCGTGGCCGCGGCGCGGATGCTGGCGAAGGCGGATCGCGCGATGATCCTGACCGCCCGCGGCGCCGAACAGCACAGCGCCGGCACCGACACCGCACAGGCGTTCATCAACCTGGCGTTGGCGCTGGGACTACCGGGCCGTCCGTACAGCGGATTCGCGACGATCACCGGTCAGGGCAATGGGCAAGGCGGCCGCGAACACGGGCAGAAGTGCGACCAGCTGCCCGGCTACCGCAAGCTCGACGACCCGGTCGCGCGCGCCCACGTCGCGGGGATATGGGGGATCGACCCCGCCGACCTGCCGTCGTCCGGGCGGTCGGCCTACGAAATGCTCGACGGCATCGGCACGGCCGACGGGGTGCGCGCGCTGTGGGTGATGGCTTCCAACGTCGTTGTCTCGGCGCCGAACTCGCTGCGGGTCGCGGAGAAAATCAAGCAACTGGACTTCCTCGTGGTGTCCGACATATTCCTGTCCGAGACCGCGGCGCTGGCCGACGTGGTGCTCCCGACGACACAGTGGGCCGAAGAGTCCGGAACCATGACCAACCTCGAAGGCCGGGTGGTGCTGCGCCGGGCCGCGATCACGCCGCCCGGGGAGGTGCGCGGGGACCTCGACGTCATGGCAGACCTGGCGAAGCGCCTTGGGGTACATGGGTTTTCGGCCGACTCGCAGGAAGTCTTCCAAGAGCTGACCCGTGCGAGCCAGGGCGGCAAGGCCGACTACCGGGGCATCAGCTACGAAAGGATCGCGACCGGCAACGGTGTGTTCTGGCCCTGCCCGTCGCCCCTGTATCCCGACACCCCTCGACTGTTCACCGCGGACTTTCCGACGCCCGACCGCCGGGCCCACTTCCATCCCGTCGAGCAACGGGAGGCGCCCGAATCCCCGGACGACGAATTCCCGTACTACCTCACGACGGGCCGCGTGTTGCGGCAGTACCAATCCGGGACCCAAACCCGCAGGGTTGCCTCGCTCGCCGAGGCCGAGCCTGAGCCGGTGGCCGAGCTGCACCCGACGCTCGCGCGACGACTTGGTATCAACAGCGGCGAGAAGGTTCGGTTGAGGACCCGTCGGGGCGAGGTGGCGATGACGGCGCGGACGGACCCCGGGATCCGCCCGGACACCGTCTTCGCGCCGTTCCACTGGGGCGGGGCGGCGAACATCAACCGGCTCACGAATCCGGTGCTTGACCCGCATTCCCGGATGCCCTCCTTCAAAGCCTGCACGGTCGCCGTGGAGCGTGCAGACGCAGCCGATTCACCGAAGGGAGATGTGACGCATGGGTGACGACAGCAGGCCTCGCTTTTTGCAGGGCGCGTTCACTTTTCACGGAAAGGGCTACGACTCGCCGTCCCTGCTCGATTCTTCGCTGCGCTATGAGGTGCCGGCCGGGGTCATCACCCAGCCCGTCTATTTCCGCGGCGGGAACAGCACCGACGAGCTGGTCACCGTCGTCCTGATGCGCGACGGCGCCCCGATGCGGTACTTCCCCATCGGGGCCAAGGACGCGGTGCACGTGCCGCTTCGGGTCGTCGAAGACCTGATCGCCGACACCGTCCTCGAGGTGTTCGTCGCCGCCCCCGACGGACTGAGCGGCACCGTGTTCGTCGACATCGGCCTGGTTGAAATCTGAGTCGCCATGACTACCTTGGTGCAACCCGAAACCAACGGGCACGCGGCCGGCCTGGCGAAGCTGGTGGTCGTCGGCAACGGCATGGCGGGGGCGCGCGCGGTGGAGGAGATCCTCGCCCGCGGCGGCAATGAACGGTTTGCCATCACCGTCTTCGGTGACGAACCGTACGGGAATTACAACCGGATCCTGCTGTCCAATGTGCTGGCCGGGTCCGACGATGCCGGCGAGATCTACCTCAATCCGCTGGACTGGTACGCGCAGAACAACATTGAGCTGCGGGCCGGAGTGCGCGTCGTGCGCATCGACCCTTTCGCGCACCTGGTGCACGCGGACGACGGCACCACCGTCCGCTACGACAAGCTGATTCTCGCGACGGGCAGCAGGTCGTTCTTCCCGCCCGTCGAGGGCATCTGGCAGGACGACAGAACCTTGGCCCGCGGCGTTTTCGGCTTCCGCAGCCTCGACGACTGTGGGGCGATGATCGAATTCGCCAAGGGGCGAAGCAAGGCGGTCGTCGTCGGCGGCGGGCTGCTGGGGTTGGAAGCGGCGCGGGGCCTGCAGAATCGGGGACTGCACGTCGGCGTCGTGCAGGGCGGCCCGACCTTGATGAACGCCCAACTCGACGACCAGGGCAGCGCCATCCTGCGCCGGCTGGTGGAGGCGCTGGGCATCGAGGTGCACACCGGTAAGAGGACCGTCAGGATGCTCACCCTGGACGGCTTGCCGTCGGCGATCGAATTCGACGACGGCACCCAGCTGCCGTGCGACATGGTGGTGATGGCGGCCGGCATCCGGCCCAACGTCGGGCTGGCGCGGCGCGCCGGGCTGACCGTCGAACGCGCGATCGTCGTCGACGACCAGATGCGTTCGGTCGACGACGACGACATATACGTGGTGGGCGAGTGCGCGCAGCACCGCGGGCAGGTCTACGGGCTCGTGGCCCCGTTGTGGGAGCAGGCCGGTGTGCTCGCCGATCACCTGACGAGTGCCAATCCCCGTGCCGCATATCATGGTTCACGCACGGCCACCAAGCTGAAGGTGGCGGGGGTCGATGTGGCGGCGATGGGTCTGAAGGGACCCGAGCGCGACGACGACGAATTCGTGCAGTATTCCGAACCCAAGCATGGCGTGTACAAGACCGTGGTGGTTCGCGACGACAAACTGGTCGGTGCCACCCTGGTGGGCGATGTCAGCAAGGTCGCCTTCCTGATGCAGGCCTTCGACCGTGGGCTTCCGCTTCCGCCCGAACGGATCTCGCTGATGTTCGACATCGGCACCCCCGACGCGGCGACCGGGGCGGCCGAATTGGCGGACGACGCCCAGGTGTGCAACTGCAACGGCGTGAGCAAGGCCGCGATCGTCGGCTGCGTCAAGGACGGCCAGACGTCGCTCGCCGGGGTGATGTCGGCGACCCGCGCGGGCAAGGGATGCGGCTCGTGCAAGGGGCTGGTCGCGCAGGTCGTCGAGTGGGCGGCGTCCGAGGCCGGCGCCGCAATTTCCGAAGACGAGCGGGCCAATTGGTACGTGCCGGGGATTCCTTATGAGAAACCGGAATTGATGCGGCTGATCCGCGAGCTCGAGCTGCACTCGGTGTCATCGGTGTTCGCCGCGCTGGCGCCGGAAGGCCGCGAGGACGCCGGCTCGAAAATGGCGCTCTCGTCATTGCTCGAAATGATGTGGGGCGACGAGTTCGTCGATGAGCGCGACAGTCGCTACATCAACGACCGGGTCCACGCCAACATTCAGCGAGACGGCACGTTCTCGGTGGTTCCGCAACTCAAGGGTGGGGTGACCAACTCCGAGCAGCTGCGCAAGATCGCCGACGTGGCCGACAAGTACCAGATCCCGATGATCAAACTCACCGGCGGCCAGCGAATCGACCTGCTCGGCGTGCGCAAGGAGGACCTCCCGGCGGTGTGGGCCGACCTCGGGATGCCGTCCGGCTACGCGTACGGAAAGAGCTTTCGAACCGTCAAAACCTGTGTGGGAAGCGACTTCTGCCGCTATGGGCTGGGCGATTCCACGGCACTGGGCATCGCGATCGAAGAGAGGTTTCAGGGCCTGCCCAGCCCCGCGAAGATGAAGCTGGCGGTGACCGGGTGTCCCCGCAACTGCGCAGAGGCCCTGTGCAAGGACGTCGGCGTCGTCGCGATCGAGGGCGGGCAATGGCAGATCTACGTGGGCGGCGCGGCCGGCTCACACGTCCGCAAGGGCGATCTGCTGACGACGGTGGATACCCCCGACGAGGTCATCGCTTTGACGGGTCGGTTCCTGCAGTACTACCGGGAGAACGCCAACTGGCTGGAACGCACTTACGATTTCGTCCCGAGGGTGGGCATCGAGCGGATCTGCGCGATCGTGGTGCAAGACAGCGAGGGCATCGGCCCCGACCTGGACGCGCGCATGCAGAAATCGATCGATTCCTACCGCGACCCGTGGGCCGAGAGTCGAAAAGCGATTACTCCCAATGACTTCCGTTCGTCGCTGCCGCTGATCCCGCTGCCGCAGGTGCCGGTGCGATGAGCGACATCATTCTGGGCCCCATCGACGACGTCCCGGTGGGCGAGGGCCGCACCTATGCGATCGGCGATCGGCAAATCGCCGTCTTTCGGTTGCGCGACGGTTCGCTGCGCGCGCTCGACGCGGTGTGCCCACACCGCGGGGGTCCGTTGGCGGACGGGCTCACCGACGGCAGGGTTGTCGTCTGCCCGTTGCACGGCTTCACCTACGACCTGGAAACCGGCTGCGAAATCGCCAACGGCGGCGCCGAGGTGACTTCCTATCCCGTGCAAGACAGCGGTGTCGGAACGATACAACTGCGCGTCGGCGGCAAATCGCGTCGCCCGCAAAACAACGGTGCGGATTCCCACCCGGGGTAAGAACGCTTCGGTCACGCCGCAGGCTGGCTATGGTGGCGGCGTGAGCACGCTGGTGCCGCGGTTGGTCGATACCGCGCTGGGAACGATGCGCACGCAGGTCAGCCCCGGAACCGGGCCCGCCGTGCTGATGTGGCCCAGCCTGCTGATGACCGGAGACCTCTGGGCCGGCCAGGCCGCCCGCTTCGGTGCGACCCACCGCCTGGTGCTGGTCGACCCGCCCGGCCATGGGGGCAGCGCGCCCCTGCGCGCGGCCTTCAGCTTTTCCGACTGCGCGCGCTGCGTCGTCGACCTGTTGGATGGGCTCGGCATCGACAGGGCTCACTTCGTCGGCAATTCCTGGGGCGGAATGATCGGCGCCACGTTCGCCGCCCACCATCCCGACCGCCTCGATCGCGCCGTCCTGATGAACTGCACGGCCTCGAAAGCCGGTGTGGTCCAAAGGGTTCGGTTCGCGGCCATGTTGCGGATGGCGACCGCGCTGGGCGGCATCCGGCCGCCGTTGACCCGTCAGGCGGTGCGCAGCTTCCTCGGTCCGACGTCGCTGCGCCGCCGCCCGGACGTGGTCGAGACCGTCCTGGCGAACCTGCGCGCCGTCGACATCGACTCGGCCCGCTGGGCGGTGCGCAGCGTGGTCCCCGACCGGCCGGACCAACACGCCCTGCTGGCCAGTGTGACCGGCCCGGTGCTCGTCGTCGCCGGCGCCGAGGACGCCACCTTTCCCGTGGCCGAAACGCGGGCCATGGCCGACTCGATCCCGGGCGCGTCGTTCACCGTGCTCGACGGAGTCGCGCACCTGGCCGCGCTGGAGGACCCGGCCCGCGTGAACCGGCTGCTTGCCGAGTTCCTGTTCGACGCCGGTTCGTAGCCGCTCCCATCCGGGCCGGTTCCGGCGCCGAATGACTCGCGTGAACCATTCGGCCCGGTCGGTTGGGCGGCCTCCTGCGTGCGGGGTTAGCCGCGCGCGGATCGGGGTATCGATCCGGTTGATCCAAACGCTGGCCTATCCCGCGGATATCGGCTTACCGGCGATGCGGGTTCGTAAGCACACCCCCCACCGGGGCAAACGCGCGCCCGGGCCGGCTGGTCGCGCACGATCCGAGAGGCTTGACATGCTGGGGCATCTCTACGATCGGGCGCTCGGTGGCGAGAGATGTTGGGTCCGGCACGAGGACGGCGAGGTTCGGCCGCTGCCGGCCCACCGGTGGCTGGGCGACCGATGTCCCGGCGGCGCGCCGCGCGACGCCTTCGACGACGTCTTCGACGAGGCGGTGGCCCAGATGTGCACCGGGCCGACCATCGAGCTGGGCTGTGGGCCCGGCAGGTTGGTCGCCATGCTCATCCGGCGCGGCATACCCGCGCTCGGCATCGATCGGTCCGCGACGGCCATCCGCCTGGCGGGGCGCGGCGGCGCGCCCGCGCTGCTGGGCGACGTGTTCGAGCCGCTTCCCGGAACGGGGTCCTGGCAGACGGTATTGCTCGTCGACGGCAACGTCGGCCTCGGCGGCGACCCGCGACGCATCCTGGCCCGGGCCGCCGAGCTGCTCGGTCGCGGTGGGCGCTGCGTGGCCGAGTTCGAGACCGACGCCGTCGGCGTCCGCCCGCGCTGGGTGCGCCTCGAGACGGACCGCGACGTGGGGCCCTGGTTCCGCTGGGCGACGGTCGGTGTCGACAGCGCCGCCACGCTGGCCGCGCAGGCCGGTTTGACGCTGATCGGCGTCCGGCTGATCGGCGGCCGGGTCATCGCGAACCTGGCCGCCCTGTGAGCGGCTACGGCTTTCCGGCCCGGCTGTGGCGGGCGCTGGACCGGCACCCGCCGCCGGGTGCGGAGCGCCTCGGCCGTTTCCGTAGCCCGCTGCGCGGCCCGTGGCTGACGTCGGTGTTCGGGCTGGTGCTGCTGATCGCCCTGCCGATCGTCATCCTCACCGGGCTGCTCTCGTACATCGCATATGGGCCGCAACTCGGGCAGGCCATCCCCGCCGACGTCGGCTGGCTGCGCCTGCCCGGCTTCGACTGGCCGACGCGCCCGTCGTGGTTGTACCGGCTGACCCAGGGCCTGCACGTGGGGCTGGGCCTGGTGATCATCCCGGTGGTGCTGGCCAAGCTGTGGTCGGTGATCCCGCGGCTGTTCGCGTGGCCGCCGGCCCGCTCGATCGCCCAGCTGCTGGAACGGTTGTCGCTGCTGATGCTGGTCGGCGGGGTGCTGTTCGAGATCGTCACCGGGGTGCTGAACATCCAGTACGACTACATCTTCGGGTTCAGCTTCTACGACGCCCACTATTTCGGGGCCTGGGTCTTCATCACCGGGTTTCTGATGCACATCACGCTCAAGATTCCGCGCATGATCACCGGGCTACGCAGCATGCCGCTGCGGGAGGTGTTGCGCACCAACCGAAGTGACACCCGACCGGAGGCGCCCGATCCCGACGGGCTGGTGTCGGCCGACCCGGCCGAACCGACCATGAGCCGGCGCGGCGCCCTGGCGCTGGTCGGCTCCGGGGTGGCGCTGGTGGGCGTGCTGACGGCCGGGCAGACCCTCGGCGGGGCGTCGCGCGGCGCCGCCCTGCTGGTCCCGCGCGGGCGGGGCCGCGACTTCCCGGTCAACAAGACCGCCGTCGCCGCGGGCATCACCCCCGAAAGCGTCGGCGCGAGTTGGCGATTGGTCTTGCGCAGCGGTTCGTCGCAGGTGGTGCTGGACCGCGCCGCGCTGGCCGCGCTCCCGCAGACCACGGCGCGGCTTCCGATCGCGTGCGTCGAGGGGTGGTCCACCGTGCAGACTTGGAGCGGGGTCCGGCTGGCCGAGCTGGCCCGAATCGTGGGCGTGCCCGTCCCACGCACGGCGCGGGTGTCGTCGCTGCAGCGGGGCGGCGCCTTCGGCGAGGCGACGTTGCAGGCCAACCAGGTTCGCGACCCCGAAGCCCTACTGGCGCTGCGGGTCAACGGCGCCGACCTGTCGCTGGATCACGGCTATCCGGCGCGGATCATCGTGCCGGCGTTACCCGGCGTGCACAACACCAAATGGGTGGCGTCCATCGAGTTCGAGCCGAGCTGAGATGCCCGAATTCTCAAGACGTTTCGGCGCGATTTACGGGTCCGGACCGCTACACCTGCTGACCATGCTGTCCGGGTTCGCCCTGCTGGGCTACGTCTTGGCCACCTTCAAGCCGGCGACGCTGTGGAACTCCGGCGCCTGGTGGCAGTCGATCGCCGTCTGGTTGGCCGCCGCCGTGATCGCCCACGACCTGTTGCTCTTCCCGCTCTACGCGCTGGCCGACCGGGCGCTGTTCGCACGAATCGGGCGGGGCGCACCCGACCGTCCAAACATCAGCGCCCGCAACCACATTCGCGTACCCGCCCTGGGTGCCGGGCTGACGCTGCTGATCTTCCTGCCGGGCATCATCGAGCAGGGCGCCCCGACCTATCAGGCGGCCACCGGGCAAACCCAGCAGCCGTTCCTGGGCAGGTGGCTGCTGCTCACCGCGGCGATGTTCGCGGTCAGCGCGCTCAGCTATGCGACGCGACTCGCGGTGGCGCGCCGGCGCTCAATCAGCAAAGCACTAGAACAGGCTGAGAGCAGTGACGACGCCGCGAGCAGCAAACCGTAGAGCCGCCGGGTCGACGCCCTCTAACGTAAACGTCAGTTTCAGCCGTCCGCGCGGGGGTACAGTCCGTACATGACTGCGAGGGCGCCCCGCATGACCCCCTGTGTGAAGTGGTTGCTGCGGGCCGGCCCCGCGGACTACATGCTGGCCCTGAGCGTGGCCAGCGCTTCGCTGCCCGTCGTCGGAAAGCGCCTGGAACCGCTGGGCGCGATGACCGCGATGAGCGTCTGGGGCGCGCGCCACGCGCCGCAAGCCCTGTCCGCGCTGACGAAGGATCTGCTGACGCCCGGCGTCAACGACGTGCGTCGCGAGGACCGGCAAAGCATCCACGAGGTTGCCGTCGCCGCCCTGCGAGGCATCGTGTCGGCCGCCGACCTCGACCTCGAATGGCCCGTCGCCGAGCGGACGCCGCCGATCTGGGATGCGATCCGTCAACGCCGCCACCTCCACCGCCGCGGCGTCCACTACGGAGACCACCCGGCGCAGGTGCTCGACGTCTGGCGCCGCAAAGACCTGCCCGCGCAACCCGCGCCGGTCCTCATCTTCGTGCCCGGCGGCGCCTGGGTGCACGGCAAGGCCATGGGCCAGGGCTCCGCGCTGCTGTCGCGGTTGGCCGAGCAGGGCTGGGTGTGCCTGGCGATCGACTACCGGGTCGCGCCGCACCACCGCTGGCCGCGCCACATCACCGACGTCAAGACCGCCATCGCGTGGGCCCGCGCCAACGTCGACAAGTTCGGCGGCGACCGCAATTTCGTTGCGGTGGCAGGCTGTTCGGCCGGCGGGCACCTGTCCGCGCTCGCCGGACTGACCCCCGACGACCCGGCGCACCAGGCCAAACTGCCCGAGGGCGCGGACAGTTCCGTCGACGCCGTGGTCGGCATCTACGGCCGCTACGACTGGGAGGACCGTTCCACCCCCGAGCGGGTGCGGTTCGTCGACTTCCTGGAGCGGGTGGTCGTCAAGAAGTCGATCGCGCGGCACCCCGAGGTGTTCCGCGACGCGTCGCCGATTGCGCGGGTGCATCGAAACGCGCCGCCATTCCTCGTGATTCACGGCAGCAAGGACAGCGTCATCCCGGTCGAGCAGGCGCGCAGCTTCGTCGAACGGCTGCGGGCCGTCTCGCATTCGATGGTCGGCTACCTGGAATTGCCGGGCGCGGGCCACGGGTACGACCTCATCGACGGCGAGCGCGCCGGCGCGACGGCGCACGCCGCTTCGCTGTTCCTCAACCAGGTCTACCGCACCAAAAAGATCGGCGCGAAAGAGGTTATCTGAGCTCTCGCCGCTGGGTAATGTCCCCCTATGGGTAAGGGGCAGCGGTGAAAAGGCTCAGCGGCTGGGACGCGGTACTGCTGTACAGCGAGACGCCGAACGTGCACATGCACACCATCAAAGCCGCGGTGATCGAGCTGGCACCGGATCGTCGTGACTTCGGCATCGAGGCCTTCCGTCAGGTGATCGCCGGCCGGCTGAGCAAGCTCGAGCCGTTCTGCTACCAGCTCGTCGAAATCCCGGGGAAGTTCCACCATCCGATGTGGCGGGAGAACTGCGAGGTCGACCTCGAATACCACATCAGGCCGTGGCGGCTGCCCGATCCGGGCGGCCGTCGCGAATTGGACGAGGCGATCGGGCGGATCGCCAGCAACCCGCTGGATCGCAGCCGTCCGCTGTGGGAGATGTACTTCGTCGAGGGCCTGGCCAACAACCGGATCGCGGTGGTCGGCAAGATCCACCACGCGCTCGCCGACGGGGTCGCCTCGGCAAACCTGCTGGCCCGGGGCATGGACCTGCGGCCGGCGCCCGAGGCTTGTTCATATAAGTCCGACCCGGCGCCCACCCGGCGAGAGTTGCTGGCGTCGGCGTTCGCGGATCACCTGCGCCACCTCGGGCGAATCCCCGCGACGATCCGCTACACCGCGGAGGGGCTGGGTCGGGTGCGCCGCAGCTCGCGCAAGCTGTCCCCCGAGCTGACCCGGCCGTTCGAGCCGCCGCCGACCTTCATGAACCACAAGATCACCCCCGAGCGCAGGTTCGCCACCGCCACCCTGGCGCTGGCCGACGTCAAGGAAACCGGCAAGCGGCTCGGGGCGACGATCAACGACATGGTGCTGGCCATGGCGACCGGCGCGCTGCGCACCCTGCAATTGCGCTACGACGGCCAGGCCCTGCCGCTGTTGGCGTCGGTGCCGATGAGTTTCGACTTCTCGCCGGAGCGGATCTCCGGCAATCGCTTCACCGGCGTGCTGGTTGGCCTGCCGACCGACTCCGACGACCCGCTGGAGCGGGTGCAGTGCAGCCACGAGAACGCCATCGCCGCCAAGGAAAGCAACCAGCTGATGGGGCCCGAGCTGGTCAGCCGGTGGGCGGCCTACATGCCGCCCGCGCCCACCGAGGCCTTTTTCAGATGGGCGGCCGGCCGCGACGGGAACAACAAGATCCTCAACCTGAACATCTCCAACGTGCCCGGGCCCCGGGAGCGCGGCCGGGTGGGCGGCGCGCTGGTCACCGAGATCTATTCGGTGGGCCCGCTGACCGCCGGCAGCGGCCTCAACATCACCGTGTGGAGCTACGTCGATCAGCTCAACATCTCGGTGCTCTCCGACGGGGCCACCCTCAAGGACCCGCACGAGGTGACCGAGGTCATGGTCGCCGACTTCATCGAAATACGCAGGGCCGCAGGGCTTCCCGAAGACCTCACGGTCGTCGAAGCCGCAATGGCGCCGGCCTGAGCGGTGCCGAGGTAACGGCACTCTCGGCTGCCGCTAATGGCGTTCCGGTCGGCCGCTACCATCAGCACCGTGACTGGTAGCGACGAAGCTGGCAATGCCGAACCCGAAGTCCTGGTCGAACAACGCGACCGGATCCTGATCATCACCATCAACCGGCCGAAGGCCAAGAACGCGGTCAACGCCGCGGTCGCCCGGGGCCTGGCCGACGCCGTGGGTCGCCTCGACGGCGACGCCGGGCTGTCGGTGGGAATCGTGACCGGCGCGGGCGGCTCGTTCTGCGCGGGCATGGACCTCAAGGCGTTCGCGCGCGGCGAGGTGCCCATCGTCGAGGGCCGCGGCATGGGCTTCACCGAGCGCCCGCCGGTCAAGCCGCTGATCGCCGCGGTGGAGGGTTTCGCGCTGGCCGGCGGCACCGAGCTGGCGTTGGCCACCGACCTGATCGTGGCGTCTCGGGACTCGGCGTTCGGCATCCCCGAGGTCAAACGGGGACTGGTCGCGGGCGGCGGAGGGCTGCTGCGCCTGCCCGAGCGCATCCCGTCGGCCATCGCGATGGAGCTGGCGCTGACGGGTGACAACCTGTCCGCCGAGCGCGCTCACGAGCTGGGCATGGTCAACGTGCTCGCCGAGCCGGGCCAGGCGCTGGACGCCGCGATCGCGCTGGCCGAGAAGATCGCCGCCAACGGCCCGCTCGCGGTGGCGGCCACCAAGCGGATCATCGTCGAGTCCCGCGGCTGGACCCCGGAGTCCCGCTGGGAGGAGCAGAACAAGATCCTGGGCCCGGTGTTCGTCTCCAACGACGCCAAGGAGGGCGCGATCGCCTTCGCGGAGAAGCGCCCGGCGCGCTGGACCGGCACCTGACCCGCGGTACTAAGCCGTCAGGTAGCGCTGCACCGTCGGCCCCAGCCAGGAGACCAGGTCGTCGACGGTCGTCGACGCGAGCGGCTCGATCTTGAGCTGGTAGCGCGCGAACGCAAGCCCGGCCAGGTGACTGGCCACCAGCTCGACCCGTAGCTCGGCGTCGGCCACCCCGAATTCCCTCGCGACCCGCTTGGCGATGGGCCCGGCGAGGCTGTCGTGCAACACCTTTCGCGCCTGCGGGTGGATGGCCGCCGAGCGCCACAGCGTCATGAAGGGCTCGAAGACGGCGCCTTCCTCCCAGTGCTCGAGGAAGCGGCGCACCAGCCGCGGCCCGATCTGCTCGGTGCCCTCGTCGAGGAGCGCGGCCAGCTGGTGCAGCGGGTGCTCGGGACCGGTCAGCGCCGAGGCGGTGAACAGCCCCTCCTTGCTGTCGAAGAAGTAGTAGACCATCGCGACGTCCACGCCGGCGTCAGCGGCGATCGCGCGGACCGTGGCCTTGTCGTACCCGTCGCGCATGAAACGTTCGCGCGCCGCGTCGACGATGCGCTGCTTGCTCTGCTGACCGGTGCGCCACCGCCCCGCCCGCCGGGCCTCCGCCATGCCCGACAGCATACTTCAACAACCGTTGACCAATGCCGGACCGCGCGCGTAGGCTGGCTTTGTTCAACGATGGTTGAAGTAATAGCGGGAGAGGAGAAAGCGATGGTGACGAACACACGCGAACGACGGCTCTGGTGGCGGCACCTGATGTCCGTCCTGCTCTTCCCGGTGACGGTCACGCTCGTGGTCCCGGCCCTGATCGTGCTGCCGGGCGGCGTGCGCGGGCCGCAGTTCGGAACGGTCGCGACGGCCGCGCTGGTGGCGGCGGGCTGCGTGCTGATCGTCGCGGGGCTGAGCCTGATGGTCTGGACCAACGTGCTGTTCGACCGGGTGGGCGAGGGGACGCTCGGGCTCGGGCCTGTGATGGGGGAGCCGGTCCATTTGGTCGTGCGCGGCCCCTACCGGCATGTGCGCAACCCCATGATCACCGGCGTGCTCTGCATCCTGCTTGGCGAAGCGGCCCTCGCCGGATCCGGTGCGCTGCTCGCCTGGTTCGCCACCTTTTTCGTGTTCCAGGCGACGGCCATCCGGTTCTGGGAGGAACCCCACCTCGTCGGGCGCTACGGCGACGAGTACGTCGCCTACCGGCGCAACGTTCCGCGCTGGATCCCGCGGGTCACGGCGTGGGACCCCGACCGGTAGCACTAGTTAGATGGCTTACACTGTGCGCTAGATTTGTAAAGGGCGGGGATCCACGAAGGATCGAGGATGAGCATTTCGTTGCTGCTGGAGATGGCTGCGTCGGGCAACCCTGAGCGCACGGCCGTCGTCTCCGGGGATTTGCGGCTGACGACCCAGCAGCTCAGCGATCTGGCCGACGGCGGCGCCGGTGTCGTCGCGGCGTCCGGCGCCAGGCACGTGGCCTACGTGGGCACCGGCGGGGCGATGCTGCCGGTGCTGATCTTCGCCGCCGCGCGCGCCGGGCTGGCGTTCACGCCGCTCAATTATCGGCTGTCGGCCGAGGGCATCCAGGGGCTCATCGCGCGGCTGCCCGAACCGCTGGTGGTCGTCGACGAGCGCTACCGGGACATGGTCGGGGGCTCGGCGAAGCGGGTGATGTCGTCCGACGACTTCCTTGCGGCGGCCCGCGAGGCCGCGCCCGCGGCCGAGTTCGCCGACCCGGAGTCGGTCGCGATCGTGTTGTTCACGTCGGGCACCACATCGGCGCCCAAGGCCGTCGAGCTCTCACACAACAACCTGACCAGTTACGTCACCGGGACCGTCGAGTTCGAATCCGCCGAGCCCACCGACGCGGCGCTGATCTGCGTGCCGCCGTATCACATCGCCGGGGTCAGCGCCGCGTTGTCGAACCTGTATGCCGGCCGAAAGATGGTGTACCTGCCCAACTTTGACGCCGCCGAATGGGTGCGGCTGGTCGACGCCGAACGGGTGACCACGGCGACGGTGGTGCCCACCATGCTGGACCGCATCGTGACCGTGCTCGAGGGTGGCGGCCGTGAGCTGCCGTCGCTGCGCAGCCTGGCCTATGGCGGCTCCAAGGTGGGCCTGCCGCTGGTCCGCCGGGCCCTGGAGCTGTTGCCGCACGTCGGCTTCGTCAACGCCTACGGGCTGACCGAGACGAGCTCGACGATCGCGGTGCTGGGCCCGGACGACCACCGCGAGGCGCACGGGGCGTCGGCCGATCACGTCGCGAAGCGGCTCGGGTCGGTCGGGCGGCCGGTGCCCGGCATCGAGCTGCAGATCCGCGACGAGGACGGCAAGGTGCTGGGGCCGGGTGAGACCGGCGAGCTGTTCGTGCGCGGCGAGCAGGTGTCGGGGCGCTACACCGGGATCGGCTCGGTGCTCGACGAGGACGGCTGGTTCCCGACCCGCGACATCGCGCTGCTCGATGAGGACGGCTACCTCTTTATCAGCGGGCGCAGCGACGACACCATCATCCGCGGCGGGGAGAACATCGCGCCCGCCGAGCTGGAGGAGGTGCTCATCGAGCACGCCCACGTGCGCGACGTCGCGGTGGTTGGCGTCGAGGATCCACAGTGGGGCCAGGCGATCGTGGCCGTGGTGGTGCCGGTCGCGGGCATCGACCCAGACCCCGAGGAGCTCCGCGAGCATGTCCGCAAGAGTTTGCGCGGGTCGCGCACCCCGGACCGGGTAGTCTTTCGCGACGAGCTGCCGACCACGCCGACGGGCAAGGTCCTGCGTCGCGAAATCGTTGAAGATCTCCGAACGTTAGGAACGCCGAAATGATCAAGAACGGAACCCGCCTCGCCAGCCAGGTGTGTGACACCCAGGTCATCGTGGTCCGCAGCGCCGACAGCCTCGACGACCTGCGCTGCGGCGGCGCGCCGATGGTGCCGATCGGTGGCGAGCGCTCCGGCGAGCTCGACCCGGCGTTCTCCGACGGCACCGTGATGGGCAAGCGCTACGTCGACGAGACCGGTGCCGAGGTGCTGGTGACCAAGCCCGGCGCCGGCAGCCTGAGCGTCGGTCAGACCGCGCTGCAGCTCAAAGAGGTCAAGCCGCTGCCCGCCAGCGACTGACGGCTTACGGGCCGGCGTGCCCGTCGGGGCCGGGGATTCCGAGAAGCAGCCCGCCGTTGCCGCCCACCCCGGGAGTGGCGCCGGCGCCGGCGCTGTTGCCGCCGGTGCCGCCGTTGCCGACGAGTTGGGCGTTTCCGCCGCCGCCGCCGTTGGCCTTGCCGGTCGCGCTGGCCCCGCCGTTACCGCCGTTTCCGCCGCCGCCGAAGACCCCACCGTTGCCGCCATGGCCACCTTGACCGCCGCTGAATGCGGCGGTGGCACTTTGGCCTCCGTTGCCGCCGTCCCCGCCGTGGCCGAACAACCCGACGGCGTTGCCGCCGGCACCGCCGGGGCCGCCAACGTTGAGGTCCGACTGTCCCCCGTTGCCGCCGTGACCGCCGTTGCCCAACAGGGTGCCGCCGTTTCCGCCGGTACCGCCGACCGCCGCGAACTGGCCGTTGCCCCCGGCGCCGCCGTTGCCGATCAGGCCGGCATTGCCGCCGTGGCCGGATTTGCCGCCGAAGCCTGCGCCGCCGTCACCGCCGTTGCCGCTGAGCAGCCCGCCGGCGCCACCGTCGCCGCCGGTACCGGGGACGGAGCCCTGGGCGCCCGCGGCGCCACCGGCGCCGCCGTTGCCGTTGAGCAGGCCGCCGTGACCACCGTGGCCGCCGGATCCGGCACCGGCGCCGAACACGTTGCCAGTGGCGATGCCCCCGGCCCCACCGGCGCCGCCCTGACCGAACAGCCCGACCGCGTCGCCGCCCGCGCCCCCTGAGCCGCCGCCGGCGACGCCCATGCCGGCGGTGTTATAGGTGCCGCCCGCGCCCCCCGGGCCGCCGTTGCCCCACAACAGCCCGCCCGTGCCACCGGTGCCGCCCCTACCGGCACTTACCGCGTCGAAGTCGCTTAAGCCGCCGGCCCCGCCGGCGCCGCCGTGGCCGAACAACCCGGCCGCCCCGCCGTTTCCGCCCTTTCCTCCGCTGGTGGACGCGGTTGCGGCCGCGCCGGATCCGCCGTCGCCGCCGTTGCCCCACAGCAGGCCGCCAGCCCCGCCATTCTGGCCGGTCCCCGGCAGGCCGTTGGTGCCGTTGCCGATCAGTGGGCGCTGGAGCAGGAGTTCGGTGGGCGTGTTGATCGCGTTGAGGAGGTCTTGCTGCACGACCTGCCACGGGTTGGCGGTGGCCGCGGCGTTAGCCGCTTCGGCGCCGGCGTAGGCGCCCGCGCCGGCGTTCAAGGCCTGGACGAATTGCTGATGAAAGGTTGCCGCCTGGGCGCTGACGGCCTGGTAGTCCAGGGCGTGCGCGCCGAAGAACGCGGCCACCGCCGCCGATACCTCGTCGTCCGCGGCCGCCAGCATCTGGGTGGTCTGGGCCGCCGCGGCCGAGTTGGCCTGATGGAGCGTGGATCCGATACCCGCCAAGTCCGTGGCGGCCGTTGAAACCACGTCGGGGACCGCGAACACGAAAGACATTCCTTACCTCCGGCAACGCCCCCGTCGACTGGGCAGAATCGTAGCGTGGCCGTCAAGTGCACAGGGGCGATTTCGTTGAGCTACGGCCCTTGCCCACCGTCGGCTCCCGGCACGCCCAGCAGCAGGCCGCCGCCGCCGCCGATTCCGCCGGGTTCGAGGAAGCCGTTGCCGCCGGCACCGCCGTTGCCGATCAGCTGAGCGTTGCCGCCGTTGCCACCCTCCGATCCGGGGAAGGGGTTCGTGCCGAAGCCGGCGCCGCCGCCCTTTCCGCCGTTGCCGATGATGCCAGCATTGCCGCCGCGCCCGCCGTCCCCGCCGTTGCCGAGACCCTGGCCACCGTCCCCGCCGCCACCGCCGTTGCCGTAGAGCCCGACGGCGTTGCCGCCCGCGCCCCCGGCGCCGCCGGCGCTGTAGGCGGACTGCCCGCCGAGTCCGCCGTGGCCGCCGCTGCCGAACAGGGTGCCCCCGGCACCCCCGCTGCCGCCGGCGCCGCCGGCCTCGTTGAGGACGGTGTTGTCGGCCGCACCCCCGGTTCCCCCGGCTCCACCATCGCCAATGACGCCCGCGGCCCCGCCGTTGCCGCCGACTTTGCCGCCCGTGCCGTTGCCGCCGGCGCCGCCGTTGCCGTGCAGCATCCCGCCCGCGCCGCCGTCGCCCCCCTGACTGCCGTGCGTGGCGACCCCGGCGTTGCCGCCGGCGCCGCCGTTCCCATTCAGCAGGCCGCCATGTCCACCGTGGCCGCCGGCACCAGCGAAGGCTTGCTGCACATCACCGACAAGGCCGGAGCCCCCGACGCCGCCGGCGCCTCCGCTGCCGAACAAGCCGATGGCATCGCCGCCCCGGCCCCCGGTGCCGCCCGAGGTGGCGGACAGGGTGTAGCCGCCGGCGCCGCCGGCTCCGCCGTTGCCCCACACCAGCCCGCCGGTGCCGCCCGCGCCACCGTTGCCGGCGGACTCGTTGACGTTCGGGGCCCCGCCGGCGCCGCCGGCGCCGCCGTTGCCGAACAGCCCGGCGGGACCGCCGTTACCGCCCGGCCCCCCGGAGACAAACCCGTGTGCTGCTGTGCCGGTGCCGCCGTTGCCGCCGTTGCCCCACAGCAGCCCGCCGGCCCCGCCGTTCTGGCCGGTTCCCGGCAGGCCGTCGGCGCCGTTGCCGATCAGCGGGCGCCCCATCAGCAGCTCGGTGGGCGTGTTGATCGCATTCAGCAGGTCCTGCTGCAACGTCTGCCACGGGTTAGCCACCGCCGCGGCGTTGGCTGCCTCGGCGCTGGCGTAGGCGCCCGCGCCCGCGTTCAGCGTCTGAACGAATTGGTCGTGAAATGCCGCCACCTGGGCGCTGAGCGCTTGATATCCCTGGCCGTGAGCAGCAAAGAATTCCGCGACCGCGGCCGACACCTCGTCGGCGCCCGCCGCGAGGACCTGGGTGGTCTGAACCGCCGCGGCCGAGTTGGCCTGGGTGAGCGTCGCGCCGATGCTCGCCAAATCCGTTGCGGCGGCTGAGACTACGTCCGGCGTGGCGAACACGAACGACATCGATTACCTCCCGGCGAGCGCTAGGTCACGGCGTTTTCCGACCAGCCGATACCTCGAGCCGGGTCGTCAGGAGTCAGATGGTACTTGCTGTCGACAGCAAATGCCGGGTTATTGCGAGTTGAGCCGGCGCTATTCCGCGATCTTGTTGCGGATGACGAATTCCCTCGCCTTGATGAGGAATTCGAGCTGTTCGCCCACCTGGTGCAGGGGATCGGTGCTGCGGGTCGAGCGGGACAGCACGACGGCGCCCTCCAGCGCGGCGATCGACATCACCGCCAGCGACGAGGCGTCGGCGTCGTCAAAGCCGTCGTTGACGAACGCCCGCGTCAACGCGGTACACCAGCGGCCCAGGATGGCGCCCGCCTCGGCGGACAGCTTGGGCTCGGCGTCGTCCGAACCGATCGCGGCGGCGACCACGGGGCAGCCCGCGCTGAAGTCGCCCTCGGACAGGAGCCGCTCCCAAAACTCGACGAACTCGCGCAGCAGGGCCCTGGCGCCCCAGCCGGCGGCGTCGTCGATCATGGCGGTGATGGAATCGCCGGAGTACTGCAGCGCCTCGGTCAGGATCTGATTGCGCCCGTCGGGGAAGTGGTAGTACACCGAGCCGCGCGGCGCGCCGCTGCGGGCCAGCACCTCATCGATGGTCACCCCGGCTGCCCCGCGCTCGCGCATCACCTGGGCGGCGCTGAGCAGCATCTTTTTGCGGGTGTCGCAGCGTTTGGTCGGTGCGGATTCCGCCTTGGCGTCGGTGGTAGTCGGCACTGTCGTACCTCCGGGGGCGGGCGTCATGCAGCGTGCGAGTGCCGCGGTACCGGCCAGTGCATGTTACGCGGGCTGAACCGGAACGGCCGCCGCTTGAGGTCGGGCATCTCGCGCGTGAACTGATAGCCGCCGACGTTGAGTTCGATGATCCACATTATTTTCTCCCGGCCTGAGTGCGGCCCATGATTATGCTTTGAAGCATATAAGACATCGGTCGAGTAAGCAACTTTTATTCCCTAAGTAAATTAAGCAGCTCGATAAACAGGAAATCGGCGTTTTCGGTGCCCCTGGACGGCATGGACGCGATTGGCCGGCTTCTATGGTCTATTGCATAATCCCTAAGGCTGCGCTTCACTGGGCCGATGGACCTTCCGAACCTCGACACCGTGTCCCTCGAGCGCGACGGCCACGTCCTGCTGATCGGCCTGAACCGGCCCGAGAAGCGCAACGCCTTCGACCGGGCCATGCTGGCCGACCTCTCGCGCGCCTACGGGCTGCTGGAATCCGACGATTCGCTGCGCGCCGGTGTGCTGTTCGCGCACGGCGACCACTTCACCGCCGGCCTGGACCTGGTCGACGTCGGCCCCGGCATCGCGGCGGGGGAGTCGGCGTTCCCGGACGACGGCCGCGACCCGTGGCGGCTCGACGGCCCCTGGACGACGCCGGTGGTGGCGGTGGCGCATGGATGGTGCATGACGTTGGGCATCGAGCTGCTGCTGGCCGCCGACATTCGCCTCGCGGCCGTCGGCACCCGGTTCACCCAGCTGGAAGTTCAGCGCGGCATCTACCCGTTCGGCGGCGCGACGATCCGGCTGCCGCGCGACGCCGGGTGGGGCAACGCCATGCGCTGGCTGCTGACCGGCGACGAGTTCGACGCCGCCGAGGCGCACCGCATCGGCTTGGTTCAGGAGGTGGCCGACGACCCGGCCGCCGCGCTGGCCCGCGGGCGCGAGATCGCGCGCACCATCGTCGAGCGCGCCGCGCCGCTGGGGGTGCGGGCCACCCTGGCGTCGGCGCACCTGGCCCGTCGTGAGGGGGAGGCCGCGGCGATCGAGCGTTTGCGTCCCGCCGTAACCGAGCTGTTCGCCAGCGAAGACGCCGCCGAGGGCGTGCAGTCGTTCATCGAGCGACGGCAGGCCCGTTTCCAGGGCCGCTAGCTGGCCCTAGCCATCGACGGCGTAGCCCAGCGGCAGCAGCCACACTTTGTTCTGCGCGAGGTGCTCTGCCGCCTGGCACCTTCTCCGGGGACGACTCCATACCGCCAGCCCGTGTCAGCACCTTGCTGATCAGCACCGCAGCCGCGAGCGCCCGGCATTATCCGATGGCAGGCGGTGCCGCGAGCATTAGACGTTGCTGCCGTCGTCGCCAGCATTGCCCCGGTTGCCGTCCGTCCCCGAGCCTTGGGCAAGCCCGGGTGCGCCGCCGGCGCCGCCGTGCCCGCCAGGTGCGCCCCTGCCGTTGCCCCCGTTGCCGCCGTCGCCGCCGTCGCCGCCGTTGCCGCCTCCGAAGTAGTAGCCCCTGCCGCCTTGGCCTCCGTCCCCGCCGGGGCCGCCGGCCCCGCCGCTTCCGCCGGTGCCGGTGCCGGTTGGCGCGCCGCCGTTGCCGCCCAGGCCGCCGGTGCCCCCGAGGCCGCCGGTGCCGGCGTGGCCGCGGCCCGAGGAGCTGGGGTAGGTGCCGCCGAGGCCGCCGGCCCCGCCGGCGCCAGCAGCGCCACCGTTGCCGGCGTTGGCGTTGGTGCCCACGCCGGCTGCGCCTTGACCGCCACCGCCGCCGGTGCCGCCGGTGCCGCCGGTGCCGCCGGTGCCGTCGCTGTAGCCGGTGCCGCCTTGCCCACCAGTCCCACCCGCGCCGCCATGACCGCCATCCCCGCCGGTGCCCGCTTTGCCGGTGCCGGAGCCCGCGGTTCCGCCGTTGCCGGCCAGCCCGCCGGCGCCGCCGTTGCCGCCCCTTTCGCCCACGCCCGTGCCGGGGCCGTCGCCACCGGTGCCGCCTTGGCCACCGGTTCCGCCGGTGCCGCCGATGCCGCCGTTGCCGTTGGTTCCGCCAGCGGCGGCTGCGCCGCCGCTGCCGCCGACACCGCCGAGACCGGCGGCGCCACCGGTGCCGGTGGTACCCGTGGTGTTGACGATGCCGTCAGCGCCTCGGCCGCCGCCGCCTCCCGTGCCGCCGGCGCCGCCGGTTCCGCCGGTGCCGGTACCGCTGGCGGCGCCGCCCTGACCGCCTGCGCCCGCCGCGCCGCCTTGGCCGCCGGTACCGCCGGTGCCCGGATAGTCGGTGGCGGCCCCGCCGTTACCAGCTAGACCACCGTCGCCGCCCGCGCCGCCCCGGCCGCCGTTACCGACCGCGCCGACGCCCGCAGCGCCGGTGCCGCCTTGCCCGCCGGCCCCGCCATTGCCGCCGACTCCACTGGTGCCGTTGGGTCCACCATTCCTGGCAAACCCGCCCATGCCGCCGCCACCGCCGGTGCCGCCGGTCCCGCCGGCTCCACCGCTGTGAACGGTGCCGGCCAAGCCGCCGCCGCCGTCCCCGCCAGGGCCGCCGACACCGCCCGCGCCGCCCGCGCCGCCGCTGCCGGCGTGGCCACCTTTACCGCTCGACCCGCCATTGCCGCCGTTGCCGGCCGCGCCGCCGGTCCCGCCGGCGCCGGCACCGGTCCCCGTGTCCGCGGCGCCTGAGATGCCGTTGCCGCCGTTGCCGCCGACTCCGCCAACTCCACCGTTGCCGCTAGTGCCGTCTATGAAGGCGCCGGTGGTGGCGTTGCCGCCGCTGCCTGCCCTTCCGCCGTTGCCGCCCGCGCCGGCGGTCGACCCGCCGCCGCCGGTGCCGCCGGTGCCGCCGTTGCCGCCCTGGCCGCCGTTGCCTCCGTCGAAGCTGCTCGTGCCGGCGACACCGCCGTCGCCGCCGCTGCCGCCGTCGGCGCCAGCGCCACCAGTTCCGCCGGTGCCGCCAGTGCCAGCGTCGCCGCCGCCGCCGCCCTGGCCGCCGCCGCCGCCGCGGCCGCCGTTACCGCCGCTCAAGTTGTAGTCGTGGCCGTTGCCGCCTTGGCCGCCGACCCCGCCTCGGCCGCCGGCGCCGCCGTTGCCGTTGGTTCCGCCAGCACCGGCCGCGCCGCCGGCGCCGCCGCTGCCGCCTGCTCCGGCGGTGCCGCCGTCGCCGCCGCCGTGGTCGGCGGACCCGCCGTTGGCGCCCCGGCCGCCGTTACCGCCGGCGCCGGCGGCACCGCCTACGCCGCCGGTGCCGGCCGTGCCTACGCTGCCAGTCGCGCCGCCGGCACCACCGTTACCGCCGCTGCCACCAGCGCCACCGGGCCCAGCGCCACTGCCGGTGTCCACGCCGCCCGAACCGCCGTTACCGCCGCTGCCGCCTTGACCGCCGGCCCCTCCGTTTCCGCGGGTGCCGGCGGCGCCGCCGGCGTTGCCACCGGTGCCACCGTTACCGCCCGCACCACCTTGGCCGCCGCCATGGCCGCTGTCAGCCGTGCCGTCGGCGCCCTGGCCGCCGTTTCCGCCGGCGCCGGCGATACCGCCATTGCCCACGATCCCGCCGCTGCCGACCGCACCGGCCGCCCCGCCATTACCGCCGTTACCGCCCTTACCGCCAGCACCGCCGGGCCCAGCGCCGCTGCCGGTGTCCACGCCGCCCGAACCGCCGTTGCCGGCGTTGCCGCCTTGACCACCGGTCCCGCCGTTGCCGCTGGTCCCCAAGTTTCCGCCGGCGTTACCACCGTTGCCGCCGGTACCGCCTTGGCCGCCGTAACCGCCGTCGCCCATGCCGCTGCCGGCGTCGATGCCGTTACCGCCGGCACCGCCGGCGCCCCCGTTGCCGCCATTGCCTACCTTTGCGCCGCTGCCGACGGTGGCCGCGATGCCGCCGGCGCCGCCGTTGCCGCCGGCCCCGCCGGTTCCAATACCGGGCGGGCCACCGACTCGCGGCCTGTCGCCGTTGCCGCCGTCACCACCGTTGCCGCCATTGCCGCTGAGGCCCGCGGTGCCGCTGGCGCCCGCAGCGTTACCGCCCTGGCCGCCGCTTCCGCCGATGCCACCATGACCGCCGGAGCCATCAAACCCGCCTGGGGAGTCGGCGCCCCGGCCGCCGTTGCCGCCGACACCGGCGTCCCCGCCGTTGCCGACGGTACCGCCGTGCCCGATCGTGCCGGTGGCCCCGCCGCTGCCCCCGTTGCCGCCGAGGCCGCCCGCACCGCCGGTGCCGGCGCCTGCGCTGGTGAGGGGCGTGCCTGAGCCGCCGTTGCCGCCGGTTCCGCCTGCACCGCCGGCCCCGCCGCTGCCCTTGGTCCCCGTGGTGTCGCCGGCGCTACCGCCGGAGCCGCCGGCACCGCCGGCACCGCCGTTGCCGCCGTCCACGCCGGTGTCGGCTGCGCCGTCGATGCCGTTACCGCCGGCGCCGCCGGCGCCGCCGGCGCCGCCATTGCCCACCGTGGCGCCTTTGCCGACCGCGGCCACGGTGCCGCCGGTTCCGCCGGTGCCGCCTGCCCCGCCGGCCCCCGCGCCGGCCGGTTCCCCGCCGGTGCCGCCAACACCGCCCTGGCCGCCGGCCCCACCGTTGCCGCTGGTACCGGCATTGCCTCCGTTGCCGCCGGCGCTACCGCCCTGGCCGCCGCCACCGCCTACCCCGCCTCGACCGCCCGCGTGACTGATGCCGGCCTGGCCGTCGGCGCCCGCACCGCCGTTTCCGCCGGTCCCGGCGTTACCGCCGTTGCCCACGATGCCGTTTTCACCGACCGCGCCGGCTGTCCCGCCGCTGCCCCCGCTGCCGCCGTTCCCACCCGCACCGCCGTCCCCGGCGGGACGGAGCAGGGTATCGGCGGTGCCCGAGGCGCCGTTGCCGCCGCTGCCGCCCGCGCCACCGGCCCCGCCGTTGCCGCTGGTGCCACCGACACCGCCGGCGCTGCCGCCGGTGCCGCCGGCGCCGCCCTTCCCGCCGTTGCCGCCGGCCGCGCCGACGCGGGCGGCGCCGTCGATGCCGTTGCCGCCGTCACCGCCGTTGCCCGCGTTGCCGCCATTGCCCACCGTGGCACTTTTGCCGACGGTTGCCGCGGCCCCACCGGTGCCGCCGTTGCCGCCCACCCCGCCGGCCCCGGCGCCGGCCGGGGCTCCGGCCGCGACGGTGCCGCCCCGGCCGCCGCTGCCACCGTCGCCGCCGTCGGCGCTGGTACCGGCGGTGCCGCCGGTGCCGCCGGCACTGCCGCCCTGGCCGCCGGTGCCGCCCCCGCCGCCGCTACCGCCGGCGTGACCGCTGCTCACCGCGCCGTCGGCGCCCGCCCCGCCATTGCCCCCTGCGCCGGCGGCCCCGCCGTTGCCCACCGTGCCGCCGCCGCCGACCGTGCCGGCCACTCCGCCTTTACCGCCGTTGCCGCCGTTGCCGCCTGCAGCGCCGTTACCGGCGCCGCTGCCGGTGTCGGTGGTGCCCGCGGCGCCCTCGCCGCCATTGCCGCCATCGCCACCGGTGCCACCGCTGCCGCGGGTTCCCGTATCGCCCCCGGCGCTACCCCCGGCGCCGCCCGCGCCTCCATTACCACCGTTGCCGCCGGCCGGGCCGGTTTGGGCCGCGCCGTCGATGCCGTCACCGCCGTCACCGCCGTTGCCCGCGTTGCCGCCATTGCCCACCGTGGCACCTTTGCCGGCGGTCGCCGCAGCGCCGCCGGTGCCGCCGTTGCCGCCCGCTCCGCCGGCCCCAGACCCGGCCGCGGCGCCCGTCGCCACGGTGCCGCCCTGACCACCCTGGCCGCCGACCCCGCCGTTACCGCTGGTACCAGCGGTGCCGCCGGTACCGCCGGCGCTGCCACCCTGGCCACCGTTGCCGCCGGCACCGCCGTTACCGCCGGCGTGACCGCTGCTGACCGCGCCATCGGCGCCCGCGCCGTCCGCCCACAGCAGCCGGAAGGCCAGCAGGCTCAGCCGCCAGCCCCGCGCGGTGCGGCGCGCCTCGCCGTTCACGAACGTGCCCGTCGCGAAGAGCGGGGGCAGGTCCCCCTCGGGAGGCGTGTGGCGCGGGTGGTGCACATGGGTGGAGATCAGGTTCGCCCGGAACACGGCCCGGTCCCCGTCCACGTCGACCACGGCCGGAGAACCGAGGTGCTGGGTGGCCGCGAACGCCGACAGCGCCGACCGGTGGTACTCGGCCATGCCGTCGGCGCCCTCGTGCCGGCTGACCGGGAACGCGACGACCGCGTCCTCGGTGAACAGGCCGGCGGTCCAGGCGTCGTCGAGCCGCTCGTCGTCGAGCGAGACCAGATACCGGTGCAGCAGACCGGCGACCTGTGCGCTCGACTCGGCGGCGGACACGGATGCGGATTGATCGGTCGTCAGACTGGAGGTCATGCCAGAGAATGCCGTCACCCGACGCGCCCGGGGCAAGACCGCTTGTCGAAGCTCTGACGTACCAGACGTTTTTCTGGCATTGACTGCACAAGACCTGTAACAACGCCTATTTACAGCCCTCGTAAGCCCTCGCACTATTGATGGAACACCAGTGAGAAGAGGGCAGATGGAATTCTACGATTCAGATGTCATTGTCGTGGGAGCCGGTCCCACCGGTCTTATGCTCGCAGGTGAATTGAGGCTCGCTGGAGTCTCGGTGGTGGTTCTCGACAAACTTTCCGAGCCGATTCAGGAATCCCGCGCCCTGGGTTTCTCGGCGCGGACCATCGAGGAATTCGCGCAGCGCGGGCTGATGGACCGGTTCGGCGAGGTCGGAGTCATCCCGGTCGGCCACTTCGGCGGCGTCCCGCTCGACTACCGGGTGATCGAGGGCGGTTCGTACGGGGCGCGCGGCATCCCGCAGGCCCGCACCGAGGGCGTCCTGGGCGGCTGGGCCCGCGAGCTGGGCGCCGACATCCGCCGCGGGTGCGAGGTCACGGGCATCGAGCAGACCGACGCCTCGGTGACCGTCACCGCCGCGGGCGCCGACGGCCCCTTCTCCCTGCGCGCCCGCCACGTGGTGGGCTGCGACGGTGCCCGCAGCATCG
>NZ_LZSE01000114.1 GCF_001665295.1 Mycobacterium sp. 1554424.7 | reverse complement strand
CCCCGCCGGAGCCCTCGACGAACTACTGTCCAACCCGACCAAACCACCCGCTGTTGCATCCACCGCCTGAAAGCGCCGCGAATTTTTCCGCCCAGCGCTCACATACGATGCCCACGATTCACACTCAACACCCGAGCACCTCACCTAGCCGGCGTAGGTCCGCAACAGGCTCCGGGTGCGGGCCCGGCCCTCTTCGGAGGTGTCGAATGCGTAGGCGACGAATTCATCGACACCGGCCGCGCGCAATTCGTCGAGGCGTTCGGTGACGGCGGCCTCGTCGCCGATGATGGCCGCATCCTGCGGGTCGCGGTAGCCCTCGCGATCGAGCATTGCCCGGTATGACGGCATCTGCCCATAGATCGCGAATTGCTCGGCGGCCTGGGCCCGCAGCGCTGCGACGTCGTCGGTGACCGCGATCGGCAGCGAGGCCGCCACCCGCACCGCGCCTTCCGGGCGACCGGCCTCGGCGGCCGCGCGGCGAAGGGTGGGCCCGACATGTTCGGCGAGGGTCTTGGGCCCGGTCATCCACGTCTCCGTCCCCGCGCAGCGCCGGCCCGTCAGACGCAGCAGTTGCGGTCCCAGCGCCGCGATGTACACCGGTGGCGCCGCGGCACCGTGAACGCGCACCGATCCGCGGGTGGTCACCGTCTCGCCCGTGGCGTTGGCGTCCTTGCCGTCCAGCAAGGGCAGCAGGCCGTCGAGGTATTCGCCGAGTCTGCGCACCGGCTTGTCCCACGGAATCCCCCACATTCCCTCGGTGACGATGCGATGGGTCATGCCCAGCCCGAGGATGAACCGGCCACCGGAGATCAAGCTGAGGGTGAGCGCGCGCTGCGCCATCAGCATCGGCTGCTGGTTTTGGATCGGCAGCACACCCGTCGCCACCTCGATCGTGTCGACCTCGCGGAACGCGACCGCGAGCACCGTCAAAATGTCGGCCTGCCAAGGCATTTGCGCCATCCAGGCCCGCCGGAACCCCTCGTCGCGCAGCTTAGCGAGTTCCGACACGAAGTCGTCGACCACCGAGCGTTCCGGGTCGTCGCTGAGGAAACAATTCACGCTGATTTGCACCTGATCTCCCTCTCGTTCGCCCCCTGCAAGATGCTACTTCCGCTACCGGCGGTAGCGGAATACAGTGGGTGGGTGACGACCGGCGAAGACGGCAGGCATCTGCGCACCTGCCCACTGTGTGAAGCCATGTGCGGCTTGGAAATTCAGGTGGAGGGCGGCAAAGTCGCCAGCATCCGCGGCAACCGCGACGACGTCTGGAGCCGCGGGCACCTGTGCCCGAAGGGCGTATCGCTGGCCGCGGTGCACGACGACCCCGACCGCATCCGCCGCCCGATGATCAAGGTCGACGGGCAGTGGCACGAGGTCAGCTGGGACGCGGCGTTTCGTCGCTGCACCGAACTGCTGACTCCGGTGATCGAAAAGTACGGGATCGGTGCGGTCACCGCCTACACCGGTAACCCACTGGCACACTCGTTTTCGCTGGCCCGGTACGCGGGAGTGCTCATGGGCATGTCCGGGATGCCGGTCACCTATTCGCCCGGCACCGTCGACCAGTGGCCGAAGAACCTGTCGTCGCACCTGATGTACGGCCTCTGGTGGAACTTCCCCGTGCCCGACATCGAACGCACCGACCTGATGGTGATCATGGGCGCCAACCCCGCGGCGTCGCAGGGCTCGCTGCTGGCCGCGCCCGACGTGATGGGCCTGATCAACGGGATTCGCAAACGCGGCAAGGTGATCGTGATCGACCCGGTGCGCACGCTGACCGCCGCCCAGGCCGACGAGTGGCTGCCGATCGTGCCCGGCACCGACGCGGCGCTGCTGCTGGCGGTCGCGCACACCCTCTTCGACGAGGACCTGGTCGCTGCCGGACCGCACGTCGACGGCCTCGACACGATGCGCGAGGTCGCCGCGGAGTGGCCGCCGGAGCGGGTGAGCGGGGTCACCGGCATCGACGAAGACCGCATACGGCGGCTGGCCCGCGAACTCGCCGGCACCGAGCGATCGGTGGTGTACGGGCGAATTGGCTTGTGCAATCAGGAGTTTGGCAGCCTGGCCAGCTGGCTGGTCGACGTGATCAACATCCTGACCGGACATTTCGACACCCCCGGCGGCGCGATGTTCCCCAAGCCGGCGGCCTGGTCGATCACCACGCAGCCGCTGCCCGGTCTGGAGGGCGGCCTTGCGGAATTCGGCCGCTGGCGCACGCGGGTGCGCGGCGCCAAGGAGGTTCTCGGGCAGGCCCCGGTGTCCTGCATGGCCGAGGAGATCGCCACCCCGGGCGACGGGCAACTCAAGGCCCTGATCACGGTCGCGGGCAACCCGGTGTTGTCCACGCCGGGCGGCGACAAGCTCGACGAGGTGCTGCCGATGCTGGAAGCGATGATCTCCGTTGACCTTTGGCTCAACGAGACGACGCGGCACGCGGACGTGATCCTGCCCGGCCTCTCCCCGCTCGAGCAGCCGCACCACGATGACCTGATCCTGCTTTTCGCAATCCACAGCATCGCCAACTATTCGGCCCCGGTTTTCGACCCGGGCGATCGCCCGCACGAATGGGAGATCCTGATCCGGCTGACCGGCCTGTGCACCGGGACACCGGCCGAGGACGTCGACGTGGCCGCGATCGACGACGGGTTCTTCGACTACCTGGCCTTCACCCGGGGACTCGACGGCGCGGAGATCCGCAAGCTCTACGATCACGGCGGCCCGGAGCGGATGCTCGACCTCACGCTGCGCACCGGGCCCTTCGGGGACCAGTACGGCAAGAATCCGGGCGGGCTCACCCTGGACATGCTCAAGGCGAATCCGAACGGAATCGACTTCGGGCCGATGGTGCCGCAGCTGCCCGACATCCTGGGCACCCCCGACAAGAAGATCCGCCTCGCGCCCCAATACCTGCTCGACGACGTGCCGCGGCTGGCGGCGCGCATGGAGCGCCCGGCCGAGCCGCTGGTGCTGGTGAGCCGTCGGCACCTTCGATCGAACAACACCTGGATGCACAACGTGCCCGCGTTGATGAAGGGCAAGGACCGGTGCACGTTGCTGATTCATCCCGACGACGCGGCGCGCTGCGGGATCGCCGACGGCGACGTGGTCACGGTGAAATCGGCGGCCGGCGAGATCAAAGTGCCCGTCGAGGTCACCGACGCGATCAAGCCCGGGGTGGTGTCGATGCCGCACGGCTGGGGGCATGGCAAGCCGGGCACCCGCATGTCGGTGGCCAACGGTTCGCCGGGGGCCAACACCAACGTGCTGTCCCCGCCGACGTTCCTCGACGAGCCGTCCGGCAACGGCGCGCTCAACGGCATCCCGGTGACGATCATCGACGATCAAGCCCGGTTTCGGGCCGCGCAACGCGCCTGATTTCACCCCGGCGAGATCTCGTCGAAGTCGACGAGCAAATGGCGCGGTCCGCGGAACACCTGGCTTATTCGGTACGGCGGAGGATCCTCCACGAGCCGCGGGTTTTCCACCCTGCGAAGGAACGCTTCGAACGCGGTGTTGACCTCCAGGCGGGCGAGCGGCCCGCCGAAGCAAACGTGAATGCCGCGCCCCCAGCCCACGTGTTCGTTGTCTTTGCGCTCGGGGTCGAAGGTGTTCGGATCAGGGAAGCGCCTCGGGTCGCGATTGGCCGCCCCGTACATCAGGAAGATGGGCGACCCCTTCGGGATTGTGGTCCCGGCGATTTCGATGTCGGCCAGCGCCGAGCGGCTGGGGAAGAACTGCACGGAGGACTGTAGTCGCAGCACCTCCTCGACGGCACCGGGAATCAAATCGGGTCTGCTGCGCAATAATTCGATCGACCACGGGTTGCGCAGCACCGTCAGCACGCAGTGCGCGATCAGGTTGACGGTGGAGTCGTGACCGGCGACGAACAGCAGGATCGTGTTGTTGACGATCTCGCTGGGCGACATCGGCCCGTCGGGCCCGTCGTCGTGCACCAGTTGCGAAATCATGCCGGGGCACGGGGATTTCGCGGCGCGTTCGACCAGCCCGATGATGTATTTCTTCAGTTCCTGGCTTGCCTCGACGCCTTTCGCCCGCCGGCCGTGGCCCTCCTCGGTTTCGATCTCCGGACCCAGGTCGAAGACCCCGGCCATCGTATCGGCGATCCAGGCATGGAATTGGGGCTCGTCTTCCAACGGCACCCCCAGGATGTGGCAGATCACCTGTACCGGAAGCGGATACGCGAAGTCGTCGACCACGTCTATGCGGGTCCTGCCAATCGCCTTGTCCAGCAGGCCGTTGACGATCTGCTGGCACAGCGGCTCCTGGCCGGGGATCACGTTCGGTGAGTGGGGCGGCCCGAAGTAGCGCATGCAGGAGCGCCGAGCCCGGTCGTGGTCGGGCGGATCCTGCTGGATGAAGCTCAGGTCCTGCCCGTACTGCTCGATCATCTCGGCCACCGAGGGGTCGACGATTTCCTGGGCGCGGCCGGCCAGCGGACTCCTGCGCATATCGGAGCTCACCCGCGGGTCGTGGGCCAGCGCGATGAGCTCCTCATACCCGGTGACGGCGTAGACGCCGTTGGTCACCCGCGCCACGGGCATCTTTCGTAGTTCGTCGAAGAACGGGTAGGGGTCGGCGCGGTTTTCATGCTTCATTGCCTCGTTCCAGGCCTCTTCGGGTGTCATAGCGCGGGCCGTGTCTGGATCATTCTGTCCCTCTTCGCCTTTGGCTAACTGACCGGATACCTTTGGCGCGGCCGGAACTCGGCCCGGCGCTCAGACGGGTCGTGACCGGTCAGCACCACGTCCGGGGTCTCGGTGGGCACGCCGCGCGCCGGGAAGTCGGCCGGCATCACTCGCATGTCCTCGGGAAAATCGGAACCGGCCGGATTCGGCGGAAATGGCGCCGAGCGGGCGATCTGGGCTTCGTAATAGGGGATCCACTTGCCGTGGTTGAAGGTGACCGCGCCGACGACGCGTCCCCGTCGTCCGTAAGCCGCGGCGAACCGGCGCTGCTTGACCGAACCCTGGGTGAACATGATCTCGTCGCCGAACGAGGGCACCCCGACGGACTTGATGTTGACGCCGAACTGGCCCGACCAGAACTGCGGAATCAGCAGGTGCGCCCAGCGGTCCGTCTCGTCGCACACCATGTTGTGGGCCGCGACCTGTGCGCCCAGCACGGCGTTGTCCCAATGCTCCATGGCCAGAAACTCGTAGTCGTAGAGCACGTGAGGGGCGCGGGCGATGTCGCCGGCCACGAAGATGCGACTGGTGACCACGCCGTTGACATCGAACGCGCGGCAGCCGGCGTCGCAGCCCACCCCCCAGAACCCGGCGGCCAGCCCGGACCCGTCGAGCCACTCGATGTTGCGGATCGACCCCAGCGAGGTCACCACCACCTCGACATCAAGCGCACTGCCGTCGGACAGGCGCACTCGACGCACGTGCCCGCTCGCGTCGCCCTCCATCGCCAGCACTGAGACCCCGGTCCGAAGATCCACCCCGGCGTCGCGCTGCATGTCGGCGGCGATACTGCCGATCACCCCACCCAATGGACCGGAGAGCGGGGCCGGGCCGCGTTCCGCGACGGTGACCTCAAGACCCAGGTTCCGGCACACCGAGGCCACCTCCGAGCCGATGAAGCCCGACCCGATGATCAGCACGCGCCGCGGTTTGGCGCTCAGCGCGGCCTGCAGTCGACCCGCGTCCGCACTGGTGCGGAGGGTGTGGACGCCCTCGAGGGCGGCTTCGTCGGGGTTGGGCCATTTCCGCGCCCGCACCCCCGTCGCGATTAGCGCCGCATCTCCCTCCACCTCGCTGCCATCGGCGAGGCGCACCAGCCCGTTGACCCGGTCCAGGCCGGTCGCCGCGACACCGAGCCGCCATTCGGCGTCGACGTCGCGCATCCGAGGCAGCTTGGTCGCGTCGGGCCTCACCCATCCGGCGAGCACCTGCTTGGACAGCGGCGGACGGTCATACGGCTCGTCCGGCTCATCACCGATGATGGTGAGGTGGCCCCGGAAGCCCTCGTCGCGCAGTGCCTCGGCGGCGCGAAGCCCAGCCAGTGACGCACCTACGATGACGATGCGGCCGGTGTCGCTGACGGCACTTCCTTTGCCCATGCCTGCCTACTCGTCGCCCAATTGCTCGACGATGATCGCCTGCACCGGGCAGGACGCCGCGGCCCGCAACACCCGCGGCCGCTGACCGTCATCGGGGTTGGGGTTGTATGTCAAGGCTTCCTCGCCGCTGAGCTTGAGAACCTCGGGCGCCAGCGGTACGCATTGGGCATACCCTAGGCAGCGGTTCAGGTCGACGACAATCCTCATAGGCACCGCCTCAAACTGTTGAAGACGCAGGCTGTTCCGAGCTTGACCCGATGGGCGAAATGTCAGGTTCATTGTCCAGCGACGAGGAGGCGACGTCCATGGCGTCTTTTGGCAACGGCCGTGCGACTTCACAGAGAATCGAGAACAACGATCCAGCCGCCTGCTAACACCGAAGCACACAGTCGGGGGATGGCAGCAACCACCGAGGCTCGACGTCGACAAGTCCGCGTAACGGTGAGCAGCCCGACGTGGTGAAAACCGTTGGCGCATCGATGAACTTGGCGGACCGCAGCTTAGCCACCGACGGCGACGACGAAGCCTCCAGCAATCCCAGCAAGCCGAGCAGCAAGCGACCCTGTCGGTCCCCGGAGCCTGAATTCGCTACACCAGGCGATCAGGGGGCGACGGGACGATTCGTCCACTCGCGGCCTGGCCGTAGCGACGAGCGGAACCAGCCGCCCGCCGCGCCGGTGCCGCCGTCGGTCGGGATGGTGTGGCCGGTGACGAACGCCGACAGGTCCGAGGCGAGGAACAGGATTACGCGGGCCTGGTCTTCGGGCAGCCCCATCCGCCCGACCGGCACCCACTGCGGCCACTGCGCCTGCTCGTCGGCGGACAGCCACTGGGAGTAGGGCACCTGCAGCGATTCGGTGACGTCGGGGCCGATGGCGTTGACGCGCACCCCGTCGCGGCCCACCTGCACGGCGAGGCTGCGGGTGAAGTGGATGACCGCGGCCTTGAAGGCGGCGTAGACCGGGTCCTCCGGGTAGCCGCGCAACCCCTCGACCGACGAGACGTTGACGATCGCGCCGGCCCGCCGCTCGGTCATCGCGGGCAGGAACGCGCGCGTGACCAGGAAAACGTGGTGCAGGTTGATGCGGTAGAGGTCTCCCCACAGTTGCGGGTCGGTGTCGACGAAACGGCCCGGGTGCCGCAACCAGTGGCCCACGTTGTTCACCAGCACGTCCACCCGACCGAAGCGATCCAGCACCCACCGCGCCAACTCGCCGACCTCGTCGCCGTCGCGGACATCGGTCACGGCCGCCACGCCCGAGCCGCCCGACGCCGCGATATCGTCGGCGACCCCCTGCCCGCGTTCGGCGTCGATATCGGCAATGACCACCCGGGCGCCGTGCTGGGCGAACAGTCGCGCGGTCGCCGCACCGATGCCACCGCCGCCGCCGGTCACCACGGCGACCCGGTCGGCGAGCAGCGCGCCGCCCTGTATTGCCTCTGCCATGGTCATATCTTGGGACACTCGCCGAGCGCCGGCGCCGGTACCCACCTGCCGGGCGCACCAAACAGTGAGGAAGGCGACATTCGCCGGGCATTCACCGACCGTTTTTCGCGATTTGGGGCCGGGTACCCGGTTTATCTCTACGGAGGTTGAATACGAATGCCGATGAAGTCAGAACGACGCCGCGTGTTGCCAAGCCACGCAATGAACCGGCGGGTTCACCATCGCCACAGCCCGCAATCTTTTGCGGTGTCGTTGGCCAGTCGGCTCATCGTCAAGAACATCGTGCGGGCCTGGGCCATTCAGCCTGATTTGCATTGGCCGTTGGGATACGTCGACGGCTTGGCCGGTTTGCTGCAGCATTTCCCGTCGGGGGCGAGTATTGAACCGGTACAGCTTGACGGCTGCGCGGCCGAATGGGTACGCGCGCCGGGCGTCTCCTCTCGGCGCGCGATCCTCTACCTCCACGGAGGCGCGTTCCTCACCTGCGGCCTCAACACGCATCGAGCCTTGGTGACCCGGCTGTCCAAAGCGGCGGACGCGGCGGTGCTGACCGTCGGATACCGAAAGCTGCCGTCGCATCAGATCGCCGACGCGATCGAAGACGGGATGTGCGGGCTGCGTTGGCTGCAGGACCGGGGCTACGAGGGCGACCGCCTCGTCGTGGCCGGCGACTCGGCCGGGGGGTATCTGGCGTTCATGATCACGCTCGCCGCCATCCGGACCGGCCTGCTGCGGCCGGCCGGGGTTGCCGTGATCTCGCCGTTCACGGACCCGGACCCGGCCCGAAAGCTGCGGCACCGCAACGCGCGCCGGTGTTCGATGTTCACACGTGGGGCTTTGTCGATGTTCGCCCGGTATCTCGGCGAGGTGCGCGTGCCCACGGGTGACGGGACGTCCGCGCGCAAGGTCGAATCGCCGGTCGACGCGGACCTCTCCTCGTTGCCGCCGGTGGCGATCCACGCCAGCTCCGACGAATTACTGCTGCCCGACGCCGAGCTCATGGCCGAACGGCTGCAATTCAGCGGAGTTCGCTGCGACCTTCACCTGTGGGACGGCCAGATTCACGACTTCCCCCTGGCGGCCGACGTATTGCCGGAAGGCAGGCGCGCCATTCGATATCTCGGGGATTTCATCAAAGAGGTCACGCGAGAAGCGGGCAGTCTGCCTTACCGACGGAAACTCGGCGTCAAGCACCCGAGCGCGGGCTTCGCCGCGGCGGCCGGATAATCCGGATTAACTGACAGTCAATTGGCGGCCATATGGCGGGCCGTCATTCGCGTTGCTCGGGTTCCTCGAGTTCGGGGTCGACGGGGACTGTTTCCTGTTGCTCCTGCCAGTCGGAATCGGTCGCCTCCAGCGGCACGCCGGTCGGCCGGTCGTCGTCCTCCGGGAGGTCGCCGGTCGGGCGGTGCTGCTCGACCGCGTCGGCCACCGGCACGTCGTCGGGGAACGGGCCATCGCTGTCCTGCACGCACGGCGGGTTACCCGGGGCTGCGGAAGTAAAACTTCGACCCCGCGCATGAGCCGAGGTAGTGACGGCCGTTGAAACACTTGACCTGCAATCGCGCCCGCGGCCGATACAGTTGGTCATCGTGAGCCCACCAGCCCCGCCAGTGCTGACCGTGCGGTACGAGGGATCGGAGCGCACCTTCGCCGCAGGCACCGACGTCGTGATCGGGCGTGATCTTCGCGCGGACGTTCGCGTCGCACACCCGCTGATCTCCAGGACGCACCTCATCGTGCGCTTCGACCAGGGCCGATGGCTCGCCATCGACAACGGCAGCCTCAACGGGCTTTACGTCCACAACCGGCGCGTGCCGGTCGTCGACATCCAGGACGGGCTGCGGGTCAACATCGGCAACCCGGACGGCCCCGCGCTGACCTTCGAGGTCGGCCGCCACCAGGGTTCGGCCGGGCGGCCGCCGCTGACGACGTCGATCCCGATCCACACCGCCGGGAGCGCGCCTAGCGCTCCCGCGTCCCACAGCCAGCCGCAGCAGGTCGGCACGCCGTGGCCCGGCCAGCCGCCGCAGTCGCCGTCGGCCCCGGTCCGCCAGGCCACGCAGCCGCCGAGCGCGCCCAGGCCGATCCACCCGCCCAGCGGACCGCAGCCGACCCATCCGCCCACCGGGCCGCAGCCGTGGCAGCCGACGGGCGCACACCCGGCGGGAGCGCCGAGCGAACCGCAGCAGGCGCCGAAGATTTACCGGGCGGAACCCATGCACGTGCCGCCGGCGGCGCCGCCGACCGGCCGCGTCGGCGAACCCGGGCCCGGCGAGACGGGCCGCGTCGGGGATGCCGCGAACATCGCGACGTCGATGATGAAGATCCTGCGCCCGGGCCGAACGGGGTTGGTGTCGCTGCCCGGCGCGATCAAGATCGGCCGGGCCAACGACAACGACATCGTCATTCCGGAGGTGCTGGCGTCGCGCCACCACGCGACCCTGATTCCCACACCGCAGGGCACCGAGATCCACGACAACCGCAGCATCAACGGCACTTTCGTCAACGGCTCCCGGGTCGATACGGCCGTCCTGCACGACGGCGACGTCGTCACGATCGGCAACATCGACCTGCTCTTCGCCGGCGGCACGCTGGCCCGCCGCGACGAATCCGCGACCGCGACGCGCACCGGCGGCCTCGACGTGCGCGGGGTGACGTGGACCATCGAGAACAACAAGGTCCTGCTCGACGACATCTCGCTGGGCGCGCAGCCCGGAACGCTGACCGCCGTCATCGGCCCGTCCGGAGCCGGCAAGTCGACGTTCGCCCGGTTGGTGGCCGGCTACACGCACCCGACCAAGGGAACGGTGTCCTTCGAGGGCCACAACGTGCACGCCGAATACGCCTCGCTGCGCAGCAGGATCGGGATGGTCCCGCAGGACGACGTGGTGCACGGGCAGCTGACGGTGCAGCAGGCGCTGATGTACGCGGCCGAGCTGCGGCTGCCGCCGGACACCACCAAGGACGACCGCGCGCAGGTGGTGGCCCGGGTGCTCGAGGAACTCGAGATGACCCAGCACCTGCACACCCGCGTCGACAAGCTGTCCGGCGGCCAGCGCAAGCGCGCCTCGGTGGCGCTCGAGCTGCTGACCGGGCCGTCGCTGCTGATCCTCGACGAGCCGACGTCCGGCCTCGACCCCGCCCTGGATCGCCAGGTCATGACCATGCTGCGGCAGTTGGCCGACGCCGGCCGCGTGGTGCTGGTGGTCACCCACTCGCTGACCTACCTCGACGTCTGCGATCAGGTCCTGCTGCTGGCACCCGGCGGCAAGACCGCATTTTCCGGGCCGCCCAGCCAGATCGGCCCGGCGATGGGCACCACGAACTGGGCCGACATCTTCAGCAGCGTCGCCAACGATCCCGACGGCGCCAAGGCGCGCTACCTGGCGCGGACGGGCCCGCCGCCGCCGCCCCCGCCGGCGGAGCAGCCCGCCGAAATCGGCGATCCGTCGCACACGAGCCTGTTCCGGCAGTTCTCCACGATTGCGCGTCGGCAGGTGCGGTTGATCGTCTCCGACCGGGGTTATTTCGTCTTCCTGGCGCTGCTGCCGTTCATCATGGGCTCGCTGTCGATGTCGGTGCCGGGCGATGTCGGATTCGGCCGACCGAACCCCATGGGCGCCGCGCCCACCGAACCGGCGCAGATCCTGGTGCTGCTCAACGTCGGCGCGGTGTTCATGGGGACGGCGCTGACGATCCGCGATCTGATCGGTGAGCGCGCCATCTTTCTGCGCGAGCAGGCCGTCGGCTTGTCCACGACCGCGTACCTGCTCGCGAAGGTGTTCGTCTACACGGTGTTCGCGGTCCTTCAGTCCGCGATCGTGACGGTCATCGCCATCCTCGGCAAGGGCGGCCCGACGCAGGGGGCCGTGGCGTTGGGCATCCCCAACCTGGAGCTGTTCGTCGACGTCGCGATGACGACCGTCGCCTCGGCGATGCTCGGGCTGGTGTTGTCATCGATCGCCCGGTCCAACGAGCAGATCATGCCGTTGCTCGTCGTGGCGGTGATGTCGCAGCTGGTGTTCTCCGGCGGCATGATTCCCGTCACCGATCGCCTCGGGCTGGACCAAATGTCTTGGGCCACACCGGCGAGATGGGGATTCGCGTCGTCGGCGTCCACGGTCGACCTGCTCAGCCTGCAGGACAAGGTTCCGCAGACGCCGCACGACTCGCACTGGCAGCACACGGCCGGCGCGTGGTGGTTCGACATCGGCATGCTGGTGCTGCTCAGCGTCTTGTACCTGGGCTTCGTGCGCTGGAAGATCCGCCTGCGGGGCGGCTGATCGATCGCCGGTTTTGGTGTGCACCGGTGGCTTTCGGTGTGTAGCCAGGGCGGCGAAATCGCGATTTTCCCGCCCTGGGTTCACGCTCAAAGCCGTTGTTTCACACTGAAAGCCCTAGGCTCCCTTGCGGACCACCTGTTCGGCGGCGGCGCGCATCCGGTCCGAGAGCTGAAGCAAGGCATTCTCGCCGACCCCGTGCGGCACCGTGTAGGCGAGTTGCCGTAACTCGAGGGCGCAATCGCGCAACTCCTGGCGGAGGCGTGTCTCAGGGGTGGGCATGGCTTCATTCCTCTACGCGTGGGGGCTCGAGGAAATTTTCGCAGCCCGGCCATGTATCCGCGATGTGGGCGAAGCGTTTTTACGGGAGATTGACAGCGTTTTTACATCCGGTGAACGCGTGTTACCGATCAGGGGCGCACGGCGACGAACGTTTCGTTGGGCACGCCGGCGGCCAGCCCGTCGACGTCGAAGGGTTCGCGCAGCCGCGCGTGCAGCTTCGCGGGATCCGTGAGCAGGCTGATCTCGGCGGTCTGCCGCGCGAACAGCCGCCCGAAAAGCGGGTAGAGCCAACGCATTAACGCCCGCTCGGAGCGGGTGCAGCGGGCCGCGCAGTAGCCGACGTGGCCGAGCTCGTCGGTGAGGATCTCGGTGTACAGCCGGTCGATCCGCGCGGCCACGTCCGGCTCGTCGGCGAACAACTCGACGCCAACCCGACGCAATTCGTCAAACATGATGCAGCCCGCCATCTCCCCGGCGCCCACGAACGGGAATCCGATGCGCTCGGGCAGGAAGACTTCCATCTTGACGAATTGCCGCATCACGAACGGCGGCACCACAACCTGGAACGGCAGCCCGAACATGTCCAGCACGTAGCTCAGCAGGCGGGTGTGGTAGTGCTCCTCGAGCGCCAGATACACCCGCTCGGGGGGCTGATCCGCGCCGCCGATCCGCCCGTAGGTATCGCCCAAGTCCACGCCGAATCGCTCCGCCTGGTTCAGTTTCGCGGTGGCCAACAGGAACAGCATCTCGCGGGGGAGCCCCGCCTCGGGTCGGCGGCGGCGCAGGTTGCGCAGGAACACGCCCTGATCGATGTGCCGGCTGGAGCGAACCGGGTCGTCCGTCAGCGACGCGAAGAAATCCTCCCGGCTGGACAGTCGGCGATGCAGCAGGTCGGCGTCGCCGTCCCGACGCACCAGAAAGTCCCGGTATCCCTCGATGGCCGTGCTAGTCGTCATGACGCCTCCATTCCGTTGACGATGGTCTTGACGTATCGATCCAGGAGCGCCGCACGTGACCGGGGCGCCGTTGCTGCGGTGACCAGCAATGCGAACAGCCCGGTCAAAAAGATCACGCCGAGGTCGCCGGGGTCCGCGTCGCGCGAGAGCCGCCGCGCGGCCTGCGCTTCGGCGATCGCGGCGATGACGAACTCGGCGAGCGGATGTTCGCCGGGCCCGTCCTCGACGGGGCGACTCGCGGAGAAGTGCAGCCCGAGCATGTCCCTGAAGACGACCGGCCCCAGCCGCTCCTCGGCCGCAAGAACTTGGCGCACCAGCGAGTTCAGCATCGACCTCAGGTCGCCGGGCGCGCCGGTCTCGGCGGCCAGCATCGCCACGATCTTGGACTCTTCGTTGCGTTCCAGCTCGACGAGCACGTGTTCCTTGGTCGGGAAATGGAAATAGAACGTGCCCCGCGCCACCCCCACGGCCGCGGCGATCGCGGCCACGTCGGTGCCCGCCAACCCCGAGCTCGCGATCTCGGCGACCGCGGCGTCGAACAGGCGGGCCCGCGTCTGCAGCCGCTGGGCCTCCCGCGCGCTCATGACCGGCGCCGTCGTGGGCATGACGGCGAAACTACCCTTCTTGCTGACGGTCGTCAATGACGGGCGTCAGCGAGCGTGCCGTGATCGGCCGACCCGTCAATGGAGGGGGTATGTGGCGGTGCTGCTCGTGCCTGAGCACACTGATAGGGCACACGACTCGTCTGGGGCAAAGGGGCCGGGATGGATTTCGAGCTCGACGCCGCGCAACGCGCGTGGCTGATCGAGGTTCGCGAATTCCTCCAGGCGAACGTCACCGCGGAACTGCGGGCCGAACTCGCCCGGCACGACCTGGAATTCCCCGACGGCGAGGTGGCCCGGTTTCGCCGCAAGATCGGCGAGAAGGGCTGGTTCGGGCTCAACTGGCCGCGCGAGTACGGCGGGCTCGGGCTCGGGGCCGTGCATCAGCACCTGCTGATGAGCGAGTTCGAATACTGGGGCGTGCCCGGCCCCGACCTGACGGTGACCTCGGTGGCGCCGATGATCATGCGGCACGGCACCGAACAGAACAAGACCGAATGGCTACCGCCCATCGCCAGGGGCGAAATGATCTGCGCCGTAGGCTATTCCGAGCCGGACGCGGGAACCGACCTGGCCAACCTGCGCACCCGCGCGACGCTCGACGGCCAGGAGTGGGTGATCAACGGCACCAAGACATGGAACAGCGGCGCCCAGCGCGCCACTCACGAGTGGCTGTGCGTGCGCACCGACCCGAATGCCGCTCGGCACCGCGGGATTTCGGTCATCATCGTGCCGATCGACAGCCCGGGCGTGCAGATCCGGCCGCTGTACGCATGGTCGGGCTATCGCACCAACGAGGTGCACTTCCGCGACGTGCGCGTCCCGCTCACCAACCTGATCGGCGAGGTCAACCGGGGCTGGACGTACATCACCGGCGCCCTCGACCTGGAACGCGGCGCGCTGACCAACGCCGGCGATCTGCGCCGCGCCGTCGACGACTTGCACGAATTGGCGCGACGGCCGCGGCGCGACGGGACGGTGCCCGCGCAGGACCCGGCGCTGCGCCGCCGCCTGGCGCGGGCCGAGGCCGACGTCGAGGCCGCCACGCTCATGGGCTACGAGGCCGCGTCCATCCTGGACAGCGGCGTCATCCCGACCGTGGAGGTCAGCGTCGAGAAGGTGTTCACCAGCGAGCTGCGCCAGCGCATCGCGGACCTCGCGCTCGATCTCCTGGGGCCCGACGGGCTGCTGGCCCACCGCAGCGAAAACGCCCCGCTGGGAGGCAAATTCGAACGCCTGTACCGGGCCGCCCCACTGATGCGTTTCGGCGGGGGCACCAACGAAGTCCTGCGCGACATCATCGCCCAGCGCGGCCACGGGATGCCCTCGTATGGACGTTAGACCGACCGCCGAGCGGCGTGAGTTCGCCGCGACGTTGCGCGCGCTGCTGTCGGCGGAGAGCCCGATCGGCCTGGTGCGCGGCCTCGACGAGCCCGGTGCGGACCGAAGCACCCCCGCCCTGTGGAAGGCGTTGGCCGACGCCGGCGTCTTCGGGTTGGTGGTCGCCCAAGATCACGGCGGCTCCGGGGGATCGGTCGAAGATCTCGCCATCTTCTACACCGAGGCCGGGCGCGCGCTGTGCCCGACGACGGCGCACAGCACCGTGGCGGCCGCGTTGGCGATCAATCAGCTTGGCTCCCAACGTGTCAAGGCCGGGTGGCTGCCGGGGCTGACGAGCGGCGGCGTGCGCGGCACCACCGCGTTGTGGAACGCGCGCGACGCCGCCGTCGTCTCGCCCACGCTGCGCGCCGAGCCCGGCCCGGGTGGCGGCTGGCGGCTCTCCGGCGCGGTGGACTACGTCAGCGACGCCGACCTCGCCGACGTCGTCGTGGTGTCGGCCGCGGACCGCGAGCGCACGCTGGTGTTCGTCGCGGACGCGCACGCGAGCGGCCTGAGGATCGAGCCGCTGAGGATGGCTGGCGGGCACCGCGCGTGCACCATGCGCTTCGACGACGTGGCCGTCGACGCCGACGCGCTGCTGGGTGATGTCGACCGGCGAGCCCTGCGCCGCCTCGCCAACACCGCCGTCGCACTGGGATCCCTCGACCTGGTCGGGATCGGCCAGGCCGTGCTGGAACGCACCGTGGAATACACCAAGCTGCGTCACCAGTTCGGCCGCCCCATTGCGTCGTTCCAGGCGGCCCAGCACCTGATCGCCGACATGCACATCGCCCTGGCCGCGGCGCGATTGGCCGCGCACTCGGCGGTCTTCTGGCTGGCGCGCGGTCACGTGGCCACCCGGCAGACTGCGATCGCGCGCATGCACGCCGCGGCCGCGGCCCGGCTGATCACCCTGGACGCCCACCAATTGCACGGCGGGATGGGCTATGTCACCGAGACCGACCTGCACCTGTGGAGCGAGCGGGCGCGGCTGGGCTCGACGCTCGGCGGCGGAGCCGACGTCGCCGCGGCGTGGCTGGAGGACACCCTTGAGGAGGGCGCCGGTGGATGAGGACACCTTGATCGACGCCGAGTCGGCGTCGCGCGTGGGCGCGGTCGCCGCGTCCGCCACGGGCCAGGTGAACCGGCGCGACTGGCAGCGCTGGGCCGCGGCGGTCGGTGACCACAATCCGCTGTGGTTCGATCCGGAGTACGCCCGCGCCAACGGCTTTCGCGACATCATCTGCCCCCCGCTGTTCCTGCAATACGCGGTCCTGGGCGTCACCCGCCTGGACGGGCTGCGGCCCGACGGATCCTCGGGCGCGGCCTCGGGCAGCCTCGCCTTTCCGCGCGCCCCCAAACGGATGGCCGGCGGGGAGAGCTTCACCTTTCACCTGCCCGCGTACCACCGCGACGAAATCGAAATGGTCCGCACCATCGAGTCCATCGTCGAAAAGCAGGGCCGCTCGGGGCGATTCGTGTTGGTCACCTGGCACACCGTGTACCGCAACCAGCACGGCGATCTCGTCGCCGAGGCGTCGACGTCGATGATCGCGCGACCTTAGGAGCATCATGACCGACCAGCAGGTGTTCTACGACGACATCGCCGTCGGTGACCACATGCCCACGCTGACCGTCACCGTCGACGAGACGCAGCTGTTCTTCTTCAGCGCCGCCACCTACAACGGGCACCGCATCCACTACGACAAAGAGTGGGCCCGCACCGTCGAGGGCTACGACGATGTGCTCGTCCACGGCCCGCTGCAGGCCGCACTGCTGGCCCGCGCGATCGGCGACTGGATCGGCGGACGCGGCCGGCTGGTGTCGTTTTCGGTGCAGAACCGGGCCGTCGCGTACCCGGGCCAGCCGCTCAGCTTCGGCGGTGAGGTCACGGGCAAGCGCCTGGCCGAGAGTGGCGCGGGGCTGCTGGATCTCGAGATCGCGGGCCGCCGCGACGACACCGTGCTGATGCCCGGAACGGCGACCGTCGAGCTACCCCGGCGCGGAACGCCGTCGTGACCGGGCTGCGCGGGGAAGCGGCGATCGTCGGGATCGCCGAGCTGCCCGCCGAAAAGCGCCCAAGCGGGCCGCCGCGGTTCGCCCTCGACCAGTACGCATTGTTGGCGAAGCTGGTCATCGAGGACGCCGGCGTCGAGCCCGCCCGCGTCAACGGCCTGCTCACCCACGGCGTGGCCGAATCGGCGATGTTCGCGCCGGCCACACTCAGCGAATACCTCGGCATTGCCTTGGATTTCGGTGAGCGCGTCGATCTGGGGGGAGCCACCTCGGCGGGCATGGTGTGGCGGGCGGCGGCCGCCGTGGAACTCGGCATCTGCGACGCGGCGCTGGCCGTCGTGCCGGGATCGGCGTCGGTGCCGCAATCCCAACGGCGCCCGCCGCCCGCGCCGAATTGGTATGGGGCGTCGTCGAACACCTACGGCTCGCCGCAGGCCGAATTCGAGATCCCCTACGGCAACGTCGGCCAGAACGCCCCGTACGCACAGATCGCCCAGCGCTACGCGGCCGAGTTCGGCTACGACGCCGCCGCGGTCGCCAAGATCGCGGTCGACCAGCGCACCAACGCGTGCGCGCACCCCGGCGCGGTCTTCCACGGAACCCCGATCACGGTCGACGACGTCCTGTCCAGCCCGATGATCGCCGATCCCATCCACATGCTGGAAACGGTGATGCGGGTGCACGGGGGAGCCGGGGTCCTCGTCGCCAACGCCGACATCGCGCGCCGAAGCCGCAACCGCCCGGTGTGGATCACGGGCTTCGGTGAGCACATCGCGTTCAAGACGCCGACCTACGCCGAGGACCTGCTGCGCACGCCGATCGCGCGCGCCGCCGACAGGGCGTTCGCGATGGCGGGCCTGAGCCGATCCGATGTCGACGTCGCCTCGATCTACGACTGCTACACCATCACGGTGCTGATGAGCCTGGAAGATGCCGGCTTCTGCACGAAAGGCCAAGGGATGTCCTGGGTTACCGGCCACGACCTGACCCACCGCGGCGACTTCCCCCTCAATACCGCGGGCGGTCAACTGTCCTTCGGCCAGGCCGGGATGGCCGGCGGCATGCACCATGTCGTGGACGGCGCCCGTCAGATCATGGGCCGGGCCGGCGACGCGCAGGTGCCCGACTGCAACGTCGGGTTCGTCACCGGCAACGGCGGGATCATGAGCGAACAGGTCGCGCTGCTGATCCGGGGGGACTAGGAATGAGCGTCCCCATCCCCGAGCCCACGCCCGTTTCCCGGCCCTTCTGGGACGCCCTGGCGCAGCACCGAATCCTGGTGCAGTACTCGCCCTCGCTGCGACGCCATGTCTTCTACCCGCGCACCCTGGCACCCGGGTCCCTCGCCGACGACCTGGAATGGCGCGAAATCGACGGTGCGGGAACGCTGTACACGTTCACGGTCGCGCGCCGGCCCACCGGTCCGCCGTGGTCGGACGCGGTGCCGCAGCTGCCCGCGGTGGTGCAATGGGACGCCGGACCGCGGATCAGCACCGAACTGGTGGACGTCGACCCGGGCGACATCCGAATCGGCATGCGGGTCACGCCCGTGTTCTACGATCTGCCCGAGAGCGGAATCACGCTGCTGAAATACCGGCCGGCATGACCGGCGCGACGGTGCGGGCGGAGGCGCGCATGGACGACCCCATCGACGGTATTGACGGCACGGTGCAGGCGATGTTGCGCGAATTGAATGACGGATTCCCGCGCGTCGAGACCATGACGGCACCCGAGGCGCGCGCCGCCGTGGCCCACCGACGCGTGCCCGTCAACAACGCCGGCGACGTCCGCGACACCATCGACCACGCGATCCCCGGCCCGGCGGGCGCCATCCCGGCGCGGATCTACCACCCGCACGGTGAGCTGTCCGTCCGCCGACCCGGCATCGTCTTTTATCACGGCGGCGGGTTCGTGTTCTGCGACATCGAATCCCACGACGGCTTCTGTCGCGCCCTGGCGCGCGGCAGCCAAGCCGTCGTCGTCTCCGTGGGCTACCGGCTAGCCCCCGAGCACCCCGCGCCGGCGGCGGCGCTCGACGCCTTCGCGTCGTTCTGCTGGGTGATCGAGCACGCGGCCGGGCTCGGCATCGACGCGGCGCGGACGGCCGTCGCCGGCGACAGCGCCGGCGGTAATCTCGCGGCCGTCACCGCGATCTTGTGCCGCGAACGAGGCGTCGCCCGGCCCGCCGCCCAGCTGTTGCTCTACCCCGCCATCGATCCCTCGTTCGACACGGACAGCTACCACCGCTACGGCACCGGATACGTCAACACCCGCGCCGCGATGCAGTGGTATTGGCGCCAGTACCTCGGCGGCGACCGGCTCGTCGACCCGCCCTACCTGGCGGCGCCGGCCCGGGCGGATTCCCACGGGGACCTGCCCCCCGCGGTGATCGCGACCGCCGGCCTGGACCCGTTGCACAGCGAGGGATGCGACTACGCGCACCGCTTGCGCGGCGCGGGGGTACCGGTCGTGCACCGCGATTTCCCGGGATTGTTCCACGGCTTCATGACAATTCAATCCTTTCCGCCGGCGGCCTCGGCGCGCGACATGATATGCGGCGACCTGCGCGGGCTCCTCGTGGCGAGCCATTGCGAGTCGGCATGACCGATTCCGACGTGATCGTGATAGGCGCGGGGTTCGCCGGGCTATACGCCGTACACCGGGCGGCCTCGGCGGACCTGTCGGTGATCGGCGTCGAGGCGGCCCCCGACGTGGGCGGCACCTGGTATTGGAACCGGTACCCGGGCGCGCGCTGCGACGTCGAAAGCGTCGACTACTCATACTCATTCGACGAGTCGCTGCAGCAGAGCTGGACCTGGACCGAACGCTTCGCCGCGCAGCCGGAGATCCTGGCCTATCTGCGTCACGTGGCCGAACGTTTCGACCTGCGCCGCCACTACCGGTTCGGTGTCGACGTGGTCGGTGCCGACTTCAACCAGGACGACGGGCGCTGGCATGTGCGCACCGCCGGTGGCCAGACGCACGCCGCGCGGTTTCTGCTGTGCGCGACGGGCTGCCTGTCGGCGGTGAACCGCCCCGACATCCCCGGGCTCGACGACTTCGCCGGCGAGGTGTACTTCACGGCCGAGTGGCCCGCCGAGGAGCCGGACCTGCGGGGCAAGCGGGTCGGCCTGATCGGCACGGGTTCGTCTGGCATTCAAGCGGTTCCGCTCATCGCCGCCCAGGCCGAACGACTGGTGGTCTTCCAGCGGTCGGCGAACTACAGCATCCCGATGCCCAACCGCCCATGGTCTCCCGAGGAACAGCAACGGATCCGGGAGGACTATCCCGAGCGCCGCCGGCTCTCGGCCTACGCGTCAGCGGGTACGCCGCACGGCACCTACCACAAGAAGGCGGTCGAGACCGAACCGCACGAGCGCGTCGACGCCCTGTGGCGGCGCTGGCGCGAGGGCGGCGTGCTGTTCGCCAAAACCTTCCCGGACCAGAACAGCAATCTGGCGGCCAACGACATCGCCCGGCAGTTCGCCGAGGAGCGGATCCGCGAAATCGTCCGCGATCCCGACGTCGCCGCCGACCTCATCCCGGTCGATCACCCGATCGGAACCAAGCGAATCTGCACCGACGCCGGTTATTACGCGACGTTCAACCGCGACAACGTCCGGCTGGTGAACCTGCGCCGCGAGCCCATCGACGCCGTCACCGCCGAGGGAGTGCGAACCAGCGACGCCACCTACGCCTGCGATGTGCTGGTCTTTGCGACCGGCTTCGACGCGCTGACCGGCGCGCTGACCCGCATCGACCCGGCCGGGCCGGGGGGAGTACCGCTGCGCGAGATCTGGGCCGACGGCCCCCTGACCTTTCTCGGCATGACGGTGCCGGGGCTGCCCAACCTGTTCACCATCAGCGGGCCCGGCAGCCCGTCGGTGCTGGCCAACATGGTGCTGCACGCCGAGGTGCAGATCGACTGGGTGATCGAGCTGATGTTGACCGCCCGCCGCCTCGGCCTCAGCGAGGTGGAGCCGCGTCGCGACGCCGCCGAGGCGTGGACGCAGCACGTCGCACAGGCCGCCGAGCAGACGCTGTTCCCCAAGGCCGCATCCTCGTGGTACCTGGGCGCCAACATCGAGGGCAAGAAGCGCGTATTCATGCCCTACGCCGGGGGATTCGGCAACTACCGGCGCCACTGCGACGCGGTGGCCGCACAGAACTACGCCGGGCTGGTGCTGACCACCCGTGGTTGAGACCGTGCAGCAGCTGCTGCGTCAGCGCAGGAACGACGACACGCCCGCGGTCGCGCACGGAGACCGGACGTGGACCTGGCGCCAACACCTGGCCGAGGCCGAGGCCGAGGCGGCCGCGCTGATCGGCCTCGCCGACCCGGCGCGCCCGCTGCACGTCGGCGCACTGCTCACCAACTCGCCGGCGATGCTGCGCGCCATGGCGGCCGCCGCGCTGGGCGGCTACGTGTTGTGTGGGATCAACACCACCAGGCGCGGCGCCGGCCTGCTCGCCGACATCCGGCGCTCCGATTGCCAGATCCTGCTCGTCGACGGCGAGCACCTGCCCCTGCTGGACGGCCTGGCGCTCAACGGCATTCAAGTCATCGACGTGGGCTCGGCGCGCTACGCCGAAGCGGTGGCCGCCGCACCGCCCCTCGTCCCGCACCGGGAGGTCACCGGCACCGACACGCTGATGATGATCTTCACCTCCGGCACCAGCGGCGACCCCAAGGCCGTGCGGTTCGCGCACGCGATGGCGATCATGTGCGGGGCCAGCCTCATCTTTCAGTACGACATCACCGCCGACGACGTCTGCTACCTGGCGATGCCGCTGTTCCACTCCAACGGCATCGCCGCCGGGTGGGCGGTCGCCATCGGCAGCGGCGCCACGATGGTGCCGGCCAAGTTCTCGCCGTCGCGCTTCATCGACGACGTGCGTCGCTACCGGGTGACCTACCTGAACTACGTCGGCAAGCCCCTCGCGTTGATCCTCGCCACCCCCGAACGGCCCGACGACGCCGACACCACCCTGCGCATCGCGTTCGGCAACGAGGCGACCGATCGCGACATCGACGAATTCGCACGGCGTTTCGGATGCCGAGTCATCGACAGCTTCGGCTCCAGCGAGTTCGCGGTGATCGTCGTGCGCGAGGACGGCGCCCCGCGCGGCTCGATCGGCAAGCCCTACCCGGGGGTCAGCATCTACAACCCGCGGACCCTGACCGAGTGCGCGGTCGCCGAGTTCGACGAGCACGGCGCGCTGACCAACTTCGACGAGGCGGTCGGTGAACTCGTCAACACCCAGGGTGCGGGGCCGTTCACCGGCTACTACAACGACCCGGCCGCGACGGCGCAGCGCATCCGCCACGGCATGTACTGGTCGGGCGATCTGGCCTACCGCGACGCCGACGGCTGGATCTATCTGGCCGGCCGCACCGCGGATTGGATGCGGGTGGACGGCGAAAACCTGGCGGCGGCGCCCATCGAGCGGGTCCTGGAACGCCTGCCGCAGGTCGGCCAGGTCGCGGTTTACGCCGTGCCCGACGAGCGGGTCGGCGACCAGGTGATGGCGGCCCTGGTGCTACGTGACGAAACCCCCTTGGACCCTGCCGATTTCGAGAAGTTTCTCGCCGCACAGCCCGACCTGTCGCCGAAGGCGTGGCCCCGCTACGTGCGCATCAACGCCGACCTGCCCGCGACGGCCACCAACAAGATCCTCAAACGGGAATTGATCGCCGCCGGCGTCACCGCGCAGGGCGGGGTGCTGTGGACACGCGACGCGCGCGGCACCACATATCGCGTGGCGCCCTGACTCAGCCGGCCTCGGCGGGCGTGGGCGCCTCGCCGAACCGCGCCAACACCAGCGTTCCGCACACCGCCACAACGAATCCCGCGATCACCAGCCAGCCGAGGCCGTCGCGGGCGGAGTCGCCCAGCCAGACGACGCCCACGATCGCGGGGGCGATCGTTTCGCCGACGACCATGGCCGCCACCGTCGTCGTCACCGAACCGCGGTGCAGGGCGGAGGTGAGCAGCAGGAATCCCGCGACCCCGCCGCCGGCGCCCGCGTACAGGGCCGGCTGCGTGTAGAACGCGGCTTTGGTCGGGTCCACCACATCCATCAGCCGCACGGCGATCTCGACGACACCGAATCCGCTTCCGGCGCAAAGGCCGAGCGCAAGCCCCCGCGCCCGATCGTGCAATCGGCCCGCCGCCGCGCCGATGAGAAAGATCGCGGCCACCACACCGATCAGCGCCCACCCGAGTCCGGCCGGGGCGCGACGAAAGTGCCCGGGGCCCGCCGCGCACGCGAGCACGACGAGGCTCACGCACACAACCGCGACGGCCGTCCACTCCGTCCGCGACAGCCGCGCCGAGAGCACCCACGCGGACACGAGGCCGGTGACAGCGATGGACGCGGCCAGCGCCGCCGCGACGACGTAGATCGGCACCAACCGCAGCGCCACCACCTGAAGCAGAAAACCGAGCACGTCAAGGCCGATGCCGGCGAGATAGCGCCACTGCCGGACGGCCCGGATCAGCAGGACCGCGTCGACGCCCGACTTGCTGGCGGGTTCGACCGACCGCGTCGCGACCGCCTGCAATACCGTGGCGGTGCCGTAGCACACCGAGCAACCCAGGGCGAGCAGGAACCCGATGAGCACGGAATGACAATACGAGACGAAGGGATTCTTCGGTGATTGGCGTCGAGGGCAAAGTTGTCGCGATCGCAGGCGCAAGCAGCGGGATAGGGGAGGCAACCGCGCGTCTGCTCGCCGAACGCGGCGCCAGCGTTGTCCTCGGTGCGCGTCGCGTCGAGCGCCTCGAGCAGATCGCGCGCGAGATTCGCGACGCCGGTGGAGCCGTCGTCATGTGCCAGACCGATGTAACGCATCGCGAGGACCTCGACCGGTTGGTCGCGACGGCGTCCGGCGAATTCGGTTCCCTCGACGTATTCGTGAGCAACGCCGGGATCAGCAAGATCGGGCCGCTGTCCAACCTCGATGTCGATGGGTGGTCGGCGATGGTCGACGTGAACCTGCGCGGGGTGCTGCATGGCATCGCCGCGGCGCTACCGGTTTTCCGCCGGCAGGGCCGCGGCCACTTCGTGACGACCGTATCCACCGCCGGGCTGAAGATCGTCCCCACCATGGCGGTGTACGCGGCAACGAAGAACGCCGTACGAACCGTCATGGAAGGCCTGCGCCAAGAGTCGACCGACGGCGTCATCCGAACCACTTCCATATCACCGGGATTCGTGGACACCGAGCTCGACGGCTCCATCGACGATGCGGCCCTGCGCGACCAGATCCGGCGCAACATGAGCGACTTCGGTTTGTCGCCGGCGGCGGTGGCGCGCGCCGTTGCATTCGCGATCGAACAGCCCCATGACGTCGAGATCGGTGAGATCGTTATCCGCGCCACCGTCCAGGGTTAGCGGCGCAAAGGGGCCTCACAACTCCGAGATGAGGCGGGCGCGCTTCGCGCTGTATTCGCTGTCGGAGATCGCGCCGGCGGCGCGCAGCGCCTCGAGTTCCCTGAAGCGCTCGGAAACCGGCACCGGCGGTTCCGGGTACGAATGTGCGATCGGAGGCGCGGGCTGCCTCGTGTCCCTGGGGCCCCACCCCGCGCCGAGGTTGATGAGCCGCAGCGCGAAGAGGACGCCGCCCGCGGTGATCGGCAGGCCGAGGTAGAGCATCCACCCGAGCGGCAGGCCCGCGCGGCTCAGCGCGACGTATCGCGCCAACATGAGCAGCGCGATCAGCGCGCCGGACAACAGGACTGCGGTCTTGGTCTTCATGCGGCAAGTGAAAATGGGGCGCGTTACTACCGATCCCAACAATCCGGCGTCAGGCCGGCTTGGCGTACGGCCGGTAGAGGTAATGCAGCACGAGCGCCGTGACCACGCCGTACCCGAGGTGCGGAACCAGATCGCTGATCCAGTCGACGACGCTCCAGGTTCGCGGGTCCGTCACCCCGAGCACCGTCATCGGCCCGTTCGTGCCGATCAGCGCGATCGCCGACGCGACCAGCGTGGCGACGACCAGCCTTGGACGCCATCCCAGCGCGTAGGCCAGCCCGAGGATCAGGCCCATCCCGATGCCCGCGGCATACCCCGTCAGCGCGCCGAGTCCGAGCAGCCGGTTGGCCAGGACGTCACCGCTTCCCGGCACCGTCACGCCGAAGAGTCTCGCCATCGCTTCGACGGTCCGTTCGGGCGTCGAACTTGTCGGTCGGCCCCGCACGGCGATGTCCAGGTAGGTGATCACGTCGAGCGCGGTGGTGCCGGCGGCCCCGGCGGCGGCACCGCTGCACAGCCCCGGCCACAAGCGGGAGGCTTCTGGGGTTTTCATATCTCGCCGCCCTCCGCTTGTCGCGATGCGCATCTTCGACAAAGAAATTACAGTTGGCGGCGATGACTATTCGCATCGGCAGGACGGCGGCCGCGGTGTGCGGCGGCGGCGCTCTTGTGCTTGCGGCCGGATTTGGTGTCGCCGGTGCGGATGAGCCGTCGACCGGCGCCACGGCGCCGGCGTCGAGTGTGGCGCCGACGACCGGCGGCGGGGGCGGCGCGATTTCGGTGCGGCCCGCGGGCGGCGGCGCCTGCATCGTGGGCCTCAACTGTGGCTGCATTCCCCATCGCACCTGCCCGACGCCGCACCCCCGTCCGAACAACACGGGCGAGAACCAACACAACGCTCCGGCCCCGCAGAACCCGTAGCGGCCGGACCTCCCGACCAGACGGCCAGCGGTTTCCTATCATTTGGGCATGAGTGCCGGTGGGCTGAATGCCGTGGGCTCGCCGGCATTCACCGACGAGGACTCGGCCCTGTTCCGCGCCGCCGGCTGGTGGTCCGATTCCACGCTCTCGGACGCGGTGCGTCGTAACGCCGCATCCGCACCGGACCGCCCGGCCTACGTCGACGACCCCGGGACGTCCCTCAGTTGGCGTGAATTCGACCGCGCGGCAAGCGAACTGGCAGAGCTGCTGGCCGGGATCGGTGTGGCGCGCGGTGATCGGATCGGCGTGTGGCACGGCGATTCCGCCGCCATCCACGTGCTGTTCGTCGCCATCGAACGGTGCGGCGCCGTCGTGGTCGGCATCGGCGCACGCGCCGGAACCCGCGAGGTCGCGGCGATACTGGACAATGCCCGGCCAAAGATCCTGATCAGCGACCCGCAGCGCGGCGCGGCCGCAGCGGAGGTGGCCACCGAGTCTGCCGCGGTGGTCTTGGGCGGTGAACCCGGCGCGCTGCGGCTGAGCGTTTCCGCGCAGCCGAGGGCGGTGGGGGCCGAATCCCAACTGGGGCCCGACGACGTCTTCCTGATCAACTCCACCTCCGGCACGACCGGCCTGCCCAAATGCGTCGTGCACACGCAAAACCGCTGGCACTACTTTCACCAGAAGGCCGTGGCCAACGGGTTGCTCACACCGGACGAGGTCTTCTTGCCCGTCATCCCGACGCCCTTCGGGTTTGGCATTTGGACCAGCCACACCACGCCGATCTACCTCGGTGCCACTGCGGTGATCCTGCCGCGGTTCACCGCGCGTGCGGCGTGTGAGGCGATCGCCCGCCACCGGGTCACCGTATTATGTTGTGTCAGCACGCAATTGACGATGCTGATGGCCGACCCGGCTTGCCGCGTTCACGACCTGAGTTCGCTGCGTGTCGTTTTCGCCGGCGGCGAGGCGTTGCCGTACCGGCCCGCCGCGGAGTTCGAGGAACTCACCGGCGCGAAGATCCTGCAGTTTTACGGCTCGAACGAGACCGGGTTGCTGAGCGCGACCACCGTCGACGATCCCCGGGAGCGCCGGCTCCGCACCGGCGGCCGGATCGTCCCGGAAATGGCGGTTCGGCTCTTCGACGGCGACCGGGACGTCACCGCCACGGGGCGGGGGCAGCCCGCGTGCCGGGGGCCGGCGACCAGCCTCGGCTACCTGGGCGGGACCGATCACGACAAGCTGTTCACCCCCGACGGGTGGATGCGCATGGGCGACATCTGCGAGATCGACACCGACGGCTATCTGAGCGTCACCGGCCGCACCTCGGATTTCATCCTGCGCGGAGGGAAGAACATCAGCGCAAGCCAGGTCGAGGACACGGTCACGACCCATCCCGCCATCGCGGTGGCCGCGGCGGTCGCGATGCCCGATCCGGTGTTCGGTGAAAAGGTTTGCGTGTACGCCGAACTCGCCGACTCCCGGGCCGTCGACCTTCCCGAGCTCGTCGAGCATCTGTTGGCGCTGGGCGTCTCCAAGGAGCTGCTGCCCGAAAGACTGATCGTGGTCGACGAGCTTCCCCGATCGTCGGGCGGCAAGATTGCCAAAGGCCGGCTCCGCGAGGATATTCGAACCAGGACGGAGGCGGGATCATGAACGCTCCTAACGCACGTCGAGGCGGCCTGGAGGTCTGGGCGCCATCGGTGGTGCCCCCGATCGGCGTCGACCTGTCGAACGAGCAGGCGCTCGCGGTGGCCTTCCGGCACCTCGCCGGCATCGGATTCGCCGAAAACATGGCCGGACACATCACCTGGCAGCCTGAGGGCCAACCGGACATGTTCGTCAATCCGTGGGGGCTGTGGTGGCAGGAGCTCACCGCCTCGGACATCTGCGTGGTGGACAGCGAGGCGCGGGTGGTCCGCGGGCGCTGGGACGTCACCCCGGCCATCCACATCCACACCGAGCTGCACCGGGTGCGCGAGGACGCCCGAGTCGTCATCCACAATCACCCCTATTACGTGTGCGTGCTCGCCGCGCTGGGCAGGCTGCCCGAACTGGTCCACCAAACCGGGTCGCTCTACCTCGACGACCTGTGCCTCGTCGACGCGTACGACGGCGAAATCGATAGCCCCGCCCGCGCCGCGGACCTCGCCGCGCGCATCGGGGGCGCCAACCTCACGATCCTGGCCAACCACGGCGTCATCGCCACGGGACGCAACCTGCCCGAGGCCGTCTACCGGGCGGCGTCGATCGAACGGGTCTGCAAGCTCGCCTACGACGTCATGCTCACCGGCCGGGAACCGGTGCAGATGAACTGGTCGGACATGGCCGGCATGCAACGGTCGCTGATCGAACGCGCCGCCGACGTCTATTGGGCGGGGGCCGCGCGGATGACCATCAAGGCCGATCCCGATGTCCTCACGTGAGGTGCGTGGACTGTGAAGCCGCCAGCGCACACTCAAGCGCCCTGTCCCGCAAGGAGACTGACGAGTGAAATCGATCGATGAGCTGGCCGGCGACCTGAACTTCACCACCGCGAAGACCGGCGATGCCCGCTCGGTAACCTTCTTGCCCGATCCGCCCCGCGCCCCGCGGCGCTACACGGTGATCTCGGTGGACGACCACATCGTTGAACCGCCCGACACCTTTACCGGACGCCTGCCGCGAAAGTTCGCCGACCGCGCGCCCAAGGTGGTGGAAACCGGCGATGGGGGACAGACCTGGGTCTACGACGGCCGGGAACTGCCGAACGTCGGCTTCAACGCCGTGGTCGGACGGCCGGTGGCCGAGTATGGCTTCGAGCCGGTCCGATTCGACGAGATGCGCAGGGGCGCATGGGATATCCACGAGCGCGTCAAAGACATGGACCTCAACGGCATCTACGCCTCGCTCAACTTCCCGTCGTTCCTGCCGGGGTTCGCCGGCCAGCGGCTGCAGCAGGTCACCCGGGATCGCGAGCTGGCGCTGGCATCGGTGCGGGCATGGAACGACTGGCACCTCGAGGTCTGGGCGGGTTCGTATCCCGAACGCATCATCCCCTGCCAACTGCCGTGGCTGCTGGACCCCGAGCTCGGCGCGAAAATGATCTACGAAAACGCCGAGCGCGGCTTTCACGCGGTCACCTTCAGCGAGAACCCGGCGATGCTCGGGCTGCCCAGCATCCACTCCGGCCACTGGGATCCGATGATGGCCGCGTGCGCCGAGACGGAAACCGTCGTCAACCTGCACATCGGGTCCTCGGGATCCGCGCCGTCCACCACCGACGACGCGCCGCCGGACGTCCAGGGCGTGCTGTTCTTCGCCTACGCCATCTCCGCGGCGGTCGACTGGCTGTACTCCGGCCTGCCCAGCCGGTTCCCCGACCTGAAGATCTGCCTGTCGGAAGGCGGGATCGGCTGGGTCGCGGGGCTGCTCGATCGCCTCGACCACATGCTCAGCTACCACGCGATGTACGGCACCTGGCAGGCTCTCGGCGAACGCCTCACTCCCGCGGAGGTTTTCACCCGGAATTTCTGGTTCTGCGCGGTGGAGGACAAGTCCTCGTTCGTGCAGCGCGATCGGATAGGCGTGGACAACATCATGTTGGAAGCCGATTATCCGCACTGCGACTCCACCTGGCCGCACACCCAGCAGACGATTCACGAGCAGATCGGCGACCTGCCGCCGGACGTGATCCGTAAGTTCAGTTGGGAGAACGCGTCTCGGCTCTACCGCCACCCGGTGCCGGCAGACGTCCAGCGCAATCCCGAGGCGTTCTAGGCTTTCTAGGTGTTGTAGGCGTTCTCACGGTGCAACTCGTGGGGGCATGGGCAGTCGGCGTGGGACGACGACACCGACGCCAGGGTGACGTCTTTCGGGCACGACGGCGCCGCGATCCAGTTCATGAACTGCCAGATGGCGGTGACCAAAGCGATGAGCAGCAGCGCCGTCGCGATCGCGTGGATCAGCAGGTAGTAGCCGTATCCCGACGGGGATGCCGGTGAACCATCGCCGGCGGCAACCGTTTTGAACGTCGTTAGTCCTACCAAGACAAGCCCCCTTCTCGACCCACCGGCGTCGACCGCCGAAATATCCGCTCGATAGTCTTTCGGAGCGAAGCCCCAACCGGATGGCGACGACGACGCGCCGACCGACCACAATGCGCAAAAGCTCTGGTCGTTGGGTCGCGAGCGCGCGTTTTGAACCTCAAGCGGCTGGGTAGCCGACCGGGGACGTCGGTCGTCGGGTCCAGCTTGTCAAGAAAGCAGTGGGGATTGGCAGGGCGAATGAACACCCTCGCGTTGCTGGCGGGGCGCTATGAGGTGCGCGGCAGGCTTGGCCTTGGCGGCATGGCCGAGGTTCGCGACGGCTGGGACACTCGGTTGAACCGTCCCGTCGCCATCAAGCTCCTGCACCCGGTGTTCAACGCGCAGCCCGACATTCGCAACCGATTCGACGCCGAGGCGCGCGCGGCCGCGGCGCTGAACCATCCGAACATCGTCGCGGTCTATGACTGCGGCGAGCATGACGGCATCCCTTTCATCGTGATGGAGCGGTTGCCCGGCAGTTCGCTGGCCGACCAGGTAGCCCGCGGCCCCCTTCCGCACCCGAACGTCCGCGCCACGCTCGACAACGTTCTGGCCGCACTGACGGCGGCGCACCGCGCGGCCATCCTGCATCGGGACATCAAGCCGGGAAACATCCTGGTCGGTGCCGATGGCGAGGTCATGAAGGTCGCTGATTTCGGCATCGCCAAGACCCGCGAGGCGGCCGCACACACGATGACCGGCCAGGTCTTCGGCACCATCGCCTATCTGAGTCCCGAGCGGCTCGCCGGCGCGCCGGCCAGCGTGGCCGATGACCTTTACGCGGTCGGGGTGGTCGGCTATGAGGCCCTCGCGGGTCATCGCCCGTTCCCGCACGACAACATGGCCGCGCTGGCCCGCGCCATCCTGTACGACCGGCCGCCGCCGCTGGCACTGCTGCGACCCGACGTCGATGCCGCCCTGATCACTGTGATCGAACGCGCGATGGCGCCGGATCCCCGACAGCGATTCGGCAGCGCCGAGGAGATGCGGGGAGCGCTGCACGGTCGTGGGACGGCGATCATTGCCGGCGTGCCGGTCGCGGCGCCGCCGCGCCCGCCGACCAGAGTGCTCGAGATGCCGTTGCCGCCGAGGGTTCCGCGGATGGCGGGGCGCACGAAGAAGCTGCTCGCCGCCGGGGGCGTCTTGGCGGCGATGATCGTTGTCCCGTTCGCGATCGCGTCCGATCCCGCGCCCTCGAACGCGCCCGCCAAACCGGTGACCACGAGCAGCCCGTCGCCGGTGCCCGTCAGCAATCCGGTGCCGCCACCACCCACTCCCACGCCAGAACTCCCGCCTCCGCCGCGCCATGGCCCGGGCAAAGGCCACGGCAAGGGCCACGGCGGAGATTAGGCTCCAAAGCCCACGAGCATAATGCGCAAAAGCTCATAATCGCTTCTTGCGCGGCTATTGCGCGCAAGAGCGCCAGCGCCGTCATCCGTCCGTAGCTTCGAGTGCAACAAGGTGTCGAGATCCCCTCGACATAGACACCCACCAGGAGTCCACCGTGTTCACTCAGCCGGAATTGACTACGGGCACAAACGCTTACCGCGCGACCACCGCGTCGCTTCCGTTGCGATTGGACGCCAAGCGCGACGGCTACGTCGAGCGGACGGTCATCACGAGCGACGGCGTGCGGTTGGCGGTCCGCGACCACAACCCCAACGGCCCGCGCGAGCACACCGTGGTCCTGATGCACGGTCTGTGCCTCACACAGTCGAGCTGGGAGCTCCAGGTCCGGCACCTCAAGCGGCAGTGGGGCGACCGCGTGCGAATCATCACCTACGATCACCGCGGCCACGGCGCCTCGAGCGGCGCCGACATGCACACGTACCGGATCGGCCGGCTCGCCGCCGACCTCGCCGACGTCCTCACCGTCCTGCGCGTGAGCGGGCCGCTGACGCTGGCCGGGCACTCGATGGGCGGCATGACGGCTCTCGCCTACCTGGGCCGCCGCGCCGCCGACCGGCCGGTGGAACCGCAGGGGCTGGTCCTGGTTGCCACGGCCGCCGGCCGGCTCGCCGAGCGGGGACTCGGCCGCCTGCTGGGCAGCCGCGCCACGGAGCTGGTCTTCGACCTCGTTCACCGGCTGCCCCGGCGCGCCATGGACACGGCGATCACCGGGCTGCTGCGGCCCGTTTTCGACGGTTTCATCAAGTACTCGGGTGCCGACCCGGGGGGCGCCGCCGCGCTGACGGCGTCCGCCATCCGCTCGGTTTCGTTGGCGACCGCGACCGGCTTCCTGCCCAGCCTGAAGCGATACGACCAGTACGCGGCGCTGGCCTCCATCGTCGCCAACACGGTAGTCATCAGCGGCGGAGCGGACCGCACCACGCCGGCCGAGCACGCGCTTGACTTGGTCGCGGCCATCCCGCAGGCCACGCATCTGCACCGGCCCGCCGCCGGGCACATGCTTCTCGGCGAGCACCCGCGGTGCGTGAGCGAGGCCATCGACGGCGTGATGTCCATGCAGCGCCGGCCCGCCCAGGGGGTGGCCAGCTGATTCTCCGGGGGAAGCCAATGTTATGGCCGTGCAAATTCTTGACCGTTGTTATGCGGAAACGGGCGCGGCTCGCTAACGTCGGGCCATCAGCAAATGATTTGCGTGTCCGCCTCAAGGGGCGGAGTGAACGGGAGGTGCCCGATGAGGAAGACAATTGCCGCTGGTGTTCTGGCGTTCTGTGGGTTGATGACCACCGGCGTGGGCATCAGCAACGCCGAGGAAATCCAAGTCGAAGGCAACTATTCGACCGAGGCCGCGTGCAACGTCGACGGCCCGCACGTCGAGGTGGATCATCCCGGGCACTTCACCCATTACCAGTGTGTCCAGCACGCCGACGGCCTGTGGTACCTGTACCTGAGCAACTGACGTCCGGGGCCGCCCGTCACGGCTAAAGGTCGGAAGCCAACCGCCGCAGGATGTCGGCCGCGGGCTCGGCGGTGGCATGCCGATACCCGGTGCCCGCCCACAGGTGCACGTAGTCGGGCTTGCCCGCCGCGGCGGCGGCCTTGCGCATCGGGCTGGTCAGGTAGTGAATCGCCGGGTAGCCCAGCGGCGCCTCCGCCTCGTGGGCGTCGATGAACGCGTTGCGCAGGCCGCGGGCCGGCCGGCCGGTAAAGGCGCGAGTGATCACGGTCTGGGTGTATGCGGGGTCGGTGAGGGCCGCCTGGTGGGTGGCCGAGGCGCCGCTTTCGGTGGCGCGTAGCAGGACCGTCCCGACCGCGGCCGCCGCGGCGCCCGCGCGGATCACGTCGGCCACCGCCTGCGGGGTGGCGAGCCCGCCGGCGGCCATCACCGGCAGCCCTACCGTCGCGACGATCTGTGCGACGAGGTCGACGATCGGCACCGGCGTCAACGGCCTGCGCGGCGAGAGCGTCCCCGAATGCCCCCCGGCCGTCGCGGCCTGCACGGCGAGCATGTCCACGCCGGCGTCGCGGGCTTGCGCCGCCTCGTCGGGCGTCGTCACGGTCTGGACCACAACGGTGTTGGCGTTTTTCAGCGCGGCGATCACGTCGCCCGGCGGTATGCCGAAGGTGAACGACACCATGGGCACCGGGTCGTCGAGCAACAGCGCGATCTTCTCGTCGAACCGGTCGGTGTCGTCGATCGGCTCGGCGGGCAGGGTCAGGCCGAATTGGTCGGCCTCCTTTTGGACGATCGCGGCGTAGGCGCGGTAGCTGTCCGGGTCGACGGGCAGGGGATTGGGCGCAAAAAGGTTGATCCCGAACGGGATTCCCTCTGCGCGGATCGTCTTGATCTCGGCTTCGACGGCCTCCACGGTCTTGTATCCGGCGGCCAGCATGCCCAGGGCGCCGGCCCGCGTCGCGGCCGACACCATCGCCGGCGTGGTGGGGCCACCGGCCATCGGGGCGGCGACCAGGGGTATCGACATCCCGAACTGTTCCAGCATCGTTGGACCCCCTTTGGTGCAGTGATGCGCGGAATCGAGCCTAGTCACGACCGCGCCGGCCGGCGGTGTCTGTTTGCTCACGCACGTTTGCGTGATGCCCGCGGCGAGCGTGCGCAAAATGCCGCGATTGACGGCGTGTCGCCGGACCGACACGCACCGTCGCCGGACGGTGAGACAGAATGCTTCAGCGTGAAACGGCCCAACTTTTTAGTGATCGTCGCGGACGACCTCGGCTACTCCGACATCGGCGCGTTCGGCGGCGAGATCAACACGCCAAACCTGGACCGGCTGGCCTACGCCGGCGTCCGGTTCACCGATTTCCATTCCGCCCCGGCCTGCTCGCCGACCCGGGCCATGCTCTTGACCGGAACCGACCACCACGTCGCCGGCATCGGCACGATGCTCGAGGTCGCGATCCCCGAGTTCCGCGGCGCCCCGGGCTACGAGGGCTACCTGAACGACCGGGTCGTGGCCCTGCCCGAGCTGCTGCGCGACGCCGGATACCTGACGCTGATGTCGGGCAAGTGGCACCTGGGCGACACCATCGAGACGTCGCCGTGGGCCCGCGGATTCGAGCGGTCGTTCGCCTTGCTGCCGGCCGGCGCCAGCCATTACGGCCCCGCCTCGGGCGGTGGGTTCTCGCCCGTGGCAACGCTTTACACCGAGGACGACCACTTCGTCACCGTCGGTGACGACTTCTACTCCTCCGACTTCTACGTCGACACGCTGCTGCGCTACTTCCGCGAGCGGCCCGCGGATGACGACCGCCCGTTCTTCGCCTACCTGCCTTTTCAGGCGCCCCACTGGCCGTTGCAGGCGCCGGACGAGTCCATCGCGGCCTATCACGGCCGCTATGACGACGGGCCGGACGCGTTGCGCGAGGCCCGCCTCGCGGCGCTCAAGAAGCTCGGCCTGTGCCCGCCCGACGTCGCGGCGCACCCCGTCGTCGCCGACGGCGCCCCCGAATGGGACGACATGACCGACGACGAGCGCGCGCGTTCGGCCCGCAGCATGGAGGTCTACGCGGCGATGGTGGACCGGATGGATCAGAACATCGGCCGGGTCGTCGACTACCTGGCCGACACCGGCGAACTGGACAACACCGTGGTGATCTTCATGTCCGACAACGGCGCCGAGGGCGCGATGGTCGAGGCGATGCCGCTGCGCGGCGCCCAAATCGTCGCGCAGATCGAAAAGTACTGCGACAACAGCCTCGACAACCTGGGCCGGCCCACCTCGTTCATCTGGTACGGCCCGCGCTGGGCGCAGGCGGCCACCGCGCCGTCGCGCCTGCACAAGGCGTTCACCACCGAGGGCGGCATCCGGGTGGTGGGCTTCGTCACCTGGCCCGGCTTCGCCCGGCAGGCCGAGATCGGCACGGCGTTCAGCACCGTCATGGACATCGCCCCGACGGTGCTCGAGCTCGCCGGCGTCGCGCACCCGGGCACTGCCTACCGGGGCCGCGACGTCGAACCCATGCGCGGCCGCTCCCTGGTGCCGTATCTGTCGTGCGACAGCGAAGCCGTGCACAACGCGGATACCGGAACCGGGTGGGAACTGTTCGGGCGCAGGGCGATTCGCCAGGGCGACTGGAAGGCTGTATTTCTGCCGGCGCCGTACGGCCCGGGCGCCTGGCAGCTCTACGACCTCTCCGACGACCCGGGCGAGATCGAGGACCTGGCCGCCTCGCACCCCGACAAGCTCACCGAGCTGCTGGCACTGTGGGATCGCTACGTCGAGGAGACCGGCGTCATCCTCGACCCCGTCTCGGTGTTCGACGCCGACCTGTAGGCGCGGAGCCGGCGTTGACTTCCCCGATAGCCGCGACGCGCGAGTGCTAGCGTCGGGTCCGTGTCCGCAGACGGGAACCTCATCCGCATCGGCATCCTGGGTGCGGCCCGCATCGCACCGTTGGCCGTCGTCACCCCGGCCAAGCAACACAGCCAGGTCGAGGTGGCCGCCGTGGCGGCCCGCGATCCGGCCCGCGGGCGGGAATTCGCCGCCAAACACGGCATCCCGCGCGTGCACGAGAGCTACGACGCGCTGATCGCCGACCCGGCCGTCGACGCGGTCTACAACCCGCTGCCGAACGGCCTGCACGGCAAGTGGACGCGGGCCGCGCTGGCCGCCGGCAAGCACGTCCTGTGCGAAAAGCCGTTCACCGCCAACGCCGCCGAAGCGCGCGAGATCGCCGAGTTCGCGGCGGAGTCGGACCGGGTGTTGATGGAGGCCTTCCACTATCGCTACCACCCGCTGACCCGGCGGGTCGAGGAGATCATCGCCTCCGGCGAGCTCGGCAAGCTGAAGCGGGTGGAGGCCGCCATGTGCTTCCCGCTGCCGCGGTTCTCCGACATCCGCTACGACTATTCGCTGGCCGGCGGCGCGCTCATGGACGCCGGGTGCTACGCGGTCCACATGGTCCGCACCTTCGGCGGCGCGACGCCGGAAGTCGTTTCCGCACAGGCGAAATTGCGCGACCCGCAAGTGGACCGGGCCATGACGGCGGACGTCAGGTTTGCCGCGGGGCACACCGGCCGGATCCGCTGCTCGATGTGGTCGCCGCGGCTGCTGGACATCAGCGCCCACGTGATCGGCGAGGACGGCGAGGTGCGGGTTCTCAATCCCGTGTTGCCCAGCCTCTTCCACCGGCTGACGATCCGGTCGGCCGACGGCCGACGCGTCGAGCGCTTTTCGCGCCGCACCTCCTACGCCTACCAGCTCGACGCGTTCGCCGCGGCGGTGCTGCGCGGCGAACCGGTCAAGACGACCCCGGAAGACGCGATCGAAAACATGACCGTCATCGACGCGATCTACCGCGCCGCGGGCCTCCCGCTCCGCGAACCGAGCTGACCGGACGCCGTCGGCGTGCCACGATGAATCGGTGCGCGCCTTCGCCTGCCCCGTGTGCCGGGCCTTCGCGCCATTCGAGTCGCGGCACTGCCCGAATTGCGCGGCGGAGCTCGGTTTGCACGTCCCGAGCCGAGCCATGGTCGCGACCTCATCCGGCGCGGCCGTCATCGACGGCCATGTCTGGCATGCGTGCACAAAGGCGGGCAGCCTCGGCTGCAACTGGTTGGTGCCCGAGGAACCGGAACTCGGTGGCCACCAAGGCAAATGCCTGGCCGATTCCCTCATCCGCCGCGAGCCCGACGCGGACGACACGATCGCGGTGGAGAAACTGGCGTCCACCGCGGTTGCGTTGCGCCGCTTGGTTTATCAGCTCATCGACATCGGGTTGCCGATCGACCCCTACTGGCGTCGAGACGGCGGGCTGGCGTTCGATCTGCTGTCCAGTTACAGCGGCGGCGAGCGGGTGGTGATCGGGCACGCCGACGGTGTGATCACCATCGACCTGGTCGAGTCGCTGGACGCCTACCGCGAAGCCCTCCGGGTCCACCTCGGCGAGCCCTACCGCACCATGCTGGGTCACTTCCGCCATGAAGTCGGGCACTATTACCAGAACATCCTGGTGGAAACCGGTCCCGGCGTGGCGCGATACCTGCGCCCCTGCCGCGAGATCTTCGGCGATGAGCGCGCCGACTATCAAAAAGAGATCGCGCGGCACTACAAATTCGGTCCCCCCACCGACTGGGCCGACTCCTACATCTCCGAGTACGCCACGATGCACCCCTGGGAAGACTTCGCCGAGTGCTTCGCCCACTACCTGCACATCACCGGCACCATCGACACCGCCCGGGAATCGGGGCTGGTATTGCACGCCGACAGGGTTCGTTTCTCGATGCCGGGCGACGTCGTCCCGCTGCCGTCCTACGAAAACGCTCCCATCGAGCGGCTGCTGGAGGACTGGAAGTGGTTGGCGCTGTGCTTCAACCGGGTCAATACCGCGATGGGCAAGAATCCGCTCTACCCGTTCGGCATCCCCCCGGCGGTGGTCTGCAAGCTCGCGTTCGTCCACCAAGTGATCCGCGAGACGGCGCGCGCGACAGCAGCCGATCGCTAGGCAAGGAGAGCCGGATGTGCCGGTGGGTTGGATATCTGGGCAGTGCGATCGCTCCCCGGGAGTTGCTGCACGATCCGCCGCGCTCACTGATCGAGCAGAGCCGCAGGCACGCGCCGAACATGGAGATTCCCAACGGCGACGGCACGGGGCTGGGCTGGTATGAGCACCGCGCCGAACCCGCGCTGTTCCGCAGCATCACCCCGGCGTGGGGCGACGAGAACCTTCTGGAACTGGCGACGGAGATCCGCTCCCGACTGTTTCTCGCGCACGTGCGGGCCGGCACCGGGACCCCCGTGCAGCAGACGAACTGCCACCCCTTCCGCTACCGCAATTGGCTCTTCGTGCACAACGGACACGTGGCCGGGTATCAGCGGTTGCGGCGGGACCTGCTGCTCGCGGTCCGCCCGGACTTGTTCGGCAACATCGCGGGATCGACCGATTCGGAGTTGATGTTTCACCTCGCGCTGACGTTCGGCCTCGCCGACGACCCGATCGCCGGGCTCGCCCGGATGGCCGGTTTCGTCGAGGCGGTGGCCGCCGAAGCCGGCGTGGACGAGCCCGCCCTCCAGATGACGCTGGGGGTCAGCGACGGCGCGCGGCTGTACGCGGTCCGATACGCCAGCGGGACCGACGCGAACACGCTGTTCGTGAACGAGGATCCGGAGTCGGTGCGCATGCTCTACCCCGGCGACGAGGGCTTGAAGCACTTCGCCGACGATTCCCGCGTGGTGGTTTCCGAACCGTTGACCCAGCTGCCGGGCATGTGGCGGGAAGTTGCAGCGGGGACGGCGCTGATCATCGGTCGTGACGTCGAAGAGCGATCCTTCCGGCCCATCAGCCCGACGGCCGCCTGATAACTCAGGGGATCTCGGACAACAGGCGGCGTGCCGCCTCGACACAGGGGCGGAGACGTTCGATCGGGCCGACGCCCGCCAGCGCCAACGACCTTCGCGGGACTTCGATTTCGATCACGATGTCTTTCGGAAGCGCGGAAAGGATATCGCGCAACGGCAACTCGCCCTCACCGGGAACCATGCGCTCGAACATGGCCTCCTCCATGTAGTTGTCCCCGCGCGGCCGCAGCGTCGTGTCGTTGACTTGGGCATACCCGATGTGATCGGGGTCGACGGCCGCGACATCGGCGGCGGTCGAACCGGATCTCACCAGGTGCATGGTGTCGATCAGCAACCGAAAGTCTGGCCGCGCGACGTGTTCCCGGGCGGCCAGCGCGGTGGGCAGGTCGCCCACGGTCAGGCCTGGCACCGGTTCGACGACCGTCTGGATGCCGCGCTGGGCGGCCAGGTCCGTCAGGGCCGCGAACTGGTCGAAGGTGCGGCCGAGGTCGGGGTCCAGGCTCACGACGTTGATCCGCGGGACGGCAAGCTCGGCGAGCGCGTCGAGATCGCTTGTGAATTCGCTCATCTCGGCGCCGGGCAGGATCAGGAACCCGTCGCCGAGCGAGACGGTCACGCCGCGGTCGTTCATCGCGGCCCCCACGTCGCGCCGCAGCTTCGCGTCCTTCAGCGAGAAGGGCGGATAGCCCAGCTGCACCAGCGGGAGTCCCCGCACCACGGCCGACATGTACCGGCAGCTGAGGTCCGCCGTGAGGTTGACGAATTCGACTGGCGGAAGGCCGAATCCGCCGAGGAAACCGATGCCGAGGCGGTCCATGCTACGCGGGGCGGCCGGCCAGTTGGGCCAGCTGGTCGGCGGCCTGGGCGGTCTGGGTGGTCAACGCGATCTTCCCGGACGTCACCGGCTCAACGATGATCGGCGCCTCAAGAACCTGATCGTCGCGGATGAAGGCAACGTGATCTTGCAGGTGGGTGGCGGTGAATGTCGCCCACGCCGCCGCGGACACGGGGTCCATTGTCAGGCTGACCTCGTAGAAACCGGACGTCAGTGGGGCCGGCGGATCGACGTGGATCAGCGCCAGTCGCATCGTCTCCGGACCCAGCGTATAGAGCGTGGCCCGGGCGAGGTCGCAGGTGACCAGGACGTTGGCCGGTGCCACCGGGCCGCTCGCATTCGTGACGGGGCACTTGTTGGCCGCCGTCGGCTGCGACTTCTGCACCGGCCGCACCGGCAACGGCTGGATGCTCACCGCGGGCGCCGGCGGTTGGGTGGTCGTCCGTGCCGCGGCGGTGGTCGGCGTGATGGCGGAGTTGTGGTGTGGCGTCGAATGGCAGCCGCACATCGCCGCCGCGAGCAGCAGAGCGCCGGTGAGGCCGCGGGCGCTGTGATCCACGGTGAATCATTGGACCACACTTTACGAACACTACGAATATAGAGTAGTCTCTCGGCGCGGAATACCTGCGATGGACAAACGACGAAAGCCCAACCCCACCGAACGCCGCCGCGACCTGTGCGACGCGGCGATCCATCTCTTGGCCCACGAGGGGGCGAAAGGGCTGAGCCACCTCAAGGTCGACCGCCAGGCCGGCGTCCCGGACGGCACCACCTCGTTCTATTTCCGCACCCGCTCGGCATTGCTGCGCGCCGTGGCCGAGCGGCTCGCGGAGCTGGATTTGGCGAGCTTGCAGTCCGTGGCGGACGGGTCCGACGGCGCCGATGCGTCGCCGTCGCGGCTGTCGCAGGTGGTGATCCAGGCCGGCAGCGAGCCGCAGTTGTCCCGGACCCGGGCCCGCTACGAGCTGACCATGCAGGCCACTCGCGATCCCGCGGTGGCGGCGATTCTCGAGCAGGCCACGGACGCATTCACGAAGCTGCACCGCGAAATCCTGGTACAGCTCATGCCGCGCGGCGCCGAGCTGGAGTCGGCCGTGGTCGAGGACCTGAGCAACATCACGCTCACGTTCATCAACGGCCTGCTGCTGCGCTTCGCCCACGGCGACCGAATCGTCGACACGCCCGAACAGCTCGACGGCATCCTGACGGCGATGGCCACCGGCATCCTGAAGAACCCGAACAAGGGCCGGCTGACCGGAACCGGTGCACCCGGATGAGTTCGGTGTCGGGGTCTTGCCAGGGCACCTGCCGTATGGTTCTCTACGAGAATAGAGTGAACCCGCCGTATTTAAGCGAAGCGTATAAATTGCCCCGCGGCGGATATCTCGACGCTTACCCGAAAATGTCAGCGGTAGGAGGGATTTCGTGACGGTGAGCACGGACAGCGATGTCCATTTCGACCCATACGACGTCGAGCTGATCGCCGACCCGTATCCGATGTTCGCGCGCCTGCGCGACGAGGCGCCGCTGTACTACAACGCCGAATACGACTTCTTCGCGTTGAGCCGGTACGCCGACGTCAACAAGGCCCTCGTCGATCACGGCACCTACAGCTCCGCCCGGGGCGTGATCCTCGAGCTGATCAAGGCCAACCTCGATATCCCCTCGGGCATGCTGATCTTCGAGGACCCGCCGATCCACGACGTACATCGCAAGCTGCTGTCGCGAATGTTCACCCCGCGCAAGATCAACGGGCTGGAGCCGATGATCCGGGACTTCTGTGCGCAGCTGCTGGATCCGCTGGTGGGTTCGGGGCGATTCGACTTCGTCACGGATCTCGGAGCGATCATGCCGATGAAGGTCATCAGCACGCTGCTGGGCATCCCCGAGGACGACCAGGAATACATCCGCGACCGCGGCAACGCGCAGCTTCGCACCGAGGCCGGCAAGCCGATGAAGGCCGTGGAGCACGGCCTGTCCGTCGGCGAGCAATTCGAGGCATACATCGACTGGCGGGCCGACAATCCGTCCGACGACATCATGACCGATCTGCTCAATGTCGAGTTCGTCGACGAGACCGGCACGACGCGGCGGCTGACCCGTAGCGAGATCCTGGTGTACATCAACGTCGTTGCCGGAGCGGGCAACGAGACGACGACCCGGCTGATCGGTTGGGCGGGCAAGGTGCTCGCCGAGCATCCCGATCAGCGCCGCGAGCTCGTGCGAAACCCCGGCCTCATCCCGCAGGGGATCGAGGAGCTGCTGCGCTACGAACCGCCCGCCCCGCACATGGCCCGGTACGTGACCCGCGACGTCACTTGGTATGACCAGACGGTGCCCGAGGGCAGCGTGATGATGACGCTCCTCGGGTCCGCCTGCCGCGACGAGCGCCAGTTCGGGCCCGACGCCGGCCAATTCGACATCCATCGCGAACCCCGGCCCCACCTCACGTTCAGCGTGGGCACCCACTTCTGCCTGGGCTCGGCGCTGGCCCGGCTGGAAGGCCGGGTGGCGCTGGAGGAAATCCTCAAACGCTTCCCTGAATGGGACGTCGACCTGGCCAACGCCAAGCTCAGCCCGACGTCGTCGGTGCGGGGCTGGGAGACCCTGCCGACCGTGGTGCCCTGATGACGGGCCGGGTAGAAGGGAAGGTCGCCTTCATCACCGGCGCGGCCCGGGGCCAGGGCCGCAGTCACGCGGTGCGCCTGGCGCAGGAGGGCGCCGACATCATCGCGATCGACGTCTGCGGCCCGATCGACAACCTGGCCTACCCGCATTCGAACCCCGAGGATCTCGCCGAAACCGCCGACCTGGTGAAGGGTCACAACCGTCGCATCGTGACCGCGCAAGTCGACGTGCGCGACTACGACGCGCTCAAGGCCGCGGTCGACGGCGGCGTCGAGCAACTCGGCCGTCTCGACATCATCGTCGCGAACGCGGGCATCGGCACGTTCGGCAACAAGCTGCACAAGATTCGCGAGAACGTGTGGCAGGACATGATCGACGTGAACCTCTCCGGTGTCTGGCACACCGTGAAAGCCGGTGTGCCGCATATCATCGCCGGCGGACGCGGTGGCTCGATCGTGCTCACCGGCTCGGTCGGCTCGCACAAGGCCATGGCGTACACCGGCCACTACATCGCCGCAAAGCACGGCGTGATCGGGCTGATGCGCGCCTTCGCCGTCGAGCTCGGCCAGCACATGATCCGGGTGAACTCGGTGCACCCGAGCCAGGTGAACACGCCGATGACGATGAACGAGGTGACGTTTCGCCTGTTCCGGCCGGACCTGGAGAATCCCGGACCGGACGACTTCGCGCCGTTCTCGCAGATGACCCACACGCTGCCGGTGCCCTGGGTGGAAGCCGCCGACATCAGCAATGCCGTCCTGTTCCTCGCCTCTGACGAATCCCGTTATGTCACCGGCGTTTCGCTGCCCGTCGACGCGGGTGCCTTGCTCAAGTAGAGAAAGAAGAAGAACCCATGCCCGAGTACGACTACGAGAAGCTGAAGAAGGAAGCCGAGCAGTTCATCAAGTTCGAGAAGGACAAGAAGAACCGGATCGCCTACATCACCTTCGACCGTCCCGACGCGCAGAACGCCACCACGCTGGGCATGCGGCAGAACTATGCCGACCTGATTCACAAGTGCAACGTCGACGACGACGTCAAGGTCGTGGTGATCCGCGGCGAGGGCGAGGATTTCGGCAGCGGCGGGGACCTGCCCGAGCAACGCCCGATGCTGGAGAACCCCGGCCTGCCGCTGCTGCATGAGCTCGCGATCAACGACGACGACGTCAAGTACCCGCCGGGCGGGTCGTACCGCTACCTGTCGACCGTGACCGACTTCTACGCCAAGGCCCGCGCGGGAAACCGTCCGCTGCAAGAGCTTCGGAAGATCAGCATCATCGAGGCCAAGGGCTACTGCTACGGGTGGCACTTCTACCAGGCGGGCGACGCCGACCTGGTGGTTTCCTCCGACGACGCCCTGTTCGGGCACCCGGCGTTCCGCTACGTGGGCTGGGGCCCGCGGTTGTGGTGGTGGGCCGAGACGATGGGCCTGCGGAAGTTCTCCGAAATGCTGTTCACCGGAAGGCCGTTCAGCGCAAAGGAGATGTACGACTGCGGCTTCGTCAACAGCGTGGTGCCCCGCGAGAAGCTGGAGGAAGAGACGCTGAAATACGCGATGGCGTGCTCGCGCTCCCGGCCGACGGACACCGTCGCGGTCCAGAAAACCTTCCTCGAGCTGTACAAGCAGCACAAGGGCGAGTACTTCGGCAGCCTGCTCACCGGCATGGTCGAGGGCATGCTGCCGCTGATTCAGAACGACGCGCAGGAGGTCGACCTCACCGACGGCACCTTCGAAAAGGGCCTCAACAACGTGGTGAAGGACAACGACCTGAACTTCCCGCCGGAATGGCGCCTGAGCCGCTCGGGACGGAAGAAGCCCTGACCGCACTGACGGCCTTCCGGATCGTTGAGCTGGCCGACACGGTCGCGGGGGAGTACTGCGGAAAGCTACTGGCCGATTTCGGCGCCGAGGTGATCAAAGTCGAGGCGCCGCAAGGCAGCCGCACGCGCGGGACGGCGCCCATCCTCGCGGACGGACCCGAGGGCAGCGCGCTGTTCGCCTACCTCAACACGAACAAGCGTTCCGTCGTCATGGACGCCGAGCGCCTGGACGACCTGATCGCGTCGGCCGACGCGGTCATCGAAGACCGCGAATCGGGCCGCTCCGAACGGCATCCATCGGTGGTGTTCTGTTCGATCACCCCGTTCGGCGGCGGTGCGCCCACCGACTTCGCAAACGCCAAGAGCCTCAACGTGTTCCACGCCAGCGGCTGGGGCTATCACACACCCAGTCACGCGAATCCCGGCGAGCCGCCTCTGCAGGGGCCTGGGCGCTTCCTGGCGGACTACGAGGCGGGACTGGATGCGGCGCTGTGTGTCGCGTCGGCGCTGTTCGGGCGGCTGCACACCGGTCGGGGGGAGTGCATCGACGTCTCGGAGCACGCGGTGCTGGTGTCCCGCGCGGACTGCATCCTGGGCCGATTTCTCACCGGGGAGGTTCCGGCGGAAGGCCGCCGTGACGATTACGACCAGGCGGGCCCGGCGTCGTTCTTCGCCTGCGCCGACGGCTTCGTCTATCTGTACATGACCAGCCGCGCCCATTGGCGCGGCCTGAAGGAACTGATGGGTCACCCGGACTGGCTTGATGCCTTCGAGGACGACTGGCTGGAGTTCTCGGTCACGGCGGAGAAGGTCGATGCGTTTCGGCGGGGTTTCGCCGCGTGGGTCCGGGACATGGACAAAGAGTCCGGGGCCGAGCGGGCGCAGCGCTTGGGGGTGCCGTTGGTCCCGGTCAACGAGGGGGCGGACCTGCATCGGTCGCCGCAATACCGCCACCGCGGGTTCTTCCAGGAAGTGAGCCACCCCGCGCTGGGCGCTGCGGCGTATCCCACCGTCCCTTACGCGCTTTCCGTATCGCCGGCCCGAATCGCCTCCGCCGCACCCGCTCTCGGCCAGCACACCGACGCGGTCCTGGGCCGGCTCGGCGCGACGCGCACCCCGCCGGTGGTCCGGGCGCCGCAACTCAAGACGCCCAAGCATCTACGCGGTGGGCCGCTGGAGGGAGTCCGCGTCGTCGAGCTCACCAAGGTATGGGCCGGTCCGTACGCCGGCAAGCTGCTGGCGCAGCTGGGCGCCGAAGTGATCAAGGTCGAAACCGCCGGCGCCCCCGAGGAGATGCGGGCCTACGGTGGCACGGACATCAACCACGCGCCATACTTCCTCAGCATCAACCACGAGATCCTCAGCGTAGAACTGGATATCAAGTCGGACGAGGGCATGGCGCGGCTGCGCGAACTGATCGCGCACAGCGACGTCGTCCTCAACAACCTGCGGCCGGGCGCGATGGAGCGCCAGGGCCTGGGCTACGAGCAGCTCAAGGCAATCAAGCCGGACATCATCTCGGTGTCGATCAAGATGTGGGGCAATGACGGCCCGCTCGGCCATCAAACCGGTTACGCCCCATGCTTCGCCGCGCTGGCGGGGCTCGCATCGCTGGTCGGCTATCCGGGCGGGCCGCCCCTCGGGACGAGCATGCGTTACGGGGATTCGACCGTCGGGGCGGCCGCCGCCTACGCCGCCGTGGTGGCGTTGCTGCATCGGGAACTCACCGGCGAGGGCCAGTTCGTCGACCTGTCTGCGGTGGAGACGCTGTCCTCGATGGTCGGCGACTGCCTGCTCGAACAGAGCCTCACGGCAAAGCGGCTGGGGCCCAACGGCAACCGGCATCCCGGCATGTGCCCACACGGCTGCTACCCGTGCGGGGACGGTTCGTGGATCGCGGTGGCGGTGGCCGGCGACGCCGAATGGCGCCGGCTGTGCGAGGTACTGGGCTGCGCGGCGCTGGTTACTGATCCCCGCTACGCCACGATGGGCGCCCGGCACCGCCACGCCGAGGCGCTCGACGCCGAACTCGCGCGGCTCACCCGCGGCCACGACGCCGAGGAGCTGGCGCGCCGCCTCCGGGCCGCGGGGGTGCCGGCGTGCAAGAGCGCCACCGCGATCGACGTGATCGGCGATCAACGCCTGTGGGACCGCGAGCTGTATCGCTTCGTGACGGATCACCGCGAAGGCCAGCGGCCGATAGTGGGACCGTCGTGGCGGCTGGCGCGCGCCCCGGCGCGAATCGAGCGCGGCGCACCGGACTTGGGCGAGGACACCGAGTACGTTCTGCGGGAGATCCTGGGTGCGGAGTCACCGACGGGAGGCCGAACGTGACGGCGACGCTGGCGGGCACTGCGGCGCTGGTGACCGGCGCCAGCAGCGGCATCGGAGCCGCAACGGCGAAAGCGCTGGCCGCGGAAGGCGCCGCGGTGGCGCTCCTCGCACGCCGAGCCGACCGACTCGCAGACATCCGGGGCGAGATCGAATCCGCCGGCGGCACGGCGCTGGCCGTCACCGCCGACGTGACCGACGCCGACGACGTTTCCGCCGCCGTGCAGCGCACCGTCGCCGAGCTGGGCCGGCTCGACACCGTGGTGAACAACGCCGGGCTGATGCGGTCGGGGCCGGCGGTCGAGGCCCTCCTGCGGGATTGGGACGACATGGTCGCGGTCAACGTCCGGGGCGTCCTTTACGTCACCCGCGCCGCGCTGCCGCACCTGATCGACGCGGCCGCCGACTCACCGCGCGACGTCGCCGATCTGGTCACCATCAGCTCGACCGGCGGGTGGGTGGCCCGACCCAACACGGCGGTGTACTCAATGACCAAATTCGGGGTCAACGCGTTCAGCGAGGGCATCCGCCAGGAGGTGCTCGGTCACCGGGTGCGCGTCGGGGTGGTGGCTCCCGGAACCGTCGACACCGAGATCTTCAGCCACCTGCCGTCGCCCTCGCGGGAGGCGGTCGCCCGGCAGACCGCGGGCATGGTCAAGTTGCGGCCGGAGGACATCGCCGACGCGGTGCGGTACATGGTGACTCGGGATCGCCGGGTGGCCGTCAACCACATGTTGGTGCGCGCGGCGGAACAGACTTGGTGATTTACGGCGAGCACTTCGGCCTCGCGATCCCGGTCGACCCCAACGCTTTACGCAGCGGCGGCGCGCGGTTTCTGACCGAGGCTTTTCGGGCTGCGGGCGCGCTCGCCGACGGCAACGCCGTCACCGCCGTTACGGAATTCCGTGAGGTCGCGGGCGGCAGCACAGGACGCAAGGCCGTGCTGTCGGTCGAATACGACCGGCCGCAGCCGGGCCTTCACACCGACCTGTTCGTCAAGTTCTCGCGCGACCTCGAGAATCCGTTGCGCGACAGGGGAAAGACGCAAATGGATCCGGAGGTCCGGTTCGCCGCGCTGTCCCGGGCCCCGGGGTTTCCCGTGGCCGTGCCCGCTGTGCAGTTCGCCGACTACGACCGTGAGACCGGGACCGGGATCCTGATCGCCGAACGAATCCCCTTTGGCCACAATGGGATAGAACCGCACTACCACAAGTGCCTCGACTACGACATGCCCGACCCGGTCGGGCACTACCGCGCGCTGCTGACCGCGCTGGCCCGCCTGGCCGGCACCTACGGACCTGGGCGGCTGCCGCAGCACCTGACCGCGAGCTTTCCGCTCGATCTGGGGGCCGCGACGGTGGGGGACCGTGCACCGGTGGGCGCCGACGAGTTGGACCGGCGCGTGTCCCGGCTGATCGGATTCGTCGAAGCTCACCCCGGGCTGCTGCCCGCCAATGTCGGCGCGCCAGAGTTCCTGGCGCGCCTGCGCGTAGAGGTGCCGCGGGTCGCGCGTCATGAGCAGACGATCATGAGCCAGCTGGCCGACGACGCCGACTACGTCGCGCTGTGCCACTGGAACGCCAACATCGACAACGCCTGGTTTTGGCGCGAAGGTGGCGTACTGCGCTGCGGCCTGCTGGACTGGGGATGCGTCGGCCAGATGAACGTGGGCATGGCGATCTGGGGCGCCATGTCCGGTGCCGAAACCGACATGTGGAGTTTGCATTTCGACGAGTTGCTGCGGTTGTTCGTTGACGAGGTTCTTCGCTGCGGTGGTCCGGATCTCGATCCGGACCGACTGCGCCGGCACACGCTGCTGTATGCGGCGGCGATGGGGGTCGCGTGGCTGCTCGACGTGCCGGCGTTGATACGCGCGCGATTTGGGGCCGATCCTCCGGAGAGCCGCATGGATCCGCGGATCGTGGATGACGAGAGCGTGCGTGCGCCGCTGCAGATGTTGGCGAACATGCTGAACCTGTGGGAACGGCACTCCATGGAATCCCTGCTCGAGGAAGCGCTTGCCGGAAGGGAGGTCGAAGGAGATGGGGAACTACGGGCTGGCTAGGACGCCGTAGCCTTTGGCGCATCTCTGTATTCCCTTGTATCACTTTAGTTTCAGGGGTCACAGATCGGGGTTTCTTGTCGGTGGGTGTTTCTACGCTTTGGGGTATGGGTTCGAGCAGCCGTGAGGAGATCGTAGAGGTCTTTGATGCGTTCGACGGGGGTCTGAAGCGGCTCTGCGATTTGTCGTTTGATGTGTTGACCACTCCGGAGCGGTTGCAGGTGCTCGAGCACTTGGAGACCGCGGCGCGGCGGCTGCGTGCGCCGCAGCATGGGTTGATCAATCAGCTCGATGCCCAGGCCACGCCCGTGGAGCTGGGCGGGTCGCTGGGGTGTGCGGTGGCGGATCGGTTGCGTATTACCAAGGCCGAGGCCGCTCGGCGTATCGCCGAGGCCGCCGACTTGGGGCAGCGCCGCGCGCTGACCGGCCAGGCGCTGGGTCCGCAGTTGCCCGCGACGGCGGCCGCCCAGCGCGAGGGGTTGATCGGTGACGGGCACGTCAAGGTGATCCGCGATTTTTTCGCCGCGCTGCCCGAACAGGTGGACCTGGGCATCCGCGAAGCCGCCGAGGCCGATCTGGCCGGCAAGGCCCGCGGCTATCGCCCCGACGAGTTG
>NZ_LZSE01000113.1 GCF_001665295.1 Mycobacterium sp. 1554424.7 | reverse complement strand
TTCCGCTTGTCGCGCGAAAGCTATGAATTCCGTTGAGCGCCATCGGATCCACACCATTGCGGCTGCCCGCCGCGGCCTTCGTCGTCGGCGCGGCTCTTGTCGCACCGGCGCAGGCCTTCGCGGAGCCTAACGGCGACTTCGCTTTCCAGACTCCGTCGGGAGACATCGCGTGCTATCTGGGTCCGGCCGCGGCGGGCAGCCGCAATGGTGTGGATCCGATGGCGCTCAACGGAATTCATAGCTTTCGCGCGACAAGCGGAAGGAGTGGCCAGACCCGGTGTCGCTGCATGTCACGCCGCGCTCGCTCATCTCGCAGCGAAACGGGCCAGATTGGAGGGAGTCGCCGTAGTTCAGTACGGGAAAACCGCTATAGGCAATGGTGTCGTGGGCGCATCCGAATCCCGGCGGCTGGCCTTCGGTGAGCCCGACTGTGTGGCCTATATCGTGGGAGCAGTCCGGCGGCCGGGGCGGCGACGGATAGGTGAACTCGGCGATGTCGCAGCGGACGGCATTGCTCACGCCTGCCGGGTTGCCGGTCAATATCCCGCACACGACGTTTCGCGTCGGGGAGGTGAACCCGACCGGCCCGGTGGCATGCGCGGCCCCGCCCGCGCACGCGCCGAGTGCGGTCATCGCCGCCACGGCCGCAACGAGTGCCGCGGGTCGATGCCGACCTGGCCGGATGCGGCTCACCGGCGGAGTGCTCATGCGGCTCAGCTTGTCTGCGCGCTGTTTCAAGTCCGTTTCAGCGGCGCTTGCCGCGCTGACCCGACGGCGGCGCCGCCCCGTGAACGCCGATTCCTGTCGGTCGTCAGCTGGTCGTCTGGTGAGCGCGGCGGGCACGCCGCAGCGCCAGCCGCATCCGCGCTATGTACAGCGGTGTCGGGGGAAACCAGCCCAATTGGGTGGCCTGGCCCAGATCGTCGCGATTGGCCCAGTGCTCTCGCAATTGTCCATCGCTGATCCGGCACCAGTGGGTTTGGCTGACCGAAAACGACTTGCCCGTCGCCGGAAACGCCTGCGCGGGGGCGGCGTGGTCGTCGTAGACGACGAAAGTGCCGGTGTGGCGGGCCGACATCGTCGTGTGCACAGCGACGAGGTCGCTATCGCCAACGGTTTCATGGATTGCCCAATCCAGCTCCGAGAAGGCGGCACGTAGCCACAGGGCGCTTGCCCAAAAGGCCGCCGGCCCGAGTCCGCGGGCCGCGGGCGGCTCGGCTACGCCTTCCCGGTTGAGGGCCTCCGGATGGATGAGGCGGTCGAACTCATCGCGAGTACCGCCGCCCATGAGGCGAATGCATCGGACGGCGACCTCCTGGGCTCCGGGGCGTATTTCGGTCATGGTCGAGTGTCCTGTGGGAATTGGTGAATCGTTGCGATTGTGCCGACCGTAGTCAGCGGCCATTCCGCCCGCGATTACCATCGGTTTCCTGGCCCTACTGCACGACCCCAAGCATCGTCGGCACATCGACGAGAGTGACGTAGCGGGTCAGCTTGCCGCCGCGCAACTCGAGGGTGTCGATCTGACGGCTGCGCACCGGCGCGCCGGTCGCGCGCACCTTGCCCTCGATTACACCAACTTGCACGACTCGGTCGCCGGCATCGAAGATGTGCTCGACCTGCAACTGTGTGTCGAGGTAGCTGAAGTGACGCAGATAAAATTCGAAGAACCCGTCGGGCCCGCAATAGGTTCCGCCCCAAGGCAATAGGGTCGTCTGCGACATCATGAAATCGGCGGCGATCAGCGACCGGATCTGGTCGAGGTCGCCGAGGGCGAGCGCGTCATACCACTGGGTGGCCAAGTGGATGGCGCTCAAGGATGTCGCATCATCGCCGACGCCGGAACCGCAGGGCATACCTTAAGGTCGCGGACGCTTGTTTCAATCGCCTTACACCGGTGTCGGCAAGGCGGCGACCGTCTCGGTAAACAAGGTGATCATGGCCGGCCAAGCCATCGGCACGCCGGTATGGGTTCGGCGGGCGGGGCCGACGAGGCGGTCCATCCGGTGCTGCAAATCCGGTCCGGCGAAGCCCATGTAGCGCCGTGGATCGGTGCCCAGCCGCTCGGCGTGAGCGGCGACTGCGTTGTGCAAGTCGGCCGCGACGTCGCGCATGCCGAGCGTGGCCAGCGCGAAGACGCCGGCGAGCAACGCGCCGAGCTCGTCGGAGAAGTTGGGCTGCTGTTCGAACGCCGCCACAGCGCGTACCAACAGGTCCAGCGCTCGGCGCGCGGTGGACCGATCGGCAGTGTCGTCGGCGAGCATGCACCAGGCCAGCAGCAGATCGGTGATGCCCGCGCCAGAGTTGAAACCACTGTCGACGCTGATCTCATGGGCACGCGACAGCGTTTGGGCCGCTTCGGCGCGTCTGCCGTCTTGGTATTGGACGATCGCGGCCCCCCACAGTGCCGTGGCCCTCAGATGGTCCGGTGCCTGGTGTCGATCGCATGCCTGCACGAAGGCGGAGGCCGCGGAGCGAAGCGCCACCGCGTCGTTCAAGTCCGCCAACGCATTGCAGCGACGTAGATGCGCTTCCAGTAGCGGCACATTGTGTGTTGGATCGGCGTCATCAAGCAATTCGAGTGCAGCGTCGGCGTATTCGAGCGCCGGCTTGGGCGCGCCGACGTGCGCCGATGTCAACGAGAGCGCGATCAGCGCGCGGGCTCGGTCGACGGGCGGTGCCTCGGGGCAGGCCTCGAGGGCTTGTCGCAGCCACCGCATTCCGTCGGGAACGCTCCCGGCGGTGACCCACATGTAGCTCAAGGCCCCCACGCTGCGCAGTGCCTCGATCGGAGCGTGCTCGAGATCATGGGTGATGCCCGCTTCGATGTTGGGCAACTCGGTCGCCAACGCCCGGACCGCGTCGCCGAAATGGGGTCCTATGAACAGCGACACTTGATCGGCGATGAAGCTGCGCACCCACTCGGCGTGCGCCGCCAGACTTCGTTGCGGATCGGGATCGAACTGGCGGCAATATCGTCGGATCGTCTCCAGCATTCGGTGGCGGGCGCGGCCGGCCGAGATGTCCGCCGCGAGCACTGACCGGTCCACCAGGGCGGCCAGACCGGCGAAGATCGCCACGTCGGCGTCCGGGCTGCCCACCGATTCGGCTGCCTGCCAGGTGAATCCGCCTTCAAAGGGCCAAAGCCGCAGAAGTAGGGCTCGGTCCCGGTCGGCCAGCTGGTCGATGCTCCATCCGATTGCAGCCTCCAATGATGCGTGTGGGGACATCGACCCGCGCGGGGGCGTTCCAAGAATGTCGAGACGTTCGCGCAGACGGTCGGCGATATCGGCGAGCCCGAACGTGTGCGCCCGGGCCGCGGCCAGTTCGATTGCCAGCGGCAGTCCGTCGAGCGCTGCGCAGACCTCTCGGGCAGACCTCAGATCCTCGGCGCTGGGCCGCCAGCTCGGTCGATGAGCGCGCACTCGGTCGACGAGCAATTCGATCGCCGAATCACGCTCGGCGTCAACGGCCAGCGGGTGCAGCGGGATGACCTGCTCCCCCTCGATGCCGGTCGGTTGGCGGCTTGTGGTCAGGATGCGCAGCCGCGGGCAGCGCGCCAGCATGCCGACCACGAGCTCGGCCAGACCGTCGACTAGATGCTCACAGTTGTCGAGTACGAGCAGTCCGGACCCGTCGGCGAGCGCGCGCTCGACCGCTGCGGCCGGGCCACCTGCGCCGGGGGTGACCCCGAGGACCGCTGCCACGGCCTGTGCGACGGCCTCCGGTTGGCGAACGTCGCTCAACCGCACCAGCCATGCATCCACTCGACCGGCGGCGTGCTCGACCGCCAGGCGCGTCTTGCCGACCCCGGCTGGACCGACGATCGTCACCAGCCGCGCGCTGACCAGCAGCTGGGCTAGCAACTCCAACTCGCGGCGGCGTCCGACCAACCGTGCCTCTGGGCGGGTGATCGTCGGGGGCGGTGGCGTCGGTGCGGCCGGAGCCGGCCCGCTGCGTTTCGGTGACTCGACGAGCAAGAGACCCGGGTCGTGTTCGAGCATCCGCTGCTCTAGATTGCGCAACGCGGGACCCGGGTCAACGCCAAGCTCGTCCATGAGCAGGGAGCGGATCCGGCGCAACTCGGCAAGTGCCTGCGCTTGTCGGCCGCTGCGGTAGAGCCCCAAAGCCAATAATTCCCAGCGTCGTTCGCGATACGGAGACGCCGTTACGGCCTCACCTAGCGCTGCCACCGCACGCGCGGTTTCGCCGCATGCCAGGCGGGCGGCTTGGAGCTCTTCGACGGCGACATCGCGCAACTCGGTCAGCTTCGTTCGGGCGGCGGCCACCGTCAACGAGTCGCCGAGCTCCACCCAAGGCTGCCCGCGCCACAACGCCAGCGCCGCTTCGAACGCGTGGGCCGCCCGGTCGTTGGCTCCGCTACCGACTTCGCGGTTGCCGTCATCGACCAAGTTGGCGAATTGGCCATGGTCGGTTTGTGCCGGCGGCACCAACAGCGCATACCCGTTGGGCGTGCGTTGCAGGCAATCCCGCCCGACGGGGCCCAAGGCAGCGCGGATTCTGTGCACGACAACCCGTAGCGTCCGCATGGGATCCGACGGCCGGTCGTCGCCCCATACCAGCTCCGTCAACTCGCCGTCCGAGACCGTGGCGCCGCCGGCGAGCGACAACGCGGCCATCAGCCGACGCGGCACAGGGCCGCCCAGCTCTGCCGGGGCGCCGTCGACCTCGATTTCGAGGGTCCCGAGCACTCGGCACACGATCACGACGACACGGTAACCGACAATGAGCGCCTCTCCGGTCGCGGATTTCGAAGTCGGTACCGCCCCGGGATCCCTCGAGGACATGCCGCGGTTGACGGGAACATTTTCACGAGTACAGTCGTACTCGTGAAAAGGGCCGAGTCGACTCCGCGTCCGTACCGCATGGATGTGCGGGCCGAACGAGCCGCCGGCACCCGCGACAAGATCCTTGAGGCAGCACAGTCGCTGTTCATGGAGCGCTGGTTGGACGAGATCTCGTTACGCGACATCGCCGCCCGTGCCGGCGTGGCGTTGCAGACTGTGGTGCGCCATTTCGGAACCCGTGATGCGTTAATGGACGCGCTGACCAAGCGAGTGCAGGAACGAGCCGAGGCGCAGCGCTTCACCGCTCCGGTCGGCGATGTCAAGGGCGCGGTCACCACCATCGTCGAGTTGATGGAGGAGGCCGGTCCCCGGGTGCTGCGCGTACTCGCACAGGAAGACCGCATCCCGGGGTTGCGCACGGCGTCAGATCGTGGGCGCGCCACCCATCGTCGCTGGGTCGAAACCGTTTTCGGGCCGCTGCTGCCGCAGCCCTCGGCGATCCGATCGCGCCGACTGGCGCAGCTCGTGGCCATCACCGATATCTATACGTGGAAGCTGCTCCGGCTGGATCAGGGTTTGAGCCGCGGCGCAACCGAACTCGCGCTCGTCGAGATGATCGAGCGACTGCTCACGGGCGAGGAGGAGCATTGAGCCGGTATCTGATGGTGCTGTGGTCTGGAGGGGGTTCCGTCCCGCCGCAGCTTGCGGTCGCGAAACGGCTTGTGCGAGCGGGGCACGAGGTGTCGATACTCGCTCCGCGCTCATTGACCGCGACGGCGCAGGCGAGCGGTGCGATCGTCGAGCCTTACCGGCGCGCGCCCGAACACGACGCGAGTGATCCAGGGCTGGACCTGCTTCGCGACTGGGAGGTGCGCGGCCTTGCGGCCCGAGCGCGGATGCGGGACAACGTCGCATGTGGCACCGCGGCGGCGATCTGTGACGACGTGCTCAGCCTCGTCGACCAGAATCGCCCGGATGTGATCGTGACCGACTATCTTCTGTTCGGCTCCTACGTCGCGGCCGAGAAGGCCGGTATTCCCCTGGCCGCATTGATGCATTCGATCTTCACGCTGCCCCGCCCGGGTATTCCGCCGTTCGGCCCTGGATGGAAAGTTGCCCGAGGACGGGCGGGTCGCTTGCGTGACACAGCGCTGAACACGCTCCAGATGCGCTTCCTCAACGCGCGTCTCGATGACCTGAACGCATTGCGGCACAACCACTCTCTGTCATCCATTCGTAGCATAAGCGAATTGGCGCTGGCCGCGGATCGACTGCTCATCCTGACCAGCTCCGCCTTCGACTACCCCGCCGCGATACCCGCCAACGCACGGTGGGCCGGCGCGATCACCGACCCCGACCTCCCACCTCCGTCACGGTCGACAGGAATCGACAAGCACATCCAACAGAAGTCAGTACTCGTCAGCTTCAGCACCACATTTCAGCGCCAGCACCCAGTCCTCGAGCGCGTCATTACAGCACTCGCCGGCCTTCCGGTGCGGGCAGTGGTGACGTGCGGGCCGGCGATCCACCCGGGCCAGCTACCGGCCGCGCCGAACGTTCATGTCGTCGCAGCGGCGCCACACCACGAACTGCTGCCCACAACCCAACTCGTCATCACCCACGGCGGGCACGGCACCGTGTCGGCCGCGTTGAGACACGGCGTGCCGGTGCTCTGCATGCCCATGGGCCGGGATCAGCATGAAGTAGCCGCCCGCGTCGCGTGGCACGGCGCCGGAGTCAGTGCACCGGTGAGGACCTCCGTGCCCCGTCTACGCCGGGTGATCCAGACGGCGATCGATGATTCGAGCCTACGAGTCGGGGCTGGGCGGCTCGCTGCGCGCATGGCCGACGACGACCCCGACATCGCGGTCCGCGAACTTGAACAGATCGCAACGACCAGCCGCAGACGTGTATCGGACGGCAAATGACAACCGCAACTGCGACGGATGACGATGCGGCGCCGGTGTTTTGCCGGGTGCTCGGTCCGCTGCGAGTGGAGGTTGACGGTGCGGCAGCCGCGATCGGCGGCCCCACACCACGGCGGACGCTGACCGCCCTCCTCGCCACGGACGGACTGCCGGTCGACGACCACCGGCTCGTCGAGCAGGTATGGCCGCAACCGCCCCGCGATACGCCCGGCGCACTGCGCGTGGTCGTGTGCCGGATTCGCGCAGCACTCGGCCTCCGCGCACGGGATTATCTGCGACGTAGCCCGGCCGGCTACCTGCTCGCCATTCCGCACGACTGGACCGACCACGGCCGCTTTGCAGCACGCGTCGATCAAGGATTGCGGCAGCTCGCCGCAGACGAATTCACCTCCGCCACAGCGTCGTTCGCATCCGCGATGGCCTTGTGGCGGGGCGAGCCATGGAGCGACCTGGCCGACTCGACCTACCTGGCCGGCGCTCGCTCGCGGCTCTTGGAGCTCCGCGAGGTGGCGGTCGAGGAGATGCTTGCCGCCCGCATCGGCCGCGGCGAGATCGCAGCCGCGGTCGCCGCCCTACACCAGACCGTCAGGGATGCGCCCTATCGCGAACGCCGATGGGAGCTGCTGGCGCTCGGCCTGTATCGCAGCGGACGCCAAGTTCACGCGCTCGACGAACTGCGCCGCGTCCGCGAACTGCTCCGCACCGACCTCGGCGTTGACCCGGGTCCCGCGTTGCGCAATCTGGAGCAACGGATGCTCGCTCACGACCCGGGTCTTCTCGACCTCCATCCGCCCAGGCTGCACCGCGCCAGCTGACCTAACCGCCGGCCGCCGCAGAGCAGTCGACGCGACTGCCGCATTTCGCAATCGGCCGCCAGCAAGCCGCGCAGATGATCGAGATCACCGCGGGCACAGGCTCTGGTGAATTCGATAACGCGCTCAACGTCTTCTGATATCGCCCATGCCTCTCGGGGTCGCCACCCTTCAGCAGTGCAGGGCGCGCCACTGGCGCATCTGCGACAGGTCGTGGGTGATAACCGGCTCTCTGACCTTGTCCAGGAAGTCTGGGTGCTGCACGAAACCAAACAGCGCGGCCGCCACCCGTGCCGCGGATGCTTTGATTTCGTCGGGAGCCGCCCTCGCGGCCGCCGCGATCCGCTGGCCCGCAATCCACGAATCTTCACCGGTTCCGTTGCCTTGCCGTACCTCTTCGGCGAGATCGATCAAATACTCCATTTCCGGACACGCTTGCGAACCCACCACATTCGTCGGGATCGGGGAAGCGCCCGTTGACGTCAACGCCGCTGTCACACTCGCGGAGACCGGCGTGCCAGGGGGATCGCTGCATCCAGCCATCCACGCAGCCACTGCGACGGTGCACAGCGCTGCCAACGGCTCTCGACGCCACATGAGGTCACCTTTCAATTGCTCGGACGCACCCCACAACCCTCGCGCGTGAGTGTTTCAACCGCCTTGCAACCGGTTACGCGTCCAAGCGCGTTGCACACATCAGTACAACCTCAACTCCGCACTCGACGCGAGGGAATTCTCATCGCTGCGGGCACCGCAGCGACCTATTACGAGGCGTTCGTCGCGCATCGACGAGAGGTGGACGGGCGCATGGCTGCCGGTCGGGTTCACCGCGACCTTCCCCTCACTAGCGACCACCCGCCCTATGGCCGAAGACACCTAAGACCGATCAGGACCGGGTGGCTGAAATAGCATTGAAACGCACTGGGTTCAGCCTTTGTTTGTGTGGGTTCATCAATTGACCGCAAGCGGCCGGCTTGGCGCCGGCGCGCTCGCAGTCTTGGCGCCCCGCTCGGACTTGGGCCCGCGGCCCGCGAGCCCCTAGAGAATCAATGCCGTATGAACAGCTATCCGTGGTGGTTAGTGGTCATGGTGGGTTTGGTCCTGTTTGCAGTCGCGCTGGTCACAGGAGCATGGAGCGCCCTCGCAAATCGAGGGTTTCGCGCGAGACTTCAAGCCGATGCCGAGATTTTGAGTCATTTGCCGGATCAGTCGCAGACTCGGGAAGCATTGTTGGCGAGCGTTGATGCGCGAATCGCGGTGATACTGAAAAAGCCTAGACCGCAAGCCGGCATGAGCGTGACGCTTATGCGTATTGGTTTGTCGCTAGCAGGGATCGGAGCACTTTCAATCGGTGGGCTCTTCGTCTATGCAATATTTTTTAAGCGCGGCTGCGCCGGCTGGGAAGATCCGGCGCTCGTCCCAGCGTTGCTTACCCTCCAGGTCGGTTTCATCGCGATGATCACAGGTTTGATCCTTGTGTTCGCCCTGCTGATTTTTCGTGGCTATCGCTGGTGGCGCGAACGGCAGGGCTCCCGAATGCGTTGAACAGGATGACCTTGCAGGGCAAGGAGCCGAATCGGCAGAACAGGATGCCGTTGTGGCGGGCAGCGACGCACGCGAAATGCGCATCAGTGGTTACGGACTCGTGTTTGTCGCACGTCAAGTTCAAGGCCACGCCGACGGTCACGCGCTATTCACGAGGAGCGCGTACTGAGCGGCGGCGCGCTCTCGGGCGTCTTTTTCCTCGTCGCTCCAAACGAAAGCGACGTAGCGCCCGAACGAAACACCACAAACGAAGCGAGATTGCGCGTTGTCAGACCAAACTAACTGCTTCTGTTCGAAGCACCGGGCGTCGCCTAGCGGGTCGGGTGATGCCACATAGTGGTCAAGGTCCTCGGTGTTGACGGCAACCATCTTCTGCAGCAGCGCCGACGCAGCATTTTCGTCCCGCGCTCGTAACAGCTGACTGTCCGGTGTAATGGCGCAACGGTCAGTCTGGGCTTGTGCGAACAGGCCGCCCTTGACGGCTGCGCTATCCGCACAAAAGATGACCGCCCGCGGACCGATGGTTCCGTATTTGTCGGAAATCTTCGGCTGTTCACCCGCGGTGAACGCTCGGCTTAGCAGGTGATCCGGGTCGAGCGGTAGTGACGTGATCCCTGCGTCCGCGACTGGAATGACCTGGCCCATCAGCGGTAGTTGGGCGCCGTAAAAGTGTTGCAGCTCTTGGGAAAACGCGGCCGGATCGGCCAGCGCGCTGCTGGAGACGACGGCCGATACGACGAGCCTGCCCTGGGCCATGGTTGAGGCCATCGACGCGTACCCCGGCCGATAGTGCGCCTTGGCTTGCGGATATCCAGGTATCGTCTCGCGCTGATTGTCGGGGTTGACCGCGAAATCAGCAGAGTCCATCTCTGCAGCGGCCCGGGACGCTGCATCGTCGTTGGGAAAGCTCATCAATAAGACCAGAAGTGCGTCCCCGCTGCGCTCGCGGAGGAATTCCTGGATCCGCGCCGAGTACGCCTGAACCATATAGGCGCTGATCATCCCGTACTTCTCCATGACGGGTTGAGCGAGCGGTGTCCCGGTACCCGAGATCGCGGTGGCAGCCACTTTGGGATCGGGCGTGGGCAGCCCGTACAGATGATCCAGTTTGGGATCGACCTCGTGAGGATCGGCCATACCCTCGGCCAGTCGAAACGCCTCAAGAAACTTGCCCTGTTCTACGGTCGTGGGGCCCAAAAGTATTCGTGGCTCGGTGCCATAATGCCCGACGTCGAGTTTGGCGAGGTCGACCGCTGCGCTGGAACTGTGCGTGGACTTGCCGGACGTCAGCCTCCAGATCCCGAGGCCGGCTGCGACGGCCACGACTAAGAACGCCACAGCCGCGATCGCGGACCATCGAAGGCGGTTGGTGGCCATGCCTTTAGGAGCGGGCGTGGGTGGCGGCGTCCACTGCTGGGGCCAGTGCAAAGGCGGGGGTGGGCCCGCGGGGAGTACAGAAAGCGCTTACAGCGAGAGGCTCGCATCGCCGGACGACTGCAGGATCCTCATATAGTGCCGATTC
>NZ_LZSE01000112.1 GCF_001665295.1 Mycobacterium sp. 1554424.7 | reverse complement strand
GGCCGCCCGAGCCGACGGTGGGTCCCTTCTTGGTGCCGGATTTGCGTATCGCCCCGCGCCGCCCCGCCAAGCGCACCGACGAGACCGAAACGGTGCTGGGCCGCAACCCGGTGCTGGAGTGCCTGCGCGCCGGGGTTCCCGCGACCGCGCTCTACGTCGCCTTGGGCACCGAGGCCGACGAGCGTCTCACCGAATCCGTCTCCCGCGCGGCGGATATGGGCATCGCGATCCTCGAGGTGCCGCGCACCGACCTGGACAGGATGACCACCAACCACCTGCACCAGGGCATCGCGCTGCAGGTGCCGCCGTATAACTACGCCCACCCCGACGACCTGCTCGCGGCCGCTCGTGATGCCCCGCCGGCATTGCTGGTGGCGCTGGACAACATCTCCGATCCCCGCAACCTCGGCGCCATCGTGCGGTCCGTGGCCGCGTTCGGCGGCCACGGTGTGCTGATCCCGCAGCGCCGATCCGCCTCGGTGACCGCGGTGGCCTGGCGCACCAGCGCCGGGGCCGCGGCGCGCCTGCGGGTGGCGCGGGCCCCGAATCTCACTCGGGCACTGAAGAATTGGGCCGACGGCGGGTTGCGTGTCATTGGGCTGGACGCCGACGGCGACACCGCGCTCGACGACCTCGACGGCACCGACCCGCTGGTGGTCGTCGTTGGCTCGGAGGGCAAGGGCCTGTCGCGGCTGGTGCGCCAGACCTGCGACGAGGTGGTCTCGATCCCGATGGCCGGTCCCACCGAATCGCTGAACGCGTCGGTCGCCGCCGGGGTGGTGCTCGCCGAAATCGCCCGCCAGCGGCGGGGTTAACTTCTTTGGCCGAGCTGGGGGCACCTCCCGCTTGCGGGGGAACGCAAAAGTCCCCGACACGCCGACGATTTGGGGGCTTTTGCGTCTGCTCGCTGGTCATGCTGGCGGTGCTCGTCGCGCCGCGGAGCCCTGCGGAAGCTCCCGAATTTGACCTGCAGGCCCACCGCGGCGGGCGCGGCGAGACCACCGAGGAATCGCTGCGGGCCTTCGCCAAGTCGCTCGAATTGGGCGTCAGCACACTGGAACTCGACATCGTCCTGTCCAAGGACAGCCAGCCGCTCGTGTGGCACGACCCGACGATCCAGGCGGACAAGTGCTCCGACACCGGGCCGGCGTTCCCCGGCGACCCGGCCTACCCCTACGTCGGGAAGCCGGTGCACGACCTCACCCTGGTGCAGATCCGCACCCTCGATTGCGGCAAGCGGCTCGCCGAGTTTCCCGACGCCGAGGTGGTGCCGGGCAACAAGATCGCGACCCTGCCGCAAGTCTTCGCGCTCGCCGACTCCTATCGCGCGGGTGTGCACTACAACGTCGAAACCAAGGTGGAGGCCGACCACCCGGGCGCCTCGGCGGAGCCGCAGGAGTTCGTCGACGTGATACTGGCCGTTGCCCGGTCGACGGGTAAGACCGATCGCGTGGAGATTCAGAGCTTCGACTGGCGCACCCTGCCCATGGTGCACCGGGCCGAGCCGTCAATCCCGTTGGTGGCCTTGTACAACGAGGAGACCTGGGCGCCGGGATCGCCGTGGCTGAACGGAATCGACACCGGCGCCGTCGGCGACCCGATGATCGGCGCGCTGATGGTCGGCGCCAACATCGTCTCGCCCAGGTATGCGCTTGTCACGGGCAGGCCCTACGTCGATCGCGCGCATTCGTTGGGCCTCAAGGTAATTCCGTGGACGGTCAACGACGCCGACGCCATGCGCGAGCAGATCGGGTACGGCGTCGACGGCATCATCACCGACTATCCGACGCGGGCGCGCGGCGTCATGGCCGAGCTCGGCATGCCGCTGCCGCCGTCGTATCACCGGGATTGATCACGGCATGGCGTCGGCCCACTCGATATGGCCCTCGAAACCAAGCGTTTTCGCCATGTGCCGGTAGCGATCACGGAAGTCCGCGTAAGCGGCAACATCGCCGCGCGCCCGTCCCAGGAGAGCGCGTAGCCGCAGCAGCACGATGTCGCGCGTAGCCAAACCGACATCGCTTGGCGCCGTCGCCAACCGGTCGATCGCGGCCTCCGCTTCCGCCACGTCAACGTCGGCACCGCGGTCCAGCAGTGATTCCACCAGAACACCTGTGGCAACGACGCCCCATGCCAGCAACTGGCCCTGACGGACCAGATGGTCGACGGCGGCGCGCATGAGCGGTATCGCGGCATCGCGATCTCCACGCCGAGCCCTCTCACGCGCCAAAAGCACATCAACGAGCGGCAAATCGGCGATGTGGTGTCGGTCGCGCAGCAATACCTCGCGGACGTCCGCCAGGATCCGCTGTCCGCGGTCACGCTCCTGGGCTGTCTGGCGGTGCACCAATGCGACGCCCAGCGTTAGCTGCGTATGGGCTAACGCGAAATCGTCTGCGGAGCGCTCGGTACTGTGTAGGGCATCCTCGAGCTCGCGGATCACGGAATCGTCGGGCCTCAGTACGCCGGTAAGTATTGCCACGCCGTAGGCATAAGTGACGGCGCCAGCGTAGATGAGGGGGTCGACGCTGCGCGCCATGGCGATGCCTTGTTTTAGGTCGTCGCGCCATCCGGCACGACCGAGGCAATAACGGCCAACGGCCCGCGTCGTGAGCGCGAGCGGCAACGGAGATCCGGTAATCAAGTTGCCCTTAGACGGGTCACCGTCCGCCAGATCGATGACTCTTTGTGACCACCGCAGCATTTCAGACCAGTCGGCGCTTTCCATCTTGGAGTAGATCGGCGGGAAGGACAGCCCGACTGTCAAGTCAGGATCGCCGATCGACTCGACGAGCGCCCAGGCTTCCGATGCCAGCTGCGAGGCCTCAAGCACCCGGCCCTGATACGCGTGATCGGCCACCAGCCCTACCGTGGCGATCGCCAGTGCCGCCTTGTCGTCGGCGGCGGCGCACAACTGCCGCAATTCCTCGAATCGTGCGCCTGCAACCTCTACGTGGACGCGAAAGGCGGTCCCGCACAACATGGTGCGCGGGGCGATGCGCCTGGCGGCGTGGCCAGGGTCATCGGCGGGCAATGCGTCGGCGATTTTGGCGGCGCGGTCCCAGCTGAGACGAGCCGCGTTGATGTCGCGGTTAGTCGCCCACGTCGCGGCGCGCATGTGCCAGCCGTACGCGGCGCGCAGATCACCGGCGGCTTCCATGTGTTCGGCGATCAGCGCGGCGTTCTGGTCGGCCGCATCCGGATCGCGGGCTTCGATTGCGGCGGCGACCCGTCGGTGCAACCGGGCGCGGTAGGACTTCAGCTGGGATTCGTAGGCCACGGTGCGGATCAACGGATGCCGAAACGCGTATTCGGCTCGGAGGGTGAACCGCACTTGGTCGACCAGCTCGGCGGCGATGAGCTCGTCGACAACCGGATCGGCCTCGAGGTCGGCGAGCAGATCGCAGCCGAAGCGGAACCCGACGACGGCTGCGGCGGCAAGCGTGTGTTTGGCCGCCGGGCTGAGCCGATCGATGCGAGCCGCGATGGTCGCCTGCAGCGTGGCCGGCACGCTGATTTCGGCGACATCGATGCGGCACACGTAGTTGCCGCGCTCACCAAAAAGCACACCGCGTTCGGCGAGGTCGCGGGTGATCTCCTCGGCGAAGAACGGATTGCCGGCCGCGCGCCGGGTGATCATCTCGCCGATCTGGGCCACGGACGGATCGCGACCCAACAGCTCGATAACGAGAGTTGAGGTTTCCGCATCGCTCAGCGGTGCCAGGGCGATGGTCTGCGCGCCTGCGACTTGTGCCAGAGCCCCGTGATATTCGGGGCGATAGGTAATCAGCACCAGCGAAGGGGTCTGTGGGATCAGCGCTAGAAAGTCGGCGATCATGGATTCGCTGACCCAGTCGATCCAGTGCGCGTCCTCTACGACGAACACCGCCGGCTCGCCGCGAGCCAGTTGCGCCGAATTGATCAGTGCGGTCAACCGTCGTCGCCGCGCATCGGGGTCGATTTTGGGCAATTCCACTTCGGGGTCGGCGATACCTACCAAGTCATCGAGCAGCAGCAGGTCCTGCGGGTCGGCGTCCGGAAATTGTGCGCGCACCTGCGCCCGCGCGGCCTGATCATCCAGACCGCTCAGTCGGCCGGTCGCACGCAACAGGCGCGCCACCGCATGGAAGGGGACGTCCACAGCGTGTGATTCGCAGAACGTCGAAAAGACCTCGACACCACGGCTTTTCGCAAGCTGGGCGGCTTCGGCGGTCAGCCGGGTCTTGCCGATGCCGGGAGGACCAACCACGCCGACCACACACCCACGGCCGGCCATCGACCGATCCATTATCGCGGCGAGCGCGCCCAGTTCCCACTCGCGGCCGACCAATGTCGACTCCGACACACCGGCCCGTTGGGAGGCCACGCTCAGCAGCTGACGCGCGGGCACCGGCTGACCGGCGCCTTTGATCCGCACCAACTGCGGGTCGCACAGCACCGCAGCGCCCTCGACCAGCCGTGCGGTCGATTCGCCGAGCATCACCCCGCCCGGCGGTGCGACCGACTCCATCCGCTGGGCCATCCCCACCTGCTCACCAATCGCGGTGTAACCCAGTGCGGCAGAACCGATCTCACCGGCGATCACCTGACCGGAGTTGAGGCCCACCCGCAGCTGGAGGTCGACACCGTCGCGGCCCGCCACTTGCGCCGCGAGGTGGGTGACCTCTTCCTGAATGCCCAGCGCCGCCAGGCAAGCGCGCAGCGCATGGTCCTCCAATGCTGCGGGTGCGCCAAACACCGCCATGATGCCGTCCCCGGTGAACTTGTCCACCGTGCCGCCGTACCGCTGCACCACGGCCGCAGCCCGCGTGACGAGTTCGGTCATGATCTCGCGCAGTCGCTCTGCGCCCAGCGTCGCGGCGAGGTCCATCGAGTGCACGACGTCGGCGAACAGAACAGTTACCTGCTTGTACTCCGCGGGCGTGCTCGACACCGCGGTCGGCGAGCCACACTCGTCGCAGAACTTCGCCTTCGGCCGCAGTTCGGCGGCGCACCTCGGGCATGCCAACGCGGCCGTCATGCGCCTTACGATAGGGCGCTTACCAGGAAAGGACGCTGTAATCGGCCGCATCCGTCGGGCTCGCTCCGGCCCGAGCAGTGACGGCCCCGTCCCGCTTTCCGATCCCGTCCTGGCGTGTGCGCCGCGCGCGGAGGGCGCGCCAGATCATCGCGGGGCGCAGCAGCCGCGTCGCCGGATCGACCAGCGAGGTCACCCTGACGAACTGATCCAGCGCGGCCACGTCGGATTCCGCCGCGGTGAGAACGCGATCCACGTATCCGTTCAGCAGTCGAGCGGACAGCGGTGCGGTGCCCTCGATCTCGGGCAGGGCGAGGTCCGGGTTGGTCGACAGCTGCCATGCCTGGCGGATCGGCGCCGCCGCCGCCCGGAAGAATCGACGCGCCAAATCGTCTGTGCCGCTGGATAAGCAGTCACGCAGCGCCAGCGCCTCGAGCGCGGCCACCGTCATGCCCTGGCCGTAGACCGGGTTGAAGCTGCAGACCGCGTCGCCCGTGACCAGCAGGCCCTCGGGGAAGCGGCGCAATTTGTCGTAGCGGCGCCACTGGCTGCACGGCATCTTGTGGCGCGTCGGCTCGCCGATTGGTTCGGCGCGTCGCACCGCGTCGAGCAGGTGGGCGGGTGCGCAGTCGGCCACGAAGTCGCACATGGCCGCCAAGTCGCCGCTGGGCTCCTGGCCGGCTATGCCGATCACGGTGAACATCCACGTGTCGTTCTCACAGTGGAGCAAGCCAACCCCCCGCGGCCTGCCCGGCACGATCCCGACGAGTAAGCCCAGTTCGCGTGGAGCCTCCTCTGCCATGCGCAGCCGCTGGCTCGAGTACGTCAAGTGCACCACGACCTTGTCCTCCCGCGGGCGGTCGTACCCCAGACCTTCCAGCCACCCCGGGGTGTGGGCGGCGCGCCCCGTGGCGTCTACCACCAAATCGGCCTTCAGCGAGACGCATTCGCCGGTGCGGCGGCTGAGTACCCGTGCGCCCGTGACGCGCCGGTAATCGGGCGTCGCGGTCAGCCCGACGATGTTGTGCTCGTCCAGCAGGGTGACGTCGGGGATGTCGCGCACGCGCCGGCGAACGTGACCCTCCAGGAAGGGCCGTGTCGCGCAGTAGGCCGTGAACGAGGAGGCGGTGCCGTTCTGCGCTAACAGGTGCCCGCCCACGTCGTAGTGCAGCCGCGACAGATCGCGCCCGTCGAAGTACTGCGCGCCGTCGAGAACCAACTCGTCGAGCACGCCGGGGAAGAATTCCTCGATCACCTGCGCGCCGCGGGGCAACAGGGCGTGCAGGTGCCGCCCCTGGGGAACGCCCCGTCGACCTGCGTCGTCGTCGGGCAGTGGGTCGCGGTCCACGACCGTCACCGTCTCGAAGAAATCGGCGAGCGACCGCGCGGTCAGCAGACCGGCCATGCTCGCTCCCAATACCACCGCGTGACTGCCGATCTTGATCATGCTTACCGCCTTCGCCGAGCCGCCAGCTGACGAAAGCGATGCTCACAGCAAACCGCGGGCGCCGATAGCGTAGTCGGCTACGCCATTGCGGCGCCGCCATTGCCCAGCCGTCACCGAAACGCCGGTGGATTGGCCTGTCAGGCGCGGATACAAGCGGTTATAGTCGCCGAGTGATCAGCGGTAAACCGCTGACCGGGCGTGACAGCGAACTTGCGGTCGTGCGTCGCGCGCTAGGCGGGGCTGGCAACCACTCCGGCGTGTTGATCGCCGGAGCGGCCGGTGTGGGCAAAACCTGGCTGGCCCGCGAAGCGCTGCGCCGCGCCGAGGTGTCGGGTGAGCGCACGCAATGGATCGTGGGCACCGAATCCGCGCGTGCGCTGCCGCTGGGAGCGTTCATCGGCTTGCTCGGCGAGGCGATGTCGGACCCGCTGACCAATGTGCGGCGCGTGATCAATTCGTTTGTCGCACAACAGCGACGCGGTCGCGTCGTGGTGGGCGTTGACGATGCGCACCTGCTGGACGGCCTCTCCGCGATCGTCGTTCACGAGCTGGCGCAGTCTGGCGGGGTGCGGCTGCTGATCACCATCCGCACCGGCGGCGAAGAACCGGATGCGGTGACGGCGTTGTGGAAGGAGGGGTTGCTGGCCCGCCTGGATCTCGAACCGCTTTCCGCCGCGGCCACGCGCGAGGTGATCGAGAGCACGCTGGGAGGTCCCGTCGACGCGCGTTGCGCGGCCCGGTTCCGGAAGCTGACCGGCGGAAACACGCTGTTCCTCCGCCAGTTGCTTGCCGATCAGGTCGCGGCGGGGCAGATGCGGGAGGTCGCCGGGGTGTGGATGTGGGACGGCGACGTCGCCGTGTCACCGAGCCTGTCGGACACGGTGGGCCGCCAGCTGGGACGGCTGAGCCCGGATCTGGCGCTGGTGATCGACGTGCTGTCGCAGTGCGAGCCACTCGCCGTCGATGCGCTGTGCGACCTGGTGCCCCGCCGCGACCTGGCGGTCGCCGAAAGCATGGGGCTGGTAAGCGTCGAACGCACCGCCGGCGGTTTGATGGCCCGGCTGGCGCATCCGCTGTTCGGTGAGCTGCGCCGTGCGAGCGCCGGGGAGATGTATTTGTCGTCGATCCGGGGCAGGCTCGCCAGGCGGTTGGCGGAAAACGCCGACACCGACATGCAGGCCACCGTGCGCCGGGCGCTGCTGCACCTCGAATCGGATCTGGATCCCGAACCCGAGTTGTATCTGGAATCGGCGCGACACGCCATGACGCTGCTCGACCTGGACCTGGCCGACCGGTTCGCGACCGCCGCCGCGCGGGCGGGGGCGCCCGGGGCGGCCGGGGTGCGGGCAATGAACCTGGTGCTGCTCGGAAGCGGCGAGCAGGCCGAGGCGGCGCTGCGCGAATTGGTCGACGGCCCCGATGGTCACCACTGGGCGACGATACGGGCGATCAACCTGATGTGGATCCTCGCCAGGCCCGCCGACGCGTCGGTGATCCTCGATGGCCTTGCCGCGGGCCCGGAGACCGAGGCGCAGGCCGCCGAGCGCCTGGCGGTGCAGGCCTGCCTGGACGCGATATCGGCGCGCTGCCAACTCGCAGTGGAAAGGGCCAGGGACGCCCTGGCTTTCGGCGCCCTGCCGGACCTGCACGCCCTGCTCGCCTCGCTCGCGTTGATCATGGCCATGGGGGCATTGGGTGAGGTCGACGACCTCTCCACCGTCGCCGAGCAGGCACTGCGGCGCGCGACCACGTCGTTTCAGGCGTCGCCGTTGCGGTTCTGGTTCGGCGCCGTGTACGGCCGGGCCTGCCGACTGACCGGGCGCATCGACGAATTCGTCAGCACGGCAAGGCAATTGGCCGACTCGGCCCGGGACGTTCCCGGCCTCGCATACGCGAACCTGGCCCTGCTGCTCGGCAACGCCAACCTGGTCCGCGGCGCCGTCACCGACGCGGTCCGGCTGGTGCACGAAGCGGTGGCGGGAGTCCAAATACACGCCGTCACAACGGGTTTGCGTGCTGCGAGCTATTTCGCGCTGGCCGAAGCGCACGCCAAGCTCGGCCAGGCCGGCGAAGCGAACGACGCGGCGGCCGGGGCGCGCTCGGCGGTGCCCGCCGACTACCTGTTCATGCACACCGCCTTGTCGCTGGCCGAAGGGTGGGCGATGGCGGCAAGCGGCCGCCTGAGCGAGGCCGTCGCCAACGTGCAGGAAGCGGCACGGCTCGCCCGCGACCGCGGCCAGCCCACCCACGAGCTGGCGTGCATCCAGGCCGCGGCGCAGTGGGGCAACGTGTCGGGGGCGGCGCGGGCCCGGGAGCTCGCCGAGGCGCTGTCGCTGCCGCTGGCCGACGCTGTCGCGTTGCATGCGAAGGCTCTGCTCGGCGGCGACGGCGATGGCCTGCTGGCGGCCTCGGCGGCCTACCGCGGGATCGGCGACAAGGCCGCGGCCGCCGACGCCGCGGCGCAGTCGTCCGTCGCGTTCGCCGCAAGCCAGCAGCACAAGCGGGCGCTCTATGCCGCGGCTTTGGCCAGGGAACTGGCCGATGAATGCGGTGGTCTGTGCACACCGGCCCTGCGCACCCCGGAGGGCCTCAAGTTGTCGGGGCGCCAGCGCGATGTCGTCGAACTCGTCGTCGCCGGTCTGTCCAACCGCCAGATCGCGGAGAAGCTGGTGATGTCCGTGCGCACCGTGGAGGGGCACATCTACCGGGCCTGCCAGCGGGTGGGCGCCCAATCACGTGAGGAACTCGCGTCGATCATCCGATCGGGACCCGGCGGATCAAGCTGAGTTAACGCGTCGGCGCCGAATTGGAGTAGCCGACTACTCGTGCATGTCGACGAAAGTCGGCCGTACCTTGCCTGCAAACAAAGGAGTTGGCATGGTCGAAGTGCTCGAGCAGGAAGCCAACGGGCTGGCGCTGGCGCCCAAGAATCCGCTGCCGTATCGCGAGCGGGTGAAAGCCGTGCGGTCGCTGATAGACGGCTTGCAGGCGTTGGCGGACGTCGGCGGCCCGGTCACCCGGGTCGTGCTGGGGCCGAAGTGGTTGGTGCCGCAAGTGGTGCTGATTTCCTCCCCGCAGGGCGCACGCGATCTCCTGGGGCGCAGCGACGAGGTCGCCGACCGTGGACGGGCGCGACCCATGGTCGAGATGCGGGCGCTGATGGGAGGCAACCTGCTCAACCTTCCGCACGAGCGCTGGTTGCCGCGGCGACGCGCGCTGCAGCCGATGTTCACCAAGCGTCACGTGCCCCGCTATTCGGGTCACATGGCCGCGGCCGCACAGACTGTCGCCGACTCCTGGCGCGATGCCGCGGTCGTGGACCTGGACACCGAGTGCCGCAAGCTGACCCTGCGGGCCCTGGGGCGCTCGGTGTTCGGGTTGGACCTCGACGAGCGCCTCGACGAGGTGGGCGACGCCTTGCGTACATCGTTGGCCTGGGTGACCGACCGCGGTGCGCGGCCGGTAAACCCGCCGCGGTGGCTACCGACCGGAGGCCAGCGCGCCGCCCGTCGGGCCAATGACAAGCTGCACCGGCTGGCCGTCGAAATACTGCGCGCGGTGCGCACCGACCCGGACCGCGATGCGCCGTTGGTGCGGGCCCTGATCGAGGCGACCGACCCCGAGACCGGCCGGCCGCTGACCGACGACGAGATCTGCCACGAGCTGGTGCTGTTCATGCTCGCCGGCCACGACACCACCTCGACAACCCTGACCTACGCGCTGTGGTCGTTGGGGCACCACCGCGACCTCCAACGGCGCGTCCGGGCCGAGGTCGCCGCACTGGGCGAGCGGACGCTGACCCCGGACGACGTTCCCGAACTCCCGCTCACCGTGCGGGTACTGCACGAGGCGCTGCGGTTGTGCCCGCCCGGTGCGGGAACGATGCGCTCGCCGACCCGCGACATCGTGGTCGATGGTTACCGCGTGGAGGCCGGAACCATTGCGCTGGTCAGCTTCTACGCGATGCATCGCGACCCGGCGCTCTGGGAAGATCCGACGAAATTCGACCCCGACCGCTTCCTGCCCGAGCGCTCGAAGGGGCGTAGCCGTTGGCAGTACCTGCCGTTCGGTGGCGGGCCACGCTCGTGCGTCGGTGATCACTTCGCCATGCTGGAGGCCACGCTCGCGCTGGCCACCATCATCCGCGCCGCCGAGATCGAGTCCCTCGGCGAGAGCTTCCCGCTGGCAACGCCTTTCACGGTCGTCGCCGCCGCACCAATCCACGCCCGAATTCGGGCGGGCACCCCTCACCCCGTCGATGCCAACGAAACGGCAAGGAGTCAGCAATGAAGTACGTAGTGTCTTGGACCTACCGTATGAACGGCACGGCCGCGGAGAACGACGAAAGCTTGCGACGCGGGTTGGCCGCCTACGCGAAGTGGTCGCCGCCGCAGACGACCACGTATCACCAGTTCGTCGGCCGCGTCGACGGCGGCGGCGGTTTCGCCGTGGTGGAGACCGACAACCCCGCCGATTTGGTCGAGACCACAAGCCAATTCGCCACCATCCTCGACTACCAGATCTATCCCGTCCTCGACATCGCCGAAGCCGCGCAGGCGCTGCAACAGGGCGTGGAGTTCAGGGAGGCGGTCGGCTGAACGGCGCGCGCGCCTCAGACGCCCACCAGCCGCACGGACGCCCACAGCGCGACCACCGCCACCACCAGCGCCGTCGGCACCGTGCACAGCCCGAGGCGCGTGTATTCGCCGACGCCGGCATCGACGTCGTTGCTGCGTAACACGCGGCGCCACAACAGGTTCGACAGCGAACCCACGTAGGTCAGGTTGGGGCCGACGTTGACCCCGATCAGGACCGCCAGAATCGCCACCGGACCGCCGGGCGCGACCAACGGCAGCAGCACCAGCGTGGCGGGCAGGTTGTTGACGACGTTGGCCAGCACGGCGGCTATCGCGGCGATCGCGAGCAGCGCGGGCAATCCCGAACCGGAGGGCAGCACGGCGGACATCGCGCGGTCCATGCCGTTGAGCATGACCGCCCGCACCACGACGCCCAGCGCCAGCACGAACACCAGGAACGAGACGTGCACCGAGCGCGCGATCTCGGCCACGGAGGTGTGTCCACGGCTCAGGCTGCGCACCGCCAGCACCGCGGCGCCGACGAGCGCCACCCACGCCGGCGCCACCCCGATCGACTGGCCGACGGCGAACCCGGCGAGCGTCAGCCCGACGACCACCAACACGAATACCGGCGGGCGCGGTGCGGGCCCGACTTCCCCGGCGTCGGGCTGGACGCGCAGGTCGGCCCGGAAAAACCAGCGGAAGATCGCGTAGATCGTCGCCACCGCGCCCAGCCACGGCAACGCCATCAGCACGGTGAACCTGGAGAATGAGACGTTGGCGGTATGAAACGCCAACAGGTTGGTCAGGTTCGAGACCGGCAGCAGCAGAGAGGCGCCGTTGGCCAGGTGGGCGGTGGCGTACGCGTAGGGCCGCGGCGGGGTGCGCAGCCGGCGCACCGCGGCCAGCACCACCGGGGTCAGCAGCACCACCGCGGCGTCCAGGCTCAGCACGGCGGTGATCAGGGAGGCGACCACGAACACCCGCCGCAGCAAGCCGCCCGACGACACGCGCCCCCGCGCGATCGCCGCGCCCGCCGCGTCGAACAACCCCTCGTCATCGCACAGCTTGGCCAGCACCAGGACCGCGCCCAGGAAGGCGACCACCCCGGACAGCCCGGCCACCTCCTGGGCCGCCTGACGCACCGAGATCGCGCCGACCGCGATCAGGATGAGCGCCGCCGGGACCGCCGCCACCGCCTCCGGCCAACCCCTGGGACGGGCAACCGCGAACACCAGCACGGCAGCAAGCAACAACAGCGCGGCGGTCAGGGTCAAGGTTTTAAATCGCTTCGCATTCAAAGGTTTTCGTGCCGCGACATTGTCGGCAACCGGGTCGACGATGCTGCCGCATCTCAATTGCGCTGCGGAACGGATGCTACATGCCCCTGCGGGCGGCGAGCAACGCGCAGATCGGTTAGCCTACGTCGGACGCTTCCAGGCACCGGGGAGACTGGAATCCGATGACGCAGCCGAATGCCGTTGTGGCTCTTCCGCGACGAACGGCGCATGCGCTGGATCTACTGGCCTTCTCGCTGGCCGATGTTCGCGATGGCTTGGGCCCGTACCTGTCGATATACCTCTTGCTGACTCATCACTGGGACCAGGCCTCGATCGGGTTCGTCATGGCCGTCGGCGGTATCGCCGGAGTCGTCGCACAGACGCCCGTCGGCGCCTTGGTCGACAAGACAACCGCAAAGCGGGCGCTGGTCATCATTGGTGCCGTGGCGGTCGCGGTCGCCGCGTTGGCGATGCCGTTGCTGCCCGGTTTCTACACGATCTCGTTCCTGCAAGCCGTCACCGGGATCGCCGGGTCGATCTTCAACCCGGCGATCGCCGCGATCACTCTGGGCATCGTCGGTCCGCGATTGTTCTCCCGCCGGGTTGGGCGCAACGAATCGTTCCGGCATGCCGGCACCGCCTCGGCGGCCGCCGCCGCCGGTGGGCTCGCCTACTTCTTCGGTCCGGTGGTGGTGTTCTGGCTGTTGGCCGGGATGGCGGCGCTAAGCGTCGTGGCGACGCTGCGGGTCCCGCGCGACGCGATCGACAACGACATGGCGCGCGGCATGGACAAGGCCATCGGAGAGCGGCACGGGCAGCCGTCCGGATTCGCGGTGCTATTGCGCAACCGCACGCTGATGATCTTCGCCGCCGCGGTCTTCATGTTCCACTTCGCCAACGCGGCTCTGCTGCCGCTGGTCGGCCAGGAATTGGCGTTGCACAACAAGGCCGTTGGGACCGCGCTGATGTCGGCGTGCATAGTCGCCGCGCAGGTCGTCATGGTTCCGGTCGCATACGTCGTCGGCACCAAAGCCGACGTCTGGGGGCGAAAGCCCATCTTCTTGGTCGGGTTCGCCGTCCTGACCGTTCGCGCCTTCCTGTATCCGCTGTGGGACAACTCGTACTGGCTCGTCGGGGTGCAGCTGCTCGACGGCGTCGGGGCCGGGATATTCGGGGCGCTGTTCCCGCTCGTCGTCCAGGACGTCACCCACGGAACCGGCCGGTTCAACGTCAGCCTGGGGGCGATCACCACCGCGTGGGGCATCGGCGCGGCGTTGTCGAACTTCGTCGCCGGCGGCATCGTCGTCGCCGCCGGATACGGAGCGGCGTTCGCGTCACTCGGCGCGGTCGCGGGAGCCGGCTTCGTCCTCTACCTGGCCGCGATGCCGGAAACGGGCAGGGTTCGCTAGGCCCAGGGGTCTTCGCGCTGCCACACCGTCGGCATGTGCAGCGAAACGCCGTCCTGTGCGGCGAGCTCGTCCAGGACGCGGATCGACACGTCCAGGTCGTCGCCCGCATAGGGCAAGGCCTTCAAGGGTTTTGACAACGGGCTGAAGAAGTCGTCCCAATGGATCAGGACCACCCGGCGCGCACCCACGGCGCGCACGGTCTCGGCCCAGTAGTCGACGATGTAAGAGCGCGGCCGCAGGCCCAGCTGCCCGACCGACAGGTAGGCCGCGTCGGCGCGCTGCCCGGACAGCGCACCCTTGACGAAACCCGCGCTGCCCTGGATCAGCAGCCGGCGGTCCGACGGGCGATGGTGCGCCAGCGTCGACCAGGCCTCACCGCAGCGGTAGGCCGACGCCCGCACCGGCGGGGTCACCGGCGCGTCGATCGTCCCGGGGAACCGGTCCGGCGGGCAGTGGTGCGATTCCACCAGCGTTACGTCGAAGGCGCCCAACCGAATTGGCTGGCCCGACGTAGCGACGATGATGCGGTCCTCGGCCAGCCCGTATCCGCGCCCGACGTTGGCGGCCGACTCGCCGCCGACCAGCCGCGCGCCGGTTCGGTCGGCGACCAGCGCGGAGTCCAGCACGTGGTCGATGTGTGTGTGCACCGGGATCACGCCCTCCAGCCGGGACACCTTGGCGCGGGCCAGGCAGCCGTCCACGCGGGCCGGTGACGGCGACACCTTGCCGGCCGCCACCCGCGCCAGGCTGGGACGTGAGAAGTAGCCGTCGGTCAGCAGCGCGGACGACCCGTCGTCGAGCAGCAGCGTCGCCACACCCATCCAGGTCGCCGAAAGCGGCGCGTCGGGCTCGGCGGCGGGCATGTCGAAGCGGTCCGCGTAGTGCGCCAGATCGGGGCGGCCGAGCTTGGCGCGCATCAGCAGAACGCCCGCGGCTCGATGCCGGCGGCCGTCAGCCGATCGCGCACCGCGGCCGCGATCTGCACCGCCCCCGGCGAATCACCGTGCACGCAAACCGATTCCACGCCGACGGGGATTTGTGTGCCGTCGATCGCGGTGACCCGCCCCGAGGTCACCATCGTCACCACCCGCTCGCCGATCGCCGCCGGGTCGTGCAGCACCGCGCCGGGTTCGCGCCGGGAGACCAGTTGCCCGTCGGGCCGGTAGGCGCGGTCGGCGAACGCCTCCGCCACCGTGCGCAAGCCGACCCGATCGGCCTCGTCGAAAAACGCCGAACCCGCCATGCCCAGCACCGGCAGCGCGGGGTCCACCAGGTGCACCGCCGCCGCGACCGCCGCCGCCTGTTCGCGGTTGGTCACGATCGTGTTGTACAGCGCGCCATGGGGTTTGACGTAGGACACCGCCGAGCCGGCCGCATGCGCGATCGCCTGCAACGCGCCGATCTGATACACGACGTCGGCGACCAGGTCGTCGGGGGCGACGTCGATGAAACGACGCCCGAACCCGGCCAGGTCGCGGTAGCTCACCTGGGCGCCGATGCGCACGCCGCGCCCTGCCGCCGACCGGCAGACCCGCAACAGGCCGGCGGGGTCGCCGGCGTGGAATCCGCAGGCCACGTTGGCGCTGCTGACGATGCCGAGCATGGCGTCGTCGTCGCCCAGGCGCCAGACACCGAAGCCCTCGCCCAGGTCGGCGTTGAGGTCGATACAGGCCACCCGCCCAGCTTATTCCGACGCTAGGCGGCGGCCTCGCGGCGTCGCCCGAGGAACCAACAAAACAGGTAGATGACAAAGGAAATCGTCGCGACGAACACCGACACCGGAACGCCGGGCGCCAGCGACAGCACGATGCCCCCGACCGCGGCGACTTCGGCGAAGGCCACCGAGGCCACGATCGCCGCGGCCGGTGAGGCGATCACCCGGGCCGCCGCGGCCGCCGGCGTGATCAGCAACGACATCACCAGCAGCGCCCCGACGATCTGCACGGCCTGCGCGGCCACCACACCGACCAGCGCGGCGAACACGATGCCCAGCACGCGCACCGGGACACCGCGCGCGGCCGCGACGTCGGGGTCGACGGTGGCGAACAACAGCGGGCGATAGCACGTCCCCAGCACGGCGACCACCAGCAGGCACACCAGCGCCAGCATGGTCAGGCCGGTGTAGCCGACGCCGACGATCTGGCCCGTCAACAGCGCGAAGGCGGTGCCCGTCCGTCCCGGGTAGAGGTGAATGAACAGCACCGCGAGGCCCATCCCGAACGCCAGGACCACGCCGATCACCGAATCGCGCTCCCGGGCCCGCTGGCCCAGAATGCCGAACAGCGCCGCCGCCAGGGCGCTGCCGATCAACGCCCCCGCCCCGACCTCGAACCCGACCAGCAGCGCGAAAGCCGCTCCCGTCAAAGACAATTCGCTGGACCCGTGCACGGCGAACGACATCTGGCGCATCACGATGAACGGCCCGATCAGCCCGGCCACCAGCCCCAAAAGCGCGCCCGCCGCCAGCGCCTGCTGGACGAAGTCGTGGCGCAGCAGGTCGGCGGTGATGTCAAAGGAGAACAGATGGTGCAGCACGTCGGCGAGCCGGCGGTTCATCCGCCGCACCCGTCGTCCGGCTCGCCCACCACCACGTAGCCGTCCCGGACCTTCACCACCTGAATGTCGGCGCGGTACAGCGCCGAGAGCGTCTGGCTGTTCATCACCTGCTCGACGGTCCCGATCTGGAAGCGGCCGTCGACGAGATAGAGCACCCGGTCCACGTACGGCAGGATCGTGTTGATCTCGTGGGTGACGACGATGACGGTGGTTCCGGCCTCGCGGCGGCGCCGGTCGATGAGCGCCGACACCAGCCTCCTGTTCGCCGGGTCCAGGGTCAGCAGCGGCTCGTCGCACAGCAGCAGCATCGGGTCGCTGACCAGCGCCTGGGCGATGCGCACCCGCTGCAGCTCGCCGCCCGACATGACGCCGACCCGCACGCCGGCCAGGTGTTCGCCGTTGACCTGACGCAGCGCCTCGGACACGGCGGCGCGGCGGCGGGCCCGCTCGGCGGATCGCAGCGGCGCGGCGCCCCAGCGCCGTCCGTCGATGCCGAGGCGAACCAGGTCGCGGCCGCGCAGCATCACGTCGCGGTCGAGCGGACGGTGTTGCGGCACATAACCGATGCTGCCGCTGCCGGATGTGGTCGGCCTGCCGTCGACCAACGCGACGCCGCCGCTCAGCGGCAGCTGCCCGAGCAGGACCCTGAGCAACGACGTCTTGCCGCTGCCGTTGGGGCCCAGCACGGCGATGAACTCGCCCGGCCGCACCGACAGGTCGAGGTGGTCCCACAGGACGCGGTCGCCGAACGCCAGCCGCGCCCCGCGCAGCGAGACGGTGTGGGCATGGCGGTCGACGGCCCGGACCGCTTCGACGCTCACAGCGGGGCTTATCGGCTCGACCGCAGCGCGGCCAGCAGTTGGTTGACCGTGTTGCGCTGCCACGTCAGGTAGTCGGTGCCGTCGGGCAGCGTCTCGCGCACCTCGGTGACCGGCACCCCGGCGCGGCGCGCGGCGTCCTGCAGGCCGTTCACCGCGGAGCCGGACGTCTGCGGGTTGATCAGCACCGCGGAGACCTGCCGGCGCTTGATCATGTCGAGCACCTTCGCCATGTCGGCCGGCGACGGATCGGTTTCGTTCTCGCTGGCCGCGGCGAACGCGGCCGGCGTGCGATTCACCAGGCCCGCCGCGGCCAGCAGGTAGTCCACGTCGGGCTCGGTTGCGATGACCCCGGCGTCGGGATACGCGCCGGCGATGGCGTGCTCGGAGTTGGCGATCGCGTCGGCGGCGCGGCCGAACGCGGCCGCGTTGGCCCGGTAGTCGTCGGCGTTGGCCGGGTCGATGACGGCCATCCGATCGGCGATCGAGGACGCCACCGACTTGGCGACGCCCAGGTCGTAAAAGACGTGTTCGTTGGGTGCCCGGCCGTCGCCGCCGCCCGCGGGGACGAATGAATAGGCGTCGACCGATCTGATGCCCGGATGGCGGTCCAGCACCTGGTCCACCCAGGGGTCGTAGCCGCCCCCGTTGTAGACGACCAGCGCGGCGTCGGTGATCGCGGCGGCGTCCGAGGGGCTGGCCGCGTACGAGTGGGGATCGGTGTCGGAGCCGGTCAGGATGGACTTGACGGCGACGTGGTGACCGGTGACGGCGCTGGCCACGCTGCCCCACACGTCGGTGGACGCCACCACCGTCGCCGCATGCAGGCGTGCCGAACCGGCGCACCCGGTCAGCGCCGTCAAGCCGGCCACGGCGATCAGGACGGCGCAGAGCCGACGCCCCATGGTGACTGCCATTTCTGTCCTCTCCCGCCGCGGCCGACCCATAATACTAATGAAAATGGTTTCCATTAGAAAGTGGCGCAGCGCCACTTCGGGTGCCGCACCCGTGACCCGCTGTAGCGTCACCGAAGTGAGGAGTCCCACCCCGCGCCGGCGTGCGACGCTGGCGTCGTTGGCGGACGAACTGAAGGTTTCGCGCACCACGATCTCCAACGCCTTCAACCGCCCGGATCAGCTCTCCGCCGACCTACGCGAACGGGTGCTCGCGACCGCGAAGCGGCTGGGCTACCCGGGGCCCGACCCCGTGGCGCGATCGTTGCGGACGCGCAAGGCCGGCGCGGTCGGTTTGGTGATGGCCGAACCCCTGACCTATTTCTTTTCCGATCCGGCCGCGCGGGATTTCGTTGCGGGCGTGGCGCAGTCGTGCGAGGAGCTCGGGCAGGGTCTGCTCCTGGTCGCCGTCGGCGCGAGCCGCAGCCTCGAGGACGGGACGGCCGCGGTGCTCGGGGCCGGCGTCGACGGCTTCGTGGTGTATTCGGCCTGCAACGACGACCCGTACCTGGAGGTAGTGCTGCAGCGGCGCCTGCCCGTCGTGGTGGTCGACCAGCCCAAGGACCTGGCGGAAGTGTCCCGGGTCGGCATCGACGACCGGGCGGCGATGCGCGAGCTGGCCGACTACGTGCTCGGGCTCGGGCACCGCGAGATCGGTTTGCTGACCATGCGGCTGGGCCGGGACCACCGGCAGGGCCTGGTGGACGCCGAACGGTTGCAGTCGCCGGCCTTCGACGTCCAGCGCGAACGGATCGTCGGCGTGTGGGAGGCGATGACGGCCGCCGGCCTCGACCCGGATTCGCTGACCGTCGTGGAGAGCTACGAGCACCTACCCGAATCGGGTGGCGCCGCCGCCAAGGCCGCGCTGGAGGCCAATCCGCGGATCACCGCGCTGATGTGCACGGCGGACATGCTGGCCCTGTCCGCCATGGATTATCTTCGCGCGCATGGCATTTACGTGCCGGGTCAGATGAGTGTCACCGGGTTCGACGGTGTGCCCGAGGCGATCGGCCGCGGCTTGACCACGGTGGCGCAGCCCAGCCTGCGCAAGGGGCACCGGGCGGGCGAACTGCTGCTGAAGCCGCCACGCTCGGGCCTACCGGTCGTTGAGCTGCTGGAGACCGAGCTGATCCGGGGCCGCACCGCGGGGCCGCCGGCTTAGCCGGGCTGGTGTTCGCCGAGCAATAGCCGCACGGCCAGGTCCAGCCGTTTGCTGACATCGGTCGCCGAGGCCCGGCGGGTGAGCCAGGCGAGCAGGTTCGACAACCACACGTCCGAGATCACGCGGGCGATGTGGTATTGGTCCTCGGTCGGCTCGCCGTCGGACATCGCCCGCGCGAACATGCTGTCGATGAGCTTTTCGACCTGGTCGACCTCGCTGGCCGCCGAGGCGTCGGCGAAGACGTAGGCGCGCGTCATCGCCTCGGTGAGCAGCGGGTTGCGCTGCATCGCGCGATTGAGCTTGCCGACCATGAAGTTCAGCCGCTGAAACGGGGTGCCGCCGGCCATTGCGGAGCGGTCGGTTTTCGCGTCGATCCGGCCAAACTCCCGGCCCAGGGCCGACACCAGCAAATGCACCTTCGACGGGAAATACCGGTACAGCGTGCCCACCGCCACGTCGGCCCGGTCGGCCACCGCCCGCATCTGGACCGCTTCGTAGCCACCCTTGGACGCGATGGCCATGGTGGCGTCCAGGATCCGCTTGCGGCGTTCCCGTTGCGCCTCCGAGCCAAGCTCCGACTCAGCCAGTACCGCCACGTTCATGACCTCGCGCGGCTGCGAGTCAGAAACCTCGGCCGAGTTCGGGTTCGCTGACGACATTTGGGGGCGTGCTCCTTTTTCGGGTGGCTCGTTCGCAAACGATACGCATGCTGGGCGTAAATTTCCCACCTCCCCGCAGCAAGCACAACCACGTGTACTGCTGTAATGGCGTTCGACTTGACGCTCGATCGCTGGCACTATTAGAACACGTTCTAGTGGGCTTTCAAGAGTCAAAGTGGCCCTTCCTCGGAGAACCAGGCATGCGGAGGACCAGAGGGTGGTAGCGACCGTCACCGACGAGCAGTTCGCCGCGCGTGCGCTGGTGCGCGACTGGGCGCGCAATTCGACGTCGGGACCGGGCGGCACGGCGGCGATCCGCGAGGTCGAGCAGGGCAACCCCGACGCGTGGCGGCCGGTCTTCGCGCGCCTGGCCGACCTGGGGCTGTTCGGGGTGGCGATTCCGGAGGACCGCGGCGGGGCGGGCGGCAGCGTCGAGGACCTGTGCGCGATGCTCGAGGAAGCGGCCAAGGCGCTGGTCGCCGGGCCGGTTGCGACCACGGCCCTGGCCACACTCGTCATCGACGACCCCGAATTGCTGGCCGCGCTGGCCGCCGGGGAGCGCTTCGCCGGCGTGGCGCTGGAGGGTGACGTCCGGTACGACGGCTCGCGGGCGTCGGGCACCCTGCCGTGGGTGCTGGGCGCCGCGGAGGGCGCCGTCGTGCTCCTGCCCGCCGACGGGAACTGGCTGCTCGTCGACACCGGGGGCCAGGGCGTGCAACTGGAACCGCTGCCGGCCGCCGACTTCTCCGTCCCGCTGGCCCGGGTGGTGCTGACGTCGGCGCCGGCCACCGCCATCGCGGATCCGGGGCAGCGGGTCGAGGAACTGGCCGCGACCGTCCTGGCCGCCGAGGCCGCCGGCGTCACCCGATGGTCGCTGGAGACCGCGGTCGCCTACGCCAAGGTGCGCGAGCAGTTCGGCAAGCCGATCGGCAGCTTCCAGGCCGTCAAGCACCTCTGCGCCGAGATGCTGTGCCGCGCCGAGCAGGCCGAGGTCGCGGCCGCCGACGCCGCCCGGGCCGCCGCCGAATCCGACGAAGCCCAGTTCTCGATCGCGGCGGCCCTGGCCGCGAGCACTTGCATCGCCGCGGCGAAGGCAAACGTCAAGGACTGCATCCAGGTGCTCGGCGGCATCGGGTGCACCTGGGAGCACGACGCGCATCTATACCTGCGCCGCGCGCACGCCGTCGGGCGCTTCCTCGGGGGCGCCGAGCGCTGGTTGCGGCGCATCACCGAACTGACCCAGGCCGGTGTGCGGCGCCGGCTGGGTATCGACCTCAGCGACGTCGAGGACCAGCGGGCCGAGATCGCCGCGGCCGTGGCCGAGGTCGCCGCGCTGCCGGAAGACCAGCGCCAGGTGGCCCTGGCCGAGGCCGGACTGCAGGCGCCGCACTGGCCTCCCCCGTACGGCCGCGGCGCGTCGCCGGCTGAGCAGCTTTTGATCGACCAGGAGATGGCGGCGGCCGGGGTGGTGCGCCCCGACCTGGTGATCGGCTGGTGGGCGGCGCCGACGATCCTCGAGCACGGCACGCCCGAACAGGTCGAGCGCTTCGTGCCGGCCACCCTGCGCGGCGAATTCCTTTGGTGTCAACTGTTTTCCGAGCCGGGTGCCGGCTCCGACCTGGCGTCGTTACGCACCAAGGCCGTGCGGGCACCAGATTCCCAAGGCGGCGGCTGGCTGCTCACCGGGCAGAAGGTGTGGACGTCGGCCGCGCACAAGGCGCGGTGGGGTGTGTGCCTGGCGCGCACCGATCCTGACGCCCCGAAGCACAAGGGCATCAGCTACTTCCTGGTGGACATGAGATCGCCCGGCATCGAGATCCGGCCGCTGCGCGAGATCACCGGCAACGCGCTGTTCAACGAGGTCTTCCTGGACGGCGTGTTCGTGCCCGACGAGATGGTGGTCGGCACGGTCAACGACGGCTGGCGGCTGGCCCGCACCACGCTGGCCAACGAGCGGATCGCGATGGCCTCCGGGACCGCGCTGGGCAACCCGATGGAAGAGCTGCTCAGGGTGCTGGCGGAGATCGACCTCGACGCTTCCCAGCAAGATCGGCTGGGCCGGTTGATCGTCACCGCCCAGACCGGCGCGCTGTTGGACCAGCGCATCGCCCAGCTGGCCGTGGGCGGCCAGGACCCGGGCGCGCAGTCCAGCGTGCGCAAGCTCATCGGCGTCCGCTACCGGCAGGCGCTGGCCGAGTACGCGATGGACGTCGCGGAGGGCGGCGGCCTCGTCCGCAACCAAGCGGTCTTCGACTTCCTCAACACCCGCTGCCTGACCATCGCCGGCGGCACCGAGCAGATCCTGCTCACCGTCGCCGCGGAGCGGCTGCTCGGCCTGCCTCGCTAGGGTGTCCATTTCGTCGAGCCTGTAATCCTGCAGACCCTCACTCGCAGTTTGTCTGCGGGTTTACAGGCTCGGGGAGTTGTCGGTGCCGTGGGCCACTATTCGGCCATGGCTGGGGTGTTGATAGGTAGCGAAGCCGTCGCGCTGGGAGTTGTGACGCGGCACGAACTGCAACGTTGGTATGAGCCGATCTACTCGGGAGTGTATGCCGAACGGGCCCAACCACTTTCGCTGCGGCGCAGGACAGAAGGCGCTTGGTTGTGGTCGCGGCGCCAGGCGATTGTGGCGGGTGTCGCGGCGTCGGCGTTGCATGGCGCGGGGTGGGTTGACGCCGACATCCCCGTCGAGTTGGTCTGGTCGAACACGCGGCCGCCGAAAGGGATACTCGCGCGTGAGCAGTCGCTGGCCGACGACGAAGTCACCCGCGTCGCGGGGTTGCCGGTCACCACCCTTGCGCGAACGGCCTACGACTTGGGCCGGTATCTGTCGCGCGGGCAGGCGGTCGCGCGCCTAGACGCGTTGATGCGCGCGACGCCGTTTTCGACGGAAGATGTGCTGCTGCTTGCGAAGCGATACCCCGGTGCCCGCGGGCTACGACGGCTGCGGTCCGCGCTGCCCTTGGTCGACGGCGGCGCCGCTTCGCCGAAGGAAACCTGGCTGCGGCTGTTGCTCATCGACGCGGGCTTTCCCACGCCGATCACCCAGATACCGGTGGTCCAGGGCTACGAGTATTTCGCCATGCTCGACATGGGCTGGCCAGAGTTCGGCGTGGCCGCCGAGTATGACGGTGACCAGCACCGCAGCGATCGCCGTCGGTACGTAAATGACCAGCGGCGACTACGAAAGCTCACAGAAATGGGCTGGGTGATTATTCGCGTGATCGCCGAGGACAAGCCCGACGATGTCATCGAGCGCGTCAGGCGGGCGCTGCTCGCCAGAGGTTGGCAACCTTCGTCGAGCCGGTAATTTCGCAGGCCCCTACTCGCACTTTCCCTGCGGATTTACAGGCTCGGCGATCAAGAAAAAGTCGTCTGCGCGCAGGTGCTGGGCGAGGTGATGTTGACCCCGCCGTAGACCACCTGGATGTGGGTGCACAGGATCACGCTGATGTCGGTCTTGGATTGGCCCGTCTGCCAATCGGCGGAGTCGATGCGGCCGGACGTCTGGTACTTGTCCGGCGGTCCCTCGCCGAAGTAGACGGTGGTGATCTCGTCGGAGCCCATCGCCTTGTGCACCCGTTCGAACTGCCCGTTGGCGTGCGTATCGAGGTAGGCCAGCCGATTCGGCGAGCGAACCTCGGTGGTCTGGCGGGCCCACAGGCCGGGCGGGAATCCGGTGACGCCGTCGGGCGTGCGGGTGTCGGCCCCGACGGTGAAGTCGCAGTGGCCGTCCGCCCTGACGCAATTGAGGAAGGCGTGCGTCTCCAGCTGGTTCGGCCCGTCCAGCGGGAACAGGGAGGTGGCCTCGTTGCTCGCGGCCGAAGCCACCGGGCTCGGCAGGGCCGCCAGCGCTGCCGCGACGACCGCAAATCCCGGTAACAGTCCCTTCATCGGCGCCCCCTTTCCGGTTCGCTACGCGACTACTCGTCGTAGGTGACTTCTACCGAATCAGATTCGGGGCGAGATTGACAGGCCAGAATCAGGCCGTCGTCGAGGTCCTGCTGCTCCAGGACGTCGTTGACCTCCATGTTGACCTTGCCGCCGCGCAGGGTGCAGGCGCAGGCGCCGCAGTGCCCCTCGCGGCAGGAGAAGGGGGCGTCGAGACCCTTGGCGAGCAGGACGTCGAGCAGCTTTGCGTTGCGCGGCCACGACACGGTGTGCGTCTCGCCGTCCAGCTCGACCACCGCGGTGGCGGGCGGCTCGTCTCCCTCGGCGGTGTCTTCGATCTTGACGGCCGCGAACGGGTCGGACTCCAGCGACTTGAACACCTCGATATGAACCTGCGCCGCGGGCACTTTCAGGCCCTCCAGGGCGACGCGCGCCGCATCCATGAAAGGCCCTGGCCCGCAAATGAATACGGGCCGACCGGTGTAGGGGGCGGCCAGCTTCGCGAGCGAGGCGGCGTCGGGCAGGCCCTGCAGCGATTCCAGCCAGTGCAGCACCGTGAGCCGCTCGGGATACTTGGCCGACAGCTCGCGCAGCGCCTCGGCGAATATCACCGAGCGGTCGTCGCGGTTGGCGTAGAGCAGCGTCACCAGGCCGCTGCCCTCGGCGAGCGCCGACTTGCAGATCGACATGATCGGGGTGATCCCGCTGCCGGCGGCCATCAGCAAAAAGTCGTCGTCGAGGGTCTTGGGCACGAAGTTGCCCGACGGCGCCAGCACGTGGATGCGCATGCCCTTGTGCGCGTGCTCGCACAGCCAGTTGGACGCGTAGCCGTCCGCGGTCCGTTTGACGGTGACGGTCAGGGCATCGTCGGTGAACGGCGAGCTACACAGCGAGTAGCAGCGCGCCACCGACCCGGTGCGCTCGCTCGGCACGCGCAGCGTCAGGAACTGGCCCGGCGCGTACCGCAGCCGCTCCGGCGGGATGCTCGGATCACCGGGCGCGTCCGGCACGGCGAACACCAGCGACCGCGCCTCGTCGGTCTCGGCGATCACCTCGGCGATCTGCAGTTCGAGGACGTGGTCACCCAGCGGCTCGTCGGGAAACGCTTCCGTCAAGACCCGTCCCTTCCTTTGCGCACAACTAGAACATGTTACAGAAAAGTCGATATATACCGCTACCAGCCGCAGGAATACCCTGCTCGACACGAATCGGAACGTGTTCTAGTCTTCTGTGTAAGTCCGTACTCCCGGGAGGCCTAGGTAAGTGACGTCCATTCAACAGCGTGACGCGCAGTCGGTGTTAACTGCCATCGATGATCTGCTGCCGCGGATTCGGGAGCGCGCTCAGGCGACGGAGGACCTGCGCCGGTTGCCCGACGAGACTGTCCAGGAGCTCGAGGACGTCGGCTTCTTCACCCTGCTGCAGCCCGAGCAGTGGGGCGGCCTGCAGTGCGATCCCACGCTCTTCTACGAGGCCGTCCGCCGGCTGGCGAGCGCGTGCGGGTCGACCGGCTGGGTGAGCTCGATCATCGGCGTGCACAACTGGCACCTGGCGCTGTTCGACCAGCAGGCCCAGGAGGAGGTCTGGGGCGACGACACCAAGACGCGGATCTCGTCGTCGTACGCCCCGATGGGCGCCGGCGTGGTCACCGACGGCGGCTACCTGGTGAACGGCTCATGGAACTGGTCGTCGGGCTGCGACCACGCGACGTGGACGTTCGTCGGCGGCCCGGTGATCAAGGACGGCCGTCCGGTGGACTTCGGCAGCTTCCTCATCCCGCGCAGCGAATACCGCATCGACGACGTGTGGCACGTCGTCGGCCTGAAGGGCACCGGCAGCAACACCTTGGTGGTCAAGGACGTGTTCGTGCCCCGGCACCGGTTCCTGTCCTACAAGGCGATGAACGACGGCACCGCCGGGGGATACGAGACCAACACCGCACCGGTGTACAAGATGCCTTGGGGCACAATGCATCCCACCACCATCTCCGCACCGATCGTCGGCATGGCCTACGGCGCGTACGACGCGCACGTCGAGCACCAGGGCAAGCGGGTGCGGGCGGCGTTCGCCGGCGAGAAGGCCAAGGACGACCCGTTCGCCAAGGTCCGCATCGCCGAGGCGGCCAGCGACATCGACGCGGCGTGGCGCCAGCTGTCCGGCAACGTCGCCGACGAGTACGCGCTGCTGGCCGCGGGCAAGGAGATCCCGTTCGAGCTGCGGGCCCGCGCGCGCCGCGACCAGGTGCGCGCCACCGGGCGCTCGATCGCCGCGATCGACCGGCTGTTCGAGGCGTCCGGCGCCACCGCGTTGGGCATTGACCAACCGGTGCAACGGTTTTGGCGCGACGCGCACGCCGGCCGGGTGCACGCCGCCAACGACCCCGAACGCGCCTACGTGATCTTCGGGAACAACGAGTTCGGGCTGCCGCCCGGCGACACGATGGTCTGATGACAGTAACTACGGGGGAGTTGACGTTCGAATCCACCTCGCGCTTCGCCGAGGTGGATGTGGACGGGCCGCTGAAGCTGCACTATCACGAGGCCGGCACAGGCAACGATCAGACGGTGGTGCTGCTGCACGGCGGCGGCCCGGGCGCGTCGAGCTGGACGAACTTCTCGCGCAACATCGCGGTGCTGGCCGAGCATTTCCACGTGCTGGCCGTGGATCAGCCCGGCTACGGGCACTCCGACAAACGCGCCGAGCACGGGCAGTTCAACCGCTACGCCGCCCGCGCCCTCAAGGGGCTCTTCGACCAGCTGGGCCTGGGACGCGTTCCGCTGGTGGGCAATTCGCTGGGCGGCGGTACCGCGGTGCGGTTCGCCCTCGACTACCCCGACCGGGCCGGGCGCCTGGTGTTGATGGGCCCCGGTGGGTTGAGCGTGAACCTGTTCGCGCCGGACCCGACCGAGGGTGTCAAACGGTTGGGCAAGTTCTCCGTCGAGCCCACCCGCGAGAACCTCGAGGCCTTCCTGCGGGTGATGGTCTACGACCAGAAACTGATCACCCCCGAGCTGATCGATCAACGCTTCGCGCTGGCTCGCACGCCGGAATCGCTGACGGCGACGCGCGCGATGGGAATGTCGTTCGCCGGGGCCGACTTTGAGCTCGGCATGATGTGGCGCGAGGTGTACCAGCTGCGCCAGCCGGTGTTGCTGATCTGGGGCCGCGAGGACCGGGTCAACCCGCTGGACGGCGCGCTGGTGGCGCTGAAGACCATCCCACGTGCGCAGCTCCACGTTTTCGGGCAATGTGGGCACTGGGCGCAGGTGGAGAAGTTCGACGAGTTCAACAAGCTGACCATTGATTTCCTGGGAGGCGCGCGATGAGTATCCGGTCGCTGGGCTATCTGCGCATCGAGGCCACCGACATGGCGGCCTGGCGCGAGTACGGCCTGAAGGTGCTGGGCATGGTCGAGGGCAAGGGCACTACCGAGGGCGCGCTCTACCTGCGCATGGACGATTTCCCGGCGCGGCTGGTCATCGTCCCGGGTGAGCATGACCGGCTCGCGGAGGCCGGCTGGGAATGCGCCAATGCCGAAGGGCTGCAAGAGATCCGGAACCGGCTCGACGTGGAGGGCACCCCGTACAAGGAGGCCACCGCGGCCGAACTGGCCGATCGTCGGGTCGACGAGATGATCCGGTTCTCCGACCCGTCGGGCAATTGCCTCGAGGTCTTCCACGGCGCGGCGCTGGAACACCGCCGTGTCGTCAGCCCGTATGGGCACAAGTTCGTCACCGCCGAGCAGGGCCTGGGGCACGTGGTGCTGACTACCCGCGACGACGACGAGACGCTGCACTTCTACCGGGATGTGCTGGGCTTCAAGCTGCGCGACTCCATGCGGCTGCCGCCGCAGGTGGTGGGCCGGCCCGCCGATGGGGCGCCGGTCTGGCTGCGGTTCTTGGGGTGTAACCCGCGCCACCACAGCCTCGCCTTCATGCCGGGGCAGACGCCCAGCGGCATCGTGCACCTGATGGTCGAGGTCGAAAACGCCGACGACGTGGGCCTGTGCCTGGACCGGGCGCTGCGCCGCAAGGTGCCGATGTCGGCCACGCTGGGCCGCCACGTCAACGACCTGATGTTGTCGTTTTACATGAAGACACCCAGCGGGTTCGACGTCGAGTTCGGTTGCGAGGGGCGGAAAGTGGCCGACGACGACTGGATCGCCAGGGAAAGCACGGCGGTGAGCCTGTGGGGTCACGACTTCACGGTCGGCTTCCGCAGCTAACCTGAGACGATGTCCGCCGCACAGATCGATCCGCGGGCCTTCCGCCAGGTGCTGGGTCAGTTCTGCACCGGGATCACCATCATCACCACCGTGCACGACGACGTGCCGATCGGCTTCGCCTGCCAGTCCTTCGCGGCGCTGTCCCTGGACCCGCCGCTGGTGCTGTTCTGCCCGACCAAGGTGTCGCGGTCCTGGAAGGCCATCGAGGCCAGCGGCCGGTTCTGCGTCAACGTGCTGACCGAGAAGCAGAAGGACGTGTCAGCCCGGTTCGGGTCGAAGGAGCCCGACAAGTTCGCCGGGATCGACTGGCACCCTTCGGAATTGGGATCACCGATCATCGACCGGTCGCTCGCCTACATCGACTGCACGGTGGCGTCGGTGCACGAGGGCGGGGACCACTTCGTGGTGTTCGGTGCCGTGCAATCGCTGTCGGAGGCCCCTAAGATCAAGCCGCGTCCGCTGCTGTTCTACCGCGGGGACTACACCGGCATCGAACCGGACAAGACCACGCCCGCCCAGTGGCGCGACGACCTGGAAGCGTTCCTCACCACGACGACCCAGGACACCTGGCTGTAGTTCTTTCCCGCGACCGTAACCACACTGCGATATTTCGGTCACGTTTTCGCATTGTGGTTACGCTCGCGAACCGACAACCCCATGTTTGTCGCCCATGTTTGGCGGCGGCCGACTACCGGGCATCCGTGTGGGATGCGCTCATCAGCCAGTCGAGCGTTGATCGACTATCTCAACGCTCAAATCGACGAGATCGAAATCGGCGACACGGACCTGCGCCATGGCGGGGGCGAGGACCCCGTCCACGACACCCGTGTGGCCATCCGGCGCCTGCGCAGCACCCTGCGGGTGTTCGCCAAATTGCTGGACGAGCCGAAGGTCGGCGATGCCGACGGCGAACTGAAGTGGTTGGCGGCGCTGCTCGGCGACGTGCGCGACTGCGAGGTCCAGGAGCGCCGGTTCAGCAAGGCGCTGGACGGCATGCCCGACGAGCTGATCCTCGGGCCCGTGCGATCGCGGATCCGCGCCGACCTGCAGGCGATCGAGCTTCCCGCACGCACCCGCCTGGCTGAGGCCATGGACGCCGAGCGATACCGCGCGCTGCTGTGTGTGCTGCGCGGTTGGCGCGACGAACCGCCCGTCGCACAACGGATTTCCGCCAAGGCACTGCGCAGCCGGGCCCGCCGCGCGGAACGCAAGGCGGATCGGCGGCTGGCCGCGGCGCTGAAATCCGGCTCCGACGCTGGTGCGGACGCGGCGCTGCATCGGGCGCGCAAGGCGGCCAAGCGTGCCCGCTACGCGGCCGAATTGCGCATGCCTCTGGACAAGCGGGCCAAGCGAACGGTCAAGCACTACAAGCGGATTCAAAGCCTGCTCGGTGATCACCAGGACACCGTCGTCGCCGCGGGGACGCTCAAGCAGATGGCGTTGACGGCGGGAACGACGGTGGGGGAGAACGGATTCAGCTACGGCATGCTGTACGCGCGCGAGCAGCAGCTCGCCCGCCAATGCCGGGAAGACGCGTTACAGCTGGTATAACCGGGCGCGCCCGGTGGCCCGCTGAGGGGGCGGGCCACCGGGACTGGCCGGCCGGCCGCCGGGGTCAGGTGGATGGGCGGTGCTGCTGCACCGACTCCGCTTCGGTCGCCGCTTCGTCGTGACCGTTGGCGGGCGTCTCACGCGTCTCGGCGCGGGTCTTCGGGTCCAGCTTGTCGGCGCGCGTCCATTGGTCCTCGAGTTCCTCACGTGACGCGGCGGCGTCGTTCTGATGGGTGGCCGCGCGTTCCTGCAGCCTGGCGGCCTCGGCGGCCTTGGCTTCGGCCTCGGCCTGGGCGGCGCGCGCCTTGGCGGCCGTTTCATCGGCGAGCGCTTGCCTGCGCTCGGCCCTGCTCGTCGTGACCTTGGCTTGTTCGCGAATCTCCTCGGCCTGCCGGGCGCGCCGCCGGCGCGTCGCCGCGTTGGCCGCGAAGATCAGGGCAATCACGAGGACCGCCGCGATCACGGCGATCACAATCCACATGGTGCTCGTACTCATAAGGGCTCCGTCGGTTCGTCTGGGTAGTTGCTGCAGCCCGTCCGTACCGGGGTCCCCATATTTGACAGGAATAAAACAAACGAACATTTGCCCAGGCAGGGGCCGTGGCTACGTGAAGTCGAGGGCCTCGACCGTCGCGATGGGGCCGTCGCGGCGAGCTCAGGAGAAACGCTCGTCACGGCCCGGGAGCATCTTTCGGCGGCCTTCGCTACCAAGCCAAGACGTGCCGGCCAACAGCAGGAGGATGCGACGGGTTTGGCACGAGGCCGCTCGGGTCAGAATGGCGATATGACGTTGGATCTGAACGGGTATCTCGACCGCATCGACTTTCGCGGCGTCGCCGAGCCGAAGCTCGACACGCTGCAGGCCCTGGTGAGCGCTCACAGGCGCACGATCCCGTTCGAGAACCTCGATCCGCTGATGGGGACGCCCGTCGACGACCTCGGCCCGGCCGCCCTCACGGACAAGCTGGTTCACCGCCGTCGCGGCGGCTACTGCTACGAGCAGAACGGGCTGATGGGTTATGTGTTGTCCGAAATCGGCTTTCGGGTGCGGCGACTGGCGGGCCGGGTGATCTGGACGCTTCCGCCCGACGCGCCCTTCCCGGCGCAGACCCATACCGTGCTAGCGGTGACGTTCCCCGGCTCGGCGGGGCCATACCTCGTCGACGTCGGCTTCGGTGGGCAGACGCCACCCTCGCCGCTCCGAATCGAGATCGGCAGCGTCCAACAGACCGCGCTCGAGCCCTACCGACTCGAGGACCGCCGCGACGGTCTGGTGTTGCAGGCGCAGATCCGTGGCGACTGGGCGCCGCTCTACGAGTTCACCACGCGGACCGCGCCGGACATCGACCTCAAGGTCGGCAGCTGGTTCGTCTCGACCCACCCGTCGTCGCACTTCGTCACCGGCCTGATGGCCGCGCTGGTCACCGACGACGCCCGACTGAACCTGGCCGGGCGCAACCTGACCGTGCACCGCGCCGACGGCAGCGAGAAGATCCAGCTGGACGACGCGGCGGCCGTCGTCGACGCCCTCACGGAACGGTTCGGCATCAACGTGGCCGATCTGGGCGACCGTACGGCGCTCGAGGCCCGCCTCGACAAAGTCCTGGACGCGTAAAGGGCGCCCCTTCGTGTGACCCGCGGCGAGCCCATTGTTCGACGTGATGACCGCCATACCCTCGCAAATGCGGCAAATAATAAGAGCGTCTATTAACCTTTCCCACCGTGGGTCGGGATCACGGGTCAGGCAATGCTGTCGGGGTCGCCTCGGGCAGCGTTCACGCCAGCGCTGTCCCCGGTGGCGGGATCGTGGTGCCCGAGGGCGTCACGTTGACGTCGAATTTCGACCAAAACCGGGCCCTCTTGGGCGACAGTCCCGCGTACCGCTTCATCGACTATTCGCAGGACCAGGACGGGCGGGTTCTCGAACTCAGCTGGAACGAGCTCTGGTCGCGCGTCTGCGCCATCGGGGCGCGGCTGCAGCAGGTCACCAAGCCCGGTGACCGGGTGGCGATCCTGGCGCCGCAGGGCCTCGACTACGTGGCGGGATTCTTCGGCGCGATCCATGCGGGCAATGTCGCCATCCCGCTCTTCGCGCCGACGTTGGCGGGGCACGGCGAGCGGCTGGCGGCGGTGCTGGCCGACGGCCGGCCCGCGGCGATCTTGACCACGACCTCGGCGGCCGAATCGGTGCGGACGTTCATCCGGACGTTGCCCCCGAACGAGCGGCCCCGGATGATCGCGGTCGACGCGGTGCCCGCCAGCCTTGCCGAGACCTTCACCGACCCCGTCCGGGACACCGACGACCTCGCCTATCTGCAGTACACGTCGGGTTCGACCCGCACCCCGGCCGGGGTGGAGATCACCCATCGCGCCGTCTACACCAACGCGATGCAGATGATCGTGCACGGCGGGCTCAACACCGACGTGCAATGCGTGAGCTGGCTGCCGCTGTATCACGACATGGGGCTGATGATGATCGTGTTCACGGCGTATTTCGGCGCGCACGTCGCGCTGATGGACCCCATGGCGTTCCTGCGTCGGCCCTACCGGTGGATCAAGCAACTGGGCATCGCGGCGACGCAAGGCCGCACGATGGCGGCCGCGCCGAACTTCGCGTTCGAGCTGACGGCCCAGCGGGGGCTGCCGCCCAAGGGGGAGGATCTCGACCTCAGCAACGTGGTGTGTCTGCTCAACGGGTCGGAGCCGGTGAGCATGGCGGCCATCGAGCAGTTCACCAACGCGTTCGCCCCGTACGGCCTGCCGGCGTCGGTGGTCAAGCCGTCCTACGGGATGGCGGAGGCGACGCTGTCGGTCGCCAGCATCGCCTCGGACGCCGCGGCCAGCGCGATCTTCCTCGACCGGGAACAGCTCGGTGCCGGCCGCGCGGTGGTCGTCGACCCGACGGCGCCGGGTGCGCTGTCGCTGGTCTCGTGCGGCCAGCCGATCCTCGAGCAGTGGGCCGTGATCGCCGACCCGGACGGCGCGGAGGTGCCCGACGGCACCGTGGGCGAAATCTGGTTGCACGGCAACAATATCGGCCGCGGATACTTCGGCCGCGAGGACGAGACACGCCGGGTGTTCGGCAACAAACTGCAGTCCCGGCTCGAGGTTGGTAGCCACGCCGAGGGCGCCCCGGACAACGGGTCCTGGCTGGCCACCGGCGATCTCGGTGTCTACATCGACGGCGAGCTGTATCTGACGGGCCGGATCAAGGACCTGATCATCATCGACGGCAAGAACCACTACCCGCACGACATCGAAACGACTGTGAGCGAAGCCTCGCCGGCCATCCGCACCGGCTATGTCGCCGCGTTTTCCGTTCCCGCCGAGGCGGTTTCATCCCTTACCGGGAGCGGCGGCTCCGGCGAGCAGGTGGTCGTCGTCGCCGAGCGGGCCGCCGGGGCGCGCCGCGACCTCGGGCCGATCGCCGAGACCGTCCGCGCCGCGATCTCCCGGCATCACCAGATTCGCGTCGCCGACGTGCGGCTGGTGGCAGCCGGCGCCATCCCCCGCACGACGAGCGGCAAGCTCGCCCGCAACGCCTGCCGCGCCGAGTACCTCGAAGGGCGTTTCAACCGCTGACGGACAGCCAGGGGCCGATTCTGTTCAGGGCCTCTTCGATGTCGCTCGTGGGTCCGGCGAACGACAGCCGGACGAACGAATTCCCGCGCGCGGTGTCGAAGTCGATGCCCGGCGCGATCGCAACGCCGGTGTCGCCCAGCAGCTTTGAGCAGAACCCGAGCGAATCGCTGGTGAAGTCCGAGACGTCGGCGTACACGTAGAACGCGCCGTCGGTGGGAGCCAGCCGGTCGATACCGATTCGGCGCAGGCCGTCGAGCAGCAGCGAGCGGTTGATTGCGTAGTGCTCCAGGTTGCCGTCGGCTTCGGCGGTGGCCTCGGGGGTGAACGCCGCGACCGCCGCGAGCTGCGACAGCACCGGCGGGCAGATGGTGAAGTTGCCGGTCAGGCAGTCCACCGCCCGGCGCAGCTCCTCGGGCAGCAACAGCCACCCGAGCCGCCAGCCCGTCATCGCGTAGTACTTGGAAAAGCTGTTGACCACCACCGCGTCTCGAGACGTCTGCCAGGCGCAGCTGGTCTGCGGCGCGCCGTCGTAGACCAGCCCGTGGTAGACCTCGTCACTGATCAGCCGGACACCGGAGGCCTCGCACCACGCCGCGATGGCGGCCAGCTCGGCCGGCGGGATGACCGTGCCGGTGGGATTGGCGGGGCTGGCGACGATCACGCCCTTTATCGGCGGGTCGAGCTCGGCGAGCAGCTGCGCGGTCGGCTGGAACCGGGTCTCCGGCCCGCAGGGGATGTCTACGACCTCGCATCCCAGCGCCGACAGGATGTTTCGATAGCAGGGGTAGCCGGGGCTGGCCAGCGCGACCCGATCGCCGACGTCGAAGCACGCGAGGAAGGCGAGCAGGAAGCCACCCGAGGACCCGGTGGTCACCACCACCGCGTCGGCCTCGACGTCGATCCCGTGTTTGCGGTGGTAATCCGCGGCGATCGCGGCGCGCAGCTCCGGAATGCCCAGGGCGACGGTGTAACCCAGCTGGTTGAGGTGCAGCGCGGAAGCCGCGGCCGCGCGCACCGGCTCGGGCGCGCCGACACTGGGCTGGCCCGCCGAGAGGTTTACCAGGTCGCCGTGGCTGCGCTGGCGCTCCGCGGCGGCCAGCCAGACATCCATCACGTAGAACGGCGGGATGCCGGCGCGCAGCGCGACGTGGTCAATCACGTTGGGATGATTTCGGATTCCAGTCGGCGCAGCAGCTCTCGCGGCGGGTCGAGCAGTTGCGCGCTGCCGTGGGCGCGTTTGAAGTACAGGTGCATGTCGTGTTCCCAGGTGATCGCGATGCCGCCGTGCAGCTGAATCCCCTCGGCGGCAACGGCTTTCAGTGCCTCGGTGGCGGCGAGGCGCGCGGTGGCCGCGGTGGTCGGGGTGGGGTCGTCGCACGCGTCGGACACGACGGCCTTGGCCGCGGCGACGGTGACGTACAGGTCGGCCATCCGGTGCTTGAGCGCCTGGAAGCTGCCGATCGGGCGGCCGAATTGCACCCGGTTCTTGGTGTATTCGACGGTCAGTTCCAGGCAGCGTTCGGCGGCGCCGATCTGCTCGGCCGCCACCAGGATGGCCGCGGTGTGCGCGATGCCCGGGTCGTCGCCGATCGGTTCGGTCTCGTCGGGCCGCACGCGGGCCAGGCGGCGGGTGGGGTCCATGGTGGCGACGGGCTGAGCGCTGAAACGCGTCCACCTGCTGAGCCGGCCGTCGGCGGCGGCGACGACGACGTCGGCGCTGTCGCCGTTGACCACGTAGTCGGGGTCGAGCACCAGCGCGCCGATCGAGGCGCCCTCGGCGAGCGCCGTCAGGGTTTCGGCGTCCGGGTCCGCCGCCGCGAGCAACGCCAGCCCCGCCAGCGTGGTGCCCAGCAGCGGGGAGGGCACCAGGGCCCGGCCCAGCTCCTGCAAAACGGCAGCGGCGTCGGCCAATTCGCCACCCGCGCCGCCCAGCTCCTCTGGGATCACCAGCGCGGCGGCGCCGACCTGCTCACACAGCAGCCGCCACAGCGTCTCGTCGTAGCCCCGCTCGGACTCCATCGCGGCGCGCACCGCCGCCGGTTCGGCGTGCTTGGCGACCAGGGCCGCGACGGTCTCGCGCAGCAGCTGCCGTTCTTCAGTCATGCTCATAGCGCCTCCAGCACTCGGCGGCGATGCGCCTCGGGAGTGCCCCAGGCCGAGCGTAGTGCCTGCACCCGCAGCAGCCACAGCGACAGGTCGTGTTCCTGGGTGAACCCGATCGCGCCGTGGGTTTGCAGCGACGCGCGCGCCGCCAGCAGGGCCGCCTCCGACGCCGCCGCCTTCGCCGCGCTCACGTCGCGCGGCTCCAACGACAGGGCCGCCCCGTACAGCAGGGGTCGGGCCAACTCGATCGCGATGTGCACGTCGGCCAGCTTGTGCTTGATCGCCTGATACGAACCGATCACCCGGCCGAACTGGCTGCGCTGCTTGGCGTAGTCCACGGCGCCGTTCAGCAGGGCCTCGGCGGCGCCGACCAGCTGCGCCGCGGTGGCCAAAGCCCCGAATTCGTAGGCGCGCTTGACATCCGCTTGCCAAACCTCGCCCGTCGGCGTGACGTCGTAGAGGCGCCGGCTGGGATCGACGGACTCGTGCCGTTCGCCTGGTGCGGCTTGGCTGACGCCGTCGTCGCCGGCCAGCAGCACCAGCCCGGCCGCGTCGGCGTCGACGGCGCGCGGCGTGTGCGGCGGGTGCGCGACCGTGGCGATGAGCTCACCGGAAGCCAGGCCGGCGCAGCGCTCGGCCTGATCGTCCGACGCCAGCAATATCGGGGCAACGGCGACCGATTCGGTCACCGGGCCGGGAACGCACCAGCGCCCGAGGCGTTCGAGGGCGACCACGAGGTCGACGGGATGGGCCTCGATGCCGTCGAATTTCTCCGGCACGGCCAGCGCCGTGACGCCGAGATTGGCCAGCTGCTCCCACACCTTGCGGCCGGGCGAGGTCTCGCCGGCGGACCACGCGCGGATCGCGCCCGGCAGGTCCGCGGCGCCCAGCGCCGCGTCGATGCTGGCGGCGAAGTCGCGCTGCTGTTCGTCCAATGCGAAGTCCACGGTCACTTCTTCTCTCGAGGCAGGCCCAACAACCGTTCGGAGATGATGTTGCGCTGAATTTCGTTGGTGCCGGCGTAGATTGGCCCCCCGAGCGCAAACAGCAGCCCGTCGGTCCAGGGGCCGGCCAGCTCTCCGTCGGCACCCAGGATATCGAGCGCGGTCTGGTGTATGGCCACGTCGAGGTCCGACCAGAACACCTTGGTCACCGACGATTCGGCGCCGAGTTCGCCGCCGGCGGCCAGCCGGGTCACGGTCCCGAAGGTCTGCAGGCGGTAGGCCTGCGCGTCGATCCACGCGTCGGCGACCCGGTCGGCGAACGCCTCCGGGGAGCCGCGGTCCTTCCACAGCCGCACCAACCGTTCCGCCGCGGCCAGGAAGCGCGCCGGGCTGCGCAGCGACATGCCGCGCTCGTTGCTCGACGTGCTCATCGCGGCGCGCCAGCCGTCGTTCGGGGTGCCGATCACGTCCTGGTCGGGGACGAAGACGTCGTCGAGGAAGATCTCCCCGAAGCCGGTGTCGCCGCCGAGCTGGACGATCGGCCGCACGGTCACGCCCTTCGCCTTGAGGTCGAACATGAGGTAAGTCAGGCCGTTGTGCCGCTCGGCGTCGGGGTCGGAGCGGAACAGGCCGAATCCCATCTCGGCGAACGGGGCCCGCGAGCTCCAGATCTTCTGCCCGTTGAGCAGCCAGCCGCCGTCGGTTCGGGTGGCGGTGGACCGCAGCGACGCCAGATCGCTGCCGGATTCGGGCTCCGACCAGGCCTGCGCCCAGATCTGTTCGCCGCTCGCCATTTTCGGCAGGATCCGGTCGAGCTGCTCGGAGGTGCCGTGCGCGAACAGCGTCGGGGCCAGCATCGAGGTCCCGTTGGCGCTGGCCCTACCGGGTGCCCCGGCGCGAAAGTACTCCTCCTCGAACACCACCCAGTGCAGCAGCGGCGCGTCGCGGCCGCCGTACTTCTTGGGCCAGGTGAGCACCGACAGGCCGGCGTCGAACAGCACCCGGTCCCAAAGCCGGTGCTGTGCAAAGCCTTCGGCGTTGTCGTAGGACTTCGTCGGGATCGAATCGGCGTTGGCCGCGAGGAAGTCGCGCACCTCGGCTTGGAAGGCCAGCGTCTCGTCGTCTAGTTGCAGGTCCAATTCAGGCCAACTCTCGCAGTTGTGGTTTGACCACCTTGCCGCCGGCGTTGCGCGGCAGCTCGTCGACGAACCGCACCGAGCGCGGTGCCTTGAAGTTCGCCAAATGCTCTCGGGTGTAAGCGATCACCGATTGCTCGTCGAGGTGCGCGCCGGGCCGGGGCACCACGAACACGCGCCCCACCTCCCCCAGTCGTTGGTCGGGGACCCCGATCACCGCGGCGTCGGCCACCCCGTCCATCCGGGCCAGGACGTCGCTGGCTTCTTCGGCCGTGTATCGGGTGTTCAGCGGCACCATGGCGGCCCCGGCGTGGTGAATCGCCAGGCAGGCCACCACCCAGCGCCAGGTGTTCGGCGACCAGATGGCAACCCGGTCCCCGGCCCGCACCCCCAGTGCGATGAGGGCGGCCGTCGCCCGGTGCACCTCGTCACGAAGCGCCGCGGACGGGAAGGATCGGTCGTCGGTGATCAGGGCGTCGTGGTCGGGAAGCTGGTGCGCCAAACGATCCAGCGCCGCGGGCACGGTGCGGGGATCGGTGGACATTGAATGCTCCTCGTCCTATGGACCGGCTCCTCCGCGCGCCGCCGCGCCGCGCGCATCGTCGCCAGGCTGACAAAGCAAGTGCTTGGTAGGTTAGCCTACAGGGCATGCAGGACGTCGAGGAGTTCCGGGCGGAGGTCCGCCAGTGGCTCGCCGACAATCTGGTCGGCGAATTCGCAGCTCTCAAGGGCCTGGGCGGGCCCGGGCGGGAGCACGAGGCGTTCGAGGAGCGCCGGGCGTGGAACCAACACCTTGCCAAGGCCGGACTGACCTGCCTGGGCTGGCCGGTCGAGCACGGCGGGCGCGGGCTATCGACCGCGCACCGGGTGGCGTTCTACGAGGAGTACGCGAAGGCGGACGCGCCGGACAAGGTCAACCACTTCGGCGAGGAATTGCTCGGGCCGACGTTGATCGCGTTCGGGACCCCCGAGCAGCAGCAGCGCTTCCTGCCGCGCATCCTCGACGTCACCGAGCTGTGGTGTCAGGGCTATTCCGAGCCCGGCGCCGGCAGCGACCTGGCCAACGTGTCGACGACCGCAGAGCTCGACGGCGACCAGTGGGTGATCAACGGGCAGAAGGTGTGGACGTCGCTCGCGCATCTTTCGCAGTGGTGCTTCGTGGTGGCGCGCACCGAGAAGGGCTCCAAGCGGCACGCCGGTCTGTCGTACCTGCTGGTGCCGCTGGACCAGCCCGGCGTGCAGGTCCGGCCGATCGTCCAGATCACCGGCACCGCGGAATTCAACGAGGTGTTCTTCGACGACGCCCGCACGGACGCTTCGTTGGTGGTGGGCCAGCCCGGCGACGGCTGGCGCGTTGCGATGGGAACGCTGACCTTCGAGCGCGGCGTCTCGACGCTGGGGCAGCAAATCCGTTATGCCCGTGAGCTTTCCAACCTGGCCGAGCTCGCGCAACGCAACGGCGCCGCCGACGACCCGTTCATCCGCGAGCGCCTGACGCGGGCGTGGACCGGCTTGCGGGCGATGCGCTCGTACGCGCTGGCCACGATGGACGTCGAGCAGCCCGGCCAGGACAACGTGTCGAAGCTGTTGTGGGCCAACTGGCATCGCGATCTGGGCGAGCTGGCGATGGACATCATCGGCAGGCCTTCAATGACGCTGTCGGATGGGGAATTCGACGAGTGGCAGCGGCTGTTCCTGTTCACCCGCGCCGACACCATCTACGGCGGGTCCAACGAGATCCAGCGCAACATCATCGCCGAGCGGGTGCTCGGCCTGCCCAGGGAGGTCAAGGGATGAGTCTGTCCGAAGCGCCGAAAGAGGTTGCCGGACACGGGCTTCTGGAAGGCAAGGTGGTCGTCGTCACAGCGGCCGCCGGCACCGGCATCGGGTCGGCCACCGCCCGACGCGCCCTCGCCGAGGGTGCGGACGTGGTGGTGTCGGATCACCACGAGCGACGGCTGGGGGAGACCGCCGACGAGCTCGCCTCGCTCGGCCTGGGCCGGGTCGAGAAAGTGGTGTGCGACGTGACGTCCACCGCCCAGGTCGACGCCCTCATCGATTCCACTACCGCGCGGATGGGCCGCCTCGACGTGCTGGTCAACAACGCCGGGCTGGGCGGGCAGACTCCGGTGGTCGACATGACCGACGACGAGTGGGACCGCGTCCTCGACGTCACGCTGACGTCGGTGTTCCGCGCCACCCGCGCGGCGCTGCGGTATTTCCGTGACGCCAAGCACGGCGGGGTGATCGTCAACAACGCCAGCGTTCTTGGCTGGCGCGCCCAGCATTCCCAGTCGCACTACGCCGCCGCCAAGGCCGGCGTGATGGCGCTAACCCGTTGCAGCGCAATAGAAGCCGTCGAGTACGGCGTCCGGATCAACGCCGTGTCGCCCAGCATCGCGCGGCACAAGTTCCTGGACAAGACGACCTCGGCCGACCTGCTGGACCGGCTGTCGGCCGACGAGGCGTTCGGCCGCGCCGCCGAGCCGTGGGAAATCGCTTCCACCATAGCGTTTCTGGCCAGCGACTACTCGAGTTACCTGACCGGAGAGGTGATTTCGGTCTCCAGCCAGCACCCGTGAACCGATCGGCTAAGGCACCAGCAACAGTCCGAGGCTGAACAGGCCCGACAGGAAACTTCCCCTGTTCCCGATGCCCGAATCGGCGCCGAGCTGTCCTCCAACCGCGTGGATCGCCGTCGGGAGGCCGGTGTTGAAGAAGCCTGACATGCCGAAATTCGAACCGCCGGGGTTGGCCACGTTGATCGCGTTTCCAATGCCGGATAGGTTCGCGTTGGTGCCGCCGCCGGTGGCCGAGTTCAAGAAGCCCGAGATCGAGTGCAGCCCATTGCCGCCGCCGGTATTGAAGAAGCCCGAGATTCCGGCCCCGGTGTTGCCGAAACCCGAGTTGGGGAGCCCGGAGTCGGTGATGAACCCGACACCGGTGTTCGTGTTGCCCGAGTTCCACATGCCCGTGTTGATCTCCGGCGGCAGCACCATAAAGCTCATTACCGTGACCTTCTGACCCTGCAGCAACCGCGACGGCAAACCACTGATATATGCGGGGCACGGTCGGAAACGACCCGGGTCTTAATCCAGTGGCCCTTGGTCGTTTCTAATCGGGCGGGTCCCCACGGTGGGGACGCTACAACGACGCGGCGAGAACCGCGTGTGTTTCAGTGAGAATGCCCGCTGATTACTCACGACGAGTGAGATCGCAACCTGACGGTCATCTCGCGTTCCTGTTTGGGGCCCTTCACTGCCACATTGCGCATAGAAGATCCCGCGGGCCAGAAGCATCGGCAACATTGAGCTTCATGGGCTTAGCCATTTACTGTCGAATATGTTGCCCTGCAAGTGATTCTTCTCCCACCCCGTCCTTTCAGCTACGAGAGTTCGGCTCGGTCTCGTTACGGCAACCGGCTCAGGCCAAATAGACCCGACACCGTGGTGCCCACGTTGAAGAAGCCCGAGTCGTAGCCGCTGACACCGGACAAGAAGATGTTTTGGCTGTCCGGGATGGCGTGGTTGCCAAAGCCCGAAACGTGGTAGCTGGCGAAGCTGCCGCCGGTGGCCGAATTGAAGAAGCCGGAAATGAAGCCGTTGAAGCCCGGCCCGCTTGCCGTGTTGAAGAAGCCCGAGACGTCGTCGCCGGTGTTGCCCAAGCCCGAGGTGGTCAGCCCGCTGTTGGTGGTGAACCCGACGCCCGTGTTCACGTTGCCCGAATTCCAGAAGCCGGTGTTGATGAAACCCGAATTCCCGTCACCGGTGTTGAGGTTGCCCGAATTCGAGCTGCCCGTGTTGTCGACGCCCGCGTTACCGAAGCCGGTGTTCTGGGCGCCGGAGTTCCCGAAGCCGGTGTTGGACTCCCACGCGTTCCCGATGCCCGTGTTTCCGAGGCCCGAGTTGCCCAGGCCGACGTTGTTGCTGCCCGAGTTCCCGAAGCCGAAGTTGTTGAAGTGGTTCAGCGGCGACAGCGTATTGCTGCCCGAGTTGAAGACCCCGATGTTCCCGTCACCGGAGTTGAAGAAGCCGATGTTGTTGGTGCCGGAGTTTCCGAAGCCGATGTTGCCGGTGCCCGAGTTCAGCCCGCCGAGATGGAGCTGGTTGGTCGCCCTGTCGAAATAGGTGTTCCCGATACCGATTTGGTTGCTGCCGGTGAGCCCGAAGCCGACGTCGTTGTTGCCGGTGTTGCCGCCGCCGATGTTCGCCTTGCCGATGTTTCCGCCGCCGTAGTTGCCGTTGCCGACGTTTCCGAAGCCGAAGTTGTTGTTGCAGACCCTGCCCAGCCTCGGAATCGGCAACCTCGGCAACGCCAACCTCGGCACCGGCAACACCGGCAACCAGAACGCCGGCACCGGCAACACCGGCAACCAGAACGCGGGCGGCGGGAACATCGGCAATCAGAATGTCGGCGCCGGGAACACCGGCAACAACAACTTCGGCTCCGGCAACGCGGGCTTCGGCAACGTCGGGTTCGGAAACACCGGCGCCACCAGCACCTCGGGCCAGAACTTCGGCATGGGCAATGCCGGCAACAACAACTTCGGCTTCGGCAACGTCGGCTTCGGCAACTAC
>NZ_LZSE01000111.1 GCF_001665295.1 Mycobacterium sp. 1554424.7 | reverse complement strand
GGCGCGGGGGCCGCCGGCGCGGCGGGGGCGGCGGTCGGCGCCGGGAAAGTCGAGCCCATCGCGACCGGCAATAACGGCGGCGCGGCGGGGACGGGCGCCGGCGCCGGCGCGATGGCGGGTGGGGGCACGGCGGCCAGGCCGGCCAGTCCCCCCAAGCCGCCGAGTGCACCCAACGGGGCGAGGGCCGGGGCCGCGAGTACCACGGCCGCGGGCTGCGTGACCCCGAAGGCAGCAATGGTTTCGATGTGCAGCGGCCAGTCGAACAGCTCCAGGCTGACCAGGTATTGGAAGGCCTGCACCGGATTTTGCGTCAGATACACGCCGAACTGTTCAAAGTCCTCGAGCACTTCCAGGGATCGGACCACATAAAAGATCGATTGGCTCGGGTCCGCATATGCGTCGTACTCGAGCCCGTTGACGGTGCCGCCGGCGGGGTCCCAGGTCACCCCGTAGTTCTGCAGGATCTGCGCGATGAATTGATTCAGCGCGTTGTCGACCAACGGATCGTGGGCGAGTTGGACATTTCCGATACCCAGGTTGTTCTGCAGGAAATCCACGAGCCCTTGCGGGAGACTCAGCGGATTGTCGCTCTGGGACAGGTCTCCCAGGGCCTGCGAGATCTGCTGCTGGAGGCCCAGGGGGTTCTGCAGGAACTGCTCGATCTGCTGCGCGATCCCCTGCACGAAGTCGTTGGCCCACGATTGGGCCGGGGTCTGTGCGTCGGATTTGAGGATTTGCGGCGCGGGGGTGGTCTGCGGCGTTGACGCCACCGCCGCGGTGGACACACTTTGATAGATGCCCATCGTGGTCGCCGCCTGAACCCACATCCGCACATAGTCGGCCTCGTTGAGCGCGATCGGAATCGTGTTGATCCCAAAGAAATTGGTCGCTACCAGGGCCCCATGGACGATGTGATTGGCGGCCAATTCGGGCAGCGTCGGCATGGCGGCCAGCGCCGCGGTGTAGGCCGTGGCCGCGGTCTCGTGCTGGGCGGCCGCCGCCTTGCTGTCCGCGCCGGCCTGCAACAGCCACACCAGATACGGCGCGTTCGCGGCCACGTAGGACTCGGCGCTGGGTCCCTCCCAGGCACCGGCCTGCACCGACGCCAGCAATGCGGTGAGTTCGTCTGCGGCCGAGTCGTATTCGGCGCTCAGCGCGTTCCACGCCCCCGCGGCCGCCAGCAACGACCCCGGCCCCGGGCCGCTGTTGAGCAACGCCGAGTGCACCTCCGGTGGGGAGGCCATCCAAATCGGCGCGGTCATACACCACCGTCTTCGCGCACGACCCGCAGGGTCATAGACGGACACTCCTCGCCTGGGCTGTGGCTGGTCGTCGCCAAGCTTACTGAAAATGATTGTCGTTAACAACTGACCCCGGAGGGACACAACCATTCATATCGACGGATGCTGTACTGTTCAGCCAATGCTGAACCTTGAATCGCGCGAGTTGGCATTGGCGCGGCTGGGACGGGCGCTGGCGGATCCGACGCGGTGCCGGATCCTGCTGGCGTTGCTCGACGGCGCGATGTATCCGGGTCAGCTCGCGTCGCAGCTGGCCCTGACGAAGTCGAACGTCTCCAACCATCTGTCCTGCCTGCGCGGCTGCGGTTTGGTACTGGCGTCCTATGAGGGGCGGAAGGTCCGCTACACGCTGGCCGATGCGCACCTGGCGCGCGCGTTGGCGGAGTTGGCCCAGATGGTTCTCGCCGTCGACGGCGAGCGAGCCTGCATTCACCGGGCACACGGTGAGTGATGGTCACTCCCCGAGGTCGCCCAGGGATCAAGGTCGTTGCGCGGACGAGTGCTGCGTTGCGCCGACCCCGAAAACCCTGACGACGCAGCGCCGCACGACGTTGTCGAGGCGAGTGCGCATCCTGGTGGCGGCGACCATCACGTACAACCTCGCCGAGGCGGCGGTCGCCATCGGCGCCGGGTCGGCGGCGTCGTCTACCGCGCTGATCGGTTTTGGGCTGGACTCCCTGATCGAGGTGTCGTCGGCCGCCGCCGTGGCTTGGCAGTTCTCCGGCGCCGACCCTGCGGCGCGCGAACGAGCGGCGTTGAGGGCGATCGCGATGTCCTTCTTCGCGTTGGCCGCCTATGTGGGCGTCGAGTCGGCGCGATCGCTGATCGCCGGGGCAGCGGCCGCGCACTCGACGGTCGGAATGGCTATGGCCGCGGTGTCGCTGGTGGTCATGCCGGCGCTGTCGTTCGCGCAACGGCGGGCCGGACGGGAGTTGGGGTCGGCCACCGCGGTCGCCGACTCCAAGCAGACCCTGTTATGCACCTACCTGTCCGGTGTCCTGCTCGTGGGCCTGCTGCTGAATTCACTATTCGGCTGGTCGTGGGCCGACCCCGTGGCCGCGTTGGTGGTCGCCGCCGCGGCAGTAAGGGAAGGCCGTGCGGCCTGGCGCGGCACACACTGCTGCTGAGGCGCGACGTCAGACCAAGGGGCGCCCCGTCCTGATCCGGCGGTCGACGTCCCACAACAAGACGTTGAACGGGAACTGCCGGACGAAGCGCGGCAGCGCGCGGTTGACCGTGCGCAACACGGCCATCACGCGGTCGAAGCGCCGTTGTTTCGCGGCGTCCCAGGGCAGCCGCATCTCGTCGCGGAAGCGCTGGGGCAGAAAGCCCGTGGTGATCAGCAGCGAGAAGCCATCGGAGAGGCGCTGCAGGGGACGCGGCAGCGTCACGCCCCGAATGCGGCCCGCGGCAATGGGATACAGGTATTCGCGGACGGCGTCGTCGATGTGCACCTTGGCCAGCGACTCCTGCCAGTAGCGGTCGAAGGCCGCCCGGTCCGTCGGCCACATCTCCGGCGGCACCTGCAGCGTGGTGGCCAGCGCCATCCCCTCGCGGTAGTGCCGGTCGGCGTCCTCGCCGTCAAGTTCGCCGATGAAGGTCCGATAGATGTCGACCCCGCCCTTGTACAGGCATGCCCCCACCCACAGCTGCAGGTCGACGTCGAACGCGTTGTAGGACACCGGGCTGTCCGGGGTGGAGTACACCTGCGCGTGCGCGCCGTTCACCGCTTGGCGGAAGGCCTCTTTCTGGGCGTCGCTACCGGCGGTTGCCACCGCCAGGTAGGTGAAGGTGGTGCGCGCGCGTTTGATCGGGTGCAGGTCCACCCGGCCGCTGTCGACGCGGCTCTCCATCACCCCATAGCCGACGCCCGGCCGCGCCAATTGCATGATCACGTTCGCGGGTCCGGCCAGCAGCGCCACGCCCATCAGCCCCTCGTCGATTCCCAACCCGCGCCCACGGCGGTATTGGCCCGGGCGGGGCGCGTCTGCGACGGCGCGCTCCACATGACCGATCGAGTCCGGCAACGCCATTCGGAAGCCCCTCTGCGCAAATTGTGCGAACGTATGTTTCCTGATGTTGTCCGGTGTCGGCGCCGGTGTCAAGATGGTGCCTATGGCGCAGGAATCCCGAGCGCGTCCCTACCGCGGCGTCGAGGCCGCCGAGCGGGTGGCCGTGCGCCGTCGCCAGTTCTTGGCCGCCGGCCTGGACCTGCTGGGGGCCGAACAACAGGACGTTTCCGCGCTGACCGTCCGCGGCATCTGCGACCGGGCGGGCCTCGCCGCCCGATACTTCTACGAGAGCTTCAGCGACAAGGACCAATTCGTCAGCCGGGTGTTCGATTCGGTGGTGGCCGAGCTGGCCGCCACCACCCAGGCCGCGGTGGCGGCGGTGCCGTCCCGCGAGCAGACCCGCGCGGGCATGGCAAACATCGTGCGGACCATCGCCGGCGACGCCCGCATCGGGCGGCTGCTGTTCAACACGCAGCTGGGCGACCCCGTGATCGTGCGCAAGCGCGGCGAATCCAGCGCGCTTTTCGCCATGCTGTCGGGTCAGTACGCCATCGACACACTGCATGCGCCGGCCAACGAACGCGTCAAGGCCGCGGCGCACTTCGTCGTCGGCGGCGTCGGTCAGACGATCAGTGCCTGGCTGGCCGGCGCCGTCGGGATGGAGCCGGACCAGCTCGTCGACCACCTCTCGTGCCTGCTCGACGAGCTCGCCAACCCAAACCTGTACCGCCTCAAGGAAACAGCGGCAGGTGCCACAGGCGCATCCGGGGATCCAGGAGCCACAAGCGCATCATCGTGAGCCGCATGATGCGTACCGCGCCGCGGATCAGCAAGATCGCCAACGGCACCTCGATGCCCAGCGCGGTCGCCACCGATACCCGAACGTCGGCGGGTCCGGCGGTCATCAGGTCGAACCACGCGTCGCAGATCAGCAGCACGCCCGCGGTGAAGGCGGCGAGCACCACCAGCTGGCGACGCAGGTAACCCAGCACGGCCGTCGCCACCATGAACACGACCAGAAGGATGTCGAAACCCACCCACGTGGCGGTCCAGTTGTGGGCGACGTAGTTCGACGGCAGCGTGAGGGACAGGTACCCCAGCCAGGGAACCATCGCGATCGAGCCGCCGATCATCAGGCTCATGCGGGTGCGCCGTATCCGGCTCAGCAGCACCGGGTCGATCATGTCGCTCAGCGGCCGCTCCAGCCGGTTGATCAGGTCGCGCCGCTGCTCGGGTGTCAGCTCGGCGATCTGAGTGTCGGACAAAATGCCGCTCGTCGTCATGGACATCCCCCGGCTCAGGCACGGTCTTGCCCTTTCAGCGTACGGCCTCCACGGGAGGTCGCCGGTCGGCCGCGGTCTTGGGGATGGCTTTGTTGTCGCTGCTCGTGAATTCCTTTATCCAGCAGGCGAATTCCAGCGTGATGCCGTCGGGATCCTGGAAGTAGAACGAGCGCACGTAAACCCCGGGATGTACGGTCGCCGAGACCTGCCGCTCGCTCTCGTCGTGGTTCAGCACCGGCCCGACGCGGATGCCCTTGTCCTTGAGCCGCTGCCGGTAGGCGTCGAACTTCTCGGCCGGCACGTGGAATGCCAGGTGGTTCATGGTGCTCACCGCGCTGGTGATGTCGCCGATGCCCGGGATCGCGCCCGGCGACGAGATGCCCGGCACCCGGTCGGCGGCGTCGCGGAACCAGAAGAACGCAACGCAGTCGCCGTTCCCCGCGTCGAAGAAGAAGTGCTGGCCCGCCCCGTCGGGCAGATCGAGCGATTTGATCAGTGGCATCCCCAAGACGTTGGAGTAGAAGTCCACCGTCCGCGCCATGTCCGAACACACCAGCGCGACGTGGTTGATCCCGCCCAGCTCGAACTCGGTGTTGGCGTTGTGCGGCTTGATCATCGTGCGGCTCCTGTCGATCCGCGAAAGCCTGGTCAAGATCCGAATCTGAATCTAACATCAGGTTCAGTTCTGCTCCAGGAGGTGTGCACAATTGTCGACCGCCGCTGCAGGGGAGCCGAATTGACGCGTCAGAGCGGTGCCGCGGGCGTGATGCAGGAGTTCGTCGGGCTGCCCTCGCCCACCGCAGGCCGGGCCGGGGCCGGCGGTCATCCCTGTCAGGGGCTCTACCACCGCGCCGTGGGACGCAAGCCGAAGGTGGCGATGATCGCCGCGCACTACCAGATCGACTTCGCCGAGCACTATCTCGCCGACTACATCGCCACCCGTGGCATCGGATTCCTGGGCTGGAACACCAGGTTCCGCGGCTTCGAAAGCAGCTTCCTGCTGGACCATGCGCTGGTCGACATCGGTGTCGGCGTGCGGTGGCTGCGCGAGGTACAGGGTGTGGACTACGTTGTGCTGCTGGGCAATTCGGGCGGCGGTTCGTTGATGGCCGCCTATCAGTCACAGGCGCTCGAGCCGAACGTGACGCCCTTGGACGGCATGCGGCCGGCGGCCGGACTCACGGAGTTGATCCCCGCCGACGGCTACGTCGCCACGGCCGCGCATCCCGGTCGCCCCGACGTCCTGACGGCGTGGATAGACGGCGCCGTCGTCGACGAGAACGACCCCGTCGCCACCGATGCCGACCTCGACCTGTTCGACGAGCGCAACGGCCCGCCGTACTCGCCCGAGTTCATCGCCCGCTACCGCGACGCCCAGGTGGCGCGCAACCACGCGATCACCGACTGGGCCGAGCGGGAGCTCAAACGGGTTCGCGCCGCGGGCTTTTCGGACCGGCCGTTCACCGTGATGCGCACCTGGGCCGATCCCCGCATGGTCGACCCGAGCATCGAGCCGACCAGGCGCCAGCCCAACCTGTGTTATGCCGGGGTCCCCGCCAAGGCGAACCGCTCCGCGCACGGCATCGCCGCCGCCTGCACCCTGCGCAACTGGCTGGGCATGTGGAGCCTGCGGGTGGCGCAAACCCGGGCCGAACCGCACCTCAGTCGCATCGCCTGCCCGGCCCTGGTGGTCAACGCCGAGGCGGACACCGGCGTCTTCCCGTCGGACGCCCAGCGGATTTACGACGCGCTCGCCGGCACAGATAAGACGCAGGCCTCGATCAACAGCGACCACTACTTCACCACCCCGGGCGCGCGCAGCGAGCTTGCCGATACCATCGCCAGGTGGATCACCAAGAGGTGGCGTTAACGGTTCTCGCCCATTTCGTTCCCGGCGACAAGGTGCTCGACTTCGTTGCGCCAGAATCGGATTGGCTCGACGTCCGATGGTGCGCCGAGGACGACGACGAGGGATTTTATCGGGAGCTGCCGCAGGCGGACGTGATCTGGCATGTGCTGCGGCCGCTGTCGGGCGACGATCTGCGGCGCGCGACCCGGCTGCGGTTGGTACACAAGCTCGGCGCGGGGGTGAACACCATCGACGTGGCCGCCGCGACCGACCGCGGCATCGCGGTCGCCAACATGCCGGGCGCCAACGCGCCCTCGGTGGCCGAGGGCACGGTGCTGCTGATGCTGGCCGCGTTGCGCCGCCTGCCGGGGCTGGACCGCGCGGTGCGCCAGGGCAGGGGTTGGCCGTCGGATCCCGGGCTGGGCGAGACGGTCCGCGACATCGGCGGGTGCACCGTCGGGCTGGTCGGGTACGGCAACATCGCCAAGCGGGTGGGCGACATCGTCGCGGCGATGGGCGCGGCCGTCCTGCACACCAGCACCCGCGACGACGGCCGGCCCGGCTGGCGGTCGCTGCCCGAGCTGCTGGCCGCCAGCGACGTCGTCTCGCTGCACCTGCCCCTAACGGAGCGGACACATCACCTGCTGGACCGCGACGCGCTGGCCCGGATGAAGCCGAATGCGGTGCTGGTCAACACGTCCCGGGGCGCGGTGGTCGACGAGGGCGCCCTGGTCGACGCGCTGCGCGACGGGCGGCTGGCCGCGGCGGGGCTCGACGTTTTCGAGGCGGAACCGGTGGCGCCAGGCAACCCGCTACTGGGCCTGGACAACGTGGTGCTGACGCCGCACGTCACCTGGTACACGGCCGACACCATGCGCCGCTACCTGATCGAGGCCGTCGGAAACTGCCGCCGGCTGCGCGACGGGCGACCGCTGGCCCATGTAGTCAACCAACCGACTGGTTGTTAGCTTGGAAGGCGCTGGCTGAAACGTGAGCCAGCGAAGGACCGAGAAGGGCGACCAATGCCGATCGCAATCACTTCTGAGCATCAAGACCTGGCCGATTCGGTGCGATCCCTGGTGGCGCGTGTGGCGCCGTCCGAGGTGCTGCACGCGGCGCTCGAGTCACCAATCGAGAATCCCCCGCCGTACTGGCAGGCCGCGGCCGAGCAGGGGCTGCAGGGCGTGCACCTCGCGGAATCGGTCGGCGGCCAGGGTTTCGGCATCCTCGAGTTGGCCGTCGTGCTGGCCGAATTCGGCTACGGGGCGGTGCCCGGGCCGTTCGTGCCGTCGGCGATCGCCAGCGCGCTGATCTCCGCGCACGACCCCGAGGCCAAGGTGCTCTCCGAGCTGGCGTCGGGCGCGGCGATCGCCGCGTATGCGCTTCAGTGTTGCGCGCTGACCGCTACCCGCCAGGGGCCCGACGAGGAGGTGCTGGTGATCCGCGGCGAGGTCCGCGCGGTCCCCGGCGCCGCGCAGGCCTCCTTGCTGGTGCTGCCGGTCGCGATCGACAGCGGCGAGGAGTGGGTCGTGCTGCGCGCCGAGCAGCTCGAGATCGAGCCGGTGAAAAGCATTGACCCGCTGCGCCCGATCGCGCACGTGCGGGCCAACGCCGTCGAGGTCGGCGAGGACGCCGTGTTGAGCAACCTGACCATGGCCACCGCGCACGCGCTGATGGTCACGCTGCTGTCCGCCGAGGCCATCGGCGTGGCGCGCTGGGCCACCGACACGGCGTCGCAGTACGCCAAGATCCGCGAGCAGTTCGGCCGGCCGATCGGCCAGTTCCAGGCCATCAAGCACAAGTGCGCGGAGATGATCGCGGACACCGAGCGGGCCACCGCGGCGGTGTGGGACGCCGCCCGGGCGCTGGACGAGGCCCGCGACGGGGATGTCCAAAAAGGCTGGGACATGGCGGCTTCCAACGTCGAGTTCGCCGCCGCCGTGGCGGCGACGTTGGCCCCGGCGGCCGCGCAACGATGCACGCAGGATTGCATCCAGGTGCACGGCGGAATCGGGTTCACGTGGGAGCACGACACGAACGTCTATTACCGCCGGGCGCTGATGCTGGCCGCCTCCTTCGGCCGCAGTTCGGAATACCCGCAACGAGTCGTGGACACCGCGACCACGACGGGGATGCGCGCGGTGGACATCGACCTGGATCCCGACACCGAAAAACTGAGGGCCGAGATCCGAGCCGAGGTCGCCGCGCTCAAGGCGATGGACCGCGAGCCACGCAAGGTCGCGATCGCCGAGGGCGGCTGGGTGCTGCCTTACCTGCCCGAGCCGTGGGGCCGCGCCGCCAGCCCCGTCGAGCAGATCATCATCGCCCAGGAGTTCGCCGCCGGTCGCGTCAAGCGGCCGCAGGTCGGCATCGCGGCGTGGATCATCCCGTCGATCGTCGCGTTCGGCACCGAGGAGCAGAAGCAACGGTTCCTGCCGCCGACCATGCGCGGCGAAATGATCTGGTGCCAGCTGTTTTCCGAGCCGGGCGCCGGATCGGATCTCGCCGGGCTGACCACCAAAGCGACCCGGGCCGAGGGCGGTTGGCGCATCACCGGACAGAAGATCTGGACCACCGCCGCACAGTACTCCCAGTGGGGCGCGCTGCTGGCGCGAACCGACCCGAGCGCGCCGAAACACAACGGCATCACCTACTTCCTGCTGGACATGCGCAGCGAGGGCGTCACGGTCAAGCCGCTGCGGGAGCTGACGGGCCAGGAGTTTTTCAATACCGTCTACATCGACGACGTGTTCGTGCCCGACGAACATGTGCTCGGCGACGTCAACCGGGGCTGGGAGGTCAGCCGCAACACCCTGACGGCCGAACGGGTCTCGATCGGCAGCAGCGACGCGAATTTCCTTGCGACGCTTCCCGAGTTCGTCGAGTTCGTCCGCGACGGGCAGTTCGACCAGGTGGCGCAGCACCGGGCCGGGCAGCTGATCGCCGAGGGCCATGCCGCCAAAGTGCTGAACCTGCGCTCGACGCTGTTGACGCTGGCCGGCGGGGACGCGATGCCGTCCGCCGCGATCTCGAAGCTGTTGTCGATGCGCACCGGCCAGGGATATGCCGAATTCGCGGTGGCGTCGTTCGGCACCGACGCCGCGATCGGCGACACCAGCGAGCTCCCGGGCAAGTGGGGCGAGTATCTGCTGGCCAGCCGGGCCACCACGATCTACGGGGGCACGTCGGAGGTCCAGCTCAACATCATCGCCGAACGGCTGCTGGGCCTACCGCGCGACCCGTAACCGCTTAAAAGGGCCATGCCGACCTGACGCACGTCTGTCAGGTCGGCATGGCCCGGGTTCTTGCCTCTAGCCGGCCGCTATCCGGCTAGTCACCACCACCAGTTCACCAGAGGCCACCATGGCCGGTATCCCTGGCCAGGAGGACCCCAGCCGCCGTTGCCCCAACCGGGGTGGCCGTCCCAGTCGCCGTGACCGCCCCACCAGCCGGGGCCTCCCCAACCGCGGTGACCGCCCCACCAGCCGGGGCCGCCCCAACCGCCGTGGCCGCCCCAACGGCCTGGGCCCGCCCAGCCGCCGTGGCCGCCCCAGCCGCCGCCGCCGTGGCCGCCGCCGCCGTGGCCGCCGCCGCCACCGCCCGGCCTGAGGGGCACGTCTGGTGCGCCGTGCGGACCGACCGTGTCGAAGCTGATGTCGGGCCCCGGTGCCGGAGCGGCGTGCGCGGCCGGGGTGCCGCCGAACAACATCGCTCCGGTCGTCAGGCCGACCGCCGCCACGCCGACCGCGCCGCGGCGGATCGAATGCAGTGAATTCAACATGTGTGAGCTCCTCCCACAGTTGTTGAACAAGAAGCCGTAAGTCTGAATTCCCAATTCTTGCGGGTTATAACCCCGAATTGCTACCCAATGTGATCTTTGTCTAGCGGCGCCTTCGAAAGGCTTCGGATAATGGCGTGGTGCGAATTGGGTTTCGCGGATCTACTGCACAAGGTACCACCCACAGCCCACCTGCGCTGCTCAGACACCATCTACTGAGATCATGATGTAAGTGAAGTCGGAGATTTGCATTTCATGAAATTGCACTTTAATGAATCGCGCTGAATTCGAACCACCGCGGCGCGCATAAAGCGCCGGCAATTCCATTGTCCGAACGGCGGCGACGCGCCGGGTGGCCCGGCGCGCCGGGCGCGCCCGACGGTGCTATCAAGGGGAGGTGCTCGACGACGCGCATACTGAGAAGCGGATTTACTGATTGCACCCCAGAGAGGGTCGCCGATGAGTATCAACCCCAACCGCAACGAGTCGAGCCCGAACCGGTTCGCCCGCTACACCGCCCGGCCGCCGGGACCCGGAGAGACCGGGCCCACCCAGCGGCTCAACATGTTCGGGGAAGCGCCCGGCCGGCCGACGAACGGCCGGCGAACGCGGCGGACCGTCGATCTGCCGCTGGCCACGCACCGCGCGCTCGACGTGTGGCAGCGCGAGGCCGCCGACCGCATCGGCGTCGCGCGCGTGACTGGGCAAGAGGTTTTGACGGCGCTCATCGATCAGCTGTTGATCGACCCAAAGCTCTCCGCGCAGATCACCCGGGCCATTCAGGCCCGCAGATAGTCAGTCGATCTCCATCTCGCGCAGCTCGCGCTTGAGGATCTTGCCGGTGGGATTGCGCGGCAGCTCGTCGAGGAAGACCACCTCGCGCGGCACCTTGTAGCGCGCCAGATGGTCGCGCACATAGTGCTTGACTGTGTCCTCGTCGAGGTCGGCGTCTTCCTTCTTGACGACGAACGCGCGCAGCCGGTGCCCCCACTCCTTGTCCTCGACGCCGATCGCGGTGGCCTCCACGACGTCGGGATGGCCGGTGATGAGGTCCTCGACTTCGGCCGGGAAGACGTTCTCGCCGCCGGAGACGATCATCTCGTCGTCGCGCCCGCTGATGTAGAGCAGGCCGTGCTCGTCGAAGTAGCCGACGTCGCCCGAGGACAGCAGCCCGTCGATGATCTGCTTCTTGCCGCCGCCGGTGTAGCCCTCGAACGGGAAGGCGTTGCCGACGAAGATGCGGCCGACCTCGCCCTGCGGCAACTCCTTGCCGTTGTCGTCGAAGATCTTGACCTTGACGCCCTTGACGACCGGCCCGACGGTCGACGAATTGAACTCCAGGTGCTTGGGCTCGGCGATGGTGGCGAAGGCGATCTCGGTCGACCCGTACATGTTGTAGACCACCGGCCCCAGGTCCTTGAGCGCCCGTTCCGCCAATTCCGACCCGAGCGCCGAGCCGGACACGAAGACGATCTTCAGGCTGGACAGGTCGGGCTTCGAGTCCATCTGCTCGAGCGCGTTGAGGATGCGGGACAGCATCACCGGGACCACCACCATGGCCGTCACCTTGTGCTTCTCGATGTCCTCCAGGACCAACGGCGGCTTGAATTTGCGCCGCAGCACCAGGGTCGAGCCGAGGAACATCCCGAGGGTGCCATGCAAAAAGCCCAGCGCGTGGAACATCGGGGCGGGCAGCGAGGTCACCTCGCCGGCCTTGAACGGCACGTGCGACAGGATGCCGCCGATTGGCGCCAGCGTCGGCGGGGTGCTGCGGTTCGCGCCCTTGGGGGTGCCCGTCGTGCCGCTGGTCAGGATGATGATCGACGAGTGCTTGCTCGCCTTCGGGGCGGGATCCTTGCTGCTCCGCTCGATCAGGTCGGCCAGCGTCTCGTCCTCGCTGCCCGACGGCTCGTCGGCGTCCGGGTTGGTGCCCAGCGCCCGCAGCTTGCCCAGCTCCGGCTGCGCTTTGCTGACGGACTTGGTGTACTCGTCGTCGTAGATGATCACCTTGGCGCCCTCGCGGTCCGACACCTCACAGATCTGGGGCCCGGAGAACTCGCTGTTGAGCAGGATGATGCGGGCACCCACGCGGGCCGCGCCGAAGTAGGCGATCAAAAACCACCGGGTGTTGCGCGCCAGGATCGCGACGCCGTCGCCACCCTTGACGCCCATGTCGATCAGCCCGTTGGCCACCGCGTGCGCGGCCTCGTCCAGCTCCCGATAGGTGAACTCGCCCTCTTCGTCGATGCAGGCCGGGCGGTCGGGATGGCGCCTGGCGTTGAGCGAGGGCAGCATCCCGAACTCGCCCCACTTGTAGATTTCCGCGGCCATCGCGGCGACGTTCTGCGGCGGCTCGATCCGGAACGCGCCCGATTCGAAGATCTTGCGCACGTAGTGCAGTTCGGCCGTGCCCCGCTCGAGGTACTGCTGAACTTTGGAGACAGCCTGGCCGGGCAGGTCGAAGAGGTTAGGCATGAATTCCACCCTATGTGACGTAGGTCGCAGCGCCACTAGTTAATACCCGCCGACCTACGATGATGAACATGACCGACTCGGTGTCACTCGAGGTCGCCGGTCGCGAGGTCACCATCACCCACCCCGACAAAGTGGTCTTCGAACGCCACGGCCGCTCGGGACCGCACACCAAACTCGACCTGGTCCGCTACTACCTGTCCGTCGCCGACGGGGCGCTGCGCGGCGTGGCCGGCCGCCCGATGATCCTCAAGCGCTTCGTGAAGGGCATCGCGCAGGAGGCCGTGTTCCAGAAGCGGGCGCCCGCCAACCGACCGGACTACGTCGACGTCGCCGAACTGCACTATGCGCGGGGCACTTCCGCCGCGGAGGCCGTGGTGCGCGACGCCGCCGGGCTGGCGTGGGTGATCAACCTGGGCTGCGTGGACCTCAACCCGCACCCGGTGCTCGCCGGCGACCTCGATCACCCCGACGAACTGCGCGTCGACCTGGACCCGATGCCGGGCGTCGCGTGGCAGCGCATCGTCGACGTGGCGCTGGTGGCCCGCGAGGTGCTGGAGGACTACGGCCTGGTCGCGTGGCCCAAGACCTCGGGGTCCCGGGGCTTTCACATCTACGCCCGGATCGCCCCGCGTTGGGAATTCCGCCAGGTGCGGCTGGCCGCGCAGACCGTCGCGCGCGAGGTCGAGCGGCGGGTGCCCGAGGCGGCGACCAGCCGCTGGTGGAAGGAGGAGCGCGAGGGCGTGTTCGTCGACTTCAACCAGAACGCCAAGGACCGCACCGTCGCGTCGGCCTACTCGGTGCGGGCCACCCCGGATGCGCGGGTGTCGACGCCGCTGCACTGGGACGAGGTCGCCGGCTGCGATCCCGGGGCCTTCACCATCGACACCGTGCCCGCTCGGTTCGCCGAGATGGGCGACCCGTGGGCCGGGATGGACGACACGGTCGGCGAGCTGGATCGGCTGCTGATGCTGGCCGAGGAGCTGGGTCCCCCGGAGCGCGCGCCGAAGGGGTCCGGCACGCGCACCGAGGGCGGGCGCGTCTCGTCGAAGCCGCTCATCGAGATCGCCCGCACCAAAACCAAAGACGAGGCGATGGCCGCGCTGGACACCTGGCGCGACCGCAATCCCGAGGCGGCCGCCCTGCTGCGGCCGGCCGACATCCTGGTTGACGGCATGCGCGGCCCGAGTTCGATCTGGTACCGGATCCGGATCAACCTGCAGCACGTGCCGGCCGACCGTCGCCCGCCACAGGAAGAGCTGATCGCCGACTACAGCCCCTGGGTGGGATATGAAGGCCCGCGAAGGGGATGAGCCGCGCGGCGGAGCGGGCCACAGCCAAGAAAGCGATAATCTCACGCGATGCGACAGCAATGGGATCGGCGGGGATTCCTGCAGCTCGGAGGGGCTGCGGGGATGCTCACGATTGCCGCCATCGCCCAGGCGTGCTCGGCACGCAAACCGTCGTCGGGCTCCGCCCCCGGCGGATCGGTGACCGTCACCCACCTCTTCGGTCAGACCGTCATCAAGGAACCGCCCAAGCGCGTGGTCAGCGCCGGCTACACCGAGCAGGACGACCTGCTGGCTTTGGGCGTCGTGCCCATCGCGGTGACCAACTGGTTCGGGGACCAGCCGTTCGCCGTGTGGCCCTGGGCCCAGCCCAAGCTCGGGGGCGCCCAGCCGGTGGTGTTGAACCTGGACAACGGCATTCAGGTCGACCAGATCGCGGGCCTGAAACCGGACCTGATCGTGGCCATCAACGCGGGCCTGGACGCAGACACGTACCAGAAACTGTCGGCGATCGCGCCGACCCTCGCGCAGTCGGACGGCGACGCGTTCTTCGAGCCGTGGAAGGACCAGGCCACCGCCGTCGGCCAGGCGGTGTTCCAGGCCGACCAGATGAAGTCGCTGATCGACGGCGTCGACAAGCAATTCACCGCCGTCGCACAAAAGAACCCGGGGTGGACGGGCAAGAAGGCGTTGCTGATGCAGGGCGCGCTCTGGCAGGGCACCGTGGTGGCGACCCTGGCGGGCTGGCGCACCGACTTCCTCAACCAGATGGGCCTCGTCATCGCCGACAGCATCAAGCCCTTCGGCAGCGATCACCGGGCCGTCATCCCGCGCGATCAGATCAAGGCGGTGCTCGATTCCGCCGACGTGGTGATCTGGACGACCGAGAGCCCCGACGACCAGAAGGCGCTGCTGGCCGACCCCGACGTGGCGGCGTCGCTGGCCACCGCCCAGAACCGCCACATCTTCACCACCAAGGATCTCACCGGCGCGATCGCGTTCGGGTCGCCCCTGAGCTACCCGTTGATCGCCGAGCAGCTGCCACCGCTGATCGCCAAGATCCTCGGATAGCTGCCGCCTGTTTGAGCGTTCCTTAAGGCACCTCTGGCAGTGCTCGAAATTCCCTCCCAATTCCCTCCCGCCTGCACCGATGCCGGAGTTACCGTTCAGTAATGAGCGTGACGGACATGAGCACTGGCGTCTCCCAGGAGCTGTCGACCGACCTGGTCGGCAACACGGTTTTCGACTACGGCGACCATGCGCTGATGCTCCAATGTGGCAGCACCGCCGAGGTATTGGCGTGGGTGGACGCGTTGGCTGCGCAAGCGCTGCCCGGGGTTGTCGACGTCGTCCCCGCCGCCCGGACGGTGTTGGTCAAGCTGGACAGCCCCCGCCGGCAGGGCGTCACCCGGCAGCGGCTGCGCAGGATGCGGGTCGCCGCCGATGCCGCGACCCCGACGGACCGCGGCGCCGACGTGGTGATCGACGTCGTCTACGACGGTCCCGACCTCGCCGAGGTCGCCGCCCACACCGGGTTGACGACCGCACAGGTCATCGAAGCCCACACCGGCACGCCGTGGCGGGTCGGGTTCAGCGGTTTCGCACCGGGTTTCGCGTACCTGGTCGACGGCGACGCGCGCCTGCGGGTGCCGCGCCGGCAGGAGCCGCGGACGGCGGTGCCGGCCGGTTCGGTGGCCCTCGCCGGCGAATTCAGCGCGGTGTATCCCCGGCAATCGCCCGGCGGCTGGCAGCTCATCGGCCGCACCGACGCCGTCCTGTGGGATCTCGACCGGCCCAACCCGGCCCTGCTGACGCGGGGCATGTGGGTCCAGTTCCGCGCCGTCTGAGCAAGGAGATAGCCGTGCCCACCTTGGAAATCCTGCGCACCGGGCCGTTCGCCGTCGTCCAGGACCTCGGCCGCCCGGGACTGGCCCACCTGGGCGTCAGCCGGTCCGGCGCCGCCGACCGGCGTGCGCACAAGCTCGCCAACCGGCTGGTCGCCAACCCCGACGACCGCGCCACCGTCGAAGTGACCTTCGGCGGCTTTTGCGCCCGCGTCCGCGGCGGCGATGTCGACATCGCGGTGACGGGTGCCGACACCGACCCGACGGTGAACGGAATCAAGTTCGGCACCAACAGCATTCACCACGTCCGCGACGGCCAGGTGATCACGTTGGGCGCCCCACGGGCCGGGCTGCGGACGTACCTGGCGGTGCGCGGCGGGATCTGTGTGGAGCCGGTGCTGGGCTCGCGCAGCTACGACGTGATGTCGGCGATCGGCCCGGCGCCGCTGCACAACGGGGACCGGCTGCCGGTCGGCGAGCACACCGACGACTACCCCGAACTCGATCAGGCGCCGGTGGCCGCGATCGCCGGGCACCTGGTGGAGGTGCAGGTGGTGCCCGGGCCGCGCGACGACTGGTTCACCGATCCCGACGCTTTGGTGCACACGATTTGGCAGGCCTCCAACCGCAGTGACCGGGTCGGGATGCGACTGGAGGGCCGCCCGCTGCAATACCGCTGGCCGGACCGGCAACTGCCCAGCGAGGGCGCGACCAGGGGCGCGATCCAGGTGCCGCCCAACGGATTACCGGTGATCCTGGGACCCGATCACCCGGTCACCGGGGGGTACCCGGTGATCGGCGTGGTCACCGACGACGATGCCGACAAGGTCGCCCAGGTGCGACCGGGCCAGTACGTGCGCCTGCACTGGGCGCGGCCCCGGGGCGGCCGGTCGTACTCGTAGCGACGGGCGCTGGACAGGGCTGGTAGACAAAGAGAGTGCAAACCCAGGTCCACACCGCCCGCCTGGTCCACACCTCCGATCTCGACCACGAGACCCGACACCGCGTCCACCAGATGGTCACCGACGCGTTCGCCGGGGACTTCGCCGACACCGACTGGGAGCACGCGCTGGGGGGCATGCACGCCCTGATCTGGGATCACGGCGCGATCATCGCGCACGCCGCCGTGGTCCAGCGGCGACTGCTGTACCGCGGCGACGCGCTGCGCTGCGGCTACGTCGAAGCGATCGCGGTGCGGGAGGACTTCCGCGGCCGGGGCCTGGCGCGCGCCCTGCTGGACGCCGCCGAGCAGGTGATCCGCGGCGCCTACCAGGTCGGCGCCGTCAGTTCGTCGGAGATGGCCCGCGGCATCTACGCGGCGCGGGGCTGGTTGCCGTGGCGTGGGCCGACGTCGGTGCTGGCCCCCACCGGCCCCACGCGCACGCCCGAGGACGACGGCGCCGTGTTCGTCCTGCCGGTCGATGTCAGCCTGGACACTGCCGCCGAGCTGATGTGCGACTGGCGGGCGGGCGACGTCTGGTAGCCGGAGGGCCGAGATGTATCCCGGCTCACAGCGAATCGAACGGCCGCGCGAAATCACAAGCACCCCTCAGCTACTTGCCAGATAACTGGGATTCAACTGACAGCCGATATCCATCGAATCGGGTTGACGGGCTTACGCGCATAATGTGAGCATCGAAATACGCGGCGGGCCAAGCCTGTTCGTTTCAGGGAGCCCGAACCACCGCTCCAACGCCCCCAGGCGACTTCGCCCGTGCGAGCGTTCGCGATCTCTCGGCGACATAGGCGTCGCCGCACGAGCAAACCCGTTGGAAGAGTTGGACGAAAGGCGCAGACCGCATGGGCCGCAACCACCGCATTTCGGACTGGAATCCGGAGGACGCGGCGGCGTGGGTACTCGCCGCGGCCCTCACCTGGATGCGCTACGTGCGCCGCCCCAGTGCGCCGGAAATGGTCCACATTGCAGATCACGCCCGACTGTGATGACCGTCGCAACAAGGGCAATGATGCAGCAATTACGTGGTAACGCGGCGGAAACGTCCCAGGCATACACAGGTCTTATGGCTCAGCCGAGGTCCACGCCGCTGGCCGGCTACCGGGTCGCGGTCACATCATCCCGGCGCGCGGAGGAACTCTGCGCGCTGCTGAGTCGGCAGGGTGCGGAGGTCTGCAGCGCGCCCGCGATCAACATGATCGCGCTGCCCGACGACGACGAATTACAAAGCCACACCGAGGATTTGATCGCGCAGCCGCCCGACATTCTCGTCGTGCACACCGGCATCGGCTTCCGCGGCTGGCTGGCCGCCGCCGAGGGATGGGGGCTGGCCAACCAGCTGATCGCGTCGTTGTCGAAGACCCGGATCGTGTCGCGGGGGCCCAAGGGGACGGGCGCGGTGCGCGCCGCGGGGCTGCACGAGGAGTGGTCTCCTGAGTCCGAATCCTCACAGGAAGTGCTGGAGTATCTGCTCGAGTCGGGTGTGTCCGGGCTGCGCGTGGCCATCCAGCTGCACGGCGCCGCCGACGCGTGGGACCCGTTCCCGGAATTCGTCGGCGGCTTGCGTTTCGCCGGGGCCGAGGTGGTGCCCATCCGCGTGTACCGATGGAAGTCGACGGCGTTGGGCGGCGATTTCGATCAGCTGGTGACCGGGATCGCACGACGGCAGTTCGACGCGGTCACCTTCACGTCGGCGCCCGCGGCGGCGGCGGTGCTGGAACGCAGTCGCGACCTGGCGGTCGAGGACCAGGTGCTGGAGGCCCTGCGGACCGACGTGCACGCGATGTGCGTCGGCCCGGTGACCTCCAAACCGCTGATCCGCAAGGGCGTCCCCACGTCGTCGCCGGCACGAATGCGGTTGGGCGCCTTGGCCCGCCACATCGCCGAGGAGCTGCCGCTGCTGGGATCGTCCACGGTGCAGGCGGCCGGCCACACCATCGACATCCGCGGAACGTGCGTGCTGGTGGACGGTGACATCAAGCTGCTGTCGCCGTCGGGGATGTCCGTGCTGCGCGCGCTGGCGCAACGGCCGGGCGACGTGGTCGCGCGCAACGAGCTGTTGCGGGTGCTGCCCGGCAACAGCAACGATCCGCACGCCGTCGACACGGCCGTGCTTCGGTTGCGAACGGCCTTGGGCGACAAGAACATCGTCGCGACGGTGGTCAAGCGCGGTTACCGGCTCGCCGTCGACCCGCCGGGCGGTGCCCGATGGACCTGATCCTGGCCGCGCACGGCACCCGCAGGCCGGGCGGCGTCGCGATGATCGGGGACCTCGCGGCGCAGGTGAGCGCGCTGCTCGACCACCGGGTGCAGGTCGCGTTCGTCGACGTGTTGGGCCCCACGCCCGGCGAGGTGCTGTCGCGGACGGCGGACACCGGCCGCCCGGCCGTCGTGGTGCCGGCCTTCTTGTCGCGTGGATACCACGTGCGCACCGACGTGCCCGCCCATGTGACGGCCAGCCGTCACCCCAACGTCACCGTCTCCCCCGCCCTGGGGCCCAGCGGGGAGATCGCGCGGCTAGTCGCCGATCAGCTGACGCAATCCGGTTGGCGGCCAGGCGATTCGGTGATCCTCGCGGCGGCCGGCACCACTGATTACCGGGCGCGCGCCGACCTGCACGTGACCGCGACCACGTTGTCCGCGCTGGTGGGATCGCGGGTGCGGCTGGGGTTCGCGGCCACGGGCGAGCCGTCGGTGGCCGACGCCGTCGCCGCGGCCCGCCGCGGCGGCGCTCGGCGCGTCGTCGTCGCCTCCTACCTACTGGCCGACGGCCTGTTTCAGCAACGCCTGCTGGCCGGCGGCGCCGACGCGGTGAGCCAACCGCTGGGCACCCATCCCGGGCTGGCGCGACTGATCGCGAACCGGTTCCGCCGGACCGCGCCCGGACTCGCCCCCGTCGCGACCCGGCACGCGTCGCGTCGACCCAGCCGGCGGCGAACCCAAGCCCCCCATGCCCTTTCGAATTCGGTGAGCGCGATGTTCTCCCGGCCTGCTGGGGTGACGAGGCACGCCGACGCGCGCGACGCTTGATCTTTGATCGCATTCCGGCGATCCTGGCACCATGCCGCGTCGCGAAGAGCCATCGCGTGGGCTGCTCGACCCGGTGGCCAAGATGCTGCGGTTGCCCTTCGGCACACCGGAGTTCATCGACCGGATCGTCACCGGCGGGGCCAACCAGGTGGGGCGCCGGACGTTGTACATGCTGATCACCACCTGGGACGCGGCGGGCGGCGGCCCGTTTGCGGCCAGTGCGATCGCGTCCACGGGACTGGCCAAGACCGCCGAGATCGTGCAGGGCATGTTCATCGGCCCGATCTTCGGCCCGCTGCTGAGGATCCTGGGCGCCGACAAAGTCGCCGTGCGGGCGTCGCTGTGCGCCTCGCAGTTGGTGGGTCTGGGCATCATGCGCTACGGCGTGCGCTCCGAACCGCTGCACTCGATGTCGGTGGAGGCGATCGTCGACGCGATCGGCCCGACGATGCAGCGTTACCTGGTAGGCGAGATCGACTAGCTAGTGGGGATCGCAAGCGCGGCGTAGCCGGGCGAAGCGGGTCGCCGCCATCGCCCTAGTGGCGATCGCAAGCGCGGCGTAGCCGGGCGAAGCGGGTCGCCGCCATCGCCCTAGTGGCGATCGCACGGACTAGGCGGCGATCCGCCCGATCTGGATGTGGCCCTCGGGCGTTACCCGCGCCGGGTACACCGGCACCGACACCCGCGGGTCGTCCAGGCAGGAGCCGTCGTCGAGCGCGAAAGCCTGCTTGAGGATGGGTGATTGGACGGTGGCGCGGCCGCCGCGGTCGCCGACAATCCCACGGGAAAGCACCGCGGCGCCGGAGAACGGGTCGACGTTCCCGACCGCGTGCACCGATCCGTCGTCGAGCCGGAACAGCGCGGCCTGCGAGCCGTCGTCGAGGAGGACGCCCACGCCACGACCGGGAATCAGGTGGTCGTACGAGCAGGCGGTCGTCCACACCTGAATGTCGTTGACGAGCGTCACAGTTCCTCCTTACTCATGAGCGGGACCCGCGGCATGCCAATGGGCACAGGCACTTTGCGCCCGGCGCGCTCGGTGAACGTCACCGTCGAGTCGACGGCGTCGGGGGCGTTGACGAACGAGACGAACCGCGACAGCTTGTCCGGGTCCTCCAGCACGCCCTTCCATTCGCATTTGTAGTTCTGCACGTGCCGCTCCATCGCGGCCTCGAATTCCCCGGCCAGGCCCAGCGAGTCGTCGCAGACGACCTCCCGGACGTGGTCCAGGCCGCCGTCCAGCGATTCGACCCACGGCGCGGTGCGCTGCAGCCGATCGGCCGTCCGGATGTAGTACATGAGGAACCGGTCGACGTAGCGGACGAGCGTCTCGGTGTCCAAATCGCTGGCCAGCAGCTGGGCGTGCTTGGGCGTCATGCCGCCGTTGCCGCCGACGTAGAGGTTCCAACCCTTTTCGGTGGCGATGACGCCCACGTCCTTGCTGCGGGCCTCGGCGCATTCGCGCGCGCAACCGGAGACGCCGAGCTTGATCTTGTGCGGCGCGCGCAGCCCGCGGTACCGCAGCTCCAGGTCGATCGCCAGCTGCACCGAATCCTGTTGGCCGTAGCGGCACCAGTCGCTGCCCACGCAGCTCTTCACGGTGCGCAGCGCCTTGCCGTAGGCGTGCCCGGATTCCATGCCGCCGTCGACCAGCCGCTTCCAGATCTGCGGCAATTGGTCCACGCGGGCGCCGAACAGGTCGATCCGCTGGCCTCCGGTGATCTTGGTGTACAGCCCGAAGTCCTGCGCGATCTGGCCGATCAGGATCAGATGCTCGGGCTTGATGTCGCCGCCCGGGACCCGCGGGACCACCGAGTAGCTGCCGTTCTTCTGGATGTTGGCCAGGAAGTGGTCGTTGGAGTCCTGCAGCGAGGCCTGCTCGCCCTCGAGGATGTGGTCCGAGCCGGTGGACGCCAGGATCGACGCGACCACCGGTTTGCAGATGTCGCAACCCTTTCCGCGTCCGAAGCGCTCCAGCAGGCCCGAGAAGGTACGGATTTCGGTGGCGGTGATGATCTCGAAAAGCTCGGCCCGCGACTGGCTGAAGTGCTCGCACAGCGCCTTGGACTGTTCCACGCCCTCGGCTTGCAGCAGCTGCTTGAGCAACGGCACGCACGACCCGCACGAGGTGCCCGCGGCCGTGCACGACTTGAGCGCGGGAACGTCGGCGCAGCCGCCGGCGATCGCTCCCTTCAGATCGCCCTTGGTGACGTTGTTGCACGAGCAGATCTGCGCCGAATCCGGCAGCGCCCCAACGCCCAGGCCCGGCGCGCCGTCGGCCTGAGCCGGCGCGATGAGCGCCAGCGGATCCCCCGGCAACGCGCTGCCGACCATGGGCCGCAACACCCCGTACGAGGACGCGTCACCCACCAGCACACCGCCGAGCAGGGTCTTGGCGTCGTCGGAGAGCACCAGCTTGGCGTAGGTCCGGTTGACCGCGTCGTTGATGGCGACCTCGAGGCAGTTCTGCGTCGCCCCCATCGCGTCGCCGAAGCTGGCGACGTCGACGCCGAGCAGCTTGAGCTTCGTCGACAGGTCCGCTTCGCCGAACTCCGCCGCGCCGCCCAGCAGCCGGTCCGCCACCACCTCCGCGGAGGTGTAGCCGGGCCCGACCAGGCCGTAGCAACGGCCCCCGATCGCCGCGACCTCACCGATCGCATAGATATCGGGATCGCTTGTCCGGCAGGATAAATCGGTGAGCACGCCGCCCCGCTCGGCGCGCTCCAGTCCCGCTGCCGCCGCGAGCTCGTCGCGCGGCCGGATGCCGGCGGCGAAGATCACCACGCCGGCATCGATCAGCTCGCCGTCGGCCAGGCACACCCGCGCCGACGTCGAGCCGTCCGGATGCGCGACGGCCTCGATCGACTCGGTGCCCGTCCCCACGTGCACGGCGATGCCGAGTTCGGTGACCATCCTGGCCAGCAGCGCGCCGCCGGCCTCGTCGATCTGCTGGGCCATCAACCGCGGCATCATCTCGACGACGTGCGTCTGCAACCCGAACTGGCGCAACGCATTAGCGGCCTCCAGCCCCAGCAGGCCGCCGCCGATGACGACCCCCGCGGTCGCGTGGCCGGCCTGCAGCGTGCGCTGGGCGTCGGCACGGATGGCGTCGAGGTCGTCGAGCGTGCGGTAAACGTGGCACTGGGGCAGGTCGTGGCCGGGCACCGGGGGGACGAACGCGTAGGACCCGGTGGCCAGCACCAGGGCGTCGTAGTGGTGCCGCTGACCGTCGGCGGTCACCACGGCCTTTGCGCCGCGGTCGATTTCGGTGACGCGGGCGTTCAGCAGCAGCCGGACCCGCTCGTCACCAGCGTAGTCGTTGCCGGGCAGTGCCAGCAGTTGGCGGTCCCAGCTTTCGGTGTAGGAGGTCAAGCCGACGCGGTCGTAGGCCGCGTCGCCCTCCTCCGCCAAAACCGTAACGCTCCAACGCCCTTCGGTATCTCGGGAACGCAGCGCCTCGACCAGCCGGTGGCCGACCATGCCGTGCCCGACCACAATGACGTGACGCGCAGCACTGTCCGCGCCCCAGTTTTCGGATTGGGCCATGCGACGAGAGTAGGGGCGGCAAATTAACTCGAGTTCGCCCAGTGTGACACCCACATGACGGCGTCCTCACACCTCACAACGACGGCTGTGACACTGTTCGCTGCCGGCGAACGCCCGAGTGGAACTTTAGCGTGCTCGACTCAAGTTTGTAAGAATAGCCGGCCGGCAAGGCGCCGGTCACAGCAAACTCACAATGAAGCATAAGGAGATCCCCATGAGCAACCTCGCATTGTGGTCGCGACCGGCCTGGGACACCGACCGCTGGCTGCGCGACTTCTTCGGCCCCGCCGCGGCGACGGACTGGTTCAAGCCGGTGAGCAGCGGGTTCACGCCGGCCGCCGAGGTCGTCAAGGACGGCGACGACGCGGTCGTCCGCCTGGAACTGCCGGGCGTCGACGTAGAGAAGGACGTCAACGTCGAGGTCGACAAGGGCCGGCTGGTCATCCACGGCGAACACCGCGACGAGCGAGCCGAGGAGGCGGACGGCCGCACGCTGCGGGAGATTCGGTACGGATCGTTCCGCCGGTCGTTCCAGCTGCCCGCGCACGTCACCGGCGAGGCCGTCAGCGCCTCGTACGACGACGGCGTGCTGACCGTGCGGGTCGCCGGTGCCTACACCGGAACCCAGCCGCAGCGCATCGCGATCACGAAGTAATTCCTGGCGGATCAATCCGGCGGGGCCGCTTCAATTCTGGACGGCCTCGCCGGATTCGCGTGTGAAGCCACGGCTTTGCGTGTGAAGCCACGGCGCTGCGTGTGAAGCCTGGGCGGGAAAAATCGCCAAATCCCCGCCCTGGCTTCACACCGAAAGCCCAGGATTCACCCTCAAAGCCCAGGATTCACTCTCAAACGGCCCCGCCGTGCCGAGAGCGTCAGCTCCAGCGGGCCAGCAGCTCCTTGGCCCGGGTGGCCAGCGCGGCCTGCAGGAAGGGGCCGAAGCTGACCCGGGCGACACCGAGCGGGCCAAACGACGCCGGGTCGTCCTGGTCGGGCAGCGCGAACGCGTTGATCGGCAGCGGCAACTCGGTGGCCAAGCGCCGCAGCGTCTCCGGGTCGTGGTAGCCCACGGGATAGAGGACGTCGGCGCCCGCGGCGGCGGCCTCGGTCAGCCGCGCCACCACCCGCTCGACGCGATCGGCGTCGTCACCGTCGCGCCGCAGGAACAGATCGGTGCGCGCGTTGATCACGACGTGCACGCCGGCGGCGTCGGCGGCCGAGCGCAGCGCACCCACCAGTTCGGCGTGCTCGGCGGCGGATCGCAGCCGCTTGCCCTCCGAGTGCACGGTGTCCTCGATGTTCAGCCCGACGGCACCCACGCCCAGCAGGCCTTCGATGAGGCGCGCCGCCGGCTGCCCGTACCCCGATTCGATGTCCACCGACACCGGGACGTCGACCGCGGCGGTGATCTGGGCGACCCGGGTCAGCACGTCGTCGAACGACATGCCCTCGCCGTCCGGTTTGCCGATCGAGTCGGCAAGCGGGTGGCTGCCGACGGTTAGGGCGACGAATCCCGCGTCGACGGCGAGGCGGGCCGACCACGCGTCCCACACCGTTGGCAGGATCACCGGGTCGCCCGGCCGGTGCAGTTCGAGCAGCGCCGTGGCGCGCTCGGCGGTGGTTTGGCCCGTCATGGTGTCCGACACTAGGCCGCGACGGTCGCTACTATCGAGGGCGTACTGTGATCCGCAACACCGTCTGCGGCCCCAAAAGTAGGAGATCCGTTGAGCACCACGACTGAACTCGCCGAACTGCACGACCTCATCGGTGGCCTGCGGCGGTGCGTGAGCTCATTGCGGGCGCGATACGGCGACAGCCCGGCGATGCGCCGCATCGTCATCGACGCCGACCGGATCCTCTCCGACGTCGAACTGCTCGACAGCGACGTCTCCGAATTGGATCTCGACCGCGCCACCGTGCAGCAGTCGGGCGAGAAGATCGCCATTCCCGACACCCAGTACGACACCGACTTTTGGCGCGATGTCGACGACGAGGGTGTCGGGGGTCACAACAGGGCCTGACAACCTCGGGACAACTCAAGCCCCCCGCGAAACAGGGGGTTTGCTCTGTGTACCCTTCGACAGACAGCCCGTTCGAAGAGGAACACTAGATGAGCGCACCCACGGCGAACCGTCCTGCGTCCGGTGTCTTTTCACCCACACGCGCCCGCATCCCGCAGCGGACCCTCCGCACCGACCGGTGGTGGCTGTCGCCACTGCGGATCGACTTGGGATTCGCGGCATTCCTCATCTACGCGATAGCGCGCGGGTTGCAGAAGGATTACTTCTTCGTCCCCAAGTACCACTACCTGACGCCGTTCTACTCGCCGTGCATGAGCAAGGCCTGTGGTGCGGCGAGCGACTTCTGGCCGCAGTTCCTGCCGAACTGGTGGTTCGTGCCGTACGCGGCGGTGTCACTGCCGTTCCTGTTGCTGTTCCGGCTGACCTGTTACTACTACCGGGGCGCCTATTACCGCACGGTGTGGCAGTCGCCCAGCGCCTGCGCGGTGGCCGAGCCCCGCGTGCACTACAGCGGCGAGACCAAGTTCCCGCTGATCGTCCAGAACACCCACCGCTACTTCTTCTATATCGCCGCCATCATCTCGGTTATCAACACCTTCGACGCGATCGTCGCGTTCCATTCCGACAGCGGGCCCGGTGGATTCGGCTTCGGGCTGGGCAACCTCATCCTGGTCGGCAACGTCATCATGCTGTGGATCTACACGCTGTCCTGCCACTCCTGCCGGCACGTGACCGGCGGCCGGCTCAAGCATTTCTCCAAACACCCTGTGCGGTATTGGATCTGGACGCAGGTCAGCAATATCAACACCCGGCACAAGATGTACGCCTGGATCACGCTGGGCACCCTGATGATCACCGATTTCTACATCGCACTGGTCGCCAGCGGCACCATCCCCGACCTGAGATTTGTTGGCTGAGAAGCCCTTTCGCGGAAATCAGAAAGCTAAGTGAGGTTTCATGACTGAGGTCGAGCGGCACTCCTACGACGTGGTCGTGATCGGTGCCGGCGGCGCGGGTTTGCGCGCGGTCATCGAAGCGCGCGAACGCGGCCTGAAGGTCGCGGTGGTGTCCAAATCGCTGTTCGGCAAGGCCCACACGGTCATGGCCGAGGGCGGCTGCGCCGCCTCGATGGGCAACACCAACCCGAAAGACAACTGGAAGACCCACTTCGGCGACACGATGCGCGGTGGGAAATTCCTGAACAACTGGCGGATGGCCGAGCTGCACGCCAAGGAGGCCCCGGACCGGGTCTGGGAACTGGAGACTTACGGCGCGCTGTTCGACCGCCTCAAGGACGGCAAGATCAGCCAGCGCAACTTCGGCGGGCACACCTACCCGCGGTTGGCGCACGTCGGTGACCGCACCGGCCTCGAGCTGATCCGCACGATGCAGCAGAAGATCGTCTCGCTGCAGCAGGAGGACTACGCCGAGCTGGGTGACTACGAGGCGCGGATCAAGGTCTTCGCCGAGTGCACGATCACCGAGTTGCTCAAGGACGGCGACGCGATCTCCGGGGCGTTCGGCTACTGGCGCGAAAGCGGCCGTTTCGTCGTATTCGAGGCGCCGGCGGTAGTGCTGGCGACCGGCGGGATCGGCAAGTCGTTCAAGGTCACATCGAACTCCTGGGAATACACGGGAGACGGGCACGCCCTGGCGCTGCGGGCCGGCGCGACGCTGATCAACATGGAGTTCGTCCAGTTCCACCCGACCGGCATGGTGTGGCCGCCCAGCGTGAAGGGGATCCTGGTCACCGAGGGCGTGCGCGGCGACGGCGGGGTGCTGAAGAACTCCGACGACAAGCGCTTCATGTTCGACTACATCCCGCCGGTGTTCAAGGGCCAGTACGCCGAAACCGCGGACGAGGCCGACCAGTGGCTCAAGGACAACGACTCGGCCCGCCGAACCCCGGACCTGCTGCCCCGCGACGAGGTCGCGCGCGCGATCAATTCCGAGGTCAAGGCCGGCCGCGGCAGCCCGCACGGCGGGGTGTTCCTCGACATCGCGTCCCGACTGACGCCCGAGGAGATCAAGCGACGGCTGCCGTCGATGTACCACCAGTTCAAGGAGCTGGCCGGGGTCGACATCACGAGGGAGCCAATGGAAGTCGGGCCGACCTGCCACTACGTGATGGGCGGCGTGGAGGTCGACGCCGACACCGGCGCGGCCACCGTCCCGGGCCTGTTCGCGGCCGGCGAGTGCTCCGGCGGCATGCACGGCTCCAACCGGCTGGGCGGCAACTCGCTGTCGGACCTGCTGGTGTTCGGCCGGCGCGCCGGCCTGGGGGCCGCCGACTACGTGCGGGCGTTGAGCAGCCGCCCGACGGTCGCCGAGGACGCCGTCGAGACGGCGGCCAAGCGGGCGTTGGCCCCCTTCGAGGGACCGACGAACGGCGCCGCGGCCGAGAACCCCTACACCCTGCAGTTGGAACTGCAGCAGTCGATGAACGATCTGGTGGGCATCATCCGCAAGTCGGAGGAGATCTCCGAGGCCCTCGGCCGGCTCGACAAGCTGCGCGAGCGGTTCAAGAACATCCGCGTCGAGGGCCAGCGGCAGTACAACCCCGGCTGGAACCTGGCCATCGACCTGCGCAACATGCTGCTGGTCAGCGAGTGCGTGGCCAAGGCGGCGCTGGAGCGCACCGAGAGCCGCGGCGGGCACACCCGCGACGATCACCCGGCGATGGATTCGTCCTGGCGCAAGGTGCTGCTGGTCTGCCGGGCAGCCGGCGGCGACGAGGTGATCCCCGACGTCAGCATCACGCGCGAGGACCAGGTGCCGATGCGTCCCGATCTGCTGGAGCTCTTCGAGATCTCCGAGCTGGAGAAGTACTACACCGACGGCGAATTGGCCGACCACCCAGGACGGAGAGGTTAATGACCTACAACGCGACCCTGCGGGTGTGGCGCGGCGACGAGGCCGGCGGCGCGCTGGAGGACTTCACGGTCGAGGTCAACGAGGGCGAGGTCGTGCTCGACATCATCCATCGCCTGCAACAGACCCAGACGCCCGACCTCGCGGTGCGGTGGAACTGCAAGGCCGGCAAGTGCGGATCGTGCTCCGCGGAGATCAACGGCTATCCCCGCCTGATGTGCATGACGAGGATGTCCACCTTCGCCGAGGACGAGGTCGTCACCGTCACACCGCTGCGCACCTTCCCGGTGATTCGCGACCTGGTCACCGACGTCTCGTTCAACTACGAAAAGGCCCGCGAGATACCGTCTTTCGCGCCGCCGAAGGACCTGCAGCCCGGGGAATACCGGATGGCGCAGGTCGACGTGCAGCGCTCGCAGGAGTTCCGCAAGTGCATCGAGTGCTTCCTGTGCCAGACCGTCTGCCACGTGGTCCGCGACCACGAGGAGAACAAGAAGGCGTTCGCCGGCCCTCGCTACCTGATGCGCATCGCCGAGCTGGAGATGCACCCCCTGGACACGCTCGACCGGCGCAACCAGGCGCAGGAAGAGCACGGCCTGGGCTACTGCAACATCACCAAGTGCTGCACCGAGGTGTGCCCGGAGAACATCAAGATCACCGACAACGCGCTGATCCCGATGAAAGAGCGCGTCGCCGATCGCAAGTACGACCCCGTGGTTTGGTTGGGTAACAAGCTGTTCCGCCGCTGAGCTCAGAGCCCGGGCAGGCCGAACAGCAGCCCGGCCGCGCCGCCGGCACCGGGGAGGCCCGTGAGGCCACCGGCGCCCCGCCCCGGGTTGCCGCCGTTGCCGCCGTCGCCGATCAGCACCGCGTCCCCGCCGTGCCCGCCGTTCCCGCCCTTGGTGCTGAGGGTGGCGCCACCCCCGCCTTCACCGCCGTTTCCGCCGAACCCGATCAGCCCGGCCCGACCTCCGGCGGGGCGCCGGTGGCCTCACGGGCCTCCCCGGTGCCGGCGGCGCGGCCGGGCTG
>NZ_LZSE01000110.1 GCF_001665295.1 Mycobacterium sp. 1554424.7 | reverse complement strand
GAGATGCGGGCGATGGCGGGCCGCTTTGAGGTCCACGCTCAGACCGTCGAGGACGAGGCCCGCAAGATGTGGGCGTCGTCGATGAACATCGCCGGTGCGGGCTGGAGTGGCCAGGCGCAGGCGACCTCGTACGACACCATGGGTCAGATGAATCAGGCCTTCCGCAACATCGTGAACATGCTGCACGGTGTGCGCGACGGGTTGATCCGTGACGCGAACAACTACGAGCAGCAAGAGCAGGCTTCCCAGCAGATCCTCGGCAGCTAGCCCACCAACTTTTATTTCAGGAGGACGAAAACATGACCATCAATTACCAGTTTGGCGATGTGGACGCCCATGGTGCGACGATTCGCGCCCAGGCCGCGTCGTTGGAAGCCGAGCACCAGGCCATCGTTCGCGATGTGCTGGCCGCTGGTGACTTCTGGGGTGGCGCCGGTTCGGTGGCCTGCCAGGAGTTCATCACCCAGTTGGGTCGCAACTTCCAGGTGATCTACGAGCAGGCCAAC
>NZ_LZSE01000109.1 GCF_001665295.1 Mycobacterium sp. 1554424.7 | reverse complement strand
GCAAGGCCGTCGCCCCGCCCCAAGGCCTCGCCGGGGTGGGCGGCATCGGCGGGCTACTGCTCGGCCAGAATGGTATGAACGGATTGACGTAGCCGCCGGGCCGGGCTCCGCCTATCCTCAGGCTCCCGCCATATCAACACGGTGAGCCGCGGCCGTAAAATTGCCCGCATGGCCCACGACTGGTTGCTCGTGGAGACGTTGGGGGGCGAACCTGCTGTCGTGGCGCAGGGTCGCCAACTCAAGAACCTGATCCCGATCACGACGTTCCTGCGCCGCAGTCCGCATCTCGCCGCCGTCCGGACCGCGATCGCCGAGTCGGTGCAGACCGGGCAGAGCCTGACGAGCATCACCACCAAGCGCGACCGCGTCATCCGCACCGAGCCGGTGGTGATGTCCGACGGCCAGATCCACGGCGTGCACGTGTGGACCGGGCCGGCCGAAGCCGACCCGTCCGAGCGGCCGATCCCCGGCCCGCTGAAGTGGGACCTCACCCTCGGGGTGGCCACCGACACCCGGCAGTCGCTGACCAACAGCGGCAAGAATCCCGACGTCGAGGTCACCTTCGGCAGGGCCTTCGCCGAGGACCTTCCCTCGCGAGAGCTCAACCCGAACGAAACCAAGGTGCTCGCTATGGCGGTCCGGGCCAAGCCAGACCAAACGATCTGCAGCACTTGGGATCTCACCGACTGGCAGGGCAATCCCATCCGGATCGGCTTTGTCGCGCGCACCGCCCTGGAGCCAGGACCGGACGGCCGCGACCACCTGGTCGCCCGGGCGATGAACTGGCGATCGGAACTCAAGGGCCCGGCCGTATCCACCGACGACCTGGCGCAACGGATCCTCAACGGACTGGCCCAGGCCGGAGTCCACCGGGCGCTCGTCGATCCCGAGACCTGGGCCCTGCTGAAATGGCTCGACGACCCATGCCCCTTCTATGACTGGCGGGGCGTCAGCACGGACAGGCCGAAGATCCATCCGGACGACGAATACCTAAGGGACTACATGACAAAGGAATTCGTCGACGGCCCCACGAGTCGGGTGCTGCGCATGCGAGGCCACGACGACGACTGGGTGCCGGTGCACGTGACGGTCAACAAGGTGGAACTCGAACCGGACACCTTCGCCGGGCTGGTTTCGCTGCGACTTCCGACCGAAGCGGAAGTCGCCGCTGCGGGGTTGGAATCGCGCTAGGCCGGACCCGCCCGCGCGGCGGCCCGCGCCGTGCCGGCAAAGGCTACCCGCACCTCGACGGTCACGACCACGTCGAGATCGTCCACCGCACACCGCGCGTCGTCGACCCGCATCTCGCGCGCCACGACCTGAGCGCTGGCGCACGCGGCCGCGAAACCCGAAGGGAGCCGGCCCGCCGCGGCCAGCGCGGCCAGATCCGCCGCGGCCTGCGCACGGTGACGCGCCACCACCACAGACCCGAGATAGGCGCCCGCCCCGGTGAGCGACAGCAGCACCGCCACCATCGCGGCGGCCAGCACCGTCGCCGAGCCGCGATCATCGGCCGGGCTCGGCCGCCGAGACCGCCGTGGCCGCAATGTCCAACGAGGGCAACAGCCTCGAGTGCGCCACGACCGTGGCCACCAGGAAATCGCCGTCCCGTCGTATCCGGACCCGCGACCCGACGGGCGCGATACGGCGCGCGGTGTCGAGCGCCGAACGGTCGTCGCCGCGCGCCGCCAGCCGGGCCGCCTCGCGGGCGGCATCGACGCAGCGCACCTGCAGCGACACCGCGGTGACCCCGGCCAGGCACAACACCAGCACCGCGACCAGCGTGGCGATCCCCAGCGCCGCCTCGACGGTGCTCGCGCCCGCACAGCCCGCTAGACCTTGGTGTTGAGCGCGCGACCGATGATGTTGGTCAGCGCCGAGACGATGGAGTCGCCGGTGACGACGGTGTAGAGGATCGCGCCGAAGGCGGCCGCCGCGATCGTTCCGATGGCGTATTCGACCGTCGACATGCCCGACTCGTCGGTCGCCAGCACGGCGACGCGCGCCAGAAATCCGCGAAACTTGGTGATCATTAATGTCTTTCCTTCCCTTCACAGCAGGCCCGACCGCAAGACGTCGCCGGCCAGCCCCGCCACCACCGGGACGATGCCGAGGCAGACAAACGCCGGCAAGAAACAGAGCCCAAGCGGCCCGGCGATCAGCACCCCGGCTCGCTCGGCGGCGGCGGTCGCCGCGTGCGCGGCGTCGTGGCGAGACTGGTCGGCCAATTCGGCGACGCCGCCGGCGAGCGCCGCGCCCGAGGACGCCGAACGCCGGGCCAGCCGCAGCAGCGCCTCGATTTCCGGGTCAACCGACCCGGCCGTCGCATCAGGCGAAACCGACCAGGCCACAGCGGGATCCGCGCCCAGCGCCAGCAGGTCCGCGGCGCGGCGCAACACCGCGGCCAGCCTCGGTGGCGCGGACGGAGAGGTCGCCGCCGCCGCCGTCGACACCGCCATGCCGGCTTCCAGGCACACGGCCAGCACATCGAGGCTGGAGGCGACCGCCAGCGGGTCCGGGCCGCGACGCTGCTCGGTCGGCTTCCGCGGAAGGTGGGCGCCCGCCCGGAGCCCCGCACGCGCCCGCACCGCCGACGGGCTGGGACCGATCCACAGCGCCACGGCCAGCAACACCGCCGGGGTGTTCATGCGCCGAGCCCATCGGTGATGCGGTCCGACCACAACAGCCCGCCGCACGACAACGTCGAACCGACCACCAGCAGCCATCCCCCGGCGTGCCCACCCAAGAGAAAGCTCAGGGGTCGCGCCCCAATCAGTTGACCCAACAGCACACCGAGGACCGGCAGGCCCGCCAGTATCGTCGCCGTCGCGCGCGCCCCCGCCATGCTCGACGCCACCCGGGCCGAAAACCGTTGCCGTTCGGCGATATCGCGCTGCGCCGCACGCATCAGGGTCGCTATCGCCAGGCCGTGATCACTGGCCAGCTGCCAGCACACCGCGAGCCGATCCCACTGCGCGGGCAGCGCCGACGATCGCGCCGCGGCGCGCAGTCCGGCGGTGACGTCGGCGCCCAATCTGGCCCGCGCCGAAACCGCCCGCAACGACCCGCCGACCGCCCCGACGGTCTCGTCGGCGGCGACGCCGAACGCGCGCACCGGGTGCGCGCCCACCCGCAGCTCACCGACCAGCACGTCGAGGGCGGTTTCCAGGGTCCGGCCCTCCTCCAGGGCCCGCCGGATCCGGCGGCGGCGACGGTAACGCAGGCTCGTGGTCGCGCCGACCACCCCCGCCGCGAGGACCGCCGTCCAGGGCAGCAGGACGGCGGCGGCCGCGAGTCCGCAGGCGACGCACGCGACCGCGCCCCGGCCAGCCCACGGGCGACGAACCCGCGCCGGCCTCGGCAACCTGCACCGCGGCGACGACGGAAACACCAGCAGCGCAAGCGATAACAGCAGCGCGGCAGCCGCGAGGCCGTTCATGCCGGCATCCGGCCGCGCAGCAGGCAATGCAGGTCCCCCGCGTCGTCGGTCATGCCCCGGTCCGCATGCCACACGGTGACCGCCCGCACCTGCCCGTCGACCTGGCGCAGGACGGCTATCTCGCCGAGCCGACGGCGGCCGGCCCGGTCCCACGCGACGTGCAGCAGTACCTGCACCGCGGCGGCGAGCTGGCTGTGCAGCGCCGCGCGGCCGAGGCCGCCGAGGGCGCCCAGCGCTTCCAGACGGGCAGGAACCTCACCTGGGCTGTTGGCGTGCACCGTGCCCGCGCCGCCGTCGTGGCCGGTGTTCAGCGCCGCCAGCAAATCGACGACTTCGGCGCCCCTGACCTCGCCGACCACGATGCGGTCCGGCCGCATCCGCAACGCCTGGCGGACGAGTTCGCGCACCGGAACCTCGCCGACGCCTTCGACGTTGGGGCAGCGCGCGACAAGCTTGACCAGATGCGGATGCCGCGGCGCCAGCTCGGGCGCGTCCTCGACGCACACGATCCGCTCCGCGGACGGCACGGCGCCCAGCATCGCGGCCAGCAGGGTCGTCTTGCCCGCGCCGGTACCCCCGCACACCAGGAACGCGAGCCGGGCGGCGATGATGTCGCCGATGAGCGCGCCGGCCCGCGGATCGATCGCGCCGGCCGCGGTGAGGGCCGCCAAATCCTGAGTGGCCGGCCGCAATACCCGTAGCGACAAGCAGGTGCCGCCGGCCGCGATCGGCGGCAGCACGGCATGCAACCGCACCGCGAATCCCCCGGCGCCGATGCCGGTCAGCTGACCGTCCACCCAGGGCTGCGCGTCGTCGAGGCGCCGACCGGTGGCCAGCGCCAGCCGCTGGGCCAGGCGCCGCACCGCCGCCTCGTCGGTGAAACGAATGCCGCTGCGGCGCAGTCCGTTTCCGTCGTCGACCCAGACCGCGTCGGGCGCGGTGACCAGGACGTCGGTGGTGCCGTCCGCGCACAACAGCGGTTCGAGGATGCCGGCACCGGTCAGCTCGGTTTCCAGCACCCGCAGGTTGGCGAGGACCTCGGTGTCGCCGAGCATCCCGCCGGACTCGGCCCGGATCGCGGCGGCCACCACGCTGGGTCGCAGCGGGGCGGATTCGGATGCCAGCCGCTCGCGCACCCGCTCGATCAGCGAGCCGCTCACGCCGCCCTGCCGTTCCGCCGCGCGGGCAGCACGTCCAGCACCCGGCGCGACGCCGCCGCGAGCGGACCGCGCCGTCCCAACCGCAGGCCGCCCCGCTCCAGCTGCCGGACCAGCTGCGGCTCCGCCCTGATCGAGGCGAGCAGCGGCAGGCCCGCGATGTCGGCGACCTCGGCCGCGCGCAGGCCGCCCGGCGACGGGCCCCGCACAACCAACCCGAGATTCGGGTTGGCCGCGGCGAGCACCGGGCCCAGGGCCGCGGTCGCCGCGCAGGCCCGCACGTCGCAGCGGCTGACCACGACGACCAGGTCGGCGGCATCCAGCGCGGCTTGCGCCGCATCGGTGAGCCGGCGGGGCAGGTCGCAGACCACGGTGACGCCGCCGCGGCGCCCGGCATCGACCACGGCGTCCACCGGCGCACCGCCCACCTCGTAGCCACGGCGGGTCCCCGACAGCACGCTGATCCCGCCGTGCCGCGGCAGCGCCTCACGCACCGCCGACCAGTTGAGTCGGCCGCCCTGCAGCGCCAGATCGGGCCAGCGCACGCCGGGTGCGCTCTCGGCGCCCACGAGCAAATCGATCCCGCCGCCCCACGGGTCGAGGTCCACCAGCAGGGCGTCGCCGGCGGCCTGCGCCACGCCGACCGAGAGCACCGACGCCCCGGCCCCGCCGCAGCCCCCGATGACCGCGACGACCTCCCCGCGGGGGCCGTCCTCGCGGGCGGCTTCGCCGGCCTCGGCGAGCTCGCGGATCAATTCGCGCTCTTCGTCGGGGAGCTTCAGCACGCGTTCGGCGCCGACGGCGACGGCCGCCGCCCAGGTTGCCGTGCCGGGGTCGGCGATCGTCAGGACGCTGACGCGGGCGCGCCTCGGCAGCGCCGCCCGACCGCAGCGATCCGCCGCCGACTCGTCCAACACCACCGCCACGGCCGCCGACCATGTCTTGCGGCTGACCGAAGCGTCGCCGGCGTGGACCACCCGAACGCCGACCGCGGCGGCCACCCGATCGAGTTCGTCGCGCAATTCGGGGTCCGTCAACACCGCCAGCACGCCCGAGGTGCCGGCCGCTTTCGGGACGGTAGTGCTAGTCACCAATCCACCCTGCGGGGCCGTGACCTTGGCACACCAGTCCCAAAGCCGGATTTGTGGATAGAGACGCGACTGTGTACAAACGCCCCGCGCGGGCGCTTCGCCGCGACGCCAAGGACGCGTTCCCGCAACGCCCGGCAGTCCGTCGAAGAGGGCCGATCGGCGGCGGAAAACTTACCCCAGAAAAGGGACGACCCCCGCCAGGGGGGGAGGAGGCGAGGGTCGTCGTGTATCAGCCCCGGGGGGTCGGGCTGATGCACCCTCGGCTCAGGCCGAGTAATGCTTACTATACACATGACAGTCCGCACTAACGCAAGTAGTTGTTCCATCGAAAGGTGCGTTGAGCCGCAAAAATACCGACGGTATGTTCTTGGCCCCGTCATGAGCGGCCGTTTTGGGCCTAACGCCACGGCGCCGCCGGACCGCCGACCTATGCTGGATCGGTGACCGTCTCCGACTCGGCCGCGCGGCAGCAAACCTCACCGGAAACACCTGCAACCACCGCTCCCCGCGCCCGCACTGCCGCCTTCTTCGACCTGGACAAAACCATCATCGCCAAGTCCAGCACGCTCGCTTTCAGCAAACCCTTCTTCAACCAGGGGCTGCTCAACCGCCGCGCCGTGCTCAAGTCCAGCTATGCACAGTTCATCTATCTGCTCTCCGGCGCCGATCATGACCAGATGGACCGGATGCGCATCCACATGACGAACATGGTCGCCGGTTGGGACGTGGAACAGGTCAAGTCGATCGTCAACGAGACACTGCACGACATCGTGACCCCGCTGGTGTTCGCGGAGGCCGCGGACCTTATCGCCGCCCACAAATTGTGCGGCCGCGACGTCGTCGTGGTCTCGGCCTCCGGGGAGGAGATCGTGGCCCCCATCGCCCGGGCGCTCGGTGCCACGCACGCGATGGCCACCCGGATGGTCGTCGACGACGGCAAGTACACCGGCGAGATCGCGTTCTACTGCTACGGCGAAGGCAAGGTGCAAGCGATCCGCGAGCTGGCCGCCCGCGAGGGCTACCCGCTCGAACACTGCTACGCCTACTCCGACTCGATCACCGACCTGCCGATGCTCGAGACCGTCGGCCACCCCAGCGTGGTCAATCCCGACCGCGCCTTGCGCAAAGAAGCCACCGAGCGCGGCTGGCCCGTCTTGATGTTTTCCCGCCCGGTGTCGCTGCGCGACCGGATCCCGGCGCCGTCGGGCGCCGCCATCGCGACCACCGCCGCGGTCGGCGTCACCGCGCTCGCCGCTGGCGCGGTCACCTACTCGTTGCTGCGCCGCTTCGCCTTTTAGCCCCGCGGCAAACATGCAATTCGCGCAATAGATTTTTGCTTCGCATTTAGGCCTTGATGTGCTAGTGCTCCAGTAGTACAAAGGAACCACGGAAGCCCGGTGAGGCCAAGGTCGATCCGGAAGAGAAGGATCGTTCTCCCGAGTCGGGCGCCCAGCACGGAACCCGGCACCCACGCGGAGTCATAGCCGCGATAATGGCAGAAGTGTTGCGGGCCTGCGTAATTGCGAAAAGTGAAAGGCGTCGACGGCCCTTTGGGTGGGGTTGCAGCCGGAAGCGTCGCAAGATCGCCGAGGCCAACCCACGCAGCCCAGAAATGCACGCTTGGTAACCGAGTTCCGTGCTAGCGGGCGGCGGACCGAATATCTCGGGACGTCGCCCGCTTCACATTTTCGAAACAAATTCTTTGGCGCCGCTTTGGGGACCGTCGGCTACCTATTCGGCAGCGATTCGGCGATCGACAACGCCTCCTGCGCCCCGGCCTGCAGCGCCCGGCAGCACAGCACCAGCCAGCCACCGACACCGTCCGGGGTGCCGTCGGCGAATCCGCGTGCGGCGTCGCGATATTCGGCCGGCTGTCGCATCCAGCTCACCTCGGGCACGCCCAACCCGTGGGGGTCCAGCCCGCTGGCGATCGTCACCAGCCGCGACACCGCGCGGGCCACCACGCCGTCGGCGCTGCCAAACGGCTTGAGCGTCAGCAACTCGCCGTGCGCGACCGCGGCCACCACGGGCGCCGGCGCGGACGTGCGGCCGGTGACCAACTCCCCCAGCAACTCCAACCGCGGCCCCACCTCGGCATCGGCCCGCGGGCGCCCGAGCCGGTCGTCGTCGACCTGGTCGGCCGCCGCGAGCACGTGCAGGCGGGCCAGCGCCTGCAACGGCGCCCGCTGCCAGATCCCGACCAGCGGCCCTCCGCCGCCCTCGAGGGCCTGGGCCACCCGCAGCGCTCCGCCGAACACCGGCTCGCTCACCTGCGCGGTGTCCGCCACGTCGTCCAGGCGCACGGGTCCGCCGTCGAGGACCGAGGAGGCGCGCGCAGCCCGCAACGCCGCTTCGGCGGCGGTCACCGGCCAGCGGCGCAGGTTCGCCGGGTGGCGATGCGCGCGGCCCAGCGCGTCGCGGGCCCGGTCGCTGGCATCGGCGACGCCGGGGAGTTCCAGCAGCGGGGCCAGCGGGTCGGCGGTCACAGCTTGCCAACCTATCGGGGTCGGGGAATGGCCTCCAACAGCCGGCGCGTGTACTCGTGGCCGGGCCGGGTGAAGAGCTCCTCGGTGGGCGCCTGCTCCACCACCCGGCCGGCCCGCATCACCAGGACGTCGTCGGCGATCTGCCGGATCACCGCCAGGTCATGGCTGATGAACAGGTAGGTCAGGCCCATTTCGGCCTGCAGCTCGGCCAGCAGGTCCAGGATCTGCGCCTGCACGAGCACGTCGAGCGCCGAGACCGCCTCGTCGCACACCAGCACCTCGGGCCGCAAGGCCAGCGCCCGGGCGATCGCCACCCGTTGCCGTTGGCCGCCCGACAGTTCGCGGGGCAGCCGCCGCAGCACCGACGACGGCAGCGCGACGTGGTCGACGAGCTCGCGCACGGTGCGCTCGCGCTGCTTACGGTCACCGACGCGGTGGATCCGCAGCGGCTCCTCGACGGCGCGAAACACCGAATACATGGGATCCAAACTGCTGTACGGGTTTTGGAAGACCGGCTGCACCCGCCGGCGAAACGCCAGCTCCTTCTCCCGGTCCAGCGCGCCATCGATCGGGGTGCCGTCGAAAGCCACGGTGCCCGAGGTGGGCCGCAGCAGGCCCAGCACCATTCGTGCCAGCGTCGATTTTCCCGACCCCGACTCCCCCGCGATCGCCAAAGTGCTCGCGCGGCGCAGCCGAAACGAAACGGCGTCGACGGCGCGAAACTCCGCGCGCCGCCAGGGCGCCCCGCGCGACTCGCGGTAGACCTTGGTCAGTTCCGAGGCGACGAGGATGTCGTCGGGCGGCTCGCTCGGGCTGCGCGCGGGGGTTCGGGACGGCGCCGACGTCAGCGACGGGGCGGCGGCCACCAGCCGCCGGGTGTATTCGTGCCGCGGCTCCCGCAGGATGGCCTGCGCCGCACCGGATTCCACCACCGCGCCGCGATGGACGACGATCACCGACTCGGCCCGTTCGGCGGCCAGCGCCAGGTCGTGGGTGATCAGCAGCAGCGCGGTCCCGAGTCGGTCGGTGAGCCCCTGCAAATGGTCGAGCACCTGCCGTTGCACCGTGACGTCCAGCGCGGAGGTCGGCTCGTCGGCGATGAGCAGGTCGGGCCGCCCCGCCAGCCCGATCGCGATCAGCGCGCGCTGGCACATGCCGCCGGACAGCTGATGCGGATACCGGTGCGCCTGCTTGGCCGGATCCGGCATGCCCGCCTCGGCCAGCAGCTCCACCGCGCGTCGTCGCGCCTCGCGGGTATCGGTGTTCGCGCGCAACGCTTCCCGGACCTGGAAGCCCACCTTCCAGACCGGGTTGAGGTTCGTCATCGGGTCCTGGGGCACGTAGCCGATGGCGCGTCCCCTGATCGACCGCAGCAACCGGCGGTCGGCACCGGCGAGGTCGCGCCCGCCGAAGACGATGCGGCCGGCCGAGATTCGGCCGCCGGGCGGAAGCAGCCCGAGGATAGCGGCCGCCGTCGTGGATTTCCCCGATCCGGATTCGCCGACCACCGCGACGGTCTGCCCGCGCGAGACGGTCAGGTCCACGCCGCACACGACGGGCGCGTCCGCGCCGAACCTGACCTCCAGGCCCTCGACCGACAGCAGCGGGGTGCTCATGCGCGAAACGCCCGCGACGCCGGGTCCAGGGCGTCGCGCAGGGCGTCACCCATCATCATGAACGCCAACACCGTGATCGCCAGTGCGCCCGCCGGATAGAACAAAATGGGCGAGCCGGCCCGCAGCCGGGTTTGCGCTACGTTGATGTCGCCACCCCAGGACACCACCGTCGTCGGCAGCCCGACCCCGAGGTAGGACAGCGTCGCCTCGGTGACGATGAAGATGCCGAGGGCGATGGTCGCCACCGCGATCACCGGGCCCAGCGCGTTGGGCACCGCGTGCCGCAACAAGACCTGAAACCTGTTCAACCCCAACGCTTTCGCCGCCAGCACGTAATCACTGGCGCGAACCTCGAGCACCGCACCGCGGGCGATCCTGGCGACCTGCGGCCAACCGAACAGGGCCAGGATGGCGATCACCGTCCACACCGTGCGGTGGTGCAGGACCTGCATCAGCACGATGGCGGCCAACAACAGCGGCAATCCGAAGAACACGTCGGTGACCCGGGAGACCACCGCGTCGACCCAGCCGCCGTAGAAGCCGGCCAGCGCGCCCACCGACCCCCCGACGACGAATACCACCAGCGTGGCGCCCAGCCCGACGGAGACCGAGGCCCGCGCTCCGTAGACGGTGCGCGCGTAGATGTCGTGGCCCTGCAGATCGGTGCCGAACCAGTGCGCCGACGACGGCCCGAGCAGGCTCTGGGCGGGATCGGCATAGCTGGGATCGACCCCGGTGAACAACGCCGGAAACGCCGCCACCACGACGACGAACAGGATCAGCGCACCTGCGGCGAAGAACTTTGGCCGCCGGCGCAACTTGCGCCAGGTCTCGCCCCAGAAACCAGAGTGCTCAGCCATAGCGGATCCGGGGGTCCAGGGCCGCGTACAGCAGGTCCACCAGCAGATTGGTGACCAGATAGATCAGCACCAGCACCGTCACGATCGACACCACCGTCGGCGCCTCCTGCCGGGTGACCGCCTGATACAGCACGCCGCCGACACCGTGGATGTTGAAGATGCCCTCGGTCACGATGGCTCCGCCCATCAGCGCGCCCAGATCCGCGCCCAGGAAAGTCACCACCGGGATCAGCGAATTGCGCAGGATGTGCACCGTCACCACCCGGGGCCGCGACAATCCCTTGGCGGTCGCGGTGCGGACGTAGTCCGCGTGCGCGTTTGCGGCCACCGCGGAACGGGTCAACCGCACCACGTAGGCGAATGACACGGCGCCCAACACGATCCCGGGCAGCAGTAGTCGCCCGATTGTCGCCCGTTCGCCGACGGTGACCGGCGCGATCCCCAACCGCACGCCGAACACGAACTGCGCCAGGAAGCCCAGCACGAAAATTGGTATCGCGATGATGATGAGGCCGGTGACGAGCACCGAGGCGTCGAAGGCGCCCCCCTGGCGCAGGCCTGCGATCACACCGAACCCGATCCCCAGCACCGCCTCCACGACCAGGGCGATCAGCGCCAGCCGGATGGTCACCGGAAAGGCGTGTGCCAGAACCGAACTGACGGGCAACCCGGAATAGGCGCGCCCCAGGTCGCCGCGGAAGATGCCGCCCAGGTAGCGCAGGTACTGGACCAGGAAGGGATCGTCGAGGTGATAACGGGCGCGCAGCGCGGCGGCCACCGCGGGAGTCAGCGGCCGATCCCCGGCGATCGCGGCCACCGGGTCACCCGGTAGCAGGAAGACCATGCCGTAGATCATCAGCGTGGCGCCGAGGAAAACCGGCACCATGACGGCGATCCGGCGCGCTATGTACCAACCCATCTCAGGCCTTGACGATGTTCTCGTAGTCGGGCATTCCGTTCCAGGTCACCGTGACGCCCCGAACCGCCGACGACCATCCGATCACACTGATGTAGTACCACAGCGGCACAGCGGCCATGTCGTGCAACAGGATTCGCTGTGCGGCGTTGGCCCGTACGTCCGCCTCCCGCAGGTTGGGCGCAGCCTCGGCGGCCGCCAGCGCGCCGTCGAACTCCCGGCTGGAGTATCCGACGTCGTTGGATCCCGCACCGGTCGCGTACAGCGGGGCGAGGAACTCGATCATCGACGGATAGTCCCCGATCCAGCCGGCACGGAACGCGGTGTCGATCTTGTGGCTGGTGATCAGGGTGCGGTACCCGGCGAAGGTGGGGTGCGGCGCGCCGGCGGCATCGATGCCCAGCACGTTCTTGATGCTGTTGGCCACCGCGTCCACCCACTCCTGATGACCGCTGTCGGCGTTGTAGGCGATGAGGTAGCGGCCGCTCCACGGCGAGATCGCATTGGCCCGCGCCCAGAGTTGCCGGGCCCGTTCAGGGTTGAAATCCAGCGCGTCGTTGCCCGGGATGTTCGGATCGAACCCCGGCAGGGATCGGGCGGTGAAATCGCGTGCCGGACTGCGTGTTCCGTTGAAGATCTGCTGACAGATCTGCGGACGGTTTATGGCCGCCGACAACGCCAGGCGGCGCAGCCGGCCCTCCTCACCGCCGAAATGCGGTAGGCGCAACGGCGTGTCGAGCGATTGGCTGACCGCGACGGGCCCGCTGGCGAAGTTGCCGCCCAGGTCGCGCTTGTAGATCGTCAGCGCGCTCGACGGAATCGTGTCCAGCACATCCAGATTGCCGGACAGCAGGTCTGCGTAGGCCGTGTCCAGGTTCCCGTAGAACTCGAACCTCAGGCCCTTGTTGTGCGGCTTGCGGTTGCCGTGGTAGCCAGGGTTGGGCCTCAGGTCGATCTTCACGTTGTGCTCCCACGCCGGCCCGTCCGGTCCGTCGGAAAACTGGTACGGGCCGTCGCCGACCGGGTTGCGGCCGAACGCCGCCATGTCCCGAAATGCCACCGCCGGCAGCGGATAAAACGCGCTGTGGCCCAGCCGCAACGTGAAGTCGACGGTGGGCGCCTTGAGCCGCACGGTGAATTCGAGATCGTTGACCACCCGCAGCCCGGACATGGTGGTCGGCTTCCCGTCACCCGGCGCACCGGCAACCTCGTCGAATCCCTCGATCGGGCTGAAAAAGTCTTGCTGCAGTTGGGCATTGTCGCTCAACGCCCCGTAGTTCCACGCGTCGACGAACGAGTTGGCCGTCACCGGCGAGCCGTCGGTGAACTTCCAGTCCGGCTTGAGCAGGATCCGGTAGTTGACGTTGTCGGTGGTCTCGATCGACTGTGCCACCTCCGGCGAAGGTTTGCCGGCGGCGTCATAGGACACCAGGCCGGCGAACAGCCGATCGAGGATCCGTCCGCCCAGGCTGTCGGTGGTGCCGGTCGGAATCAACGGGTTCGGTGGCTCGCCGCTGTTGACCACCACCAGATCGGGGCTGAGCATGCCGCCTCCGCAGCCGGCCAACGACCCGGCCGCCAGCATTCCGGCGGCAAGGACGGCGAGCGCGGCGAGCATCCGACGCATGCCAGCGACCATAAGGCCTGCGGCGCCGCCGGCCGAACGGGACGCGCGCCGCGACTAGGATGGCGCCGTGACCGCGCGCGAGGTCGGCCTTCAGGTCGGATATCTGGCGGCGATGTTCGGCGTTCCGGCGATCGGGCTCATCTGTCTGTTGATCGGGTTACGCGCGCGCAATGCGCGGGCCGTCACCGCCGGCCCCCCGTATTCGCCGCAGCCCCGGCCGGCAAGGTCGGCAACTACGCTCATCGTCGTCGGCGCCGTGCTGCTGACCCTGGGCGCCCTGGGAATCGCGGGAAATCTCGTGCGACTGAACAAAAGGAGCCCGTTCGACACCGACAAATCGATGCCGGTGGGCCAGTGCATCGACCAAAACGCTTTCCTCGCAAGGTCATTCAGTTCGAGCCCGGCCAACGACTGCGCCAACGCGGCGAACACCTACCAGCTGGCCTTCAAAGGTGCGCCGTCGGCGAACTGCCCGGACGGCAAACGCGACAACTCCGTCTACAGCCGGTACACCGACGACTCTGTGATCCTGTGCTTCGCGCTCAACCTCAAGCAGGGCCGGTGCTACCAGCTTACGAACGGGGCCGCGAACCTGACGATGGGGGTGGGTGACTGCGCCGAGCCCCAGCCGTCGCTGACCAGAGTCGACCAACGCATCGACGGCAGCACGGACACGACGCGCTGCCCGCCCGGCGACAAGGTCATCGCATATCCGGTCCCGCCGCGCGTCTACTGCCTGGCACGCGCCGACACCTGAGCGCCGTCAGCGCGTCGATGGGCGTGTTGGACCCCGGATCGGGCGGCGGCTTTTCACCTGGAAGGTCTAGGCTCACTGACGGTTGACGAGCCTCGACGCTAGGAGGGAACCAGTGACCGCCACCCACACCGAGGGCCCGACGTCGTATCCGCCGTCGGCGCAGTTCGCCGAGCAGGCCAACGCGGGCGAGGAGCTGTACGGCGAGGCCGATCAGGACCGGCTGGAGTTTTGGGCCAAGCAGGCCAAGCGGCTGTCCTGGTCGACGCCTTTCACCGAGGTCCTGGACTGGTCGGGGGCGCCCTTCGCCAAGTGGTTCGCCGACGGCAAGCTCAACGTCGCCTACAACTGCGTGGATCGCCACGTGGAGGCCGGCCTCGGGGATCGCGTCGCCATCCACTGGGAGGGCGAGCCCGGCGACAGCCGCAGCCTGACCTACGCCGATCTGCAGGCCCAGGTGTGCAAGGCGGCGAACGCCCTGACCGACCTGGGTCTGGTGGCCGGCGACCGCGTCGCCATCTACCTGCCGTTGATCCCCGAGGCCGTCGTCGCGATGCTCGCCTGCGCGCGCCTGGGCGTCATGCACAGCGTCGTGTTCGCCGGTTTCACCGCCAAGGCGTTGCGCGCCCGGATCGCCGACGCCGAGGCCAAGCTGCTGATCACCGCCGACGGGCAGTTCCGCCGCGGCAAGCCGGCGCCGCTGAAGGAGGCGGCCGACGAGGCCGTCTCGGATTCGGATAGCCCCGTCGAGCGCGTTCTGGTGGTGCGGCGCACCGGGATTGACGTGCCCTGGAACGACGACCGCGACCTGTGGTGGCACGACGTCGTCGACTCGGCGTCGCCCGAACACACCCCGCAGCCGTTCGACGCCGAGCAGCCGCTGTTTTTGCTCTACACCTCGGGGACCACCGGAAAGCCCAAGGGCATCGTCCACACCAGCGGCGGCTATCTGACCCAGTCTTCCTACACGCACTACTACGTCTTCGACATCAAATCCGAAAGCGACGTCTACTGGTGCACCGCCGACATCGGCTGGGTCACCGGACACACCTACGGGGTCTACGGTCCGCTGTCCAACGGGGTCACCGAGGTTCTCTACGAGGGCACGCCCGACTCGCCCACCCAGCACCGGCATTTCGAGATCATCGAAAAGTACGGCGTCACAGTCTATTACACCGCGCCCACGCTCATCCGCACGTTCATGAAGTGGGGGCGCGAGATCCCCGACGCGCACGACCTGTCCAGCCTGCGACTGCTGGGGACGGTGGGCGAGCCGATCAACCCCGAGGCGTGGCGCTGGTACCGCAAGGTGATCGGCGCGGACAGCCGCCCGATCGTCGACACCTGGTGGCAGACCGAAACGGGTGCCGCGATGATATCCCCGCTGCCCGGAGTCGCCGCGGCCAAACCGGGTTCGGCGATGAGGCCGTTGCCGGGCATCTCGGCCAAGATCGTCGACGACCACGGCGATGAACTGACGCCGGCCGTCCACCACGGCGAACACATCACCGGCTACCTCGTTCTGGACCAGCCGTGGCCGTCCATGCTGCGCGGCATCTGGGGCGATCCGGAACGCTACGCCGAGACGTACTGGTCCAGGTTCGCCGAGCAGGGCTGGTATTTCGCCGGCGACAGCGCCTACTACGACCGCGACGGCGCCATCTGGGTGGTCGGCCGCATCGACGATGTGATGAACGTGTCGGGGCACCGGCTCTCGAGCGCCGAACTGGAGTCGGCGCTCGTCGGGCACTCCGGGGTGGCCGAGGCTGCGGTGGTCGCCAAGGCCGACGAGACCACGGGTCAAGCGATCTGCGCGTTCGTCGTCTTGCGCGCCGAGTACGACGTCCACGAGGGCATCGTCGACGAGCTGCGCGCCGAGGTGGCCCGCGAGATCTCGCCCATCGCCAAGCCGCGTGAGGTCCACGTGGTGCCCGAACTGCCCAAGACCCGCAGCGGAAAGATCATGCGCAGGCTGCTGCGCGACATCGCCGAAAACCGCGAGCTGGGCGACACGTCGACGCTGCTGGATCCCGGCGTGTTCGACGCCATTCGAAGCGCGAAGTAGGCGGACCCGCTCAGCCGGGAAGCGGCACGAATCCCGCGCCGGCCCGGTGCTTGGCGTTGATGTCGGCCATGATCGCGTTGAACGACTGCACCACCGCCGGGGTGTGCAGCGGGATGTACTTGATGATGCACGTCGGCAGGTTGTCGCTGAACGCGCCGTGAATCATGCCGACCAGCAGGTTGTTCACGGTTACCGGCGCCCCGGAGTCACCGGGCTGGCCGCACACCTGCATGACGATGGTGCCCGGGTCCTGGCCGGGGCCCCAGGTGACCCCGCACGAATTGCCCGTCGTGCGGCCCTGCTTGCAGGCGACCTGCCCAAACGTCGGATCCGGGCCGATGCCGCTGATCAGGAAGCCGTTGTAGTTGGCCACCGGCGCCACCTTGGCCGGATCGAACTTGATGACCGCGTAGTCGAGGTTGTCGTTGCCGGCGACCATCACGCCCAGCGGGCCCCTGTCCTGGGCGGCCTCGGCGGCGACCTGTGCGCCCGGGCCGCCGCAGTGCGCCGAGGTGAAGCCGATCAACTCCCCGGCGGCGTCGGTGCCGATCGTCGTCAGGGTGCACATGTTGTCGCCGTTGACGACGATGCCGGCGCCGCCGCCCATCGGCACCCGGTCGTCGGCGGCCGCCCTGGGGACGCTCATCAGGGCCAGAAGCACGGCCACCATCGCCGCCTTGTAGCAACGGTAGGCCGTCTGCAAAGCAACACCCCCATCGAGCGGTCGGACATCGTGAATGGCTTGGTCAGTCTAGTCGGCTAGGGTGGCGGATTCGCCACGCCCGACGGCGTAACCAGCTGCCCGGCCATATTCCTTTCCCGCTCAAGGGGATCCATCACCCGACCTTCACGGCGGCGGCTTCGCTGTCCGGACGCCGAAATCCCCGGTCCGGCGGCGCCTTCAGCTGACCTCGTCTGGCATCGCACCGCATGGCAACATAAACCGCGACGAGAGAACCGAGAGGACGGTCCGTGAGCAAAGACGATCGCAACAACGGCGTGCCCGGCACGCTGACCACGATTCCGTTGGCCGACCCGCACGCCAGGGCCGCCGAGCCGTCGATCGGTGACCTGATCAAGGACGCCACAGCTCAGATGTCGACCCTGGTCCGCGCCGAGGTGGAACTGGCCCGCTCGGAGATCACCCGGGACGTCAAGAAGGGGCTGACCGGCAGCGTCTATTTCATTGCCGCGCTGGTGGTGCTGTTCTATTCGACGTTCTTCTTCTTTTTCTTCCTCGCCGAGCTGCTGGACGACTGGCTGTGGCGCTGGGTGGCGTTCCTGATCGTGTTCGGGATCATGGTGGTCGTCGGCGCCATCCTGGGATTGCTGGGCTTCCTGAAGGTCCGCCGCATCCGGGGGCCGCGGCAGACAATCGAATCGGTCAAGGAGACGCGCACCGCGCTCACCCCCGGCCACGACAAGCCCGACGCGGGCGCGAAGCAGCTCACCGGGTCGGGCGGCGGCCGGCACGAAAAGCCCGCGGATCCCTCGGGTTGGTAGATGCCGGCCCCAGATCCGTCCGTCACGCGCATCGACGGGCCGTGGCGTCACCTGGACGTGCACGCCAACGGCATCCGATTCCACGTCGTCGAAGCCGTGGCCGACGGGCAGGGTGGCACCGTTCCACCCGCGCAGCCGGCCACCGCGCGACCGCTGGTGATGCTGCTGCACGGGTTCGGATCGTTCTGGTGGTCCTGGCGCCATCAGCTGCGCGAGCTGACGGGAGCGCGCGTCGTGGCGGTCGACCTGCGCGGATATGGCGGCAGCGACAAGCCGCCCCGCGGCTACGACGGCTGGACGCTCGCCGGTGACACCGCCGGGCTCATTCGCGCGCTGGGACACTCGTCGGCGACGCTGGTCGGCCACGCCGACGGCGGGCTGGCGTGCTGGGCCACCGCGCTCCTGCATTCGCGGCTGGTGCGCGCCATCGCGCTGATCAGCTCGCCGCACCCGGCCGCGTTGCGCCGATCCACGTTGACGCGGCGCGATCAGGGTTACGCGCTGCTGCCGACGTTGCTGCAATACCAGCTGCCGATCTGGCCGGAACGGCTGCTGACGCGCCACAATGCCGCGGAGATCGAGCGCCTCGTCCGGAGCCGAAGCTGTCCCAAATGGGTTGCCTCCGAAGACTTCTCACAGAGCATCGGGTATCTGCGGACGGCCATCCAAATACCGGCGGCCGCGCACTCCGCGCTGGAATACCAGCGCTGGGCGGTGCGCAGCCAGCTGCGCGCCGAGGGGCGGCGGTTCATGAGATCGATGTGCCAGCAGCTCGGCATGCCGTTGCTCCACCTGCGCGGTGACGCCGATCCGTATGTGCTTGCCGACCCGGTCGACCGCACCCAGCGGTACGCCCCCCAGGGCCGCTACGTATCCGTCAGCGGCGCCGGGCATTTCAGCCATGAAGAGGCGCCGGAGGAAATCAACCGACACCTGATGAAGTTCTTCGAGCAGGTGCACGGCGTCAACTGACGCAGGACCCGGTGGCGACCTGCTGGGTGTCGCCGATCCTGGACAGCTGGCCGGCCACCTCGTCGGCGGTCAACACAAAACCGGTGTCGGGATCGTCGACGGCCGCGCCGAACACCACACCGAGCACGTGACCGTTCAGGTCGATCAACGGACCGCCCGAATTGCCTTGCTCCACACTGGCTCTGATGGTGTACACGTCGCGTGTTACCGGCGCCGGGTCCCGGTAGATGTCGGGACCGCTGAGCCTGATCGCCTCGCGGATCCTGGCCGGGGTTGCGGTGAAGTTGCCGCCGCCCGGATAACCAAGCACCACAACGCTTTCCCCGCTCTTCGCTTCACCCTGGGCGAAGGACAACGGCCGCGGTGGCAGGTTCGGGACGGCGAGGATCGCGATGTCGACCGAGGGATCGTACGACACCACGGTCGCGTCCAGGGGGGTGCCGCTGGCGTAGATCTGGACGCTGTTGGAGCCGGCCACCACGTGGGCGTTGGTCATCACCCGGTCGGGCGCGATCACGAATCCACTGCCCTCCAACACCTTTTGGCAGCTCGGCGCGAGGCTGCGCACCTTGACGACGCTCGGCGCGGCGTTCGTCACCACCGGGTTGGTGGCCAGCGCGGGGTCGGGCGACGCGACCGGAATCACCGGGGTGCGGCTGAACGGCTCGAGCACCGCGGGCAGCCCGGAGGTGTTCAACAGCGCCGACAGGCGCTTGGGCACCGTCTTGAGCCAGGGCGGCGCGAACTGGTTGACCTGAGCCAGCACTCGCGAGCCACGGACCGCGGCGGCGAGTTCGGGCTGGTCCTTGGACTGGGTGAGCGGGGTCGCCAGCAGCCACGCCGCGGTCAGCACCACCACCAGCTGGACGCCCACGCCGATGACCGAGTCGACGGTTCGGATTGTGCGGCTGTGGATCGCGCCGCGAACGGCCCGCCCCAGCACCACGCCGGCGACCTCACCGACGACCACCAGCGCGAGAATCAAGAACAGCGCGGTGAACAGCTTGGCGCGCGGCGCGGCGATGTGGCTGACGATGTGGGGCGCCAGCAGCACGCCCGCGATGGCGCCGAGCAGCACGCCGACGAACGACAGCAGCGAGCCCAGCGCCCCCGAACGCCAGCCCGAGATGGCCGCGATGAAAGCGACCGCCAGCACGGCGATGTCGAGCCACTGCGACGGCGTCATAGTATTCATGTTCATCGGCGGCGCCCGCCCCCGACCAACACCATCGCCTCGTCGAGCTCCAGGATCTTGGTGGTGTCCCAGGGCCGGGCCCAGCCGGCGACATCGAGCACCGCGGAAATCACCTGGCCGGTGAATCCCCACACCAGCATCTGGTTCAACAGGAACGCCGGCCCGGCCCACCGGCGGCCGAGGTTGCCGCGGTACACCATCAGCCGGTTCTCCGGATTGATGAAGGCGCGCACCGGAACCCGCGACACGATCGCCGTTTCGGTCTCGTCGACGACGGCCACCGGCCCCGGGTCCGGCGAGTACGCCAACACCGGGACGACATGGAACCGTGACGGCGCGATGAACGTCCTCTCCATCGTGGCCAGTGGATGCAGCCGGCTGACGTCGATTCCGGTTTCCTCGTGCGCCTCGCGCAGGGCGGTGGCCACCGGACCGTCGTCGGTGGGATCGGAGGCGCCGCCCGGGAAGGCCGCCTGGCCGGCGTGGTGGCGCAACGTCGAGGCCCGCACGGTCAGCAACAGGTCGGCATCGTCGGGGACACCGCCATCGGCCGGGCCGGACTCGGGGCCCGAGAACAACACCAGAACGGCCGCCTCACGGTCGTCGCCGAGTAGCGACGCCATGGATGCCGCCGCCTTCGAGGCGGTCACCATCGCCAGGACGCCGGCCGGCAGCCGATGCCGGTACGCCTCGGGGATCTGATCCACGCTGTCCACCAACGGACGCAACCAGGGCGGAGACACGTCGGGTATCAGCGGAATGGCGGAACCCACGGGCGCCTCCCTCGGTCCAGTCACTCGCCTATCCCGCGTCGTTTCCGACCGCTGCTGCGATCTCGTCGGCACTGGCGAAAGGCCGCGGCAGCATCTGGGCAACGCTACCGTCAGGCCGGAGGACGACCGTCGCAGGCATCACATTTACCACACGCAGCGCGGCCGCGACCCGACGACGGCCGTCCTGCAGGGTCGGTAGCCGAACACCCAACTCCGCCAACCGCAGTAACGCGGCCGTCTCGTTCTCGTCCTGGTGAACCGTCACCACCATCACGGCCGAGCCGACCCGTCGCTGATACTCGGCCATCGCGGGAAGTTCGGCCGCGCACGGCGCGCACCAATACGCCCAGAGGTTGAGGACCACCCGGTGTCCGGCCAGCGCGCGGGCGACGTCGACGGGCGAACCGTCGGCGGCGCATTCCACCGTCACGCCGCGCAGCGCCGCCGGGCCGGGGCCGTCGCCGGCGGCGGGGCAGGGCGGCAGGTTGGCACGCTCGCGGGGCCCGGCGAGCGCGGCCGGTGTGTCGGCGTCGCGGTGCTCGCGCGGGGCGGGCGCCTGGGTCGTCGCGTTCGGTACCGAATCGTCGTGCAGCGACGCCACCAGCGCCGCGACCAAAGCCGCCACCACCGCCAGGATCGCGATGGTCCACCGCGTTGTCCGGGTCAACGTCGCGCGCCCCGCTGTTACAGACCCGCCAGGGCCAGCAGGTGCTCGGTTTCCGGGCCCTGGACGAGGGGCGCGGCGAGCGGCGGTTCGGTGGGACCGAGTCCGAACGACGGGCAGTCCTTGGCGAGGATGCACACGCCGCACGCCGGTTTGCGGGCGTGGCACACGCGGCGGCCGTGGAAGATGACGCGGTGGCTGAGCATGGTCCACTCGCGGCGTTCGATGAGCTCGCCCACCGCGTGCTCGATCTTGACCGGATCCTTTTCGACGGTCCAGCGCCACCTGTGCACCAACCGCGAGAAATGGGTGTCGACGGTGATTCCCGGGATGTCGAAGGCGTTGCCCAGGATGACGTTGGCGGTCTTGCGGCCCACCCCGGGCAGGGTGACCAGCTCGGCCATGGTCGGCGGCACCTCGCCGTCGAACCGTTCGACGAGGGCCTGCCCCAACCCGATCAGCGACGACGCCTTGTTCCGGAAGAAACCGGTGGGACGGATGAGGCTTTCCAGCTCGTCGCGGTCGGCTTGCGCATAATCCAGCGCGGACCGGTACCGCTTGAACAACGCCGGCGTCGTCAGGTTGACCCGCTTGTCGGTGCTTTGCGCCGAGAGGATGGTGGCCACCGTCAGCTCCAGCGGCGTCGTGAAGTCCAGCTCGCAGTGGGCGTCCGGAAACGCTTGCGCCAGTGCGCGATTCATCCGCCGCGCCCGTCGCACCAACCCGACTCGCGTTTCTTTGGACCACCGGTCGTCAACGACACCGTCCGAAGCGGCCGGCGTTGACTTCGAGCGTCCGGATGCCTTTGCCGCTGTCACCTACGACAGAGTACTGATTTCGTGATCTGGCTGAGACCTAAGCCATGTTTACTCTCCTTGTGTCATGGTTGCTGGTGGCGTGCGTTCCCGGGCTGCTGATGCTCGTGACGTTCGGTTTGGGGCGGCTGGAATCCGACCTCGCACATGACACCGTTTCGGCGACCGATGTCGACGAGTTTCTCGAGCATGCGGAGGCCGTCGATGTGCATACGCTGGCCCGCGAGGGCATGCCGGAGGCGCTGGAATACCTGCATCGGCGCCAGGCCCTGCGGCCGGCGGATTCGCCCCCGCCGCGCCCGGCAATCGGACCGCGGCACGCCAAGCCGGAGTTTGCCGCCGCCTACGGTGACCGCTACGAGGCCCGGCTACCGACGCCGACGCGGGCCCATTCGCGCGGCAATCCGGAATTTGGGGGGCCCAGACACGTCAATCGTGTGTAGCGTGGCACGTTGGACACAATTGGCCTACCTCTAGACTTACGTCACACGAGCAGGGTTGGCCTGCCCGTATCACAAATTGGAAGCTGAAGAGGCAACGGTGGACGAGATCCTGGCAAGGGCAGGAATCTTCCAAGGGGTTGAGCCCGGCGCGGTCACCGCGCTGACCAAGCAATTGCAACCCGTCGACTTCCCCCGTGGGCACACGGTTTTCGCCGAGGGGGAACCGGGCGACCGGCTCTACATCATCGTGTCGGGGAAGGTCAAGATCGGCCGGCGGTCGCCGGACGGCCGGGAAAACCTGCTGACGATCATGGGTCCGTCGGACATGTTCGGCGAGTTGTCGATCTTCGACCCGGGTCCGCGGACCTCCAGCGCGACCACCATCACCGAGGTTCGGGCGGTATCGATGGACCGCGACGCGCTGCGGGCGTGGATCGCGGACCGCCCGGAAATCGCCGAGCAGTTGCTGCGGGTCCTGGCCCGACGGCTGCGGCGGACCAACAACAACCTCGCCGACCTCATCTTCACCGATGTGCCCGGCCGGGTCGCCAAGCAGCTGCTGCAGCTGGCCCAGCGTTTCGGCACCCAGGAGGGTGGCGCGATGCGGGTCACCCACGACCTGACGCAGGAGGAGATCGCCCAGCTGGTGGGCGCCTCCCGGGAAACGGTCAACAAGGCCCTCGCCGACTTCGCCCACCGCGGCTGGATCCGGCTGGAGGGCAAGAGCGTGCTGATTTCGGACTCCGAGCGGCTGGCCCGCCGCGCCCGCTAATCCCGGGACGCGGCGAGCCTGTAATTTTGCAGGCCTCTACTCGCACTTCTCCTGCAAAACTTCAGTCTCGGCGCAGGTAGTCCAGTTGCGCCTGCACCGACCATTCGGCGGCGTCCCAGAGCTTCTCGTCGACATCGACATAGACGTATTCGACGATCTCGCGTGTGGTGGCCTCGTTCCCGAGATCCCATAGCGCGGCGCGGACCTGCTCCAGACGTTCGTGCCGGTGCGTGAGGTAGCCCGACGCGACCGATTCCAGGTCGGCCAGCTGCGGACCGTGCCCGGGCAGCACCGTGCGCCGGCCCAAACCGCGCAGCCGCCGCAGCGATTCCAGGTAGTCGGCCAGGCTGCCGTCCTCCTTGTCGATGACGGTGGTGCCGCGGCCCAGCACGGTGTCCGCGGTCAGCACGGCGTCGTCGAGCAGGAACGACAGCGAGTCGGCGGTGTGGCCGGGCGTCGCCATCACTTTGATCTTGAGGCCGGCCGCATCGATCACCTCACCGTCGGTGAGGTGACCGCCGAGGCCGCGCAGGAATCCGCTGCCCGCGGACCGAACGGTCGCGCCGGTCAGATCGACCAGCTTGTCGATGCCGTCGGTGTGGTCGCTGTGCCGGTGGCTGATCAGCACCAGCGCGATGCGGCCCAGCGTGGCGATCCCCGTGATGTGCTCGTCGTCGTCGGGGCCGGGATCCACCACGACCAGCTCGTCGCTGCCGGGGCCGCGCAGCACCCAGGTGTTGGTGCCCTCCAGCGTCATCAGACCGGGGTTGTTGGCCAACAGGACCGACGCAGTGTCGGTGACCGGCCGCAGCCGGCCATATGCGGGATGGGTCAGCGACGCGGCGGTCTCGGTCACGGTCAGCCGACCTCCACGATCAGCTCCACTTCCACCGGGGCGTCGAGTGGCAGCTCCGATACGCCGACGGCCGATCGCGCGTGGGCGCCTTGGTCGCCGAACACCTCGCCGAGCAGGTCGGAGGCGCCGTTGACGACGCCGGGCTGGCCGTTGAAACCCGGGGCGGATGCGACAAACCCGACGACCTTGACCACCCGCGTGACGGCGTCGACGCCGACCAGCGAGTGCACCGCCGCCAGCGCGTTGAGCGCGCAGATCCGGGCCAGCGCCTTGGCGTCCTCGGGGTTGACCTCGGCACCGACCTTGCCGGTCCGCGCGAGCCGGCCCGCCTCCATCGGCAGCTGGCCCGACGTGTAGACCAGGTTGCCGGTCCGCACCGCGGGGACGTACGAGGCCAGCGGCGCGACCACCTCCGGAAGCGTGAGGCCGAGCTGCCCGAGCCGGGCCGTAGCGCTCATCTCTACTTGGGGCGCTTCAAATACGCGACGTGCTGCTCGCCGGTGGGGCCGGGCAGTACGGACACCAATTCCCAGCCGTCGGCGCCCCACTGGTCGAGGATCTGTTTGGTGGCGTGCGTCAGCAGCGGGACCGTGACGTATTCCCATGCGGTGGGTTGGCTCATGACGCGAGCTTATCGGTCGGCGTTCACCGGCTCTGGCCAGCCCAAGGGCCGTGTGACGGCCGGGCTAGCATGCGAAGGTGGCATCCACTTCTAGCGGCGGCAGTTCCGTCGGTTGGCCGACGCGCTTGTCCAAGGCGCGCTTGCATTTCGTGACCGGCAAAGGCGGCACGGGTAAGTCGACGGTCGCGGCCGCACTGGCACTGACGCTGGCGGCGGGCGGCCGCAAGGTGCTGCTCGTCGAAGTCGAAGGGCGCCAAGGGATTGCGCAACTTTTCGACGTCCCGCCCCTGCCCTACGAGGAGCTCAAGATCGCCACCGCCGAGCGCGGTGGGCAGGTCAACGCCCTGGCGATCGACATCGAAGCCGCGTTCCTGGAATACCTGGACATGTTCTACAACCTCGGCATCGCGGGCCGGGCGATGCGCCGCATCGGTGCCATCGAGTTCGCGACGACGATCGCACCCGGCCTGCGCGACGTGCTGCTCACGGGCAAGATCAAGGAGTCCGTGGTCCGCCAGGACAAGGGGAACAAGAACCCGGTTTATGACGCCGTCGTCGTCGACGCGCCACCGACGGGCCGCATCGCGCGCTTCCTCGATGTCACCAAAGCGGTGTCCGACCTGGCCAAGGGCGGACCGGTGCACTCGCAGTCCGAGGGCGTGGTGCGGTTGCTGCACTCCGACGCGACGGCCATCCATCTGGTCACGCTGCTGGAGGCGTTGCCGGTGCAGGAGACGCTGGAGGCCATCGAGGAGCTCGCGGAGATGGAGCTGCCGATCGGCAGCGTGATCGTGAACCGCAACATCCCGTCGTTCCTCGAGCCGCGGGATCTGGCGAAGGCCGCCGAGGGCGATGTGGACGTTGACGCCGTGCGGGCCGGCTTGGCGATGGCCGGAATCAAGCTCGGCGACACCGATTTCGCGGGCCTGCTGACCGAGACCATTCAGCATGCGACCCGGATCACCGCGCGCGCCGAGACGGCGCAGCAGCTCGACGCGTTGAAGGTTCCGCGGCTGGAACTACCCGCGATTTCCGATGGCATCGACCTCGGTAGTTTGTATGAACTGTCGGAAACGCTTGCCCAGCAGGGGGTTCGATGAGCGTCACGGCGAAAGCCCTTGACATGGCCGCGATCCTGGCCGACCGCTCCAACCGGGTGGTCGTGTGCTGCGGTGCCGGCGGGGTCGGCAAGACGACCACGGCGGCCGCGATGGCGCTGCGCGCCGCCGAATATGGCCGTACGGTATGCGTTTTGACGATCGACCCGGCCAAGCGGCTGGCGCAGGCGCTCGGGGTCAACGACCTTGGCAACACCCCGCAGCGGGTGCCCTTGGCGCCCGAGGTCTCCGGTGAGCTGCACGCCATGATGCTCGACATGCGCCGCACCTTCGACGAGATGGTGATGCAGTACTCCGGCCCCGAGCGGGCAGAGGCGTTGCTGAACAACCAGTTCTACCAGACGGTCGCCACGTCGCTTGCCGGCACGCAGGAGTACATGGCGATGGAGAAGCTCGGCCAATTGCTGAGCCAGGACCGCTGGGACCTCATCGTGGTGGACACCCCGCCGTCGCGCAACGCGCTGGACTTTCTGGATGCGCCGAAACGGTTGGGCAGCTTCATGGATAGCCGGCTGTGGCGGCTGCTGCTCGCACCCGGCCGTGGCATCGGCCGATTGGTCACCGGCGCAATGGGTTTGGCGATGAAGGGCATGTCCACGATCATGGGCTCGCAATTGCTCAGCGACATCGGTTCATTCGTGCAGTCACTGGAATCGACCTTCGGCGGTTGGCGGGAAAAGGCCGACCGCACCTACTCGCTGTTGAAGCGGCGCGGCACACAGTTCGTCGTGGTGTCGGCCGCCGAGCCCGATGCGCTGCGCGAGGCGGCGTTCTTCGTCGACCGGCTGTCGCAGGAAGGCATGCCGCTCGCGGGGCTGGTCCTGAACCGCACTCACCCGACGCTGTGTTCCCTGCCGGTCGAGCGGGCGATCGACGGGAGCGAGACTTTGGACGCCGCCGATTCCGAGGCCGCCGCGCTCGCTTCCGCCGTACTGAAGATCCACGCCGACCGCGCGCAAACCGCCAAGCGCGAGATCAGGCTGCTCTCCCGATTCACCGGGGCCCATCCGCACGTGCCGGTCATCGGGGTTCCGTCGCTGCCGTTCGACGTTTCGGACCTGGACGCGCTGCGCGCGCTCGCGGATCAGATCACCGCCGTCGGCGACGAAGCGGCCCGCGCAGCGGGACGCTGAGAAGCGGCGAATCCGAACCCCGTCGGCGACGAAGCGGCCCGCGCAGCGGGACGCTGAGAAGCGGCGATCCGTCGTTGCGTGGACGCCGGTTTGGCCCTCGCATATGCTATTTGACACGAGCCACCGCTGGTCGGCAGGAGCCCATGTGTTGCTGCCGAATTCCTGTTGGGCACAAGCCAGCTCGTATTGCACACGCGTCAATAGCGCTATTGGACACAGCCCATTAAGCGGACCGCTCAGGGCTGTAACAGTAACGTAATCATGAAAACAAATATTTTCAGGACCGTTAGTTCGCTTGCGCCCGGAATCGCCTGACGCGTTCGTAAAATACCCGGAGGTTAGCCGACGCTGCGGCCGCGGCGCTTGTCGAAGAAGTCCTGCCAGGAAACGACCTCGGGATGCTGCTTGAGCAGCGCCCGGCGCTGGCGCTCGGTCATCCCGCCCCACACGCCGAACTCGACCTTGTTGTCCAACGCGTCCGCACCGCACTCCTGCATCACCGGGCAGTGGCGGCAGATCACGGCCGCTTTGCGCTGGGCAGCGCCCCGTACAAACAGTTCGTCGGGGTCAGTAGTCCGACACAGCGCCTTCGACACCCACGCGATCCGCTCTTCGGCGTCAACGCTGCGCAATACCCCTTGAGCAGCCGCAATGTTTGTTCTACGCGCGGCCGGCCGTGAACCTGACACGAGCTGTTCCCTTCCTTCCGACCGCTAGTCGCGGCCGCCCTCCTCGGGTGCAGACCCTGTTGCGATCTACGCCACACCATGCAGATCGGTGTTATCTGAATCTCACCGTGTGTCTAAGTTAGGTGGTCAGGTGGCAATTGCGCAACAGTCTGATAACGCTTTTTTTGGGACGGGCGTGCAGTCTTGCGAAAAAGGATAAACCGGATCGGCGCGCCACGCACTTCAGCCGAGTGGCTGACCAGTGACGGCGACGATAATTTTCTCCCGGCCCCCATCGTAAGTTCGCTGGTCACCGTATGGGAGGGGTATCGGTCAACTCGTGGCATGGCCGGGTGACCGCGGGCGGTTACCCTAGAACGCATGTCAGACCGCCCCCCGGCCGTCCTCACGGTCCTCAAGCTCGCGGGGTGCTGTTTGTTGGCCAGCGTGGTCGCCACAGCCCTGATGTTTCCGCTCGCCGGCGGGATCGGGCTGATGTCCAATCGGGCCTCCGAGGTCGTCGCCAACGGCTCGGCCCAGCTGACGCAGGGCGAGGTGCCTGCGGTGTCGACGATGGTCGACAAGAAGGGCAACGTGATCGCGTGGCTGTATTCTCAGCGCCGCTTCGAGGTACCCACCGACAAGATCGCCAACACGATGAAGCTGGCGATCGTGTCGATCGAGGACAAGCGCTTCGCCGACCACAACGGCGTGGATTGGAAGGGCACCCTGACGGGGCTGGCCGGTTACGCCTCCGGGGACGTCGACACCCGCGGCGGCTCGACCATCGAGCAGCAGTACATCAAGAACTACCAACTGCTGGTGACCGCCCAAACCGACGCCGAGAAACGCGCGGCGGTCGAAACCACCCCGGCGCGCAAGCTGCGCGAGATCCGGATGGCGCTCACGCTGGACAAGACCTTCACCAAGCCCGAGATCTTGACCCGCTACCTCAACCTCGTCTCGTTCGGTAACAACTCGTTCGGTGTGCAGGACGCGGCCCAGACCTACTTCGGCATCAATGCCTCCGACCTGAACTGGCAGCAGGCGGCCCTGCTCGCGGGCATGGTGCAGTCGACCAGCGCGCTCAACCCCTACACCAATCCCGACGGGGCCCTGGCCCGACGGAACCTGGTCCTCGACACCATGATCCAGAACCTGCCCCAGGAGGCCGATGCCCTGCGCGCGGCCAAGGCCACGCCGCTGGGCGTGCTGCCCCAGCCCAACGAGCTGCCCCGCGGCTGCATCGCGGCCGGCGACCGCGCCTTCTTCTGCGACTACGTCCAGGAGTACCTGTCCCGCGCCGGGATCAGTAAGGAACAGGTGGCCAAGGGCGGCTACCTGATCCGCACCACGCTGGACCCGGACGTGCAGATCCCGGTCAAGGCGGCCATCGACAAGTACGCCAGCCCAACCCTGCCGGGCATCTCGAGCGTCATGAGCGTGATTGAGCCGGGCAAGACCTCCCACCATGTGATGGCGATGGCCAGTAACCGCACCTACGGTCTGAACCTCGACGCCGGCGAGACGATGCGACCGCAACCGTTCTCCCTGGTGGGTGACGGCGCCGGGTCGGTCTTCAAGATCTTCACCACCGCCGCCGCGCTGGACATGGGAATGGGCATCAACGCCACCCTCGAGGTGCCGGGCCGGTTCCAGGCCAAGGGCATGGGCAGCGGCGGGGCCAAGGGCTGCCCCAAGGACACCTGGTGCGTCGTCAACGCGGGCAACTACCGGGGCTCCATGAACGTGACCGACGCCCTGGCCACCTCGCCCAACACCGCGTTCGCCAAGCTGATCCAGCAGGTCGGTGTCACCCGGACGGTGGACATGGCGATCAAGCTCGGGCTGCGGTCCTACGCCGACCCCGGCACCGCGCGCGACTACAACCGCGACAGCAACGAGAGCCTGGCCGACTTCGTCAAACGGCAGAACATCGGCTCGTTCACCCTCGGCCCGATCGAGGTGAACGCGCTGGAGCTGTCCAACGTGGCGGCCACCCTGGCCTCCGGCGGCGTGTGGTGCCCGCCGAACCCGATCGACAAGCTGATCGACCGCAACGGCAACGAGGTCTCGGTGACCACCGAGACGTGCGATCAGGTGGTGCCCGAGGGTCTGGCCAACACCATGGCCAACGCGATGAGCAAGGACGCCGTGGGCAGCGGCACGGCGGCCGGTTCGGCCGGCGCGGCGGGCTGGGACCTGCCGATGTCGGGGAAGACCGGCACCACCGAAGCCCACCGCTCGTCCGGCTTCGTGGGATTCACCAGCCACTACGCGGCGGCCAACTACATCTACGACGACTCGCCCAATCCGACGGACTTGTGCTCCGCCCCGCTGCGTCACTGCGGCGAGGGGGACCTGTACGGCGGTAACGAGCCGGCGCGCACCTGGTTCACCGCGATGAAACCGATCGCGAACAACTTTGGCGAGGTGAAGCTGCCGCCGACCGACCCCCGCTACGTCGAGGGCTCCCCCGCGTCGCGTGTTCCGGCCGTCACCGGCCTGGACGTCGACGCGGCCCGCCAGCGCATCAAAGAGGCGGGTTTCCCGGTCGCCGACCAGACCAACTCCGTGAACAGCACCGCCAAGCTGGGCGAGGTGGTCGGAACGTCGCCCTCCGGCCAGACGATTCCGGGGTCGATCATCACGATCCAGGTCAGCCATGCCTGGAAGCCTACTGCCGGTTGCGGTCTCGCAGCGTAAAGCTCACGCGACAACTCTGTTATGGAGGCGGCGCCCCGGGCGGCGGCGGGGGAGCCAGCAGCGGAATGGTGATCGGCGGCAGGCCCGGAATCTCCACCACCTGCGAGACCGCAACCGGCAGTAGGCTTCCAGGCATGGCTGACGTTCGCCCGACTGCCCCGCTCCTGATCAGTCCGCTGCGCGGACCGCATCGTCGCGGGGCGCTGCCCGTCCTGATGCGCACCGGCGCCGTCGCGCTCGGCTCGACCCTGGCCGGCATCGGCTACGCCTCGCTCGTCGAGCGCAACGCGTTCGTCCTGCGCGAGATAACCATGCCCGTCCTGTCGCCGGGCTCCACGCCCCTGCGGGTGCTGCACATCAGCGATCTCCATATGACACCCAACCAGCGCCGCAAGCAGGCGTGGCTGCGCGAGCTGGCCGCCTGGGAGCCCGACCTGGTCGTGAACACCGGCGACAACCTGGCGCACCCCAAGGCGGTGCCCGCGGTGGTGCAGACGCTGGGCGACCTGCTGTCGCGGCCGGGCGTGTTCGTCTTCGGCAGCAACGACTACTTCGGGCCCCGTCTGAAGAACCCGATGAACTACCTGACCAACCCGTCGCATCGGGTCCGCGGCGAACCGCTGCCCTGGCAGGACCTGCGGGCGGCGTTCACCGAGCGCGGCTGGCTCGACCTGACCCACACCCGCCGCGAATTCGAGGTCGCCGGCCTGCACATCGCGGCCGCCGGCGTGGACGACCCGCACATCGAGCGGGACCGCTACGACGCGATCGCGGGCCCGGCCAGCCCGGCCGCGAATCTGAGGCTGGGTTTGACGCACTCCCCGGAGCCGCGGGTGCTGGATCGCTTCGCCGCCGACGGCTACCAGCTGGTGATGGCCGGGCACACCCACGGCGGGCAGCTGTGCCTGCCGTTCTACGGCGCCCTGGTGACCAACTGCGGCCTGGATCGCTCCCGGGCGAAGGGACCGTCACGCTGGGGCGCGAACATGGCGCTGCATGTGTCCGCCGGGATCGGCACCTCGCCCTTTGCGCCCGTGCGATTCTGCTGCAGGCCCGAAGCGACCCTGCTGACCCTGATCGCCGCCCCGATGGGCGACCGCGATTCCACCAGCGACCTGAGCCGTTCGCAGCCGACCGCTTCGGTGCGGTGAGCGAAGGGAGCCGGATCGCGGTCCGCACCCTGCCACGAAGCTGGACCGACAACGCGATCCGGCTGATCCAGGCCGACGCGCGGCGCAGCGCCGACACCCACCTGCTGCGGTATCCCTTGCCGTCGACCTGGGGTGGGGACGGTCGCGCTGTCGATGTCGCGCTGTACCTGAAGGACGAGAGCACGCACATCACCGGCAGCCTCAAGCACCGGCTGGCGCGGTCGTTGTTCCTGTACGCGCTGTGCAACGGGTGGATCGGCGAGGGCACCACGGTCGTCGAGGCGTCGTCGGGATCGACGGCGGTGTCGGAGGCCTACTTCGCGGCCCTGCTGGGGCTGCCGTTCGTCGCGGTGATGCCCGCGTCGACCAGCGCCTCGAAGATCGCGCTCATCGAATCACAAGGCGGCCGTTGCCATTTCGTGACGGACTCGAGCCAGGTGTACGCCGAGGCCGAGCGCGTCGCCGAGGACACCGGCGGGCACTACCTGGACCAGTTCACCAACGCCGAGCGCGCCACCGACTGGCGGGGCAACAACAACATCGCCGAGTCGATCTACGAGCAGATGCGCGACGAGAGACACCCCATCCCGGAGTGGATCGTTGTCGGCGCCGGCACCGGCGGCACCAGCGCGACCATCGGCCGCTACATCCGCTATCGGCGGCACGCGACGCGGCTGTGCGTCGTCGACCCGGAGAACTCCGCATTCTTTCCCGCCTACGCCGAGGAGCGCTACGACATCGTGATGCCCACCTCCTCGCGGATCGAGGGCATTGGCCGGCCGCGCGTCGAGCCGTCGTTTCTGCCCGGCGTCGTCGACCGTATGGTCGCGGTGCCCGACGCGGCGTCGATCGCAGCCGCGCGCCACGCCAGCGCCGTCCTGGGGCGCCGGGTGGGGCCGTCGACGGGCACCAACCTGTGGGGCGCCTTCGGGCTGCTCGCCGAGATGGTTTCCGAGGGCCGCAGCGGGTCGGTGGTCACCCTGCTGGCCGACAGCGGCGACCGCTACGCCGACACCTATTTCAGCGACGAGTGGGTCAGCGCCCAGGGGCTCGATCCGACCGGCCCGGCACAAGCGCTGCTCGAGTTCGAGCGCAGCTGCGCGTGGTCGAGCCCATAGCCAGCGGTTTGGTCAGCCGGCGGGCCGGTGCGATACGCTGTCGTGGCTTCAAGCGGGGTGTGGCGCAGCTTGGTAGCGCGCTTCGTTCGGGACGAAGAGGCCGTGGGTTCGAATCCCGCCACCCCGACTCGTCATTCTCGTCTCAAGACTCGCGGCGGCACTTGCCCAGAGGGACGCGCACCGGGTTAGCACTTGGTTAACTATTTCTGCCGACGGCGCCCGCCAGGTTTTGAGCAGAGCTGCAGTGGTCATTAACTATGTTGGGTGCTCGACTCGTTGACGATCTGTTGGGGGAAGCCTGATGTCGTTTGTCAGTGTAGTGCCGGAAAGTGTTGCGGTAGCGGCCCGGGATCTGGAGCAGATTGGTTCCGCGCTGAGCGCGGCGGTAACGGGCGCGGGTCCCACAACGGCCATACCGGCTGCGGCCCAGGACGAGGTGTCGACCGCGGTCGCGCAGCTGTTCGAAGACTTCGGCCAGGATTTTCGGGTTCTCAACGCCGAGGCGCAGGCATTCCATGACGAGTTCGTGGGCGCCTTGAACGCCGGGGCGGCTCAGTACGTCAGCGCCGAGGCCGCCAACGTCCAGCAGACCTTGCTGAACGCGCTGAATGGGCCGAGCGAGGCATTGTTAGGGCAGCCGTTGGGCGGGACCGGAGCCGGCCTTCCGGCCGCCGCGGCCAGCGTGGTCAACAGTCCGTTCAGCATGACCGTCTACAACCAGCCCACTCCATTCGGTCCCATCGTGCTCACGTTGAACGGGTACGGATCGGTGATCCCGCCCGGCGGGGTCACCGTGACGTCGGGGTCACTCGAGGTGCCGACGCCGTTTGTGCTCGCCGTCGGCGCCATAGGCCCGGAGGCCAACGTTGCGATTGCGCTCGCCAATAGCGGTAGCGCATTCGTCAACGCGGTCCAGACCGGGAACCCGGTGGCGGCCGCCACAGCACTGGTCAACGCGCCGGGCGGCGCCGTCAACGGCTTCTTCTTCGGCCAACAATCCATGTCGATGTCCTACCCGGTGCCTTCGGACACCGGCTACACGACGGCACAGCTCTCCGTTCCCCTTAGCGGGCTGATGGCTCCCCCACAGCCCGCTACGATGACGCTGACGTCGACCGACGGGACCCAGACTTCCTTTCCGTTGAGCGGTACAGAGTTCGGGGGCCTCATTCCCGACCTCATTGCTGAAATTCCCGGCTTCTAGGCTTCGCAGCCGAGAAGTCCCAACCATCGTGCGCGACATACGCTTCCGGAGCTCGGGGGCGACGCCCTGTCATCGACGCGCTGTTGTAGCAACCCGGCACCCGCGAATTTGAGTAGCGGGCTACTCTATCGGCCCGCACGCCCGACTGAAGTATTGGTCAGGCAAGCAACTGCTGGAACCGTCACGGCGGGTTGCGAGCAGATGGCGGACTCAGTCGAATATCTCCGCGAGAACGCCGTCGGTCTCGGCTCCGCGCGCGAAGCTGGCTGCGAGGAATTGGGTCGACCAGTCGTGCGAGTCCTGGACGAAGGTCCCGCAGGCATCGCTGGCCAGCATGACGTCAAACCCGCTGTCGGCGAGTTCGCGGACCATCCCGGTCACGCAGACGTCGGTCATCACCCCGGTCACCACAATCGGGTCGGCGCTGAGACCGACCAGATGGGTGTGGATCGACGTGCCGGCCAAGGGCCCGCTCGTCGATTTTTGAAACACCTCCTCGCCCACGACGGGCCGCAGCTCGCCAATCACCCGGGCGGCCGGATCGGCCAGCGGCAGAAAACACCGCTCGCCCACGGCGGCAACGGCCAGGTCATTCATCCTGCGGGCCCACGGCGGCAAGTCGCCGCCGTCGGGGGTGCGGCTTCCGAACTCCGTGAAGACGACGGGCAGACCGCGCCCGCGGAATGCCGCGAGCAGCCGGCAAATGTTCGGCACGACGACGCGCCGCAGCAAGTCGAAATACCAACTGCCGCCGTCGGCCACGCCCAGGCCGACGAAGCGGGCCAGCGCCGAATCCGGTTCGCAGAAATAGCGCTGCATGTCGACGACGACCAGTGCGGGCCTTGGCATCAACGGCTCCGCAACGCGTCGAGCGTCTCGTGAACCAGATCGTCGGAGTCGACGCCCAGCTGGACGCGATCCGCCGCCCCGCCGAACCTATCGAGGACGGTGGCGGCCACCTCTTTGGGTCCGCCGATCGCGGCGAAGGTGTGCAGCACGGTGTCGTCGATGAGCCTGCCCATCGCCGACCACTCGCCGCGTTTGGACAGCGCGTGCAGCTCGTCGCCCAGGGCGCCCCAGCCGTGGTGCTCCAGCACGGGCCGGTACGCCGGGGTGGAGCCGTAAAACGCGAGGGTGGTTCGCATGGCATCGATCCGGGCGTCGCGCTCGTCCTCGGCGATCACCAGCATCAGCGGCACGGTCACCTCGACGTCGGCGCGGGTGCGACCCGCGCGCTGCAGGCCGACGCCCAAGCGCGGCAGCGTCACCTCGCGGAAATAGCTTGCGGTGGTGAAGCCATGGGCGATCAGCCCGTCGGCGACGTCGCCGACCAGTGCCGTCATCACCGGTCCGACGGCCGCGACGTGAATCGCCGGCCACCCGCACGGGCTGGGGCCGTGGTCGAACATCGGCGTCATCAGGGTGTGCTGGTAGAAGTCGCCGCGAAAGTCCAAGGGTGTCTGCTGTTCCCAGGCCTGCCAGATCGCCCGCACGGCCAGGATGAACTCCCGCATCCGCGCCGCCGGCCGGCCCCACGGCATCGAGAATCGCCGGGTGATGTGCGGCCTGATCTGGGTGCCGAGCCCGAGCACGAACCGCCCATCGGAGAACCGGTGCAGGTCGGATGCGGTAACCGCGACGCTCATCGGGTTTCTCGCGAACGCCACGGCGATGCCCGTCGCCAAGCGAATCGAACTGCTGGACTCCGCGGCGAGCGCTACCGCCGGAAACGGGTCGTGGGCGACCTCCGGCAGCATGAGCCCGTCGAACCTTCGCTGTTCGGCGCGCTGCGCGGCCCGCTGCGCCTGGCCCAAGCCGTCGGCGGCGATCGCGTCGATCTTCATTGCGCCGCTTCGCATATCGCTCCCGACCGCCGCAGGGCCGCGATCGCCTCGTCGTCGTATCCGAAATCAGCTAGCACACAACGATTGTCGGCGCCCATGCCAGCAACCCCGCCGGCCACGCCGATGTCCGCGCCGTCGGCGCGCCATGGAGCGACCGGCACCGCCACTCCCGGTGACACCTGGGCGGTGAGGCCCCGCTGCGCCGCCCATTCGGTGCTGCTCAGCTCGGCGACCGACCGCACCTGCGCGGCCAACATGTACGGATTGAGTACGGCGTCGAGCGCCTCGAAGCTCGGGAACTTCCTTGTCAAGCAATCGATTACGGCGACCAGCTCACCCAGATGCGCCGCGCGCGACTCCTCCGTCGCGAACCGCGGATCGGCCAGCAGCTCCTCGCCGGCGCCCAGCGACGGCGCCCAAAGCGGCCAGAACGTCACCGGATTGCCGGCCAGCACCACATAGCTACCGTCCCCCAGGGGATGGCTGAAGTGGTTCCAGCTGTCGAAGCCACCGAAGTCGTCGACGGGATCCTGCAGCCCCACCGCCGCCCATTCGTTGACGTACACCGCGACCTGGCCCATCGCGATGTCGAGGTGCTGGCCCTCGCCGGTGTTGTGCCGTTGCAGCAGCGCGGACAGCACCGCGGAGGCCGCGATCAGCGCCGAGTACACGTCGGCGTGCTGATTGACCTCGTGTTCGGGCCGGCGACCACGGTGCCGGGCGGCGAATTCCAGGGTGCCGGTGTCGGCGTGAACCAGGGGGGCGTAGGCGCGGCGCTCGGCCCACGGGCCGTCCTGGCCCCACCCAGTCACCGAGCAGTAGATCAGCCGCGGGTTCGCCGCGCGGAGTGTCGCCGCGTCCAGGCAGTACCGCGCCAGCACGCCGGGCCGGAAGTTCTCCAGCAAGACGTCGGCGCGGGTCGCGAGTCGACCCACCAATTCGGCACCCCCGTCGGCCTTGAGATCGATGCACACGTTGCGCTTGCCCGCGTTCATCTGCGCGTAGTACGGCGAAATCCCGCCGACGTGCGGCGGGACGGTTCGGGTGCGGTCGCCGTCGGGCGGCTCGATCTTGATGACGTCGGCGCCGAGGTCGGCGAGCATCCGCCCACACAGGGGGCCGGACACCATGCGCGACAGGTCGAGCACCCGAATGCCCACCAGCGGGCCACCGGCCAACTCCGCACCTCCCGCCGCCTCTACGCTCGTTATAGGTCTACACACGTTATAGTGGTGGGCGTGGGTGAGCGTCAAGACGCCATTTCCCGGCTGCCGGTCGGGCTCGACGCCGACGCCATCGTGGTGGCCGCCGTCGAAATGCTCGACGAGCGCGGCTTGGACGGGTTCACGATCCGGGCATTAGGCGTGCGGCTGGGCGTCAGCGCCCCCACGATCTACTGGCACGTCGGTTCCAAGGACGCGCTCTTGCAGGCGGTGGTCGAGCGGGTGGTCGCCGACAGCGTGGCACCGCCGCCGTCGAGGATGGGATGGGAGAAGCGGCTTCGGCGCCTGTTCGACCTCATGCGGCAAAGCCTTCTGGCCCATCCGGGGGTACTGGCGCTGATCCGGTCGCTGCACGTGAGCGCCTTCGAGCACTGGATGGTCGAAGCGCTGGCGATCATGCGCAGCGCGGGCTTCACCGAGTCCGAGGCGGCGATGTACGCGCGCATCGCGCTCGTACACAGCCTGGGCGCGACGCAGGCCGACGCCAACGTGCTCGCCGCCGCGTTCATGGAACCGGTGCCGAATGACGCTGCGGCCAAACGGTTTCGGGTGAAGCCAGGCGTGCTGCGAAGGAACCTGCCGGCGAAGCTGGCGGCCGCCACGCTCTACGATCCCGACCAGCAGCACAAGATACTCACCGACATCTTCGTCGACGGGCTGCGCGCGCAGCTCACCGCGCGAGCGGGCTCTCGGCCCGCACCCAGATCTGCACCTGCTCCCGGCCGACGAGGCGGCACCGATGGGTGCTCGCCAACTGGCGGGCCGCCTTCGTGAACCCCCGATTGGTCACCACGACGGTCTGGTTGCAGCGGTGGTGCAGCGCGCCGGCGACCACCTGCTGGACGGCCGCCACCCCGACGGCCTTCGCCTGCCGCTTGCATTGGACGGCCATGCACGCGCCGTCCCGCTTCGCGATCAGATCCACGCCGTAATCGCCGGTGCTGGCGGTATAAGTGACGGCCCACCCCGCGCTCCGAAGCTGTGCCGCAACGAATTCCTCGAACTCGACGCCCGTCATCTCGTCGATGGCGGCCAGATCCGCCATCGCGTATCGCAGGTCGCGCCTTCGCTGCCGCCCGGCGCGGTAGCGGTCGCCCTGGACACCGAGCCACAACAGCGTGACGACCGTCAGGACGAGGCCGGCCAGGCCCGCCGAAAATCCCGCCGGCACGCTGCCGGTGGCGTGCTGGGTGAAATACCAGGGGACAGCCAATCCCAACAGCAGCAAGAACCCGGCGACTATCCCCATGACTTCCCAACGCGGCGATGCGGACTCGTGCGCTGAACGTAGCGGAGGGCTATGACAATTCAGCGGAGGCGCAGCCGAACGCTGGTCTCACCGCGGGGCGCCGGTATGACGGGCCGACCGGCCCTCGTTACGCGCAGTCGGCGCAGATCGGCTGGCCAGAACTCGAGGGGCGCAAGCGGCTGCGGTGCTGCACTAAAAAGCAGCTCGAACACGTGAACTCGTCGGAGCGCTGGGGTATCACCGTCACCGACAGCTCTTCACCGGACAGGTCCGCGCCCGGCAGCTCGAAGAACACCACATCGTTGGGATCCTCGTCGACAACCGCGGTGGGTGCGCCGTTGTTCGCCAAGTCGCGTAGGGCGGACGCATCCGGGGTCTCGACGTCGGATACGCGGCGTGCGTCGTAATCGCTTGTGGTCGTCATGGCTGTTCCCTCCTGCTGAGCGACGGGTTGACGCACTTGCCTGTACCTACCCGTGGCTGAATCGATACCCCGATCGGGGATCGATCACACCTAATCGGCCCAAAAAATGGCGCCGACGACAATTGAGCGCCTCCAGCCCTCCAGGGACCGCCCACTCAGCGGGCGACGGACGCCCTGGCCGCGTGCGCCGAAGCCGCGTCGGCCCTCGTGCCGTGCAGAAACAAGGCGACGTTGGAGGTCCGGCGCTGACTCCGCGATACGAAAGCCAGGCCAAACCACGGCGCCGCGACGGCCGGGAGCAGCGCCGCGACCGCCGCCCCCGCATGCCCGGTGGCCAGCGCAAGAACGCCAACCGCCAGGCCGACCGCCCAGACGGCGGCAGCCACGCGGCCCGCGACGCTGGGACGCAACGGGCCGGACGTGTCGAGCATGGGCCCCTTATGCCCGGTCAGGCCGAAAATTAAACATTTCGGTTCCGCCCGGCCGGGCAACGTTCAACTGCTCGGCGGGGGCGCCGGCTGGTCGGAATTCCTTGCCTGCCAGCGCAGTTCGGCGGCTCGCACCCTGCGGTGGGTCTGCAACAGCCAGGCGACGCCCGCGGCACCGCATGCGGCGGCCAACAGCACGACCGCCGAACCGACCAGGGCGTGCCCGGTCGCGAAGGCGTACAAGCCGATCACCAGGGCGACCACGGCGAGGGCCACCCACGCGAGGCCGGGGGCGTTGGCCGCGTGCGTGAGCGATTCACCGGCGTGCTGCCGAGAGGTGCGATGGTGGTCAACCGGGTCACTTTTCGGGGTTCGCAAGTTCTCTCCTCGTGAAAAACCTTTTGTACCAGTGCTGTTCGTCGGGGTGGGCGGTGCCGGCGCTCGACGACGTCTACCCACCGCCCGGACGGGTCAAACGACACCTTTGTGTCAGCCGGCGCGTGTCAGCCGGCGCCGTCGCGGGTATGCCGCGCGAATGCAAAGAGCGCCCGCCGTCCTGTTCGACGTGGATGGAACCCTCGTCGATTCCAACTATCTGCACGTCTACGCCTGGCAGCGCGCCTTCGACGCCGAGGGCATCCCGGTCGCCGCGTGGCAGATCCACCGCTGCATCGGGATGGACGGCGACAAGTTGGTGCAGTCGCTGTGCGACAGCCAGGGAGGGGCGCCCAATCAGGTGCAGGACCGGCTCAGCGATGGGCACAGCCGCCACTACCGCGAGGTCACCCCGCTGCTGGCGCCGCTGCCCGGCGCCCGGGCGCTGCTGCACCGCGTCGCCGACCTCGGACTGCAAGTGGTGCTGGCCAGTTCGGCGCCCGACGACGAGCTCGAGGCCCTGCTCAAGGCGCTCGACTGCGACGACGTCATCGCCGAGAAGACGTCGTCACGCGACGTCGACACCGCCAAACCCGACCCCGGCATCGTCCAGGTGGCGCTGGACCGGGCCGGCGTCGACGCCGACCACGCCGTGTTCGTCGGCGACGCCGTGTGGGACGCGCACGCCGCCGCGGCCGCGGGAGTGCCGTGCATCGGACTGTTGTGCGGCGGGATCTCGCGCGACGAATTGCAGTCGGCCGGCGCGTCGCCGATCTTCACGGATCCGCAGGATCTCCTCGAACATCTGGGATCCACCCGGATCGCGGAGCTACATACCGTGACTGCGCAGCAACAGCGGTAAGAGCCACCAAAAGAACCCAAACAGCGTCAGCGCGCAGGCGCCCGCGATGAGCCCGGCGGTGCGTCCGGCAACCGAGTCGAAGACGATGAGCGTCACCCCCGTCAGGGCCGTGCCGAGCAGCGCCAATCCGGCGTAGGCGCACCGGTGCGCCGCCGACACCAGGACCTGCAGGCGATGCCGGCGGAACAGCAACCGGTGAATCCCGACGGGAGCGACCAACAGGACTGTCGCGCCGACCGAACAGCCGACCGTCACCAGGTATGCGATCCGCATCGGTTCGTCGAGAAGGTTGAAGCGCTGCTGGAAAGGCAGCGTCAGCAGGAACCCGGTGAGCAGCTGCACGCCGGTCTGCACCACGCGCAGCTCCTGCAGCAGGCTGTTCCAATTGCGGTCCAGCCGTTCGATTTCGGTCTCGCCGCGCTGACTGCGATCCCATTGCTGGTCATCTTCCGGACGATCGACGTCGTCACCCATAGCACCGAGCATCCCACCGGACGCGTGATTTAAACGTTAACCAGCTACCGAAGGGCAGCGTCGCGGTCAAGAATCAATCAACGCACGGAACTGGATGCCGCCCGACGGGCGCCGGGCCGGCGACATCGTATTGGTCGATTCGACGAACTTCACGACACTCTTCGGTGGCACCGAGAGCCTGGTGAACTTCTGGCAAAACCTCTCGCTGATGCGATAGGGCGTCAGCGGTTGGTGTTGCCGTCCCGGACCGCGGTCAACGCGTCGTCCAGCGTCGGATACAACGGGAAGGTTTTGTCCAGGCCGGTGAGGTGGATCGGTCTCCTGGTAGCCGGGCCGCGCGCGACGACCCCGAACTCGGTGGACTTGCCGAGTTTTTCGTACGTCGCGGCCAGGATCTTCAACCCGACCGAGCCGAGGAACTCCACCGCGGAAAGGTCGATGACCAGTGCCGTCGGACCGTCGGCGATCACGGAGCTGATGGCCTGCTCGAGCGCCGGAGCGGTGACCAGATCGATTTCGCCGCTGACGCTGACCACGGACACACCGTCGTGGTCGGTAACCAGCGTGGTAATCGAATCAGGAGCTGACAATGGCGATCCTTCGTCCGGGCCTTGAAGTGTGGTGCAAGCCTAGCCTGCCATGCGAACCCGCGAGAAGAATATGCCCTCGACACCTGGCGCGCGATTGCCCAGGCTAGTCTCCCCATAGGCATACTGCGGAGCGCGACGCGGCACATGGGAGGCCAGATGTCAGATTCGCCGTTGGATCTCGGAACGACCAGCACCGCCGCGCAGACGGTCAGCGAGGGCCTGCTGCCCCAGCTGGTCCAGCACCTGCGGCAGAATCGAACGATTCTGCGCGAGGTGTGGGCCCGCCGGATCACCGAGGCCGAACTGCTCACCGCGATGTCGCCGGAGGAGATCTTCTCCGAGGCGACGACGATTTACGACAGCTACGTCGAGGTGCTCGAGACCGGTAGCGTCGAGGCGCTGCAGGACTACGCGCGCGACCTGTCCGAGCGCATCATTCCGCGTGGCGTGGAGACAAACGAGGTCGTCGGCATCGTGCTGCTGCTGCGTGACGTGCTGGCCCGGTCGCTGTTCGAGAAGTACCAGACGGACTTCGACCTGCTCAACCGGGTGCTCGATGCTTACGAGCCCGCGGCCAACCGCATCGCCAACACCGTGGCCGTGTCCTTCGTGCAGGAACGCGAGCGCATCATCCGGCAGCAGCAGGAGGCCATCCGGGAGCTGTCGACGCCGGTGCTGCAGGTGCGCGAGCAGCTGCTGATCCTGCCGATCATCGGTGTGCTCGACAGCCAGCGGGCCCGCCAGGTCACCGAGCAGTTGCTGCGGGCGATCCGCGCGAACCGCGCGAAGGTCGTGGTCATCGACATCACCGGTGTGCCGACCATCGACTCCACCGTGGCGAACCACCTGGTGCAGACGGTCGACGCGTCGGGCCTGATGGGCGCCAGCGTGATCATCACCGGTCTGTCCTCCGAGATCGCGCTGACGCTGGTCACCATCGGGCTGGACCTGTCGAAGATGAACGCCGTCGGCGACCTGCAGGGCGGCATCGAAGAGGCCGAACGCCTGCTTGGTTACGAAGTCACGCGCACCGGCGAACAGACCGGGTAACCACCATTAGCACGAGCACCCCATGCCAGTACCGATCCTGAAACAGGGCGCGATTCTGATCGCTTCGGTGCAGTCGGCGCTCACCGACTCCGACGCCGAACGCCTTCGCTTCGACCTGATGGAGCGGGTGAGCCGGTTTCGCGCCCAGGGCATCATCGTCGACGTCACCGCCATCGACGTGATGGACTCGTTCGCCGCCCGCTCGCTGCGGACCATCGCCCACATGACGCGGCTGCGCGGAGCGGACACCGTGATCGTGGGTCTGCAGCCGGAGGTGGCCTTCGCAATGGTGCAACTTGGCCTGGCGTTCGACGACATGAATACTGCACTGGATCTCGAAGAGGGCCTCGCGCTCCTGAATCGCCAAGGCGGAGTGGGGAAATCGACGATCGGGCGCGATGGTGGCGGGTGATATCGTCGTCGACATCCACAACTCTGACGATATCGTCGCCGCCCGCAAGGCCGGACACCAGCTCGCTCTCGACCTCGGATTCTCGCTGACCGACGTCACCATGATCGCCACGGCGATCTCCGAGATCGCCCGCAACATCACCAGCTACGCGGGGCGCGGGGCCGTCCGGGTCACGGTGGCCGAGCGGGAGGGGCGCCAGGCTCTGGTGGTGCGCGCGGAGGACGACGGACCCGGCATCGCCGACATCGAGCGGGCGATGGAGGACGGGTACTCCACCGGTCGCGGGTTGGGGATGGGCTTGCCGGGCGCCCGCCGCCTGATGGACCGACTGGTCGTGGACTCGAAACTCGGCCAGGGAACGGTCATCGAGATGTGGAAGTGGGTGCCGGGCCGTGCATGAACATGGGCGGCTGGGGCCGATCGAGTGGGCAAGGGCGGGGCGCCCCCTGCCCAGCCAATACACCTCCGGCGACCGCGGTATCGCGGTCGGCATCAACGACGAAGCCGCGCTGTTCGGGGTGGTGGATGGCCTCGGCCACGGCCCGGAGGCCGCGACCGCCGCCTTACGCGCCGTCGATGCGGTGAAGGCCGCCAGCGCCGAACGGCTCGAAGTCTTGGTCCAGCTCTGCCACCGCACGTTGGAGGGCACCCGCGGCGTCGCGATGACCCTGGCCCGGGTGGACTTTGCGGCCGGCACGCTGACGTGGACGGGAGTCGGCAACGTCACCGCCGAACTGGTGGCGAAAGCCCCGACCGGCGTCCAAATCCGTTCGAGCGTGCGCCTGACCGCGGGCATCCTCGGCTACCGGATACCGGAAATCAGGCCGGCGCAGGTGGTTTCGATCCGGCCCGGGGACCTGCTCGTGATGAGGACCGACGGCATCTCCGAGGACTACTTGGACCACATCGACTTCGCGGCTCCCGCCGTCGTCATCGCCGAAGGGCTCCTCAGCAAGGACGCCAGGGAAACCGACGACGCGATGGTGTTGGCAGCGCGTCACCGGGGAGTCACGACATGAGCGGCAACCACGACTTTCACACCCGGTACGCCGCCGCCTTGCGCGGCTACCTGGACACGCGCGACGAGGACGCGCTGGCGGTCGGCCACGAACTCGGACGGCGCGCCCTGGAGCAGGACATCAGCGTGCTCGAAATCGTCGAGCACCATTTCCACTGGGTCCATGACCTTGCCGCGAACTCTTCGGTGGACGAACCGGCCGCGCTCGAGTTCCTGTTGCAGACGCTGGCCCCGCTGGACGTCGCGACTCGCGGATTCCTCGATGGCACCAGGCGTTTCGCGCAGGAGCGGGCCCGGGCGGAGGGCCTGGCCGACCGCGACAGATTCCGCACGGCCCTGGTCAATTCGCTGCAGGAGGGCTTCTTCGTCGCCGACAACGAGGGCGCGGTCATCGAAATGAACAGCGCCTTGATCGAGATCCTCGGGTACCCCGCCGACGGGCTGCCCTACCGGTGGCCCCACCCGTGGCTGGTCGACAAAAAGACCGCACGCGAACAGCAGGCCCTGGTCCGCAGCAACGGCAGCGCCGAGTACGAAACCCCGATTCGGCACAAAGACGGACACCTCGCATGGGTGATGGTCAGCATCAACGCGGTCAAGGAAGTCGGCAGCGACCGGGACGTCTACGTGGGCACCATCCGGGACATCACCGCGGAGCGTGCCTTCGCCGCCAGGGAAAGCGCGGTGCTACGGCTCGCCACGGCCGTGGCCGTGGCCAAGACCGTCGACGAGCTGCTCTCGATCACCCTGGACGAATGCCGGGTGGCGATCGACGTCCAGCGGGTGATCGCCGTTTCGTGGCCCGGCGGCGACGGCGAACCGACCGTCCAGATGGCGGGTGATCCTCCCGAATCCTCCTGGCGCACACTGGACCCCTGGCTGCGCAACACGTTCCAGGAAGCGCGCCATCAGCTGCCGCTGACGGCCAAGACCGTCGACACGCCCGAAAACCCTGGCAAGGCACAGGGATTGGTGGCGGTTCTGTCCAACACCGGAGACCTCGCGTTGTGGCTCGAGCTGCGCACCGCGCGCTGGGTCAGCGCCGAGGACCGGCTGCTGGTCACGGTGCTCATCGGCCACCTGAGCCTGGCCATGCAGCACGTCCGCCAGTTCGAAAGCGCGCGCGAAACGTCGCTGACCCTGCAGCGCGCCCTGCTGCCCACTGTGCAGCCGCCCGCCGGCTTCGCCGTGTGCTACGAACCGGCCGTGCTCCCTTTGGAAATCGGCGGCGACTGGTATGACGTGCTGCCGATCGGCGACAACCGCATCGGCATCGTCGTCGGCGACTGCGTCGGCCGCGGGCTGCCGGCCGCCGCGGTCATGGGGCAGCTGCGCAGCTCGGCGCGCGCCCTGTTGATCAACGGCGCCCAACCGGCGCGAGTGCTCGAACAACTGGACCTGGCGGCGTCGCTCATCCCGAACGCGTATTGCACCACGGTCTTTCTCGCGATCCTGGACACCGAAACCGGCGTTTTGGAGTACAGCAACGCCGGCCACATGCCCGCGATGGTCGCGGGCCCGAAGCCGGCGAACACGACCGTGGTGACCGACGCCGCCTCGGTACCGCTCGCGGTCCGCCGGACGGAACCGCGGCCGCAAGCGTCGCGGGTGCTACCTGCGGGATCGACGCTGATGCTGTACACGGACGGCCTGGTCGAGCGGAAACACGAGTCAATCGACATCGGAATCGCCCGCGCCGCTGACGTTTTGCTCGCGACGACGAAACTGCCCCTGGATGCGGTCCCGGAGACCGTCGTCCGCGCGCTCGCCCCTCCATCGGGATATGACGACGACGTGGCGATGGTGATCTACCGGCACCGCCCGACGCAGCTTCGAATCGAAAGCGAAGCACTCGCAGAGGAATTGGCCGAGATTCGACACCGGCTGGCAGCGTGGCTGCGCGCCGCCGACGTCCCGGACGCGCAAGCCGCCGACATCGTGCTGGTCGTCAACGAAGCGTGCACCAACTGCGTCGAGCACGCCTACCGCGGCCATGCCATCGGGGCGATGCTGCTGCAAGCGGAGGTGACGGACGGTCAAGTCCGAACACGGGTCACGGACACCGGCTCCTGGAAGACGCCGGCCGCCGACCCGGGTAACAGCGGTCGCGGCCTGGTGTTGATGCGGGCGCTCAGCGACACGATGGAACTGCACAGCACCATCGATGGCACGACCGTCGACATCACCTTCCGGCTGCCGATACCGGCGAGCTGACCGGCCACCGTTTGCCCGGCGCTATTGACGGGTAGTCATCGGCGTGACCCACGTATCGACCACGGTCGAGCCTGCACTACCGGCGGCACACGGACCGCTGTCGACGGCCGTCCGGCACGCGCTGGCCGGGCCACCCACACACGACAACCTCGCGCGCATCGGCGCGTCCGTCCGGGACTCCGACCCCTACGGCCTGGATCTCCAGCTCGCGCTGTGCATGTGCTACGAGCTGCACTACCGGGGTTTCGTGGGCGTCGATCCCGCCTGGGAATGGAACCCGGCGTTGCTGCGCTTGCGCGGCGAACTCGAACGCGTGTTCCTCGCGGGGGTGCGACGCGACGTCGGCCCCATCGACCCCGGCCAAACGGCGGACGCCGAAATGGCGGCGATCTCGATCGAGCCCGCCGACGGCGACGGGCCGTCGTATTACCTGCGCGACACGGGAACCTGGCAGCAGATGCGCGAATACTTCGTGCACCGGTCGCTGTATCACCTGAAAGAGGGCGATCCACACGCGTGGGCCATCCCGCGGCTGACGGGCACCGCCAAGGCGGCATTCGTGGCCGTCGAGTTCGACGAGTACGGCGCCGGCCGGGGCCCGCGCCTGCATCAGCAACTTTTCGCGGACCTGTTGACGGCGGCCGGTCTGGACGCGACGTATCTGGGTTACGTGGACGCCGTCCCCGCCGAGGCGTTGGCCGCCGTGAACCTCATGTCGCTGTTCGGGCTGCACCGCCGGTTGCGTGGCGCCGCGATCGGGCATTTCGCCTCAACGGAGATCACCTCGCCGCCGGGCTCGCGGCGGATGGTGCAGGCGCTGGAAAGAATGGCGGCGCCGCCGGCCTGCATCGGCTTCTACAGCGAGCACGTCGAAGCCGACGCGGTACACGAGCAGGTGGTGCGCATCGACGTCGTCGGCGACCTCGTCGCCCGCGAACCGCACCTGGACGCGGATGTCGTCTTCGGGATCCGCGCGCATGCGGCGGTGGAAAACCGCCTGGCGGACAAGCTCGTGGAGGCCTGGAAGCAGGGCCGGACGTCGTTGCGCAGGCCCCTGGATTAGGGGGCAGCGGCCCGCTACTTGCCGCCCCGGCATCGGCGATGGCTGGTGTCGCACAACGGATAGTCGTTGCTGCGCCGGCAGGTGCAGATGGCCACCATGAACCGATCGGATTCGACGACGTCGCCGCCGGGTGTTTCGATGCACACCGGTCCGGACACCAGTACAGGACCTCCGGGCACCACCTGTACCCGCGTGGTGGTCATGGCTTGTCCGCCCGGATCACGACGAGTTCCTCTTCCCGGCGCCCCCGCGGGATCCGCCCGGTTGCCTCGAGCCAGGTCGCCCGGGCCGACATGACGGGTCCGAACGGAATCCATTTGGAGGCTACGACTTCGGCCCTCAGCCCGGCCCATTTCAAGCGGTCCAGGGATTGTTGTACGCCGGCGATCGCCGAGTGCACCAGCAGCAGCGATCCCCCATCGCACAGCAACTTCGGCGCCGATTCGCACAGCGGATCCAGGGCCAGCCGCCCGTCGGGGCCCGCGTTCCATGCCCAGGACGGGCCGCCGCTCACGCCGGCCGACGCGGCCTCTTCCGCGGGAGGTGTTGGGACATAAGGCGGGTTGGCCACCACAACGTCGAACGGCGCCCAGTCGACGGCGTCCGCCCAGGACCCCTCGCGCACGTCGACCTGCACGCCGGCCAGCGCGGCGTTGCCGCGCGAGCAACGCACCGCGTGCGGGCAAGTGTCGCAGGCGATGACGCCGGCACAACCCATCTCGGCCGCGGCGATCGCCACGAATCCGCTACCCGTGCAAAGGTCGAGGACCCGCCGTCCCGCAACCAGCGCGGTGTGATGCATTGCGTCGACCAGCAATCGCGAATCCTCCTGCGGAGGATACACATTGTGCGCGACCGAGATCGCTGGTTCTGGGTATGTCGTTGTCAACGTGGGCCTTTCGGTCAGCCTGGGCAGAGATCGCCGTGGCGATCACGGCCTGACCTGTGTAATGCCCGCAAACTTGCGGGTTAAAACGATCCGGTCCCGGGCGGCGCGGCTATCCCGCAGCGCCGTTGGCGAATTGCTTGACGATGGTCTCGCAAAACGCCGGAAGGTCCGACGGTGAGCGGCTGGTGATCAAATTGCCGTCGACCACCACCTCTTCGTCCACCACATGCGCGCCCGCGTTACGCAGATCCGTGCGAATGCTGGGATACGACGTCAGCGTGCGCCCGACGGCCACGCCGGCCTCGACCAGCGTCCAGGGCCCGTGACAGATTGCGGCGACCGGTTTTCCGGAGACGACGAAGTCGCGAACGAACTTGACCGCGGCGTCGTCAAGGCGCAGCTTGTCCGGGTTGACCGTGCCGCCGGGGAGCACCAGGCCGCCGAAATCGTCCACCGATGCGTCCGACACGGCGCGGTCGACGGGGAAGGTGCCGGCGGGCTCGAGATCGTGCTCGCGAGCCTGGATATCGCCCGTCTTCAGCGACAGCACCTCGACCTGGGCGCCGGCTTGCTCAAGGGCCTCCCGCGGCTCTTCGAGTTCCACCTTCTCTACGCCGTCGGCCGCAAGGATAGCAATCTTTGCCCCTTGCAACTCATTTGACATCGCGCAACCTCCCTCACGGATGGAGGACGACTTTGGTGCAGCCGTCCTGCTTGTGTTTGAAGATCTCGTAGCCGTGCGGCGCCTGGTCAAGCCCGAGATGGTGGGTGATGATGACGGTCGGGTCGATGTCGCCGCTCCGGATCCGTTCCAGCAAGGGCCGCATGTAGCGCTGCACGTGGCATTGACCCGTCTTGATGGTCAGCGACCGATTCATGACCGCGCCGATGGGAAACTTGTCCATCAGACCGCCATACACCCCGACGATCGAGATGGTGCCGCCATTGCGGCAACTCATCGCCGCTTCCCGAAGTGCATGCGGGCGTTCGGTTTCCAGCCGCATCGCCTGCTTGACACGGTCGTAGGCGTCGACGGCGGTGGATCCGTTGCGGGCCTCCATGCCGACCGCGTCGATGCAGTGGTCGGGCCCCCGTCCGGCGGTGATGTCCTGAAGCTCCCCCAGTACCGACGTCTCGGCGAAGTTGATCGGCGTCGCACCGATTCGTTCGGCCAACTCCAAGCGATAGGGCACGCGGTCGATGGCAATGACCTTGGCGGCGCCGAGCAGAAACGCGCTCATGATCGCGAACAGCCCTACGGGACCGGCGCCCCAGACCGCCACCACCTGGCCCGGCTGGATGCCACACATCTCGGCGCCCATATAGCCGGTCGGCAAGATGTCCGACAGGAACAACACTTGGTCGTCGGTCAGATCGTCGTCGACCTTGAGCGGCCCGACGTCGGCGAAGGGTACACGCGCGTATTCGGCTTGGCCGCCGGCGAATCCACCGAGCATGTGCGAATACCCGAACAGCCCCGCGGGGGAATGACCCATGAACTTTTCGGCGATCCCGGCGTTCGGATTCGAGTTCTCGCACAGCGAGTACAGGCCGCGTTCGCAGGCCGAGCACGCCCCGCACGCGATCGGGAACGGCACCACCACTCGGTCACCGACGGCAAGGTTGGGCACCGCCTTGCCCACCTCGACGACCTCGCCCATGAACTCGTGGCCCAGCACGTCCCCGTGCTTGACCGTCGGGATGTAGCCGTCGTACAGGTGCAGGTCCGAACCGCAGATCGCGGTCGAGGTGACGCGCACGATGGCGTCGCGGTCGTTGAGGATCTTCGGGTCCGGAACCTGTTGCACGTCAACGCTGTTGCGTCCCACCCAGACTGTGGCTCTCATCCGGCGGCTCCTTTTCGAGCGTGCCCATTTGGCTGGGCGCGCTGCTGATGCAGCTGGCGGCCGGAAGCGGTGCCCTCCGGGGAGCCGTCCGAGCGCATCACCTGACCCGTCTCCAGAATTTGCTTGAAGCGTCGGAGGTCGTCGTTGACCTGCTGGTCGGGCGACTCGCCGAACAGGGTCGCGGCGGCCCTGCCGACGACACCGCCCGGCATCTGGTAGCCGATCCGGACCCGAACCTCGGTCCCGTCGCCGTCACTCGCGGGCGTGAATTCGACGCTGCCCCCGTTCTGGAGCGCCGAGCCGGGCAGCGACTGCCACGCGATCCGCTTGCCGGGCTGGTCCTCGGTGATCTGCGCGTCCCACTGCACCGGCTGGCCGACCGGCGAGTTGGCGACCCAGTGCGAGCGACCGTCGGCGCCTTCGGTGACCGATTGCAGGTGGTGCATGAAGCTGGGCAGGTTTTCGAGGTCGCGCCAGAAGCGGTAGACGTCCTCCGGCGGGCGCCGGACGGTGACCGCCGCACGCACGGTGCGCTGCCGCGTCCCGTTGGCGTGGCGGGCACCACCGTTCCGGGTCGTGCGCAGTGCCGTGTAGAGGTCGACCGCGCCGATGCCGCCCAGGACGGCGGCCGAAATCGCGCCCTGCCTCCGGCGCCCGCGGCCACGCGCGGCAACGCCGGCCAGCAGCAGCGCCACATCCAAGGCGTCGCCGGCCACCCTGGTCCAGACCAGCCTGTCGGAACCGCCCAACAACGCCGCGCCATGGCCGCATTCGCGCGCACCGAGCGCCCGGATGACCCTACGGGACACCCGCGTGTCGTCGACGCCCGCGACCGCAGCAACTTTCTCGGGCGCCGCCAGCTCGGCCAGGCCCAGCCCGAAGCTGGCGCCGGCGAGCGCCTTCACCAGCGGCGCCGTGGCGTTGCCGGGTCGATCACTCATCGTCGACTCCCTTGCCAAACAGGGCGCAGCAAGGCACAAAACAGCTGCTGCACAGCGGGTTTGCAGCCGTCCGCGCTCCCGGCCCTAAGCCCTTGTTGGTACGTCAAACTGCCCGGTGGTAGCCCGATGCCACGTTGAGACTCGGATACCCCGGGAGAAACGGCCCAAACTTGCGATCAACTGGACGCGTCGCGTAGCGCATCGAGCAAAGGCTGGGCGGCTTCCTTGAGGAAAAGGTCCTGCGTTTCGCCGCCGATCTGGACGAGCGCGATGTCGGTGAACCCGGCTTCCCAGTACGGTCGGACGGCCTCGACGATCGCATCGAGGTCGGGGCCGCAGGGGATGGCCTCGGCGACGTCGTTGGGCCGCACGAATTGGGTCGCGCCGGCGAAGCCGGCCGGCGTGGGCAGGTCGGCGTTGACCTTCCAGCCGCCGCCGAACCACCGGAATTGGTCGTGCGCGCGCCTGATGGCGGCGTCGCGGTCAGGATCCCAGGACACCGGGATCTGGCCGACCACCCGTCCGCCCCCGGCGAGGTTGGCGGCCTGGCGTGCGGCGTGCCACTCGCGGACGAGGTCTCCGTCGGGCTCCACGGCGATCAGGTGCTCGGCCAGCTTGGCGAACTTCTCGACGCCCTTCGCGCCGGACATCGCGACGCCGATGGCGACGGGAACGTCGGGCACGTCCCAGAGCCGCGCCGAATCCACCTGGTAGTACTCCCCGCGCCAGTTCACCAGCTGGCCGCCGAACAGCTCGCGAATGATCTTGATGGCTTCGCGCAGCATGTCCTGCCGTCGGTCCACGGTGGGCCAGCCCCGGCCGACGACGTGTTCGTTGAGGTTTTCGCCGCTGCCCAGGCCGAGGGTGAACCGGCCGTCGGACAGGATCTGCACGGTGGCGGCCTGCTGGGCGACAATCGCGGGGTGATACCGCATCGTCGGGCAGGTCACGTAGGTGTAGAGGTCCACCCGTTCGGTGGCGTGGGCCACCGCGCCCAGCACCGCCCAGGCGTTGGGCGCGTGTCCCTGTGACGTCAGCCAGGGCGAGAAGTGATCACTGCACACCTCGAAGTCGAACCCGCGATCTTCGGCTGAAACTGCATGCCGCACAAGGTCTTTGGGTCCACTCTGCTCGGTCATCAAAGTGTAGCCAAAATTCGTCATAGCAACTCGGATACCCGGGGGCTCGCGGGCGTAACGCCAGGACGAAAAATCGGGCCGAAAATCGCCTTCTCGCGCACTCGGACGTTGAGTGTGAATCGTGGGCATTGTGTGTGAACCCCGGGCGGACGAATCGCCGAGATCCCGCCGTGAGCACACACTGAAAACCACCACGGCACACTCAACGCCGTGACCGCACTGTCGAACCGCTAGCCCGCCGTGGTGATGGAGTCTCCGGTGACGCCGGCGGCCCGGCGGGCCGCCAGCCTGCGCTTCTGCGGCTCGATCGTGTAGTGCGGGTCGCGGGCCGATTCCAGGCCCGCCTCGAAAATCCCGAACCGCGTCAGCGCCGACGCCGCCGCGAGCGCCAGGCCCGACACCACCGCGATCGCGCGATTGCGGCCGCCCAGCACCGTGCCCAGTCCGCCGGCGATCACCAGCCGCTCGCTCCATCGCAGCATCCGGCCCGGGTTGCCGTGATGAAGCGGCTCGGCGGCGACCGGATCCATCCGGCGTTCCATGAGCCTCGTCGCGGCCAGGTCACCGAGGACCCCGAGCACCGCAAACGCCCGGGCGGGGCCCGCCTCGGCCACCGGCGTGGTGACCATCGCCAGGCCAGACGCGGCCAGGCTGGCCGAACTGACGAACACGAACGGCAGGTCCTCGTGAGCGGCGTTCCAGGTCGGGGTCGCCGTGTCGGCGAGCAGCACCGCGGTGTAAGCCGCCAGCGGCGGCGCGAGGACCGCGGCCCCCAGCCCGGCCGGTCCCTCCACGGCGCGCAACGCCGGTCGCAGCGGGCCGAGCGGCAGCCGCTCCCCGGTCATCCGGTCGACCTCGCAGGCGGCGGCCACCGATATCCCGGCGCTGAAGGAACTGAGTATCCAGGAGCCGAGGTTCATCGGTGAGGTCGGCTTGAACGTCCGCAGCATGTTCAGGAACCGCTCGGGCCGGCCCAGATCCTTGACCAGCGCGACAAGGCTCAGCAGCACCGCCGCCAGGGCCGTCAGCCGGGTGTTGCGGCGCAACCGATCCCGGCCGGTGAGCTGTGCCCCGGCGGCCAGCAGACCGGACCCGCCCGCGACGCCGCCCAGGAACAGGTACGCGCCCACCTCGGCTTCCCATGGCGCGGGCTTGACCACCGGACGGCCGTAGTACGAGCTGAACTCCGCCTCGGGGACCATCGGCATCTCGCGCGATCCGTCGGCACCACCCTTGCGGCCCTTGCCTTTTCCGTTTCGGCGCCTGCCGCCCGCCGGCTCCGGCGGGCGCACGCTGTCGAATTCCGAGGTGGTCACCTGCTCCTCCAGAAGGCCAGGGCCGCCGCGCCCAGCATGCCGGCCGCGGCCAGACCGGCCCGCTTGAACATCTGGGGCAGGTCGGCCGTGCAGACCCGGGGGTCGGGCGGCAGGCCGTAGACCTCGGGCTCGTCGAGCAACAAGAAGATCGAGCCGGTGCCGCCGACACCGTCGTGCTCGTTGGCGCCGTAGAGGCGGGCCTCGGTCAGTCCCTGGGCGTGCAGCGCGGCCACCCGCTCGCGCGCCTTGACCACCAGATCGTCGTGATCGCCGAACTTGATCGAGGTGGTCGGGCACGTCTGGGCGCACGCCGGGGTCTGGTCCTCGACGAGGCGGTCGTAGCACAGGGTGCACTTCTGGGCGACTCCGGTGACGGGTTTTTCGTGCGGGGCACCAGGTCGTTGCGCCGGCGTCGTGTAGGTGCCGTCGCTGCGGCGTTCGACCACGCCGAAGGGGCATCCCGCGACGCACGTGCCGCACCCGTTGCAGACGTCGTCCTGCACGACGACGGTGCCGAATTCGGTGCGGAACAGCGCGCCGGTCGGGCAGACGTCGAGGCACCCGGCGTGCGCCCAGACGTGCCCGACCACCTCGATCAAGTTCGGCGATCACGACGATCTGGTGGTCAAGGCGCGCGAGCGGGTGGCCGCGCTGCACGCCCAGGGACTGACCGAGGCCCGCCTCTACGGCGCCAACGAGCACGACGGTGTCGGCGGCACCGGCTCGATCTTCTTGTTGCTCGACGAGCCC
>NZ_LZSE01000108.1 GCF_001665295.1 Mycobacterium sp. 1554424.7 | reverse complement strand
GCGTCGCGCCCAAGGTTTTTCGGCGAGGCGACGGAAAGGTGTGACACCAGCGCGACCGGAGGACCGCGCGGTGAGAGCTACCGACCAGACCGCACCGAACAGCCCGACGGCGAATACCGGTCGTCGCCACGAGACAGGGAAACGGGCAACCACATGCCGTCAACCCACCTCGCCACGCACGCGACAGCCGGGCCGGGCAACCGTTACCCCGGCACTGGCCAACAACGGCCAAATACATTTGTAACGGTGAACGGCGACCGATCACCCCGACGGCCGGGGCCGCGCAGGCCCGAGGCGCCGCAAGTGATACACCGTGCCACCCGGCCACCCGCCGACCCGCCGACGACCCCGCTGCGGCGGCCCGCGCCACCACCCGCCCCGGCCCCGCCGCCGGTTCCGGCGATTCCGCAAATCCCGCAGATCCCCGCGATCCCGCCGATCCCGCGGATCCCCGGGATCAACGCGCCGATCCCCGGACTGCCGGAAATCCCGACGCTAGTCAGCCAGATTTTTCCCCGCGCACGCTGAATCAGCTTCCGGTTGGCCGCTTTTCGCCCTTGTTCTCCTCGGCCGCGGCCTTCTTCAGCTCCTCGTTGAGGGCTTTGTCCTTCTCGACTTGTTCCTTGTAGGCCTCGGGGTCCTTGCCTTCTTCGTCCTGCTGTTCCGAACCGGCTTCTGAGCGGGCG
>NZ_LZSE01000107.1 GCF_001665295.1 Mycobacterium sp. 1554424.7 | reverse complement strand
GCGGTTGCCAGTTTGGCCAGCGCGGCCAGGACCGCCGCGCCCGAGCCGTCGGCGTCGTGCTCGAGGACCCCGGCCCGCGATCCGGGAGCGCCTTCGGGAGCGACCACGATGGCGGGGACGCCGACGGGCCGGGCCGCGAGCACGGCGACCGCGCGGGCCGCGACGGCCGAGGCCGCGTGGTCGTGGCCGTCGGAGCGGGCCCCGGGCAGCGCCAGGAACAGCCCGCCCGGGCCGACGGCCCGCGAGTCGAACTCGACGGTGCCGGTGACGCGCAGTTCGGCGGCGTCCTCCGGTGCGATGTCGGCCAGTGTGCCGCCGACGATTTCGGCGATTTGGGCGACGGTCAGGTCGATCACCGGCGCGCCTCCAGCGCCTTGGCCAGCTCCACCCGGTCGTCGAACGGGCGGACCTCACCACCGGCGGTTTGCCCGGTTTCGTGGCCCTTGCCGGCGATCACCACCACGTCACCGGGGCCCGCCCAGGCGACCGCGTGCCTGATGGCTTCGCGGCGGTCGTCGATCTCGACCACCTGCGCCTTAGTACCCGCTTCGGTTGCGCCGGTGAGGATTTCACGCCGGATCGTCGCCGGATCCTCGCTGCGGGGGTTGTCGTCGGTGACGACGACCAAATCGGCGAGCTCCGCGGCGATTTCGCCCATCGGCGCTCGCTTGCCGGGATCGCGATCGCCCCCGGCGCCGAACACCACCGCCACGCGGCGGCCCGGGCCCTGCAGCGTGCTCAACACCGCCCGCAACGCCTCGGGCTTGTGGGCGTAGTCGACCAGCGCCAAGAAATCCTGGCCGCGGTCGATCTGTTCCAGGCGCCCGGGGACGCGGGTTTGCAGCAAGCCCGGCGCGGCCTGTTCCGGGGAAATGCCCACCGAGTCCAGAATGGCCAGCGCCACAAGGGCGTTCGCGACGTTGTAGTGGCCCGGCAACCGGATCCCGACGCGGTGGTGCACGCCCGCGGGGTCCACGGCGGTGAACTCCTGTCCGCCCGCGCCCATCGGCGCCACGTCCGACGCGCGCCAGTCGGCGGGTTCGCCGGCGGCGCTGACGGTGAGGGCATTGCCGGCCCGCGCGGCCATCGCGCGCCCGGCGTCGTCGTCGACGCACACGATGGCCCGGCGCGCACGCAGCGGCGACTCGGGGTCGAACAGCGCCGCCTTGGCCTCGAAGTAGTCGGCCATGGTGGGGTGGAAGTCGAGGTGGTCGCGGGACAGGTTGGTGAAGGCGCCCACCGCGAATCCGGTGCCGTCCACCCGGCCCAATGCCAGCGCGTGACTGGACACCTCCATGACCACCGTGTCCACCCCGCGTTCGGCCATCGCCGCGAGCATCGCCTGCAGCGCGGGTGCCTCGGGTGTCGTCAGCGCGCTGGGGATGTCTGCGCCGTCGATGCGGATGCCGATGGTGCCGATCAGCCCGGCGGTGCGCCCGCCGGCGCGCAGACCCGACTCGACCAGATAGGTCGTGGTGGTCTTGCCGGACGTTCCGGTGATCCCGATGACCGTGACCTTCTCCGACGGGTTCCCGTACACCGCGGCGGCCAGGTCGCCGAGCACGCCGCGGGGCGCGGGGTGCACCAGGGTGGGGACGGTGCGCGGGCCCATCTGCGCGACGCCGGCGGCGTCGGTCAGCACCGCGACGGCGCCGCCGTCGATCGCGTCGGCGGCGTACCGGGCGCCGTGGGTGGCCGAGCCGGGCAGCGCGGCGAACAGGTCACCGGGCAGCACATCCTGGGCGCGTAGCGTCACGCCGGTGACCGGCACGTCGGGCACCACCGCCCCGCCGGCCAACACCGCGCCGATCTGGGCCGCCAGCTGCGGCAACCGGGCGCCAGCGCCGGCGCTGGGACGCAAACCAGTGGGCACCGACACACCTCCCGTCCACCCGCGCGGTCCTTTTGATCGGCCATGACACCCTACCGAGGGTGACCGGCCGGCCGGGTGGGCTCGTCGGTCGAGTGTGCGCCGCCGGGGATCGCGCTACGTGGCCTGCAGCGTCAGCGGCGGTCCCGGATCGGGTGACAGCGGCACGTTCTCGCGCTGCATCAGCCAGCCCGCGATGTTGTGGAACAGCGGGGCCGCCGAGTGCCCGGGGGTGCCGTCGGCGTTGCGTTGCGGGTTGTCCATCATGAGGCCGATGACGTAGCGCGGGTTGTCGACGGTGGCCATGCCGGCGAAGGTGATCCAGTAGACGTCGTCGAAGTAGCAGCCGCACCCCGGGTTGATCTGCTGGGCGGTGCCCGTCTTGCCGGCCATCTGATAGCCGGCCACCGCCGCCGCCGGCCCGGTCCCCTGCTGATAGCCCATCGGGTCCTTTTGCACGACGGCGCGCAACATGCCCCGCACCGTCTGCGCGGTCTGCGGCGAGACCACCCGAATTCCCTCCGGGCGCGGTTCCTCGGTCCGGGTGCCGTCGGGCGCGATGGTGGCCTTGATGATTCGCGGCGGCACCCGCAGGCCGTCGTTGGCGATCGTCTGGTACATGTCGGTCATCTGCAGCAGGGTCATCGAAAGCCCTTGGCCGATAGGCAGGTTGGAGAAGGTGCTGCCCGACCACTGGTCGATGGGGGGCACCAGCCCGGCGCTTTCACCGGGCAGCCCGACGTTGGTGCGCTGACCGAGCCCGAACTTGCGGACCATGTCGTAGAAGCGTTCCGGGCCGACGCGCTGCGCGAGCATCAGGGTGCCGACGTTGGACGACTTTCCGAACACGCCGGTGGTGGTGTAGGGCATCACGCCGTGGTCCCAGGCGTCGTGGATGCTGACGCCACCCATCTGGATCGAGCCGGGGACGTGCAACACCTCGTCGGGGTTGGACAGGCCGTATTCGATGATCGACGACGCGGTGATCACCTTGTTCACCGAGCCCGGTTCGAACGGCGAGGACACGGGCAGGTTGCCGAGTTGCCGGTCGCCCTGGCGCCCGATGTCCTGGGAGGGGTCGAAGGTGTTGTCGTTGGCCATCGCCAGCACCTCGCCGGTCTTGGAGTCCAGCACGACGGCCGAAACCGTGTGCGCCCCAGAGAGATTCTTCGCCTGTTGGACCTGCTGCTGGACGTAGAACTGGATGTCGTCGTCGAGGGTCAGCTGGACGGTCGAACCGTTGACGGCCCGGTGCCGGTTGCGGTAGCTGCCGGGGATGACGACGCCGTCAGATCCGCGGTCGTAGGTGACGGACCCGTCGGTTCCCGACAGCACCGAATCCAGCGAATCCTCCAGCCCGAGCAGCCCGTGGCCGTCCCAGTCGATGCCGCCGACGATGTTGGCGGCCAGCGACCCGCCCGGATACTGGCGCAGGTCCTGGCGTTCGGAGCCGACCTCGGGAAACTTCTCGGAGATGGCGCTGGCGACGGCGGGGTCGACGGCGCGGGCCAGATAGACGAAGTTTTCGTTGCTTTGCAGCTTCTTCAGCACGGTCGCGTAGTCCGGCTTGTTGTTCAGCCGGGCGGAGACCTCTTTGGCCATGTCGCGGAGCCGCTCCTGCGGATCGGGGGCAGCCGGGTTCTTCTTTTTCGCCTCGTCCAATTGCTGGTGAATCCGCTTGGGCTGGAACGTCAATGCGCGGGACTCGATCGTGAATGCCAGCTGCTGGTTGTTACGGTCCACGATGCTGCCGCGGACCGCCTTCTCGACGTCGGTGACCTTGAGCTGCCCGGCCGCCTGGGCGCGCAGCTTCGGGGCGTCGGTGACCTGCAGGACGAACAGCTGCGCCGCCGCCACGGCCATCAGCACCAGGATCACCGCATTGCCGGCCCGATGCCGGAAGACGAACGACGCGCCGCGCGACCCCACTTCCACGATCTGGCGGGTGCGCCGGTCGGTTGCCGAGTGTCCGACCGGCATTTCCGTCGGGCGAGTTTGCTTCGCCTGCTTGGCTTTACGAAGCTTCTTCGGTTGCCGGACGGGCTCCTGCGGTTTACGTCGGGCGCGCGACGGCCGCGCCGACTGCGACCGGCGGGTGCGCCTGTCCTCGCCGCGCGTCACCGGGGGGCACCCGGCTGCGCAACGGCGGCGGGGGCGAACGGTGCGCCGTTAACCGGCACGCCCGCCTGTGGGGCCTGGGGAGCTGACGCGGGCGGCCCCGGCCGCACCGGGACCGGCACCTCCGCGGGAAGCGGGGCGGGGGCCGGGGCCGGCATCGGCAGGCCGCCCATGGGAATCGAGACCTCGGCGGGCGCCGGAGGCTGCGCCGGGCCCACCGGGGATGGCAGGCCCGGAGTCGGCAGCACGGGCACCACACCCTGGAAGTGCCCGGTTGCCGGGCCGCCGGGCATCCCCGGCAGCGGGGGCACGGACTGCGCGGGCAGGTGCTGGCCGCCCACGGTCGACGAGCCGTCCGGGGCCCGCAACAGCGCCTCCGGCCCCGACCTCGCCGGCACCGGTGGGGCCCCGGGCTCCGGCATCACCCGGACCGGGACCTCCGGCGGAAGCGCCGCCGGCGGCGGCGGGGGCGGTGGGGGCGCGTCGGAGATCTTGATGTTCAGCGGCGGCGGTGGAACACCGTCGGCCGGCTTCGGGCTACCGACGACCACCCAGTTGCCCGTCGGGTCCTGGACCAGGTGTGCGGTGTCCCTCGTCGGGATCATGCCCTGCTTGCGGGCCGCTTCGGCCAGCGCCGGCGCCGACTCCGCCTCGCGCACATCGCGTTCCAGCGACTCCTTCTGCTGCTGCAGCATCCGGTTCTTCTCGCGGGCGTGGCTCAACTGATAGGACCGCTCGGCGGAGTCGGTGGACAACCACAGCGTCAGGCCCAGGCCCAGGCCGAGGGCCCCGATGATCAGCACGACGAACGGAACCTTGCTCGCCAGCGTCCGCGGCCGCAGGTCGATCGACGCGAGGCGGGTGGCGAGCCGCTCGGTCAGGCGAGGGCGGATGGCCTTGGGCGCCTTGGCTTTCCGCGCCTTCGCCCGCGCCTTGGCCTGGCTCGCGTTCTTGGGCCGGCCCGACCGCTCGGCCGGCCGGGTGATCGGGCTGGTTTGCGGCCCGGAGCGCTGCGACCGGCTCTCGCGGGCACTGGCCGAGGCGCTCCCGGGCCGCGTGCGGCGCGACGCCGCCGGGTCGGCCGCGCCACGGCGGCTCTTGCGGGCCGATCCGTCGCGGCCCGCCCGCCGCTTGGGCGCCTGGCGCTTTACCTTCATGAGTCGCCTCTCCCGCTAGCCTGCCGTGATTGCCCGTCTGTCCCCAGCCGTTGCAGCGCCCGCAATCGCACCGCGGCGCTGCGGGGGTTGCGTTCGATTTCGGCCGCGGCGGCGCGTTCGGCTCCGCGCGTCAACGACTGGAAGCGCGCCTCGTGGCCGGGAAGCTCGAAGGGAAGATCCACCGGCGTGCGCGACGCGGCCGCATCGGCGAACGCGCGCTTGACAATCCGGTCCTCGAGCGACTGGTAGGCCATCACCACGATGCGCCCGCCACCGGCCAACGCGTCCAGGGCGGCGGGCAAGGCGTCGCGCAGCGAGGTCAGTTCGTCGTTGACGGCGACCCGCAGCGCCTGGAAGGTGCGCTTGGCCGGATGCCCGCCGGTGCGCCGGGCGGGCGCCGGAATCGCTTGGTACAGCAGCTCTACCAACTCCGTCGTCGAGGTGAACGGGGTGCGGGCGCGCCGGCGCACGATCTGCTGGGCAATGCGGCGGGCGAATCGCTCCTCGCCGTACCGGTGCAGGATGTCGGCCAGCGAGGCCTCGTCGTAGGTGTTGAGGATGTCGGCGGCCGTCAGCGGCGACGCCGGGTCCATCCGCATGTCCAGGGGCGCGTCCTGGGCGTAGGCGAAACCCCGTTCGGCGCGGTCGAGCTGCATCGAGGACACGCCCAGGTCGAAGAGCACGCCGTCGACGGATTCGGTTGCGGCATAACCAGATTGGGCCAGCGCATCGCCCAGCCCGTCGTACCGGGTGCGCACCAGGGTGACCCGGCCGGCGAAGCGTGTCAGCCGGTCGCGGGCGATGTCGAGGGCGTTGGGATCGCGGTCGAGCCCGATCAGCCGCAGGCCGGGCAGCTGGGTCAGAAAGCGCTCCGCGTGACCACCGGCGCCCAGCGTGGCGTCGACGAGGACCGCCCCGGCGCCGTCGGAGTTCCGGCGCGTCAGGGCCGGGGTGAGCAGCTCGACACAGCGCTCCAGCAGGACGGGCACGTGCCCGAAGTCGTCCGAATTCTCAGCCACCGCAACGCCTCCCCTGAGAACCGCCGCCCGCGCATCCCAGTCGGCCCGGCGGGCCGCCCCTGCATCCTGGTCCCTGTCCGAAGGTACGAACCTGGCGTTGGGGAAGTACGCCAGGGTCGGTTCGGGCAGAGGCCACGATGCACGGGCATGCGCCTCAGATAATGTCGCCGAGTGCTTCATCGCTGGCCGCGGAGAAGTTCTCTTCATGGGTCTGCTGGTAGTCCTGCCAGGCCTGCGCATCCCAGATCTCGAGGTAGTCGACCGCCCCGATCACCACGCAGTCCTTGGTCAGGTTCGCGTAGCGGCGGTGGTCGGCCGACAGCGTGATGCGGCCCTGCGCGTCGGGATGCTGCTCGTCGGTGCCGGCGGCGAGATTGCGCAGGAAGGCCCGGGCTTCGGGGTTGCTGCGCGAGGTCTTGCTGGCCCGGCGCGCCAGCTGCTCGAATTCCGCCCGGGGGTAGACGGCGAGGCTGTGGTCTTGGCTCTTGGTGACCATCAACCCCCCTGCCAACGTGTCGCGGAACTTGGCGGGCAACGTCAGCCGCCCCTTGTCGTCGAGCTTGGGCGTGTAGGTGCCGAGAAACACCAGCTCACCTCCCGTGGAGACCCGGCTCTCGCCTCACCCAAACGCTTCAGCCACCATACCCCACGATCCCCCACTCTGCCCCATTTAATGGGTGTTGCGGCGCGGTTTTCCCCCCTGTCCGCCACCAAGCCGCACGACGACGCCGCCCGACGACCCCGGCCGCCCAGTTGCCGCCCAACCCCTGCGCCAGAAAGCCGCACCTCAGGCCCACAAAATGCCGGGTGGGGCGAAGTGGGGCTTCCGGGTGGGGCGCGGTGGGGCGCGTCCCCGTCGACGGGGCTCGATATGGGCTCGATTGGGAGTCGGAATGGACTCGCCGGCTCCGCGGGGCCCGAGCCCGCGCGTCCGCTCGCCCGGGCACGAAGAAGCACAAAAAAAGAGGTAGCCGCGTTGGCTACCTCTTATGGCGGGTGTGTCCGTGCGTTACTCGTCGAAGCGCCGGCGGAACCGATCCTCCATGCGGCTGGTGAACGAGCCGCCGCCCTTGTTGCGACGCTGGCGCGCCGATCCGGGCGCCGACCCCGAACGATCCGGCCGGCCCGACAGCCGGGGGCCGGTGATCGCGTAGACCACGCCGCCGAACATCACGATGAAGCCAAAGACGCTCAGAATCGGGAAACTTCCGATCATCGTGGCCTTGAACGCCACCCCGGAAACCAGCATCGCCAGGCCGATGACGAACAACGCCGCGCCTTGCAGGCGCCGCCGCGCGGTGGGCGCGCGCAACCCTCCGCCGCGGACGCTCGACGCGAATTTGGGATCTTCCGCGTAGAGGGCGCTCTCGATCTGATCGAGCATCCGCTGTTCATGGTCGGAGAGTGGCATTCGTCCCTCCTTGCCGACAGTTTGGCACGTAACTATCGATAGCACGCGGATGCCCGTTGTAAGGGCACTAACACAAATGATACGAGGTCAATCTGCGCCGTACCACTGGTTCGGCAGCGATTCTATCCCGGCCCCGCTCCCGAGCGCGCAGACCCCGCAACGCCGGTGCGCCGCAACCGCCTTGCCGAAGCGGCACTCTTTGCGGCCGTCCCAGCCGCGGCCGCTGGGCGCGCGGGCCCGTCCGGGTCGGATAATGGCGGCAGCGGCACGGGGCCGATCTCACACCTGAAGCCACCCGATGAGGAGGACACCGCGAGTTGGCGATATTCCTCATCGATCTCCCGCCGAACGATATGGAGCGCCGTCTGCCTGACGCCCTGGGGGTGTACGTCGAAGCGATGCGATACCCGCGGGGCACCGAGAACCAGCGCGCCGCCATGTGGCTCGAACACATCCGTCGACACGGCTGGCAGGGCGTGGCCGCGGTGGAGGCCGAGGCGGCCGGGGACGGCGCCGACGCCCCGTCGGCCGCCGAACTGAGCGACGCGCCGCTGCTCGGCGTGGCCTACGGCTATCCCGGGGCGCCCGGGCAGTGGTGGCAGCAGCAGGTGGTCCTGGGCCTGCAGCGCGGCGGCGCGCCGCCCCAGGAGATCGCCCAGCTGATGAACAGCTACTTCGAGCTGACCGAGCTGCACATCCACCCCCGCGCGCAGGGCCGCGGCCTCGGCGAGGCATTGGCCCGCCGGCTGCTCGCCGGGCGCGCCGAGAAGAACGTCCTGCTCTCCACGCCGGAAATCAACGGAGAGCCCAACCGCGCCTGGCGGCTGTACCGGCGGCTGGGCTTCACCGACATCATCCGTCGCTACCATTTCGCCGGGGACCCACGCGCGTTCGCCATCCTGGGCCGCGCCCTTCCCCTATAGCTTCACGGCGCTTATAGCTTCACGGCGCTCCGAATCTGGCACGATGACCTCGTGCACGCCAGCCCCGCCCCGGCTCGAGTCCGCGGCTTCACGCCCCGGCGGCGCCGCGCGCTGGCCATCGCGATGCTGCTGCTGATCGTGCCCTTGGCCAGCGGGTGCCTGCGGGTCCGGGCGTCGCTCACCATCTCCCCCGACGACCTGGTGTCCGGGGAGATCATCGCGGCGGCCAAACCGAAGACCCCGAAGGACACCGGCCCACAGCTCGACAGCAATAACCTGCCGTTCGGCCAGAAAGTGGCCGTGTCGAACTACGACAGCGACGGCTACGTGGGATCGCAGGCGGTGTTCTCCGATCTGACCTTCGCCGAGCTGCCGCAGCTGGCGAACATGAACTCCGACGCCCAGGGGGTGAACCTGTCGCTGCGCCGCAACGGCAACATGGTGATCCTGGAGGGCCGGGCGGACCTGACGTCGGTGACCGACAACGACGCCGACGTCGAGTTGACGGTCGCCTTTCCCGGCGTCGTCACCTCCACCAACGGCGACCGCGTCGAGCCCGATGTGGTGTCGTGGAAGCTCAAACCGGGCGTCGTGACCACCATGAGCGCCAACGCCCGCTATACCGATCCGAACACCCGTAACTTCACCGGGGCGGGCGTGTGGCTGGGCATCGCGTCCTTCGCGGCGGCCGGCGTGGTGGCCCTGCTGGCCTGGATGAGCCGCGACCGCTCCCCGCGGCTCACCGCGCCGCGCGACCAGCCGCCGAGCTAGCTAGCTAGGGCGATCGCAAGCGCGGCGTATTTCGCCGGGCGCCGCGGGTCGCCCGTAGGCAACCTAGGGCGACCAGTAGTCCAGCATCTCCGCGAACGTCTGGAACGCGGGCCCGGAAACCCCGTAGGTCGCCTCGAAGTGGATGCTCAGCGGGAAGCCGAGCTGGCCGACGCCGTCGATCACCCGCTTGTACAGGTCGACCATCAGCCGGCGCTTCTGTTCCGGTTCGCTGCCGGCCAACCGTTGGACGAACTCCTGCTCGCCGGCCACCGCGGCGTTGCCCGGGTCTTGGATCAGCCAGTTGATCAGTCCGACGCGGCTTTCCACCTTCGGCACGAACCCGAAGGACAGCAGGATTTCGGGCCGGTGATCGGTGTTGGCGGCGAAGTCGGTCAAAAAGCGCACGATCGCGTCGGAATACAGCAGCTGCGTCATGCCGTATGTCGCGCCCTGGTTGCATTTGAAGTTGAGCCGGCCCTGCTCGCCGTCGCGGGTGGGGATCACGATCACGCCGCGGTTGGTCACCAGGTCGCGATAGATGGACAGGGCGTCGGTCGGCGCGACGCCGGAGCCCTCGCCGTCGTTCATGGTGCGCGGCACGCCGACGAAGACGACACCCTCCATGCCGGCGTCGCACAGGTCGGTCAGCCGCTGGCGCAGCGACACCTCGTCCATGAACGCGGTCACCTGGGTGCACAGGCCCTGGAATCCCGGCAATTCGGGCTTGATGATCGACCAGAAGTCCAGGACGTCGAGTTTCTGCTTCATGGCGACGGGCCGATCGTCGTCTTCGGCGATCATGCCGGGGATCATCACGTGCCGGATCCGGCCGTCAAGGCCGAATTCGCCCGAGTACCGCACCACTTTTCGCGCGTCTTCGAGGGCCCGCTCCTTGCCGTCTTCGACGTTGGGGGGCACCAACTCGAGCGCGATCGTGTTGAGGGTCACGCGGCTCCTATCGATCAGATCCACCAGACGACTTGTTTCCAGATCGCCAGCATAGGGGCGCAATAGTGAGGCAGTCGAAGCAACTGGGGTCGCGGAAGCGACATACACTGTCGGCCCTAGAACAAATACCCGCCAAGCCGAGCAGAAAGGGGCGCCGCGCTGAGCCTGAATGCTTCAGAGGCAGCGGCAACCGTCGAGTTGACCGGCGCGATCACCGAGCAACTCCGGCGGTACCTGCGCGACCGGCGCGAGCGGACGGCCTACATAAGCTCTGAAGGCGCCGACTACGACGTCCTGATTGCCGCCCTGGAGGACTTCGTGCTCAACGGGGGCAAGCGGCTGCGGCCCGCGTTCGCCTACTGGGGCTGGCGGTCGGTGGCAAGCGGGGAGCCCGAAACCGAAGTGTTGCTGCTGTTTTCCGCGCTCGAACTGCTGCACGCCTGCGCGCTGGTGCACGACGACGTGATCGACGACTCGTCCACCCGCCGCGGCAAGCCGACCGCGCACGTGCGCTTCGCCGCGCTGCACCGCGACCGGGGCTGGCGCGGCTCACCCGAGCAGTTCGGGACGTCGGCCGCCATCCTGCTCGGCGACCTCGCGCTGGCCTGGGCCGACGACATCGTCTTCGGGGCGACACTGCCCCCCGACGCGCGCAGCCGCGTCCAGCGAGTGTGGGCCGACATCCGCACCGAGGTGTTGGGCGGGCAATACCTCGACATCGTCGCCGAGAACAGCGGCGCCGAGTCGATCGCGTCGGCGATGAACGTCGACACCTTCAAGACCGCCTGCTACACGGTGGCGCGACCGCTGCAGCTGGGCGCGGCGGCCGCCGCCGACCGGCCCGATGTGCAGGCCGTTTTCAAGGAATTCGGGACCGACATCGGCGTGGCGTTTCAGCTGCGCGACGACGTGCTCGGCGTGTTCGGCGACCCCGCGGTGACGGGCAAACCGTCCGGCGACGACCTGAGGTCCGGCAAGCGAACCGTGCTGCTGGCCGAGGCGCTCGAGCTGGCGGACAAGTCGGACCCGTTGGCGGCCAAGCGGTTACGCGACTCGATCGGCGCGCAGTTGACCGACGCGCAGGTGGCCGAGCTGCGCGACGTCATCGAGTCGGTGGGCGCGCTGGCCGCGGCCGAGCGGCGCATCGCCGCGTTGACCGAGCGGGCGCTGGCCACGCTCGCGGCGGCCCCGATCAACGCGGCGGCCAAGGCGGGGCTGACCGAGCTCGCCAGGATGGCCACGAATCGGTCCGCCTGAGCCAATGACAGGTCCCGCGAGCACCGCCGCCGATTCACCGGCGACCAAAGGGTCGGTGGCGCAATACGTTTCACGGCTTGTCGCGTTCGCTGCCACCCCCGACGCGCGACCGGCGAAGCTGGGCTTCCTGGGCTCCGTGCTGATCACCCTGGGCGGGCTGGGAGCGGGCAGCACCAAGCCGCACGACCCCCTGCTGGAGGCGCTGCACCTGTCGTGGCTGCGCTTCGGTCACGGGCTGGTGCTGTCGTCGATCGTGTTGTGGACGGGCGTGGGCCTCATGCTGATCGCGTGGGTGACCCTGGGCCGGCGCGCGCTGGCCGGTAACGCGTCCGAGTTCACCATGAGGGCGACCACCGCCTTCTGGTTGGCGCCGTTGCTGTTGTCGGTACCCGTCTTCAGCCGCGACACCTACTCGTACCTGGCGCAGGGCGCGCTGCTGCGCGATGGCTTCGACCCCTACGCGGTCGGCCCGGTCGCCAATCCAAATCCCTTGCTGGACAACGTGAGTCCGATATGGACGATCACGACGGCGCCCTACGGGCCGGCATTCATCCTGATCGCCAAGCTGGTCACGATGGTGGTCGGCAACCACGTCATCGCCGGGACGATGCTGCTGCGCCTGTGCATGCTGCCCGGCTTGGCTCTGCTGATCTGGGCCACTCCCCGGCTCGCCCATCACCTCGGCACCAATGGCGCACTGGCGCTGTGGATCTGCGTCCTCAACCCGCTCGTGCTCATTCACCTGATGGGCGGCGTGCACAACGAGATGCTGATGGTGGGCCTGATGGCCGCCGGGATCGCGCTCACCTTCCAGGGCCGTCACGTCCTGGGCGTCGTGCTGATCACGGCGGCCATCGCGGTCAAGGCCACCGCCGGAATCTCGTTGCCATTCCTGGTGTGGGTGTGGGCGCGGCACCTGCGCGAACGGCGGGGATACCGGGCGCTCCCGGCCTTCCTGGCGGCCACCGCCATGTCCCTGGGCGTCTTCGCCGTCGTGTTCGCGATCCTGTCCGCGGCGGCCGGCGTCGGGCTGGGCTGGCTGACCGCGCTGGCCGGATCGGTGAAGATCATCAACTGGCTGACCGTGCCGACGGCCGTCGCCAACCTCATCCACGCCCTCGGCAGCGGCTTTTTTGCCGTCGACTTCTACGCCACGCTGCGCGTCACCCGGTTCATCGGCATCGCGATCATCGCGGTGTCGTTGCCGCTGCTGTGGTGGCGGTTCCGGCGCGACGACCGCGCCGCGCTAACCGGGATCGCGTGGTCGATGCTGGTCGTGGTGCTGTTCGTCCCGGCCGCGCTGCCCTGGTACTACTCCTGGCCGCTGGCCGTGGCGGCCCCGCTGGCCCAGTCCCGACGGGCGGTCGCGGCCATCGGCGGCCTCTCCACGTGGGTCATGGTGATCTTCAAGCCCGACGGGTCGCACGGCATGTATTCGTGGCTGCACTTCTCGCTCGCCACCGCCTGCGCGCTGGCGGCCTGGTACGCGCTGTACCGGGCGCCGGAATCCGTCAGTACGCCATAGCCTGCGCGCGCCGCACCACTTCCCGAGCCTGGTGGCAATGCAGGGCGTCGACAGGGCGGGCGTTGCTGATCGCGTCGCGGGTGCCGTCGCGCGTGATCGTCAGCGACGGGTCGGGGGTGAACAGCCAGCGCACGATCTCCGTCTCGTGGTAGCCGCCGTCGTGCAGGATCGTCAACAGCCCCGGCAGGCTCTTGACCACCTCACCGGAGTTGGTGAAGAACACCTGGGGCACCACCACGCCGCCGCCACGCTTGACCGCGACCAGGTGGCCCTCCCGCAGCTGCTGCTGCACCTTGCTGACCGACACGCCGAGTATCGCGGCCACCCCCGGCAGATCGTAGGTCGGCTCGTCGGGATCCAGGACGTCGTCGCCGGCCGGAACACTGCTCACGGCGCCAGTGTAGGCCGCGCTTAGCGCCTTGGACCTACGTTTTCGCGACCCGCACCTACGATGTCCCCGTGACCGGAGCTATGACGGGCGAGCCCTTGGAGGGCACGTTGCTGGACGGCCGCTACCGCGTCGAGTCCAGGATCGCCAGCGGCGGCACCTCGACGGTGTACCGCGGCCTCGACGTCCGGCTCGACCGCCCGGTCGCGGTGAAGGTGATGGACACCCGCTATGCCGGCGACGACCAATTCCTGACCCGCTTCCAACTCGAGGCGCGCACTGTCGCCCGCCTGAAAAACCCCGGGCTGGTCGCGGTCTACGACCAGGGCATGGACGCCCGGCATCCGTTCTTGGTGATGGAGCTCATCGAGGGCGGAACGCTGCGCGAGCTGCTGGCCGAGCGCGGCCCGATGCCGCCGCACGCCGTGGCGGCGGTGCTTCGTCCGGTGTTGGGCGGCCTGGCCGCCGCGCACCGGGCCGGCCTGGTGCATCGCGACGTCAAGCCCGAGAACGTCCTGATCTCCGACGACGGCGACGTCAAGATCGCCGATTTCGGGTTGGTCCGCGCCGTCGCGGCGGCCGGAATCACCTCCACCAGCGTCATTCTCGGCACCGCGGCCTACCTGTCGCCCGAGCAGGTGCGCGACGGCAACGCCGGCCCGCGCAGCGACGTCTACTCCGCCGGGATCCTCACGTATGAGCTGCTGACCGGGCACACGCCGTTCACCGGCGACTCGGCGTTGTCGATCGCCTACCGCCGCCTGGACGCCGACGTGCCGCCGCCCAGCGCCGCGATCGACGGCGTCCCACGGCAATTCGACGATTTGGTGGCGCGCTCGACCGCCCGCGACCCCGGGGCCCGGTATGCCGACGCGATCGAGATGGGCGCCGACCTAGCGGCGATCGCCGAGGAACTCGCCCTGCCGGACTTCCGGGTGCCCGCGCCGCGCAACTCCGCCCAACACCGATCGGCGGCGCTGCACCACAGCCGGATGAGCCAGCGCCCGGCCACCCCGGCGCCGGTCCGCAACCCGACGCGTCAGCTCCCCCGCGGCGACGCGCCCCGGCCGGACGCCAAACCCAAGGAACACGAATACCAGCCGGTCGCAGGCGAATTCGCGGGCATCGCGATGGGTGAATTCGTCTGGGCCCGCCAGCACGCCCGACGGATGGTGCTGGTGTGGGTGGCGGTCGTGCTCGCGTTCACCGGGCTCGTCGCGACCGTGGCCTTCACGATCGGCAGCAACCTCAGCGGCCTGTTATAGGCGCGAGCAGACGCAAAAGCCCCCAAAACCGATGGTTTTAGGGGGCTTTTGCGACTGGTGGCGGGGCGGAACTCAGTCGCGCAGCATCTCGGCGACCAGGAACGCCAACTCCAGCGACTGCTGGGTGTTCAGCCGCGGGTCGCAGGCCGTCTCGTAGCGCCCGACCAGGTCGGTGTCCGAAATGTCTTGCGCCCCACCCAAACACTCGGTGACGTTCTCGCCGGTGATCTCGACATGGATTCCGCCGGGATGGGTGCCCAGCGCGCGGTGCACCTCGAAGAAGCCCTGCACCTCGTCGACGATGCGGTCGAAGTGGCGGGTCTTATAGCCGTTGGACGACTCGTGCGTGTTGCCGTGCATCGGGTCGCACTGCCAGATCACCTGGTGCCCGGTCGCCTGCACCTTCTCGACGATCGGCGGCAGCAGGTCGCGCACCTTGTTGTTGCCCAGCCTGCTCACCAGCGTCAGCCGTCCGGGCTTGTTGTGCGGGTCGAGGCGCTCCACGTATTCGACGGCCAGCTCGGGGGTCATCGTCGGGCCGATCTTCACGCCGATCGGGTTGGCGATCACCTCCGCGAACGCGACATGGGCGCCGTCGAGCTGGCGGGTCCGCTCGCCGATCCACACCGTATGCGCCGACAGGTCATACAGCTGCGGCTCGCCGCCCTCGACGTCGGACAGGCGCAGCATGGCCCGCTCGTAGTCGAGCACCAAAGCCTCGTGGCTGGCGTAGATTTCGGCCGTTTGCAGGTTGCGGTCGGCCACCCCGCAGGCGCTCATGAACCGCAGGCCCCGGTCGATCTCGGTGGCCAGCGCCTCGTACCGCGCGCCGGCCGGCGAGGTCCGGACGAACTCGCGGTTCCAGTCGTGCACCAGGTGCAGCGACGCCAGGCCCGAGGAGGTCAGCGCGCGCACCAGGTTCATCGCGGCGCTGGCGTTGGCGTAGGCGCGCACCAGCCGCGACGGGTCGTGCTCGCGGGCCGCGGCGTCGGGGGCGAAGCCGTTGATCATGTCGCCGCGGTAGGACCTCAGGCCCAGCGCGTCGATGTCGGCCGACCGTGGCTTGGCGTACTGGCCGGCGATGCGGGCCACCTTGACCACCGGCAGGCTGGCGCCGTAGGTGAGCACGACGGCCATCTGCAGCAGGGTGCGGATGTTGCCGCGGATGTGGGGTTCGGTGTTGTCGACGAACGTCTCGGCGCAGTCGCCGCCCTGCAGCAGGAAGGCCTCGCCGCGCGCGACCTGTGCCAGCTGCTCCTGCAGGCGGACGATCTCGGATGGCACGGTCACCGGTGGCACGCTCTCGAGGACCGTGCGCATGGCGGCGGCCTGGTCGGCGTCCCAGCTGGGCTGCTGGGCGGCCGGCTTGGCGAGCGCGGCGTCCAGGCGCGCCCGCAGCTCGGTCGAGAGCGGCGGCAGCGGCGGCAGCTGGTCGATCGGTATGTCGACGGTCCAGTTCATCGGTCCATGGTAACCGGGCGCGGGCACCGCCCGGTCACGCCTGATCAGGGCGAACGCGCTACGCGCCGTCGGCGGAGGTGATCAGCCGGAATCGGCGGAGTTGGTCGCGGGCATCGACCAGCGCGTCGTGGGCGTCGCGGGGGCGCGGCGGCATCCGCGGGGACCCGCGCTCCTCCCACAGCTGCCGGACCTCCCTGGTGAAGCGGGGTATCGCCTGCGGCAACGCCGGCATGGCGCCCCAGAGCTGGCACAGCGCCACGTGGTCGTAGGCGCCCACCCAGGCCCACAGCTCGATCGGCTCGGTGCCGCCCACCCCGAAAAACTCCTCCAGGTCCTGGCGGATCTGCTTGCGCGAGCGCCACAGCGGCGACGACGGGGGCGGCAGCTTGGGCAGCACGTTGGCGCGCACCCAGCTACCGGCGCGCTCGGGATCGAATTCGGTGGACACCGCGTAGTACTCGCGGCCGTCCTCCGCCACGACCCCGATCGAGATCAGTTCGATGGTGCGGCCGTCCTCGATGAATTCGGTGTCGTAGAAGTACCGCACCCAAAAAGCCTAGGGGAAGCCCGAGCGCGGCCTATCTGCTGATCAGGATCGGCCCCGTCGGCGGCGGTGCGGGGTGCACGTCATGGTCGAGCGTGGCGTCGACCAGGCGCTTGTCGGGCAGGCGCGGGGTGCCCGCGATCGCGCACTGCACCCAGAGCTTGACCCGTACGACCGGGCGGCGGAGCCGGCGTTCCCGTTGCAGCGCGCGTCGCATCTTGTCCGGCTGGGTGGAGTACCGCCACCGGGCCCACGGTGCGTGCGGGCGTGACAACCGGATCGCCCCGATGACCAGCAGCACGACGATGAACATGCCCAGCAAACCGGTCCACACCTTGCCCTTCAGCACCACCACGACGGCCAACGGCAGCGTGAACACCAGCTCACCGGCCACCCCGGCGCGCAGCACCACCGCGTCGGCGCCGTGCCAGAAGGGCAGGAAGAACATCAGCGGGTGCAGGCCCATCATCAACAGCCCGGCCACCGCAACCGCCGCGAAGACCGCGTCCACCGACGTGCGGCCGTCCTCTTCCCAGTACACGTCGGACAGATGCAGGATCAACGCGTACTCGTCGAGGACCAACGCGGCGCCGATGCCGAAAAGTGTTGCCGCCAAGGTGAATTCGGGCTCTTGCCCGCTCACGGACAGGGTCACCAACGTCAACCCGGAGAGCATCACCAGGACCACCCCGAACGCCACGTGGTGGATGTGCACTTCCCCGATGTGGACGTTGCGCGGTTGCCACCAACGGGTCGGACGACCCGTTGCGGCGCGGTGGCGGATGACCCGCACGCACGTCCGCGTGACGAAAAACGTCAGGATGAACGCAACCAGGCAGCACAGCAGCGGCAGCCGGCCGCGGTCGACGATGTCGTGCACGAACCAATGGGCCACCCCGAACACGAACCAGTGGAGCACCCTAGAAACGTACGCCCGCAACTCCGGGCAACGCGGGAGCCGCGCTGCGACACGTCGCCGGTCCCGCCACCCATTACGCTGTTTCCGACATGAGTAGATGGCGGGCGCCCGGCGTGGGCTTCGTGAACGAACGTGGCCCCGGGCGGGTATTGCTGTGGTGCGTGCTTTGGCTGCTCGCCGCCGCGGCGATGTACTACGTGGCCGTGGGCCTGTTCGGGCATACCCCGTACCGCATCGACATCGACATCTATCAGATGGGCGGCCAGGCCTGGCTGGACAACCAGCCCCTCTACCGCGGCGACGTGAAGTTCCACACACCCATCGGGCTGAACCTGCCGTTCACGTATCCCCCGCTGGCCGCCATCGTGTTCTGCCCGTTCTCCTGGCTGCACATGCCGGCCGCGAGCGTGGCGATCACGGTGTTGACGCTGGTCCTGCTGATCGTTTCGACGACCATCGTGCTGACCGGTCTCGGCGTGTGGGACACGTCGGCCGTGCTGGGCGGCCCGGCGTGGTTGCGCCGGCTGTGGCTGGCGGTGCTCATCGTGGCCGCCGCGACGACCTGGCTGGAACCGATCGTGTCGAACTTCGCCTTCGGCCAGATCAACGTCGTGCTGATGACGCTGGTGATCGCTGACTGCGTGCCGCGCCGCACGCAGCTGCCGCGGGGGCTGCTGCTGGGCCTGGGCATCGCGCTGAAGCTCACCCCCGCCGTTTTCCTGCTCTATTTCCTGCTGCGCCGCGACAACCGCGCGGCGCTGACGGCCATGGCGTCGTTCGCGGCGATGACACTGCTGGGCTTCGCGCTGGCGTGGAGCGATTCGTGGGAGTACTGGACGCGCACCGTCCACCACACCGACCGGATCGGTGAGGCCGCGCTGAACACCGACCAGAACATCGCGGGCGCGCTGGCCCGGCTGGGGCTCGATGAGCACGAGCGGTTCCCGCTGTGGGTCGCCGCGTGCCTGCTCGTACTGGCAGCGACGATCTGGGCGATGCGGCGGGTGCTGCGGGCCGGCGAGCCCATCCTGGCGGTGATTTGCGTCGCCCTGTTCGGGTTGGTGGTCTCCCCGGTGTCCTGGTCACACCACTGGGTCTGGGCCTTGCCGACGGTGCTGGTGACGGGGGTGCTGGCCTGGCGCCGGCGCAACGTCGCGCTGGGCGTGCTGAGCGCCATCGGGGTGGCGCTGATGCGGTGGACGCCGATTGACCTGCTGCCCAAGCACCACGAGACCACCGCGAACTGGTGGCGCCAGCTCGTCGGCGCGTCCTACGTGTGGTGGGCCTTGGCCGTCATCGTCGCGGCCGGGCTGACGATCACGGCCCGAACGAGCCGGTCCACACCGGCCGCGGCTACCCCGACGCCGGTGGCGGCCTCGAGTTAGCCGACGGCCGTCTCGGGGATCCGCTCGGCCTCGGGGCTAGGGTCCGCGCCGTCCGCTTCGGCGCCGCGTTCCTTGATGCTGGCCGCGTAGATGTCGACGTACTCCTGCCCGGAGAGGCCCATCAGCTCGTAGATCACCTCGTCGGTGATGGCGCGCTCGATGAAGCGGTTGCCGGCCATTCCCTCGAACCGGGAGAAGTCCATCGGTTTGCCGAACCGGACCGTGACGCGGCCGAAGCGCAGCATCGTGGTGCCCGGCGGGTTGACCACATTGGTGCCGATCATCGCCACCGGGATCACCGGAACCCCGGTGTGCAGCGCCAGCCGGGCCAGCCCCGTCTTGCCCTTGTACAACCGGCCGTCGGGCGAGCGGGTGCCCTCCGGGTACATGCCCAGCAACTTGCCCTGCCGCAGCACCTGCTCGGCGGTGTTGAGCGCGGCCTGGGCGGCGTCGGCGTCGGTGCGGTCGATCGGCACCTGGCCGACGGCGGTGAAGAACCACCGGCTGAACCAGCCCTTCAGCCCGGTGCCGGTGAAGTATTCGGACTTGGCGAGGAAGGTGATCCGGCGCCGCACCACCAGCGGCAGGAAGAAGCTGTCCATCACGGCTAGGTGGTTGCTCGCCAGGATCGCCGGACCGGACGTCGGAACGTGTTCCAGCCCTTCAATTTTCGGCCGGCCAAGCAGTGAGAGCAGCGGGCCCAGCAGGATGTACTTGAATAGCCAGTACCACATGGCCCTCCCTCTCGCCCGCCGCCCGCAGTGTTCTGCGCCAACTGTACCGATCCAGGGCCGAAGGGACCACCTTCCGCCCGGGCGGGTCACTCCTCGACGGTGACCGGAATCGGTTGGTAACGGGTCTTCACGCCGCCGTCCGCTGCGGGGGCGCCTGCGTCGGGCTCGGGCCGGAGGCCGCCGCCGGACGGCCCATCGGGTGGCGGCTTCGCCGAACCCATGTCGTTCACGTCGTTGACGATGCCGCGGATCACCTCGAGCAGGGCGATGCTGTGGTCGGCGATCACGGTGAGCAACGGGTGCTGGTCACCGGTCGCCAGCGCGGCCAGCGCGCACACCGGGCACCACACCTGCTGGCACTTGCCGGTCCCGACACCGCCGCCCGCGGTCAACGCGGCCGCCGTTCGCACCGCCGGATCGATCCCGTCCAGGATCGCCTGGGCGAGCCTGCGCAGCTCGGGACCGATATCGGAATGAGCCCCACTCACTTAGGCCACACCTCCGGATCCGGTCGAAAGCGAACAGTCAGCTCACCGCCCCGCAGGTGCGCGTCGAGCACGGTGCAGCGCCGCAGCACCGATGCCAACCGGACCCTGCGCCGCAACCCTCCGGCGCTGATGATCAGGTCGTCGTCGACTCGGCCCAACGAAAGCCCTCCGGGATCAAGTTGGGGCAACGTTAGCCGCATACGGTATATCGACCCAAGCCCCGAGCCGGATTCGAGGTCCACGACGGGCCGCAGCGGACCCGGCGGCGCCGCCCCGCCGCGCCGCCGGGCGCTGTCCAGCAGCGCGCCCAGCGCCTTGGGGCCGATCGGCTCGCCGGACAGGTGCGGCGTCAGCACCAGCGCCACGTCGCCGATGGTGGCGTCGAGTTCGTCGAGCACGACGCGTTGCTCGGCGATGCGCTCGGCGTACCAATAGAACGCCGGGTGCTCGGGCAGGTTGCGGTACTCGTAGGACTCGTCCTCGGTCAGGACCTGGTTGACGATCAGCTCCTCGACCCGCACCCCCATCAGCGCCAGCGAGCCCAGCGTCCGCACCGCCTCGGCCGCCACCACGCGCTCGGGGGTCAGCACCAAATGCGCGGTGACGAGCTCGCCGTCGGTCAACAACGCGCCGAGGCGATCGACGCTGGCGCTGATGCGCTCCAGCAGCTCGACCACCGCAGCCGAGCGGGCGTCGTCGGCGGCGATGGACAGCCTGCGATGGCGCGGCCACGCGCGTTCCACGTAGAGCCCGAACGTGGCGGGCAGGGTCAGCATGCGCAACGCGTCCGCGGTCGAGGCGCAATCGACGACGATGCGATCCCATCGCCCCGAGGCGGCCAGCTCGCCGACGGCGTAGAGGCCCAGCACCTCCTGGACGCCGGGCAACGCCGAAAGTTCTTCGGGCGCAATGGTACTCAACTCGGAATCAGGAAACCGCCGGTCCAAGGTGCTGACCGCCTCGTGCCACCGGACCTCCAGCAAGGCCAGGGTGTCCAGCGCCAGCGCGTCGAGGAATCCCCCGCCCGCCTCCGCGTCCCCGGTTTCCAGGTCGGCCAGTACCCGCACCAGTTCCCCCTGGCCGCTTGGCGGGACCGGGACGCCCAGCACGTCGCCCAGCGAGTGCGCCTGGTCGGTGGACACCACCAGCACCCGCTGGCCCGCGCCTGCGTCGCAGACCGCGGTGGCGGCTGCCAGGGTGGATTTTCCTACCCCGCCCTTCCCGACGAACAGGCTGATGCGGGCCTGGGAGGAGGTGGCCGCGTCACTCAGCCTCGACTCGTTTCTTTAGATCCTTCAAAGCGGTGTCGGTGAGGCGCCGCTCGGCCTTGCGCTTGAGCAACCCGATCATGGGGATGGCCAGGTCGACGGAGAGCTCGTAGGTGACGTCGGTGCCGGATCCCTTGGGCGCCAAGCGATATGAGCCCTCCAGCGAACGCAACAGGGAACTGGAGACCAGGGTCCAGCTCAGCGACTGACGGTCCTTGGGCCACTGGTAGGACATGACCATCGTGTCCTTGATGACGCCGGCGTCCATCACGAACCGCACGGTCTTCGGGTAGCCGTCGGCGCCCCGCTCCTGCACCTCGGCTTCCTTGTATTCCGAAATCCACTCCGGATAGGAATCGATGTCGGCGATCACCTCCAGGACCGTGCCCGGATCGGCTTCGATGTGGATGGTCTGCGTCGTCTTCTCCGCCACCTGGCTGATGCCCTCTCTCCCGCAAGCGCGTACGCCCCGCGATGTGCAGAACTACCCCGGCCTCGGGGCGAAACGGTACTCCTACGCCCAACCTTGATCCGGTTAAGCTACCGGAGAAACGCCGACCGGTCGCGACCGTTCCGCCGTCCTCTTGACCTCGAAGGCCATTTTCTTACCCGCCACCCGACGGCGGTGCGTCATCTTCGCAAGATTCAACTTTGCCAGCTGCCAGGCCGCGACGCCGCTGGGTTCGGCGTGCAGGAAGTAGTGCAGCACCACACCGTCCAGCGACGGCTCCAGCCAGATCTCCATGGTGCCAGTCAGCGCGCCGGTGACCGCCCACCGGATGCCCTTTTCGGCGCGGTCCTCGACGACTTGTAGCCGCAGGTCCGGCCACCACCGGCGCCAGCACGACGGGTCGGCGACCACGGCGCCCACCCGCGCGCCGTCGGCGGCGACAAACGTCTGGTCGGCGATCTGAATGCTGTTCACCCCCATAGCTTCACACACCGATCCGGGCCGCCCGGGGGTAGGCACCGGGCGTGACGCCGCAATCGCGGTCCCGGCCGGGCCGACCTCGGCCATGCTGCGCGAATTCGCGGATTAGGCTGGGCGTCAGCAAGCCGGCCCGCACACGACGGGCAACGCCACCAAGCCAATCGAGGTCACCAGAGTGCGTGAATACAGCGTCCCCGCCCGATTCACCGTCGGCGAGCACGAAAACGTCGCCGCCATGGTCTTCGAGCACGAGCGCGACGACCCGAGCTTTGTCATCTTTCAACGGCAGATCGACGGCGTCTGGACCGACGTCACCTGCGCCGAAGCGGCAAAGCAGGTCCGCGCCGCGGCGCTGGGCCTGATCTCGCTGGGCGTTCAGGCCGGCGACCGGGTCTCCATCTTTTCGGCCACCCGCTACGAGTGGGCGATCCTGGACCTGGCGATCCTGTCCGTGGGCGCGGTCACGGTGCCGATCTACGAGACGTCGTCGGCCGAGCAGGTGCGCTGGGTGCTGCACGACTCGGGCGCGGTGGTGGCCTTCGCCGAGACCGACGCGCACGCCGCGATGGTCACCGAGCTGACAGCCGAGCTGCCCGAGCTGCGCCGGGTGCTGCACATCGACGGTTCGGGCCCCAAGGCGCTCGACCAGCTCGCCGAGGCCGGCGCGGAGGTGGAGCCGGCCGAGCTGACCGCCCGCCTCGACGCGCTGCGCGCCGACGACCCGGCGACCCTGATCTACACCTCGGGCACCACCGGCCGGCCCAAGGGTTGCCAGCTCACCCATTCCAACCTGCTCTACGAGAGCCGGGGCGCCAAGGAATGCCTGCCGACGCTGCTGAACGAGGGGCAGCGGCTGCTGGTCTTCCTGCCGCTGGCTCACGTGCTGGCCCGCTCGCTCACCTTGTCCGCGTTCGCCAACAAAGTGACGGTCGGCTTCACCAGCGACATCAAGAACCTGCTGCCGATGTTCGCGGTGTTCAAGCCGACGGTGGTGGTGTCGGTGCCGCGGGTGTTCGAGAAGGTTTACAACACCGCCGAGCAGAACGCGGCCAACGACGGCAAGGGGCGCATCTTCGCGATGGCCGTGCAGACCGCGGTCGACTGGAGCGAGGCCCACGCCGACGGCGGGCGACCCGGCCTGTTGCTGCGCGCCCGGCACGCGCTGTTCGACCGGCTGGTCTACCACAAGCTGCGCGCGGCGCTGGGCGGCGACTGCCACGCATCCGTCTCCGGCGGCGCCCCGCTGGGCGCGCGGCTGGGCCACTTCTACCGTGGCGTGGGCCTGACCATCCATGAGGGCTACGGCCTGACCGAGACCAGCTCGGCCATCACGGTCAACCAGGTCGGCAACGTCAAGATCGGGACCGTCGGAACGTTGTTGCCCGGCAACAGCATGCGCATCGCCGAGGACGGTGAGCTGTTGGTCCGCGGCGGCGTGGTGTTCAGCGGCTACTGGCACAACGAGCAGGCCACCCGCGACGCGTTCACCGACGGCTGGTTCAAGACCGGCGACCTGGGGGCGCTGGACGAGGACGGCTTCTTGAAGATCACCGGCCGCAAAAAGGAGATCATCGTGACCGCGGGCGGCAAGAACGTCGCCCCCGCGGTGCTCGAGGACCAGCTGCGGGCGCACCCGCTGATCAGCCAGGCCATGGTGGTGGGCGACGCCAAGCCGTTCATCGGCGCGCTGATCACCATCGACCCCGAGGCCTTCGGCCCCTGGAAGGAGCGCAACCAGAAACCGGCCGACGCGTCGGTGGGCGACCTGGCCACCGATCCCGACCTGTACGCCGAGATCGACGCCGCCGTCAAGAACGCCAACCTGGCGGTGTCCCACGCCGAGTCGATCCGCAAGTTCCGCATCCTGCCGGTCGACTTCACCGAGGACACCGGCGAGCTGACGCCCACGATGAAGGTCAAGCGCAACGTGGTGGCCGAGAAGTTCGCCTCCGATATCGAATCGATCTACGAGAAGGATTAACCGCGAGGAGACGTAAAAGCTCCCATTTCGGTACGGAATTGGGGGCTTTTACGTCTGGTGGCCGGGCCGGGCCCGGCGAACACTGCTGTTAGCCGAGTAGCTCGGCCAGCCGGCCGGCGAGCGTGTCCCAGCGCCATTGGGACGTCACCCACTCGCGTCCGGCCGCGCCCATCGCGGCGGCCCGGTCCGGATCGCCCAGCAACTCCGCGACGGCCTCGGCGACCTCGTCCACCGAGCGGCCGTCGACGACCAGCCCGGTCTTGTTGTGCCGCACGGTTTCCGGGGCCCCACCCGACAGGCCGGCGATGACGGGTACGCCCGTGGCCGAGGCCTCCAGGAAGACGATGCCCAGGCCCTCGACGTCCATGCCGGCGCCGCGGGTGCGGCATGGCATCGCGAACACGTCGGCCAGCGCGTGGTGGGCGGGCAGCTCCGCGGCCGGCACGCCGCCGGTGAACGTCACGTGCTCGGCCACGCCGCGGTCCGCGGCCAGCTTGCGCAGCGCGTCCAGGTACGGGCCGCCGCCGACGATGACCAGCGCCGCCCCGTCGACGCGGCGCCGGATCGACGGCAGCGCCTTGATCAGCGCGTCCTGGCCCTTGCGCGGCACCAGCCGGGACAGGCACAGCACGGTCGGGCGCTCGCCCAGCCGGTAGCGGGCCCGCAGCTCGGCCCGGGCCGCCGGATCGGGCCGGAACCGGTCGGTGTCGACCCCGGGCGGCAGGTACTCCAGCCGGGCGGCGGGGCCGAAGGCCGATGCGAAGCGCGACCGGGTGTAGCGGCTCACGAAGGTCACCACGTCGGTGCCGTCGCCGATGCGACGCAGCACCGACCGCGCGACCGGCAGCATCGACCAGCCGACCTCGTGGCCGTGCGTGCTGGCCAGCACCCGGGTCGCGCCGGCCTGCCGGGCGCGCGGCGCCAGCAGCGCCAGGGGCGCGGCCGCGCCGAACCAGACGGTGTCGATGCCGTGCTCGCCGATCAGCCGCCGCATCCGCGCATCCACCGCGGGGCCGGGCAGCATCAGCGTGCCGGGGTGGCGCACCACGCGGTATCCGGCCGCCTCGGCCGAACGATCGAAGGCGTCGGCGCCCTTCCATTGCGGCGCGTACACCAACACCGAACGCGACCCCGCGCCGGCCAGCCGGCCGACGAAATCGCCGAGGTAGGACTGGATGCCGCCCGGGCGGGGCGGAAAGTCGTTGGTTACCAGCAGGACCCGGCTCACCTGGGTACCCTAGCGGGCCGCCCACTGATGCCAGCGCACCAGCAGCCCGGCCGTGTCGATGCCCAGGACGTCGTGCACGGCGGTGGGCACATCGACGTGCCCGGCGCCGCAGCTGGCCAGGTACAGGTCGCGCAGCTTGGGCGCCCCGTAGGTGTCGGCGACGAAGCGGGCGAACCACCACGCGCGGTCGTACGCCAGCGAGCGCTGCGCGCCGGGCGCTTGCAGGTCGGCGTCGGTCGGCAGCGTCAGCGGCACCGGCAGTGCGTCGGCGGGCACCGGCGTCTGCGGCCGGGCGACGAAATCGGCCACCCCTTCGGTGAGCCACTCGGGCGCGTCGGCCGCCGTGTAAGGCCGGGCGGCGTAGTGAAAAAGCTCGTGTGTCAAGACAATTCGCAGCGAGGCCTCGTTCATGTTGGCGGCGCCGGGCGCGAACACGATCCGTTCGCCGAGGGCCACCCGGTGCGCGGGGTCGACGCGCTCGGCGAGCGTCACCGCGGCGATGTCGGCCCACTGCGAGGCCGGTCCCCCGCCGGCGGCGGCGCGAAACTGCTCGTCGGAGCCGGCGGCGAGCGCCGTGATCTCGCGTGGCCACTCGGCGCCCCAGAAGGCATCCACGGCGTCGATCGCGCCTCCCATATCGGTGGCGACCCGCGACAGCAACCGGTCGGTGGCCGGGCCACCCAGGCCGACGAGCCGAACGGTGCGATCGCCGACCACCAGGGACTTCGTCGCGGCGCCGACCTGCGTGCGCGCGGGCGTGACCAGCTGCGCGTGTCGTGCCTTGCTATCGCCGGCCGCGTCGAACGGCACGGCCGCGGCGACAGTCAGCTCGAGGGCGAACACCCATGCCAGCAGGATCGGCAGCCGCCGACGCCGCCTGGCGGGAGGGTCAGTAGCGGCGGACGTCGTGGACCGGGCCCGCCGCATTCATCGGCACCACCCGCACCGGCTGGCCGTAGGTGGAGGAATGGATCACCATGCCGTCACCGACGTAGAGGCCGCTGTGTGACGCGTCGTTATAAAAGGTCACCACGTCGCCGGGCTGCAGATCCGACAGCGACACCGGCTGGCCGCCCTGGGCCTGCGCCTGGCTGGAGTGCGGCAGCGAGATGCCGGCCTGCTGGAACGCCCACATCACCAGACCGGAGCAGTCGAACCCACCCGGTGCGGCGCCGCCCCACACGTAGGGCGATCCGACCTGGGTCAACGCGGCCTGCACGACGGTCGCGCGGTCGCCGCCGCCCACGCCGCCGGGGGGCAGCATTCCGGGCATTCCGGGACCGGGCCCGCCGGGCATCATCGCGCTGAGGGGTGGACCGTCACCGGGCGCCTGGCCGCCGGGCGGAGCGGCGTCGGGCGCCGGCGCGCCGGGAGCCGGCAGGCCCGCCGGCACCGGCCCGGGGTCGGCGAGCGCGGTGCGCTGCTCCGGCGTCAGGGACACGTACTGCGACTTGACGACCGCGATCTGTACCTGCAGCTGACTCTGCTTGGACTGCAGGCTCGCCCGCACCGCCGCGGCCTGTTCGGCCGCGCTCTTCGCGTCGGCGGCGGACTTGGCGGATGCCTGTTCGGCCTTGGCGGCCTGCTCACCGGCGACGCGGTAGTTGGCCATCTGCGTGCGCATCTGGGTCGCCATCAGCCGCTGCACGGCCAGCTTGTCGATCAGGCCCTGGGGCGACCCCGCGGTCAGCATGGCCTCCATGCCGTCGACACGACCGCCCATGTACTGCGCGGCGGCCAGCTTGTTGACAGCGCCCTGGAAGGCGGCCAGGCGTGCCTTCGCCGAATCCACGGCGGCCTGGTCATCGGCGTGTTTCTTCTCCGCCGCCTGCTGGGCCGCCAGCTTTTGGTTCAGGTCGAGCTGCGCGGTGTGCATCGCCTCGGTGGTCTGCTCGGCCTGACGCGACAACTGGTTGAGCTTTGCCAACGCGTCCTCGGCCGGATCGGCCCAGGAATTCGCGGCAAAAGTCCCCGCGAAGACGGTCAAGCCCGCTAACGTCCCGAGGGCAGAACGTGTGATGACACGCGCACACGGGTACCTACTAGCGAAGCTCAAAATTGCATCCTTAAACGGCCTAGGACGGCATATGCCTGGCACTTGCCGGAGCGCCGTCGGACGAGTTTAGGTCTCAAACAGGTTACGAAACGATATCGACGTTTGTCCAAGCGAGGCCGTTAAGAAATCAGCAAGATTTCTGTCATTCGTTTGTGAATGATGGCAATCCCCTAAGACGGTCCAGCGGTTTTGGCGCACAAGGCATTTAAGCTACACCAGACCCCCGGCCGCGATGAATCGGCACCAGACGCAGCCGCGGCGCCAGCCCGACGTCCGCGAGGACTTCGAGCGCTGCCCGTTCGTCCTGCAACAACGTCTCCGGTACCCCGAGTAGGACGCTGACCACGCAGTCGCGGCAGCCCGGGCCCCGCGCCGCGCAGTCGTCGCAATCGATCACCACCGGCGCCGCGCCCTCGGGGTGCGCCGTGCTGTCGCCGTATGCCATCAGGTGCCGTCCTCTCGGTCTGGCCTTTCGAAGCTCTTGCCCGCACGCTAACGGCGGCCACCGACATCCATCGGCCACCGACCGGCGTGGTAGCCCCGCAGCTGTCGGTGGGCATGCCTAACGTCGCGGCCATGGGTGCGGGCGGTGCGACTCAGCTGAGTTTCGCCGACGCGGGCCCGCACTGGGATCCGGCCGCCGCCCCGCTCGACGAACTCCCCTTGCGCGAAACCACTTTCGTCGTGGTGGACCTCGAAACCACCGGCGGACGTACGAAAAGCGCCGACGGCACGCCCTGCGACGCCATCACCGAGATCGGGGCGGTCAAGGTCCGCGGCGGCGTCGTGCTCGGTGAATTCGCCACGCTCGTCGACCCGCAGCGCAGCATCCCACCCCAGATCGTGCGCCTCACCGGCATCACGACGGCGATGGTGTGCGACGCGCCGACCATCGACGCCGTGCTGCCGATGTTTCTCGAGTTCGCCGACTTGGACCGTGGCGCGGTGCTGGTGGCGCACAACGCCGGGTTCGACGTCGGATTCCTGCGGGCCGCCGCGCGGCGATGCGAAATCGCCTGGCCCCGCCCGCCGGTGCTGTGCACCGTGCGCCTGGCCCGCCGGGTGCTCAGCCGCGAGGAAGCCCCCAGCGTGCGGCTCGCCTCCCTGGCGCGGTTGTTCGCCGTCGCCACCCAGCCGACGCACCGCGCCCTTGACGACGCCCGCGCCACCGTCGACGTGTTGCATGCGCTCATCGAGCGGGTCGGCAACCAGGGCGTGCACACCTACGCCGACCTGCGTTCGTACCTGCCCGACGTGACGCCGGCCCAGCGGCGCAAAAGGGTGCTCGCCGAAGGCCTCCCGCACCGGCCCGGCGTCTACCTGTTCCGCGGTCCGGCGGGTGAGGTGCTGTACGTCGGGACCGCCGTCGACCTGCGACGGCGGGTGGACCAGTACTTCACCGGCGCCGATCCCCGCGGGCGCATGAAGGAGATGGTCGCGCTGGCCGGCGCCGTCGACCACGTCGAATGCGCGCACGCGCTCGAGGCGGGCGTGCGGGAGCTGCGGCTGCTGGCCGCGCACGCGCCGCCGTACAACCGGCGGTCGAGATTCCCGCAGCGATGGTGGTGGCTGACCCTCACCGACGAGGCGTTTCCGCGGCTGGCGGCGGTGCGGGCGCCGCGCCACGACCGCGCCGTCGGCCCGTTTCGGTCCCGCGCCGACGCCGCGGACACGGCGGCCCTGCTGGCGCGGTTCACCGGCGCCCGGACGTGCACGGCGCGGCTCGCACGCTCGGCGCTGCACGGGCCGGCCTGTCCGGAGCTCGAGCTATCGCCCTGCCCGGCGCAGCGCGGCGCCACGGCCACCCAGTACGCCGCCGCGGTGGCGCGGGTCGCGGCGCTCATCGACGGGCTCGACGACGGCGCGCTGGCCACCGCCGTGCGCCAGGTCACCGCGCTTGCCGAGCAACGTCATTTCGAAAGCGCGGCGCGGGTGCGCGACCGCGTCGCCGCCGCCATCGAGACGCTCTGGCGCGGACAGCGGCTCCGCGCGCTGGCCGCGCTGCCCGAGCTGATCGCCGCCGCGCCCGACGGTCAGGGCGGCTACCACCTCGCCGTCGTCCGCTACGGCCAGCTCGCGGCGGCCGGCACGGCCAGACGCGGGGTGCCGCCGATGCCGGTGGTCGAGGCCATTCAGTCCGGCGCACAGGCGATCCTGCGAGCGGCGGCCCCACTGGGCGGCGCGCTGGTCGAGGAGACAGCGCTCATCGCGCGGTGGCTGGCCGCCCCCGGGGTGCGCATCGTCCGCGTCTCGAACGCCTCCGACGAGGGATGGTCCTCGCCGCTGCGCTCGGCGGGCGCCTGGTCGGCGTGGGCCGCACTGGCCCGCTCGGCGCGCCTGGCCGGCGAACAGCTTTGGCCGCATGAGGATTCAGCGCTGCTGGCCGAACCGGGCCCATCGCGCGAGCAGCTGTTCGGCCGCCCCGGAGTCGATGGCCGCGCAGGCGCGGCGCAGCCCGTCCTCCCACGCCGGCAACCATTCGGCGCGGCTGGATAGCCCGGCGTGGGCGACGATCGCCCCGGCGGCGTTGAGCACGACGGCGTCGCGCACCGCGCCCTTGGCCCCGCCCAGCACCGCACGCGCCTCGGCGGCGTTGGCCTGCGCGTCGCCGCCCAGCAGGTCGTCCAGCTTGGCCCGGACGAACCCGAACCCGGCCGGATCGAACGTCAGCCGGTCCACGGTGCCGGCCTGCACCCGCCAGATCGTGCTCGTGGTGGTGGTGGTCAGCTCGTCGAGCCCGTCGTCGCCGTGCACCACCAGCACGCTGGACCGGCGCGACGCGAACACTCCGGCCATCACCTCGGCCAGGTCGGCGAACGCGCAGCCGATCAAACCCGCCCGCGGCCTCGCCGGATTGGTAAGCGGCCCAAGGAGATTGAAGACCGTGGGCACCCCGATCTCGCGGCGTACCGCCGACGTGTGCCGGTAGGACGGGTGAAACAGCGGCGCGAAGCAGAACCCGATCCCGACTTCGGCGACGCTGCGCGCGACCTCATCGGGCTCCGAGTCGATGCGCACCCCGAGCGCCTCCAGGGTGTCGGCGCCCCCCGACAGCGACGACGCCGCGCGGTTGCCGTGCTTGACCACCGGCACCCCGGCGGCGGCGACGACGATCGACGCCATCGTGGACAGGTTGACCGTGTTGACTCCGTCGCCGCCGGTGCCCACGATGTCGACCGCGTCGTCGGGAATCCCCTCGGCGGGCATGGCGCGGGCGTGGCTGAGCATGACGTCGGCCAGCTCGCTCACCTCGGCCGCGGTGGGAACCTTCATCGTCATCGCCACCGCGAACGCGGCGATCTGGGCCGGGCTGGCGTCGCCGGACATGATCTGGTCCATGGCCCAGCCGGCCTGGCCCCGCGCCAACGCGTGACCGTCCGTCAAGCGCCCCAGGACCTGGCGCCAGGACGGCGCGGGGCCTTCGGGCGTGGCTTGTGGTGACGCGGGCACGCGCCGATGGTCCCACGACGATCGATCGCGTCCCAACCGTTGCCCGCGGCGGACCCGCACGGGCGCCGGTGCGACGCGGAAACACCAATTTGCGACCCGGGTAGAGTTCGACAACTACAAAGCGTCATACTTGCGGATGTGACCAGCGCTGTGGGGACCTCGGGTACTGCGATCACTTCGCGAGTGCATTCGCTGAATCGGCCCAACATGGTCGCCGTCGGCACCATAGTTTGGCTTTCCAGCGAACTCATGTTCTTTGCTGGCCTGTTCGCGATGTATTTCACGGCGCGGGCGCAGGCCGGCGGGAAGTGGCCGCCGCCGCCGACCGAGCTGAACCTCTACCAGGCCGTCCCGGTGACGCTCGTGCTGATCGCGTCGTCGTTCACGTGCCAGATGGGCGTGTTCGCGGCCGAACGCGGCGACGTCTTCGGGCTGCGCCGCTGGTATGTGATCACGTTCCTGATGGGCCTGTTCTTCGTCCTCGGCCAGGCGTACGAGTACTACCACCTGATGTCGCACGGGACGACCATCCCGGGCAGCGCCTACGGCACCGTGTTCTACCTGGCCACCGGCTTCCACGGCCTGCACGTCACCGGCGGCTTGATCGCCTTCATCTTCCTGCTGGCCCGCACCGCGATGAGCAAGTTCACGCCGGCGCAGGCGACGGCCAGCATCGTCGTCTCCTACTACTGGCATTTCGTCGACATCGTGTGGATCGCGCTGTTCACCGTGATCTATTTCATCCGATGAGCCAGCGCCAGACCTAGACGGACAGGAGTGCTCGGTTGAAGAAACTGGGGTCTACCCGAAACGGTGCGCGGCGGGATCAGCCGCGAAAGGGGCAGCGCGATCGCTCGCGGCGGCGTCTGCGGCGCCGGCTGTCGGGCGGCCTGCTGCTGCTGATCGCGCTGACCATCGCGGGCGGCCTGGCCGCGGTCCTCACCCCCACCCCGCAGGTGGCCGTCGCCGACGAGTCGTCGTCGGCGCTGCTGCGCAACGGCAAGCAGCTGTTCGACACGTCCTGCGTGTCGTGCCACGGCGCCAACCTGCAGGGCGTGGTCGACCACGGGCCGAGCCTGATCGGCGTCGGCGAGGCCGCGGTCTACTTCCAGGTGTCCACCGGCCGGATGCCCGCCATGCGCGGCGAGGCGCAGGCGCCGCGCAAGGAGGAGATCTTCGACGAGGCGCAGATCGACGCGATCGGCGCCTACGTGCAGGCCAACGGCGGCGGCCCCACCGTCGTGCGCAACCCGGACGGCAGCCTCGCGATGCACTCGCTGCGCGGCGACGACCTGGGCCGCGGCGGCGACCTGTTCCGGCTGAACTGCTCGTCGTGCCACAACTTCACCGGCAAGGGCGGGGCGCTGTCGTCCGGTAAGTACGCGCCCGACCTGGGTCCGGCCAACGAGCAACAGATCCTGACCGCGATGCTGACCGGTCCGCAGAACATGCCGAAGTTCTCCGACCGCCAGCTGTCCTTCGACGCCAAGAAGGACATCATCGGCTACGTCAAGGCGGTCAGCGAGGAACGGCAGCCGGGCGGCTACGGCCTCGGCGGATTCGGACCCGCGCCCGAGGGCATGGCCATGTGGATCATCGGGATGGTGGCCGCCATCGGGTTGGCACTGTGGATTGGGGCGCGAGCATCATGAGCGACACCGACAAAGACACGGTCGCCCGGGAGCCCGACGAGGCGGCGCTGGCCGCGATGTCGCAGCAGGAACTCGTGGCGCTGGGCGGCAAGATCGACGGCGTCGAGACCGTCTTCAAGGAGCCGCGGTGGCCCGTCGAGGGCACCAGGGCCGAGAAGCGCGCCGAGCGCTCCGTCGCGCGCTGGCTTTTGCTGGGCGGCGGGTTCGGGCTGGCGTTGCTGGTGGTCTTCCTGTTCTGGCCGTGGGAGTACCGGCCCAGGGAGGCCTCGGGCAACTTCCTGTACTCGCTGGCCACTCCCCTGTACGGCTTCACGTTCGGGATGTCCATCCTGTGCATCGCGATCGGCGCCGTGCTCTACCAGAAAAGGTTTATCCCGGAAGAGATCTCGATCCAGGAACGCCATGACGGCGCCTCGCGCGAGGTCGACCGCAAGACGGTCGTCGCGAACCTGGGCGACGCCTACCAGAGTTCGACGATCGGGCGGCGCAAGCTCGTCGGACTGTCGCTGGGCATCGGGCTGGGCGCGTTCGGCCTCGGCACCCTAGTCGCGTTTGCCGGCGGCCTGATCAAGAACCCGTGGAAGCCCGTCGTTCCCACCGCCGAGGGCATGAAGGCCGAGTTGTGGACGTCGGGCTGGACCCCGCGCTACCACGGCGAAACCATCTTCCTGGCGCGGGCCACCGGTTCGCACTCGGGCGCCCCGTTCGTCAAGATGCGCCCCGAGGACATGGACGCCGGCGGCATGGAGACGGTGTTCCCCTGGCGCGAGTCCGACGGCGACGGCACCACCGCGGAATCGCACGAGAAGCTGACCGCGATCAAGATGGGCGTCCGAAACCCGGTGATGCTCATCCGCATCCGGCCCACCGACATGCCGCGGATGGTCAAGCGTCAGGGGCAGGAGAGCTTCAACTGGGGCGAGTTCTTCGCCTACACCAAGGTCTGCTCGCATCTGGGGTGCCCCGCCTCGTTGTACGAGGAGCAGTCCTACCGAATCCTGTGCCCGTGTCACCAGTCGCAGTTCGACGCACTGCATTTCGCCAAGCCGATCTTCGGCCCGGCGGCGCGTGCGTTGGCGCAACTGCCGATCACCATCGACTCCAACGGGTATCTGGTCGCCAACGGTGACTTCATCGAGCCCGTCGGTCCGGCATTCTGGGAGAGGACGACAACATGAGTCCCAAACTGAGTCCCCCGAAGATCGGTGATGTCCTGGCCCGCCAAGGCGAGGACATCGACACGCGCTATCACCCGTCGGCGGCGGTGCGCAGGCAGCTGAACAAGGTCTTTCCCACCCACTGGTCGTTCCTGCTCGGCGAGATCGCGTTGTACAGCTTCATCGTCCTGCTGATCACCGGCGTGTACCTGACGCTGTTCTTCGACCCGTCCATGGTCGACGTCACCTACAACGGCGTCTACCAACCGCTGCGCGGGGTCGAGATGTCGCGCGCCTACGAGTCGGCGCTGAACATCTCCTTCGAGGTCCGGGGCGGGCTGTTCGTCCGGCAGATCCACCACTGGGCGGCGTTGATGTTCTCGGCGTCGATCATGGTGCACCTGGCCCGCATCTTCTTCACCGGAGCGTTCCGCCGCCCGCGGGAGGCCAACTGGATCATCGGTTCGCTGCTGCTGATCCTGTCGATGTTCGAGGGCTACTTCGGCTACTCGCTGCCCGACGACCTGCTCTCGGGCATCGGCCTACGCGCCGCGCTGTCGTCGATCACGCTGGGCATGCCGGTCATCGGCACCTGGCTGCACTGGGCGCTGTTCGGCGGCGACTTCCCCGGCACCATCCTGATCCCCCGGCTCTACGCGCTGCACATTTTGCTGCTGCCGGGCATCATCCTGGCCCTCATCGGGCTGCACCTGGCGCTGGTCTGGTTCCAGAAACACACCCAGTTCCCCGGTCCCGGGCGCACCGAGCACAACGTCATCGGCGTGCGGGTGATGCCGATCTTCGCGGTGAAGTCCGGCGCGTTCTTCGCCGCGATCGTCGGCGTGCTGGGCCTGATGGGCGGCCTGCTACAGATCAACCCGATCTGGAACCTGGGCCCCTACAAGCCATCTCAGGTGTCCGCCGGCTCGCAGCCCGACTTCTACATGATGTGGACGGAGGGCCTGGCCCGTATCTGGCCGCCGTGGGAGTTCTACTTCTGGCACCACACCATCCCGGCCCCGGTCTGGGTCGCGCTGATCATGGGCGCGGTCTTCACCCTGCTGGTCATCTACCCGTTCCTGGAGAAGCGCTTCTCCGGCGACTACGCCCACCACAATTTGCTGCAACGCCCGCGCGACGTCCCGGTGCGCACCTCGATCGGGGCCATGGCGATCGCCTTCTACATGGTGCTGACCCTCGCCGCGATGAACGACATCATCGCGTTCAAGTTCCACATCTCGCTGAACGCGACGACGTGGATCGGGCGCATCGGGATGGTGATCCTGCCGCCGTTCGTCTACTTCATCACCTACCGGTGGTGCATCGGGCTGCAGCGCAGTGACCGCGACGTGCTCGAGCACGGCATCGAGACCGGCATCATCAAGCGGCTGCCGCACGGGGCCTACATCGAGCTGCATCAGCCGCTCGGGCCCGTCGACGACCACGGCCACCCGATCCCGCTGGAGTACCAAGGCGCGGCCCTGCCCAAGCGCATGAACAAGCTGGGCTCGGCCGGCACACCGGGCAGCGGCAGCTTCTTGTTCGCCGACCCGGCGTCCGAGGACGCCGCGCTGCGCGAGGCGGCGCACTCCGCCGAGCAACGGTCCCTCACCGCGCTGCGCGAACACCAGGACAGCCTCAACGGCTCCCCCAACGGCGAGCACGTCGAGCACTAGCCCGGTTTCGTCGCGACACTTACACCACACACACGACACGCCGAAAACCGTAGCGGTGGTTTAAGTTTCGCGGCACCCTCGGCGGGTCAGCGCGGCGCGCACGCGTTGCACGACGTGCTCGGGCTTGTCCTCAGCGATCACCCGGACGACGACCCAGCCGAGTTCTGCGAGCTTGCGCAGCCGCGACTGGTCCCGGACATACTGGCGACGGTCGGTGCGATGTTGGTCGCCGTCATACTCGGCCGCCACCTTGTACTTCTCCCAACCCATATCCAGGAGGGCCACCAGGCGCCAGTTTTCGTGCACCGGTATCTGTGTGGTGGGAACGGGCAGGCCGGCATCGATCAACAGCAGGCGCAGCCACGTCTCTCTCGGCGACGCGGCGCCAGGATCGACGAGCGCAAGCGCCGCGCGCAGCCTGCGCAGGCCCCGCGCTCGCGGATACCGCTTGGTGAGGAGCCGTACGTCCTCCGTAGAGAACGGGGTCGCGCGCATCAGCGCGTCGAGCCTCGCCACCGCCTCGGGCGTGGGCAGTTGTCGCGCCAGGTCGTACGCCGTCCGCGGCAGGGTGGTCACCGGCAGACCGGCGATGCGGGTGACCTCGTCGGGCTCGATGCGTCGATCGCGGGTGATCACACCGATCGGGGAATGCGGGTTGCGCCAGATCAATTCGATGGGCTCGTCGTCGTCGATCCAATTCGCGCCGTGCAGTGCCGCCGCTGCAAGTCCGCCCAGGACGGCGCGTCGGCCCGACCAGAGCCACGCCGCGCGAGAACGCATTCGGAGCGACGCAGTGGCGCAATCTGGCGCGTATACGTCGGGATAGATCGCGCGGAACGCGGTCCGCAGCTGATACGGGGTCAGCCTCCCCTGGCGCAGCGCCTCGCTGCCTCTGAATATCTCGTCCACAAACGAAGGACGTCACACCACACCGCCAGGCTCCACGAGACTTAAGTGGCTGCAACACGTTCCGGCGTGTCGTCGCAGCCGTGTAAGTGTCGCGAGATGGCCTAGCGAGATCGCCTAGCGAGCGGCCCTAGGAGCTGTCGTGGATGCGCCGCAGCTGCCGGACGTGCAGCCACTCGACCACCGGCATCGCGGCGGTGATGACCCCGGCCAGCCCGTAGCCCACCCACGACGCGCCGTCGTGGCCGACGGCCATCAGGTACGTCGCCGTGGCCGCCGCGATCAGCGCGGCGCCCATCGTCCCCGCCAGTAACACCCCGCCGCGCAACCAGATCCGGTCCACCGCCGCGCCGGACCACTCGCCGGCCGGCTCCGCGGCCTGCACCCGCGGCTGGCGGGCCCGCTCGGCCGCGGTGCGCGGCGCCGGCGCCATCAGTCGCACCGGGGCCCTGCTCGGTGCGCGCGCCGGGGGCCGGGTCGCCGGCTCGATCAAACCCATCCGACGCGCCCGCACCAGCACCGGGATCGCGCCGGCGATGATCAGCGCGGAAACGATGATGACGGCGTACAACACCCACGAGGTGTGCGATCCGCCGCCGGCCACCTTGTGAAAGCCCCGGCCCAGGTCCACCAGCGCGACGGCCGCTGCCACGCTCACGCCCAGCAACACCAACCAGACGACGGCGCACGCGCCCATCAGGAGGCGATCGATGACGTCCGGCGGAATGGTGTCCGAACCCCGCCGATAGGCGGAATACCTGCTGACCATCAGCAGCTCGTCTGCGGTGCGTCGCTGTTGTTCGACGACAGCACCGTTCCGTCGCTGGTAGTGATCGAGCAATTGAGCCGACTGACCCGAAACAGGCTGGACGCCTGGACCGATCCGACGTCGGAGGTCGAGATCGGGGTCACGGTCATCGACCACGGAATGTACACGTTGTGCTGGGTGCGCGACCGACCGGACGCGTCGACGTAGGTCACCGAAATGATGTCGCCGGGCGCCTTGGTCCCGGTCACCGAATAGGTCACCTGTCGCGGGCCGGTCGGCGTCGTGGTCGCCGGCGGCGGCGGAGGAGGCGGCGGTTTGGTGGTGGTTATCTCGTCCTGCAACGGCGGCGTCGACGGCACGGTCGTGGTGGTGGCGGGGTTGGCGAGCTTGTTGGTGTCGGTGCGCGTGACGAGCAGCGACACCGAGACCACCAGCGCCACCGCGGCCACGATCGCGGCGATGCCGACCACCCAGGGCCAGCGCGGGGCGCGGTGCTCGTCGTCGGGGTCGACGGGCTCGTCGTAGCTGTCGTAGTCGTAAAGGCGCAGATCGGCCGGCACATACGGGCCGGTGATGAAATGCTCGGACTCGGGAGCCGAATAGGCCCGCGAATACGCGTCCGTTTCGCCGGTGTGGTCCCCCGCCGCGATTTCGGCGCCGTCGTCGAAGGGTTCCAGCTCGTCATGGGAATCGACGCCGTCGTGCCCCGCGTCGTCGCCGGAGGCCGGGTGGTGGCTGAGTTCGCTGCCGGGATCGGGTTCGTCAGGTTCCCATCCCGGAGGATTCGGCCCGCTCATGTTTGCCTGCCCTGTCCAACTGCATCACCAGCGCGCGAGGCCCCGTGGCTGCATCGGGGCGCGCGCGCTTGGGAGTTTCTCATGTTGCCTGGGCAAACCCTACCGAACGGGATTGAGCAACGAAGTCTCGGAAAACGGGCCCGGATCAACTGATGCCCTGATTGTGACCTTTGAGTCGCAAATCAGTGCTTCTCGGGGCCCGTGTAGTACTCGAAGACCAGTCCGGCCGCCGACGCGAGGATGAACACCACCCCGGCGACGATCAGCCACGGCAGCCACAGCGCGATGCCGATCGCCGCGACCGAGCCGGCCAGCGCGACCAGAATGGGCCACCAACTGTGCGGGGCGTAAAAGCCCAATTCTCCTGCACCGTCACTGATCTCGGCGCCCTCGTAGTCCTCCGGCCGGGTGTCGAGCCGACGCGAGATGAACCAGAAGAAGCTTCCCGTGATGACCGCCAGGCCACCGGTCAGGGCGAGCGCGGTGGTGCCCGCCCACTCCACGCCGCCCGTCGCGAACAGCGCGGTCAGGATCCCGTAGAGCACCGCCGAGAAAACGAAGAAGGCGGCGATGAATTCGAACAGCCTGGTTTCGATCTTCATTGAGCGTCCTAACCTACTGGTGAGCCTTGGGCACCTTCACCGCGACGGGTATCGAACGGGTGGGTGGTCACCGCCAGCGGCGCCTGGGCGATGGCCTGCAGCGCCTCGGCGTTGGTCTTCCCGGCGATCCGTTGCTGCAAATACGCCTTGAAGTCGTTGGGCGGCACCACCCGCACCTCGAAGTTCATCATCGAGTGATAGGTGCCGCAGAACTCGGCGCAGTGCCCGACGAACGCCCCGGTCTTTTGGATCTCGTCGACCTGGAACACGTTGACCGAGTTGTTCGCCTCCGGGTTGGGCATCACGTCGCGCTTGAACAGGAACTCGGGCACCCAGAACGTGTGCACGACGTCCGCTGAGGCCAACCGGAATTCGATCTGCTTGCCGGCGGGCAACACCAGCACCGGGATTTCCGTCGCGGTTCCCAGGATCTCGACCTTGTCGAAATTCAGGTAGGTCCGGTCCTGCGGGTTGAGTCCGCGCACCGCGCCGACGCGCTCCTCGCCGTGCTCGTCCTTGCCCTCCGGCTTGGAGATCATCGCGTTCTTGCGCGCCGGGTCGGCCCCGTCATAGGTCAGCGTGCCGTCCTTGAAGTTGATCCGCTGATACCCGAACTTCCAGTTCCACTGGAAGGACGTGACGTCGATGACGACCTCGGGGTCCTTGGCCAGGTGCAGCATCTTCTCCTGCACCACCACGGTGAAGTAGAACAGCACCGAGATGATGAGGAACGGCGTCACCGTGAGGATCAGCTCCAACGGCATGTTGTAGCCGAACTGCCGGGGCAACTCGGTGTCCGTCGCCTTCTTGCGGTGAAATGCGGCCGACCAGAAGATCAGCCCCCACACGACGACCCCGACGACCAGGGAGGCGACCACGGCCCCGACCCACAGCTCCCGGTTGAGGTGGGCCTCCGGCGTGATGCCCTCCGGCCAGCCCATGCCGAGCACCTGCGACCAGCTGCATCCGCTCAGGGTCAGCGCCAGCACGCCCAGCGTCACGGCCAGCGCCAGCGGCCGGAGACGACGCTGGGACCTGCGCTGCGACGGACGTTGCGAACGGACCTGCTCGCGAGGTGTCACGTTGGCGCCTCCTGCTCGGATTCGAATACTACGCAGCGTAGACCACGCCGCTGACGCCGTCGCGCAAACCCCGGCCGGTCACGGGCGTGCGGCACCCCCGGCGCCGCCCAAGTGCGGCATACTGGGGCGCCGTGTGTGGTCTGCTGGCGTTCCTGGCGGCCCCGGCCGGTGCTGACGGCGGCGGGGCCGATCCCGCGGCCGCCGCGGCCCGGGCCGATGGCGCCATTTCCCGCGCGCTGCACCTGATGCGCCACCGCGGGCCCGACGAGCCAGGCGGGTTGTTCGACCCCGACGCCGACGGATCGGTCGTGTTCGGCTTCAACCGGCTGTCCTTCATCGACATCGCGCATTCGCATCAGCCGCTGCGCTGGGGGCCGCCGGAGGCGCCCGACCGCTACGTGCTGGTGTTCAACGGCGAGATCTACAACTACCTCGAGCTGCGCGATGAACTGGCCACCAAGCACGGCGCCGTGTTCGCCACCGACGGTGACGGCGAGTCGATCGTCGCGGGCTACCACCACTGGGGCACCGACGTGCTCAGCAGGCTGCGCGGCATGTTCGCGTTCGCGCTGTGGGACACCGTTACCCGCGAATTGTTTTGCGCGCGAGACCCTTTCGGCATTAAGCCGCTGTTCATGGCCACCGGCACCGGCGGCACCGCGCTGGCCAGCGAGAAGAAATGCCTGATGGACCTGGCCGAGTTGGTCGGGTTCGACACCGGCATCGACGAGCGGGCGGTGCAGCACTACACGGTCCTGCAGTACGTGCCGGAGCCCGAGACGCTGCACCGCGGGGTGCGCCGGCTGGAATCGGGCTGCTACGCGCGCATCCGGCCCGGGCAGCGCCCCGAGGTCACCCGCTATTTCGTGCCGCGGTTCGCCGCCACGCCGATCGCCGCCGGCACCGAACAGGACCGCTACGACGAGATCACCGCGGTGCTGGAGGACTCGGTGGCCAAGCACATGCGCGCCGACGTCACGGTCGGGGCGTTCCTGTCCGGGGGCATCGACTCCACCGCGATCGCGGCGCTGGCGATCCGGCACAACCCCCGGTTGATCACGTTCACCACCGGCTTCGAGCGCGAGGGGTTCTCCGAGATCGACGTCGCGGTGGCCTCGGCGGAGGCCATCGGGGCGCGCCACATCGCCAAGGTGGTCAGCCCCGAGGAGTTCGTCGCGGCGCTGCCCGAGATCGTCTGGTACCTCGACGAACCCGTCGCCGACCCGGCGCTGGTCCCGCTGTTCTTCGTCGCCCGCGAGGCCCGCAAGCACGTCAAGGTAGTGCTGTCCGGCGAGGGCGCCGACGAGCTGTTCGGCGGCTACACGATCTACCGGGAGCCTTTGTCGCTCAAGCCTTTTGACTATCTGCCGCGTCCGCTGCGCCGGTCGATGGGCAAGGTGTCCAGGCCGCTACCGGAGGGCATGCGCGGCAAGAGCCTGCTGCACCGCGGCTCGCTGACCCTCGAGGAGCGCTACTACGGCAACGCCCGCAGTTTCTCCGACGCGCAGTTGCGCGACGTGCTGCCGGGGTTCCGCGACGACTGGACCCACACCGACGTGACGGCCTCGGTCTACGCCGAATCCGCCGGCTGGGACCCGGTGGCCCGCATGCAGCACGTCGACCTGTTCACCTGGTTGCGCGGCGACATCCTGGTCAAGGCCGACAAGATGACGATGGCCAACTCGCTGGAGCTGCGGGTGCCGTTCCTGGATCCCGAGGTGTTCGCCGTCGCCTCCCGGCTGCCCGTCGAGGCCAAGATCACCCGGACCACCACCAAGTACGCGTTGCGGCGCGCGCTGGAGCCGATCGTGCCCGCGCACGTGCTGCACCGGCCCAAGCTGGGCTTTCCGGTGCCGATCCGGCATTGGCTGCGCGCCGGCGAACTGCTGGAGTGGGCCTACGCGTTGGTGGAGTCGTCGCGCGGCAGTTCAGTGGTCGACTTGGTCGATCCCGCCGCCGTGCGCCGGATGCTCGACGAACACCGAAGCGGCACAAGCGATCACAGCCGTCGGCTGTGGACGGTGCTGATCTTCATGCTGTGGCACGCGATCTTCGTCGAGCACAGCGTGGTGCCGCAGATCAGCGAGCCGGTCTACCCCGTCCAGCTCTAGTCCTCTGGCAGTGTTCGCCGGGCCCTGCCCGGCCACCAGACGCAGAATCGCACGCGAACGGGCCGCGCAATGCGATTCTGCGTCTGGTGGCCGGAGAATTAGGCGAGCACGGCGGCGATCTCGGCGGCCGCGTCCTCGCCGTATGCGCCGGCCAACCGGCTCTTCGCGACCTCGTGGTCCCACGCCCACTCCTGCGTTCCCGTGGACTCCAACACCAGCACGGCCACCAGCGAGCCCAGCTGCGCCGAGCGCTCCAGGCTCAGGCCCGCGCTGCGGCCGGTCAGGAAACCGGCGCGGAACGCGTCGCCGACGCCGGTGGGGTCGACCTGGCTGGTCTCGGGGACCACGTCGACGTGGGTGACGGTGCCGTCGGGCTCGACCAGATCCACGCCCTTGGGGCCCAGCGTGGTGACCCGAAGCTCGACCTGCGCCATTACGTCGGCCTCGGTCCAGCCGGTCTTGGACAGCATCAGGTCCCACTCGTAGTCGTTGGTGAACAGGTACTTGGCACCGTCGGTGAGGGTTCGGATCTCGTCCCCGGACAGCCGGGCCAGCTGCTGGGACGGATCGGCGGCGAAGGCCAACCCGAGCTTGCGGCACTCCTCGGTGTGCACCTGCATGGCCTCCGGGTCGTTGGCCCCGATGATCACCAGCTCCGGCGTGCCGATGGACGCCACCACGTCGGCCAGCTTGATGTTGCGGGCCTCCGACATGGCGCCGGGGTAGAACGACGCGATCTGGGCCATGTCGACGTCGGTGGTGCAGGTGAACCGCGCGGTGTGCGCGGTCTCGGAGATCAGGACGTTGTCGCAGTTGACGTTGTGCGACACCAGCCAGTTGCGGTAGTCGGCGAAGTCGTCGCCGGCCGCGCCGACCAGGGCCACGTCGCCGCCCAGCACGCCGATGGCGAAGGCGATGTTGCCCGCGACGCCGCCGCGATGAATGACCAGGTCGTCGACCAGGAAGCTCAGCGATACCTTCTGCAGGTGTTCGGGCAGCAACTGCTCGGAAAATCGACTGGGGAACCGCATCAGGTGGTCGGTCGCAATCGAACCCGTTACCGCGATCGTCACGAAATCTCCTTCGTTAGTAAGGTTATCTAGCTTACTCAGGCGTATCGAGCGTCGTCGCGTCACGGGCCGCGCAAAGTCGTGCGCTAGCCTGCCTAGAAAGTCACTCAGCCGCCGGGACCCCGCCTTGGCCGCAGCCCGCTCATGGTCCCGCCCACCAGCGTAGGAGAACCACATGGCAGGTCCGCACTGGCCGGACCAGAGGGTCGGCGCCGACGGACCAACCGCCCAGCACCAGCCGCTTGACTTCCCCGATCAGCGCGCCCCGGAGGCGCCCGCGAATTATGCCGGGCAGCCGGTCGCCTATCCGCAGCGACGATCCAAGCGGCGCTTGGTCATTGGCGTGCTGCTGGCCGTCGCGCTGGCGGCCGCGCTGACGCTAGCGATCACCTACGGGGTGCGCACCAACGGCGCCAATACCGGCACCTCGCTGTCGGAGGGCGCGGCCAAAACGGCGATTCAGCAGTACCTGGACGCCCTCGATCACCGTGACATCGACGTCATCGTCCGCAACGCGCTGTGCGGCATGTACGACGGCGTGCGCGACAAGCGGTCCGACCAGGCCCTGGCCAAGATGAGCAGCGACGCGTTCCGCAAGCAGTTCTCCGAGGTGGAGCTGACGTCGATCGACAAGATCGTGTACCTGTCGCAATACCAGGCCCAGGCGCTGTTCACCATGCGGGTGACGCCCGCGGCCGGCGGCCCGTCGCGCGGCGACGTACAAGGCGTCGCCCAGCTGCTATTCCAGCGGGGCCAGATCGAGGTGTGCTCCTACGTGCTGCGCACCGGCAGCTCGTACTGAGCGGTCGGTCAGTTGAACGAGTCCCCGCAGGCGCACGAGCCGGTGGCGTTGGGGTTGTCGATCGTGAAGCCCTGCTTCTCGATGGTGTCGACGAAGTCGATCGACGCGCCTTCGACGTAGGGCGCGCTCATCCGGTCGACCGTCAGCGTGACCCCACCGAACTCCGCGGTCAGGTCGCCGTCCAGCGACCGGTCGTCGAAGAACAGGTTGTAGCGTAGCCCCGCGCAGCCACCCGGCTGAACCGCGATGCGCAGCGCCAGGTCGTCACGGCCCTCCTGGTCCAGCAGGGACTTCGCCTTGGCAGCGGCGGCTTCGGTCAGGATCACGCCGTGGGTCTTGGCGGTCGACTCGTTTTGCACCGTCATTGCTTCTCCTTGTTGGCTTATCGTCGGGCGATCCGCTCGGGAAAAAGCCCACTGCGTCAACGGTACATGGCGGGACCGCTATTCCCGAGTCGCGCGGCCACCTGGGAGGCCAAACCCATCAGCTGATTGGCCGCGTCGGCCTGCGCCAACCGCACCGAACCGGCGTAATCGGCGATGGACAGCGCCGACATGATGCCCGACGAGCGCACCGCGGAATTCTCCAGGTCGACCTGGCCGGCCAGCACGATCACCGGGATGCCCAGCGGGCGGGCCGACTCGGCGAGGTAGCCGACCACCTTTCCGAACAGGGACTGCTCGTCGAATCGGCCCTCACCCGTGACGATCATGTCCGCCACCTCGAGCTCCTCGGCCAGCCCGGTGTGCTCGGCGATGATCGCCGCGCCCAGCTCGCAGCGGCCGCCGAGCGCCATCAGCCCGGCCCCAATCCCGCCGGCGGCGCCCGCGCCCGGCTCCGAGCTCACGTCCCGCCCGGCCGCGGCCTCCAAATCCAGCGCCCATGCCTCGAGGCGGACTTCCAGGGCGGCGACGGCGGCCGTGTCCGCGCCCTTCTGCGGCCCGAACACCCTCGCCGCGCCCCACGGCCCCACCATCGGGTATTCGGTGTCCGAGGCGGCGATCAGGTCGACGTTGGTCATCCGCTGGCGGGCCTCGGCCAGGCCGCCGAGCTGGGTGATCATCCCCTTCCCGCCGTCGGTGCACGCGCTGCCGCCCAGCCCGACCACGATCCGCGTCGCCCCGGCCCGCAGCGCCTCGTCGAGCAGCTGCCCGACGCCGCTGCTGTCGGCCGCCAGCGCGGTTTCGGGGGTGGGCGGCCCGTCGAGCAGGGCGAGCCCGCAGGCCTGCGCGCACTCCAGGTACGCGGTCCGCGAGGTGCGGTCGAACACCCACGCAGCCTCCACCGTGTCGCCCAGCGGCCCGCACACCTGCACCCGCCGCGTCTGGCCCAGCCGGCGGCCCAGCACCTCGACGAAACCCGGGCCGCCGTCGGACATGGGTGCGACGGTGAACCGATCGCCGGGGCGCGACCGGGTCCAGCCCGTCGCGATGGCGGCGGCGGCCTCCACGGCCGACAAGCTGCCGCCGTAGCAATCGGGGGCGACCAAGACCTGCATGGCGGGCAGCCGCAGACGGCCGGGAGCGAGGCCAGCGGCAGCATCATCCGAGGCCATCGTGCCGTCGTCCATCACAGGTAGCCATTCATCACAGTCAAGCGTAAGGGGCCGACGCCGCGCTGGCGCATGACCAATAACAACGCATTCCAGGTCCGTTACGGCCCGGCCTCCCCGCGAAGTAACCTGGCCATTGTGAAGCTGATGGGCCGCAAGAAGGGCGACGACGGCGACGCCGAGACTCCCGTGGTGACCGCGATCGACGCCGACGATTCCGAGGCCGCCGGGTCGCGCCGGACCGGGCCCAAGGGCCGGCCCACCCCCAAGCGCAGCGAGGCGCGCCGCAACGCGAGGAAGGGCCCCGTCGCCCCGGCGCCCATGACCGCGTCCGAGGCGCGGGCCCGGCGCAAGACGCTGGCCGGCCCCAAACTCAGCCGCGAGGAGCGCCGGGCCGAGCGGGCCGCCAGCCGCGCGCGCATGACCGATCGCCGCGAACGCATGATGGCGGGCGAAGAGGACTTCCTGTTGCCGCGCGATCAGGGACCCATCAAGCGCTACGTGCGCGACGTGGTCGACTCGCGGCGCAACGCCCTCGGTCTGTTCATGCCGGCCACGCTGCTGCTGCTGTTCGCCTCGTTCGGCGTCCCGCAGGTGCAGCTGTACGCCTCCCCGGCGATGCTGGTGCTGATGGTCGTGATGGGCGCCGACGGGCTCATCCTGGGCCGCAAGGTCAGCAGGCTGGTCGACGCGAAGTTCCCGGACAACACCGAAAGCCGTTGGAAGCTGGGCATTTACGCCGCAGGCCGGGCTTCGCAGCTGCGCCGCATGCGGACGCCGCGGCCCCAAGTCGAGCGCGGCAGCAGTGTCGGCTGACCGGCGCCCGAAAGCCGCCTGATCCCAGTGCGCACCCTGGTGCTCGGCGGGATCAGGTCGGGCAAGTCCCGCTGGGCCGAGGAGGCCATCGCCACGTCGCTGCCCCCCGGGCAGCCGGTCCGGTACCTGGCGCCCACCGTGGCCGGTAAGGCCGACGCGGAGTGGGCGGGCCGGGTCGCGCAACACCGTGACCGCCGGCCCGCGCATTGGTCGACGGTCGAAACCGACGACGTCACAGGCCAATTGCGCCGATCGCCGGGCAGCCCGACGCTCGTCGACGACCTCGGCGGCTGGCTCACCGGCACGCTGGACCGCAACAACGCGTGGGACGATGGGTCGGTAACGGGTGCCGTCGAGGCGATGCTGGCCGCCGTCGGCGCCTTCGGTTCGACGCTGGTGCTCGTCAGCCCGGAGGTCGGGTTGACCGTGGTGCCGGCCACCGCGGCCGGGCGCCGGTTCGCCGATGAACTGGGCAGCCTCAACCAGCGCGTCGCCGAGTTGTGCGATCGGGTGGTGCTGGTGGTGGCCGGGCAGGCGGTGCAGATCAAGCCGTCGGGAGCCTGATGGAATTCGCGCCGATAACGCCGCCCGACGCGGGCGCCGCGGCCGCCGCCCGCGCCCGGCAGGACACGCTGACCAAGCCGCGCGGCGCGTTGGGTCGCCTCGAGGACCTGTCGGTCTGGGTCGCATCCTGCCAGGGGCATTGTCCGCCAAGGCAATTCGAGCGCGCCCGGGTGGTCGTCTTCGCGGGTGATCACGGCGTCGCGCGCTCGGGGGTGTCGGCCTACCCGCCGCAGGTGACCGCCCAGATGGTCGCCAACATCGACGCCGGCGGCGCGGCGATCAACGCGCTGGCCGGCATCGCCGGCGCGACGGTGCGTCTGGCTGACCTGGCGGTCGACGCCGAGGCGGCCTCGGAGCGGATCGGCGCCCATAAGGTGCGGCGCGGCAGCGGCGACATCACCACGCAGGACGCGCTGTCCGACGCCGAGACCATCGCCGCGATCGCCGCGGGCCGGGCCGTCGCCGACGAGGAGGTCGACGCCGGCGCCGACCTGCTTATCGCGGGTGACATGGGAATCGGAAACACCACGCCCGCAGCGGTTTTGGTCGCGGCGCTGACGAACGCCGAGCCGGTCACCGCGGTGGGCTTCGGGACCGGGATCGACGACGCGGGGTGGGCGCGCAAGACCGCCGCGGTGCGCGATGCCCTGTTCCGGGCGCGGCGCGTGCTGCCCGACCCGGTCGGGCTGCTGCGTTGTTGCGGCGGCGCGGATCTGGCCGCGATGGCCGGGTTCTGCGCGCAGGCCGCGGTGCGGCGCACCCCGCTGCTGCTCGACGGCATGGCGGTGACCGCGGCCGCGCTGGTCGCCGAGCGCCTGGCGCCCGGCGCGCGGCAATGGTGGCAGGCCGGCCATCGGTCCACCGAGCCCGGCCATCAGCTGGCGTTGGCGGCCCTCGAGCTGGACCCGATCCTGGATCTGCGGATGCGGCTGGGCGAGGGCACCGGCGCGGCGGTGGCCGTGCCGGTGCTGCGCGCCGCGGTGGCCACGCTGGCGTCGATGGCGACATTCGAGGAGGCCGGGGTGGCCGGGGTGGCCGGCCGGTCGGCGCCATGATGCGCTCCCTGACAACGGCTTTCGCGTTCGGAACGGTGATCCCCGTTCCGGGCTCGCTGAGCGCGCCGATGGGCCGCGGCGCCATGACCGCGCTGCCCGTGGTCGGCGCCGCGCTGGGAGCGTTGGCCGCGGGCGTCGTGTGGTGCGGCGCCGTGGTTTTCGGCGCGTCCAGCCCGCTGCCCGGCCTGCTCGCGGTGGCGGCGCTGCTGCTGGCCACCCGCGGGCTGCACATCGACGGCGTCGCCGACACGGCCGACGGGCTGGGCTGCTACGGCCCGCCGCAGCGCGCGCTGGCGGTGATGCGCGACGGCTCGAGCGGCCCGTTCGGCGTGGCGGCCGTCGTGCTGGTGATCGTGTTGCAGGGGTTGGCCTTCTCGGCGCTCAGGCCACCGGCCATCGTCCTGGCGGTGTCTTCCGGCCGAGTCGCGGCGGTGCTGGCCTGCCGCCGGTCGGTGCCCCCGGCCGAGGGCAGCGCGTTGGGTGCCCGCGTCGCCGGCAGCCAGCCCGGGCCGGTGGTGGTCGCGTGGGTGGCGGCGCTGCTCGCGGTGTCGCTGCTGGCCGGCCCGCGCCCATGGCAGGGGCCGGTGGCGGTGCTGGTGGGCCTGTGCTGCGGCGCGGCGCTGGTGGCGCACTGCGTGCGCCGGTTCGGCGGCATCACCGGCGACGTGCTGGGCGCCGCGATCGAACTCACCACCACGGTGTGCGCCCTGGTGCTCCTTTAGCCGTCGAGCGTCGAGTTGTTGCGCGAAATCCGCCATTTCGGCGCAACAAGTCGACGCTCGCGCGAGGAAGGTTAAGCGAGCCGGGCCATCCAGCCGTGGGTGTCGGCGAAGGTGCCGCGCTGTATCCCGGTCAGCGTGTCGCGCAGCGCCATCGTCACCTCACCGGGTTGCCCGTCGGCGATGGTGAACTCGGTGTCCCCGTACTTCACTCGCGAAACCGGGGTGATGACGGCGGCGGTGCCGCAGGCGAACACCTCAGTGATCTCGCCGGCGGCGGCCTTCTTCTGCAACTCGTCGATGTCGATCCTGCGTTCCTCGACGGCAAACCCGGCATCAATTGCCAACTGCAGCAACGAATCCCGGGTGATGCCGGGCAGCAGCGAGCCGGACAGCTCGGGGGTTACCAGCCGCGCCGATCCGCCGCTGCCGAGCACGAAGAAGAGGTTCATCCCGCCCATCTCCTCGATGAAGCGGCGCTCGACGGCGTCCAGCCACACCACCTGGTCGCACCCGTGTTCGGCGGCCTCGGCCTGGGCCAGCAGCGACGCGGCGTAGTTCCCGCCGAACTTGGCCGCGCCGGTGCCGCCCGGGCTGGCCCGCACGTACTCGGTCGACACCCACACGGTGACGGGGCTGATGCCGCCCTTGAAGTAGGCGCCGGCCGGCGAGCCGATCAGCAGGTAGCGGTACTGCTTGGCCGGCCGCACGCCCAGCCCCGGCTCGGTGGCGAAGATGAACGGCCGCAGGTACAGCGCCTCCTCGCCGCCGGCGCGCGGCACCCAGGCCTTGTCGACGGCGACGAGCTGGCAAAGGGATTCGATGAACAGGTTTTCGGGCAGCTCGGGAATCGCCAGCCGCCGCGCGGACGACCGCATGCGGGCCGCGTTGGCCTCGGCGCGAAACGACACCACGGAGCCGTCGGCCCAGCGGTAGGCCTTGAGGCCCTCGAACACTTCCTGGGCGTAGTGCAGCACGATCGCCGACGGGTCCAGTTCGATCGGGCCGTACGGGATGACGCGCGGGTTGTGCCAGCCCTGGCCCTCGGCGTAGTCGATCGACACCATGTGGTCGGTGAAGTACTTGCCGAAACCGGGGTCGGCCAGGATCGACTCACGTTCGGTGTCGGTCGCCGGATTGGACGCGCGTAGAACCGTGAACTCGGGCGAGTCGCTGGTCATGGGGCCGATTCTATATCCGCGCGCCACCGGGTTTTTGCCATCCGAACGCGGCCCTAACGTGTCTTGACGGCGACGAACGGCGGGCGCACGACCTCGCATTCGGCGGCGCGGCCGCGGACGTCGACGGTGACGCGCTGACCGTCGTCGATTCCCGCGTCGGTGTCGATCAGCGCCAGCGCGATGCCGACTTGCAGTGTCGGAGAGAACGTCCCGGACGTGGTGACCCCGACCGGTCGCTCCCCCGCCAGGACCGTGAGCCCGGGGCGCAGCACGCCGCGGCCGACCGTCCGCAGCCCGCGCAGCAGCCGCCGGGGTCCGGCTTCCTTCTCCGCCAGCAGCGCCTCCCGGCCGAAGAACGCGTCCTTCTTCCAGCCGATCGCCCAGCCGCAGCGGGCCTGCAGCGGCGAGATGTCGAGCGAAAGTTCGTGCCCGTGCAGCGGATAGCCCATCTCGGTGCGCAGCGTGTCGCGGGCGCCCAGGCCGGCGGGTTCTCCCCCGGCGGCGCGCACCGCCGCGACCAGCCCGTCGAACACCACAGCCGCGGACTCCCATGGCGGCAGCAGCTCGTAGCCGTGCTCCCCGGTGTATCCGGTGCGGCAGACGCGCACCGGCACCCCCGAGTAGGAGGCGTCGGCGTAGCCCATGTAATCCATGTCGGTCGGCAGGCCCAACTCGGCGAGGACGTCCGCCGACCGCGGGCCCTGCACGGCCAGCACGGCGTAGGAGCGATGCTCGTTGGTGATCGTCAACTCAGCCGGGGCGGCCGCCCGCAGCGCGTCGACCACCGCGGCGGTATTCGCGGCGTTGGGCACCAGAAAGATCTCGTCGTCGTCGACGTAGTAGGCGATCAGGTCGTCGATGACGCCGCCGGATTCGGTGCAGCACAACGTGTATTGCGCCTTGCCCGGACCGATGCGCCCCAGGTCGTTGGTGAGCGCCGAGTTGACGAACGCGGCGGCGCCCGGCCCGCGGACCAACGCCTTGCCGAGGTGGCTGACGTCGAAAAGGCCGACCGCGTTGCGGGTGGCGTTGTGTTCGCTGACGGTGCCGGCATAGGACACCGGCATCAGCCAGCCGCCGAATTCCGCGAAGTTTGCGCCCAGGTCGCGATGGCGGTCGTCCAGCGGTCCGTGCTGCAGCTCGGTCACGACGCCTTACCCTAATCGGCTGCACTGCTGGCACACTTGGGCAGGTGTCCGATCCGCTGGACTTCGACGAGCTGGAGGCCGCGGGCGTCGCAAACCCGCGGGAGCGGGCCGACCTGATCAAGTACCTGGACGACCTGGGCTTCACCGCCGACGAGATGGTCGAGGCCGAAGGCCGCGGCCGGTTGTTCGGGCTGGCCGGCGATGTCCTGGCGTGGTCGGGACGCCCGATCTACACGCTGCAGACGGCGGCCGATCAGCTCGGCATCTCGGCCGACGACGTGGCGCACGCCTGGGCTTTGCTCGGGCTGACGGTCGCCGGCCCCGACGTTCCCGTACTGAGCCAGGCCGACGTCGACGCGCTGTCGACCTGGCTCGCGCTCAAGGCGGTGGTCGGCGAGGACGGCGCGTTCGGCCTGCTGCGGGTGCTCGGCGCCGCGATGGCCCGCCTGGCGGAGGCCGAGGGCACGATGATCCGCGCCGGAACGCCGGACATCCAGATGAATTACACGCACGACGAGCTGGCCACGGCCCAGGCGTACCGCTCGGTCGCGGAGTTCATCCCCCGCATCGGGGCCCTGATCGACGTGGTCCACCGGCATCACCTGACCAGCGCACGAACCTATTTCGAGGGCGTCCTCCAGGACACGACGGCGAGCGTGGTGTGCGGCATCGGTTTTGCCGATCTGTCCAGCTTCACCGCGCTGACGCAGGCGCTCACGCCCGCGGAATTGTCGGATCTGCTCACCGAGTTCGGCGCCACCGTCGCGGACGTGGTGCATGCCGACGGCGGTCGGGTGGTGAAGTTCATCGGCGACGCCGTGATGTGGGTGTGCTCGTCGCCGGAGGGGCTCGCGAAGGCGGCGCTCGATCTGGTCGACCATCCGCGGGCGCGGGAGGAGGGCCTGCAGGTGCGCGCGGGCCTGGCGTACGGCGCGGCGCTGGCCATCAACGGCGACTACTTCGGCGTCCCGGTCAACCTGGCGGCCCGGCTGGTGGCCGCCGCGGCGCCGGGGCAGATCCTGGCCGCGGCCGAACTTCGCGACAAGCTGCCGGATTGGTCCGCGGCCGCCCACGGGCCCTTGACGCTCAAGGGTTTCGAGGACCCGGTGATGGCCTTCGACCTGCGCCCATCACCGGTTGACTAGGGTATTTGCCGTGACCACCGAACCGGGCTACCAAGCCCCCTCCGTCAATGTCGCCACATCGCTTCCGAAGCGCAGCGCGGGTTCCGCGGTATTGCTGGTGCCGGTCGTCTCGACCGGCGACGAGGACAAGCCGGGCGCGGTCGTCACCGCGGCCGAGCCGTTCCTGCCCGACGAGGCGGTGGCCGAGATCCAAGACGGCCTGCGGGCGCTGGAGGCCACCGGCGGCAGCGAGCAGGTGCACCGGCTGGTGGTGCCGTCGCTGCCGGTGTCCAGCGTGCTGACGATCGGGCTGGGAAAGCCGCGCGACGAGTGGCCCGCCGACACGATCCGTCGCGCCGCGGGCGTGGCCGCCCGGTCGCTGGGCACCGCCGAGGCGGTGATCACCACGCTCGGCGAGTTGCCGGGTGAGGACGTCTGCTCCGCGGCCGTGGAGGGGCTGGTGCTGGGCAGCTACCGGTTCACCGATTTCCGCAGCGAGAAGACGGCGCCCAAGGACAAAGGGCTGCGCAAGCTCACGGTCCTCGCGACCGCCAGGGACGCCAAGAAGCAGGCCGCGCACGGCGCGGCCGTTGCGGCCGCCGTCGCGACCGCCCGGGACTTCGTCAACACCCCGCCGAGTCACCTGTATCCCGCCGAATTCGCCAAGCGCGCAAAGGCTTTGGGCGAATCGGTAGGCCTCGAGGTGGAGGTGCTCGACGACAAGGCGCTGCAGAAGGCCGGCTACGGCGGGGTGATCGGCGTGGGGCAGGGTTCGTCGCGCCCGCCCCGGCTGGTGCGGCTCATCCATCACGGTTCGCGGCTGGCGAAGGGCAAGAAGGGCAAGGCGGGAAAGCGAGTGGCGCTCGTCGGCAAGGGCATCACGTTCGACACCGGCGGCATCTCGATCAAGCCGGCGGCGTCGATGCACTACATGACGTCGGACATGGGCGGCGCGGCGGCCGTCATCGCGACGGTCGCGCTGGCCGCGCAGCAGCAACTGCCCATCGACGTGATCGCGACGGTGCCGATGGCCGAGAACATGCCGTCGGGCACGGCGCAGCGCCCCGGCGACGTGCTGACTCAGTACGGCGGAATCACCGTCGAGGTGCAGAACACCGACGCCGAGGGCCGGCTCATCCTGGCCGACGCCATCGTGCGGGCGTGCGAGGACAACCCGGACTACCTGATCGAGACGTCGACGTTGACCGGCGCGCAGACCGTGGCGCTGGGCGCCCGGATCCCCGGGGTGATGGGCAGCGACGAGTTCCGCGACCGCGTCGCCGCGATCTCGCAGCGGGTGGGCGAGAACGGCTGGCCGATGCCGCTGCCCGACGAGCTCAAGGAGGACCTGAAGTCCACCGTGGCCGACCTGTCCAACATCAGTGGCCAGCGGTTCGCCGGCATGCTGGTGGCCGGGGTGTTCCTGCGCGAGTTCGTCGCCGACGGTGTGGAGTGGGCGCACGTCGACGTCGCCGGCCCCGCCTACAACACCGGCGGCCCCTGGGGATACACGCCTAAGGGCGCGACCGGCGTGCCGACCCGCACCATGTTCGCCGTGCTGGAGGACATCTGCGAAAAGGGCTAGTGAACGGCTGAGCCCTACCGAGTCAGCCGCTTGACGACCGCCCGGCCCAGCTTGCGGCGCGGCCAACCCGTCAGGCCCGCGGCGGCCAGCGCGGCGTTGGCCGCGTTGCGCCCGCACGCGCCGTGCACCGAACCCCCCGGGGTGGCCGACGCGCTGCCCAGATACAGCCCCTCGACCGGGGTTTCGGCGCGGCCCATCCCGGGCGCCGGACGAAAGATCGCCATCTGCTGCAGCTGAGCGGTTCCGCCGTTGAGGGCGCCCAGATGCAGGTTGGCATCGCTGGCCTCCAGGTCCGACGGGCGCTGCACGAACCGGTCGATCACCGCCGAGCCGAAACCGGGGGCGTGCTCCTCGATAACGTGGTCCACCGACTTGGCCAGCCGCTCGGCCGCGGCGTCGTCGGCCACGTTGCGCGGCAAATGCGTGTAGGCCCAGACGCTTTCGGTTCCTTTCGGCGACCGGCTCGGATCGGCGGTGGTGGTCTGGCCCAGCAGCACGAACGGATGCTCGGGCACCACCCGGGTGTTCAGGTCGGCCATCCAGCGCACCAGGCCGTCGCCGTCGGCCCCCAGGTGCACGGTGCCGACGCCGCGCAGGCTTTCCGATCGCCACGGGATGGGCCCGTCGAGCGCGTAGTTGACCTTGACCACCGGCGGATCCCAGACGTAGTGCTCGAGCTCGCGGCGCAACCCGGCCGGGACCGCGTCGTCGGGCAGCATGTCGCAGAACAGCCGCGGCGCCGTCACGTCGGCGACGATCGCCCGGCGCGCCCGGACCGTCCGGCCACCGGTAGTGGTCACCGCGACGGCCCGGCCGCCGCGCACCTGGATGCGAGATACGTTCTGGTCGCACTCGATTCGCGCACCGGCCGATTGAGCGCGTTTCACCAACGCGGCCGTCAGCTGTCCCGACCCGCCGACGGGCACCGGCCAGCCGGGGTCCTGGGCAAGCATCGTCATCAGGAAACCCATGGCGCCGCTGATCGGCGCGTCCGGCGGCGCGTCGGCGTGCATCGCGTTGCCCAGCAACAGTATTCGCGGCGCCTCGCCGTCGAACAACTCGTCCACCATGGTGTTGGCGGGCTGAATCAACAGGCGGGCCAGCCGCAGCGCGTCGGCGGTACCCAGTTTCAGCAGCAGCCGCAGCATCGGGCGCACCGGTGGGAATGGCGCCAGCATGGCGTCCAGCAGCGGCGAGGAGATCTTGCGCCACACTTCCACCGCCCGCCACCAGTTGTCGCCGTCCGCCCGCTCGCGGCGCGCCAATTCCGTTGCGGTGCGCGCCGGATCGCGGTAGATGACGGGAGGGTCGTCGTCGGTCGCGCTGCGCGGGTGGCCCACCACCGCCGGCGCGTGTGACCACCGCAGCCCATGGTCTTCGAGCCGCAGCGCCGCCATCGCCGGCGACGCCACCGTCATCGGGTAGAACGAGCTGAACAGATCGGTGACGTAGCCCGGTATCAGTTCGGCGCTGCGCACCGCGCCGCCGGGTTCGGGCTGGGCCTCGAGCACCAGCACGTCCCACCCCGCGTCGGCCAGCATCGACGCGGCCACCAGCCCGTGGTGTCCGGCCCCGATGACGACGGCGTCGGCCGCCTCGTCGGCCATGCGCTATTTGACCTGGCTCGGCTCGAGCCGTTCGGCGAGCGCGGTCAATCGCAGCAGGCACTCGCGGTTGCGCGGATAGACGGCGGCCAGGGCCAGCCGATCGGGGATGACCTTGATCGGCCCGGAGGTCGGCACCTCGATCATTTCGATCCGGCATCCGCCGTTCGGAACATCGCTGAGCCGCAACGTTATTCGTGCCGCGCCCAATCGGCCCAATCCGGCGCGGAGGACGAGTTCCGTTCCGGGGATGCAACTTTCAACCACGGTTTGATCGCTGATTACCAGCGGCCAGACGCCGACCGAGTGCTTGATGGCGGAGCCGGGCTCCGGCCAATGCGGGTCGACGGCGCGGGTTCGGCTATTGCCCACCACCCACTGCGAATACGTCCATCCGTCCGCCATCGCGTCCCAGATCTGCTGTCGGGTAGCCCTTACCTCGCGGATCGCAGCCATTGTCATTGGGTTCGGATACCCCGGTCGACACAAACCATGCGCCGGATCGTGCTCGCGGCAAACGTTTAGGGGCCGGACCCAGCGGTTACTACGCCGTTACCAGACTCGCTCGTGACGGGAGGCCAATTGTGACTGTGCGACGGTTGATCATCGCCGCGGGCGCCGTGCTCTTGCTCGCCGGCATCATCGGGTTGCTGGTGCCGGTGTCCGTGTCGGGCGACAGCGGCAATTCCGTGTCCTGCGGGAACGGGATCGCCACCGATTTGTCCAGCGCGCGCAGCGCCAACGACAAGAACGGCGCCAACATCCCGATCCTGAACCAGGTCCTCCCGCACACCGACTACGTGGCTCAATGCCAGTCGGCGGTCAACGGCCGCCGCGGCTGGACGATCCCGCTGGCCGTCGTCGGGCTCCTCGCCGTCGGCGGTGGGCTGGCGGTGGGACGCCAGGGCGCGCGGCGGACGGAGGTCTAGATGACCCGGACGCGCGCGGCGTTGCGCAACGCCTGCGGCGCCACCCGGGACAGGCCGTAGAGCGCATAGGCTTCCGGCGCGACGGGCCGAATCGGCTTCTTCTTCCTGACCGACGACAGGATCGCGTTGGCGACCTTGTCCGGCCCGTAGTGGCGCAGCGCGAACATCCGGGCAATCTGGCCGCGCCGGTCGTCGACCTGCTTGTCGTTGCCCCCCGGCGCGCTGAACCGGGTGGTGCTGATGATGTTGGTGTTGATGACGCCGGGGCAGATGGTGGTCAGGCCGACCCCGGCCGCGTCGAGTTCGGCACGCAGGCAGTCGGAGAACATGTAGGCGGCCGCCTTGGAGGTGCAGTAGGCGCTCAGCGACCCCAGCGGCGAGAAGGCGGCCATCGACGCCACGTTGACGATGTAGCCGCCGGTGCCGCGCTCGACCAGGCGCCGGCCGAAGGACCGGCACCCGTTGACCACGCCGCCCAGGTTGATGTCGAGCACCCGGTCGAACTGCTCGGCGGGGGTGTCCAGGAATCCGCCGGCGGCGCCGATGCCGGCGTTGTTGACGACGATGTCGGGGACGCCGTGTTCGGCGCTGACGCGTTCGGCGAAGGCCTCGACCGCGTCGGCGTCGGACACGTCGAGCACGTAGGCGTGCGCGACGCCGCCACGCGCGGTGATCTCGGCGGCGGTCTCCTTGACGGTCGCCTCGTCGATGTCGCTGACCACCAGCTCGGCCCCCTCGCGCGCGAAGGCGAACGCGGTTTCCCGCCCGATGCCGCTGCCGGCGCCGGTGACCGATACCAGGGTGTCGCCGAAGTACTCGCGGGGACGTCCGACCTGCGCGCGCAGCATCGCCCGGCTCGGCGGCTGGCCCGCGGTCAGGTCGGCGAAGTCGTGCACGGCGGCGGCCATCACCTGCGGGTGCGACATCGGCGAGAAGTGGCCGGCCCTGATGTCGCGGCGCCACAACCGCGGCACCCAGCGCGCGGTTTCGTCGAACGAGTATGGCCGCACGTACTTGTCGCGGGTGTTGACGATGAGCTGCACGGGCACGTCAATGGTCTGGGGCCGGCCGCGCATGGAGAACGAGCGAAAGTAGTTGGCGGGGTAGGTCTTCACCGAACGCGCGGCGTCGGAGGCCAGCTTGTCCGAGTGGTGGATCTTGTCCTCGGGGATGTTGTCGACGACGTTGCGCCGCAGCGCCGGGATCGACAGCGCCAGCCGCAGGCACAGGGGCGCGAGCACCGGGATCGAGAAGAACACCATGTAGGTCAGCCGCAGCGCCTGGGTGATCGAGCGCAGGAACCGCCGCGGGCGCCAGGGCTGGCGCAGCCCGCTGAACATGTAGTGGACCACCTGCTCGTGGCTGGGCCCGGACACCGAGGTGAAGGAGGCGACCCGGTCGGCCGCGCCCGGCCGCTTGAGGTACTCCCAGATGCCCACCGAGCCCCAGTCGTGGGCCAGCACGTGCACCGGCCCGCCCGGGCTGAGCTCGCCGATCACGGCGGCGAAGTCGTCGGCGAACCGGGCCATGGCGTAGGCGGACACCCGTTTGGGCGCCGACGTCATCCCGACGCCGCGGTTGTCGTAGCGGATGACGCGGAACCGCTCGGCCAGCTGGGGCACGACGCCGTCCCACAGCACGTGCGAGTCGGGGAAGCCGTGCACCAGCACGACGGTCGGGCCCTCGCGGTTGCCCTCCTCGTAGACCGCGATGCGCACGCCGTCGGTGCTGTCGACGAACCGCTGGGGTACCTGTTGTAGCGCCGGCATCGAACCTCCCCGCTCTGTGCAAGTGGCCACACGGTAGCAAGCGGGCGGGGGCCGCCTGGGCAACCGGGCACGGTCCGCCCTGAATGTGTGCCGACGCGGGCGCAATGACAGGATAGTTTTGATAGCTACATCGACCCAGCCCCCGACCCACGAGCGATCGAGGAGTCAACACAGATGGCCTTCTCCGTCCAGATGCCGGCACTCGGTGAGAGCGTCACCGAGGGGACGGTCACCCGCTGGCTCAAGCAGGAGGGCGACACGGTCGAACTCGACGAGCCGCTCGTCGAGGTGTCAACCGACAAGGTGGATACAGAAATCCCGTCGCCGGCGGCCGGGGTGCTGACCAAGATCGTCGCCCAGGAGGACGACACCGTCGAGGTCGGCGGCGAGCTGGCCGTCATCGGCGACGCGGGAGAGCAACCCCAGGCACAGCCCGCTGCGCCCAGCCAACCGGCGGCGCCCGAGCCGCAACCCGAGCCCGAGCCCGAACCGGAACCCCAGGCCCAGGCGCAGCCCGAGCCGGAGCCCGCGGCGGCTGACCAGCCCGCGCAGGGGGGCGGCTCCGGTGATGCCAAGCCGGTGCTGATGCCCGAGCTCGGCGAGTCGGTGGCCGAGGGCACCGTGACCCGCTGGCTGAAGAAGGTCGGCGATTCGGTTCAGGTCGACGAGCCGCTGGTGGAGGTGTCCACCGACAAGGTCGACACCGAGATCCCGTCGCCGGTGGCCGGCGTCCTGGTCAGCATCACCGCCGAGGAGGACGCGACCGTCCCGGTCGGCGGGGAGCTGGCGCGCATCGGTGCCGGAACGGACGCCGCCGCGCCGGCTCCCGCCGCTCCCCCGGCGCCGCCCGCCCCCAAACCCGAGCCGAAGCCGGAGCCAAAACCCGAACCCGCGGCCAGGCCCGCGCCGCAGCCCGAGCCCGCGCCCGCGCCGACGCCGAAAGCCGAACCGGCACCTGCCACGCCCGCCGCGGCGGAGGCCGGCGGCCCGAGCGCGGACGGTGCGCCGTACGTGACCCCGCTGGTGCGAAAGCTGGCCAACGAGAACAACATCGACCTTTCCGAGGTCGCCGGCACCGGCGTCGGCGGTCGCATCCGCAAGCAAGACGTGCTGGCGGCCGCGGAAGCAAAGAAGGCGCCGCCGCCGGCCGCACCAGCCCCGGCCGCCGCGCCAGCCGAGGCCAAGGCGGCTCCCGCAGCCGCGCCCGCCCCGGCGCCGGCGCTGGCGCACCTGCGCGGCACCACGCAGAAGGCCAGCCGGATCCGGCAGATCACCGCGGCCAAGACGCGCGAATCGCTGCAGGCCACGGCCCAGCTCACCCAGACCCACGAGGTCGACATGACCAAGATCGTGGGGCTGCGGGCCCGGGCCAAGTCCGCGTTCGCCGAGCGCGAGGGCGTGAACCTGACCTACCTGCCGTTCATCGCCCGCGCCGTCATCGACGCGCTCAAGATCCACCCCAACATCAACGCGAGCTACAACGAGGAAACCAAGGAGATCACCTACTACGACGCCGAGCACCTCGGCTTTGCCGTCGACACCGAGCAGGGCCTGCTCTCCCCCGTCGTCCACAACGCCGGCGACCTGTCGCTGGCGGGGCTGGCCAGGGCCATCGCCGACATCGCCGAGCGCGCCCGGTCCGGCAACCTGAAGCCCGACGAGTTGTCCGGCGGCACGTTCACGATCACCAACATCGGCAGCCAGGGCGCCCTGTTCGACACCCCTATCCTGGTTCCGCCGCAGGCGGCCATGCTGGGCACCGGTGCGATCGTGAAGCGGCCCCGGGTGATCGTGGACGGGTTCGGCAACGAATCGATCGGCGTCCGCTCGATCTGCTATCTGCCGCTGACCTATGACCACCGGCTGATCGACGGCGCCGATGCCGGACGTTTCCTCACCACGATCAAGAACCGGCTCGAAGAGGGAGCGTTCGAGGCCGACCTGGGGCTGTGACGACGTGTCCAAGCCCGTCATCGCGATAGCGGGTTCCTCCGGCCTGATCGGCTCGGCCCTGGCCGCGGCCCTGCGCGCCGCCGACCACCCGGTGTTGCGCATCGTGCGCCGGACACCGGCGAATTCCGAAGAGCTGCACTGGAATCCGGAGAGCGGCGAGTTCGACGCCGACGCGCTGGTCGACGTCGATGCCGTCGTCAACCTGTGTGGCGTCAACGTCGGGCAGCGCCGGTGGTCGGGCGCCTTCAAGCAGAGCCTGCGCGACAGCCGCATCGCCCCCACCGAGGTCCTGGCCAACGCCGTCGCCGACGCCGGCGTCGAAACCCTGATCAACGCCAGCGCCGTCGGCTATTACGGCAACACCCGGGACCGGGTGGTCGACGAAAACGCCCGCGCGGGAAGCGGTTTCCTCGCGCAGCTGTGCGAGGACTGGGAAGCCGCCACGCTGCCCGCCCAGTACGCCGGCACCCGGGTGGTGCTGGCCCGCACCGGCCTGGTGCTGGCGCGGTCGGGTGGCGCGCTGCGCCGGCTGCGGCCGCTGTTCGCGACGGGACTCGGCGCCCGGCTGGGCAGCGGCCGCCAATACATGTCGTGGATCACGCTGGAAGACGAGGTGCGGGCGCTGCTGTTCGCCATCTCAAACCCGTCGCTGTCAGGGCCGGTGAACCTGACCGGGCCGGCGCCGGTGACCAACGCGGAGTTCACCACCGCGTTCGGCCGCGCGCTCAATCGCCCGACCCCGTTGATCATGCCCGGTTTCGCGGTGCGGGCAGCGCTCGGGGAATTCGCCGACGAGGGGCTGCTCATCGGTCAGCGCGCCATCCCGTCCGCGCTGGAACGCGCCGGTTTCGAGTTCCACCACAACACCATCGGCGAGGCGCTCGCCTACGCCACCGCCCGGCGCGACCACGATTAGCCGCGGGGCGTGGCGCCGCGTCGCCGGTCGAGCGCGGTCCGAGTAGCGTCGGCGGGGTGAGCGATTCAATCCGGTCGAGTTCGGCCGCGATCGACGTCCGCCAGCTGGGCACGGTCGAGTACCGCACCGCCTGGCAGCTGCAGCGCGACCTGGTCGATGCCCGGGTCGCCGGCGGTCCCGACACGTTGCTGCTGCTGGAGCACCCGGCGGTCTACACCGCCGGGCGGCGAACGGAACCGCACGAACGGCCCGTCGATGGGACTCCCGTCGTCGACACCGACCGCGGCGGCAAGATCACCTGGCACGGTCGCGGGCAATTGGTCGGCTACCCGATCATCGGACTGGCCGAGCCGCTCGACGTCGTCAAATACGTTCGGCGCCTTGAGGAGTCGCTCATCAAGGTGTGCGGCGATCTGGGCCTGGACACCGTCCGTGTCGACGGCCGGTCCGGGGTCTGGGTGCCCGCCGGCGGCGGCCGGCCGGCGCGCAAGGTCGCCGCCATCGGCGTGCGGGTGTCGCGCGCGACCACGATGCATGGCTTCGCGCTGAACTGCGACTGCGACCTGGGCGGCTATGACGCCATCGTCCCGTGCGGCATCAGTGACGCCGGCGTGACGTCCGTGTCGGCCGAACTCGGGCGCACGGTCACCGTCGACGAGGTCCGGGCGGCCGTCGCCGTCGCCGTCTGCGACGCGCTGGACGGCGCGCTTCCGGTGCGGGACCACCCGGTTGCCCGCGTAGCATCAACGCTGTGACTGTCGCTCCCGAAGGCCGCAAGCTGCTGCGCCTGGAGGTGCGCAACGCGCAGACCCCGATCGAGCGCAAGCCGCCATGGATCAAGGTTCGCGCCCGGATGGGCCCCGAGTACACCCAGCTGAAGGGCCTCGTCCGCCGCGAGGGTCTGCACACGGTCTGCGAAGAGGCCGGCTGTCCCAACATCTTCGAATGCTGGGAGGACAGGGAGGCCACCTTCCTGATCGGCGGCGACCAGTGCACCCGTCGTTGCGACTTCTGCCAGATCGACACCGGCAAGCCCGCCGCGCTGGACCGCGACGAGCCCCGGCGGGTCGCCGAGAGCGTCCAGACGATGGGGCTGCGCTACGCGACCATCACCGGCGTCGCGCGCGACGACCTGCCCGACGGCGGCGCGTGGCTGTACGCGGAGACGGTGCGCGCCATCAAGGAGCTCAACCCGTCGACCGGGGTGGAGCTGTTGATCCCCGACTTCAACGGCGAGCCCGCGCGGCTCGCGCAGGTCCTCGAGTCGCGCCCGGAAGTGTTGGCGCACAACGTCGAAACCGTGCACCGCATCTTCAAGCGGATCCGGCCCGCGTTCACCTATGAGCGCAGCCTGGGCGTTCTCACCGCGGCCCGCGACTTCGGCCTGATCACCAAGAGCAACCTCATCCTCGGGCTGGGTGAGACCGCCGAGGAGGTGCGCGGTGCACTGGCCGACCTGCGCGACGCCGGCTGCGACATCGTCACCATCACGCAATACCTGCGCCCGACGTCGCGCCATCACCCGGTCGAGCGCTGGGTGACGCCCGAGGAGTTCGCCGAGTTCGCGCGGCACGCCGAGGGCCTCGGCTTCTCGGGGGTGCTGTCCGGGCCGCTGGTGCGATCGTCCTACCGGGCCGGGCGGCTCTACGACCAAGCCGTTCGCGGCCGGGCCGCGACGGCCTGACCCCCGAACGTATCCTTGGTCATTATGGCTAAACCCCGCACCGCCGCCGAGAACAAGGCCGCCCGCGCCCAGGCAGCCGCCGCGCGCAAGGCCGCGGCGAAGGAACGCCGCGGCCAGCTCTGGCAGGCGTTCAACATGCAGCGCAAGGAAGATAAGCGCCTGCTGCCGTACATGATCGGCGCCTTTGTGCTGATCGTCGCCGCCTCGGTGGCCGTCGGCATCTGGGCCGGCGGGCTGACCATGATCACGATGATCCTGCTCGGCGTGGTGCTGGGCGTCCTGGTGGCGTTCATCATCTTCAGCCGCCGGGCCCAGCGCGCGGTCTACAGCAAAGCCGAAGGCCAGACCGGCGCGGCGGCGTGGGTGCTGGACAACCTGCGCGGCAAGTGGCGGGTGACCCCCGGCGTCGCCGCGACCGGCCACTTCGACGCGGTGCACCGGGTGCTCGGCCGGCCCGGTGTGATTCTGGTCGGCGAGGGATCGGCCGCCCGGGTCAAACCGCTGCTGGCGCAGGAGAAGAAGCGGACCGCCAGGCTGGTCGGCGAGGTGCCGATCTACGACATTGTCGTCGGCAACGGCGAGGGCGAGGTCCCGCTGGGCAAGCTCGAGCGCCACCTCACCAAGCTTCCGGCCAACATCAACGCCAAGCAGTTGGACACGCTGGAGTCGCGGCTGGCCGCGCTGGGCTCGCGGGCCGGTGCCGGCGTGATGCCGAAGGGGCCGCTGCCGAACGCCGGCAAGATGCGCGGGGTGCAGCGCACGGTGCGCCGCAGGTAACACGCGGCCCGCGGCGATCGCAAGCGCGGCGAAGCCGGGCGCTGCGGGTCGCCGCCAGAATTCAGCGCCGCAACACCGCCGTTCCCGTAAGCCGATCGTGCAAGCCGCGGCCGTCGGAGTCTGTGAACAACGCCGGGATGACGGTGGCGATGAGCAGCCCGCGCGCCACCAACCGGCCTAGCCCGACCGGGACCCGCCCGTCCACCGACGCCACCTGCAGGCCCAGCACCAACTGGCCGGGCGTGAAGCTGAACAACCGCACCGCGACCACGCCGAGCACGAACCAGATCACCAACACCGCGGTCGCCAGCGTCCGCTGGGAGAAGAGGCCGAACGCCATGGCCAGCGCGCCCAGCCCGTAGGAAATCAGCCAGTCGATCATCAGCGCCACCAGCCGCCGGCCCATCGGCGCCAGCGATCCCGGCCCGCCCTGCGGCAGGCCGAGGCTCTCGCCCGGATAAGCGGATCGCGGTGCTGGCGATTCGTCGGTCACGGGCGGCTTCCGACGGCCAGGCGGGAGCCCTCCGCAAGCCCATCACGAAGGCGGGATGCGCCGGTGCGGCCGTGTTGGCGACCAGATACGATGCTGCCGTCCATGGCCCCACAATAGGACCCGCCATCGACCCGGATTCTGGTGCGGGGAAGCATGGTCACGTAACCTCTGCGCAACATCGGGTTGACTGACGGGCAACATCAGCTCCATAGCGTCAGGCCGCGGATCACCAAGTAAAGGAGCAATTCTGTGACGGAAATGACGCCCGACGACGTCTTCAAACTCGCCAAGGACGAGGATGTCGAATTTGTCGACGTCCGGTTCTGTGACTTGCCAGGCATCATGCAGCACTTCACGATTCCGATCTCGTTCTTCGACCAGAGCGTGTTCGACGACGGCCTGGCCTTCGACGGCTCGTCGATCCGCGGTTTCCAGTCGATCCACGAATCCGACATGCTGCTGCTCCCGGACCCGGCGACCGCTCGGATCGACCTGTTCACCGAAGCCAAGACGCTGAACCTCAACTTCTTCGTGCACGACCCGTTCACGCTCGAGCCCTACTCGCGCGACCCCCGCAACATCGCGCGCAAGGCCGAGAACTACCTGAAGAGCACCGGGGTCGCCGACACCGCGTATTTCGGCGCGGAGGCCGAGTTCTACATCTTCGACTCGGTCAGCTTCGACTCGCGGACCAACGGCTCGTTCTACGAGGTGGACGCGATCTCCGGCTGGTGGAACACCGGCGAGCCGAACGAGAGCGACGGCAGCCCCAACCGCGGCTACAAGGTCCGCCCCAAGGGCGGCTACTTCCCGGTCGCGCCCGTCGACCACTACGTCGACCTGCGCAGCCGGATGCTGCACAACCTGATCCAGTCGGGCTTTTCCCTGGAGAAGGGCCACCACGAGGTGGGCTCCGGCGGCCAGGCCGAGATCAACTACAAGTTCAACACGCTGCTGCACGCGGCCGACGACATGCAGCTGTACAAGTACATCGTCAAGAACACCGCGTGGCAGGCGGGCAAGACCGTCACCTTCATGCCCAAGCCGCTTTTCGGCGACAACGGATCCGGGATGCACACCCACCAGTCGCTGTGGAAGGACGGCAGCCCGCTGATGTACGACGAGACGGGCTACGCCGGTCTGTCGGACACCGCGCGCCACTACATCGGCGGCCTGTTGCACCACGCGCCGTCGCTGCTGGCGTTCACCAACCCGACGGTGAACTCCTACAAGCGGCTGGTTCCCGGCTTCGAGGCGCCGATCAACCTGGTGTACAGCCAGCGCAACCGTTCGGCGTGCGTGCGCATCCCGATCACCGGTAGCAACCCGAAGGCCAAGCGGCTCGAGTTCCGTTGCCCCGACTCGTCGGGCAACCCGTACCTGGCGTTCTCGGCGATGCTGATGGCCGGTCTGGACGGCATCAAGAACAAGATCGAGCCGCAGGCGCCGGTCGACAAGGACCTCTACGAGCTGCCGCCCGAGGAGGCCGCCAACATCCCGCAGGCGCCCACCCAGCTGTCCGCGGTGATCGACCGGCTCGAAGCCGACCACGAATACCTCACGGAGGGCGGCGTTTTCACGCCCGACCTGATCGAGACGTGGATCAACTTCAAGCGCGAGTACGAGATCCTGCCGGTCCAGATCCGGCCGCACCCGTACGAGTTCTCGCTCTACTTCGACGTTTAAGCCTCGCGAGCAGACGTAAAGGCCCCCGACACGAGCGTGCGGGGGCTTTGCGTCTGCTGTCCGCGCGGGTTAGCTTGCCGCGCGGGCGGTTTCGTCGTCTAAGAGTGCCTAAAGGCAATGAAGAGGGCTACCAAGACGGCGAGTCCGCCGATGCTGCCGATGCCGACCAGCCACCACAAAACCGTCACGTACGTTCTGACGCCCGGCGACAGGTTTGCGTACGACGACCCGGACCCCTGTCCGGGTGGCGGCCAATCCGCGTACGCCGGCAGCACCGGTCGGGTGAAATCGATCCAAACGTAGAGTGGGTTGGCGGAATCAACCTGTACCGCGACCGTGCCGCCGGCACGTTTAAGGGCGCGATACGCCTCCTTGGGCACCTGCTGCTTGGCGCTCGCCGCGTACGGTTCGCGGCCGCGGACTTGGACGCTTAAACCAATCACGTACACCGGCGGAATCGACCACGAACCCACGTCAGGAGCCATTTGTTGAACGCGCGCCGTGCCGGTCAGGACCGGACCCTTGAAGTCGGGGCCTCGTTTCCGTCTGCCCAAGATCTGGCCGGGCACGTAATAGAACACGAGCAAGAACGCGCCCATTGAAACGAGCGATAGCAGCAACAGTCCCCAGGCCGGGAGATGCAAGCCTAGGAATTCTCCGTACGCGGCGAACCGCACCGATGCGCTTGCTTGATGCGCCAGGTTCATGGGCGCACGCTAGCACCCATTGGTGAGCTCAACGGGTCAAGTCACTCCACTGGCGGCCATCCCAATAACGCTGAGCGTGGCCGGAAGACGGATCGGGGTACCAGCCGGCGGGCGGCAACGTCGGTGGCGACCCCCACGAACCCCCGATCGCGGGCAGGCCCTGACCGCGTCGCTTCCTCAGCCTGAGCACGATGATCGAGGTAACCGCCCACGCGAAGATGAGGCCACCGACGAAAAGTGCCCATATTGGCCCAAAGTCAGCCGGGTCCATGGGCGCACGTTAGCACTGACGTCGGCTCGCGGAGCAGCAAATCGCCGCGCCGAGGGCCATCACCACCACGACAACGTGTCGTCTCAAGCGTCGAGACTTAAACGACGGAGAGCCTCGGCGGCGTGTCTTTGCAACCAACTAAGTGTCGCGACGCGCCGCGCCGAACCCCTTCTACCGCAGCCTCGCGAGCAGACGTAAAAGCCCCCGACACGCCGAGCGTGCGGGGGCTTTTACGTCTGCTCGCCACCTCAACCGGGGCGGCGGCCCAGGATCCCGCGCGTCATCCGGACGGGCTGGCCCTCGGCCATCTCCACGACCTCCAGCCAGCCCCCGGGCGCGACGTAATGGCGCTCGACGTCTTCGCGGTGCATCGAGATGATCAGCACCCCCGCGTCGGTGACCTCGTAGCTGTCGAAGGCGCCGTAATCCCGCGGTTCACCGTTGCTGAAAACGACCGTGAAAGCCACCGGTAAATTCTAGCCGTCGAGCGAGAGGTCCTTGCGGAAGCGCTGCATGCCGTCGATCTTGTCGTCCAGCGAGGCGTCCGGGCCGGTGTAGAACATCCACGGCATGGTGATGATGCCGGTGATGCCGGCGTCGGCGGCGCGCCGGTAGTCGGCGGTGGTGAACGCGTCAGTCAGCGGCGTCAGGATCGTGAAATCGTCCATGGACAAGCCAAGTTCGGCCCGCAGCTCCCGCAACCGGCCCACCGCCTCGATGGCCCGATCGGTCTTGATCAGGTCGCCGATCCAGCCATCGTTACGGGCGGCGCGGCGCAGCGCGATATCGCTGAGCCCGCCGACGTACACGGGTATCGGTGGCGGCGTCGGCTCCATCTCCAGCCGCGGTGTGCGGTAGAACGCGCCGTCGAACTCGGCCCAGCCGGGCCGCCACAGCGCCCGCATCAGCTCGATGATCTCGTCGGTGCGTTTACCGCGCGCCTCGAACCGCTCGCCCATCAAGGCGAATTCCTCGCGGCACCAGCCGACGCCGATACCGAGCTCCACCCGCCCCGACGCCAAAACAGCCGCGGTGCCAATGGCTTTCGCGGCCGAGTAGGGATTACGCATGGCGGGAATGTAGACGGTGGTGACGAACCGCAGCCTGGTGCTGACCTGGGCCAGCGCGCCGACGAGGACCCAAGGGTCGGGCCAGTCGGTGAAGGGCTGCCAGCGCCGTTGGCCGTCCTTGGTGTACGGGTAGGGAGTGTCGAGGGTCTCCAGGTTGACGACGTGGTCGGGGATCCCGATCCCGTCGTAGCCGAGTTCGTCGGCGGCCTTGGCGATCTCGAGGATCTCGCGGGTGTTCAAAAAGGCGCTGCTGACGTAGAACTTCATCCGGCTTCCCTGGCCCACGACGGCTCGATGAAGACGCCTTCGGCTTCGACGGTGATCCCCGCGGCGTCCGCAATGAAGCCGCGCGCAAAGGCTTTCACACCATCCTTGCGCTCGAACCACGCCTCGGAGCGAAGCGGTCCGAGCGGGGTGCCGCGCAGGTACTTCACGGTGATGGTCCCGGTGAACCGCGGCTTGGACAGCCCCTCGCTGGCGGCCTCGCCCAGCATGTGGTCGAGTATCAGCGCGCTCACCCCACCGTGCACCAGCTTGGGCGGGCCCTCGTATGCCGTCCCGAGGACGAACTCGCTCCAGCACCGGCCGCCGCCCTCGTGGTGGACGACGACCGGCGGGGCGATCGGGTTACCCAGGCCGATCGCCGCGTTGCCCAGCGTCAGCGGGCGGCCGCCCTCGACGCGGTAGGTCACCCCGAGCGGCCGGGTCCGTTGCCGCAGCGACTTGGTGACGGCCTCGATCGCGGATCGCGCGTCGGCGACGACGTCGTCGTCGGCGTCGGTCCGGATCGTCGCGTCGATCAGTTCCCGCACGGCGTCCGCCAGCGGGGTGTACAGGGCCGTCACGCGTTGGGCTTCCGCCGCGCTGAGCACCTCGAATATGGCGTCCAACGCGCCGGCCTCCTGACTCAACTTCCAAACACCTTGCGCACCACCGCTTTTGCCCGGCGCGTCACCCGCAGATAATTGTCCAGGAACTCGCCGCCGTCGTCGGATGACCAGCCCGCGGCGACCGCGACCGCCTTGAGCTGGCGCCCCGGCCCCGGCAGCTGGTCGGTGGGCTTGCCGCGGACCAACACCAGCGCGTTGCGCGCCCGGGTGGCGGTCAGCCAGGCCTGCCGCAGCAGGTCCACGTCATCGGCCGGCACCAGGTCGGCCGCCGCGATGGCGTCCAGGGATTCCAGCGTCGAGGTGTTGTGGAGCGCCGGGACCCGGTGAGCGTGCCGCAGCTGCATGAGCTGAACGGTCCACTCGATGTCGGCCAATCCCCCGCGACCCAGCTTGGTGTGGGTGTTGGGGTCGGCCCCGCGCGGCAACCGCTCCGACTCGACGCGGGCCTTGATGCGGCGGATTTCGCGCACCGCCTCGGCCGATACTCCGTCGGGCGGGTAGCGCGTCTGGTCGGCCATCACCAGGAACCGCTGGCCCAGCTCGGCGTCGCCGGCGACCGCGTGCGCACGCAGCAGGGCCTGGATCTCCCACGGTTGCGCCCACTGTGCGTAATAGGCGGTGTATGAGCTTAGGGTGCGGACCAGCGGGCCGCTGCGGCCCTCGGGCCGCAGGTTCGCGTCGACCTCGAGCGGCGGGTCGACGCTGGGCGTGCCCAACAGCGCCCGAACCTGCTCGGCGATCGTCGTCGACCATCGCACCGCCTGCGAGTCGTCCACGCCGTGGGCCGGCTCGCAGACGAACATCACGTCGGCGTCGGACCCGTAGCCCAGCTCGGCGCCGCCCAGCCGGCCCATGCCGATGACCGCGATGGCCGCCGGCGCCTTACCGCCCGCGGGCAGGTTGGCCCGGATCAGCGCGTCCAGGGCGGCCTGCAGCACCGCCACCCACACCGAGGTGAGCGCCTTGCACACGTCGGTGACCTCGAGGAAGCCGAGCAGATCGGCCGAACCGACGCGGGCCAGCTCCCGGCGGCGCAGCGCCCGCGCGGCGGCGATCGCGCGCACCGGGTCGGGGTGGCGACTCGCCGAGGCGATCAGCGCCCGCGCCACGGTGGCAGAGTCGGTCTCGAGCAGTTTCGGGCGGCCCGGACTGTCGCCGTAGTCCTGAATCACCCGGGGCGCGCGCATCAGCAGGTCCGGCACGTAGGCCGAGGTCCCCAGCACGTGCATGAGCCGCCGGGCCACCGCCGGCTTGTCGCGCAGCGTGGACAGGTACCAGCTCTCCCCGGCCAGCGCCTCGGACAGCCGCCGGTAGGCCAGCAACCCGCCGTCCGGGTCGGGCGCGTAGGACATCCAGTTCAGCAGCCTCGGCAGCAGCACCGACTGCACCCGGCCGCGCCGCCCGCTCTGGTTGACCAGCGCCGACATGTGCTTCAGCGCGGTCTGCGGGCCCTCGTAGCCCAGCGCCGCCAGCTGCCGCTCCGCGCCCTCGGAGGTGATGCCGTGCGCGATCTCCAGGCCGGCCGGCCCGATCGACTCCAGCAGCGGCTGGTAGAAGAGCTTGGCGTGCAGCCCCGACACTCGCACGTTCTGGTGCCGGAGCTCCTCGCGCAGCACCCCCGCGGCGTCGTGGCGGCCGTCGGGCCGGATGTGCGCCGCGCGGGCCAGCCAGCGCACCGCCTCGTCGTCGTCGGGCTCCGGCAGCAGATGGGTGCGCTTGAGCCGCTGCAGCTGCAGCCGGTGCTCGAGCAGCCGGAGGAACTCGTAGGAGGCGGTCAGGTTCGCCGCGTCCTCGCGCCCGATGTAGCCGCCCTGGCCCAGCGCGTTCAACGCGTCCACCGTGGAGGCCACGTGCAGGGAGCCGTCGCTGCGGCCGTGCACCAGCTGCAGCAGCTGCACCGCGAACTCCACGTCCCGCAGCCCGCCGCTGCCGAGTTTGAGCTCGCGGCCGCGGACCTCGGCGGGCACCAGCCGCTCCACCCGCCGGCGCATGGCCTGGACCTCGACGACGAAATCCTCCCGCTCGCAGGCGACCCAGACCATCGGCGTCAGGGCGGCCAGGTAGCGCTCGCCGAGTTCGGCGTCGCCGACGGCGGCCCGCGCCTTCAGCAGCGCCTGGAACTCCCACGTCTTGGCCCAGCGCTGGTAGTAGGCGACGTGCGATTCGAGGGTGCGGACCAGCTCGCCGCTGCGGCCCTCCGGCCGCAGCCCGGCGTCGACCTCGAAGAAGGCCGACGACGCCACCCGCATCATCTCGCTGGCCACGCGGGTGGTCTCCGCGTCGGCGCGCTCGCCGACGAAGATGACGTCGACGTCACTGACGTAGTTCAGTTCGCGCGCACCGCATTTGCCCATTGCGATGACGGCCAGGCGCGGCGGCGTCCGATCGCCGCACACGCTGACCTCGGCCACCCGCAGCGCGGCGGCGAGCGCGGCGTCCGCCAGGTCCGACAGCTGCGCGGCCACCACGGTGAACGGCAGGACCGGCTCGTCCTCGACCGTGGCGGCCACGTCGAGGGCCGCCAACACCATCAGCTGGTCGCGGTACAGGATGCGCAGGCGCTCCACCACCGAGTCCGGGGCGCAGGGCGCCTCGTCGACACACTCGGTGAACGTCGCGAGCAGTTCGTCGCGCGAAGGCAGGTGTGCCTTGCCCCGCAACAGCTTCCAGGACTGCGGGTTGGCGGCCAGGTGATCGCCCAGCGCCAGCGACGAGCCGAGCACCCCGAACAGCCGACCCCGCAGCCCGCGTTCGGTGAGCAGCGCGGCGCTCAGTTCGTCCCAGCCGCTGTTCGGGTTCTCCCACAGCCGAACCAGCACCCGCAGCGCGGCGTCGGGGTCGGGCGCGCGCGACAACGCCCACAACCGGTCGACGTAGTTCTGGTCGTCGCGCTCGTACCAACCCAGCTGCGCCAGACGGTCACCCGCGGGTGGGTCGACCAGCCCGAGCCGGCCCACGCTGGGCAGCCGGGGGCGCTCGGTCGCGGGTTTGGTCACGACCACGACGGTAGCGCAGCCCGCCTACAGCGAGAGGTAGGTCCTCAGCTCGTAGGGCGTGACGTGGCTGCGGTAATTCGCCCACTCCGTGCGCTTGTTGCGCAGGAAGAAGTCAAACACGTGCTCCCCCAACGTTTCCGCGACGAGCTCGGAGGCCTCCATGGCGCGCAGCGCTGCGTCCAGGCTGGTCGGCAGCTCGCGGTAGCCCATCGTGAGGCGTTCCTCGGGCGTCAGGTCCCACACGTTGTCCTCGGCCTGCGGCCCGAGCACATAACCCTTCTCCACCCCACGCAATCCGGCGGCCAGCAGCACCGCGAACGCCAGGTACGGGTTGCACGCCGAATCGGGGCTGCGCACCTCGATCCGCCGCGACGACGTCTTGTGCGGCGTGTACATCGGGACCCGCACCAGCGCCGACCGGTTGGCCGCCCCCCACGACGCGTTCGTGGGCGCCTCCCCACCCTGCACCAGCCGCTTGTAGGAGTTGACCCATTGGTTGGTGACGGCGCTGATCTCCGAGGCGTGTTCGAGGATCCCGGCGATGAACGACTTGCCCACGTCCGAGAGCTGCAGCGGATCGTCGGTGCTGTGGAAGGCGTTGACGTCGCCCTCGAACAGGCTCATGTGGGTGTGCATGGCCGAGCCGGGGTGTTCCGCGAAGGGCTTGGGCATGAACGACGCCCGCGCGCCGTTCTCGAGCGCGACTTCCTTGATGACGTAGCGGAACGTCATGACGTTGTCGGCCATCGACAGCGCGTCGGCGAAGCGCAGGTCGATCTCCTGCTGGCCGGGCGCGCCCTCGTGATGGCTGAACTCGACCGAGATGCCCATGAACTCGAGGGCCTCGATGGCGTCCCGGCGGAAGTTGGACGCGGAGTCGTGCACCGCCTGGTCGAAGTAGCCGGCGCTGTCGACGGGGATAGGCCTCGACCCGTCGTTGGGGCCGGACTCCAGCAGGAAGAATTCGATCTCGGGGTGCACGTAGCAGGAAAAGCCGAGGTCGTTGGCCTTCTGCAGCTGGCGTCGCAGCACGTGCCGCGGGTCCGCCCACGACGGCGAGCCGTCGGGCATGGTGATGTCGCAGAACATCCGCGCGGAGTGGTGGTGGCCGGACGAGGTGGCCCAGGGCAGCACCTGGAACGTCGACGGGTCGGGGTTGGCGACCGTGTCGGATTCGGAGACGCGTGCGAAGCCCTCGATCGAGGACCCGTCGAAGCCGATGCCCTCCTCGAAGGCGCCTTCGAGTTCGGCCGGCGCGATGGCGACGGACTTGAGGTAGCCGAGCACGTCGGTGAACCAGAGCCGAACGAAGCGGATGTCTCGTTCCTCCAGGGTGCGGAGGACGAATTCCTTCTGTCGATCCATGACTCGACAGTAAGCAACGGCTGTTAATTCCGTGTTACCGAGGTGATTTAAGCTGTGGTTTTGCGTTAAGCGGCCGACGGGAGATCCTGATTCGGGCGCTAGAGGCCCGTGCCGCCGCGACCGCCGGTGGCGGTGCCGGTGCCGGTGCCCATGACGGCGGCGCTGCCGCCACCGCCACCACCGCCACCGCCGCTGAGGGCGTCGCCGACGCCGCCCGCGCCGGGCGTGCCGCCGCCGCTTGCTGTGCCGCTGTTGCCGTTGCCGCCGCCGGCGCCGACGCCGCCGCTGCCGCCCGCGCCGCCGGTGCCACCACCGATGCCGCCGCCGGTGCCGCCGCTGCCACCGATGCCGCCGAGGCCGATGCCGCCACCGCCACCACCGCCGCCGGCGACGTCCACGGCGGAGGCCGTGGTCCCGGAGACGGCGCCGCCGGCGCCGCCGTTGAGGACGAAGACGCCGGGACCCGCTCCGTCGCCGCCGTCGCCGCCGGTGATCGCGGTGGCACCGACGTTGATGGCGGCGCCGCCGCCCCCACCGCCACCGGTGCCGCCCTGCAGCAGCAGGTTGGAGCCGCCGCCCTGACCCCCGACGCCACCGCCGCTGATGAGGTCGAGGCCGAGGCTGGGATCGATGAGTTCCGCGCCGCCGCCCTGACCGCCGGCTCCCGCGGTGCCGCCAGTGCCGCCCGTGACAAACAAGCCGCCCAACTGACCGCCGCCTCCGGCGCCTCCGCCGCCGCCACCACCGCCGGCGATGGCGCCACTGCTCGTGGTGAGGACGCCCTGGCCGCCGGCACCGCCGTTGCCGCCGTGGCCGCCGCTGAGGCCGGTACCGCCGTTGCCGCCGGCACCGCCGGTGCCCCCGACGCCGCCGCTGAAGGTGGTATTGCCGCCGGGGCCGCCGTCGCCCCCGGCGCCGCCGGTGCCACCTTCACCGAACAAGCCCGAGCTCGGGCCGCCGGCACCGCCCACACCGCCGGCCCCGCCGGTTCCGCCGTTGATCGCGCCGGCGCTGCCCGCCAATCCGGCGCCGCCGGCGCCACCCACACCGCCGGTGCCGCCCAGGCTGAGCAGGCCGATGCCCGCCCCGCCGGGCCCGCCGGTTCCACCGACGCCGCCGCCCGCGGCGCCGGCGCCCCCGGTACCGCCAACGCCGCCGTTGCCGAACAGGACGCCGCCGGTGCCGCCCGCCCCGCCGACGCCGCCGGTCGCACCGGCCCCGCCGGTCCCGCCCCGGCCGCCGTTGCCGAACAACCCGGCGTTACCGCCGCGGCCGCCGGGTTGCCCCGGCAGGCCGGATCCGCCATTGCCGCCGTTGCCCCACAACAGGCCGCCCGGGCCGCCGGCCTGCCCGGTCCCGGGCGCACCATCGGTGCCGTTGCCGATCAACGGCGTCCTCAACAACAATTGCGTGGGCGCGTTGATCGCCCCCCGCACGTCCTGCCAAAGGGTTTGCAGCGGAGAGGCATTCGCCGCCTCGGCTGCCGTGTAGCCGGCCCCCGCCGCGCGCAGGGTCTGCACGAACTGGTCATGAAACGCGGCCACCTGCGCGCCGAGTCCCTGAAAGTACTGGCCGTGGGCGGAGAACAGCGCCGCGATGGCCGCGGACACCTCATCCTCGGCCGCGGGCAGCACCCCCGCCGTCGAGACCGCCGCCGCGCGGGCCGCGCCGAGCGCCGACTCGATACCGGCCAAATCCGATGCGGCCGCCGCCACCGCCTCCGGTGCCGCGATTACAAACGACATGTCGGTCCGCCCAACAGCTAGCCCCGGTTGTCACTAGCCCGGCGGTCCTCCGCCCGTCAGGTGCATGCAACGTAACAGGAGGCCCCCGGCAAGGGAGCCGATCAGGACCGGCAATGCAGCGACGCGGGCGGCAGCGCGCCCGCGACGAAGTAGCGCACCACCGTCGTGTCCACGCACTGGTCGCCGTTGAACACCGCGGTGTGCTGGGTGCCGTCGTAGGTGATCAGCGGGGCGCCCAGCTCGCGGGCCAGGTTCACGCCGGCCTGGTACGGGGTGGCCGGGTCGTGCGTGGTGGAGACGACGACGGCCTTGCCGGGCGCGACGGGCGGCGCAGCGTGCGGCCTCGAGGTGGCGGGCACCGGCCACAGCGCGCACAGGTCGCGGGGGGCGTTACCGGTGAATTGCCCATAGCTCAGGAACGGGGCGACCTGGCGCATCTTTTGGTCGGCGGCCACCCACGTCGCCGAATCCGTCGGCGTCGGCGCGTCGACGCAGCGCACGGCGTTGAACGCGTCCTGGTCGTTGCCGTAGTGCCCGTTCTTGTCACGGCCCTCGTAATCGTCGGCCAGCAACAGCAAGTCACCGGCGTCGGTGCCCCGCGCCAGCCCGAGCAGGCCACTGGTCAGGTACTTCCAATGCGCCGGGGTGTAAAGCGCGTTGATGGTGCCGGTGGTCGCGTCGGCGTAGCTCAGGCCGCGCGGATCGCTCGTGCGGCCCGGCTTGGCGACCAGCGGGTCGACCAGGGCGTGGTAGCGGTTGACGAATTGAGCCGGATCGGTGCCCAGCGGGCAGCCCGCCGAGCGGGCGCAGTCCTTGGCGTAGTCGTTGAAAGCCGTTTGGAATCCGGCCATTTGGTTGATGTTCTCGGTGACCGGGTCCACGGTCGGGTCGATGGCGCCGTCGAGCACCATCGCCCGCACGTGGTCGCCGAACGCCTCGAGGTAGGCGGTGCCCAGCTCGGTGCCGTAGCTGTAGCCGAGGTAATTGATCTGGTCGTCGCCCAGCGCCTGGCGGACCATGTCCATGTCGCGGGCGACGGATGCCGTGCCGGCGTTGGCCAGGAACGCGTTGCCCATCCGGGCGGCGCATTGCTGCGCCAGGTGCTGGTTGAGCTGCTCGATGTGCGCGACGCCCCCGGGGCTGTAGTCGACCATCGGTTCGCGCCGGAACGCATCGAATTCGGCGTCGGTGCGGCAGCGCAGCTGCGGGGTCGAGTGGCCCACGCCGCGCGGGTCGAACCCGACCAGGTCGAAGTTGCGGGTGATGTCGCTGTTCTCCAGGTCCGACGCCATGCCGGCGACCATGTCCACCGCAGACGCGCCCGGTCCGCCCGGGTTGACCAACAGCGATCCCATCCGTCGGCCAGTCGCCGGCACCCGGATCACCGCCAGCTTGGCTTGCGCGCCACCGGGATTGGCGTAATCGATCGGGACGGACACGGTGGTGCACTGGGCGGTGGGGACGTCGCTGGTGTCGCTCAGGAATTGGCTGCAGCTGCCCCAGTTCTGCGTCCGCGTCGCGGCGGCAGGCGGAGCCGGGGTCGGCGTCTGGCCGGCACCCGGTTCCGGGGTCGCGCCGGCCACCGGCAGTGATTGTCCCGCAACCAAAATCCCGAACGACAGCAGCGCCGAGCTCAACGGTCTCAGGCGCGACATGGCTGTCAATATTCGCAGCACCGAATACCCGTCCGGGCGCGAAATGGTCACGGCTTGATCTCGCCTCGGCGCGTCGCGCCTAGTCCGCGCAGACCGCTCGACGAGACGACGGCCCTAGCACTTGGCGCCGCTCGGCGGCGTGTCCCCGCCGATCAGATACTCCGTCACGTAGTCGTCGATGCAGCTGTCGCCCTGGAACACCACCGTGTGCTGGGTCCCGTCGAAGGTCAGCAGCGAGCCACGCAGCTCCTGGGCCAGGTCGACGCCGGCCTTGTAGGGCGTCGCCGGGTCGTGGGTGGTCGACACCACCACCGTCGGCGCCAGGCCGGGTGCCGTGATCGCGTGCGGCTTGCTCGTCGGCGGCACCGGCCAGAACGCACAGGTGCCCAGCGGGGCGTCGCCGGTGAACTGCCCGTAGCTCATGAACGGGGCGATCTCGCGTGACCGGCGGTCCTCATCGATCACCTTGGTGCGGTCCGTAATGGGCGGCTGGTCAACGCAATTGATCGCCACCCGCGCGTCGGTGGCGTCGGAGTAGTGGCCTTTCGGGTCGCGGCGCATGTACATGTCGGCCAGCGCCAGCATCGTGTCGCCGCGGTGGTCGACCAGCTCTGACAGGCCGTCGGTCAGGTGGTGCCACAGCGACGGCGAATACAGCGCCATGATGGTGCCCACGATGGCGTCGGCATAGCTCAGCCCGCGCGGGTCCTTGGTGGGTATCGGCCTGCCGATCATCGTGTTGTTCGGGTCCACCATCGGGTCGACCAGGCTGTGGTAGACGTCGACGGCCTTGGCCGGGTCGGTGCCCAGCGGGCAGGTGGGCTGCTTGGCGCAGTCGGTGGCGAAGTCGTTGAACGCGTCCTGAAATCCCTTGGCCTGGCGCAGGTCCGCCTCGATCTGGTCGGCGTTCGGGTCGACGGCGCCGTCAAGGATCATCGCCCGCACCTTGGTGGGATAGGCCTCCGCGTAGGCCGCGCCGATCCGGGTGCCGTACGAGTAGCCGAGGTAGGTCAGCTTGTCGTCGCCCAGCGCCGCGCGGATGGCGTCCAGGTCGCGGGCGACGTTGGCCGTCCCAACGTTCGCGAGGAAGTTCTTGCCCATCTTGTCCACGCACCGGCCGACGAACTGCTTGGTCTCGTCCTCGATGTGGGCCACACCCGCCGGGCTGTAGTCGACGTTGGGCTCGGTGCGCAGGCGGTCGTTGTCGGCGTCGGAGTTGCACCAGATGGCCGGCCGCGACGCCCCCACCCCGCGGGGGTCGAAGCCGACCAGATCGAAGCGCTCGCGGATGCGCTTGGGCAAGGTCTGCACGACGCTGAGCGCGGCGTCGATGCCGGACTCGCCCGGGCCGCCGGGATTGATCACGAGCGAGCCGATCTTGTCTCCGGTCGCCGGGAAGCGAACCATCGCCAGCGTCGCCACGTCGCCGTCGAGGTGGTTGTAGTCGACGGGCACGGCCAGCCGGCCGCACATCGCGCCGCTGGGGATCTTGGCCTTTGGATTGGTCGAGCGGCACGGTGTCCATTCGACCGCCTGGCCCAGCTTGGGCCCCGCCATGACGGCGTGTCCCCCGACGACGCGGAGGCAGCCGGCAAGAAACAGCGCCACGACACCCAGCGCCGTCCAGATCAGCAGCGTGCGCGCGACCCGGTCGCGGCGAGACAACCCCATGCCCACATATGCTGCCAGAGCCAACCTGAGATTCTGATGAGCGCCTCCGGCGGCGAACTATCCCGCGGCGGCGAGCAGTTCCTCCATCGCCACCGCGAAGTCGTCGGCCATCTCCCACGGGTCCGGCAGCAACTCCGGGCGGAGCGCGCAGAATGGCATGTCTCACACCACAGGGGCGGTGCAACCGCGCACGCGAGATGGCAGAATGGCGGGAGTCAGCGAACCCGGGGACCGCAACGGCCACGAGGATCGAACCGACAACCACCAGGGACAATGATGTCTGAACAGAACCCTTATGGTGCCGACCCGTCCGCGCACGCCAAGCCGCCGACCCGGATTCGCACCCACCACCTGCAGAAAATGAAGGCCGAAGGCCACAAGTGGGCCATGCTCACGGCCTACGACTATTCGACCGCCCGGATCTTCGACGACGCCGGCATCCCGGTGCTGCTGGTCGGAGACTCGGCCGCCAACGTCGTGTACGGCTACGACACGACGGTGCCCGTCTCGGTCGACGAACTCATCCCGCTAGTCCGCGGCGTGGCGCGGGGCGCCCATCGCGCGATGGTCGTCGCCGACCTGCCGTTCGGCAGCTACGAGGCCGGGCCGGCCGCCGCGCTGGCCGCCGCGACCCGGTTCATGAAGGAGGGCGGCGCGCACGCCGTGAAGCTCGAGGGCGGCGAGCGGGTGGCCGACCAGATCGCCTGCCTGACCGCGGCCGGCATCCCCGTGATGGCGCACATCGGCTTCACGCCGCAAAGCGTGAACAGCCTCGGCGGCTTCCGGGTGCAGGGCCGCGGCGACGCCTCGGAACAGACCGTGCACGACGCGATCGCCGTCGCCGAGGCCGGAGCGTTCTCGGTCGTGATGGAGATGGTGCCCGCCGAGCTGGCCACGCAGATCACCGGCAAGCTCACCATCCCGACGGTCGGGATCGGCGCGGGTCCCAACTGCGACGCCCAGGTCCTCGTGTGGCAGGACATGGCCGGCCTGAGCGGCGGCAAGCCGGCGCGCTTCGTCAAGCGGTTCGCCGACATCGGCGCCGAATTGCGCAACGCCGCAACGCAATACGCGCGAGAGGTGGCCGAGGGCACCTTCCCCGCCGAGGAGCACTGCTTCTAGACGCGGCTTAGCCGGACGGCGCGCGGCCGGGCCTTTTCCCCGCTTGAACCGTCGGCCCCGGTCGCGCCCGAGATTGCTGAAACCTCTTGCGTGACACCGCTGGTAGGGTTGCTGCTGTGGGCGATCGGGGTTCGTGAGCGGGGTTGCAGAAATCGTCGACAGTAATCGTGGTGGCCTCGTGCACCGCCGCACGGTCTTGGCGTTGCCGCTGCTCCTGGCGGGGGGCGCCGCCCTGACGCGAGTGCCGCGCGCCGCCGCCCAACCCCCGGAGTCGAGCCGGTGGTCACCCGAGCGCGCCGACCGCTGGTACCGGGCGCAAGGCTGGCTGGTCGGCGCCAACTACGTCACGTCGAACGCCGTCAACCAGCTGGAGATGTTTCAGCCCGACACGTTCGACCCGCTGCGCATCCATGTCGAATTGGGCTGGGCCCGCTCCGCGGGGTTCAACGCGGTGCGGGTCTTCCTGCACGACCAGCTCTGGACCCAGGATGAGCGCGGGTTCCAGGCCCGCCTCGCCCAGTTCGTCGCCATCGCGGCCGACCGCGGCATCAAGCCACTGTTCGTGTTGTTCGACTCCTGCTGGGATCCGTTCCCGAAGGTCGGCCCGCAACGCGCCCCGACGCCCGGCGTCCACAACTCGGGCTGGGTGCAAGGTCCGGGCGCCGAACGCCTCGGCGACCGCGGCTACCTCGACACCATGCGCGCCTACGTGACGGGGGTGTTGACCCAGTTCCGCAACGACGACCGGGTTTTGGGTTGGGACCTGTGGAACGAGCCCGACAATCCCTCGCACCACTATGCGTCGGTCGAGCGGCCGGACAAGGAGCAGCTGGTCGCCGACCTGCTCCCGCAGGTGTTCGCGTGGGCCCGTGCGGTTGATCCCGTCCAACCGTTGACGAGCGCCGTGTGGCAGGGCGAATGGCCGGACGCCGGAAGCACCAGCGCCATCGCCGCCATCCAGCTGAACAACTCCGACTTCCTGACGTTCCACTCCTACGGCGAGCCGGCCGGCTTCGAGAACCGCATCGACGAGCTCGCCTCGCAGGACCGGCCGATCGTGTGCACCGAGTACCTGGCCCGGCCCCTGGGCAGCACGGTCGCTGACATCCTGCCAATTGCCAAGCGCCACAAGGTCGGTGCGATCAACTGGGGGCTCGTCGCCGGCAAGACCCAGACCTACTACCCGTGGGATTCGTGGGATCACCCGTACGCAGCGATCCCTGACGTGTGGTTCCACGACCTGTTGCAGGCCGATGGGCGGCCGTTTCAGGACGGCGAGATCCAGACGATCCGTCAACTGACCGGCGGCGCGATGCATCTCAACCAGTAGCACCGCGATATGGCACCCTATGTGTTGCCCACCCGCCGTCTCGATGGAGCCGAGAATGCCTGTAAAAGCGCCGAAAACCTCCCGACACCTGGAGGTGGAGCGCAAGTTCGACGTGGTGGAGTCCACGGTGTCACCGTCGTTCGAAGGCATCGCCGCGGTCGCCCACGTCGACAGGTCGCCGGTCGAATCGCTGGACGCGACGTACTTCGACACGCCGACGCAGGACCTGGCCCGCAACAAGATCACCCTGCGCCGCCGCACCGGCGGTCATGACGCGGGCTGGCACCTGAAGCTGCCGTCCGGCCCGGAGGCGCGCACCGAGGTGCGCGCGCCGCTGGACGCGTCGGAGCCGGACACCGTGCCCGACGAGTTGCGGGACATCGTGCTGGCGGTCGTCCGTGAGCGCCCGCTGCAACCCGTCGCCCGCATCAGCACCGAACGCGAAACCCAGGTGCTCTACGGCGCGGACGGGGCGGCGCTGGCGGAGTTCAGCAACGACCACGTCACCGCGTGGGCGGCCGGGGACAGCGACGCGCAACCCGCCGAACAGGAGTGGCGCGAATGGGAACTCGAACTCGCCGAAGGGAACGGGGCGGCCGACACCGAGTTGCTGAGTCGGTTGAGCAATCGGCTGCTCGACGCCGGCGCCGCGCCCGCCGGTCACGCCTCCAAGTTGGCCCGCGTGCTCGGCACGCCGGCCCGTCCCGACGAGGCGGCCGAGCCCGCCGATCCGGTGCACCGGGCGGTGGCCGAGCAGGTCGGCGAGCTGCTGGTGTGGGATCGAGCGGTGCGGGCCGACGCCTACGACGCCGTGCACCAGATGCGGGTGACCATCCGCAAGATCCGCAGCCTGCTGGCCGACTCCCCGGCGTTCGGACTCTCGGAGAACGCGTGGATCCTCGACGAGCTCCGCGAGCTGGGCAACGTGCTTGGCGTGGCCCGCGACGCCGAGGTGTTGGCCGAGCGCTACCAGCAGGCATTGGACAAACTGCCACCCGAGCTGGTGCGCGGACGCATCCGCGAACGCCTGGTCGACGGGGCGCGCCGCCGGTATGCGACCGGGCTGCGGCGGTCGCTGATCGCGATGCGCTCGGAGCGGTACTTTCGCCTGCTCGACGCCCTCGACGCGTGGGTGGCGGAAGTGCCCGCGGCCGTTCCGGGCGAGGAGCCGGCGCCGGTCAGCCTCGATGCCGCCTACCGGAAGGTCCGCAAGGCCGCGAAGGCGGCCGCCGCGGTGGAATCCGGCGACGAGCGCGAGCACGACCTGGCGCTGCATCGAATTCGCAAGCGCGCCAAGCGGCTTCGCTACACGGCCGCCGCCACCGGCGCCACCCAGGTGTCCGAGCAGGCGAAGGCGATCCAGACCCTGCTGGGCGACCACCAGGACAGCGTCGTCAGCCGCGAACATCTGGGCCACCAGGCCGAGGCCGCGCACACGGCCGGCGAGGACACGTTCACCTACGGGCTGCTGTACCAGCAGGAGGCCGACCTCGCCGAGAGGTGCCGCCAGCAACTCGACGACGCGCTGCGCAAACTCGCCAAGGCGGTGCGCTGAGCCGCAGCGCGGTGCGCGGACGAGTTGGCCTGTAAGCCGGATTCTGTTATCTGGTCGTGTCAGAAATGCCGAGACTCGACGCTGAAGGTCGGATTGTGCTCCTGCTTGCAATACATCCCCTGCGGGCCATGACGATTCGCGATATCGCGCTGTGGCGAAACCGCTTCTCCGCGAATTCGCCCGGATGGCCAAGCACCCCTAGGTATCGCATTGCAAGAGCGCGGACGTTCGTTCCCACAACTCGCGGGCATGTGGCGCGTCGTAGGTCATCCGGTGCGCCCGCCCGACGCGCCGTTTGACGAAGTACTCGCCGTCGGGATCGACGCCGTTGCCGTCATCGGAAGCCAGCCACACCAGCTGATCGCACGCCGCTTCCGGGGTGATGCCTACGAGCCGTCCGGCGTGCATCCGTTGCATTACCTTGAGAACACGCGACCCGGACGCCGGCCCGAAATTGCTGTTGACGAATCCGGGGTGAAACGAGGCGGCCGATACACCCAATTCGCCGTAGCGGCGGTGTAATTCGCGAGCGAACATGACGACCGCGACCTTCGATAGCCCATAGGCGACCATCGGCCGCACAGGCTTCGCGCAGAGTAGGTCGTCCACGGACAAGGCGGGACGCATCAGGCGTTGCGACGAACTCGAGGTGCAGATGATTCGCGCTTTCGATGCGATCAACACATCCATCAAAGACATCGTGAGGAGAAACGCCGCGAGATAGTTGACCTGCAACACACTGTTGTGCCCGTCGGCGGTCGGACCATCACCGTGGTACACCGTTCCGGCGTTGTTGGCCAGCACGTCGATTTTCGGATACCGAACACGAAGCTCATGCGCGAGAGAGCGAACCTGCGCGAGGTCGGAAAAATCCGCACACGCGCAAGCCACACCCAGTTCATCGGCGATCGACTTGGTCTTGGTCGGCGAACGGCCCACGACGACGACTTCATTGCCATCGGCAGCGAGCCGACGCGCCGCTGCGGCGCCCAAACCGTCGCTCGCTCCGGTAATGACGATGGTTCGCCTCGGCACTTGCGCCGCACCCCTCGATCGCCGTCTGCTGAACTGAACCGAGTACTAGTAATTCTTACTAGTCGCGCCTACAGTAAAGCACGAGCCGGTGCGTACGCAACCGCTCCGATCGACTAGTCGGTAGTCCGAACTGACACCATTCCCCTTGAGAGGCAACGCCTGTGACTTCTTCTCCTGACACCGCCAAGCGTCGCGTGGTTCACGTCGGCACCGGTATGACGGGCAGCGTGGCGCTGCGAGCGATCATCGACGACCCCGCACTTGATCTAGTCGGGCTCAAGGTGTCCTCAGCTGACAAAATCGGCACCGATGCCGGCCAACTGTGTGGCCGCCCCGATGTGGGTATCGCGGCGACGGATGACGTGGCGGCGGTATTGGGCGCCAAGCCGGAGTGCATCGCCTATTGCGCGACCGCCGTTCGGCGTGAGGACGAAGTGATCGCCGACATCGTCGGCTACCTGGAAGCCGGCGTAAATGTCGTCACCATCTCCGCGATCCCAATGGTGTATCCCGCAGCGGCCCCGGCGGCTTGGCGTGATCCGATTGAACAGGCTGCACGAAAAGGCAACGCGACCTTCTATGCAACGGGATGCGAACCCGGCTTCGTGAGCCTCAACCTGCCCACTGCGTTGCTGTCGGGTGCTGGTGTGGTCGACTCCTACCGCATGGACGAGTATGCCGTCGACCTCGATCTGGCGTACCCGATCTGGGAGGTCCTCCACGAGTCGATGGGCTTCGGAAAACCCGACGGCCACGTTCCCATCCGCATTGCGGTGGGCAAGGTGAACAAGGATTGGGAGCCAGTGGTTCGCTACATCGCCGACACGCTGGGTGTGGAGACCGAAAGAGTGGCGTTGGATTGGGAAACGATCCTCGCCCCGACCGACCTCGACACGGCACTGGGTGTGATTCCGGAGAACACGATCTGCGCCCATCGCTGGCAGCTCGCCGCGATCCACGACGATCGCCCGGTGGCGTCGGTTCAATACTTCGCGACGGTGACCTCCACCCCCTGGCCCGAAACCTGGCCACGTCCAGCACAACCGGGACAAGGCGGCATGGTGTTTCGCATCGAGGGAAACCCCAATATGACCCTCGATCTCCATCTTGACCCGGCACCCGGCGACGCCACCAACCCCGGCGTCGCGGCAACCGCCATGGCGGCCGTTAATGCGATCCCGGCCGTCATCGACGCGCCACCGGGCCTACTCGAGAGTCCGCTTGCCGGCCCGTCGATCGTCACGCGGCACGCGCGGCGACGCACATGACCCAACCGAAAAACGATGATCTGGGGTGCGGACTGTGAAGCCACAGCGACAATCAGGCCGGCGAGCGCGAGGCTCGCTGACCACAGACGCAATCGTCGAGACGGCCTTCGCCATAGCAGCAGACTCCTCAATCGAAGACCTGAGCATCCCGCTGGTCGCCAAGTCGCTGAACGTCGGCGTCACCAGCGTCTACTGGCACGTCCGCAATAGATCCGAGCTTCTCGACGCCATGACCGACCGCGCGTTGCGCAACAGCGGGTTGCCCGCTTTCGCGGAGTCGGGGGATTGGCGCTCGTCCTTGGCGGCACACGCACGCGGTGTGCGCCAGACCTTCCTCCGCGATCCGGTGTTGACAGATCTGATACTCGTTCGAGGCGCATTGAGCCCGATGGCTCGACGGCTGGGCGAACAGGAGACGCAAAAGGCGATAACCAGCATGATCGACGGCGGTCTGCCCGAGCAGACAGCTCGCGACACCTACTCAGCAGTGTCAGAACTCGTCCGGGGATCAGTACTGCTGGCGAGACTGGAGCAAAAGCACGCCGCGGCACAGCAGATGCAGACCGCCCACCACAGCGACTCCTCAAGCGTCCCAATCCCGTTGGACGATCGAGCGTTCGAACTTCTTCTGACATCAGTGCTTGCTAACGCCGCACTCTCCACTACTACGCCAGCCTGCTGACAGCGCAAACCCCCTGCCCATGCAGGTCAGCAGGTGGGCGGACGAGTTGGCCTGTAAGCCGGATTCTGTTCCCCGCCGCCGCGGCGTAAGCAACGGCGGCGGGGCGGCGACCATCCATCTGGACACACCGTTGCCGGGTGCCTCGAGCGGCCTACCCGCAGGCTCGGGCGAGCAACCCTCGAGCGCCTGCGCGGCCGCACCGGGTGCGGCCTTCTTGGCCTTGCTTCGGGTGGGGTTTGCCTAGCCACTCCGGTCACCCGGAATGCTGGTGCGCTCTTACCGCACCGTTTCACCCTTACCACCGCGAGGGTGGCGGTCTGTTTTCTGTGGCACTTTCCCGCGAGTCACCTCGGATTGCCGTTAGCAATCACCCTGCTCTGTGAAGTCCGGACTTTCCTCGACTCGACATGCGAGCCGCGGCCGCCCGGCCAACTCGTCCGCGACGGTCCACGGTACTCGCCGCGGAATCTGCTGACCAGCGGCATTCGGCCATATCCGCAATTACCTAATCATTGCCTAAATAGCGATGTTGGTGTCACATTGAACCTCATGACAGACACCGAAGGCTATGTCGACCAGGCGTTCGCGGGGCTCGCTGACCCGCAGCCGATGTACAAGGCGTTGCGCGAAACCACTCCGGTGTTCCGCTCGCCGTCGGCGTGGGTCCTCAGTCGGCTGGCCGACATCGAGATGGCCCTCAAACACACCGAGTTGTTCTCCTCGAACATGGACGCCGTCGACCTCGGCAACGTCCGGCCGATGATCCCGCTGCAAATCGACCCGCCCGATCACGCGAAGTACCGCCGCGTCCTCGACCCGCTGTTCACCCCGCGGGAGATGGCCCGGCGTGAGCCCCAAGTCAGCCAGCTGGTCAACGAGATGATCGACCGCTTCGCCGGACGGGGCGAATGCGACTTCCACGAGGAGTTCGCGGTTCCCCTCCCCTGCACCGTCTTCCTGCAGCTGCTCGGCCTGCCGCTGGAGGACCTCGACCAGTTCCTTCAGTGGAAGGACGGCATCATCCGGCCGGAGGGCGACGCGGGCTTCGATCGCCGCCACGAGTCCGGCGCTCCCACGGCGCAACAGATCTACGAGTACTTCGAACGCGCCATCGACGACCACATCGCCAGCCCCCGCGACGACGTGCTGTCCGCCATGATCGCGGCCAGCGTGGAAGGCAAACCGCTGACCCGCGAGGAGCTGCTCGACATCTGCATCCTGTTCCTGATCGCGGGGCTGGACACCGTCACCGACTCCCTGGACTGTTTCTTCGTGTTCCTGGCCCGCCACCCCGAGCACCGTCGGCAGCTCGTCGAGCAGCCCGACATCCTGCCGAGCGCCATCGAGGAGCTGTTGCGCTGGGAGACGCCCGTGCCGGGCGTGGCCCGCGTCTGCATCCAGGACACCGAGGTGGGCGGGTGCCCCATCAGCAAGGGCGAACGGATCAGCCCGCTGCTCGGCGCGGCCAACACCGACCCCGCCGAGTTCCCCGACCCTGAGCTGGTGGACTTCAGCCGCAGCCCGAACCGGCACCGCGCGTTCGGCGGTGGCCCGCACCGCTGCCTCGGCTCCCACTTGGCCCGCATGGAGCTGCGGGTGGCGCTGCGCGAATTCCACCGCCGCATCCCGGATTACGAGGTCAAGCCCGGCACGCAGCTGACCTATACCGCAGCGCTGCGGTCGGTGGAGTCGCTGCCGCTGGTGTTCCCGCCGTCATGAGTCGCGTCATCGTCGACCCGGACCTCTGCACGGGGCACGGCCGCTGCTACACGTTGGCGCCCGACGTGTACGACGCCGACGAGGTGGGTCATTGCGTCGTGCGCGTCGAGGAAGTGTCGGGCGAACTCGAAGCGCAGGCCGCGGTCGGCGAGCAGAACTGCCCGGAGCAGGCAATCACCCTGTCGCCCTAGGGGTTACGCGAAGCACACCACGCTGCGCGCGCCGCGCCCGGCGGTCATGTCGCTGAACGCGGCCTCGACGTCGTCGATGCCGATCCGCCGCGTGACCAACGCTTCCAGGTCGAGCTTGCCGCGCTGGGCCAGCGCGGCGAGCACCGGGATGTCGCGCGCCGGGTCGCTGGCGCCGTAGACGCTGCCCTGGATCGCCTTGCCGTCGGCCATCAACGACAGCGCGGGAAACGTGACCTCCTCGGCGATCCCGGCGGCGCCGACCAGCGTCACCTTGCCGCCGCGGCGGGTGGCCTCGTAGGCCAGGCGCATCGTGGCCGGCTTGCCCACCACCTCGATTCCGTGATCGACCCCGAGGCCCCCGGTGAGGTCGCGCACGGCGGCGACGAGGTCGGCCTCCCCGGCGTCGACGGTGTCAGTCGCCCCATTGGCCACCGCGGCGGGAAGCTGACCGGCGGCCCGGTCGGCCGCGATGATCGGCGCCGCGCCGGCCAGCCGCGCGCCCTGGATCGCGGCCAAACCCACACCGCCGCAACCGATCACGAGCACGCTCTCCCCCGGACGCACGGCCGCCGTGCGCATCACCGCGCCGACCCCGGTGGTGACGCCGCAGCCCAGCAGCGCGGCAAGGTCGAGCGGCAGTGACTCGTCGACCGGCACCACCGCCGCGGCCGGCAGCAGCGTCTCCTCGGCCAGCGACCCGACACCCATTCCCGGCCACACCGGCGCGCCGGCGCCCTCGGCGTACGGCCCGCCGTAGGCGTGGTCGTACCCGTGCACGCATAGTTGGGCCTCGCCGCGCAGGCAATGCGGGCAGCAGCGGCAGGGCACGTTCCACGTCAGCACCACGTGGTCGCCCGGGCTGACGGTAGTGACATCGGCGCCGATCTCGGCGACGACCCCGGCGCCCTCGTGCCCCAGCGTCGACGGCAGCAGCGTCGGTATCGCCCCGTCGCGCAACGACAGATCGCTGTGGCACACGCCGCTGGCGTGCAGCCGCACCCGGACCTCGTGGCGGCCCAGGGGCCGCAACGCGAGCTCCTCCACCGCCGTGGGTCGCCCGACCTCGCGCAGCACGACGGCTTTCATCGGACCGCACCTGTGATCTGCGTCATAGCGACATACGATGGCGGGACAAATGCCTTCGGTCAAGGGAGACGGGCAATGACGACGACGGTCCGCAACGCGCCGGCCACGGATTCGGTATTGACGATCGGCGGCCAGGCGCACGGAGGCGCCGCCGGCACCTACCCCGTCCACAACCCGGCCCGGCCGGCCGAGGTCGTCGGGCAGGCGCCCGCGGCCGACCGCGCCCAACTCGACGCCGCGGTGGCGGCGGCGAGGCGGGCGGCGCCTGAGTGGCGGGCGCTGGGTGTCGCCGAGCGGGTCGCCGCCGTCTCGGTCGCCGCGGCCGCGGCCGCCGAACAGCTGGCCGCCCGCGACGGCGCGCGGCTGTACACCCGCGAGCACGGCAAGGTGCTCACCGAGGCGAACTTCGAGATCAGCACCGGGCCCGGGCTCGCCGCGCTGATCGGTTCGATGGCCGAGGCGGCGCTGGCGCCAGAACAGGTCGACCCCGGTTCGGTTTACCCGCGACTGCACCGAGAGCCGTTCGGCGTGGCCGCGCTGGTGCTCCCGTTCAACTGGCCGCTGGCGCTGACGATAACGAAGCTGGCGTCGGCGCTGACGGCGGGCAACACCGCCGTCGTCAAGGTTCCGCCCAGTTGTCCGCTGGCGGCGCTGCAGCTCGCCGGGGCTCTGGCCGCGGCGCTGCCGCCGGGCGTGGTGAACGTCCTGTCCGGACCAGGCAGCGAGCTGGCCCAGGCGCTGGTCACCCACCCGGGCATCGACCTGATTTCGCTGACCGGCGGCGTGGCCACCGGGCGCGCCGTGATGGCGGCCGCCGCGCCGCGCCTCACCCCGGTGCTGCTCGAGCTCGGCGGCAACGACGCCGCGATCATCGCGCCGGACATCGAGGTCACCGACGAGCTGGTGGAACGGCTGGTGACGGCGACCTACACCACCGGCGGCCAGGTCTGCATGGCGATCAAGCGGCTGTACGCGCCCGCCCAGCGGGTCGGCGAGCTGGCCGAGGCGGTGCTGGCGCGCTGCGAGCGCGAGGTGATCGGCGACGGCCTCGCCGAGGAGACCACGCTCGGCCCGCTGCACACCGCCGCCGGGCGCGACCGGGTCGCCGCGCTGCTCGACGACGCCGCGGCCCAGGGCGCTTGCGTGCGCACGGCGGGTCGGATCCGTGCGGCCGACGCCGACGCCGGTGGCTACTTCGCGCTGCCGACCGTCGTCACCGACCTCGCCCCGGATTCGCGGCTGGCCACCGAGGAGCAGTTCGGTCCGGTGCTGCCGATCTTCGGCTACGACGAGATCGAGGAGGCCGTAACCGCCGCCAACGCAACGGAATTCGGCCTCACCGCGTCGATCTGGACCGGCGACGACGCACTCGCCGACCGGATCACGAGCCGGCTCGTCGCGGGCACGGTCAGCGTCAACTGCCACGGGTTGGCCGCGCAGGACCCGCGACTTCCGTTCGGCGGCTGCGGCCAGTCCGGTCTTGGTCGGGAACTCGGCGTCGACGGGATCCGGGCGTTCACCCAGCCGCGGACCTTCGTCCGGCATCCGGTGCCGAGTTAGCCGCTGCCCGCGATGGGCAGTCCCGGACAGAGCTTGACGTAGCCCATATCCGGCGACACCCAGTCCCGCCACTGCTGGCGGCTCATGTTGGAGGTCAGCTTCGCGCACAGCATCTCCGGCGAGGCGTCCGCCGGCCATAGCCGCACCGTGCCGTCGGTGCCCGCGGAGGCCAGCATCCGCCCGTCGGGGCTGAACGCCACGCCGAGCACCGGGCCCGTGTGGCCCTCGAGGAATGCGCCGAACGGTTGGCCGGTGGTCGCGTCCCAAAGTTGCAGCGTGCCTTCGCTTTCCGCGGTGGCCAGGCGTCGCCCGTTGGGGCTGAAGGCCACGGCGTTGACGGTGTCGCCGTTTCCTTTCAGGGGGTCGCCGACCGGTTGTCCGGTTCCGGTGTCCCACAGCCGCACCGTTTGGTCGTCGCTCGCGGTGGCCAGCCGCCGCCCGTCGGGGCTGAACGCCACACTGAGCACCGGGCCGGCGTGACCGGTGAGGACGGCGACGGGTTGGCCGGTGCCGGCGTCCCACAGCCGCACTGTCTTGTCGGCGCCGGCCGAGGCCAGCCGGCGCCCGTCCGGGCTGAACGCCACGCTGTCGACTTTGCCGGTGTGGCCGGTAAGGGTGGTGATCGACCTGCCGGTGTCGGCGTCCCAGAGCCGCACCGTTTTGTCGGCGCCGGCCGAGGCGAGCCGACGCCCGTCGGGGCTGAGGGCGACGCTCAGCACCGGGCCGGTGTGGCCGACCAGCGGCGCCCCGACCGGCTGGCCGGTCCCCGCGTCCCACAGCCGCACGGTCTGGTCGTCACCGGCCGACGCCAGCCGGCGCCCGTCGGCACCGAACGCCACACTGAGGACCGGGCCGGTGTGGCCGACCAGCGGCGCCCCGACCGGCTGGCCGGTCCCCGCGTCCCACAGCCGCACGGTCTGGTCGTCACCGGCCGAGGCCAGCCGGCGCCCGTCGGGACCGAACGCCACGCTGTTCACTTTGCCGGTGTGGCCGACCAGCGGCGCGCCGAACGGCTCGCCGGCGTCCCACAGCCGGACCGTGCCGTCGCCGCTGGCGGTGCCCAGCCGGCGTCCGTCGGGGCTGAACACCACGCCGTTCACGATGCCGGTGTGGCCGACGAACGCCGGGCCGAGGTCGCGGCCGGTGTCGGCGTCCCACAGCCGAACGGTCTGGTCGGCGCCCGCGCTGGCCACGCGGTGTCCGTCCGGGCCGAAAGCCACCCCCTGCACCGGCCCGTTGTGGCCGCTGAGCGGCCCGCCGAGCGCCTGGCCGGTGTCGGCGTCCCATAGCCGGACCGTCGTATCCATGCTCGCCGAAGCCAGCCGGTGCCCGTCGGGGCTGAACGCGACGCTGAGCACCGGGCCGATGTGGCCGACCAGGGGGGCGCCGAGCGGTTGGCCAGTCCGGGCGTCCCAGAGGCGAAGTGTTTGGTCGTCGCTGGCGGTCGCCAACCGCTGCCCGTCGGGGCGAAACGCCACACTGACCACCGAGCCCGTGTGGCCGACGAGGCGGGGACCGGGCGAGTAGCCGGCCCGGACGTCCCACAACTGCACGGTCCGATCGCTGCTCGCGGTGGCCAGCCAGTTCCCGTCCGGGCTGAACGCCACACCCAACACCGAACCGGTGTGACCGCGTAGGGGCGCGCCGACCGGATGGCCCGTGTCGGCGTCCCATATCCGGACCGTCTTGTCCATGCTCGCCGAGGCCACCCGGCGCCCGTCGGGGCTGAACGCCACCCCGATGATGTTGTCCTGATGACCGGTCATCGGGGCGCCGACCTGTTGACCGGTGTCGGCGTTCCACAGACGCACCGTCTTGTCCAGGCCGACGCTGGCCAGCCGGTGCCCGTCGGGGCTGAACGCCACACCGTTTACCGCGCCGGTGTGGCCGGTGATGATCTTGAGGGTGCTGGCTCGCTGGGCCACCGCGGTGTAGAGCGGGCCGTCGTCGGGCGGCGTGAGCAGGGCGCGCGCGGCGAGGATCTGCTGGAACGCCCGCGCGTCACCGCCGGGCTGGGTGCCGGCCAGCATGTCCTGCGCCTCGGCGATCAGGATCTGCCGCTGGGTGAGCAGCTTCTGGTGCAGCTGGCTCTGCGCCTCGTGTCGGCCCTGGACGGCCTGCACGCCAAGCATCACGGCGACCAGGGCGACGACGGCGGTGACCGCCAGCGCGACCAGCAGGACCCGCGAGCGTTTCCGCAACGCGGCCGCGCGCCGCTGGGCGGCTTCCAGCCCGGCTTGCTGGCCGCCTACGCGGGATGCCAAGGCGCCGTTCACCTTTCCGGCGCGCCGCCGGTCTCGGTGTTCGCGGATCACATCGGTCAGCGCGTCGTGCGCGAGTTCGATGCGCAGGGCGCCGTAGCGTTCCTCGAGCCGTAGCAGCCGCGACCCGATCAGCCGGTCCAGTTCGCCGTCGGTGAGACGCGACGGCACCGCTTCCTCGCGGACGTAGCTGTCACGAAATCCCTTCTCGGTGATCAGCTCGGACTCGATGAACTGCGCGACGCGCGGCGGAAGGTCACGCACGCATGACAGGTAATAGTTCGACAGGATGTCGCGCTTGGCGTCCTCGACCAGCAGCTCGTCGAAGTGGCTCTGTCCGCGCCGCTTCCGCTCCTCGTTGAGTTCGCGGCAGAACACGCTGAGCAGCGCGGGTTCTATCCGGGGAGTCCCCGAATCATCGCCCGAAGCGTCGAAGTCGGGGCCAATATGGCCGATTGCGGTACCGCCGGCGCGGCGCAGGTCCTCGCCCGCGACGATCCCGACCACCCGGCGCGCCAGCGACCGGGGCATCATCTCTTCGGCCGGCTTGTGCACCGCATCGAGGGCCTCGCTCGCCCCCATGGGCAGCAGCCGCATCCGCGAATGCCTGATCGCCGCGACCAGCTCGCGCCACCCCTGGAGTTCGGGCAGATATTCCTCGCGCAGGCAGACCACCAGCTTGTAATTGCCGGTGCGCTCGGCCAGCTCACCAAGCTCATTCCTGAATTCCCGAACGAGATCCGCGACCCGCTGACCGGGCGCACAGAGCTCCTCGAACTGATCGAGGACGATCACCGGCGTAAGCGGATCGCCCTGCTCGTCGCATAGCCGAAAGTCGTCGCGATGCAGATACTCCCAGAGAGATTCGGCCTCCGAAGGAGGATCGTTGTCTCGAATCGAGTCGCGGACCGCTTGCCGCAATTGGCGAGTGAGCGGCGCGGCGCCCGGCGCGAGGTCGAAGCGCACGTAGACCGGCAGAAAATGGCGCTCGCGCAGCAACGGGAACAGGCCCGCGCGCAGCAGCGACGTCTTGCCCAGGCCCGACCGTCCGTACAGGAGGGTGGCCGGGGCGTCGAGGACGTGACTCAGCAGTGATGTCGATTCATGGCCGCGCGCGTGGAAGAACGCGTGCGCGTATTCCTCGAAAGAATCGAGGCCTGGCCACGGGTTTTCGCTGTCGACCTGTTCGGCCGCCGTCGCGCTCGTCACGGCTCGCCACCAAAGTCCAAGCGCTTGAAGACATCCGGAATCGACGAACGGGTGGTTCGGCGGATCGCGGTCAAGTCTTACGCTCCCATGCGTCCCCCGAGCCTACAAAGCCCAAGATAGGCGGCTGGCCAGGGCGTCGGGGGCTAAATCACTTTTTTCGTTTCGGCAAGTTTAGGCTGGTATTCGGCCCATTTCGAGGCGAGCCGTGCCAGCCTTGCCTCCCATTGCCGCGCCGCGGGGTCGACGGCTCCGTGGTGGTAGGGCCGGTTCGCCTGCACGGCAAGGTCTTTGCGGCCCCGTGGCAACGCGGCAACGCGGGTAGAGTGGCTCGATGGCCGTCGCCCCGTCGAACGAACGCATGATCGCCGGCGTCGCCGCCGCATCCGTTTCGCTCGGGGTGGCCGAGCTGGCGGGCATCCCGTTCGGCGCGCGGGCCGATGCACGCGCCGCGGTCGGCTCGGTGGCCGTCGACGTGACGCCGGGGCCCGTCAAAGAGTGGGCGATTCAGACCCTGGGCTCGCTGGACAAGCCCTTCCTGGGCGTCGTGGTGCTCGTGGCGATCGCCACGATCGCCGCCATCGCCGGGACCCTCGAGACGCCGCGCCGCCCGCTCGGCAGCGCCACGATCGCCGCGGCGGGCGTCCTCGGCTGCCTCGCGGTGTTGTCGCGGCAGGGTGCGACGGCGCTGGACACCATTCCCACCGTTGCCGGCGCCGCCTGCGGCGTGGCGACCCTTCGCCTACTCACCCGCCGGATCTGGTCGAGCGCCGGTGACCCGGACGCCGATCCGGACGCGGGCAGGCGCAGGTTGGTCATGCTGGGATTGCTCGGTTTGGGAGTCGTGAGCGGTGTGGCGGGCGCGGTGGTCACGCGGTTGGTGCATTCCGTGGCCGCCGACCGCACCGGCTTCGCGCTTCCCCGGCCGCGCACGACCGCGCCGCCGATACCCGCCGACGTGCAACCGAATGGCGTTGCGCTGCCGAGCTTTATCACCTCCAGCGCCGACTTTTACCGCGTGGACACCGCGCTGACCGTTCCCCAACTCAGCCACGGTGATTGGCGGCTGCGCGTCCACGGCATGGTGGACCGCGAAGCCAGCTACAGCTTCGATGACCTGGACCGCTTCGACGTCGTCGAAACGGTGGCGACCTTGACCTGCGTGTCGAATCCCGTTGGTGGAAGCCTGATTTCGACGGGCGTCTGGACGGGCTACCGGGTGGCCGATCTGCTGGCGGCGGCCGGCGTGCACGCCGACGCCGACATGGTGCTCTCGACGTCGATCGACGGGTTTACCGCCGGCACGCCCGTGCAGGCGCTCACCGATGGCCGCGCCGCGCTGCTGGCGGTGGGCCTCAACGGTCAGCCGCTACCGGTCGAGCACGGCTATCCGGCCCGGCTGGTGGTGCCCGGCCTCTACGGCTACGTGTCGGCGACCAAGTGGGTCGTCGATTTGGAGCTGACTCGCTTCGACAAGGCGAAGGCGTACTGGACGCGACAGGGCTGGGCGCCGCGTGCACCCGTCAAGACCGAGTCGCGGATCGACGTGCCGAGGGGTGGCCAGCAGGTGCCGGTGGGGCCCGTGGTGTTCGGCGGGGTGGCGTGGGCACAGAACCGCGGCGTGCGGGCCGTGGAGGTTCGCATCGACGATGGCGGGTGGCAGCCCGCCGAGCAGGGCGCGAGCTATTCCAACGACACATGGCGGCTGTGGCGCTTCCCGTGGCAGGCGAAAAATCCTGGGAGACATACCATCACCGTGCGCGCCACCGATAACACCGGAGCCACCCAAACGCCGGATCAGGTCGGTAGCGTCCCGGACGGCGCTACGGGCTGGCACACGGTGGACTTCACCGTGTCGGAGCGGTGATTCGTTATTTCGACGAGAGTTTCCGCCAACTGAGCACCGCGATAACGATGCCGATCAGCACGGTGATCGGACCGATGATGGACCAGGTTGTGGTGTTGCTCATCGGGCTACCGAGAAGCACCCCGAATCCCTGGAGCGCCCAGATGAGACCGAACAGCGCGACGATCACCCCGAACGCGAGCGTGACGACGAAAGTCCTTTTCATACAAGGATGCTACAAGTCCGGTGGTGGCGTTTAGGGAGCCGCGAAGTCACCGACGGCGGTCATCTTATTGCCGTCCGAGGCGGTCGCGAAGCCGACCGCGGTGAATGCGCAATTCAGGATGATCGCTCGGTGCGGGGGACTCCCCATCCACTGGTCGAGCGCCACGCTCGGACTCGCAGCGGATCCGGTGCCCCAATAGACAACCTCACCCGTGTAGCTGGCCGGGACGTAGCCCGCATCCCTGATACGCGTCTGCGGTGAAGAGCCGTCCGAACCGATATGGCCGTTCACACCGTTCGCCAGCATGTCATCGGCGTGCCGCTGCGCTGATGCCGTCAAACGCGGGTCATCGGTGATCACACCGCATGTCTGGCGAAGCCGGCTAACGCCGCTGTACACCGCGTTGCCCGAATTGTCCGCGTGCGCGGCAAAACCAAAAACTACGCCGAGAGCCGTTGCGAAGACAGTGCAGGTCGAGAAGGCGGCGACGATCTTGGCTGTCCTCGTCATGTTGCCTCTTGCCGAACGCTCGCTTTGCTGTTCCTAGCAAACAATGCTAGCCACGTCCGGCCAGGAACGGTCGAAAATCGCCGGCGGCCTTCAGCGTGCGCCGACGAAGTCGCGGAACTTCTGCGGAACCTCGGATGCCTCGATCTGCGTGAGGAAGTCCGGCGTCGTAATGGCGCTGTAGGTTTCCTCGCCCTTGATGAAGCCGTCGGCGTCGAACGGCCAGACGACCAACATCCGCAGCGTCAGCAGATAGAAGCCGTCTTGGTCGTCAACGGGAAAGCCCCGCGATGCCGCGTCGGCACCGTAGTAAAGCGAGCGCAGAACGCCCTCGGTGACGATGGTGTCGTCGTCAACGACGATGCGGTCCATGTCCAGCTCGAGGTACCACTGGCCGCCTTTCACAATCGTGTCTTCGTAGAAGCTTCGGACTGCTTGCCGTCCCACCGGACTCATGTCGGCGGGCGCTCCCCAGGCAATGTAACGCGGGTCCGCGGTCAGCGTTGACATCACGAGATCAAGATCCAATTGCGCCTCGCCCTTCGCGTGGTCCAGCAGCCTCCCGAGCATCAGCAGGTGGCGTGGATTGGTCGTCTTCGCGATCCGCTCTTCGATGAGCCGGAATGTCTTGGTCGGATCGATGAGCTCGGTCATGGTGTTCCTTCCCGCGGTCTGCCGGCGAATTTTGAGTGTGCACTGAGGGATTTCGCGTGTGCACGCAGGGCGCCCTGGGCTCACACCGACAGCCCAGGAAGCACTCTCCGTCACCGAAACTGGGGTAGTCGACTACGCGTGTGACGCGGTCCCCCACCACCAAGACTTGCTGGTGAAAGCACTTCACCGACGACCTCTGGGGACCACCATGACCATCGCGGTTGATGCGCCGATTCACCCGAACGTGTTTGACGCCGGCCTACCGACAATCGATTACGAGCATTGCCAGAGCCCCGATGAGGCGCATGAAATCCTCCACGCGGCGCGGCGCCAGGCCCCCATCGCGATCGGCCCGCACGGGCCCGAGCTGCTGACCTACGAGCTGGTGCGGACCGTGCTGCGCGACCCCCGATTCCGCCTTCCCCAGGGCATGTTCCTGGCCTCCCAGGGCATCACCAGCGGACCGTTGTGGGAGCGGGTCGCAAGCAGCCTGATCAGCCTCGACGGGCCCGCGCACCACCGGCTGCGACGACTGGTGTCCAAAGCCTTCACGCCACGAGCCACCGCGCGGCTGAGCACAACGATCATCGAGGTGATCACCGACCTGGTGGACCGCCACACACCAACCGGGCGCTGCGAGGTCGTCACCGAGATCGCCCGTCAATATCCGATCCCCATCATCTGCGCGCTTCTCGGCGCCCCGGCCGAGGATTGGCAGCTCTTCTCGGACTGGACCGACGACATCTTCAAGGCCTTCAGCTGGGACGCCGGCGCCCACGAGCGCACCATCCTGGCCGCATGGGACGAACTCGACGCCTACATCGACGACATGGTCGCCCAGCGGCGCCACACGCTAACCGACGACCTGATCTCTGATCTGATCCGCGCCGAGGACGACGGCGATCGCCTCAGCGCCGACGAGCTGCGGATGCTAGCCGCGGGCCTGCTGATCGCCGGCACCGACACCACCCGCAACCAGCTGGCGGCCTCCGTGCAGGCGCTGTGCGAACACCCCGACCAGTGGGAGCTGCTGGCCCGGCATCCCGAGCTCGCCAGCAACGCGGTCGAAGAGACGATGCGGCATTCACCGATCGCGGCCGCCACGCTGCGCACCGCCCTCGAGGACGTCGAAATCGCGGGGGTGGTCATCCCGGCCGGCACACTGGTCATCGCCAACACGGCGGCGGCCAACCGCGACCCCGCCGTCTACGAGGACCCCGACCGGCTCGACATCACCCGCGAAGGCGCCCCGCCGATGCAGACGTTCGGCGCCGGCATGCACTACTGCCTGGGCGCCAACCTGGCCCGGCTCGAACTCGCCGAGGCCCTGGCGATCATGACGCGCCGCATGCCAAACGCCCGCCGCGGCGGTCCGGCCCCGTGGAAGCCCCTCACCGGGTTGAGCGGACCGATGACCCTACCGATCGAATTCGACCCCGGGCACTAAGGCCCGATCGGGTGTGCGCTCAGGGCGTCGCGTGTGCACGGGTGGCGCCCTGGGCTCACACAGAAACGCCCCCACCGCACATGCGCGCCAACTTCATATTGATTGCATAGATAGCATTGACAGCGCGGGAAAACCGACGATAGTCAGAACGTATGGCGCTGCTGCCAGACCCCGATCCCCGGCAGCGACAACACGTCGTGATCTCGGTGGACGACCACGTCATCGAGCCGCCCGATCTGTTCATCGGCCGGCTCCCCGCGGCCCTGTCCGACCGCGCCCCGAAGGTCGTCGAGACGGACGACGGGCGGCAGGTGTGGCGTTACGAGGGCCGCGAGTATCCCAACATCGGCCTCAACGCGGTGATCGGCCGCCCGCGCGAGGAATGGAGCATGGAAGCCGCCCGCTTCGACGAAATGCGGCCCGGCTGTTGGGATGTCGACGCCCGGATCGCCGACATGGACCTCGCCGGCATTTGGGCATCCCTGAACTTCCCGTCGCTGATCGCCGGGTTCGCCGGCACCGTCTTCTGGAAGAGCGACGACCTGGAGCTGGGCCTGGCCACCCTGCGGGCGTGGAACGACTGGCACCTCGACGCGTGGGCCGGCGCGTACCCCGACCGGATCATCCCGCTGCAGCTGCCGTGGCTGGCCGACCCGCAACTCGCGCCCGACGAGGTCCGCCGCAACGCCGCGCGCGGCTTCAAGGCGGTCAGCTTCCCCGAGCTGCCGGCCCAATGCGGGATCCCGAGCCTGCACAGCGGGGCGTGGGATCCGTTCTTCGCCGCCTGCGAGGAGACCGGCACCGTGGTGTGCCTGCACACCGGCTCCGCGCAGTGGGCACCAATCCCCGCCCCGGACACGCCCTTTGAGACCATCACCACCCTGTTCCCGGTGAACGGCCTCGTCGCGTGCGCGGACATGCTGTGGTCGGGCATCCCGGTTAGGTTCCCGAGGCTGAACATCACCCTGGCCGAGGGCGGACTCGGCTGGGCGGCCATGCTCGGCGACCGCGCCGATTACGTTCTGGCCCATAGCGCTTCGGGCCACGAGGGCGGGGCCTGGAAGAGCGACCTGTTGCCCAGCGAGGTAATGCGCCGCAACTTCTGGTTCTGTTCGATCGACGACCCGCACGCGTTCGGCGCGCTAGACGCGATCGGGGCCGACCGCATCCTCGTCGAAAGCGACTACCCGCACGCCGACTCGACGTGGCCCGACACCCAGGAAGTGGTGGCGCGCAACGTCGCCGGCCTGTCGGAACAGGACGCGGCCCGGATCACCCACCGCAACGCGGCGCAGCTGTTCCGCCACCCCCTGCCCGATGACGGGTGGCTCGCGACGGCGTAGGAGGCCTGCCATGTTGGATCTGCTCATCCGCGACGCCGAGATCGTCGACGGCACCGGCGCGCCCGCCCGCCACGGCGACGTCGGCGTCAGCGACGGGCGCATCGTCGCCGTTGGCGAAACCGATGACATCGCCGCCAAAACCGTTGACGCCCAAGGGCAGACGCTGGCGCCGGGCTTCGTCGACCTGCACACCCACTACGACGCGCAGCTGTTCTGGGACCCGACCGCCAGCCCGTCGGTGCAGCACGGCGTCACCACCGTCTTCGGCGGCAACTGCGGCTTCACGCTGGCGCCCGCGGCTCCCGACCAGCACGACTACCTCACCCGGATGCTGGCGCGGGTGGAGGGGATGCCCCTGGACGCGTTGCGGGCCGGCCTGGATTGGGGCTGGGCATCGTTCGGCGACTGGCTGAACCGCCTCGACGGCCACACCGCGGTCAACGCCGGTTTCCTGGTCGGTCATTCGGCGCTGCGGCTGGCCGCGATGGGCGGCGACGCCGTCGGCGCCGAGGCGAGCCCCGATCAGATCCAAAAGATGGTCGCGGTGCTGCACGACGCGCTCGGCGCCGGCGCGCTCGGGCTGTCGACCAGCCAGTCGCCCACCCACAACGACGGTGCCGGTCAGCCGGTGCCGTCGCGCAGCGCGTCGCGCGAGGAGCTGGTGACACTCGCGGCGGCGCTCCGCGACCACCCGGGCACCACGCTCGAGGCCATCATCGCCGGCTGTCTGTCGGGCTTCACCGACGACGACATCGCGCTACTCAGCGACATGTCGAAGGCCGCCGACCGCCCGCTGAACTGGAACCTGCTGGGCGTCTCGGCGGCCAACCCCGCCGGGCACGAGCGCCAGTTGCGCGCCTACGACGCCTCGACCCAGCGCGGCGGCCGGGTGGTGGCGCTCACCCTGCCGCAGGCCATGAAGATCCGGCTGTCGTTCCTCTCCGGCTTCGTGCTCGACGGGCTGCCCGGCTGGCGCGACACGATGCACCTGCCGGTTCCCGAACGCCTTGTCGCGCTTGCCGATCCGGCGGTGCGCCGGCGCCTCGCCGAGGGCGCCGCCTCGAAGGAGGCCGGCATGCTGCGCGGCCTGGCGCAATGGGACCGGCTCGTCATCGTCGAGACGTTCGCACCCGAGAACGCCGACGCGACCGGCCGCAGCGTCGGCGAGGTCGCCGCCGCCCGGGGTGGCGAGGCCTTCGACACGCTGCTGGACATCGTGGTCGCCGACGAGCTGCGCACCGGCCTCTCGCCGTCGCTGACCGGCGATGACGCGGCCGACTGGAAACTGCGCGCCGAGGTGTGGCACCACCCGGGCGCGGTGATCGGCGGCTCGGACGCCGGCGCGCACCTCGACATGATGTGCGGCGCCATCTACACCACCGCGCTGCTGAGCAAAGGCGTCCGCGAGCATCAGGTGGTCACGCTCGAGGACGCCGTCCGGCTGATCACCGACGTGCCGGCCCGGTTCTACGGGCTGACCGAACGCGGCCGCATCGAACCCGGCTGGCACGCCGACCTGGTCCTGTTCGACCCGGCCACCGTCGACCACGGTCCCGAACGCACGCGCTACGACCTGCCCGCGGGCGCGCCGCGGCTGGTCGCCGACGCATACGGGATCACCTCGGTCCTCGTCGGCGGCGTCGAGGTCTGCCGCGGCGGCGCCGCCACCGGCGCCCTGCCCGGCACTGTACTGCGGTCCGGACGCGACACCGAGACGGTCAAAGCCTCGTGACCACACACGAATTCGACCCCCCGCGGGGCGGGCTGCTCCTGCCGGTCGAGTTCACGCCCGCTTGACCAGCGCGTGCCACGCCATGTCGGCGACCGCGTCGCAGTAGCGATCGTCGATGAGCGCGTCGGAGTAGAGGGCGCGAACGTTTAGCGGCGCCAGGACGATCTGCACGGCGGCCAGGGTGTTGACGTCGTCACGCAAATCGCCCCGCTTCCTGGCCCGGTCGATGACCTCCCGGACCACGGCAAAACGGGCCTCCCACACCTTCATTCGCGTCTCTTCGTCGTGCGGTCCACGACGCTCCATCACCAGCGCCCGCATGAACGCGCGGCCCGCCTCGCTGTTGATGCGGTCGGCCAGCTTTCGGGCCAACGCCTGCAGATCCCCGCGCAGCGAGCCGGTGTCGGCTATTGAGCTGTAGGCCTCCGCATCGGCCAGGGCCGCGGCGACGATAAGTCGCTGCCGGTTGCCCCAGTAGCGGTAGATCATCGCGGGATCGAGCCGGTGGCGCTCCGCCAGAGCCTCGATGCTGAACCGCTCCACACCCCAGCGGGTCAGCTCGTCGAGCGCCGCCACCATCACCCGGGCGCGCACGTCCGCCGGAACGGATTCCTCGGTTGGTTGAGCCGGCTGCATCGATTCCCCTCTTCCCCGTTTAGAGGTAACCCGTCTGGTTCACCAGCCGCACCGACGACGCCCCATCCGAATAGAACTCTGCGATGCTCAGCGACGCCAGGTCAAGGTGTAGCCGGTACAGGATGCCAGGCCCGGCGTCCAGCGCCAGCCGCAGCAGCATCTTGATGGGCGTCACGTGGGACACCACCAGCACCGTCGCGCCCTGGTGCGCTTCGATGATCCGCTGGCGAACCCGAAGCACCCGGTCGAGCACGGCGTCGAAGCTCTCCCCGCCCGGCGGTGTCGTGCTGGTGTCGCGCAACCAGCGCCGGTGCAGTTCCGGATCGCGCTCGGCCGCTTCGGCGAACGTCAGCCCCTCCCACGCCCCGAAATCGGTCTCGATCAGGTCGTCGTCGACCGTGACGTCCAGCCCGAGCGCCTTGGCGGCCGCCGCCGCCGTGTCGTAGGCCCGCTGCAGCGGCGAGGAGATCACCGCGGCGATCCCGCCGCGCTCCGCCACGTATCGCGCCGCCGCACTTGCCTGCAGGCGACCCACGTCCGTCAGCGCCGGATTGCCGCGCCCCGAGTAGCGCCGCTCCGCCGACAGCTCCGTCTGCCCGTGCCGCAGCAACAGCAGCCGGGTCGGCGTGCCCCGCGCCCCGGTCCAGCCGGGCGACGTCCTGGCCTCGGCCGCAACGCTTTTCGCGGGCTCCGCCGACTCGTCGATACCCGCGGCGGCGTCCATCGCCTCGTTGGCCAATCGATCGGCGTGCGAATTGCGGGCCCGCGGCACCCAGGCGTAGGAGACCCGGTCGAACCGCGAGGCCAGCTTTCGCGCCTGCGCGTGCAGCTCGATCAGGTCGGGATGCTTGACCTTCCACCGCCCGGACATCTGCTCGACCACCAGCTTGGAGTCCAAGAAGGCCTCGACCTCGGTGGCGCCCATCTGCAGGGCGTCGTCCAAACCGGCGATCAGCCCGCGATATTCGGCGACATTGTTGGTCGCCACGCCGATGGCCTGCTTGGTCTCGGCCAGCACCGTCGAGCGGTCCGCGCTGCGTACCACCGCCCCGTACCCGGCCGGTCCGGGATTACCGCGCGAACCACCGTCGGCTTCGACAACGACTTTCACTGGTCGAACCCCTTGACCCGCAACAGGATCGCGCCGCACTCCGGGCAACGCACCAGCTCGTCCTCGGGCGCGGCCGAGATTTGGGACAGTTCGGTGCGGCCGATCTCGATCCGGCAGGCACCGCACCGATGCCCCAGCAGCGGTCCCGCCCCGGCCCCTCCCCTGGCGCGCTGCCGCTCGTACAGGGCGGACAGGTCGGGATCCAGCCCCGCGGACAGCGTTTCGCGACGCGACGACCGAGCCTGGCGGGCCTCGTCGATCTCGGCGACCGCGGCGTCGAGGGCCTCCTGCGCGCCGGCCAGTTCGGACTGCAGCGCCTCGACGGCGCGCTGCTCGCCATCCAGCTGGGCCTGCAACTCCTCGCGTTGCTCCATCACCTCCAGCAGCGAGTCCTCGAGGCTGGTTTGACGCCGAAGCAGGGTCTCGAGCTCGTGCTGCAGATCCGACAGTTGTTTGGCGTCCGTCGCACCGGATTTGAGCATCGAGCGGTCCCGGTCTTCGCGTTGCCGCACCGCCTCGATCTCCGACTCGAACCGCGACACCTGGGCGTCCAAGTCCTCCAGTGCAATCCGCAGCGCGCCCAGCCGGTCGGCGGCGGCGGTGTGGTCGGCCCGGATCCGCTCGACGGCCTCCTGCTGGGGCAGATGGGAGGCCTGGTGCGCGATGCGGGACAGCTCCGCATCCAGCTTCGACAACTCGAGTAGTGAAAGTTGCTGCGCGACCTCAGCTTTCATGACTGTTCTCCCCGCTATTAGTGCCAAGGTCCCATGGGTCGGTGCGGATGCTGCACACCCGAACGGGCAGCGCCTCCCCGAACCGGGACCGCAGTATGCCGGCGGCCTGCTCGCACCAGGGGAATTCGCTTGCCCAGTGCGCCACGTCGACCAGGGCCACGTTCGAGGCCCGGCGATGCTCGTCGGCCGGATGGTGCCGCAGATCGGCGGTGACATAGGCGTCCACGTCGGCGCGCGCCGCGGTGGCCAGCAGCGAATCCCCGGCGCCGCCGCAGACGGCGACGCGCGACACGGGCGCGGCGGGGTCACCGGACGCGCGCACCCCCCAAGAGGTCGGCGGCAAGGCGGCGCCGACGCGGGAGACGAAGTCGCGCAGGGGTTCCGGTTGCGCCAGGCTGCCGATGCGGCCCACCCCGGCGTCACCGGGCGGGGGCACCAGCGCGAAGATGTCGAACGCGGGCTCCTCGTAGGGGTGGGCGGCGCGCATCGCCGCCAGCACCGCGGCGCGGGCGCGCGCCGGTGCGACGACCTCGAACCGGTCCTCGGGCACCCGCTCGACGCTGCCGACGCTGCCGATCGCCGGCGAGGCCCCCTCGTGCGGCAGGAACTGCCCGATGCCGCTCACGCTCCAGCTGCAGTGCGAGTAGTCGCCGATGTGGCCGGCGCCGGCCTGGAACACGGCCTCGCGCACCGCGTCGGCGTTCTCGCGCGGCACGTAGACGACCCACTTGTCCAGGTCGCTCGTCGCCGCGAGCGGTTCGAGCACGGCTTCGACGGTGAGCCCCAGGGCGTCGGCGAGCGCGTCGGACACCCCCGGTGAGGCGGAGTCGGCGTTGGTGTGCGCGGTGAACAGCGAGCGCCCGGTGCGGATCAGGCGGTGCACCAGCGCGCCCTTCGGCGTGCTGGCCGCCACGGTGTCGACCCCGCGCAACAGCAACGGGTGATGGGCCAACAGCAGCCCGCCATCGGGAACCTCGTCGACGACGGCCGGGGTCGCGTCGACGGCGACGGTCACCGAGTGCACCGCGTCGTCGGGGTCGCCGCACACCAGGCCGACCGAATCCCACGCCTGGGCCAAGCTCGGCGGGTACGCCTCGTCGAGCACCTCGATCACGTCGGCCAGCCGCGCGCTCACCGCCGCACCTCCGCGATGGCCTGGATCAGCAGTGGCCAGTCCCGGCGCACCGCCGCCCGCAGGTACCCGTCGTCCAGGCCGACGAAGGTGTCGCACCGCCGAACCGCAATCCCCTTGCCCTCCAAGTCCTTTCGTATCCGCGCGGCGTCGGGCAGGCGGAACAGCACGAACGGGCCCCGGCCATCCACCACGTCGGCGCCCACCGACGCCAGGCCGGCCACCATCTCGGCGCGCAGCTCCGCCCACCGCAGCGCGCCGGCCGCCGCCTCGGCGACCGCCCGCGGGTCGCAGCACTCCGCGATGGCCGTCAGCTGCAAGGTCCCCACCGGCCAGTGCGCGCGCCGCGCGGTCAGCCGCGCCAACAGCTCGGGCGCGCCCAGGGCGTAGCCCACCCGCAACCCGGCCAGCGCCCACGTCTTGGTCAGGCTGCGCAGCACCAGCACGTCGGGCAGCGGGGCGCCGGCCAGCGACTCCGGTTCCCCGGGCACCGCGTCAGCGAACGCCTCGTCGACCACCAGGATCCGGCCGGGCCGGCGCAGGGCGAGGAGTTGCTCGCGGGTGTGCAGCACCGAGGTGGGGTTCGTCGGGTTGCCCACGACGACGAGGTCGGCGTCGTCGGGCACCCGCGCGCCGTCCAGGCGGAACGGGGGCTCCAGGACGACGTGCCGCACCGGCACCCCGGCCGCGCCCAGCGCTACCGCCGGCTCGGTGAACGACGGCGCCACGATCGCCGCCCGCGCCGGGCGCAGGTTGGGCAGCAACGCGAAGCCCTCGGCCGCGCCGGCCAGCGGCAGCACCTCGCCGCGGGTGCGGCCGTGCCGCCCGGCGGCCGCGTCCTGCGCCCGGTGCACGTCCGCCGGGCCCGGGTAGCGCGCCAGGTCGGGCAGCCGCGCGGCCAGGCGGCGCATCAGCCACTCCGGCGGCTGCGCGTGCCGGACGTTGACGGCGAAATCGAGCATCCCGGGCGCCACGGCCTGATCGCCGTGATAGCGCGCCGCCGCTGGCGGGCTCGGGTTCAGAGTCGCCATCCGAGAAACACTAGTGGGCCGCCGCGAGCGCGTGCGGGCATCTAGGACAATGGTGAGGTGACAGGGACTGCATCCGATTGCCCGCCTCCTCCTCACGACGCAATGCGTCGCGCATCGTCGCCGGGCGTCTCGACGGGCGCACCGGAGCTCGTGATCTTCGATCTCGACGGCACGCTGACCGACTCGGCGGATGGGATCGTGGCCAGCTTCCTGCACGCGCTCACGCACATCGGAGCGGCGGTGCCCGAGGGGGACCTGGCCGCCCAGATCGTCGGCCCGCCCATGGACGACACCTTCCGCGCGATGTTCGGCGACGCGGCCGAGGACGGGATCGCGGCCTTCCGGGCCGAATACGGCGCGCGTGGCTGGGCGATGAACACGCTGTTCGACGGCATCGAGCCGCTGCTGGCCGACCTGCGTGCCGCCGGTGTCCGGCTGGCCGTGGCCACCTCCAAGCTCGAGCCGACGGCGCGGCGCATCCTCGCCCATTTCGGGCTGGACGGGTACTTCGAGGTGATCGCCGGCGCGGCTCCCGACGGCTCGCGCAAGAGCAAGGAGGAGGTGCTGGCCCACGCGCTCGAACAACTTCAGCCGCTGCCCGAGCGCGTGCTGATGGTCGGCGACCGCAGTCACGACGTGCACGGTGCGGCCGCGCACGGCATCGACACGGTGGTGGTCGGCTGGGGCTATGGCCGCGACGACTTCGGCGACGGGTTCAGCCTCACCGGCGTGACCCACGCCGCGACCGTCGAGGAGTTGCGGAGGGCGCTCGGTGTCTGAACCCCTGCACGTCACGTTCGTCTGCACCGGCAACATCTGCCGCTCCCCGATGGCCGAGAAGATGTTCGCCGACCAATTGCAGCGCCGCGGGCTGGGCGATGCCGTCCGGGTGACCAGCGCCGGCACCGGCAATTGGCACGTGGGCAGTTGCGCCGACGACAGGGCCACCCGCGTGCTGCATGCGCACGGCTATCCCACCGCCCACTGCGCCGCGCAGCTGAACGACGATCACCTCGCCGCGGACCTGGTGGTTGCCCTGGGCCGCAACCACGTTCGGATGCTGCGTCAGCTGGGTGTCGAGGAGGACCGGATCCGGATGCTGCGGTCGTTCGACCCGCGCTCGGGCAGGCACGCCCTCGACGTCGAGGACCCCTACTACGGCGACCACGACGACTTCGAGGACGTCTTCACCGTCATCGAGGCCGCCCTGCCCGGCCTGCACGCCTGGGTCGACGAACGGCTCGCGGAGAATGGGCACGGTTGATGCGTCGTTTGGCATTTCTGCTGCGGCCGGGCTGGATAGCCCTGGCGCTGGTGGTGATCGCCTTCACCTACCTGTGCTTCATGGTGCTCGCGCCCTGGCAGCTGGGAAAGAACACCCGGACGTCGCGGGAGAACCACCAGATCGAGTACTCGCTCAACACCCCGCCGGTTCCGCTGAAAACCTTTTTGCCCCAGCAGGATTCGTCGGCCGCGGGCGCGCAATGGCGCCGGGTGACGGCGACCGGCCACTACCTGCCCGACGTGCAGGTGCTGGCCCGCCTGCGGGTGGTCGAGGGGGATCAGGCGTTCGAGGTGCTGGCACCGTTCGTCGTCGACGACGGCACCACCGTGCTCGTCGACCGGGGCTACGTGCGGCCCGAGGAGGGGTCTCACGTCCCCGCGTTCCCCCGCCCGCCGGCCGGGACGGTGACCATCACGGCCCGGCTGCGGGACTCCGAGCCTGCCGTGGCGGGCAAGGATCCTTTCGTCAGAGACGGTGTGCAGCAGGTGTACTCGATCAACACCGCACAGGTCGCGGCGTTGACCAAAGTTCCCCTGGCCGGGTCCTATCTGCAATTGGTCGAGAACCAGCCCGGCGGCCTCGGCGTGATCGGCGTGCCGCACCTCGATGCCGGCCCCTTCCTGTCCTACGGCATCCAGTGGATTTCGTTCGGCATCCTCGCGCCGATCGGGTTGGGCTACTTCGTCTACTCCGAGCTGCGGGTCCGCCGCCGCGAAAAGCAACAAGCCGCCAAAGCCCCGGTCACCATCGAGGAAAAGCTGGCCGACCGCTACGGCCGCCGCCGCTAGCGACTTTGCGTGTGAATCCTGGGCTTTGCGTGTGTACCCAGGGCGGAAAATGCGCCCAAATCCCGCCACACGGCCACACGCAAAGCCCTGGATACACACTCAACTCCCTGGGCTCACGCTCAACGCCCTAAGCGCCCACTAATGAGCCGAGCCCGACGATCGCCGCGGCGGCGGCCGCTTGGACCGCCCGCGACAGTGTCACCGCGCGGCGCAGGTCGGCCACCTCGGGTGGCCGTCCATCCCCGAGCGTGGGCCGGATCTGCAGCTCGTGGCGATACTGAGTCGGCCCGCCGAGCCGAACGCCCAGCGCCCCGGCGAAGGCCGCCTCCACCACCCCGGCGTTGGGGCTGGGATGCCGGGCCGCGTCGGCGCGCCAGGCCCGCAACGCACCGGACGGCGACCCCGAGACCAGCGGTGCGCACAGGACCACCAGCGCCGCGGTCGCCCGCGCGGGGATGTAGTTGGCGGCGTCGTCCAATCGCGCCGCGGCCCAACCGAATCGGAGATAGCGCGGGGAGCGGTGGCCGATCATCGAGTCCAGCGTGTTGATGCCGCGGTACGCCAGCACCGCGGGCGCCCCGGCGGCCGCCGCCCACAGCAGCGGCGCCACCTGGGCGTCCGAGGTGTTCTCCGCGACCGATTCCAGCGCCGCGCGCGTCAGGCCGGCGGCGTCGAGGCGGGCCGGATCGCGCCCGCACAGCGACGGCAGCAGCCGCCGGGCGGCCTCGACGTCGCCGCGCTCCAGCAGCCGCGACATTTCCAGGCCGGTGCGCGCCAAAGACGTTCCGCCGAGGCAGACCCACGTTGCCGCGACGGTGGCCAACGTTCCTCCCCGCCGGGACGCGGTCGCTCCCAGCAGGGTCACCGCGCCGACCGTCAGGCCCACGTGCAGCGCGCCGGCCGCCTTGGCGTCGCGATAGGTGACGCGCTCCAACGCCGCGGTCGCCCGGCCGAACAGCGCGACCGGATGGCCACGCTCAGGGTCGCCCAGCGCGAGGTCGGCCAGGTACCCGGCCAGCACGCCGACGGCTCGGGCCCGAGTCACACGCACCCGGGCAGCGTCTCACACGGCTAGATGGCCAGAATGGCGGCCACGATCACCACGACGATCAGCAGGCCCACGACCCACCACAGCAGTGCGTCGGGGTCGGCCGTCGGTGACAGGTTGGGCGCGCGCGGCAGCGGCCGGCTTGAATTACCAGGTTGAATGGTCATTGTCCACGTCTGCCCACTTTTGCCCGGAAATAACGGTTTGCCGTGGTGTACTCGTCTCCATGAGGGGTATTCCGCGATGAAGCGGGCCGCCACCCGGGTCGCCGATCTGTTGAACCCGGCGGCGGTATTGCTGCCCGCCGCGAACGTCATCATGCAGCTGTCGCTGCCCGGCGTGGGGTATGGCGTGCTCGAAAGTCCCGTGGATAGCGGCAACGTCTACAAGCATCCCTTCAAGCGGGCCCGCACCACGGGGACCTACCTCGCCGTCGCAACCATCGGGACCGAATCCGACCGGGCCCTGATCCGCGACGCCGTCGACGGCGCGCACCGGCAGGTCCGCTCGACATCGTCAAGCCCGGTGTCCTACAACGCTTTCGACCCCAAGCTGCAGCTGTGGGTGGCAGCGTGCCTGTACCGCTACTTCGTCGACCAGCACGAGTTCTTGCACGGCCCGCTGGACGCCGCCAGCGCCGACGCCGTCTACCGTGACGCCAAACGGTTGGGCACCACGCTCCAGGTGCCCGAGCGCATGTGGCCACCGGACCTCGCCGCGTTCGACGAATATTGGAAGCGCTGCCTCGACGAGCTGCGCATCGATCCGCCGGTGCGTGAGCACCTGCACGGGGTGGCCTCGATGGCGTTCCTGCCGTTTCCGCTGCGAGCGCTGGCCGGACCGTTCAACCGGTTCGCCACGGCGGGATTCCTGGCCCCCGAGTTCCGGGCGATGATGGAGTTCGAGTGGTCGCAGGGCCAGCAGCGCCGGTTCGAATGGCTGCTGACGGCCCTGCGGCTGGCCGACCGGCTGATCCCACACGCGGCCTGGATCTTCGGCTATCGAACCTACCTGTGGGACATGCGATTTCGGGCGCGACGAGGCTGGCGAATCGTCTAGCGCACCGTCGCGAAGAACGCGCGCAGGTCCTTGACGAACAGCTCCGGTTGCTCGAACGCGGCGAAGTGCCCGCCGCGCGGCATGTCGGTCCAGTGCGTGATGTTGTAGACCGGCTTGCACCAGCTCCGCGGCGCCTTCAGCAGCTCCGCGGGGAAAGCGGCGACACCCGTGGGCAATTCGACGCGGTCAATTTGTCCAAACACCCGGAAGCTCTCCCAGTACAGGCGGGCCGAGGACGCGCCGGTGGCGGTCACCCAGTACATCATCACGTTGTCGAGGAGCTCGTCGCGGCTGAAAGCGTTCTCGGGGTGCCCGTCGCAGTCCGACCAGGCCCAGAACTTCTCGACGATCCACGCCAATTGCCCCACCGGAGAATCGACCAGCCCGTAGCCCAGCGTCTGCGGCCGGGTGGACTGCTGCTTGGAGTAGCCGGTGCCCCACTCGCGGTGCTCGGCCATCGACGCCAGCGCCCGTTGCTCCACCGGGGTGGGGTTGGCCAGCGCTTCCTTCGTGGGCCGTCCGAGCGGCATGTTCAGATGAATGCCCGCGCAGTGGCCCCGGTTTCGGCCGATCTGGGTGGTGACGGCGGCGCCCCAGTCGCCGCCCTGGGCGCCGTAGCGGTCGTAGCCCAGCCGCAGCATCAACGTCTCCCAGGCCTCGGCGATCCGTTCGACGCCCCACCCGGTGCGGGTCGGCTTGCCGGAGAACCCGTAGCCCGGAAGCGACGGGCACACGACGTGAAACGCGTCCTCGGCGCGACCCGACGCCGGCTTGGTCAGCGGCTCGATCACCTTGTGGAACTCGACAATTGAGCCCGGCCAGCCGTGGGTGATCACCAGGGGGAAGGCGTCGTCGTGCGGCGAGCGCTGGTGGACGAAATGGATGTCCAGCCCGTCGATTTCGGTGACGAATTGGTCGAAGCGGTTCAGCGCGGCCTCCCGGGTCCGCCAGTCGTAGTCGTCGGCCCAGTAGCCGGCCAGCTCGCGGGTGTACGCCAGCGGGATGCCCTGGCTCCAATCGTCGACGCATTCGGCGTCCGGCCACCGGGTGCGCGCCAGGCGCCCGCGCAAATCGTCGAGAACGTCGTCGGGGACATCGATTCGAAAAGGCTTCATGGGGTTCACCATTCGTGGTCGTCCGTGAACGCGGGGCCGCTCGCCCGCTCCCCAGACCTTGCCATATTCGACAGACCTGCAACAACGAGAGGCACTCCCCCCGAATTCGAGGGAAATTTGCGCCGAATGCAGGGGTCCCGCGGGGGCAGAACCGTGAAATACTCGACTCGGTAGGTCTCATGGTCCTACCAGGCATTCCCAGAATGGGGACTGGCGATGATCACCGAAACCGCAAAAACATTCCCGCTCATCTTCAGGGGCTACGAACCGAACGAGGTTGATGCCTACATCGGGAACCTCATCGCCAAGCAGCAGGTGCTGCTCGACGAGATTGACAGCCTCAGGGCGAGATTCAAGGAATCCAGCGACGAAGCGGCCGGGCTGCGGATCGAGGTTGCAGTCCTCACCGACGAGGTCGCAGCCCTCACCGAGGCCTCATCTTCGCCCCAGGCGATGCAACGCCGGATGGCCAAGATGCTGCAGCGCGCGGTCGACGAGATTTCCGAGATGCAGGCCGAGGCGCGGGCCGAGGCAGAGGCGCTGATCGCGGCGGCCGAGTCGGGCGCCGAGGACGCGCAACGAAAGCACAACGAGCGACTCTCGGACATGGCCGCGGAACGAAAGACCCTGGAGGCCGAGTACGGGGAGGCCAAGAAGAAGCTCGAGGCCGAACTGGCCAGGATGCGCGCCGAAACCCGATCGGCGATCGATGAGGCGTGGCGGGACGCCGAGCGGGAGCGCGACCTACTTCTCGCCGACGCACGGCGGGAAGCCGACCATTGTCGTGAACAGGCCCGGCGAGTGGTGGACGAGGCATGTCAGCAGCGAATCAAGATCCTCGAACAACTCATGCGCGTCTACCGCGATCTAGAAGCGGTTCCGGCCACCCTTGACGCGGCTTACCAAGAGCGCGGGAAGGCGCCGGAACCGGGCGTCGTGGTGCCACTGGACCAGAAAATCAAGCGGAGCCCCGATTCCGTGACCGGCCTCGCGTAGTTGCAACTGGTAGGGAAACGCCTGATTTCGTTAGACGTGTGGCGAAGTGGCGTCAAGGTCCGACCTCACAGGATTCTTGCTTTCTCGCGGAGTGGTATCGGGAGGAGCTGTCCGATTCACCCGTTGGTCCGACGGTCGCCACGCTTGATAATGCGGCCGCTGAGATTTCGGCTTTGGGCACACCAGTTCGGCCACTCGCGGTACTGGCCGTGCCCACTGATTCGGTGCTTTTCGGTGTCTTCCCCGCAGCGTCGGCGCAGATTGTGGCCCAGACGTACGATCGCGCCGGGCTGTCGGTACAGCGCCTCACCCCTGCCGCTGAGTTCCACCTTCGCGCCAAATAACCTCTCGGTTGACATTTATCTCGACGCGTTGACCGAGTTCGACGCGCGAGCGGATCCCGAGTTTGCGATAGATCCGAGTGAGATTGACCTCGACCGTTTTCGGGCTGATGAACAAGGCGGCTGCTACTTCGCGCGTGGTCATCCCCGACGCTGCCAGCTCTGCCACCCGCTGTTCGGAGGACGTCAGCCCGGCACCCCGTTTCCGGCCCACGCTGGACCTCTCCAACTCGGCGTGAGCCCGGTCGACCCAAAACGGGGTGTCGAGCTTCTCGAACAGATTCAGCGCCTCCCGAACCGTCGTCACCGACGTATCCTTCTTCCGCTGCCGACGCTGCAATTGACCAAGCAGCAACAAGGTTCGGGCCCGCTCGAATGGCATTGGCAACCGGTCGTGCTCAAGCATCGCCCGTTCCGCCGCCGAGCTCGCAGCGACCAGATCGCCCTGGGCGGCCAACAGCATCGCTCTGCCGCGCGCACCGAGGGCCAGCATCCAGGCGCGGTTCAACCGGCGGCCGTTACGTTCCAGAGCGTCGATCAACGGTTGCGCCTCAGGCCCCTGGCCCAGTTGAATCTTCGCCTCGATGGCATCGGGAAGGAACGGGGCAACAAAGATCTCCGTCGCACGCGGCGCCTCTGCGACCGCGCGCACCCAGGGTTCGAGTGTGTCGAGCGCGGCTTTGTAATTGCCCAGCGATACCTCGAGAAAGCCCAACGTCGTGATGGGCCACACTGTCACGAGAAAGGGTGAGTCGCAACGGTGACAGATTGCGAGCGCTTCGGCCGCGTGGCGCCGTGCCTCGATTTCCTTGCCGGCGTAGGCGGCCAGCGCGGATTGCAGCATGGGCGCCAGTACAAGTGGTAGGTCTCCCCCGAGCTGCGTCGCTCGTTGCATCACGTCCTCGGCGATCACGGCGCAGTCCGAGAAATTGCCCCGCCAAATTTCGTTGAGGCCACCGTGAAACGCGAACATCAACAGTTCGCTCTCGTCACCGCGCTCGATGGCGCGTCGCCGATAAGCCTGCAACTCTTCGCGGGCCTCGTCGAGCCGACCCGACCCCGCCATCAGCGCCGCGTTTTGCACGGTTGTATCGAGGTGAGCCGTGATGGGGGCTCCGCGGTCCTCCAGTTCGAGGGCGCGTTGCAGTGCAGGTTCGTCCAGACCCTCACCGAGGTAGAAGCTCACCAGCGCGTGCATGGCCAGGGCCTGGCTTAGCAACTGCGGTTGTCGAATCCGCTCGGCTGTTTGCACGGCGTCGGCAATGCTGCTCGCGGCGTCGTCGAGTCGGCGATCGTTGACTTGGGCGTGGGCGAGCGGCACCAGGATCTGTACGCGTAACACGAGATCGTCGCCGGCCTCATCGAGGGCCCCGTTCAGCAATTTGACGGCTTCACGAGAACTGCCGTCGAGCAGGCTCCAGAGTCCGAGCAACCGGAGCGCCGCGGCGCGCGACGACTTCGGCGAGGGTTGTTCGATGATGTGGTTGAGCAGTGCGCGCGCCCGCGAAGTCCCTCCCGCGTTGTAATGGTGCACTGCGGCTCGTATCCGGCGGTCAGGTATGTCGCCGCCGAGGCGCATGGCGAGTTCGAGGAGTTCGGCGGCAGCGATTGGGGCTCCGCGAACTCGGGCCAATTCGGCGGCGGTGTCGAGCGATTCGAGGGTCGCCGGGTCACCGTGTGTGGCGGCAAGGGCCAGATGTCGTGCATGCAACTCCGGTTCGGCCACGATATCCGCCAGCCGGCGATGCATCCCTCGTCGATCCGCGGAAGTGGCTCCGGCGTAGACGCCATTGCCCAATAACGGGTGCGAGAAGCGAACCTGATGACCCTCGAGAACGATGATGCCCGCACTCTCGGCCTCATCGAGCAGCCGAATCAGTGCATCCGGAGCGATTGCCAGAGCGGCGGCCAACAGCCCAACGGTTGGCTTGCCCAGACAAGCTGCTGCGAGCAGCATGTCCTGCACGTCGCCACTCAGAGCGGCGAGCCGCGCCCGTACCAACTCCGCTAGCGTCGCGGGCAATGGGATGTCGGCGGTGGCCGTGTCGATCTCGACTGCGCGAGCAAGTTCTAACGCATAGAAGGGATTTCCACCCGAGACTTCGTGGAGCCGAACCATTGCGGGACGGGGAATTGATCGCCCGAGGCGCTGGGACACGACGTCATGCAAAGCGCCAAGTTTCAACGGGGCCAGCCTGATCCGCCGCGTCGCGTCCGGCCTGGAGAGCTCCAGCGGCGCGGCCTCGTTCCCCGACGGTCCGGTGCGGACGGTGGCCATCACACCGACCGGCCCTGACAGCCGCCGCAGGGCGAAGGCCAAAACCGCAGCGCTCGACGAATCGAGCCACTGCAAGTCGTCGATGGCCAGTATCAGCTTCTGGCTTTCGGCAAGCACCTCGATCACGGCAAGGAATGCCGCCGACGCCGTCCGCTGATCGGCTGCGGCGCTATCGTCGATGGACCGCAATGTGATGACGTCCATCGCGAGTCGTTGCGGGCCAGGCAAGTGCGCCCAGGCACCGGATTCGATGCCAGCCAGGAGGTCTGCGAGTGCGGCGAACGCCATGACCGCTTCGGCAGCGGCCGGTCGGGCGGACAACACCCGGAAGCCATTCGATTCGGCGCGCTCGCATGCCGCCAGCCACAAGGTCGTCTTGCCGATGCCCGCGTCGCCCTCAATTACCAGCGCGCAAGGTTCGTTTGAGGAACGCGCAAGGAAATCCGAAACTTCCACAAATTCCGCGCGGTGTGTGAATCTGGTCGTGGTATCGACCATCGCCCACATGCCTCCGCCCGCCCCGATAGCTAACTAGTCTGTGAGCCTATGCGGGCGAGGTCCGCGGAGCACGAGTTATGCCCTAATCAACGATGACCTGTCGGAGCTGCCGAGCGCCTTGCTGGGCGGGCAGCCGTGGAGAGTCGGCACTCGGCCGAACCTGGACGGCGGAGTCGGTCGGCCGCGCCATCCGCGTCAACACTTTGGTGCCCGGGCCGGTGCTCACCCCCGGGCCGACTGGGACATCCCGACGAGATTGCTTCTGCAGTGGTGTTTCTGGCGTCAGAACAAAGCAGTTTGATGACTGGCGGCGAACTGTTCATTGACGGCGGAGAAGTCCAGATTTAAGACTTAGCACGGCCTTGCAGTGCGATCCGATCGATCGTGCCAGGTCCCGATCGACCCGCCAAACGCCCTTCGTCCGACCGCCGATCGACAACCTCGTCGGGTGAGGTCACCACTCGTCGACGTGCGTCCCGCGCCTGCGCCGTGAAAGTCGGGATGCTCGCTCACGCCCCTGCCCTTGCCATACCGGGCCGGACGATGCATCGGACGCCGATGTGGCTCATGCCGGTATCGATCGGTTGCGGCCTGCGCGCGGCCGGCCGGTAGCGCAGGCAGTAGCTGTCCGCGCACAGGAACGAGCCGCCCTTAATCACCTTGCGGGGAACCCGGAACTGCGGCTGGGCCGGATCATAGCTGTCCGCCTCGGACGGCGCGCCGCCGCGCGTGTCGGCATACCAGTCGGTGGTCCACTCCCACACGTTGCCGGCCATGTCGTACAGGCCGTAAGCGTTGGGCGGGAAGCTGCCCACCGGTGTGGTGCGGCCGTAGCCCGCATCGGGTCGCCACGGGAAGTCGCCGTGCCAGTAGTTGGCCAGGCGCTGCCCGGCATGCTCGGGTTCGTCGCCCCACGTGTACGTCGCGCGGTCAAGACCGCCGCGGGCCGCGGTCTCCCATTCCGCCTCCGTCGGCAGCGAGCGCCCCGCCCACGTCGCGTAGGCATGGACGTCGTCATAGGCGACGTGCACGACGGGATGGTCGCCGCGCTTGGCGATCGACGAGTGCGCGCCCACCGGGTGGCGCCACGACGCCCCGGGTGTCCAGGTCCACCATTGGCTCAGATGGCGCAGGTCGACCGGCCCGCTGGTCCGCGTGAACACCATCGACCCGGGCTGCAGGTTCTCTTTCGGTGCGCCGGGGTAGTCCGCGGGGTCGAGTGCCCGCTCGGCGACGGTGACATACCCTGTGGCGGCGACGAATTCGGCGAATTCCGCATTCGTGACCGGGTGGGCCTGCATCCAGAAGCCCTGCACGCTGACCCGCTGCGCGGGGGCTTCCTCCGCGTAGTGTTCGTCGGAACCCAGCACCGCGGTCTGCGCGGGAATCCAAATCAGATCGTCAGTCAAATACGGACTTCCAGTCGTCGCGCTCGGCGTCGTGGCGGATCGACAGGTGCTGAGCGTCGGCGTCACTTACCGCGGGACGCGAGGAATTCGTTGAGCTGTTCCACCGCGTGGTCGATGGTGAACGACGCCGGCTCGGCCCGCGGCGGGAACTCCTTGAACGTCTCCAGGAACCGGTTCACCAGCGCCACGCCGAAAAACGCCATAAAGATGCGATCGATCAGCCAATCCCAGTAGGTGTTCGAGGTGATGTCGGCCTGCTCGAACGGGTCGGTGCGCAGGTTGAACATCTTCGGCGCCCGCAACGGCGTGAACGGCTCGAACCAGATCTGCAGCGTGCCCGCGCAGCGCTGCTCCATGAACACCAGCTTCCAGTTGTCGTACCGGATGCCCAGCACGTCGCAGTCGTCGGAGAAGTAGATCATCCCCGTGCGCGGGCTTTCGGCGACCTCGCCGGTCAGATACGGCAGCAGGTTGTACCCGTCGATGTGGGCCTTGAACCGCTTGTCCCCTACCTGATGGCCCTTCTTGAGCTTGTCGACGATGTCCGGGTCGCCGGCGGCGGCAAGGAAGGTCGGCAGCCAGTCGTGGTGCTGGACGATCTCGTTGGACACCGCGCCCGCCGGGATCCGGCCGGGCCAGCGAATGACCTCCGGGACCCGGAACGCGCCCTCCCAGTTGGTGTTCTTCTCGCTGCGAAACGGCGTGGTCGCCCCGTCGGGCCAGCTGTTGGAGTGCGGGCCGTTGTCGGTGCTGTAGATGACGATGGTGTCGTCGGCGATGTCGAGTTCGTCGAGCGCATCCAGCAGCTGACCCACGTTGCGGTCGTGGTCGATCATCGTGTCGTGGTAGGGCGACTGCCAGCGCCCCGCCTGACCGATCGAGTCGGGTTTGGTGTGCGTCCGGAAATGCATGTGGGTGGTGTTCATCCATACGAAAAACGGGGTGTCCGCCGCGTGCTGGCGCTTGATGAAGTCGATGCACGCCGCGGTGAACTCGTCGTCGACGGTCTCCATCCGCTTCTTTGTCAGCGGCCCGGTGTCCTCGATGCGCTGCTTGCCCACCGGGCCGTAACGCTCATCTGTCGCACCGTTGTCCTCGTCGGTGGCCCAGGAATGGATCACCCCGCGCGGCAACAGCGCCTTGCGCAGCAGCGGCGCCTCCTGCTACGTCGGGTAGTCGGGGTGCTCGGGTTCCTCCTCGGCGTTCAAGTGATAGAGGTTGCCGAAAAACTCGTCGAAGCCATGCACCGTCGGCAGGTGCTTGTTGAGGTCGCCGAGGTGGTTCTTGCCGAACTGGCCCGTCGCGTACCCGAGCGGTTTGAGCAACTCGGCGATCGTCGGGTCCTCGGCCGACAGCCCGACGTCCACGCCGGGCATGCCGACCTTGGAAAGCCCGGTGCGGTAAACGCTTTGGCCCGTGATGAACGACGCCCGCCCGGCGGTACAACTCTGCTCGCCGTAGGAATCGGTGAACAACATGCCGTCGGCGGCGATTCGGTCGATGTTCGGGGTTCGATAGCCCATCAGCCCCTGGCTGTAGCAGCTCAGGTTGGTGATCCCGATGTCGTCGCCCCAGATGACGAGAATGTTCGGCTTTCCACCCGGCATGACGACCTCCTTGGCGCCCCGGCGCTGCGTTTAAATCCTAGGGGGCCGAGCGGTTTCAATCGATATCTGAACACCGATTCACAGGTAAGCATTGCGAGCGCCGGCCGCTCGTGCGTGACCGGAGCTCTAAGTCACGGTTGGCGGCTGGGCGCCGTGGGTTTGGGACCGCCGGACGGGGGCTGCGGCGTGGTGGTGGGCGCGAGGATCGGGCCGTTGCTGGGGCCAGGTCGAGGCCCCGTCGGTTGGGGCATCGCGCATCCGAGCGGCACCGTGGCGCCCCAGTTCGTGATCGGTCCGTGATTCGCCTCGTCAACGGTCGTACCGCGGGCAAAGCCGTCGCCATTGATTTGGCCGGTGTAGTGACCGCGGGGACCGCTGTCCCAGCGGATGGTGAAGTCGATGGTTGTGCGGTCGATGCCGCCGCTGACGGTGCCGGTCATTGCGGTTTTGCCCGATGAGTCCAACGCACTCGCGGCGCCGCCGGCGTTCGGGCCGTTCGACCTGAATTGCACGATAAAGCCATTGGCTTGGCGCAAAGAGTAATCACCGATGAACTGATACCGATCACACACCGGGTCGAGCGGCACCGGCGGCCGCGCTCCTGCCAGCGCCGGGACGGACAGGAGCGCCGCTGCGACGAGGGCTGTTGTGGCACAAAGCAACCCAACCTCGCTCCCGATGCTGACATGCGACATCGCAACTCCTTGGCTAGAACACCACATTCGTCTCTTGGTGACCGATTTCCTGA
>NZ_LZSE01000106.1 GCF_001665295.1 Mycobacterium sp. 1554424.7 | reverse complement strand
CGCGATCCGGGAGCGCCTTCGGGAGCGACCACGATGGCGGGGACGCCGACGGGCCGGGGTCCTCGAGCACGACGCCGACGGCTCGGGCGCGGCGGTCCTGGCCGCGCTGGCCAAACTGGCAACCGCGGTGGCGGCCGAACTGGTCGCGGGCGGGCTGAGGATCATCGGGATCACCGGCTCGTCGGGAAAGACGTCGACCAAGGACCTGGTGGCCGCCGTGCTCGCGCCGCTGGGCGAGGTGGTGGCCCCGCCGGGGTCGTTCAACAACGAGCTGGGTCACCCGTGGACGGTGTTGCGCGCGACGCGGCGCACCGACTACCTAATTCTGGAGATGTCGGCGCGGCACCCCGGCAACATCGCGGCACTCGCCGAGATCGCCCCGCCGGCGATCGGGGTGGTCCTCAACGTTGGCACCGCCCACCTGGGCGAATTCGGCTCCCGGGAAGCCATCGCGCGAACCAAAGCCGAACTGCCGCAAGCCGTTCCGCCGTCCGGCGTCGTCATCCTCAACGTCGACGACCCGGCAGTGGCGGCGATGGCCGACGTCACCGCCGCCCGGGTGGTCCGGGTCAGCCGCGCCGCCCGCACCGACGCCGGGCCGAGCGACGTGTGGGCCGATGGAGTGTCGCTGGACGAACTGGCCAGGCCGCGCTTTACCCTGCACGCGATGGACAGCGCGGTAGAGGTGCGGCTCGGCGTGTTCGGCGACCATCAGGTCACCAACGCGCTGTGCGCCGCCGCGGTCGCGCTGCAATGCGGCGCCAGCCTGGATCAGGTGGCGACCGCCCTGGCCGGGGCCGGCCCGGTGTCGCGCCACCGCATGCACGTCACCACCCGCGCCGACGGCGTCACCGTGATCGACGACGCCTACAACGCCAACCCCGACTCGATGCGGGCCGGGCTGCAGGCGCTGGCCTGGATCGCCCACGGCCCGCAACAAGGCCCCGCCGAACGGCGCAGGAGCTGGGCGGTGCTGGGCGAGATGGCCGAGCTCGGCGAGGACGCGATAACCGAGCACGATCGCATCGGCCGGCTCGCGGTGCGCTTAGATGTGTCTCGACTCGTTGTCGTGGGAACCGGGAGGTCGATGAGCGCCATGCACGGCGGCGCGGTCCTAGAAGGGGCAGGGGGCTCATGGGGTTCCGGTGAGCGAGGCTCGGTTAACGTGCCCGACGGCGACGCCGCGCTGGCCCTGTTGCGGGCGGAGCTGCGGCCCGGCGACGTCGTCCTGGTCAAGGCGTCCAACGCCGCCGGCCTGGGTGCGCTCGCGGAGGCGCTGGCGGCCGACACCGGGGCGCGCCCGTGAGACAGATCCTGATCGCGGTCGCGATCGCGCTGACCGTGTCCATTCTGCTGACGCCGGCGCTGATCCGGCTGTTCACCCGGCAGGGCTTCGGCCACCAGATCCGCGAGGACGGCCCGCCGAGCCATCACACCAAGCGCGGCACCCCGTCGATGGGCGGCGTGGCGATCCTGGCCGGCATCTGGGCGGGATACCTGGGCACCCATCTGGCCGGCCTGGCCTTCGACGGCGAGGGCATCTCCGCGTCGGGCCTGCTGGTGCTCGGCCTGGCCACCGCGCTGGGCGTCGTGGGGTTCCTCGACGACCTGATCAAGATCCGCCGGTCGCGCAACCTCGGGCTGAACAAGACGGCCAAGACGGTCGGGCAGATCGTCGCCGCGGTGCTCTTCGGCGTGCTGGTGTTGCAGTTCCGCAACGCCAACGGCTTGACACCGGCCAGCGCGAACCTGTCCTACGTGCGTGAAATCGCCACCGTCACACTGGCTCCCGCGCTGTTCGTGCTGTTCTGCGTGGTCGTCGTCAGCGCCTGGTCCAACGCGGTCAACTTCACCGACGGCCTGGACGGGCTGGCCGCCGGCAGCATGGCGATGGTCAGCGCCGCCTACGTGCTGATCACCTTCTGGCAGTACCGCAACGCGTGCGTCACCGCGCCCGGGCTCGGCTGCTACAACGTGCGCGACCCACTGGACCTGGCGATCATCGCCGCCGCCACCGCCGGCGCCTGCATCGGCTTTCTGTGGTGGAACGCCGCGCCCGCCAAGATCTTCATGGGCGACACCGGCTCGCTGGCGCTGGGCGGCATCATCGCGGGCCTCTCGGTCACCAGCCGCACCGAGATCCTGGCCGTCGTCCTCGGCTCGCTGTTCGTCGCCGAGGTCACCTCCGTCGTGCTGCAGATCCTGGCCTTTCGCACCACCGGGCGCCGGGTTTTCCGGATGGCGCCCTTCCACCACCATTTCGAACTGGCGGGCTGGGCCGAAACCACGGTGATCATCCGCTTCTGGCTGCTCACCGCGATCACCTGCGGGCTGGGCGTCGCCCTGTTCTACGGTGAGTGGCTGGCCACGATCGGAGCCTGACGTGCTTGACCCGCTCACGCCGGGCGCGCCCGTGCTGGTGGCCGGCGGCGGCGTGACCGGCAAGGCGGTGTTGGCGGCCCTGAGCAGATTTGGCGCGGCCCCGACCCTCTGCGACGACGACCCCGAAACGTTGCGCCAGTACGCCGACGCCGGGGTGGCGACCGTGACGACGCCGACAGCCGCGGGGCGGGTGTCCGAGTACGCCCTGGTGGTCACCAGCCCCGGCTTCGCGCCGACCGCGCCGCTGCTGGCCGCCGCGGCAACGGCGGGCGTGCCGATCTGGGGTGACGTGGAGTTGGCCTGGCGGCTCGACGCCGCGGGCCACTACGGGCCGCCGCGCCGCTGGTTGGTGGTCACCGGGACGAACGGCAAGACCACGACGACTTCGATGCTGCACGCGATGCTGGTCGCCGGCGGGAAAAGCAGCGTGCTGTGCGGCAACATCGGCGATCCGGTGCTCGACGTGCTGGACCAGCCCGCCGACCTGTTGGCCGTCGAGGCGTCCAGCTTCCAGCTGCACTGGGCGCCGTCGCTGCGGCCCGAGGCCGGCGTCGTGCTCAACATCGCCGAGGACCACCTGGACTGGCACGCCACGATGGCCGAATACACCGCGGCCAAGGCCCGGGTGCTGGGCGGTCGGGTGGCGGTGGTCGGGCTGGACGACGCGCGGGCGGCCGCGCTGCTGGACGCCGCGCCCGCGCCGGTCCGGGTCGGCTTCCGGCTCGGCGAACCGGCGGCGGGCGAACTCGGCGTGCGCGACGGGCTGCTGGTCGACCGCGCCTTCGCCGACGACCTGACGCTGCTGCCGGCCGAATCGATCCCGGTGCCCGGCCCGGTCGGCGTGCTCGACGCCCTGGCCGCGGCGGCCCTGGCCCGCAGCGTCGGCGTGGCCCCGGAGGCAATCGAGGCGGCGGTCGCGTCCTTCCGGCTGGGCCGGCACCGCGCCGAGGTCGTGGCCGTCGCCGACGGGATCACCTACGTCGACGACTCCAAGGCCACCAACCCGCACGCCGCGCAGGCGTCGGTGCTGGCCTACCCGCGGGTGGTGTGGCTGGCCGGCGGTTTGCTGAAGGGCGCATCCGTCGACGCCGAGGTCGCCAGGATCGCATCGCGGCTGGTCGGCGCCGTGCTCATCGGCCGAGACAGGGCCGAGGTTGCCGAGGCGTTATCGCGACACGCGCCGGATGTCCCCGTCGTCCAGGTTGTGACAGGCGAGGATGCTGATATGAATGCGACAGCTGTGGTTCCTGGTGCTTCTGTTGTTGAAGTGACAGAAGTGAGACATTCCGGCGGCGACCTCGGCGCTCGCGTCATGACCGCGGCCGTCGCCGCGGCCCGGGACCTCGCCAAGCCGGGCGACACGGTGCTGCTGGCACCGGCCGGCGCGTCGTTCGACCAGTTCGCCGGCTACGCCGCCCGCGGCGACGCGTTCGCGGCCGCCGTCCGCGCGGCGATCCGGTAGCGGCGGTGGGCAACGCGCTGACCCGGCGGCTGCGCCGGGGCAAGGGAAGCAAAGAGACCGCCGCGCCCGAACAGGCCGAGGCCGACGTCCCGAACGACGAAGACGCCACGGACGCCTTCGAGGCCGCGCCGGACGCCAAGGGGGACGCCAAGGCGGGCGGCAAACCGGCAAAAGCCAGGGTCACGGCCCTGCCGGCCGGTCTGCGCGGCCGGTTCGGCGCCTGGCTGGGCCGGCCCATGACGTCGTTTCACCTGATCATCGCCGTCACCGGGCTGCTGACCACGCTCGGTCTGATCATGGTGCTGTCCGCATCGGGCGTGCGCTCCTACGGCGCCGACGGGTCGGCCTGGGTGATCTTCGGCAAGCAGGTCCTCTGGACGGTCATCGGGCTGGTCGCGGCGTACATCGCGATGCGCGTGTCGGTGCGCTTCATCCGCCGGGTCGCCTTCACCGGCTACCTCGTCACGATCATCCTGCTGGTGCTCGTGCTGGTTCCCGGGATCGGCAACCTGGCCAACGGCTCGCGCAAGTGGTTCGTGATCGCGGGCTTCTCGATGCAGCCGTCCGAGCTGGCCAAGATCGCGTTCGCCATCTGGGGCGCCCACCTGCTGGCGGCGCGGCGCATGGAGCGGGCGTCGCTGCGCGAGATGCTGATCCCGCTGGTGCCGGCCGCGGTCATCGCCCTGGCGTTGATCGTCGCCCAGCCCGACCTCGGGCAGACCGTGTCGCTGGGCATCATCCTGCTGGCCCTGCTGTGGTACGCCGGGCTGCCCTTGCGCGTGTTCGTCACCTCGCTGCTGGCCGTATTCATGGCCGGCGCGGTCCTGGCGATGTCGGCGGGCTACCGCTCGGACCGGGTGCGGTCCTGGATCAACCCCGAAAACGACCCGCAGGACACCGGTTACCAGGCCCGGCAGGCCAAGTTCGCGCTGGCCCACGGCGGCATCTTCGGCGACGGCCTGGGCCAGGGCGTCGCCAAATGGAACTACCTGCCCAACGCCCACAACGACTTCATCTTCGCGATCATCGGCGAGGAGCTGGGCTTCATCGGCGCGTTCGGGCTGCTGGCGCTGTTCGGGGTGTTCGCCTACACCGGGATGCGGATCGCCCGCCGCTCGGCCGACCCGTTCCTGCGGCTGCTGACCGCCACCACGACCATGTGGATCCTCGGTCAGGCGTTCATCAACATCGGCTACGTGATCGGCGTGCTGCCGGTCACCGGCCTGCAGCTGCCGCTCATCTCGGCCGGCGGAACATCCACGGCCGCAACGCTTTTCATGATCGGGATCATGATCAACGCGGCCCGGCACGAACCGGAGGCGGTGGCCGCGCTGCGGGCCGGCCGCGAGGACAAGGTGAACCGGCTGCTGCGGCTGCCGCTGCCGCAGCCGTACGTGCCCAGCCGCATCGAGGCGTTCCGCGATCGCAAGCGGGTGGGCCCGCAAGCGGCCGGCAAGGGTCCCAAGGCGCCCCCGCGAAAGGGGGACCGCAACCCGGAGGCCCCGCTGCGCCAGCCGGCCGGGCGGAAGGCCGCCCGCCCGGCCCGCCAGTCTGGGGGCAGCGTCCGAGCGCGGGGAGGGCATCATGGATCTGGCCAGCGCTACGCCAGTCAGGGTGCCGGCCAGCGTAAGGCACGGCGAGCTCGCGCATTGGAAGGTCAGCGTTACGGGTGAACGGCACGATCAAACAGCCGGCCGGCGGGCTGGGGGCAAGCCCCTCGCCCGCCGGTGCTGCATCATCGGCCCTTGATTCCTTCTCGGTAGTCCTGGCCGGCGGCGGGACGGCCGGCCACGTCGAGCCCGCCATGGCCGTCGCCGACGCGCTGTCCGCCCTCGATCCGCGCGTCCGCATCACCGCGCTGGGCACCCGGCGCGGGCTTGAGACCAGGCTGGTGCCCGAGCGCGGCTATCACCTCGAGCTGATCACCCCGGTCCCGCTGCCGCGAAAGCCCAGCGGTGACCTGGCCCGATTGCCGCCGCGGGTGTGGCGCGCCGTCCGGGAGACCCGCGCGGTGCTCGACGCCGTCGACGCCGACGTGGTGATCGGCTTCGGCGGGTATGTGGCCGTGCCGGCCTACCTGGCCGCGCGCGGCATCCCGGGGCTGCGGCGCCGGGTCCCGGTGTTGATCCACGAGGCCAACGCCAGGGCCGGCATCGCCAACCGCGTCGGCGCGCGCTCGGCCGACCGGATCCTTTCGGCCGTGCCGGATTCCGGGCTGCGCGGCGCCGAGGTGGTCGGGGTGCCGGTCCGGGAGACCATCACCGCGCTGGACCGCGCCGCGCTGCGCGCCGAGGCGCGCAGGCACTTCGGCTTCGCCGCCGACGCGCGGGTGCTGCTGGTGTTCGGCGGCTCGCAGGGTGCGGTCTCGCTCAACCGGGCGGTGTCGGCGGCCGCCGCCGAGCTGGCCGCCGCCGGCGTCTCCGTGCTGCACGCCCACGGGCCCAAGAACACCCTCGAGCTGCGCACGCCCGAGCCGGGCGAGCCGCCCTATGTGGCGGTGCCCTACCTGGACCGGATGGACCTGGCGTACGCGGCGGCCGACCTGGCTATCTGCCGCTCGGGGGCGATGACGGTCGCCGAGGTGTCGGCCGTCGGCCTGCCCGCCATCTACGTGCCGCTGCCGATCGGCAACGGCGAGCAGCGGCTCAACGCGCTGCCGGTGGTCAACGCCGGCGGCGGGATGGTGGTCGCCGACGCCGACCTGACCCCGGCCCTGGTGGCCCGCGAGGCGGGCGGGTTGCTCAACGACCCGGCGCGCTTGGCGGCCATGACGACGGCCGCCGCGCGGGTGGGACATCCGGACGCGGCGCGACGGGTGGCCCAGGCGGCGCTGGACATCGCGGCGCGGAGGCGCGGGTGACCGCCGAGCAGCTGCCGCACTCGCTACCCCCGGAGTTGCAACGGGTGCACATGGTCGGCATCGGGGGGGCCGGGATGTCGGGCATCGCCCGCATCCTGCTGGACCGCGGCGCCCTGGTGTCCGGGTCCGACGCCAAGGAATCGCGCGGCCTGCACGCCCTGCGGGCCCGCGGCGCGCTGATCCGCGTCGGCCACGACGCGTCGGCGCTGGATCAGTTGCCGGGCGGCGTCACGGCGGTCATCACCACCCACGCCGCCATCCCGAAGACCAACCCCGAGCTCGTCGAGGCGCGCCGGCGCGGCATTCCCGTCGTACTGCGGCCCGCGGTGCTGGCCAAGCTGATGGCCGGGCGCACCACGCTGATGGTCACCGGCACGCACGGCAAGACGACGACGACGTCGATGCTGATCGTGGCCCTGCAGCACTGCGGGCGCGACCCGTCGTTCGCTGTCGGCGGGGAGCTCGGCGAGGCGGGCACCAACGCGCACCACGGCAGCGGTGACTCCTTCGTCGCCGAGGCCGACGAGAGCGACGGCTCGCTGCTGGAGTACACGCCCAACGTCGCGGTGGTCACCAACATCGAGACCGATCACCTGGACTTCTACGGCAGCGCCGACGCGTACGTCGAGGTGTTCGACGCGTTCGTGGAGCGGCTCGCGCCCGGGGGAGCGCTCGTCGTGTGCACCGACGACCCGGGGGCGGCCGCGCTGGCCGAGCGCACCGACGAGCTGGGCATCCGGGTGCTGCGCTACGGCTCGGCGGGCGACGGCCTGGCCGCCCGGCTGGTGTCGTGGGAGCAGCAGGGCATCGAGGCGGTGGCGCACATCCAGCTGGCCGGCGAGGAGCACCCGCGCGTGATGCGGCTGTCGGTGCCCGGGCGGCACATGGCGCTCAACGCGCTGGGCGCGCTGCTGGCGGCGATCGAGATCGGGGCGTCGGCCGACGAGGTGCTCGACGGGCTGGCCGGATTCGAGGGCGTGCGGCGCCGATTCGAACTCGTCGGGACCTCGGGAAGCGGCCCCGAGGCGGTGCGGGTGTTCGACGACTACGCCCACCACCCCACGGAGATCGCCGCCACGCTGGCGGCGGTCCGCACCGTGCTGGAGCAGAGCGGCGACGGTCGCTCCATCGTGGTGTTCCAGCCCCATTTGTATTCGCGCACAAAGGCTTTCGCGGCCGAGTTCGGTCGCGCGCTCGATGCCGCCGACGAGGTGTTCGTCCTGGACGTGTACGGCGCGCGCGAACAACCGCTCACCGGCGTCAGCGGGGCCAGCGTCGCCGAGCACGTCAGCGCGCCGGTGCGTTACGTCCCGGATTTCTCCGCGGTCGCCGAGGAGGTCGCCGCGGCCGTGGGCCCCGGCGACGTCGTCGTCACGATGGGCGCGGGCGACGTGACCCTGCTGGGTCCGGAGATTGTGACGGCGCTGCGGGTGCGGGCCAACCGCAGCGCGCCGGGCAGGCCGGGGATTCCGCGATGACCGAGCCGAACGACGCCGCCGGGGCCGATCCTGGGCCCGACCCCGGTGCCGACTCCGCCGACGGCGTGATCACCGAACCGCTCGCGACGGGGGAGCCGGCGCCACCCGAGGAGCCGGCCGACTTCGAGGGGCCACGCCGACGGGCCCGCCGCGAGCGGGCCGAGCGCCGCGCCGCGCAGGCGCGCGCCCGGGCCATCGAGGACGCCCGCCGCGAGGCCAAACGCCAGGCCAGCGGGCGCATCGTCAACCAACCCAAGCCCGCCACCCGCGGCGTCGTGCGGGGCCTGAAGATGTTGCTCGCCAGCGTGGTGCTGGCCGTCGTCGGGGTCGGGCTCGGATTGGTGCTGTATTTCACCCCGGCCATGTCGGCGCGCGACATCGTCGTCACCGGGACCGGGACGGTGACCCGCGAGGAGGTCCTCGACGCGGCGCGGGTGCGGCCGGGCACGCCGCTGCTGCAGATCAACACCAACGAGGTCGCCGAGCGGGTGGCGGCGATCCGGCGGGTGGCCAGCGCGCGGGTGCAGCGGCAGTACCCGTCGGCCCTGCGCATCACCATCGTCGAGCGGGTGCCGTTGGTGGTGAAGGACTTTCCGGACGGCCCGCACCTGTTCGACCGCGACGGCGTCGACTTCGCGACCGCGCCGCCCCCGCCGGCATTGCCCTACATCGACGTCGCCGATCCGGGGCCGAGCGACCCAGCGACCAAGGCGGCGCTGCAGGTGCTGATCGCGCTGCGCCCCGAGGTGGCGGGCCAGGTGGCGCGGATCGCCGCCCCGTCGGTCGCGTCGATCACGCTGACGCTGGGCGACGGGCGGGTGGTGATCTGGGGGACCACCGACCGCACCGAGGAGAAGGCCGAGAAGCTGGCCGCGCTGCTGACCCAGCCCGGGAAGACCTACGACGTGTCCAGCCCCGATCTGCCGACCGTCAAGTAGCCGGGGCAAAAAATTTGCGTGCCGCGCGTCGGCGCGCCTGCGGGATTAGCGCCCGCCGGACCCATACCGTTCTGTTTGCGCGGAACTACTTGACATAACTCTAACTCTATGGTTGAGGTTGAGAGTTTGCCAAGGCGGACACACCGAGTCCCACCAGGGAGGAAGAAGTAATGATGACCCCCCCGCACAACTACCTGGCCGTCATCAAGGTTGTGGGTATCGGTGGCGGCGGCGTCAACGCCGTCAACCGGATGATCGAGCAAGGCCTCAAGGGCGTGGAGTTCATCGCCATCAACACCGACGCGCAGGCGCTGTTGATGAGCGACGCCGACGTCAAGCTCGACGTCGGCCGCGACTCCACCCGCGGGCTGGGCGCCGGCGCCGACCCCGAGGTCGGGCGCCGGGCCGCCGAGGACGCCAAGGACGAGATCGAGGAGCTGCTGCGCGGGGCGGACATGGTGTTCGTCACCGCCGGCGAGGGCGGCGGGACCGGCACCGGCGGCGCGCCCGTCGTCGCCAGCATCGCCCGCAAACTCGGCGCGCTGACCGTCGGCGTGGTCACCCGGCCGTTCTCGTTCGAGGGCAAGCGCCGAGGCAACCAGGCCGAGAGCGGCATCGCCGCGCTGCGGGAGAGCTGCGACACGCTCATCGTGATCCCCAACGACCGGCTGCTGCAGATGGGCGACGCGGCGGTCTCTCTGATGGACGCGTTCCGCAGCGCCGACGAGGTGCTGCTCAACGGCGTGCAGGGCATCACGGACCTGATCACCACGCCGGGCCTGATCAACGTCGACTTCGCCGACGTCAAGGGCATCATGTCCGGCGCCGGCACCGCGTTGATGGGTATCGGCTCGGCGCGCGGCGAGGGCCGCTCGCTCAAGGCCGCGGAGATCGCCATCAATTCGCCTCTGCTAGAAGCCTCGATGGAGGGCGCCCAGGGCGTGTTGATGTCCATCGCCGGCGGCAGCGACCTGGGGCTGTTCGAGATCAACGAGGCGGCCTCGCTGGTGCAGGACGCCGCCCATCAGGACGCCAACATCATCTTCGGCACCGTCATCGACGACTCGCTGGGCGACGAGGTGCGCGTCACCGTCATCGCCGCGGGCTTCGAGGCCAGCGGACCGGGCCGCAAGCCCGTCGTCGGCGCCGCCGGGGAAAAGGCCGGCGCGCACCGGATCGAATCGGCGAAGGCCGGCAAGCTCACGTCGACGCTGTTCGAGCCCGTCGACGCCGTCAGCGTGCCGGTGCACACCAACGGCGCGACGTTGAGTATTGGTGGCGACGACGACGACGTCGACGTGCCGCCGTTCATGCGCCGCTGACGTCGTGCACGTGACGGAGGAACGGGCCCGCCGTCCGGATACTGGTCACGTGAGCGTTCGCATTCGGCGGGTGACCACCACCCGCGCCGGGGGTGTCTCGGCGCCGCCGTTCGACACCTTCAACCTGGGCGACCACGTCGGTGACGACCCGGCGGCGGTGGCCGCCAACCGATCCCGGCTGGCCGCCGCGATCGGCCTGAGCACCAAAGGGGGCGCCGACCGGGTGGTCTGGATGAACCAGGTGCACGGCGACCGGGTCGAGGTGGTCGACGGCCCCCAGAAAGCCGCCGTCGGCGGGAAGGTGGGCACCGACGCATTGGTCACCGCCACACCGCGATTGGCGCTGGCCGTGGTGACCGCCGACTGCGTGCCGGTGCTGCTGGCCGACGCGCGCGCCGGCGTGGTCGCCGCCGTGCACGCCGGACGCGTCGGCGCGCAGCGCGGCGTGGTGGCCCGCGCGGTGGAGGCGATGTTGGCCCTGGGCGCGCAGGCCGGCGACATCTCGGCGCTGCTCGGGCCGGCGGTCAGCGGCCGGAACTACGAGGTGCCCGCCGCGATGGCCGACGAGGTGGAGGCGGCGCTGCCGGGCAGCCGCACTACTACCGCGGCCGGTACTCCCGGGCTCGACCTTCGTGCCGGAATCGCTTGCCAGCTACGTGATTTGGGCGTCACGGCGATCGACGTCGACCCCCGTTGCACGGTGGCCGATCCGAGCCTGTTCAGTCATCGCCGCGGCGCGCCGACCGGCCGGTTGGCGTCGCTGGTCTGGATGGAGTGACCCGCAATGGCGGTGGACATACCGGCCGGGCAAGACCGCGAATCGGAATTGACACACGCATTGGCCGGGGTGCGTTCGCGACTTGCGGCGGCCGCAGAAGCGGCGGGCCGCAATGTCAGCGAAATTGAACTTCTCCCTATTACCAAATTCTTTCCAGCAACCGATGTAGCGATTTTGTCTCGATTGGGTTGTCGGTGCGTCGGCGAATCTCGCGACCAGGAAGCCGCCGCGAAGGTCGCCGAAGTCGCGCGGTTGGCCGGTAGTTCGGATCGGGCGGACTTACGGAATATGCACTGGCACATGGTGGGCCGCATTCAGCGCAACAAGGCGCGGTCGCTGGCCAAATGGGCGCACACCGCGCACTCGGTCGACAGCACGCGGCTGGTGACCGCGCTGGACCGGGCGGTCTCGACGGCCCTGTCCGAGGGGCGCCGGCCGGAGCCGCTGCGCGTCTACGTCGAGCTGAGCCTCGACGGGGACGTGTCGCGCGGGGGCGTCGACATCACCGCGCCCGGCGCCCTCGATCAGGTCTGCGCCCAAGTCGCGCAGACCAAAAGCCTGAAACTGCTCGGGTTGATGGGCATTCCGCCGCTGGATTGGGAGCCCGAGCGGGCCTTCGACCTGCTGCGATCCGAGCACCGGAGGGTACTCGAAGCGCACCCCGAGGCGGTGGGCCTGTCCGCCGGCATGTCCAACGACTTCGAAATCGCCGTCAAACATGGTTCGACATGTGTGCGTGTCGGTACCGCGCTTCTGGGTCCGCGGCGGTTACCGTCACCGTGAGTAGTCACTGTAGTCACACCTTCATCACAGACACCAATAATCCCAGGGGCTAGAAGGGTTTAAGCGATGAGCACACTGCACAAGGTCAAGGCCTACTTCGGTATGGCTCCGATGGAGGACTACGACGACGAGTACTACGACGACCGCGCCCCCTCTCGCGGTTTCCCCCGCCCGCGCTTCGATGACGGTTATGGCCGTTTGGAAGGCCGATACGAGGGCCGGGACTACGACGACCCGCGGGTCGAGCAGGCCGACTACCCGCCGACCGGCGGGTACCGCGGCGGCTACGCCGACGAGGGCCGCTACGGCCCCGTTCACCCGCGCGAATTCGACCGGCCCGAGATGAGCCGCCCGCGCCTGGGCTCGTGGTTGCGGAACTCGACCCGCGGCGCGCTGGCGATGGACCCGCGCCGCATGGCGATGCTGTTCGAGGAAGGCAGCCCGCTTTCGAAGATCACCACGCTGCGGCCCAAGGACTACAGCGAGGCACGCACCATCGGCGAGCGGTTTCGCGACGGCACCCCGGTCATCATGGACCTCGTGTCGATGGACAACGCCGACGCAAAGCGGCTGGTCGACTTCGCGGCCGGCTTGGCCTTCGCGTTGCGCGGCTCGTTCGACAAGGTCGCGACCAAGGTGTTCCTGCTGTCGCCGGCCGACGTCGACGTGTCACCCGAGGAGCGCCGCCGGATCGCCGAAACCGGTTTTTACGCCTACCAATAGGCGCGCCCGTCCCGCCGCCTAGCAGGTCAGCACCCGTGAGGTGTGTGCCCGCACCTCGGACTCGGTACGCTGGCGGCTGATATTCGGGTCATCTCATCGGTAAGGTCGGGGCTCCAGTTGGTGCTGTTCTTTCAGATCCTTGGGTTCGCGCTGTTCATCTTCTGGCTGCTGCTGATCGCCCGGGTCGTCGTCGAGTTCATCCGTTCGTTCAGCCGCGACTGGCGTCCGACCGGCATCACGGTGGTGATCCTCGAGATCATCATGTCGATCACCGATCCGCCGGTGAAGCTGCTGCGGCGGCTGATCCCGCAGCTCACCATCGGGGCGGTCCGCTTCGACCTCTCGATCATGGTGCTGCTGCTCGTCGCGTTCATCGGCATGCAACTGGCGTTCGGCGCCGCGGCGGGAGCCACGCCGTGACCGCGCCGACGAAGCCGGGAGACGGTTCGGCCACGTTTTAGCGTCGGTTCGGCGGCCGCGATTTAAAAACTTTAAGGGTTTGGATTTTATTGGTCTTAGTGTTTGAAATTGGTTCTTAATTATTGGGCTAATCGGCTACCGCCGGGTCTGGTGTGACAGGATGGACGGCAGTTGCACGACGGCAACCACTCCGTTCTACACTTTCCAGATCGTTTGACAGGAACTCGAGGGGACGAACAATGCCGCTTACACCAGCCGACGTCCACAATGTGGCGTTCAGTAAGCCGCCGATCGGCAAGCGCGGTTACAACGAAGACGAGGTCGACGCCTTCCTCGACCTGGTGGAAAACGAGCTGACGCGGCTCATCGAGGAGAACTCCGACCTGCGTCAACGGATCGAGGAGCTGGACCGCGAGCTGGCCGCCGGTGGGGGCGGTGGCGCCGCCCAGCCCACCCAGGCGATTCCCACCTTCGAGCCCGAGCCCGAGCCGGTCAAGCCGGCGCCGGTGGTGGCGGCCCCGCCGCCCCCGCCGCCCGCGGCCCCCTCGGGAACCAACGAGGAGCAGGCCCTCAAGGCCGCCCGGGTGCTGAGCCTGGCCCAGGACACCGCCGACCGGCTGACCAGCACCGCCAAGGCCGAATCGGACAAGATGCTGGCCGACGCGCGCGCCAACGCCGACCAGATCCTCAGCGAGGCCAAACACACCGCCGAGACGACGGTCGCCGAGGCCCGGCAACGCGCCGACTCGATGCTGGCCGACGCACAGACCCGCTCGGAGACCCAGTTGCGCCAGGCCCAGGAGAAGGCCGACGCCCTGCAGGCCGACGCGGAACGCAAGCACTCCGAGATCATGGGAACCATCAACCAGCAGCGGACCGTGCTGGAGGGCCGCCTCGAGCAGCTGCGCACGTTCGAACGCGAATACCGCACCCGCCTCAAGACCTACCTGGAATCTCAGCTCGAGGAGCTGGGCCAGCGCGGGTCGGCGGCGCCCGTCGACTCCAGCGCCGACGCCGGTGGGTTCGATCAATTCAATCGGGGTAATAACTAGCCGGGCAATCGTGCCGGGTACTCGGGCCACGAGGCGGCACACTAACCTGCACTAGACCTGGCAGTCCCGCTCGTCGCCTGGAGGATGGCCGATGCTGATCATTGCGCTGGTACTCGCCCTGATCGGGCTCGTCGCGCTGGTGTTCGCGGTCGTCACCAGCAACGAGTTGGTCGCGTGGGTGTGCATCGGCGCCAGCGTCCTGGGCGTGGTGCTGTTGATCATCGACGCCCTGCGGGAACGTCAGCGGCGCGACACGGAGCCCGAGCCCGCAGAAGAAGCGGACGAGGACAAGGACGCGTTGGTCGACTACCCGGAAGAGGCCGCGGACGAGGGCGAACAACCCGCCGCCGCCGAGGACACCACCGTCGGGGAGTCGTCGCAGGGGCTCGAAACCAGCGACGAGTCGGCGGTTCCCGCCGAGGGCCCCGGCGACGACCGCGCCAAGTAACGGTCAGCCGGTCGGCGTCTTCAGCAGCTCCCGGACCTCGTCGTCACTGACCTGGTGAAAGTCGGCGTAGACCTGCCCGACGGCCTCGAACCCGGGCGGCATGGTCGCGCACACCACGTCGTCGGCCTCCTGCGCGATCTCGCGGCAGGTTGACCACGGCCCGACCGGGACCGCGACGACGATCGCCCGCGGACCGGCGGCCCGCAGCGCCCGGACAGCGACCAGCATGCTCGCACCGGTCGCGATGCCGTCGTCGACCAGGATCACGGTCTTGCCGCGCGGGTCGGCCATGGGCCGCCCGCCCCGGTACGCCTGCTCGCGCCGGTTGAGCTCCGCCGTCTCGCTGGCGATCACCTCGCGCACCTGCTCGTCGCTGACGTGCAGGCTGGAAACCACGTTGTCGTTCATCACCACCCCGCCGCCGCTGGCCAGCGCGCCCATCGCGAGCTCCGACCAGCGCGGCACCCCGAGCTTGCGGACCAGGAACACATCCAGCGGGGCGCGCAGCGCCGCGGCGATTTCCCAGGCCACCGGGACGCCGCCGCGGGCGAGCCCGAAGACCAGCAGGTCGTCCTTGCCGCGGTAGGAAGCCAACTGCTCGGCGAGCACGCGTCCGGCCTCACGGCGGTCGCGGAACGTGCGCGTCGCCGTTCGCCGGAGAAAGCCGCTCGGTGGGTTCATTGGTCGCATTCGGAGGCTATGGCTTTTACCTAGCCTACGTGCGGCGTCGAGGATCTCGAAGAAGTCCGTTCGACCGGATTCCGCCGGTGAGATTGCTCACTCAGATACCCTTGTGCACGAGGGGAATTGGCGGCGACACGAGAGGAATGGCGAAATGGGTCGGCGCTCTTACACGTCCTACAGCATTGCCTGCGCGATGGTGTGGGCCGTCATCTTGGTCGGGGTTTCGGCGGTGGCCGGCGCCGACACCCGGCGGACGTTCCTGCTGGTTGGCTTCGGATGGGGAATCGGCTGGCTGTCCGCGACCATCGCGAGGGCCGTCTACCCGCCGCCGAAGCGGCATATCGGGCCGTAGGGTGTGTGATCGCGGCTTCGCCGCTCAACACACTCCGTCGGCTTGAATCGTGTGTGCGAAGGGTGACTTGGCCTCTGCGACACGGGTTTTGAGATCTGGAGAATCGACGCCTGATCGTCGTCCGTGCTGGGGTTGAGTTAACTCTACGGTCGGGTGGTGGGCTAGGACTCGAGTTGGGCGGGGGCGACCCGGAAGCCGGCGGCTTGGGCTCCGGCGTGCAGGCGTCGATCCCAAACGGCCACGATCAGGCCGGGGTCTCCCACCGCCAACGCGCTGGCCAGATGGACAGCGTCGGCACCGCGTAAGGCATGGGCCCGGGCGAGGTGGCCGGCGTGCTGCTCAACCGTCGCGGTGAGTTCGACTGGGCGGGTGGCGGCCCAGAAATCGTCCCAGTCCCGCTCGGCGTCGGCGAGCTCTGATTCGGTCAGGTCGTGATTGCGGGCTGCCGCGGCGAGCGCGGCGCGAACTTCGGGGTAGGCCAGGCGGCTGGACAACGCGGCGTCGCAGCCGTCCCAAAGAGCGCACGCCAGCGAGCTCCCTGTCTCGGTGGTGAGAAGTTTGACGAAGGCGCTGGCGTCGAAGTAGACGAGTGGCACCGGTCAGCGCCGCTGGTCGCTGACCCGGTCAGACACCGGCCGCCGCGGTCGGGGGCCGGACCGTCCCGCAGCGACGGGCCGCTGCGCGGTGGCCTTGCCAATCACGCCTTCGGCCGTGAGGCGCTCCAAGGTGCCTGCGCTGTCCAGCGCGGTGAGTCGCGCGACGGGAATCCCTCGGTCGGTGATGACGACCTCACCACCGGCCCGAGCTCGATCGAGCCAATCGCTGAGGTGCGCGCGCAGCTCGGTCACGGATACCTCCACGCCACGAACTGTACGCTCACTGAAGCGTGATTTGTACGTTTTACTCACCCTCGACACCAGCCGCGACTACCAGCCCCAAAACCAGAAAACACCCCCAGCCAACAACTGAGGATGTTCACTATGTCGCGAGACATCTGTCCTCGTTGTCTCGCGACATCACAGTGTGATCGCGGCTTCGCGGCTCAACACACTCCGTCGCCTCGGGAATGAATGCGAGCATTCATTCCATTCGGCTCGGTCGTGTGTCCGAGGGGGGACTTGAACCCCCACGCCCATTAGTAGGGCACTAGCACCTCAAGCTAGCGCGTCTGCCATTCCGCCACTCGGACCAGACCAACGAGAGTTGGCAGCTAAGGCTATCGGATCGGCCCGCGCGGACCCAAGTTAGCTCGCCGCGGGCCGAGGGCTCCGCCCCGAGCCCGGCGGCCCCGGCAGTGGTAGGAAAGGTGGTTGTGACCTCCCACACCGAGCCACCGACCAGTGCCCACGACGATGTGGTCGACGTCGTCAGCAGGTTGATCCGGTTCGACACCACCAACACCGGCGAGCCCGAGACCACGCGGGGCGAGGCGGAGTGCGCGCAGTGGGTCGCCGAGCGGCTCCAAGAGGTCGGCTACCTACCGCAATACATCGAGTCCGGCGCACCCGGCCGCGGCAACGTGGTCGCCCGCCTGAAGGGCGCGGACAGCTCGCGCGGCGCGCTGCTGATCCACGGGCATCTCGACGTGGTCCCGGCCGAGCCCGCCGATTGGACCGTGCACCCGTTCTCGGGCGCGATCCGCGACGGCTTCGTCTGGGGCCGCGGCGCCGTCGACATGAAGGACATGGTCGGCATGATGCTCGTGGTCGCCCGGAAGTTGAAGCGGGACCGCATCGTGCCGCCGCGCGATCTGGTGTTCGCGTTCGTCGCCGACGAGGAGCACGGGGGTCACTACGGAGCGCAATGGTTGGTCGACCACCGTCCGGAGCTGTTCGAGGGCGTCACCGAGGCGATCGGCGAAGTGGGCGGGTTCTCCTTGACGGTGCCGCGCCGCGACGGGGGAGAGCGCCGGCTCTATCTCATCGAGACGGCCGAGAAGGCGATGTCGTGGATGCGGCTCAGCGCCCAGGGCCCGGCCGGGCACGGGTCGATGGTGCACGACCAGAACGCCGTCACGGCCGTCGCCGAGGCGGTCGCCCGGCTGGGCAGGCACCAATTTCCGCTCGTCGTGACCGACACCGTCCAGCAGTTCCTCGCCGCCGTCAGTGAGGAGACCGGCCTGACCTTCGACATCGATTCGGACGACCTGGCGGGGACGATCGACAAGCTCGGCCCGATGGCCCGCATGCTCAAGGCCGTCCTGCACGACACCGCGAACCCGACGATGCTCAAGGCCGGGTACAAGGCCAACGTCATCCCGGCGACGGCCGAGGCGGTGGTGGACTGCCGCATCCTGCCCGGCCGCAAGGCTGCGTTCGAGGCCGAGGTGGACCAGTTGCTCGGCCCCAACGTGACCCGCGAATGGATCAGGGACCATCCGTCATACGAGACGAGCTTCGACGGCGACCTGGTCGACGCCATGAACGCCGCCGTGCTGGCGCTCGACCCGGACGGCCGGACGGTGCCCTACATGCTGTCCGGAGGGACCGACGCGAAAGCCTTCGCGCGCTTGGGAATTCGCTGTTTCGGTTTCAGCCCGCTGCGACTGCCGCCGGATCTGGATTTCGCCGCGCTGTTCCACGGCGTCGACGAACGGGTACCCATCGATGCGCTGAGGTTCGGCACCGACGTGCTGGCACACTTCCTGACACACTGCTGAGTGAACACGACACGAGAGGATCGCTCCATGAGCCTGCCGCAGGACCCGTACGACGCGCTGCCCAAGCTGCCGTCGTTCAGCCTGAGTTCGAACTCGATCACCAACGGGCAGCCGCTGGCCACCCCGCAGGTCAGCGGGATCATGGGCGCCGGCGGGGAGGACGTCAGCCCGCAGCTGAGCTGGTCGGGGTTCCCCGAGGAGACCCGCAGCTTCGCGGTCACCGTCTACGACCCGGACGCCCCGACGTTGTCCGGCTTCTGGCACTGGGCGGTAGCCAACCTGCCCGCGAACGTCACCGAACTGCCCGACAATGCCGGCGACGGCAGCGATTTGCCCGGCGGCGCACTGACTTTGGTGAACGACGCCGGCATGCGCCGGTACGTCGGGGCCGCCCCGCCTCCGGGCCACGGCCCGCATCGCTACTACGTCGCGGTGCACGCCGTGGACGTCGAGAAGCTCGACCTGGCCGAGGACGCCAGCCCGGCGTTCCTGGGGTTCAACCTGTTCCAGCACGCGATCGCGCGCGCCTACCTATACGGCACCTACGAACAGCATTAGTTCGCACGTTCGCGAAAGTGCAACTGCCGACGGGCCCGCCTCGGGCAACGCGTCGGTAGTTGCACCCTCGCGGTACGGTCTACGTCGCCTACGATGCGATCGCCTCCGCGATCTGGCGTGGCATGAAGTTCACCAATTCGGGGATCAGGCCGCCGAATTCCGTGCCGCCGAGGGAAATCGTGACGAGTTGGGGCTGCAGGGGTGTCCCCGTTTCGACTTCCAGCGTCGCCGAGATCTGTTGGGGCGGGGCGAGAATGCCCGCGAAGGGCATGTGCACCACGATCGGTGTGTTGGCGGCGACGAGGGCGATGCCCGGGAGCGGCCCGATGGCGCCGATGGTGATCGTCTCGGTCACCGGAATCGTGAGGTCGATGACGACCTGGCCGTTGAGGAAGCCGTTCAGGGTGTAGGCGGGCAGGTCGACGAGCGCGCCGATCGCCGCTACTCCGTTTCCGCTCTGAAGCGCCGCCCCGAACACCGTGGCGCCCGTTGCGAGCCCGTCGAGTGCGGCGATCGGCGGGCCGATGATTGCGAAGCCCAATGGGAGGGTGGTCGTGTTGAGCGCACTGACGAAGTGTTGCGCCATCTGTTGGGGGATCGAGCCCGGCGGCAGCAGGCGGACGAGCGACTGTTCCTGCGCGGCCGCGATGGACTGCAGGGGGATGAGGTCTCCCGCCGGGCCCTGCACCGTATAGGAAGGCGCGCTCAGGAGCATCGGGTTGGTGGGGTCGACCCCGATGGCATTGATGTCGATCCCGCTGAGGAACAGGTCCAGGAATGCGCGCGGGACGGCCTGGACCGCGCCGTGGTAGTCGCCCGTCATGACCGAATTGCCGGCCATGTTCAGGTCGTTCTCGAAGACCGGGAAGGTCTTTTGCAGGTCCGCGACGACCTTCTGCAGTCCCGCGTCGATCGCGGCGTTGTAGCTGTTCTGCTCGTTGATGAACCCCTGCATCGCCGGCACGAATGTCGAGGTGCCCTGGATACTGATTTGGATGTTCGCCGGAACGTTGGCCAGCGTGGTGGGGAAGTTCTGCAGCTGGCTTGACACCACCGACCCGACCATCTGCGCGTAACCATTCTGGTTGCTGATGACCTGGCGCAGTGCCGGGAACGGGTCGGACATCCAGTCGTTGCCGATGGTTTGCAGGTTGGCGCTGGTGTTGGCGAAGAGCATCTGCCACGGACCGCCGGCCTGGGAGGCGGTCGTCCCGGCCGCGAACAACGATGGCAGCAGCCTGACCTGGATCCCGTCCCACTGAGCGGTCAAGAAGGAACCGATTTGCTGGCCGACGCCGCTAAAGACCGAGCCCAGGGGGTTCCCGCCGAGCAGCCCGCCCAGGACCCCGCCGCCTCCGCCACCACCGCCGAGGATCGGGCCCAGGCCGCCGAGGATCGGATCCGTGGCCGCGGCGGGCGCGCCCATCGCGTTGGCCGCGTTGGCGATCTCGGTGCCGAGGTACGCCGCCGCACCGCCGTTCAACAGATTCGAGAATTCGTTGTTGAACGTCGCCGCCTGGGCGATCAAAGCCTGAAATCGCTGACCGTACAAGCCGAATAGTCGCGAGATCGCGGCCGACACGTCGTCGGCACCCGCGGCGGCGACGCTAGTGGTGGAGCCCGCCGCGGCCGACGTGGCCTCGCCGAGGGTGGTGCCGATCTTCGCCAAACTCCCGGCCGCCGCTGACACCATTTCCGGCGTGGCGACTAGAAAGGACATACCTTCCCCCTCGACTTACGCTGCCTCCGCATATGCGGTCATGTTCGCAAATGCGGGGCCCACGCGCACCCGAAATGCCGAGTTTTGGTGCCTGCCTGAGGAATCCAGCTAGCTGGTGGGTGTGATTGCCGCGGCTATCGCGTCCGGAAGGTCGATCAGCAGCGTCGGGAAGAGGCCGCCGAATTCCGTGCCACCGAGGGTCTGGTTGATGGGGATAGTGATGCCGAGAAGGTCCAACGGAATTGTGACCGTAAGCGGCTCCGGCGGGGTAAGAAGCCCGTCGAACGGCACGTGGGCTATGGCCGGCAGTGTGACAGAGCCCACCCCCGGAGCCGACACCGTGATGGGCAGCGGCAGATCCACGAGTAGCTGTCCGTTGAGGAGGCCGTCCAGGGCGAAGGCCGGCATATCCCCGATTGCGTTCAGCATTCCCAGAACGTTGCCGGTCTGCGCAGCCGCGCCGAAGGCCGTCGCGCCATAGGCGATTCCGTTCGCCATGGCGAACGGCGGCCCCAGAATCGCGAAGCCCAGCTGCAACGGCAACCCGAATACGGCGGTGCCCGCAAGGGTGACGCCTGGAGGCAAGACCGTGGTGGTTAGGGCGAAATTCGCCGTGACGTTTGCGTTGACGAGTACGTCGATCGCGTTGGCGAAGTTGCCCAACATCATTCCCGGGATGGACCCGTGCGGGGCCAGGCTGGCCACACCCACCGGCTGCTGTCCGATCGCTGACAGGATCGGCAGCAAGTCGGCCACCGGGCCCTCCAACCCGACCGGTCCCGCAATGGTGACGTTGAAGACCGGCGGGAGGAGGCTGGTGACACTGCCGCCGATCGCCAAGTGGCTGGTATCGAACCCGGTGATGAACAGGTCGATCGGCGCGTGCGCCGCGTCCTGCACCGCCAGGAAGTAGTTGCCGACGGCTACCGCGTCCCGGGCCTCCGACATGTCGCGGAGCGCGGCGGGCAATGTGCCCTGCAGGTCCGAGCCCATCTTGGTGAACGACGAGGTGACGGTCCCCCCGAAGCCGGTGATGCCGCCGACGAAGTCCTGTCCGATGGCGGCCGGGTTGAACGTCGAGGCGCCCTGGATGGCGAGTTGGACGTTCGCCGGCACGTTGGCCGGGAAACCCGGCAGGTCGTACGCGGCCGCACTCGCGATGAGCTGCGCGTAGTGACTCTGGTTGGCGATGATCTGGCTCATGACCGGGAACGGATGGCCCATCCACCGCGCGCCCATCAGGTTCAGGTTCGTGAAGGTGTGCTGGAAGAGGACGGTGTACGGGTTGGGGTAGGGGGCCGGGCTGCCGGGTGGCACCGGCGCGAACAGCCCTGGGAACAACGAATTCACCAGACCCTGCAGTAGCGGCACGTCTTGGAAGAGCCCGGTGCCAATGCCAGCAAGGTTGGACAGCGTTATCCCGTTGCCCAGCTCGTTGGAGAAGAAGTTGCCGAGGTCCAGTCCGACGCCGTTGAGGGTCGGGCCCAACGCGGCGAACGGTCCGGTAGTGAGGCTCAGGCCCGGCGTTAAGTTGCCGAGGTTAATCGGCCCGATGAAGTCGCTAAGGGTCGGGAAGCTACTAAGAATTGCCGGGTTGAAGAAGGAGCCGAAGCTGTTGGCGAATTGGGTGCCGATGCTGTTGAAGGGGCCGAAGAGCTGGCTCAAGCCGGTGTTCAGGCCGCCGATCAGCCCGCCCCCTCCGGTGCCCAGCCCTAGCAGTCCGTCCAGTCCACCCAGCAGGCCGCCGCTGCCGGACGAGCCGCCGAGCACGCCGCCGAGCACGCCGCCGCCGCTGCTGCCGCCGAGGAGACCGCCGAGCAGTGGGTCGGACGCAGCCGCGCCGGCATTGGCGATCTCGGTGCTGAGGTAGGCCGCCGCGCCGCCGTTCAACACGTTCACGAACTCGTTGTGGAATGCCGCCGCCTGTGCGCTCATCGCCTGGAATTGCTGCCCGTAGGAGCCGAACAACTCCGAGATCGCGAGCGACACGTCATCGGCGGCAGCGGAGGTGATGGCGGTCGTCTGGCCCGCGTAGGCCGCGGTCGCCTCACGCAGCGTGGAACCGATTCCCGCCAAATCCCCGGCGACGGCCCCGACCGCGTCCGGCGCAACAAGTACAAACGACATGGCCGTCTCCCCTCACAGGCTCTCCCGATAGCCAGCTGAGATACCGCTCACAATATTGACCAAATTGTGGCGTACTAAACGCATCCTTCTGCTGTTTCTAGCAGCCTGTTCTACAAATGCACAACCCTGGATCGGCAAGGCAGTCAACTCCATTAATTGACACACGTAATTGACACACGCCCAATAAGTTGGTCTGTCCAGACTCGCCAGGCCGGTCTCAGTTATCCCGTCGGCCTGCCTGGATCGATGGCCGCGGAACCCACCGCATCGGCGAGCGATGCGAACCCGCCGTCGCGCAGGCGGCGGGCGATGCCGTCGTGGATGTGCTTGGGCCACAAGCCTCCTCCGTAGATGAAGCCGGTGTAGCCCTGCAGCAGTGCCGCTCCCGCGGTGATGCGCTCCCAGGCGTCGTCGGGGGTTTCGATGCCTCCCACGCTGACGAGCACGAGGCGGTCACCTACCCGGTCGTAGAGCCGCCGCAGCACCTCGACGGCCCTGCGCGCCACCGGCGGCCCCGAGATGCCGCCCTCGCCAAGCTTTTTCACCCCCGCTGTGCTCAGGCCCTCGCGCGACACCGTGGTATTGGTGGCGACGATTCCGGCCAGGCCGAGCTCGACGGCCAGGTCGGCGATGTCGTCCACGTCGGAATCGGAGAGGTCGGGCGCGATCTTGACCAACACCGGCGTCGACGTCGTCGAGGCCTCGAGGAGGACGCCCTGAAGGATGGGCCGCAGCGACTCGACCGCCTGCAGGTCGCGCAGGCCCGGCGTGTTCGGCGAGCTGACGTTGACCACCAGATACGACGCGAGCGGCGCAACCAGCCGGGCGCTCGCCCGGTAGTCGCCGAGGGCGTCGGCGGCAGCGACCGCCTTGGTCTTGCCGATGTTGACCCCGATCGGCACGGTGGGGCGGCGGTGGGTGAGGCGAATCGCGAGCGCACCGGCGCCGCGATTGTTGAAGCCCATCCGGTTCAGCAGGGCCCGGTCCGCGGGCAGCCGGAACAGGCGCGGGCCGGGGTTGCCGGGCTGGGGCTGCGCCGTGACGGTGCCGACCTCGGCGTACCCGAACCCCAACGCCCCCCACGTGAGCAGGCCCTTGCCGTCCTTGTCGAAGCCGGCGGCCAGCCCCAGCGGGCCCGGGAAACGCACCCCGAACACGGTGCTGGCCAGCACCGGATCGGCGGGGCCGAGGCGCCGGTGCAGCGACCGCCGCATGACGGGCAGGACCGTGACGGCGCGCAGCAGCGCGAACACCAGCGTGTGAATGCGCTCGGGCGGGATCAGGAACAACAGCCGGCGGATAAGCCGGTACATCACAATTCCGGCTGGTCGGGCCGCCGGGTGTCCAGACGAGATTTCTTGCGGCGCAACAACACGCGTCGGCTGCCGTCGGTGTAGAGCCGCACGCGGGTGAGTTCCCAGCCGCGGTATTCGGCCTCGATGGACAGCCGGATGGACGCGCTGACGCGCGTCACCTCGGGCGGCAGGCGCAGCGGTATCCATTCGTATTCGTCGGACATCTCCGCTTCCCAGCCCGCCGGCAGCCGGCTCCACCGCGGCGCGGGTCGGCTCGTCATGGCGTGCCCGCCGCGCGCTCGATGACCTGGACGCCCGCACCCGACCCCGACACCACGTACAAGGTGCCCGACGCTTCGTCAAAGGCCAACGAGTTGGGTTGCTGCACGGTTGGGTATCGCACCCTTTCGACGGGAATTCCGGTTGACAGATCGTAACCAATGACGACGTTCGTCGCGGTCAGGGACACCCAGGCCAGCCCGCGGGAACCGGCCAGCCCATATGGCGCCTGCCGCACCGGGTAGGCCTGCCGCAAGATCAGCGGGTCGACACCGTAGACCAGCAGCTGCCCGCCGCGGGTGTCGGCGACCAGGACGCGGCCCAGCGGATCGGCGGCCAGGGTGGTCGCGCCCTCGCCGGCGCGCAACGCCTGCTCGACGCGACCGTCGACGCCGATGGTCGTCACCGAGGTCTGGCCCCGGTCCAGCACCACCGTCGTATTCCCCTGTGCGGCAAGGGCATCCACGCGCGCGAAGATTTTGTTGCGGCTGCTGACGGTCGCGCCGCCCGGCGCCGGCGCGGCCAGCGTGTAGACGGTGCCGTCGGCGCTGCCCAGCACCACCCGGCCGTCGGCGCGCTGGGCGATCGCGGTGAAGTCGACCCGCTGGGCGTCGGCCACGCCCACCTGTGCCGCGCGCCCGGTGGCGAGGTCGACCGTGACGTAGCCGCCCCGGGTCGCCAGGTAGGCCGTGCCTCGGCCGTCGCCCGTCAGCCCGGTCGCCGGGCCCGGCAGGGCGAACACCCGCGGCGAGGCCCGCGGATCCCCGAATTCGGTGAGGGTGGCCGGCGATTCCGGGTCCGCGCCGGGCGCCAGGACCGCCAGTTGACGGGTGGCGTTGTCAAAGATTGCCGCCGCGGCCCGGCCGGGCAGCTGTCGCACCGTACCAGCCGGGGGCTGGGACGCCGGCGGCGAGACGGCCGCCTGGGCCGGTTCTATCGTGGGTGGCGCGCTAGCGAGCGGATTCGCGGAACAACCCGTGATCAAGGCCAGCAAAGATAGCAGGACCGCAAGGCGGCGTTGAGCTGCGTGTCTTGTTCCTGTGCGTCGTCGCAGCAATTATTTTCCCTCGCGTCACCAACATGAAAGTCAAATTTTAAGGAACGGTTTCGCATCCAATATGGCCATGTTGCCTGCATGGGGTCGGACTGGAGAGGTATGGTCGCGTTATGACCGTCATCGTTGACCGGCATATCGCAGACAAAGAGTTTGCTGTCGAGGACATCTCGACGGGAATCTTTGCCAGCGGCTACGGACAGGTCGGTGATGGGCGCAGTTTCTCCTTCCACATTGAGCACCGCTCGCTCGTCGTAGAAATTTACCGGCCACGCCTTTCGTGCCTCGTTCCGCAGGCCGAGGACGTGGTGGCCCGGGCGGTCCGCGGCCTGGTCGACATCGACCTGACCGACGAACGCAGCCTGACCGCGGCGGTGCGCGACTCGATCGCGCACGCGCTGCCGGTCCGCTAACGAAACCGTCGCGCCCACCCGTACCGAGTACGGTCGTCGTCGTGACCGTCATCCTGCTTCGGCACGGCCGCTCCACCTCGAACACCGCCGGCATTCTGGCCGGGCGCTCGGAGGGCGTCGACCTCGACGACAAGGGCCGGGAGCAGGCCGCCGGGCTGATCGACCGGATCGGCGACCTGCCGATCCGCGCGGTGGTTACCTCTCCGCTGCTGCGCTGCCGGCGCACCGTCGAGCCGTTGGCCGAGGCGCTGTGCCTGGAGCCGCTGATCGACGAGGAGCTCGCCGAGGTGGACTACGGCGAGTGGACGGGCCGCAAGATCGGCGAGTTGACGAAGGAGCCGTTGTGGCGGGTCGTCCAGGCCCATCCCAGCGCGGCGGTGTTCCCGGGCGGCGAGGGTCTGGCGCAGGTGCAGGCGCGCGCGGTCGCGGCCATCCGCGCGCACGACCGGCGGCTGGCCTTGGAAATTGGCGGAGAGCACGGCGGAGCGGACGGCGGAGACGCGCTGTGGGTGGCGTGCACCCACGGCGACGTCATCAAGGCCGTCGTCGCCGACGCGTACGGCATGCACCTGGACGGGTTCCAGCGCATCACCGCCGACCCGGGCTCGGTGACCGTGATCCGCTACACCCCGCTGCGGCCGTTCGTGTTGCACGTCAACCACACCGGCGCCCGCCTGTCCGCCGCGTTGCGGGCCGGGCCCCCGCCGAAGGATGAGCCGAAGGATGAGTCCAAGGGTGATGAGGCTCACGGTGAGTCGAAGGGCGAGTCGCAAAGCGAGCCGGCCGCGGGCGTGCCGACAAGCGACGCGGTGGTCGGTGGCACGACTGATTAGTTTCGCGGTGGCGGGGCAATCGAATCGCACGGCGACGGCAACAGCCGGTATTTTGGAGGTGCCATGGCCCGCGCAATTCACGTCTTCCGCACGCCCGACCGCTTCGTGGCCGGGACCGTCGGCCAGCCCGGAAATCGCACGTTTTACATACAGGCCGTGGGCGATTCGCGGGTGGTGTCGGTGGTGCTGGAGAAGCAACAGGTCGCGGTGCTCGCGGAGCGCATCGGCGCGCTGCTGCTCGAGGTGAACCGCAGGTTCGGCACGCCGGTTCCCCCGGAGCCCGCCGAGGTCGACGACCTCAGCCCGTTGATCACACCCGTCGACGCGGAGTTTCGGGTCGGGACCATGGGTCTCGGCTGGGATTCGGAGGCCCAGACGGTGGTGGTCGAGTTGCTGGCCGTCACCGACGCCGAGTTCGACGCCTCGGTCGTGCTCGACGACACCGAGGAGGGGCCCGACGCGGTGCGGGTGTTCCTGACGCCGGAATCGGCGCGCCAGTTCGCCACCCGCTCCAACCGCGTGATCTCGGCCGGCCGTCCGCCGTGCCCGCTGTGCGACGAACCGTTGGACCCCGAGGGCCACATCTGCGCGCGCACCAACGGCTATAAGCGCAGCGCGCTGCTCGGGCCCGACGATGAACCAGAAGAGTGACGACCGTGAGGTGCTGCGGGACGGCGAGCTGACGGTCCTCGGACGCATCCGCTCAGCCAGCAACGCCACCTTCCTGTGCGAGTCGACGCTCGGCGAGGCCAGCGTGCACTGCGTTTACAAGCCGATCTCCGGTGAGGCGCCGCTGTGGGATTTTCCGGACGGGACCCTCGCCGGTCGCGAACTCGGCGCGTACCTGGTGTCGAGGCAGCTGGGCTGGAACATCGTGCCCTACACCATCATTCGTCACGGGCCGGCGGGTCCGGGCATGCTGCAGCTGTGGATCCAGCAGCCCGGCGACGCGGTGGGCTCGGCTCCCTCGTCCTTGCCCGACCTGGTCGACCTGTTTCCGGCCGGCAAGCATGAGCCCGGCTACCTGCCGGTGCTGCGGGCTTACGACTACGCCGGCGACGAGGTCGTGCTGATGCACGCCGACGACATTCGGTTGTGGCGGATGGCGGTGTTCGACGTGCTGATCAACAACGCCGATCGCAAGGGCGGCCACGTCCTGCGCGACCTCGAGGGCAACATCTACGGCGTCGACCACGGTGTGTGCCTGCACGTCGAGAACAAACTGCGAACGGTGTTGTGGGGCTGGGCGGGCAAGCCGATCGACGACAACACGCTGAAGGACGTCGCCGCGCTCGCCGATGCCTTGACGGGCCCGCTCGCCGAGGCATTGGCCGAGCACATCACGGGCGCGGAAATCCTCGCGCTGCGCCGCCGCGCGCTCGCGCTGCTGGACAACCCGGTCATGCCCGGACCCAACCGGCACCGCCCCATTCCCTGGCCGGCGTTCTGAACCGCGCGCGGGCGTCGGAGATACTAAGTCGGTGAGCCAGGGCCCGGAGGAGCTGACGGACGCCGCCTTGGCCGCCGATCTCGCCGCGGACGCGGGGGAGCTGTTGCTCAAGGTGCGTGACGAGATCGGTTTCGGCCATCCCTGGGCGCTCGGCGACGCGGGGGACAGCCTGGCGAACGCGCTGATCCTGCGCCGGCTGCGGGACGAGCGGCCCGGCGACGCGGTGCTCAGCGAGGAAGCCTACGACGACCTTTCCCGGGTCAATCACGATCGGGTGTGGATCATCGACCCGCTGGACGGCACCCGGGAGTTCTCCACGCCGGGCCGCGACGACTGGGCGGTGCACATCGCGCTGTGGCAGCGCCCGACCGACGGGCAGCGCGAGATCACCGACGCCGCCGTCTCGCTGCCCGCGCGCGGCAACACGGTCTATCGCAGCGACACCGTGACCGCCGGCGCCGCGCGCACCGGCATTCCGGGCACCATCCGGATCGCCGTCAGCGCCACCCGCCCGCCCGCGGTCCTGTACCGCATGCGCCAGACGCTGCACATCCAGCCCGTGGCGATCGGCTCGGCGGGCGCCAAGGCGATGGCCGTCGTCGACGGCGACGTCGACGCCTACGTGCACGCCGGGGGCCAGTGGGAATGGGACTCGGCGGCCCCGGCCGGGGTGGTGATGGCCGCCGGCATGCATGCCTCGCGGCTCGACGGTTCGCCGCTGCGCTACAACCAGCTCGACCCGTACCTGCCCGACTTCGTCATGTGCCGCGCCGAGCTGGCTCCGGTCCTGCTCGGCGCGATCCGCCAGGAATTTCGCTGATCCCGGGCGCGTTTACAGTCGACGTTATGCAGACGTGGTCTTCGACACAGGTTCCGGTGGTACCGGGGCGTGGCCCGGAGCTGCGGCTGTATGACACCTCCGACCGGCAGGTGCGCCCGGTGGCGGCCGGGTCGAAAGCCACCATGTACGTCTGCGGCATCACGCCCTACGACGCGACCCACCTGGGGCACGCGGCCACCTACCTCACCTTCGACCTGGTGCACCGGCAGTGGCTGGACCTCGGCCACGACGTGCATTACGTGCAGAACGTCACCGACATCGACGATCCGCTGCTCGAGCGCGCCGAGCGCGACGGCGTCGACTGGCGCGAACTGGGCGATCGGGAGGTCGCCCTGTTTCGCGAGGACATGGCGGCGCTGCGAATCCTGCCGCCCCGGGAGTACGTCGGCGCGACGGAGGCGATCGCCGAGGTGGTCGAACTCGTCGAAAAGATGCTGGCGTCGGGCGCGGCCTACGTCCTCGACCCGGACATTGCGGAGTACCCCGACGTCTACTACCGGGCGGACGCCACCATGCAGTTCGGCTACGAGTCGGGCTATGACCGCGACACCATGCTGCAGCTCTTCGCCGAGCGCGGCGGCGACCCGGGCCGCCCCGGCAAGAGCGACGAGCTCGACGCCCTGTTGTGGCGCGCCGCGCGGCCCGGCGAGCCCAGCTGGCCCTCGCCGTTCGGGGACGGCCGGCCCGGTTGGCACGTCGAGTGCGCCGCCATCGCGCTCAGCCGCATCGGCAGTGGCCTGGACATCCAGGGCGGCGGCAGCGACCTGATCTTCCCGCATCACGAATTCACCGCCGCCCACGCCGAATGTGTGCGCGGGGAGCGGCGATTCGCCCGCCACTATGTGCACGCCGGGATGATCGGCTGGGGCGGGCACAAGATGTCCAAGAGCCGCGGCAACCTGGTGCTGGTGTCAGCCCTGCGCGGCCAGGGCGTCGAGCCGGCGGCCATCCGGCTGGGCCTGATGGCGGGGCACTATCGCGCGGACCGGTTTTGGAGCCCGCAGGTGCTCGACGAGGCGACCGCCCGGCTGCGGCGCTGGCGGGAGGCGGTCGCGCTGCCCGCCGCGCCGGACGCCACCGACGTCATCGCCCGCGTGCGCCAATATCTGGCCGACGACCTCGATACACCGAAAGCCCTTGCCGCGGTGGATGGTTGGTCGACCGATGCGCTCGAGTACGGCGGTCACGACGCCGCGGCGCCGGCATTGGTGACGACCGCGGTCGACGCGCTGCTCGGAGTGCAGCTGTAAACGGGGTACGTTTCGCCCCATGATGTCGCTGCACGGCAAAGTCGTCTTCATCACCGGTGGTGCCCGGGGGATCGGGGCCGAGGTGGCCCGTCGGCTGCGCAATAAGGGCGCCCGGCTGGTGCTGACCGATCTCGACAAGGCCGAACTGGCGGCGGTCGCCGCCGAGCTCGGCGAAGAGCGGGTGCTCACCGCGGTCGCCGACGTGCGCGACCTGCCCGCCATGCAGGCCGCCGCCGACAAGGCCGTCGAACGCTTCGGCGGCATCGACGTCGTCGTGGCCAACGCGGGCATCATCAGCTACGGATCGCTGCTGCAGGTCGATCCGGAGGCGTTCAAACGCCTGCTGGACGTCAACGTGCTCGGCGTGTTTCACACGGTGCGCGCCACGCTGCCGGCCGTGATCGACCGCCGCGGCTACGTGCTGATCGTCTCGTCGCTGGCAGCGTACGCCGCGGCCCCGGGGCTGGCGCCCTACAACGCGTCGAAGGCCGGCGTCGAGATCCTGGCCAATGCGCTGCGGCTGGAGGTCGGCCACCGGGCCGTCGGCGTCGGCTCGGCGCACATGTCCTGGATCGACACCGCCCTGATCCGTGACACCAAGGCCGACATGTCCGCCTTCCGCGAAATGCTGGCGAGGTTTCCGTGGCCGCTGAACAAAACCACCACCGTCGGGGAGTGCGCGGACGCGTTCGTCAAGGGCATCGAGGCCCGCGCTGACCGCATCTACTGTCCGCGCTGGGTGGGCCTGTTCCGGTGGATAAAGCCGGTGCTGTCCACGCCGGTCGGCGAACTTCCCATCCGCAAGCTCACCGCCGAGCTATTGCCCCGGATTGACGCCGAAGTCGCCGCGTTGGGCCGCTCCACGTCGGCGTCCAACGTCGAGTTGTTGCGCGAAACGCACGGTTTTTCGCCCAACTAGTCGACGCTCGGCCAGGAGCTATTTGCGGCGCCGGCGCAAGTAACGCTCGAATTCCGCGGCCAGCGCGTCGCCGTCGATCTTGCCCAGGGCGTCGTTCATGTCGACCTCGGCGTCGCCGCGCTGCTCCAGCGACGACACGTACTCGGCCAGGTCCTCGTCCTCGGCGGCCATCTCGGTGATCGCCTGCTCCCACTCCTCGGCCTGCACCGGCAGATCGCCCAACGGGACCTCGATGTCGAGGACGTCCTCGACGCGGCGCAGCAGCGCCACCGTCGCCTTGGGGTTCGGGGGGTTCGACACGTAGTGCGGCACCGCGGCCCAGAACGTCACCGCCGGGATTCCGGCGGCCACGCAGGCGTCCTGGAACACCCCGGCGATCCCGGTCGGTCCCTCATAGCGGGTCTCCTCGAGGCCGAAGCGTTTCGCCGACTCCGGGGAGTAGGCCGCGCCCGAGACCGGCACCGGACGGGTGTGCGGGGTGTCGGCCAGCAGCGCCCCGAGGATGACGACGGTGTCGACGTTGAGCTTGTCGGCGATGGCCAGCAACTCGGCGCAGAAGGTGCGCCAGCGCATGTTGGGCTCCACGCCGTGCATCAGCACGACGTCGCGGTCGCTGCCCGGGGGCCGGCAGTGGGTGATTCGCATCGCCGGCCACACCAACTCGCGGGTGACCCCGTCGATCTGGCGAATGACCGGGCGATTCACCTGGTAGTCGTAGTAGGCCTCGTCGTCGATCTCGACGATCGGGTCGGCCTCCCAGATGGCGTCCAGGTGTTCGAGCGCGTCGCTGGCGGCGTCGCCGGCGTCGTTCCAGCCCTCGAACGCCGCCACCACGATGGTGTTGTGCAGTTCGGGCAGCGCGGAGCTGCCATCGGGCGGGGTCACAGAATTAGGGTACGGCCTTCTGGGCAGATCTTTGGCGGTACCGGTCGGTGCCCGGGCAGGACATGGGGTTTTGCTTAGGCCCGGACCGAATCGAAATAGGGTCGGCGGCAAACTTGTTAACCTGGGTAATTACTCGCTTGCCGACTAGATCCGCGTGCTGGTCGGGTCGGGAGTTAGGCGTCCAGACGTCGATCGGGTGACCACGTAGACTTCTCTGGTCGAGAGGCGTTGCAACGGGGCCGGGTGTTGAGCCGGTATCCGCCACGCTCGACAGAGTCAAGGACGCCTTCCGTAACGGAAGGAACGCATGTGAACGCCTCCGAGTCAAACGGGGTATCGAACACTTTCGCGCCGAACATCCGCCCGGACTGCACCGACGAACTGACGGCGGCGCTGCGCCAGCGGATCGTGGTGATCGACGGCGCGATGGGCACGGCGATCCAGCGCGACCGACCGGACGAGGCCGGCTATCGCGGCGACCGGTTCACGGAATGGCCGACCGCCCTCCAAGGCAACAACGACCTGCTCAACCTGACGCAGCCGCAGATCATCGCCGGGATCCACCGCGAGTACCTCGAGGCGGGCGCGGACATCCTGGAGACCAACACGTTCAACGCGAACGCGATCTCGCTCTCTGACTACGGCATGCAGGAACTGGCCTACGAGCTGAACTACGCCGGCGCCGCGCTGGCCCGCAAGGCGGCCGACGAGTTCAGCACCCCGGAGAAGCCCCGGTATGTCGCCGGCGCCATCGGGCCGACGACGCGGACAGCGTCGATCTCGCCCGACGTCAACGACCCCGGGGCCCGCAACGTCTCCTACGACCAGCTGGTCGCCGCCTACCTCGAAGCCGCCAACGGCCTGGTCGACGGCGGCGCCGACCTGCTCATCGTCGAGACCATCTTCGACTCGCTCAACGCCAAGGCGGCGGTGTTCGCCGTCGAGACGCTGTTCGAGGAGCGCGGGCGCCGCTGGCCGGTGATCATCTCGGGCACCATCACCGACGCCTCCGGGCGGACGTTGTCCGGTCAGGTCACCGAGGCGTTCTGGAACTCGATTCGGCACGCGAAGCCGATCGCGGTTGGCCTCAACTGCGCGCTGGGCGCGCCGGAGATGAGGCCCTACATCGCCGAGATGTCGCGGATCGCGGACACCTTCGTCTCCTGCTACCCCAACGCCGGGCTGCCCAACGCGTTCGGCGAGTACGACGAGACCCCGGAGCGTCAGGCCGGCTACATCGCCGACTTCGCCGAGGCCGGCCTGGTCAACCTGGTCGGCGGCTGCTGTGGCACGGCGCCGCCGCACATCGCCGAGATCGCGAAGGTCGTCGAGGGCAAGGCGCCGCGCCAGGTCCCGCAGATCGAGGTGGCCACCCGCCTGTCGGGCCTGGAGCCGCTCAACATCACCGACGACTCCCTGTTCGTGAACATCGGTGAGCGCACCAACATCACCGGCTCCGCCCGGTTCCGCAACCTGATCAAGGCCGAGGACTACGACACCGCCCTGTCGGTCGCCCTGCAGCAGGTCGAGGTCGGTGCGCAGGTCATCGACATCAACATGGACGAGGGCATGATCGACGGCGTCGCCGCGATGGACCGGTTCACCAAGCTGATCGCGGCCGAGCCGGACATCAGCCGCGTCCCGGTGATGATCGACTCCTCCAAGTGGGAGGTCATCGAGGCGGGCCTGAAGAACGTGCAGGGCAAGCCGATCGTCAACTCGATCTCCATGAAGGAGGGCGAGGAGAAGTTCATCCGCGAGGCCCGGCTGTGCCGCAAGTACGGCGCCGCCGTCGTCGTGATGGCCTTCGACGAACAGGGGCAGGCCGACAACCTGGAGCGCCGCAAACAGATCTGCGGGCGCGCCTACCGGATCCTGACCGAAGAGGTCGGCTTCCCGCCCGAGGACATCATCTTCGACCCGAACTGCTTCGCGCTGGCCACCGGCATCGAGGAGCACGCGACCTACGGGATCGACTTCATCGAGGCCTGCGCCTGGATCAAGGAAAACCTGCCCGGGGTGCACATCTCCGGCGGCATCTCGAACGTGTCGTTCTCGTTCCGGGGCAACAACCCCGTCCGCGAGGCGATCCACTCGGTGTTCCTGTTCCACGCCATCAAGGCCGGCCTGGACATGGGCATCGTCAACGCCGGTGCGCTGGTGCCCTACGACTCGATCGACCCCGAGCTGCGGGACCGCATCGAGGACGTCGTGCTGAACCGTCGCGAGGACGCGGCCGAACGGTTGCTGGAGATCGCGGAACGATTCAACAAGTCGGAGAAGGGCGAAGACCCGGCGGCGGCCGAGTGGCGCAGCCTCCCGGTTCGCGAGCGGATCACACACGCCCTCGTCAAGGGCATCGACGCCCACGTCGACGCCGACACCGAGGAATTGCGCGCCGAGATCGCCGCGGCCGGCGGTCGCCCGATCGAGGTGATCGAGGGCCCGCTGATGGACGGCATGAACGTCGTCGGTGACCTGTTCGGCTCGGGCAAGATGTTCCTGCCCCAGGTCGTGAAGTCGGCCCGGGTGATGAAGAAGGCCGTCGCCTACCTGCTGCCGTTCATCGAGGAAGAGAAGGAAGAGTCGGGCGCCGCCGCCGGTAAGGACACCAACGGCACGATCATCATGGCGACCGTCAAGGGCGACGTCCACGACATCGGAAAGAACATCGTCGGAGTCGTGTTGCAGTGCAACAACTTCGAGGTGATCGACCTCGGGGTGATGGTGCCCGCCGAGAAGATCCTGAATGCGGCGAAGGAGCACGACGCCGACATCATCGGGCTGTCCGGGCTGATCACCCCGTCGCTGGACGAGATGGTCAACTTCGCCGTCGAGATGGAACGCGAGGGGCTCGAGATCCCGCTGCTGATCGGCGGCGCGACCACCTCGCGCGCGCACACCGCGGTGAAAGTAGCGCCGCGCCGCAGCGGTCCCGTGGTCTGGGTCAAGGACGCCTCCCGCTCGGTGCCGGTCGCGGCCGCACTTCTCGACGACAAGCAGCGTCCGGCCCTGCTGGAGGCCACCGAGAAGGATTACGCATCGCTGCGCGAACGGCACTCTCAGAAGAACGAGCGGCCGATGCTGACTCTGGAGAAGGCCCGTGCGAACCGGACGCCGATCGAATGGGACGGCTACACGCCGCCGGTGCCCGCCCAGGGCGTTGGTGTTCGGGAAGGCGTGCGCGAGTTTCACGACTACGACCTCGCCGAGTTGCGCGAGTACATCGACTGGCAGCCGTTCTTCAACGCCTGGGAGATGAAGGGCCGCTTCCCCGACATCCTGAACAACCCGGCCTCGGGCGAGGCCGCCCGCAAGCTGTACGACGACGCCCAGGAGATGCTCGACACCCTGATCAAGGAGAAGTGGCTGACCGCCAACGGGGTGATCGGGTTCTTCCCGGCGAACGCGGTCGGTGACGACATCGAGGTATACACCGACGACACCCGCACCGAGGTGCTGACCACGTTGCACAACCTGCGCCAGCAGGGCGAGCACCGCGATGGCATCCCGAACCGGTCGCTGGGCGACTACATCGCGCCCAAGGACACCGGTCTGGCCGACTACGTGGGCGCCTTCGCCGTCACCGCGGGGCTGGGCAGCCAGGAGAAGATCGCGGAGTTCAAGGCTGCCGTCGACGACTACAGCGCGATTCTGCTGGAGTCGGTCGCCGACCGGCTGGCGGAGGCATTCGCCGAACGGATGCATCAACGGGTCCGCAAGGAGTTCTGGGGATTCCAGCCCGACGAGCAGCTGGACAACGAGGCACTCATCGACGAGAAGTACGTGGGAATCCGCCCCGCGCCGGGCTACCCGGCGTGCCCGGAGCACACCGAGAAGGTGACGCTTTGGAAGTTGATGGACGTCAAGGAGCGGACCGGCATCGAGTTGACCGAGTCGATGGCGATGTGGCCCGGTGCTGCCGTCAGCGGATGGTATTTCTCGCACCCGCAATCGCAGTACTTCGTCGTCGGCCGGATCGCCCAGGACCAGGTCGCCGACTACGCCAAGCGCAAGGGCTGGACCCTGCGGGAAGCCGAGCGCTGGCTCGCCCCCAACCTCGGCTACAACCCGGAGGACTGAGGCACGCCTTTCAGGACGGCCGTCCCGGCGGCCGACCGGAGGTCCAGGTGACATGCATGGTGGTGCGGGCGATGCGCCAGCCCGCGGAAGTGTGAACGAACTCGGCCTCACACCAGGTGCCGCTGCTGAACAGGTCGCCTTCTGGGTGGACGTGATGGTTGACCTGGTTCCAGCGCGCCGATGCTCCGACGCCCCCAGGGCCCGCGTCGACGAGGTAGTTCAACCCGAGGTGTTGCGTGCGGGCGAACTGCAGCACGCCGTGGCGGGTATTGGCCAGGATCCCGCCGATCCCCTCGGCGTTCCCGATGGGAAACGTGACGACCGCATCCTCGGTGTAAAACCCACGCGCCCAGTCCTCGTCGAAATTGCGCTCGTCCAGTGAGCGCAGGTATCGGTCCACCAGTTCGGCGATCTCGCTCTTGATGCGAATGTCCATGGGGCCGAGGCTAAAACTTCAACAAGACTTTAGGTCAAGGCACACGCCCTATTCGCCGTGATCCCACGTGTTGGGCAGCATCGGCTCCCGCGTGGCCTCGTCGAAATCGCCCGCGCGAAGGTGTGCGAACCCTTGCGCTTGTGGCGCAGCCGATTTCGGGAAGGTTCCGGCGAATCCGAGTGTCCCGGCGCCGCCGTCGGAGGCGACGACGCCCTCGGCCGGCGGTGGGTCGGCCGATGAGGTCATTCGCGCGTCGTCTTCCAGGTACTCGAAGCGGTGCTTTCGAACGTGCCGGCGCCCCCTGGCGGCTCGTCGCGCGCCCCGCTGTTCACGGACCGCGAGGTTGGTTCCGGCCAGCGCGGCGATTCCGGCGGCGGCCGCCAGGGCCGCGTCGGCCGAGGCCGTCGGCGTGAACCCTTCGCCGTCGGGGTCGCCGCCCACAACATAAAAGCCTTGGGCGTCCGCTGAGATGTGAGGCAAAGCGCCGGCGGCAGCGGACGTCGACGGTGCGCCGGCGGGGGCCGAGGCCGGCGTCGCGGCACCGGCGGTCGCCAGCGTGATTCCCGTAGTCGCGGGCCACTTCTGTCGCTCGGGGGCGACGGAGTCCACGACCAGCGGCCCGGAAGCGACCGTTGCGTCGAGCCCGGCGATACCGGCCAGCCCGGCGAGCCCGATGGGCAACAGGAAAGGCGCGAGCGCCGGGGCGAACGGTCCGAAGTAGATCAGCGGGTCCAGCACGGAGTAGGCGAGGATCGTGAAGAATTCGCTGGACACCACGGAGATCAACGCTTCCAGCGCCTGGACGACGGCGGCGCCGAGCGGCCCCGGCAGAATTTGTCCGGCCACGTTTTGTAGGCCGTCGAGGAAATCCTTGAGTGCCTGAAGGATCAGTTTCGTCGGGTCCGGGAAGCTGCTGTCGGCGGCGGGCGTCGCGGCGGCGCTCACGATCTGCGGTGCCGGCGGCGTGGTGGGCGTCGCCGCGAGGCTTTCCGCCGAGACCGCCTGGTAGACGGTCATTGCGGTGGCGGCCTGCACCCACATGCGCACGTAGTCGGCTTCGTTGAGGGCGATCGGAATTGTGTTGACCCCGAAGAAATTCGTGGCGATCAACACCGCGTGCACGGCGTGGTTGGCCGCCAGCTCGGCGAGCGTGGGCATCGCGGCCAACGCGGACGCGTACCCGGTGGCCGCCGATTCGTGCCCGGTCGCCGCGGCCATCGCCACCGCGTTGGCCTCGTCCAGCCAGAACAGGAACGGTTGGTGGGCGGCGACAAATCGCTCGGCGCTGGGCCCCGCCCAGGCGGCGCCCTGCACCGACGCCAGCAGCCCGGTGAGTTCGGTTGCGGCGTGGGCATATTCGGTGGCCAGCGCACGCCACGCCGTGGCCGCGCCCAGCAGCGGGCCGGGACCCGCGCCGGTGGACAACAGCGTGGAATGCACCTCGGGGGGAACGGCGAACCACATCGGGGAGGTCACGGCGGAGCGGCTCCTTCGACACGCGAATAATTGGTTAGGCTAACCTACATTAGGATGGCCTAACTCGCCATCGGTGCCCGGTAAACCGCCGTGACTTTGCCGCCCGGCGCGTGAAACAATCGCTGGCCGTGAAGACCTTCGAGGATCTGTTCGCCGAACTCGGCGATCGCGCCCGCACCCGGCCGGCCGGCAGCGCCACGGTGGCCGCGCTGGACGGCGGCATACACGGGCTGGGCAAGAAGATCCTGGAGGAGGCCGGCGAGGTGTGGCTGGCCGCCGAACACGAACCCGACGACGCGCTGGCCGAGGAGATCAGCCAGTTGCTGTACTGGACGCAGGTGCTGATGATCGCGCGCGGACTGTCCCTCGACGACGTCTACCGGAAGCTGTGAGCATGCCGGAGGCTTTCTTAAGGGTTGCGGTTCCCAACAAAGGCACGCTGAGCGAACCGGCCACCGAGATTCTCTCGGAGGCCGGCTACCGTCGCCGCACCGATTCCAAGGACCTCACCGTTATCGACCCCGCCAACCAGGTCGAGTTCTTCTTCCTGCGGCCCAAAGACATTGCCATCTATGTCGGTTCGGGGCAGCTGGATTTCGGCATCACCGGGCGGGACCTGGTGCGCGATTCCGACGCGCCGGTGCGCGAACGCCTGGCCCTGGGTTTCGGGTCGTCGAGCTTCCGCTATGCCGCCCCCGCCGGCCGTGACTGGACGACGGCCGACCTGGCCGGCAAACGGATCGCCACCGCCTACCCGAACCTGGTCCGAAAGGACTTGGCAGAGAAGGGGATTGAGGCCACGGTCATCAGACTCGACGGCGCGGTGGAGATCTCGGTGCAGTTGGGGGTGGCCGACGCCATCGCCGACGTGGTGGGCTCGGGGCGCACCCTGAGCCTGCACGACCTGGTCGCGTTCGGTGAGCCGCTGTGCGATTCGGAGGCGGTGCTGATCGAGCGCGCCGACGACGGCGGCCGCGGCGAGACCAAAGCGGTGCGCGATCAACTCGTCGCGCGCGTCCAGGGCGTGGTGTTCGGCCAGCAATACCTGATGCTCGATTACGACTGCCCGCGTTCGGTGCTGGAGAAGGCCACCTCGATCACGCCTGGACTGGAGTCACCCACCATCGCCCCGCTCGCCGATCCGGATTGGGTGGCGATCCGCGCCCTGGTGCCCCGCCGCGGCGTCAACGAGATCATGGACGAGCTCGCCGCGATCGGCGCCAAGGCGATTCTGGCGTCCGACATCAGGTTCTGCCGGTTCTGAACCCATGCCGCGACGGCGGCTGTGTTAGCGTCCGCCTGAGGGCTGATGAAAAACAAACGCCCGCTTTATCTCCATGGGCCGTCATCCCTACCGTTGCCGGGCTGTCTATTCCCCAGGAGGGTCTTCGTGACACACGCGCTTATTCTGCTGCTGGCTCTAGGGATTGGTGTCGTCGCCGGGTTGCGTTCGTTGACGGCTCCCGCCGTGGTCGCCTGGGGCGCCTACCTCGGTTGGCTCGACCTGCACGGCACGTGGGCGTCGTGGATGGGAAACATCATCACGGCCATCGTCTTCACGGTTCTCGCGGTTGGGGAACTCGTCAACGACAAGCTGCCCAAGACGCCGGCCCGCACGGCGCCACCGATCTTCGCCGCTCGGATCATCACGGGCGGGTTGGCGGGCGCGGTGCTCGGCGCGTGGCCGCACTGGACGTTTTCCGCGCTCGGCGCGGGCATCATCGGGGCGGTGCTCGGCACGTTCGGCGGCTATCAGGCGCGCAAACGGCTGGCCGCCGTGGCGGGTAAGGACCTGCCGATCGCGCTGCTCGAGGACGCGGTCGCGATCCTGGGCGGGTTCGCTCTCGTCGCGGTGACGGGCCACGTGTTGCTGGAATACATCCTGACGGCGGTCAAGTGACGGAGCGCTTCGACGCGATCATCGTCGGCGCCGGGCAGGCCGGACCTCCGCTGGCGGGCCGGCTGACCGCGGCCGGGCAGCGCGTCGCGATCATCGAGCGCAAGCTCGTCGGCGGCACCTGCGTGAACACCGGATGCATCCCGACCAAGACCCTGGTGGCCAGCGCGCACGCCGCCCACTTAGCCCGGCGCGGCGCTGAATACGGCGTGGGGACCGGGTCGATCAGCGTCGACATGGCGAAAGTCAAGGCGCGCAAAGATGACATCATGCTCGGCGACCGCAAGGGCGTCGAAAGCTGGCTGGAGGGCATGGAAGGCTGCACCCTGATTCGTGGTCACGCCCGTTTCGCGGATCCGCACACAATCAGCGTGAACGGCGACCTGCTGCACGGCGAGCGGATCTTCCTCAACGTCGGCGGCCGCGCGGTCGTGCCCGACATCCCGGGATTGTCCGACGTCGACTACCTCACCAACGTGTCGATCCTCGAACTCGACACGGTGCCATCGCATCTCGTCATCGTCGGCGGCAGCTACATCGCGCTGGAGTTCGCGCAGATGTACCGGCGCTTCGGGGCCCGGGTGACCGTGGTCGAGCGCGGGCCGCGGTTGGCGTCCCGCGAGGATGAGGACGTCTCCGCCACGGTCCGGGAGATCCTGGAGGCCGAAGGCATCGACATCGTCGTCGGCGCCGACGACGTGCGAATCACCAAGACGGACAACGGTTTTGAACTGACGCCGCGAGCCGGTGCCGAGCCCATCGCCGGGAGCCACCTGCTGATGGCGGTGGGGCGGCGACCCAACACCGACGACCTGGGCCTCGAGGCGGCCGGGGTGCAGACCGACCGCGGCTACATCGTCGTCGACGACCAGCTCAGGACCAACGTCGATCACATCTGGGCGATGGGCGACTGCAACGGCAAGGGCGCCTTCACCCACACGTCGTACAACGATTTCGAGATCGTGGCCGCCAATCTTCTCGACGACGATCCCCGCCGGGTGAGCGACCGCATCACCACCTATGCGCTCTACATCGACCCGCCGCTGGGTCGTGCGGGCATGAGCGTCAGCCAGGTCCGCGCGTCGGGCCGCAAGGCGCTGGTCGGCAAGCGGCCGATGACCCGGGTCGGCCGGGCGGTGGAAAAGGGTGAGACGCAAGGCTTTATGAAGGTGGTGGTGGACGCCGAGACCGACGAGATCCTGGGGGCCGCCATCCTCGGCGTCGGCGGCGACGAGGCGATCCACGCCATCCTGGATGTCATGTCGGCCAAGGCGCCGTACACGACGCTGTCGCGCACCATGCACATCCACCCGACGGTCAGCGAGCTGATTCCCACGATGCTGCAGGAGATGTCGCCGCTCGACTAGCCGAATGAGTTAAGGCGCTTTTGCGTACCTGCGCACGACGTCGTCCTCGCCGAACGAGCTCGTGTACTGCTGGCCGTGAGCGTCGCGGCCGAAGAAGGTCCAGCGCTGTGGGCTGGTCTGCGGTCCGCTGATGATCTTGACCGTGTAACGAAGCTCAGTGCGGTTCGCCGTACCGATGACGTCACCGACGCGAACCTTGGACGGATGAATCTGCTGTTCGGCCATGATTTCCCTAACGGTGGGTAGTCGTTGCGGGGCGCCGAGAGCGGCGGCGTCTGCTACGCGCCGCGGGCGGACGGTTGGAGGGTGCCGCGACGGGCGCGACGGCCTTGCGGGGCCCGGCCGGGCCGACCAGGGCGTGGATGGCGGGGGAGGCCGCGCTGACCCGCTGCGGCACCGCACGAATGGCCGCCTTGCGCATCATCGACTCGGTGTCCCGGCGCTGCTCGGGCAGCACGATGGTGACGACGTCACCGGAGGCGCCTGCCCGGGCGGTGCGGCCGGATCGGTGGAGGTAGGCCTTGTGCTCGGCGGGCGGGTCGACGTGCACGACCAGTTCGATGTCGTCCACGTGCACGCCGCGCGCGGCGATGTCGGTCGCCACCAGCACCCGGGCGTGGCCGGCGGCGAACGCCGCCAGGTTTCGGTCGCGTGCGGGCTGGGAGAGGTTGCCGTGCAGCTCCACCGACGCGATGCCCGATTGGGTGAGCTGGCGGGCCAGCTTTCGCGCCTGGTGCTTGGTCCTCATGAAGAGGATTCGCCGGGACTCTCCCGAGGCCAACCGGTGCACCAACTCCCTCTTGGCGTCGATCCCGTCGACGCAGAAGATGTGATGCGTCATCTCGGGGACCGACGACGTCGCCTCCACCACCGACCGCGTCACCGGATCGGTGAGGAATCGCTTGACCAGGGTGTCGACGGCGGCGTCCAGGGTGGCCGAAAACAGCATGCGCTGGCCCTTGGCGGGCGTGGCCGCCAGGATGCGGGTGACGGTCGGCAGGAAACCGAGGTCGGCCATGTGGTCGGCTTCGTCGATGACCGTGACCTGAACGGCGTCCAGGCTGACCACGCGTTGCTTCATCAGGTCGTCAAGGCGGCCGGGGCAGGCCACGACGATGTCGATGCCCGCCCTCAGCGCCGCGGCTTGCCTGTTCTGCGAAACCCCGCCGAAGATCGTGGCAACCCGCAGGCCCCGCACCTTGGCGAGGGGCTCGATGGTCGCGGCGATCTGGGTCGCCAGCTCCCGGGTGGGTGCCAGGACGAGCCCGGTGGGACGGCCCGGTCGGCGGTCAGCCGGGTAGAGCCGACTGACCAGCGGGATCGAGAAGGCGAGCGTCTTGCCGCTACCCGTCTTGCCGCGGCCCAGCACGTCGCGGCCGGCGAGCGTGTCCGGCAATGTCTGCACTTGTATCGGGAACGGGTGGCGGACGCCTCGCGCGGCGAGCGCGTCAACCAACGGCGGGCTCACGCCGAGGTGAGCAAAACTATTGTCTTCCAGCATGTTTCAGTGTTCCTAAAGCTTCGGTGGGGACGACATTGCCCGTCTGGCAATATCGGTCGCCGCGACTCGAGCTTCCGCAGGCGCGCCTGGTCCTCTTGGACTCGGCGCCCCGGCAGGGATCTGAGCAAAGAAAACAAAGAATCGATCACGACTCGCCGGCCACCTGCTCGGCAGCCGACGCTGTTGACAGACTACCGCACTCCCGGGTGGATTCGCCCCATTATGGGCTTTCCGTGCAGCCGATTCATCACGCCGCCGGTTTGGTGGGATGTGAGATATCTTGCACCGCAACGGCATCCGGCCATCCCGGGTACGGCGGCGGGGTGCCGCCGAACGCCGGGCAGAGCTGCTGGTGGGGACACCAGTCGCACAACCGCGACGGGCTGGGGCGGAAATCGCCCGTGGGCGCCGCGGACTGGATGGCGCTCCAGATCGCCATCAGCGTTTTCTCGAATCGCAGCAGCTCGTCACGGTCGGGCGCGTAGTCCAGCACCTGGCCGTCGGCCAGGTAGATGATCCGCAGCCGGGTGGGCAGCACGTCGCGGGAACGCAGCAACGCCACCGCGTAGAACTTCATTTGAAACATCGCCTTGAACTCGGCCAGCGCCCGCGCTTCGGGTGGCGCCTTGCCGGTCTTGTAGTCGACCACCCTCAGCTCGCCGGTGGCCGCGACGTCGATCCGGTCGATGAAGCCGCGCAGCAGCGTGCCGTCGGCGAGTTCGACCTCGATGCGCTCTTCGCAGCTTTGCGGGTCGAACCGGGTCGGGTCCTCCAGCCGGTAATAGCCGGCGAGCAGCGCGCGGGCCTCCGCCAGCAGTTCGGTTTTCGCTTCGGGATCCACGTCCGCGACCAGGTCGGGCTCGGCCGCGATCACCCGGTCCCAGGCCGGCTCGACCAGCGAGGCGGCGGTGTCAGGGCCGCGCATCCCGGCGGGCAGGCCATAGAGCTGTTCCAGGGCGGCGTGCACCACCGAACCCCTCAGCTGCGCGGTCGAGGGCGCCTCGGGCAGCCGGTCGATTGCCCGGAAGCGGTACAGCAACGGGCATTGCTTGAAGTCCGCCGCGCGCGACGGTGACAGCGCAGGTCGGCTGCGCTCCACCGGCTGGTCCGTCATGTCCGCAGCGTAGGACCGGGCGCCGACAACCCCCAAGCACCCGCTGCGGCGCGTCGGCTGGCACGCTAGACGGCGTGTCCGCGACCGGCCCGTTCACCGTTGGCGAACGCGTCCAGCTCACCGACGCCAAGGGTCGGCACTACACGATGTCCCTCACGCCGGGCGCGGAGTTCCACACCCATCGCGGGTCGATCCCGCACGACGCCGTGATCGGGCTGGAGTCGGGCAGCGTGGTCAAGTCCAGCAACGGCGCCGATTACTTGGTGCTGCGTCCGCTGCTCATCGACTACGTGATGTCGATGCCCCGCGGGCCGCAGGTCATCTACCCCAAGGACGCCGCCCAGATCGTGCACGAGGGCGACATCTTCCCCGGCGCGCGGGTGCTCGAGGCGGGGGCCGGATCCGGCGCGCTGACCTGCTCGCTGCTGCGCGCCGTCGGGCCCGCGGGCCGGGTGGTCTCCTACGAGCAGCGCGCCGACCACGCCGAACACGCCCGCCGCAACGTCGCGGTGTTTTTCGACGGCGAGCCGGACAACTGGCAGCTGATCGTCAGCGACCTCGCGGACTCCGACCTGCCCGACGGCTCCTTCGACCGGGCGGTGCTCGACATGCTCGCGCCGTGGGAGGTGCTCGACGCGGCGTCGCGCCTGTTGATAGCCGGCGGGGTGTTGATGATCTACGTCGCCACCGTCACCCAGCTGTCACGGACGGTGGAGGCCCTGCGGGCCCAGCAGTGCTGGACCGAGCCCCGGGCGTGGGAGACGCTGCAGCGCGGCTGGAACGTCGTCGGGCTGGCCGTTCGGCCGCAGCATTCGATGCGCGGGCACACGGCGTTCCTGATCTTCACGCGACGGCTGGCACCGGGTGTCATCGCCCCGACACCCCTGGGCCGAAAGCGCGCGGGTCGCGACGGGTAAGCGCTCAGTCGTCGCTGCGGTGCAGGCCGCGCCGCACCGACAGCAGCTCGAACTCGGGATGCGCCGCCACCAACCGTTCGGCCGCATCCAGGACGTCCACCGCGTGCCCGCGCTCGCCGGACACCACGGCCACGCCGATGCCCGCGCGCCGATACAGGTGTTGCGCGCCGGTTTCGGCGGCCGACACGCCGAACTTGCGCTGCAGCTCCGCCACGACGGGACGGATGACCGACCGCTTCTGTTTGAGTGATCGCACCCCAAGCTCCGGGCCCAGCAACACGTCGAACTCGAGCCAGCCGATCCACATGGCTAGCCCGGCGGCGTCGTTGCGGGGGGCTGGGGTGGGGCTGGCGCCGGGTTAGGG
>NZ_LZSE01000105.1 GCF_001665295.1 Mycobacterium sp. 1554424.7 | reverse complement strand
GCGAATATCCCGGTGCCGCCGCCGTTGCCGCCGGCCCCGGCGGCAACGGCGGCGATGGCGGCACCGGCGGGCTGTTCGGCGGCGGCGGCAGGGGCGGCGACGCCGGCACCGGCACAGCACCCGCCAACGGCGGGAGAGGCGGCGACGCCGTGTTCATCGGCGACGGCGGGGACGGCGGGAACGGCACCGGCGGCGGAAGCGGCGGCAGCGGCGGCTTTGCCGGCCCGTTCGGCCACAGCGGCGGGCATGGCTTCCCGTAGGCCGCTCGAGTGGACCCATGGTGCTCCCGCCCAATCGCTGTGATACTCAATGCAGCGTGAAGGGAGGAACGTCATGAAACTCCGTCGTGGCCTGGCAGCGGGAGCCGGCATCTGCGCGGCCGTCGCACTCGGAATCGCGTTGGAGTCGGGCCAACCCGCCGGTGCCGTAGCGCCGCCGGCGGACGGCAAGTACTCGTTCAACCAGGCGGGTGTGTCCGGGGTGACCTGGACGATCACGACACTGTGCGACCAGGTGAACGGAAGCCGTTACTACAAGGACTATTCCAACCCGGACATCATGGCGAATTTTTGCGCCCTCAACATCGTCAGCGCCACCGCCGCCCAACAGCTTGACGTTGCCGCCATCGGCTCCGCGGCCGCCGATCACGCCGGCTCCGCCGTCGCCGCCGTTGCCGCCGTCGCCCACGATCCCGCTGTTGCCGCTGTTGCCGCCATTCCCGCCGAACCCGAGGAACGCGGAACCACCCTGACCGCCATGACCGCCGTTGCCGAACACGCGGGCGGTGCCCGCGTCGCCGCCGCTGCCGCCGTGTCCATTGGCTCCGGTGGCGTCGCCACCGGCGCCGCCGAAGCCGCCGTTGCCGTGCAACTGCGCACCATTGCCGCCGTGGCCGCCGAAACCCCCTATTCCGTTGGCGCCGCTGGCGCTCCCACCGGCCCCGCCCGCGCCGCCGTCGCCCTGCAGCCAGCCGGCATTGCCTGCGCTGCCGCCTAAGCCGCCGGCGGTGAGGCCGGCCCCGCCGGCCCCGCCGGAGCCGCCGGACCCTTCCAGCAACCCGCCGCGGCCGCCGGCACCGCCGTAACCGCCGAAACCATTGACGTCGCTTCCGCCGGCGCCGCCCGCGCCGCCGTGACCGAGCAACGGGGCGATGCCGCCGGCTCCGCCTATGCCGCCGGTGCCCCCGACGGCCGTGGCGATCCCGCCGGCCCCGCCGGCACCGCCGGAACCGATGAGCCATCCGCCCCGCCCGCCGGTGCCCCGGATCCCGCCCGCGCCGGCCTGGCCGCCCCTGCCGCCGTTGCCGATGAGGCCGGCGGCCCCGCCGGCGCCGCCGGGCGCTCCGGGGTTGGTGCCGTTGCCGCCGGCGCCGCCGTTGCCGAACAGGATTCCGCCGGGTCCGCCGGGCTGCCCAACACCGTTCATCGTCTGCCCGTTGGCGCCGTTGGCGATCAGCGGGCGCTTCAGCAGCGCCTCGGTGGGCGCGTTGATCACAGCCAGCACATCCTGCTGGAGGATCTCCAGCGGTGAGACGTTGGCGGCCTCGGCGGCCGCGTACGTGCCCGCGGCGGAATTGAGGGCGTTGACGAAGTGGTCGTGAAACGCCGTCGCCTGCGCGCTGATCGACTGGAATGCCTGGGCGTGCTCGCCGAACACCATTGCAATGCCCGCTGACACCTCATCGGCACCCGCAGCCAAGACCTTGGTGGTGGGCGACGCCGCGGCCGCGTTGGCCGCGCTGATCGCGGACCCGATGTCGGCCAAATCCGTCGCCGCCGCTGTCACCATCTCCGGCACCGCGATCACAAATGACATTCCGTACCTCCCGACAGTTCGGCTTTCGCCCGTTTGGGAACCGAGGAAAATCAGAAAACGAGCATCTCTGTCATTACAGCAAATTCCACTGGCTTAATAAAGATCCAGTTTCGAGGTTCGCTTGCCGAGGTCGGGGCCGCTATGAGCCTCCGCCGGAAGTTGCGCAGCGTCCACCCCTTTATGCGCTGGGCGCCATAACGGGCCCACCAATTTTGACGGCACGCTGGTGCGCGTTCGAGAACTCGAACTCGCGACATCTGTCTTTGGTCCGGCCGGACCAACAGATGATCGCGGCCGCTACCGACGACAACAAGTTCTTCGCGCCGCCAAGTTATACCGGCGGGGGACGAATGACTTCGTACTGCCGGGCGACCGGCGGTGCCCGTCGCCGCTTTCCCGTTTGAGGATCCGCCATTTTGAAGTACGCAAACCAGCTGTTCAGCGTACCATTCGAATGATTCGCGGGTCCGAGCGAAGACTTGCGTACGGAGGTATTAATTGTGGCATGCATCGCCGGCGCTTCAGGTAAAGATTCGCACGACTTCCGGGGCTTGCGAACGGGCAAAACTGGCGGCCCTGAGAGTCAACTGCCGTCTCCGGAAGTGGTTATCGGGCCGCGCTCATTTACGAGTTGGAATTGATTTCGATTCGACCGCTCCCATCGTTAGGCAGGTTCGCATCGTACGACCGGTTTGACTGACTAATCAAGACGTGTTCACCGATTTGATGGGCAGGCGGGGCGTTGCAGCGCTTTGGTGGGACCGCAAATAGTGGCGCACCGCAAAGCTCCCACAGCAAATAAACAGAGTTTTTACTAGTGGTATTCGTTGAAACTAGCGGGCGTTTAACTGGGCGGCCAGCCGGCCGTCACAACGGCCGGATATGGATGAGCTGGGACGCGTTCAGCCCGGAGCGTCTAGTTCGAGGCGCTCGGATGCGACTCGGCGAGCGCGTCGAGGAACGAGCGCGCCCAGCGGTCCACGTCGTGGGCGAGCACCTGCCGGCGCAGCGCGCGCATGCGGCGCCGTCCCTCTTCGGGCGACTGGTTGAGCGCCGCTTCGATCACGTCCTTCACGCCGTCGGTGTCGTGCGGGTTGACCAGGTAGGCCTGCCGGAGTTCGGCTGCGGCGCCGGTGAATTCGGACAGGACGAGCGCGCCGCCGAGGTCGCTGCGGCAGGCGACGTACTCCTTGGCCACCAGGTTCATCCCGTCGCGCAGCGGGGTCACCAGCATGACGTCGCTGGCGACGAAGAACGCGATCAGCTCGTCGCGGGGGACGGGCCTATGGAGGTAGTGCACCACCGGATGACCTACCTCGGCGTATTCGCCGTTGATGTGGCCGACCTCGCGCTCGATGTCGTTGCGCAGCAGCTGATAGCTCTCGACGCGCTCGCGGCTGGGCGTCGCGAGCTGAACCAGCACGGTGTCGTCGCGTTTGGCGCGGCCCTCGGCCAGCAGCTCCGAAAACGCCTTCAGGCGAACGTCGATGCCCTTGGTGTAGTCGAGCCGGTCGACGCCGAGCAGGATCTTGCGGGGGTTGCCGAGCTCGGCGCGGATCTCCCGCACGCGGCGCCGGACGTCGCGGTCGCGGGCCGCGTGGTCGAGCGCGGCGGAGTCGATCGAGATCGGAAAGGCGCCCACCCGCACGGTGCGGGACGCCAACTCCACCTCACCGAATCGCGACCGCACCCCGACGGAGCCGCGGGAGGTGTTGGCCCCGATCAGCTGCCGGGACAGGAACAGGAAATTCTGCGCACCGCCGGGCAGGTGAAAGCCCACCAGGTCGGCACCGAGCAGGCCCTCGACGATCTCGGTGCGCCACGGCAGTTGCATGAACAGCTCGACCGGCGGGAACGGGATGTGCAGGAAGAAACCGATGGTCAGGTCGGGCCGCAGCTCGCGCAGCATCTTGGGGACCAGCTGCAGCTGGTAGTCCTGGACCCACACGGTTGCGCCGCGGGCCGCGGCGCGCGACGTGGCCTCGGCGAAGCGGCGGTTGACGTCGACGTAGCGGTCCCACCATTCGCGGTGGTAAATCGGTTTGACGATGACGTCGTGGTACAGCGGCCACAGCGTGGCGTTGGAGAATCCCTCGTAGTATTCGGCGACGTCGTCGGAGGTCAGCCGCACGGGGTGCAGGTGCAGGTCGTCCTGGACGATCGGCTCGTAGTCCAGCTCGTCGTCGTTGTCGGCGACGCCGGGCCACCCGACCCACGCGCCGCGCCTGCGACGCAGCAGCGGCTCGAGGGCCGTGACCAGGCCCCCGGGGCTTCGTTTCCACGCGGTGGTTCCGTCAGGAAGGCGCTCGAGGTCGACCGGCAGCCGATTGGCGACGACTACGAAATCGGAATTGCCGAAATGCTCGCCGGACGCCATTTAGGTGTCGTGTTTTGCGGGTCCGATACCGAGCATGGACAGGAAGACGCGGCACTCGTCGGCGTCGTTCGCGTACGCGGCGACCACCCGCCTGGCCTGGCTCGCGGTGCTGTCGGCCAGGGGCTCCACATCGCCGAGTTCGCCAGGATCAGATTTCGTAGGCATACGACAACTCTATGCGACGTCGATATTCGCCCGCAGGCGTCTCTCCCCGGCGAACGGCGCACATTGGCTGTCGTCGCTGGTCAGGCGCATCCCGTCGCGCTGGCGCCGGTGCCACGGGCGGCGCCGAACCCCCGCCCGATCCACCCAGCGATCAGCGTCTTCGGCGGTAGCCGTAATGTGCAATGAGTCGGCCCGAGATTTACGGATCGACCCCGACTTGTAACGAGTCCGATGACAAGGTAGGTGGGCGGAATGACCCTCTCCGACCAGGCCGGCACCGACGCGACCAACGCCGACGCCGGCGCCCCTGAGCTGGTGACCTATGAAACCCTCGACGACGGCCGCATCGCCCGGATCTGGCTCAACCGGCCCGACGCGCACAACGCGCAGAGCCGCGGCCTCCTTGTGCAGCTCGACGAGGCATTCCTGCGTGCCGAGGCCGACGACACCGTTCGGGTGGTGATCCTGGCGGCGCGCGGCAAGAACTTCTCCGCGGGCCACGACCTGGGGTCGGAGTTGGCGATCGCCGAGCGCAGCCAGCTGCCGAGCTTCCGCATCAACGGCGGCACCCGCGATCCCATCGCCGAGAAGATCTACCTGCAGGAGTGGCACTACTTCTTCCAGAACACGTGCCGCTGGCGCGATTTGCGCAAGATCACGATCGCCCAGGTGCAGGGCAACGCGATCTCGGCCGGCCTGATGCTGATCTGGGCCTGCGACCTGATCGTGGCGGCCGACAACGCGAAGTTCAGCGACGTCGTCGCCGTGCGTCTGGGGATGCCGGGCGTCGAATACTACGCCCACCCTTGGGAATTCGGGCCGCGCAAGGCCAAGGAGCTGCTGTTGACCGGCGACGCGCTGGACGCCGACGAGGCCTACCGGTTGGGCATGGTGTCCAAGGTGTTCCCGGCCGACGAGCTGGCGGATAAGACGCTGGAATTCGCCCGGCGCATCGCCGAGCGGCCCACGATGGCGGCGCTGCTCGTCAAGGACTCGGTCAACGCCGCCTCCGACGCGATGGGATTCACCGAGGCGCTGCGGCACGCGTTCCACATTCACGAGCTGGGCCACGCGCACTGGGCCGCGCACAACGAGAACAGGTACGCGGTCGGCCTGCCGCCCGACGTCGAGGACTGGCGCGACGCCAAGCCCACGCAGATCGCCCGCCGCGATACGCCATAGCGTGACCCGTGTGGCGGCTGTGACCGCTCGCCTATGCTAGAACCCGTTTCAGTCTCGGCGTAAGGGGCGCGGCGTGCAGCTTTCTTTCGACAACCGGACGTACCTGGTCACCGGCGGTGGCAGCGGCATCGGCAAGGGGGTCGCCGCCGGGCTGGTCGCGGCCGGCGCGTCGGTGATGATCGTTGGTCGCAATCCCGACCGGCTGGCGGCTGCGGTCGAAGAAATCGAGGTGCTCAAGGCGAGCGGCGCCATCCGCTACGAGCCGGCCGACATCACCAACGAAGAGGAGGCGGCCCGCGCGGTGGACGCCGCGACGGCGTGGCACGGGCGGCTGCACGGCGCGGTGCATTGCGCGGGCGGGTCGGAGACCATCGGCCCCATCACCCAGATCGACTCGGAGGCCTGGCGTCGCACGGTCGACCTCAACGTCAACGGCACCATGTACGTGCTCAAGCACGCCGCGCGCGAATTGGTGCGCGGCGGCGGCGGTTCGTTCGTCGGGATCTCGTCGATCGCGGCCAGCAACACCCATCGGTGGTTCGGCGCCTACGGCGTCACCAAGTCGGCCGTCGATCACATGATGCAGCTGGCCGCCGACGAGCTCGGCCCGTCGTGGGTGCGGGTCAACAGCATCCGCCCCGGCCTGATCCGCACGGATCTGGTTGTGCCCATTACGGAATCGCCGGAACTGAGCGCGGACTACCGGCAGTGCACGCCGCTGCCCCGGGTGGGTGAGGTCGAGGACGTCGCCAACCTTGCGATGTTCTTGCTGTCCGACGCGGCCAGCTGGATCACCGGGCAGTGCATCAACGTCGACGGCGGCCATATCTTGCGCCGCGGCCCCGACTTCTCCGCGATGCTGGAACCCGCCTTCGGCGCCGACGGGCTACGCGGGGTCGTCTGACGCCAAACCCCCGTCGCGGGCGGCCAGCGTGGCGAGCGCCGACCAGTCCAGATGCCCACCGCCGGTCGCGACCAGGGTCAGGAAGCGGTCGCGCAGCAGGCTGGCGACGGGCAGCGGCACTTCGAGTTCCTCGCCGGCGGCCAGCACCAGCCGGACGTCCTTGAGGCCGAGCCGAGCCGCGAACCCGGCCGGCTCGAATTCCCGCCGCGCGATCAGCCCGCCGTAGGTCTGGTAGGCCGGCGCGGCGAACAGCGTCGAGGTGAGGATGTCGACGTACTGCTGACGGTCGACGCCGGCCTTGTCGACCAGCGCGACGGCCTCGCTGAGGCTCTCGATGACCGACGCGAGCAGGAAGTTGCCGCTCAGCTTCACCAGGTTCGCGGTGTGCGGCTGCTCGGACACGACAAAGGTCCGCTGCCCGATCGCGTCGAACAGCGACGACAACGGCTCCAACACTTCCGGCGTGCCCGCCGCGACGACGAAAAGCTTTGCGGCGGAGGCGGCGTCGGGCCTGCCGAATACCGGCGCGGCGGCGTACCGCTGACCGGCCGCGGCGTGCGCGCTCGCCAGTCGCTCCGACAGCGCGACGCTGATCGTGCTCGACGACACGTGCGTGGCGCCCGGTGCCAGCGACGCGACGATGCCGCCCTCGCCGAATGCGACGGTCTCGACGGCCCGGTCGTCGGACAGCATGGTGAACACCACCTCGGCCCGGCTCGCTTCGGCGACGCTGCGCGCCGCGGTCGCGCCCTGCCGCACGAGGGCTTCCGCCTTGTCGGGGGAGCGGTTGTACACGGCGACGCGGTGGCCCGCCGTGATCAGGTTCGCCGCCATGCCCTGGCCCATGTTGCCCAGCCCGATGAATCCGATGTCCATGCATCTACCCTGCCCTATAGGGCGGGCCAGGTGACGGGAGCAACAGATGAAGCGACTCGAGGGCAAGAGGATCCTGGTGACCGGAGCCGCGTCCGGCATCGGCCAGGCCACCGCACTGCGATTGCTCGACGAGGGCGCCGCCGTGGTGGCCGCCGACGTCGCGGAAGACGGCCTGGCCGCCACCGGGGCCCGCGCCGAGGAGGCCGGAAACGCCGACCGCCTCACCACCGTGCCGATGGACGTCGGCGACGAGGGCTCGGTGACCGACGGCGTCCGCCTCGCCGTGCACGCCCTCGGCGGCCTCGATTCGCTCGTCAACGCGGCCGGCATCCTGCGCGCCGCGCACACCCACGAGACCAGCCTCGAACTGTGGAACCGGATCGTCGGGATCAACCTGACCGGAACGTTTCTGGTGGTGCGCGAGGCGCTTTCGGCGCTACTCGCCAACTCGCGCAGCGCGATCGTGAACTTCAGCTCCACGTCGGCCTCGTTCGCCCACCCCTACATGGCGGCCTACGCGGCCAGCAAGGGCGGGATCCAGGCCTTCACCCATTCCCTGGCGCTCGAATACGCCAAGCAGGGCCTGCGGGCGGCCTGCGTGGCGCCCGGCAGCATCAAGTCCGGAATCACCGACGCCACGGGCGGATACATTCCCCAAGACGCCGACTGGTCGCTGTTTCCGCGGCTCATGCCGATCCTGCCGACCACCGTCGAATCCAGCGGCGCCGGGATGGCCGAGCCCAGCGCGATCGCCGGCGTCATCGCCATGCTGGTGTCCGACGACGGCGCCTGGATCACCGGCACCGAGATCCGCATCGACGGCGGAACCCACGCGTAGCCCGCCCGATGGCGGCGATCGCCGCGCTAATTAACGCACGGCACGCCGCCGCCGTCGATCGGTTTCCCTTGATCGGGCGTCGGATACGTGGTGGTGGTGCCGTTGTAGTAGTACGTGTTGGACTTGCTGGTCGTCGTCGTCGTGGTCGTCGTGTCGTCCATCGCGGTCTCGTCCTGCGCCGGCATCGAGAAGTTGGTGTCGACGGTCACCCGGATGTGCCCGGGCTGGAGGTTGGGGTCCGGTTGCTTGGGCGCGTCGAGTCCCAGCAGGGTCGCCACGTTGCGCGCGTCGGTTTCCGCGCCGGGCCCGTACTCGACGGTGGTGGCGGTTGGCTCACCCGAATTCCGGTCGCGCACTTGGCCCGCGGTGTAGCCACGCTTCTTCAGCGCGCGGGACACCTCGCTGGCCATCCCGCTCATGGCGCCCGCGTTGATGACGTCGACGACGGTGGACGGGCTGGGTTTCGCGGCGGTGGTGGCGGGCGTGGTCGTCGGCGGCGGTGCCCCGATCGCCTCGGCCACCTCGGCCTTGATCGCCGCCTGGTCGATGATGTTGACGTCCTGGCCGTCGATGTTTTCGTAGCGCACCACGGGCAGCGTGCGGAATTCGACGTTGCCGCCGGAGGCCAGCGAACCCAGCCGCTGGATCAGGTCCTCATCCCAACCCGCCGACAGGACAACGTCTTTGCGCGCCACCGCCATCAGGCTCTTGAGCTTGTCGATGTCGGTGAAGGTCCCCGACGCCTGCAGCTCCTGCATGACCGACGAAATGAACGCCTGCTGCCGATGCGTGCGGTCCAGGTCCCCGTTCTCCAGGCCGTGGCGCTGCCGGACGAATGACAGGGCCTGCGACGCGTCCAGTCGCTGCCGGCCCGCCGGGAAGTCCGCACCCGAATACGAGTCCTCGACAGCGTGATTCAGGCACACCTCCACGCCGCCCAGGGTTTGGGCCAAGTCGTAGAAGCCCGCCAGATTGACCTCGGCGAAGTAGTCGATCGGAACGCCGGTCAGGCTGCGCACCGCGCGCAGCGTCGCCGCCCGGCCCGCTTCGCGGCCCCGCGTTTCGAGTTCCTTCTGGGTGATGTTGCCCTGGTTGGCGAGCTTGTTCGCGACGTATTGCTTCGTAAGCCCGTATGCCTCTTTGATTTTGATGTGGTTGTACCCCGGGACGCCGTTGAACGGCACCCAGTCGTCGCGCGGGATGGAAAACGCGACGACTTTGTTGTCGGCGCCGACGTGGATGAGTATCAGGGTGTTGGTGTTGTAGCCGCCGTTGTCGGAATCGCCTGCGTGCAAATGCTTTAGGATCGACCAGGGCAGGTCGTTGCCGTCCTGGTCTTTGCGCGAGTCCAGCCCGATGAGCAAAATGTTCATGTTGTCGCCGCTGGATCGCGGGTCCTCCGGCGACAGCGCGTCCGAGACGGTGATGCCGCCCAGCGCGCCGTGGGCCACGTAGTATCCCGTGCCGGTCATGAGCACGGCCCCCACCGACACAAGCGTCATCAAGCTCCGCGTGAGCCCCTTGCGAAGGCGCGACGGTTGCCGACCGGCGCGACGGCGACGATGTGCGCCGCCAGACGGTGCCATCAACAGCCTCGTTCTGTTACCAGCGCACCACCCGCCACCGCAATAGTGGTTTGCGGTGATGTCGCTTGCAGCATGCCGTCAAGTATGCGGTAGCTTGCTGAGAACCCTCTAATCAAGCGGGCCGGTGTAACCAGGCTCACGCGCCGGGAATACCCGCGTTTCATGTCGTCAATCGCGCTCTTACCAGCGCCTTTGGCCACCAAGCCCGAGTTTGTCCACCGGCATCGTGCCGAGATCGATCCCGACCTGTTATCCCTCTGGCATCAGATGCCGGCTGCCAGCGGATTCAGCAGTACGGGTATTCTATGTGCCACCTGCCGTTCACATAGTCGGCACGGTATTGGCCACCCAGTTGCGGATTGGCGTCCCGGATGACACCGGATCCGCCGACGTTCGGCGCGAAGCCGGGCGGATCCCAGGTGATCGACTGGGGATTGGGCGGCAGGCTTGGCGTGCAATTGATTTGCTTCTGAATGTAGCCGTCCTTGATCTTCTGTTCGGCCGTAACTTGATCACCACCCTCGGGGGCCGGCTCGGCAGCGCAGAAACCGGTTGTGCCGCACCAGCTTTGATGCTCACCGACGGGCGTCACGGCGCCGGCGGCCGGGCTCGACGTCAACAGCGCCGCCACGAGCAATCCCGTTGCCGCGGTGCCGGTTCCCCGCATGTTGCCCTCCTAGCGTGCCTTAACCAGGTCTTCGCCCTTGCTGTAGTAAAGGCGAATATTTGAGCCCACCGCGATTTCGGTGAGGTATACGCCGAGCGGTTCGACCTCGTAGTAGTAGTGAACATTGCCCTGCGCATCCACGGCCGTCGCGCAAAAGAGGCCCGGGGCACCGCACCTCTGCTTGACCGGTATCGCGAGGACGGCGACCACCAGCGCGACAAGTAGCCCGACCGTGAGCGGGACCCTGGTCACTGCGTGCCTCGTCGGCACAGGATGCATCCAAGGAGTGTAAGCGTCTGCCCGGCGGCCGGCCCTCCCGCCGGGCGGTCGTGTCGTGCCACGATGTTGCCCATGACTGTGGTTCTGGTGCATGGCAATCCCGAGACGGCCGCGATCTGGGGCCCGCTGGTGGAGGCCGTCGGGCGCGAGGATGTGGTGCTGCTGTCGCCACCGGGGTTCGGCGCGCCGCTGCCCGACGATTTCCCGGCCACCTACCTGGCCTACCGCGACTGGCTCGAAGCCGAGCTGGAGCGCATCGAGCCTCCGATCGACCTCGTGGGGCACGACTGGGGCGGCGGCCACGTGATGAACGCGGTGATGCACCGGCCAGAACTCGTGCGCAGTTGGGTCAGCGACGTCGTCGGGCTGTTCGACCCCGACTACGTGTGGCACGACTTCGCGCAGACGTGGCAGACGCCGGGCGAGGGTGAAGAGCTGGTGGAAGCGCTGCTCGGCGGCACGGTCGAGGACCGCGCGCAACGGATGGCCGCGCTGGGCATCCCCCTGGACGTCGCCACGTCGATCGCCCCGGAGCAGGGGCCGGAGATGGGCCGGGCCATCCTGGCGCTGTACCGCTCGGCGCGCCAGCCCGCGATGGCCGAGGCCGGCCGCGAGCTGGAGAAGGCCGCGGCCCGGCCGGGCCTTTCGCTGCTGGCCACCGACGACCCGTTCATCGGCGTCACCGACAACCGCCGCCGGGCCGCCGACCGGGCGGGAGCCCGCACCGAGGTGCTCGAGGGGCTCGGCCACTGGTGGATGGTGCAGGATCCGGCGCGCGGCGCAGCGGCTCTGACGAGCTTCTTGGAAACGCTCGGCTAAGCCATTTTTCGCGGCGCGTCGAGTGTGAGCGGACGGCTTTCGGTGTGAGCTGAGGGCGTGTTTTTCGGGGGATTTCGAGCCCTCACTACACACCCAAAGCCCTCACTACACACCCAAAGCCCTCACTACACACCCAAAGCCCTCATGACACACCCAAAGCCCTCAATACCCGCTCAACGCGTGAGCCGGTCCTTGGTGCCGTTCGTTTTGATGCGCGTGCCCGGCGGGTACGCATTGACGATGATCGACACGGCGCCCGGCACCCCGGGAGAGACGCCCGAGCGGCTGACGCCGGCGGAACCACCCGAACGGCTCACCCCGACGGACCCGCCGGAGCGCCTGACGCCGCAGGACCCGCCGGAGCGTCAGACGCCGGCACGACAGACCCGAGCAGAGACGGAGATGAGGCATGCGCGCTGAAGAAGGCGACGAAACGGTCAACGACTACGCCGCCGAGGGCGAGCAAACGCTCGGCCGGATCAAGGACTCGCAACGCGCGGGGAGTCCCCTTGGCCGGCTGTTCCTGCGGATAACCAAGTTCGTCGGGATCAACCGGGCCTCCGCCGGCGGACGGCGCGCGGGTTGATTCGGCAATCCTTGCGCGACGGAAACGCCCGGAGATGTCGAGAGGGTCTTACTATCTCCTGGTGACTACCGCGCCCGAAACGTTCTCGGCCCAGGGTCCCGGCGGCGTTCGCATCGTCGCCGACCGCTTGGGCGATCCGCAGGCGCGTGCGGTGGTGTTCCTGCACGGCGGCGGGCAGACGCGCCGGTCCTGGGCCAAGGCGGCCGCGGCCGTCGCGCAGCGCGGCTTTCAGGCCGTCACGATCGACCTGCGCGGCCACGGCGAATCCGACTGGTCGAGCGAGGGCGACTACCGCGTGGTCAGCTTCGCCGCCGACGTCCAGGAGGTGCTGCGCACGTTGCCGCCGCGGCCGGTGCTGGTCGGCGCGTCGCTGGGCGGGTTCACCACGATGCTGCTGGAGGGGGAGCTGTCGCCGGGTACCGCGAGCGCGGTCGTTCTCGTCGACATCGTGCCCAACATGGAGCAATCGGGCGCGAACCGGATCCACAACTTCATGTCCGACCGGGTGGAGTCGGGGTTCGCCTCGCTCGAAGAGGTCGCGGACGCGATCGCCGAATACAACCCGCATCGGCCCCGGCCCACCGATCTCGAGGGCCTGACCACCAACCTGCGCCGCCGCGGCGATCGTTGGTATTGGCACTGGGATCCGCAATTCATCAGCGGCTCGGCGCCGTTCCCCCCGTTCGAGGTCACCGACGCCGAGCGCATGCACACCGCGGTCGCGGCGATATTGCGCAACGGCGTGCCGATGCTGCTGGTTCGCGGGCAGGTGAGCGACCTGGTCAGCCAGGAGCGCGCCGACGAGTTCCTGGCCCGCTTCCCCGACGTCGAGTTCACCGATGTGCGCGGTGCTGGACACATGGTCGCCGGCGACCGCAACGACATCTTCGCCGAGGCCGTCCTGGATTTCCTCACCCGCCACGTCGGCGGCTGAACCAGCGCCTCGTCGATCCCGAATTTTCTACTGTCCGAGAAGCTTTCGCCTCTGTGCCTCGTAGTCGGCGGCGCTGAGGACGCCCCGATCGCGTAGGTCCATCAGTTCGGTGAGCCGGTCCACCGGGCTCCGGGCCTGCTCTGCCAGCCATTGGTCGCGCATCACGAAAGTCGCTTGCTGCGCGGCGTTTTGGGCCGCGGGGGACCGGTCCAGGACAACCTTGCGGTGATCCGAGGGATCGTAGAGCACCGGCACGACCGTATTCAGCCAGGGCCGCTCCCTTGCCCACAGCCAGGCCTCGATTTCGGCGTCGAACGCGGGTGCATCGTCGGGCTGCACCCTGACCGTCATCGTCCAAAGATCCGGGCTCGCTTGGGTGGGCGGGGTCTGATAAAACGGATCGTTGCTCTTGTAGAGGCCAGACATCGCCCGTCGCGTGGACAACACGGTCGCCATCGCCGCCTTTCCGCGCTGGCGTAGCTTCCGCTCCAGCCGCCGGCTACCGATACCGAACACGCGTCCTCCGCTCCGACCCGATAAGCCTACGGCAGACGCCCGGCGGGGGTCGGTCGCTGCTGTTAGCATGCTGCCCTACACGAGAAGAGAGGCGGCGTGGCCGTGCGTTGGTTGCGGGGGTTGGGGTTGGTCGGCGCCGTCGTCATTGCCGCGACGTGCTTTGCGAATCCGGTGCAGGCAAATCCGGGCGTGGAGCCCGGCATCAAGGTCGAGGACGAAAACAGCACCTGCACAGCGGGTTTCGCCGCCCAAGGTGACGACGGTGGCTATTACCTGATGACCAGCGGGCATTGCGACGCGCACGACGGCTCGGCGTGGACCTATGGGGACAACGTCCCACTCGGCAGGATCACCGCCAGCGAGCACGAGGGCGACACCAGGGACGCCGCGATCATCCGTCTCGATCCGAGCGTCGGGGCGCCCACCGGTCACGTCGGCGGCAGGTACGTGGTCCGGGACGTGTTGAGCGCCACCCAGATTCAGGTCGGCATGCCGTTCTGCAAGATCGGCTCGGTCACCGGCGAGACGTGTGGTGCCGTCAAGGACGTCGAGGGCGACGTCGTCGAAGCCAGCGTGTTCAGCCTCAACGGCGACAGCGGCAGTCCCGGCTTCGTCAAGAACCCGGACGGCACGGTCAGCGCCGTCGGCCTGTTGATGTCGTCGCCCGACGGCGACGATTACACGACGTACTTCGCGCTCGTGAATCCGCTGCTCGGCAGGTGGGGCTTGCGCGTGCTGCCCTGAGGCCGACGCGCGAGAACCGACGTTTGCGAATTTCACGGACGGGTATCCGCGGCAGCGGCGTTTGTCGGCGTCCGTTCATTGGAGCCTGCAGGGAAAAGGTAGCGAACCAAGCGACACCGAGGGGAGCAGTAGTGAAGCGTGGGATCGTGGTCGGGGTAGCGGGCGTGGCCGTGGCGGTCGCGGCATGCGCCGGCTGTTCGAGCAACAAGCCCAGCACGGGAGCATCATCGAGTTCGGCGCCGGCGGCGACCGGCCCCCAGGTCATCGTCGACGGGCAGAACCAGAACGTCAGCGGCCAGGTCACGTGCAACTCGGCCAACGACGTCACCACCATCGGCATCGGCGACCCGACGGCCGGGGTCGGTGCGGTGGTCAGCAACGACAATCCACCGATCGTCCATTCGGTCGGGCTGGGCAGCGTCAACGGCATCGCGCTCGGTTTCTCCGACGCCGCCCCCAACCAGGCCAGCAACGCAGGGGCCGCGGTTAACGGCAAGTCCTACGCCATCAAGGGCACCGCGACCGGCACCGACATGAGCAATCCGCAGCAGCCGCAGCAGGTGACCAAGCCATTCGAACTGGACGTGACCTGCCCGTAGCGCAGGCGATCGACACCCAAAAAGGGGACGCACCTTATGTCTATGAAACGAATCGCCAGCGCGGCGGCGGTCGCGGCGGCGCTCAGCATCTCCGCGCTGAACCCCGGGTTCGCCAGCGCCGCGCCGCTGGACCCTCCGCCGCCGTGCCCGAATTGCCACGGCGGCGGTGGTGGCGGCGGCGGAGCGACGCAGGCTCCGCAGAACCCGCCGCAGACCCGCGAACCGGCCACCCAGCCGCCCGCCACCCAGTCGACCCAGCCGCCCGCGAACCAGAGCACGCCGCCGCCGGCCACCCACACCCAGCCGCCGGCCACGCAATCCAGCGAGCCGCCGGCCACGCAGAGCACGCAGCCGTCGTCGCGAAGCAGCGAGCCGTCCGGGACGGAAACCACGCCCGGAGGCCAAACGACGGCGCCGAGCCCGCAAACCACCGCGCCGGCGACCGGGCAGACGACCCCGCCCTCGGGCCGAGAGGCGCGCCCCGCCCTGAATCCACCGAGCACGCAGCCGCCCCACCCGCCCTACGTGCCGCGCCGTGACCTGGTCACCGCCAGCGCCGAAATCGGCGGCCCCGCAGGTGACGTTCAATTCAGCGTCGTGGGCCGCGGCGCGCCACCGCCGCCGCGGGAGCGCGGGTGGGGCTGGAACGACGGCCCGGCCCCGCACCACGCCCCGCCCGGCTGGTACGGCCCGCCGCCGCCGGGCGGATGGGACGGCCCGCCGCCGCCCGGCGGGTGGAACCGCCCCTGGTCCGGCCCGCCGCGCGACGTCGCCTACGCCCGGTCCGACTTCGGCCCGTTCGAGTACAACACCTTCACCGTCTTCCCGGTCTTCAACTGGTACTACGGCGGTTGGGGCTACTGGTTCTTCGGCGTCTGGGTGCCGCTGTACTGACGCCCGCGCAGCCCGCAGGGACAAATGAGAAGCCGCCCCGGCCAGCGCCGGGGCGGCTTTACTCGTGTAGGCGTAGAGCATGAACAAGATGGAGAGCCAATTCGTCAGGCTCGGTCGCGACGGCGGCTCGGTCACCATCGAGTTGATCAACTCCAAAACGCTGAACATCATCGGCAGCGGGGCGATCGAGGAACTGGCGCAGGCGTTCGGGACCGTTAGCCCGGACGGCGGCGTGCGGGTCGTCGTGTTGCGCGGAGCCGGTGAGAAGGCGTTCATCGGCGGCGCCGACATCAACGAGATGGTCACGCTCGACCGGTCCAGCGCCGAGGTGTTCATCCGGCGGCTCGCGGGGTTGTGCGAGGCGATCCGCGACTGCCCGGTGCCCGTCATCGCACGGCTCGCGGGCTGGTGCCTCGGCGGTGGCCTGGAGGTCGCGGCGTCATGCGATCTGCGGATCGCGGAGGCGGGGGCCAAATTCGGGATGCCGGAGGTGGCGGTCGGCATCCCGTCGGTCATCCACGCGGCGTTGATCCCAAAGCTGATCGGGGCCTCACACGCGGCCTGGCTCCTGCTCACCGGCGAGACGATCGACGCCGCCACCGCCGCCGCCTGGGGCCTGGTGCACGAGGTTGTCGCGGCCGACGCCCTCGACGCCCGCGTCGCCGAGCTCAGCACCAGGCTCAACGGCTTCGGCCCGCAGGCGGTCCGGCAACAAAAGCGCCTCCTCAACAACTGGTTCGACATGACCGTTCACGGGGCCATCGAGGACAGCTTCGAGCAGTTCGGCCTGGCGTTCCTGACCGGTGAGCCGCAACAGCACATGCGGGCGTTCCTCGCGCGCAAGAAGCAGTAAGCCTTTACCGCGAGCGTGCGACTACCGATGGGCCCACTTGGAAGACGCGTCGCTAGTTGCACTTTCGCGTGATGCGGATTGGTCGAAACCGGCCACATCTTCCTGCGCCGCGCTCCATGATGGCTAGTACTCATCACCAAACCGGGGGGTTAGGCGAATGTCATCTGTGTTCGTGGTGCCGGAAATCTTGGAGACGGCCGCGGCCGATGTGGAGCGCATCGGTTCGGCCGTGACCGCCGGCAATCTGGTCGCGGCAATCCCGACGACCGAGCTGGCGGCGGCGGGCGCCGACGAGGTGTCGGGGGCCATCGCGGCGCTGTTCGGCGCGCATGCCCAGGACTATCAGGCGGCGGCGGCGCGGGCGACGACGTACTACGAGCAGTTCGTGCGCACGTTGAGCACCGCGGCCGCGTCGTATGCGGCCACCGAGGCGGCCTCCGCCGCGAGCCTTACCGGCGAGCTGCAGACGTTCCTTGACGCTCCGCTCAACACGATCACCGGGGTCTGGAGCAACAGCCCGCTCGGCAGCGCGATCGATCAGGCGTTGTTCGGCACCGGCGGCAACCAGCAGTCGATCGTCATCGACTTCGTGCGGCACGGGCAGTCAGTTGGCAACGCGGCCAACCTGATTGACACGGCCGTGCCCGGCTTGCCCCTCACCCCGCTGGGGGTGCAGCAGGCGACGGCCATCGGCACCGCGCTCGGGCCGCAAGGCAACTTCGCCGGGGTCTTCGAGTCGCAGCTGACCAGGGTGCAGCAGACCGCGTTCTACGCCGGCATGACCAACCCGCCGGCATTGGCCGGGCTCAACGAGATCAGTGCCGGCGTCTTCGACGGCGCACCCGACATCAGCCCCCAGGGCCTGCTGTATCTGGTCGCCCCGCTGGCGTGGACGCTTGGGTTCCCCATCGTGCCGATGCTCGCCCCCGGCTCGGCCCACATCAACGGCGTCGTTTTCGACCAGGGCTTCACCAACGCGATGCAGACGATGTATGGCACCGCCATGACTAACCCCGTCGTGAACCCCGCGAACGGCCACATCACCGACGTCGGGTTCTCGAGCGAGTTCGCGATCGAGGTCGGCACGCTCATGAACGTCAACAATCCCGATCCCTTGCTGATGCTCACCCACCCGCTGCCCAACACCGGCGTCGTCGTGGTGCAGGGCAGCCCGCAGGGCGGCTGGACGATGACCAGTTGGGACGGCATTCCGATCGGGCCGCCGACCTTGCCGACCAAGCTGTTCGTCGACGTGCGCGACCTCATCACGGCGCCGCAATTCGCGGCCTGGAACAGTTTGGCTTCGCTTGGCACCGGCGATCCGATGACGATCGCGAACGCGGTGCAGAACGGCATCGACGAGGTCGCGGCGGCGACGGTGCACTTCCCGGTCGCGGTGACCCGCGACCTGATCCACGCCGTGACCAACACCAGTGTCAGTGGGCTGACGGCAGAGCTGACCGGCTTGCTTTAGTTAGGGCCCAAGCGAGTACAGCGCCGGCAAGTTGACGACGACCGCCTCCGGGGTGGTGCGCGCGATGACGACCTCGGCCGGCACGGTCGGATCGGGATTTTCTTCCCGATGCGGCACGTACGGCGGGACGAAGATGTAGTCGCCGGGTCCCGCGGCGATGCGGACCTCCCTGACGCCGTCGTGGAACACGAACTCGGGGTTGCCTTTTCGCACGTAGATTGCGGTCTCGCAGTCGCCGTGGTGATGATTCCCCGAGGCGGTCGCGGGTTCGACATGGGCCTCGCCCATCCACAGCGCCTGCGTACCGACCGATTTGCCGCAGATGGCGGCAAGCCGCCGCAACCCTTCGGTTTGCGCGGTGGACGAATCGAGGTCGGACGATTTGATGTGGTGCACACGAGCCCGCACTGCCTCAACTTCGATGATGTCGAAGTCAGGATGGAATCCGTCCGCGGCACCCATTGGCTATCCCTTCGCCGAATGCAACAGTGGCACTTCATATACTATTGACAAGATACTATACAATTGATACGAATATATACGATCTGCACCGCTGCTGATCGCGCCGCCCCCGGCAATTCAACGTCGAATCCGGGGCCCGGTGACGGGTCGGCGCGATCCCGCCCGACGCGGGCGGAGGATGAGATGAGGCTGACGATGGCAACTGGTTCCACGGAATTCAACGGCAGGATCGAGCTGGATATCCGCGATTCGGAGCCGGATTGGGGGCCGTACGCGGCGCCGACGGCGCCGGAGAATGCGCCGAACATCCTTTATCTGGTGTGGGATGACACCGGGATCGCGACCTGGGACTGCTTCGGCGGTCTGGTGGAGATGCCCGCCATGTCGCGGATCGCCGAGCGCGGGGTGCGGCTGTCGCAGTTTCACACCACGGCGCTGTGTTCGCCGACGCGGGCTTCGTTGCTGACGGGGCGTAATGCGACCACGGTGGGGATGGCCACCATCGAGGAGTTCACCGACGGCTTCCCGAACTGCAACGGGCGGATCCCCGCCGATACCGCGTTGCTGTCGGAGGTGTTGTCCGAGCGCGGCTACAACACGTACTGCGTGGGCAAGTGGCACCTGACCCCGCTGGAAGAGGCGAATATGGCTGCCACGCGACGGCATTGGCCGACCTCGCGTGGTTTCGAGCGGTTCTACGGCTTCATGGGCGGCGAGACCGACCAGTGGTATCCGGATCTGGTGTACGACAACCACCCGGTTGAGCCGCCGGGCACCCCGGAGGACGGCTATCACCTGTCGAAGGACATCGCGGACAAGACGATCGAGTTCATTCGCGACGCGAAGGTGATCGCGCCGGATAAGCCGTGGTTCAGTTACGTGTGCCCTGGCGCAGCGCACTCGCCGCACCATGTGTTCAAGGAGTGGGCGGACCGCTACGCGGGCAAGTTCGACATGGGCTACGAGCGCTATCGCGAGATCGTGCTGGACAACCAGAAGGCGATGGGGATCGTGCCGGCCGATACCGACTTGTCGCCAATGAACCCGTATCTCGACGTGCAGGGGCCCCACGGCGAATCCTGGCCGCTGCAGGACACGGTGCGGCCGTGGGACTCGCTTAATGACGACGAGAAGAAGCTGTTTAGCCGGATGGCCGAGGTGTTCGCCGGGTTCCTCAGTTATACCGACGCGCAGATCGGCCGGATCCTGGACTATTTGGAGGAGTCCGGACAGCTGGACAACACGATCATCGTGGTGATTTCCGATAATGGGGCCAGCGGTGAGGGCGGGCCGAACGGGTCGGTGAACGAGGGCAAGTTCTTCAACGGCTATATCGACACGGTCGAGGAGAGCATGAAGCTCTTCGATCACCTGGGCGGGCCGGAGACCTTCAACCACTATCCGATCGGGTGGGCGATGGCGTTCAACACGCCGTACAAGTTGTTCAAGCGCTACGCCTCGCACGAGGGCGGCATCGCCGATCCGGCGATCATTTCCTGGCCCGTCGGTATTGCCGCGCGCGGTGAGGTTCGCGACAACTACGTCAATGTCTGCGACATCACCCCGACCGTCTATGACCTGCTGGGCATGACCGCGCCGCAGACGGTCAAGGGTATTGCGCAGAAACCCCTGGACGGGGTGAGTTTCAAAGCGGCCCTGGATGATCCGGGTGCGGACACCGGCAAGCGGACCCAGTTCTACATGATGCTGGGCACCCGCGGGATCTGGCATCAGGGCTGGTTCGCCAACACCGTCCATGCCGCCTCGCCCTCCGGGTGGTCGCAGTTCGACGCCGACCGCTGGGAGTTGTTCCACATCGAAGAGGATCGCAGTCAGTGCCATGATCTGGCCGCCGAGCAGCCCGAGAAGCTCGAAGAGCTCAAGGCGCTGTGGTTTTCCGAGGCGGCCAAGTACAACGGGCTACCCCTGGCCGACCTGAATGTCATCGAGACGGGCGACCAATGGCGACCCTGCCTGGCAGGCGAGCGCTCCAGTTACGTCTACTATCCCGACTGCGCCGGCGTCGGCATCGGCGCGGCCCCCGAGATTCGCGGCCGCTCGTTCGCGGTGCTGGCCGACGTGACGGTGGATAGCACCGGCGCCGAGGGCGTGCTGTTCAAGCAGGGCGGCGCGCACGGCGGGCATGTGCTGTTCGTCCAGGACGGCAGGTTGCACTACGTCTACAACTTCCTCGGCGAGCGCCAACACTTAGTCTCGTCGTCGACGGCGGTGCCGCTGGGCCGGCACGTCTTTGGCGTTCGCTATACGCGGTCTAGCACCGTGCCGAACAGCCACACCCCGCTCGGTGAACTGACGCTGTTCGTCGACGACGAGGTGGTCGGCACGCTGACGGAGGTATGCACTCATCCCGGGACGTTCGGACTGGCCGGGGCCGCCATCACGATCGGACGCAACGGCGGTTCGGCGGTGTCGAGTCGCTACAAGGCACCGTTCACGTTCACCGGCGGCACCATCGCCAAGGTCAACCTCGACCTCTCGGGCAGGCCGTACGAGGATGTGGAAAGGGAACTGGCGCTTGCCTTTTCGCGTGACTGAGGAAGGAAGGATGAAGACCACGATCCCGGGTCCGGTCGCCGGAACCCGGATGACCGGAGCGTATCTCGCCGAGATCGCGCGCTTCGCGTACTTCTGGGCGTGGCCGATGGTCAACATGCACAACCGGCTGTTGAGCGCCGAGCGGATCCCCGGCCCGGGGTTGGCGGGCGGCTACCTGCCCGTCACACCGCCGAATCGGCTGTGCATGCTGCGCGACTACATCGACCCCTTCGAGCGCGCGATCGCCTGCCCCAACCAGGATGTCGTCTACGGTCAGGGACTGCTGGACCTGAATAAGCAACCCGTCGTCATCCAGGTCCCCGACTTCGGCGACCGGTTCTGGGTCTACCAAGTCGTCGACCAACGCACCGACAGCTTCGCCGAACTCGGGGCCATGTATGCAAGCGCCCCGGGCTTTTACCTCTTCGCCCACGCGGATTGGGCCGGACAGATCCCCGACGGCATCACCGCGGTATTCCGATGCCCCACCCGCATCGGTGCGATGCTGCCCCGGCTGTTCATGGACGACTCCGCCGCGGACCGCGCGGCGATCCAGCCGATCGTCAGTCAGATCAACGCCTACCCGCTGTCCGAATTCGACGGGCGGGTCAAGACGGTCGACTGGGCCAAAATTCCTCAATACCCGGGCGATGACCGCGACACCGGCGACGCCGAAGTCGGATGGGTCGACCCGGAGACGTTCTTCGCCCAGCTGCCGTCGGTTCTCGACGAGGTGCCGCCCCTACCGGGCGAGGAAAGCATCTACGGGCAGATACGCGCCATCCTGGCGGCCGCGCAGTCGGACGCTGGCATTGCGGCCACTCTGACAGCCGCCGCACGGCAGAGCGACAAGGAAATCATCCGGCCGCTCTTCGAGTTCCGCAATTTTGGTCTGCCGCTTGCCCATGGGTGGACGCACATTCAGAACGGCGCGCAGTTCGGTACCGATTACTTCACTCGCACTGCCGTCGCAAAGTCGAACATCTTCGTCAACCGGCGAAACGAGACCGCGTACTTCTACCAGGACCTCGACGCCGGTGGCCGGCGACTCCACGGCTCGAATCGCTACGCGGTCACGTTTCCCAAAGGCGGGCTCCCGCCGGCGCGCGGATTTTGGTCTCTGACGGTCTACAACGAGCACCATTTCTTCCACGCCAACGACCTGGAACGGTACTCGCTCGGCACGAAAAGTAAGGAACTGCAATACAATAGCGACGGTTCCTTAACTCTGCACGTCGGTACGCAACCGCCCGGCCGACACTCGATGGCGAACTGGTTGCCCGCGCCGGACGGTAACTTCTCGCTCTTCATGCGCGCGTACTGGCCCGAAACCGGCATTATGCACGGAAGTTGGACGCCGCCACCCGTGGCGGGCCTGGGCCCGATGGATTGATGCCCGCGGCCAGGCCGCCCCGAATCGTATATCATCGGTTGAAACGTACATTTCCGGTCGACAAGGCGATAGAAGGAGTGGGCGCCCCTATGCCACGTGTATCCGGTACCACGACCTCCCGTCAGACCGGGGTTGACCTCGCGCGCGACACGGTGCGCGGCATGATTCTGCGTGGAGAGCTCGACCCGGGAAGTCGCCTGACCCTCACCGAAGTCGCCGAGCGGATCGGCACGAGCGTGACGCCGGTGCGCGAGGCGTTACGCGACCTTGCGGCGATCGGCTTGGTCGACATCGACGCGCACAAGGGTGCGCGGGTGCATACGCACACCGCCGCGGAGCTGAGCGAGATCTACGAGCTGCGGCAGATCCTCGAAGCGCGCGGGATGGGCGAAGTGGCCGCATTGCCGGAGGAAGACCGCGTTGTGGCCTGCACGCTAGCCGCCAAGCTGGCCACCCAGATGGAAAAGGAATCGGACGCCGCGGGGTGGGCCACGCTGAACCGCGATTTCCACGCCCGGCTCGCCGAGCCGCTTCGCGAACCCTGGCCCCTGCTATACGACTTGGTCGAGTCGTTGCGCAACAGGTCCATGCTGCCCGTCGCGACGGCGCTGCGCTTTGAGCCGGCGCTGATGCGCAAAGCCAATTGCGATCACCGTGACATGGTGGCCGCCATCCGTGATGGCGACGCCAAGCGGGCCGAGCGGGTCACCGCCGAGCACCTGGGCCGGACCATTGCAGTCTTGCTGAAGGCCTTCCCCCAAGCCGACTGAAAAATCTCCGATGAACCGAGCTCCCGCGCGGTGACCAACCTCGACAAAGGCGCGCCGCACGATGGCGTGCCCCTCGGCAAAAACGTTGTGCGCGAGCAGCTCAGCCTGCCGGCCTGCACCGTGCGCTCGGATGCCCTGCGCGCCAACAGCATCGCGATGCTGGATTTCCTGGCGCGGGTCGGGCGCGATCTGGACGCCGACATCGCGCTGTGTCCGCACGGGAAAACGACGATGAGTCCGGATCTTTTCCGCCGGCAGTTGGCCGACGGTTGCTGGGGAATCTCGGTTGCGACACCACATCAGGTGCGGGTGGCGCGCCACTTCGGGATACCGCGAATTCTGCTGGCCAACGAGCTCATCGGTCGACACGACATCGATTGGGTCGCGGGGGAGCTGCGGCGTGATCCCGGCTTCGAATTCTTTTGCCTCGTGGACTCTCTCGAGGCCGTGCAGCGGCTGGCCGAGCGGGCCGACCGTGCGTCGCTCGACCGGCCGATAAACGTGCTCCTGGAGGTCGGGTACGCCGGTGGACGATGTGGAGTGCGGAGTGTTGACACCGGCCTGGCGGTCGCGCGTGCCGTCCACGCTCGTCGTCCGGCGTTGCGGCTCGTCGGTCTCGAAACTTTCGAAGGCCTGCTGCAAACGCGGCCGGCGGCCGAGGGCGATGCTCAGGTCGCGGCGTTGATCGGGTTCGTCGCCGAACTCGCGGCCAGGTGCGACGCCGAGGGCCTGCTCGCCGACGCCGACCCCGTCCTGCTCAGCGCGGGCGGCAGCAGCTTCTACGACCTCGCCGCGCGAATCCTGGCCACTGCGAACATTTCTCGACCCATCAAGATCGTGGTGCGCAGCGGGTGTTACCTGATCCACGACGTCGACTTGTACGAGCCGCAGCTGACCCGCCTGCGACAGCGCGACCCCCTCGCGCGCCGCGAGGACCTGGCGTTCACCCCGGCGCTGGAGGTGTGGGCCCACGTCCTGTCGGTGCCCGAACCCTCCCGCCTGGTGCTCGGCGCGGGCCGGCGCGACTTTGGTGAGGACGCGGGCCTTCCCGTGCTTGCCCGCCATTTCCGCGCCGGCACCGAACTGCCGCCGCCCCGGCACGCCGGCGCCCACCTGGCCTCCGTCAACGATCAGCACGGCATCGTCGACTTCACGCCGCCCTGGGACGTCAGGGTGGGAGATCTCCTGGCGCTCAGCCCATCCCACCCGTGCACGACGTTCGACAAATGGCGAACGGTCCACGTCATCGATGAGCAGGCGGCGGTCATCGACACCCTTCGCACGTACTTCTGACTTTGCCGCTAGCGGCCCGAGCCGACGTGAACGATGGCAGTGAGCTCGATCCGGCCGTGCGGAAGTCCGGCGACCTGGAAGGTAGATCGCGGCGGGAACGGGGCGGTGAAGAACTCGGCCTGCACCGCGTTGAGAGCCACGAGGTCGCCCAAGTCCGTCAGCATCGCGGTCAGCATGACGATGTCTTTGAGACGCGCGCCGGCTTCCCGGCAAATCGCCTCAAGATTGTCGAATGCCTGGCGGATGGCCTCCGCGGCACTCGCACCGACCACACATTGTCCTTGCTGATCGATGGCAAGCACCCCACCGACATACACGACGTCGTGAACGCGGGTGGCCTGCGAGAAGTTGCCGGCGTTGATGCCGGTGTTGTCCGGCGCGTCGGCGGCGTGCAGGATCAGCTGCTTGGGCGGAATCGTCATTGTGGGCCGCCGACCGCGATCAGCCCGGCCGCCTGGATGGCCGCAATGGCACATTGTTGGTCAACGTCTGCCGTGTCACCCGAGACGCCGACCGCGCCGACGGTCTCCCCGTGTGCGTCCTGGCACAGGACGCCCCCGGCGGCCAAGGCAATTCGGCCGTCGCTCACCTGTCCCAGGCTCGTGAAGAACGCCGGGTTATTCGCGGCGCGGACCGCGAGTTGTGCTGACGACTCGCCCATTCCGAGGGCGCCCCACGCTTTGGCCGTCGCTAGGTCGGTACGCAGGAAGCCGGCACCATCCTCGCGCAACTGGACGATCGGATGTCCACCACGGTCCAGTACCGTCACGGCGAGGGGCGCCGCACCGGAGTGCTCCCCGTGTCGCAGGGTCTCCTGCGCAATCGTGATCGCGGTCGCTAGTCCGAAGGTCATTCTTGTGCCTTTCAACGAATTTCGTCGTTCCCGCCGGCGGCGTAGGCGGCGATGTTAAGTGGGTGATTGCGGTAGGCCGCCTCCACGCGCTCGATTGCTTTGCGGGAGAGGCGGACATCGTCCACCACGACATCGCGCACGGCCGGCGCCTCCATCAGCCGCTGCCGCACCGACACCGCGTAGGTGACGGCTTTGAGCGGACAGGCCCGGCAAGCCGCCCCGAAGGCTAGGTGGACGATCCCGTCATCCGAGATCGAACGCACGGCCACGTCTCCGCCATGGATGTTCAGCAGCGGCCTGATCTGCGTGTCGATGACGGCTCGGACGTTCGCGGCCAGGGCTTCTCGAGCGGACGTTCTCATGTGCGACCTCCGCCCGTGGGTGTGACGCCGAACAGCCGCGCCTGGTTGAGCCCGAGGATGTTGCGCTTGTCGACCTCACTGATGGCCGGATAGCCGTACCTGTCCTGCAGCTCGTCGTCGATCTGCATGTTCCAAAACCATTCGATGGCCGGCCGCGGGGGTCCCGTGAGCGGCGCCTCGGATCCCCAGAGCAGGCGGTCGGACCCGACGTCGCGCAGCAGCCGTCCAAGGTAGGTCTTGAACTCCCACGGCGCGATGAATGGCAGGTGCATGGTTCCCGACAGGACGAGGACGATGTTGGCGTGCCGCGCCGCCAGGTACACGCACTCCTCGAAGTACGGCAACGCGAGGTGGTGAATCGCGAAGACCAGATCCGGGAAGTCCAGGGCGGCTCGTTCGATGTCCAGCGGCGAGAGCGTGTCCAGCGGAGCCCGCGTGATGGGAAACCCCTTGTGGAACTGCAGGACCTCGATGCCGAGCTGCTGCGCGTGCTCGTACATGGGGTAGGCCACGTCCCGGTCGTCACAGCGCCAGGAATCGCTGATGTGGCCGTTGTAGAACTTGAAGGATCGAGCGCCCAATTCCTCGACCTGTCGCGTCATTTCATCCCGGACGCTGTTGGCGCCGTGCGGATACAGCGGGTCGACGCCGCCGCAGAAAAGCACCTTGTCGGGATAGGCGCGGGCGAATTCGTACTGGGCTTGCACGGGGGCGAAGCCGTCCTTGTAGACGTCGTAGAGGACGACCGCCTGGGCCATCGCCATATCGGTGACGCCGTCGGCGAACACGACGTTCGCCATGTCGTGCACCGTCCAGCGGCGGTCGTAACCGTGGCCGATCCCGGGATTTTGGGGCGTCTTGCTTTGTGTCTGGTCGACCTCCCCGCGGGTGCGGGTCCCAATTTTCAGGTGGCCCGACCGGTCTGCGGCCGAGCTTGCGATCAGCAGGTTGTCATCCGACATGTCGTACATGTGCACGACGTTGTCGAAAACATAGACGTCGTCGTTGAGCATGGTAGGTCCTTCACGCGGTTCGCTCGATGTGTGGGACGGGCAGCTTGGCGTAGATCGCATGTACCGCGCTGCTGTCAAACTCGGCAAAGCCGATGCCCTGTGCGAAGCGGTACAGCATGCCGGCCGCATGGAGTAGCGGCGTGGGTGCACCGGCGTGGGTGGCCAATTCCGTGATGAGTTCGACGTCCTTGACGAAGGTCGCCACCGTGGCCGTCGGTGGCCCGTAGGTGCCCCAGGCCATCAGTGGGCCACGGAGTTCGAGTTGCTGTGAGCCGGCGCCGGTGCCTGCCAGCATCCGCACCGCCGCGCCGGGATCGACGCCTATTCGCTTTGCGAGGGTCAGCGCTTCGGCCGTCGCCGCATTGTGAACAGTGACAAGGTGATTGGCGATCATCTTCATGTTGGTTCCCGCGCCCAATTCGCCCAGGTACTCCACTCGCCTGCTAAAGGAGTCAAGTACGGGTCGAACTTCGTCCACCCCGGCTCTAGGCCCGGACGCGCAGACGACGACGTCGCGGTTGTAGGCCTGCGCGCTGCTACCGATGACCGGGCAATCCAATAGCGTGATCCCGACGGCGCTTAGCGCGGCGCTGGCACGCCTCTTGGCTTCCGCGGGCAGCGTGCTCGCCTCCACCAGGAAGCGGACCCGCCGGTCGCTGCACTCGACCAGTTGAGCGCACACCGCATCGAGTGCCTCGACGCTGGGAAGGACCGAAACCGCGACCCGCGCCTCACCCGCCGCCTCGGCGACGCTGCCGGCGATCGGGATTCCGGCCGCGGCGGCCGAGGCGGTTCTGTCGCGGTTGATGTCGATTCCCACCACCGGGTGGCCGGCCCACATTATGTGGCGGGCGATCGGAGCGCCGAGCAGGCCGAGGCCCACGACGGCCGTCGACAGTTGGTCCGGCGGAGCCGTCGTCATGATGCCGCCCTAGTGGAACGGGTCATCGCCCCTGAGGCCGCGACGATTTCGGTGCGCAGTGACCCCAGGCCGGTGATGCCGCATTCCACGACGTCGCCCGGTTGCAGCCACGGGGTCTCGAGTTCGCCCATTGCCACACCCTTCGGCGTCCCGGTCAGGACGATGTCACCGGGATGCAATGTTGTTGCCCGCGAACAAAACGCGAGTAGTTCGGCGACCGAGAAGACCATTTCGCTGGTGTTGGAGAGTTGGCGTAGTTCGCCATTGACGGTGGTCCACAGCTCCAGGTTTTGGGGGTCGGGGACGTCCTCTCGTGTCGTGAGCCATGGACCGGTGGGGCAGAAGCCGTCGAAGCTTTTCGACCGGATCCATTGCGGCTCGCAGAATTGCAGGTTGCGACTGGATAGGTCGTTGACGACCAGGTAGCCGGCGACATGATCAAGTGCGTTCTCCGCGTTCAGGTCTCGGCCCTCCGTGCCGATCACGACGCCGAGCTCGACCTCGTAATCGAGTTGGGTGACGAGGTCGAAATCAACGGCAGTGTGCTCGTAGGGGCCGCTGACGGAGCTGGCGAATTTTCCAAAGATCATCGGTTGCTCGGGAGGTGTAGCCCCGATCTCGGCGATGTGGTCGCGGTAGTTGAGTCCGATGGCGATTACCTTTCGTGGATACGGGACGGGGGCAAGCAGTTTCCGCCCGGAGTCGGCCTCGGTCGACACGGCATTAGTCGGAATCGCGGCGCCCCCTTGCCGCATGCGCCCGAGCTCGCGTGGTGACAACGCGCGCGCCGCCTTGGCAAGCCTGGCTAGCCCGTCGGCGTCGAAGTCGGCCGCGCAGGTCATGGGGACACCGAGTCTGGACGTGCGCACCCAGTGTCCGGCGACTTCCGCCACGACGACGGGCGTGCTGGATGGACGAGACAATCGCGCTAACCTCACGGCCTGACCTCCCTTATATATACGATCTGCATTATCATATACGATCTGCCGGCGTCGGGCAAACAGTAGCAGTTGTATACACTCGCATCAGTCATATATACTCCAGGGATACATATGCGGCGCGGCACCGGTATCCGTCGACGGGGACGATCGGCCATGCCACGAGACGGACGAGGGTGGGTGTGAGGCAGCGGAGTTGCGGCGGGTGGCTTCGCAATGTTGGCGCCGGAATTGATTTGTCGATATGGGTTGGCGGCATCGTCGACGGCGATGGCAGGTGATAACGGCGCTGATACCCAATTTGTTGGCGGCGACTGATGCGCAGTTGCCTTTACATCAAGGAGATAGGCATGTCGATTATCAACGTCGCCCCGGAGTTTGTGCTGACCGCGGCCGGGGACCTATCGCGTATTGGTTCGGCGATCGAGGGGGCCAACGCCGCGGCCGCGGCCACGATCACGGCGGTGGTCCCGCCCGCCGCCGACGAGGTGTCGGCCGAATTGGCGACGATGTTCATCGCGCATGCTCAGTCCTATCAGGCGGCCAGCGCCCAAGCCGTCGCCTACCACCAGGAATTCGCAGGTTCATTCGCCGCCGCGGGGGCGCGCTACGCCCTCACCGAAGTGGTGAACTCCTCACCCCTGCAGAAGCTCGAGCATTCGCTGGCCGGGGGCGCCAAGGGATTCATCGGTCATGGGGGTCTCGCGCACACCGCTCAAGGGCTGGTCGGTGCCGCCCACGGTCCCGTCGGGGGCCAGGGTTCCACCGGGCTCATCCCCGGCAATACGCTGATCAGGCCGACCGCGGGGCTGGCCAGCCTCAAAGGCGGCCTGCCGCACCACCTGGGCTCAATGCTCAACCAGGCGCGGTTCCCGATCCTGCACCAGATCCTGCAGAACCAAGTCGGCTACTTCAAGCGGCTCATCGGCGCGCTGGTCACCCTCAACCCGGCCAAAATCTGGGACGCCGTCAAAACCATCGCGCAGGACCTGGGGCACAACGTCCACGCGGTTTGGAAGGAAATTTTCGACACCACGTACAGCCTCGTGGATGGCAATCTTCACCTTCCGCCAATATTCGCGCTCCTGGTGGATGCGTTTAATGCGCCGATTGAGACCTTGGCAAATGTCACGTTGCAGCTTAACGGCCTCGTCTACCTGGCAGAGTCGGGGCACGAACTCTTAGCGTTGGGGGGATTGAGCATAATGCCCGAGCTCGCTCTATACGACTTTCTCTTCGGGACGTATGAGGTAGACGCGCCGGAAACATTCCACGGGGTTCCGTTTTATATGCACTACACCGCAGGGGGAATTTTGACAGGGGCGGGAACCGTCTGGTTGGGCACCGACGGCATGCCCATGGAAATCCCCACGACCGGTACGCCGCTGGGTGGGCTATTAGGTGGGCTGCGATACGAAGCCCAGCAAATCGCCAACGCCATCGCACCCGCCGCACCGAGGGGGGTGCCGTCCCTCATCGCTCCCCCCGAAGCACCGCCCGAGCCGCCCCGGCTCGTGCGGCCGCTCGACCCTGGCGCGCTGGACTCCCTCCCCCCGATAGCGCACCCCTAGGGTCGGCACTGGTATCCGCGGGGGCCGCGGCATCACTCGGAGTGCGTAAGCACGTCTGAATCTGCTGCGGTCCCTGCGGTTCCCACGCTCCCCGGCTGGTCCGCGAGTAGTCCGCATCGTTGGGCACGATCGGAATCATATTGATACCAATGAATTTCCGCCCCCAGCGACGCGGCGCGCACCAGACCGTTGGTGGCAACTCCACCATCCCCGGAATTGCCGCCCAAAGGTCGGCTCTCGGACCTCGGCCCCGCACAGCTTCGGTCTAGCCCCAAGTCATCTGGGTTATCGAAGATCGAGAGCAGTCGACCGCTGAATCGCAGCGAGTCGCTCGAGGCGATGCTGGCGACGGTCCAAATAGGTTGTGCCGCATGTAGCCAACTCTCGTACCGAGGGCCTCGGAGCCCAACTTTCAGACTGGCAGCTCGCTGTGAATCCTCTCGAGATCGTATCAAATACGCGAATTCATATACGATGGTACGGACGCATGGTGGGCGACGAGGCCCGCCTTTTGAGCTCCGCGGCGAAGGCCGCCTGGAGTTGGCGAGCAGGTGCATCGCCTGGTTTCTGTTGGAGTCGCTTGCGCGGCTGAGTAAGTGAGGGATCTGATGGTCGGTTTTGCATTGTTGCCGCCCGAGGTCAATTCGGCCCGGATGTTCGCTGGGACTGGGGCGGGTTCGCTGTTGCTCGCCGCGACCGCCTGGGACGAGTTGGGTGCGGAGTTGGCGTCGGCGTCGGCATCGTTTGAGTCCGTGGTGTTTACGACGTTGGCGACCCGCTCGTGGTCCGGTCCCGCGGCCGCGATGATGGCGGCTAGCGCGATGCCGTATGTGCACCATCTAAGGGCAACGGCCGCTCACGCGGAGCAGTCGGCGATCCACGCCCGCACGGCGGCCGGAGTGTATGAGGCTGCGCGGTCGGCCACGGTGCACCCGCTGGAGGTGGCCGGGAATCGGCAGCTGCTCGCCCTGTTGGTAGCGACCAACGTGTTGGGTCAAAACGCCGCGGCCATCGCGGCTACGGAGGCGGCCTATGGCGAAATGTGGGCTCAGGATGTGACCGCCATGATGGGCTACCACGCAGGGGTGGCATCCGTGGCCTCGGCGATGAAACCGTTTGGCGCTCCGTCACGGGATTTGCCGAAGGGGTTGCGGCCGTGGGGGCCTGGCCCACAGATACCGTCGCCCGTTAGCAGCGGCGCTACCGGCGGCGGCACGCATGGTTTGCCTTCGTCGTTGTTGTCCTCGGTTCCGATGATGTTGCTATCGACTGGGGCCGAGATCGCGATGTCGGCAGCCAGCATGTTGATTTCGCCGTTGATGTCGCTGGCACAGATGGCCCCCGCTGCCGTCCCCGCGGCCGCGGCGGCTCCCGCGGCGCTCACCGCCGGGGTTCCTGCGGAATCGCCGACCGGTGGTGCGGTCGCGCCGGCGGGCGGCACAGTGTCCGCCGGTTTGGGTCAGGCGCGAATGGTCGGGTCGGTGTCGGTGCCGCCGACCTGGGCGGCGACGGCAGCTCCCGCGGCGATGGCCGAAACGGCCATGACGGCCGGCGTTGACGGGCCCGTCGCGGCCGCTTCGGGTGCCGCCGGCTTCAGCGGTTCGGGTATGCCGATGATGCCGATGTCCGGCGGAGCCGCAGCGGCTGCCGGCGCGGGCGACCCCGGTGGCGGCATGGGTGCGCGCGCCGGTGCCGGCTCGTCTGTTCTCGACCAGGCGCGGCCCAGCGTTGTGCCGCGCCAGGGTATCTGATGAACGCACGTGAAGTAGCAAGTATTCGCGTGAAATCTGTTTTATGGAAAGGAATTACAAGTGACTGCTCGATTTATGACCGATCCGCACGCGATGCGGGATATGGCGAGCCGTTTCGACGCCCACGCTCAGACGGTGGACGCCGAGGCGCGCAAGATGTGGGCGTCGTCGACCAACATCGCCGGCGCCGGGTGGAGCGGAATGGCGCAGTCCACCTCGTACGACACGATGGGCGACATGAACCAGGCGTTCTCCAACATTGTGAACATGCTGCATTCCGTGCGTGACGGGCTGATTCGGGATGCGAACCACTACGAATCCCAAGAACAGGCGTCCCGGCAGATCTTGAGCAGCTAGCTGTTTCCCGACACAGAACGGAGGATCGACGACAATGTCGATTAGTTACCATTTCGAGGATGTGGCCACCCACGGCGCCACCATCCGCGCTCAAGCGGCGTCCTTGGAGGCCGAGCATCAGGCCATCGTCGCTGATGTGCTTGCGGCCGGGGACTTTTGGGGCGGCGCCGGATCGGTGGCCTGCCAGGAGTTCATCACTCAATTGGGCCGCAACTACCAGGTGATCTACCAGCAGGCCAATAGTCACGGCCAGAACGTGCAGTCCGCCAGCGACAACATGGCCGCCGCGGACGCAGCGGTCGGGTCCGGCTGGATCTGAGTGCCCCACCGACCGCCTTCCTGACACTGGGCAAGCCGGTTTTTGGGCTCGCGTGACTCGCGCAACTAGGTATGCGTAGTTGTCCGTTGCGGGCGACCCCACCTACGACAATTTCTCCCATAGTCGTTGGTTGACAGGCCTCCAGCCGTGAATGCACCACCGCCCAGGTCGCCGGCAAGGGGCGCGGTTGGCCGGGCCGATGGAGGCCACCGGTGGCCCGGGCTGCAAGCGCGGCATCAGCTGGAAGGAAATAGCGAGCTTAAGCCTTGCGCCAGTCCTTGGACCGGTCAGCTGCAGCGCGGGGCGCCGCGGCGCACTCGTCAGGGAACGGTATCCCACGCCTGCCCGGGCGTACTGTCGCAACCGCGGGTGTTCACCCAGGTGCCGGGATCCGGGCCACCGAGGACGGTGAGGCAGCCAAAAACAGTCCTTATCTGGCCGTCGGGCTGGATGGTCCAATTTACGCTGTCCCAACAGGTCCGGAGGTCCGCCTTCCAACCGCCCAAATCCACATCCAGGCACCTCCCGGGAAAGGCCGCGCTCTCGAGTCGCCCGTCGGGGTTGAGATTCCAGCGCTGGAAGTCCGCACCGTTGCAAGGGTTTACCACCATCGGCGTGTACCAACCAGGATTCGGGGCGTCCAGACAAGCATCGCCCAATCGGCTCCTCAACTGAACCGGGCCATCGGCACGTGCTCCACTAGCGCTTAACAGCGCTACACCGAACACGGCGCCGAGCATGACCGCGGCCTGGCGCGCACCGCGCATCAACCGTGACTCGTGCATTTCTCCTCCATCTTCTCGTTCCGTCCCACCTCACCGATCAGTACAGACGATGTGAAGCAGGTGCAGCAGATATTTCGCAAAGGCTCGGTCGGCACCATCGATAGCGAAAGGCCTCGACTGAGCTGGCTTTGAGTGCGACGCGTCCCGGACGGGACTCGATCCAGCCTCGGAGTAGTCCGCATACTCGGAGAGGCTTGGTCTCTCGCAATGGCGATTGTCGAACCGTCGCCTAGTTCACTTCGCAGAGCGACCGCAGCCCATATTTCATACTCCTGTTCAAGTGCCCGACCGTGATTCGCGCGGCAAGAGAGGAATCGCCTTCGCGGATGACGGACACCAGAATGCGATAATCGCGACGGGCTTGTGCCGCCAGTGCCGGTTGGGCGTGGAGCACCGTAACGGTCTGCGGAGTTGATCGCTCGCGCAAGGATCTCACCAGGTCGCACAGCAGAGGCCGGCTCGTGCGAAGCGGATGTGTGAGGCGGCTGTAGAAATCTCGGTTCAATCCCGCCCATGTTGCCACGTCCGACTCGCTGTCCATTTGGTCAAGCAGCTCGGCCGCCCTCGTGCACGCGACGGTGCGGTCTGCTTCGGGCTGTGCGGCCAATTGGGCCATCGCACGTGGCTCAAGCATCGAACGCAAGGTGTAAACCTCCCGCAATTCGGCGGCGTCGATATTGAGCAATCCCGTTGCGGCAGAGTCACGCAACCCCTCCAGCGTCGAAATCACATTCGACCCGGTCCGTCGCGTAGTCCCCGGAAGGGCGTCGCGCGTATCCGACACGATCTCCCCGGAAAGGATCATGTTCCGCAGTTGGTCCCGCAAACCATCCGAACCGGCTTGCCTGATTTTTCCGGATCCACTGTGCGTCATCGATCGATTCCTTTCTGGTGCCCGCGACATTGATTTCGGTGTTGTGCGGGAGGTGGTGGGGGCATAAGACTCGACGCCACGAGCCAGACGGGCAAATTGCTTACAGGCGGACCGATGGCCCAATTGGCCCGGTCCCGCAGACATCCGACGATGGGTTCGAGCGCAACCCGGATACGAAGTAGGAATTGAGGAAAGGCCGATACGTCGGCGAAAGCAGGCCAGTGCCCGCTTGCCCGCTGGCGCCCGCGATGGCACAGGACTTCGGCGTGGCCGCTGCGCCGATAAAGGTCGGGACCACTGTGCAGGCGCCCAGCACCGTCAACGCCGGTGCGGCGGCATAGAAAAGCTCTCGTATCAAGGCGTACTCCATCTCGCGCGAAGGTGGGTGGTCGAGCGGATTGTGCTGCAGATCCAGAATGCTCAGCCTGCGACGATTGGGCATCGGCCAAAACGCGCATGTTTTGTGAATCCGTTGTCGTAGACGGCGGTGACGGCTACTGCGGTCCAAGTACATCCGTGGGGGCAAAGGCAATTGACGTGCATCGATAGCGTCGATCGGTTACTGACTAGCACCCGCCCTGCCCATGACTGTTATCCAGCTCACCCCACCGTGACCTCCGCGCAGGAGTTTGACCGAGGGCACGCGGCCACCGGACCCGTGGAGGCCGAGGCAGGCGAAGCGCCGCAGTAGCGATATATGCGTAGACGAATATCGCGGCCGCATAACCTACGACAGTCCACCACCCAAGAATTGCGCGTTTTGGCCGATGGATCGGGTTTGCTCCGCCCGTAGCGTCGAGTTGCGTCGACGAAACCGAAAGACCCCGATGCCAATGGCTTCGTTGGGACAGGAAGTCTCGCCGACCTACGACCGCCTTGCGCAGAAAGCTAGCGGGACGTTCGCTGACCGGCCGACTGGCGAGTGCTTGGTTAGCCGTACCTTTGGAGGGTTGACATGGACATCATGCTCGGAGTCTCGGTGGCACCGGCCTCAGTCCAGATGGTGTTGGTCGAAAGCGAAAACGCCGGCGCCGCTGTGGTCGAAACCGGAGTGTTTGAATTCGCCGAAACCCCCGACCCGGAACCCGCCGGAGTGATCGATCAGGTGATCTCCGCAATTCTGGATACCCGCGAGGGGGCGGCTGACGCGGGCCTTGAGCTGTCGTCCATCGGGGTGACCTGGACCGACGACGTAGAAGCGGCCACGTTGCGCGACGCTGTGACCGGCTACGACCTCGAGAACGTCATGCTGGTCTCGCCGTTCCTGGCCGCCGCGGCATTCGCCCAATCCGCAGGCAGTGCAATGGGTTACGACCGCACTGCGGTACTCTTCGTTGAGCGCGAGACCGCGACTTTGGCTGTTGTCGAGACCTCCGGGAACTCGGTCGCCGAGGTTTGCAAGCAACGGTTCGATGCGGATTCGAGCGGCGAGGGCGTCGCGCAACTCACGGGAATGGTCTGTGGGATCGAGGATTTCGAATCGGCGCCGTCCGGCGTGCTTGTGATCGGCTCGGGCGTCGACGTCGACCGCATGAAGCCCGCGCTGGAGGCGGCGACGTCACTGCCGGTGACCACGCCCGAAGAGCCGGAGACGGCGCTGGCGCGCGGCGCTGGGCTGGCGTCGGCGAACGCGCCGCTGTTCGCATCGCCGACCGCGGCGCTGGCCTACGCGCAGGACCCGGGTACGGGTGCGATCGACACCTACGCCCTGGCCGAATACCTCACGCTGGCTACCACTTCCGTGAACGCCGCGGTCGGAAGCGCCGACCTGGCATACAGCGTGGCGAGCGATGATGCGTTGGACCGGATGGCTCCGCATGACGGGGAGCGGCATCGCACCCGGCTTGTGCTGGTCGCCAGCGGGTTGGCTGCGTTCGTCATCGCCGGGGTGGTGTCGGTTGCGTGGGCGGTCGGCATCCACAGCTCGGTGCATGCGCACCCGAGTCCCGATCAAAGCCGCAGCGTCCCCGCCGAGGGTGCCCCAGCCTCGCCCCCGGGTGCGGCGCGGCCTCCGCAGCGGGGAAACGCCTCGGCCCCCGCGGCTTCCGGGCCTGCGGGTTCCGGGCCTGCGGCTTCCCGGCCCGTGGCTTCCGGGCCTGCGGCCTCGGCTGCTGGGCCTTCGGCGCCGCCAGGGGCCGCGTCGCCGCCGGCGCCTCCGGCCCCCGCGGATTCTCCACCGCCGCCGGGATATGGCGTGCCCATCCCGTACGGCCTCTGGTGGCCGGGTTTCGGTTTCAATGATTGGTGGTTTCCGGAGCCTTACTTCCCGAATCGGCCTTTGCCGCCGTATCACCCCGATCACGGCGATGGCCCATCCATCTCCGGCAATGGGAACACCGTTTCCGGCGGCGGTGGGCCTCGCCCCGGCGGAACCACCGGCGGACCGGTGGATGGTGGCGGGTCCGGCGGAGGCGCGCCCACGGGCGGTGGAACCGTTAGCGGTGGCTCTGGCGGCGGTGCGCCGGTGGCGGGTGGCGGCGGACCCGCGGCTGGCGGCGGATCCGCGGGAGCCGGGCCTGCGCCCGGCGGTGGTTCTGGCGGCGGTGCGCCGGTGGCGGCTGGCGGCGGACCCGCGGCTGGCGGCGGACCCGCGGGAACCGGGCCTGCGCCCGATGGTGGCCCCGGCGGCGGTGCTCCCGTGCCTGCCGGCGGTCCGGGGGCCGGCGGCGGCCCGTTCGGCCGGGGCGGGCCCGGCGGTGGCTCGTTCGGCGGGGGTTCGCCGGGCCATGGTGGCTTCGGCGGTGGGGGTGGCTTCCACGGCGGGGGCGGCTTCGGCGGCGGTGGCCATAGGTAGTCCGTGGGCTACGGATCACCCTGTGCGGGAAGGGAATATCTAGCTGTGCGTGGCATCGTATTACGTACCCGCCGGTGCGCGATCGCACTGGTTGCTTGTACGTTGCTGACGACGACCTGCGCCGATTGCTCACCGCCAAACCTGGCAACCGTCTCCTCAACGGCCACGGAAAGCCCGCAACGTTCATACAAGCGGCTTGCGGACCTGGAACGGGAATTCGACGGAAAGATCGGTGTCTACGCGGTAGATACGAACAATGGCGAGCTCATCGCTCATCGCGCGGACGAGCGGTTTCCACTCCAGAGCACGATCAAGCTCCTAGGTGTTGCAGCTCTGCTGAAGCGCGGCGGCGCCGACAGCAACCTATTGCAAGAACAGGTGCACTACTCAGAGCGTGATCTGACCACCTGGAGCCCGGTCACGCGGAAGAACATCGCCGGCGGGATGACGCTCGAAGCTTTGGCCGAGGCGGCGATCAGCGACAGCGACAACACTGCGATGAACCTCATCACAAAGGCATTGGGCGGACCGGCGGAGGTGGAGCGGTTCGCGCATTCTGTCGGCAATCAGAAGTACAACGTGGAGCACTATGAAGGCCAATTGAATTCCGATCCCCACAGTGAGGTCGACACCTCGACACCGAAAGACATGGCGACGAGTGTGCAGGCATTGACGGTCGGTGATGCATTGGCGCCTCCGCAGCGGGCTCAACTGCTCGGATGGATGCGCAACAATACGGTGGGGTACAAGAGAATTCGTGCCGGCGTCCCGCTCGGCTGGCTGGTTGCCGATAAGACGGGATCTGGCGCCTACGGTATTGCGAACGACATCGGGATCGTGTCGTCGCCGTACTGCAAACCAATCGTGCTGGCGATTTACACCGTGCAAAACCGGCGGGAAGCGAACGCGCGGGAAGACATCGTCGCGAGCGCCACCGACGCCATCCTCGGCCGGTTCGCTGAGCACGATCGCTGCTTTGCGGAACTGGCCTCCAGTTGAGCCTGCGCCAGCGGGTTTTGTAACCCGAAAGCGGCTTTGAGAACAGCGGTCTCTGCACCGGCTGCTAATCGCTCGTCGGGGTACGCCAATTCGCTGGGAAATCATCGGCTGTGATCAGGCTGTGCGGGCTACGATGGCCGAGAGCGATCCGCTTGCCGCGAAACCTGCTGTTGAATGGAAGCGACTTCAACGTAATGCAGCCCGTACTGGGGTCGTTGCCGACCGGGACAGTGACGTTGCTGTTGGCTGACATCGAGGGCTCCACGCGGTTGTGGCACGACCAACCGGAAGCGATGACGGCGGCCGTCGAGCGGCTGGATCGCCTGCTGGCGCAGGTCGTTCCTCGTCACAACGGTGTCCGGCCGGTCGAGCAAGGCGAAGGGGACAGCTTCGTCGTCGCGTTCACGCGCGCCAGCGAGGCGCTGTCCTGCGCATTGGACCTGCAGCGTGCACCGCTGGCGCCGATTCGCCTGCGCATCGGCGTGCACACCGGCGAGGTGCAGCTTCGCAACGAGGACAACTACGTCGGGCCTGCCATCAACCGCGCGGCGCGGCTTCGGGATCTGGCCCACGGCGGGCAGACGGTACTGTCCGGCACTGCGCACGACCTGGTCGCCGACCAGCTCCCGGCCGACGTGTGGCTATCGGATTTGGGCACGCACCGCCTGCGCGACATGACGCGTCCCGAACGGGTCGTCCAGTTGTGCCACCCCGAGCTTCGCGTCGACTTCCCGCCGCTCCGCTCGCCCGGTGCCGCATCGCGCCGCCACCTTCCGGCGCAGCTGACCAGTTTCGTGGGGCGAAGTGAGCAGCTCAGGGAGATCCGTCGGCTGGTGGGCGACAGCATGCTGGTGACTCTGACCGGACCCGGGGGAGCGGGCAAAACCCGACTGGCCGTGCGCATCGCGGCGCTGCTTGCCGCCGAGTTGGACGGTGGGGCCTGGTTTGTCGACCTCGCGCCGGTCACCGATCCCGATGGCGTCGCGTCGGCCATCGCCCGGGGGCTGAGCCTGCCCGACCAGCCGGGCCGCTCGAACGTCGACACGGTCGTGGGTTTTCTCGGCGAACAACCAACACTCCTCGTCTTGGACAATTGCGAACATCTGCCCGGCGGCGCCGCCGCGGTGACCGCCGCGCTGTTCGCCGCCTGCCCCAACCTGACCATCCTCGCCACCAGCCGCGAGCCACTCGGGGTACCCGGGGAGATGATCTGGCGAGTGCCGCCGCTGTCGCTCGCCGACGACGCCATCGACTTGTTCGTCGATCGCGCGCGCCAACTGCAACCCGACCTGGATCTCAGCGACGACGACCGGGCGTTGGTCACCGAGATTTGCCGGCGCCTTGACGGCATGCCGCTGGCGATCGAACTGGCAGCCGCGAGACTTCGCTCCATGTCACTCGCCGAGATCGCCGAAAGCCTCAACGACCGCTTTCGCCTGCTGACCGGTAGCGGCGTGACATCGGTTGAGCGCCAGCAGAACCTGTGGGCTTCAGTCGACTGGTCGTACGCGCTGCTCACGGAGGGCGAGCGGGTGGTGCTCCGCCGGCTCGCCGTCTTCAGGGGCGGGTTCGACCTCGCCGCCGCGCAGGCAGTTGCCGGCGACGAGGGGGCGGACGGCCCGACCGTGCTGAACCACCTCACCGCCCTCATCGACAAGTCTCTGGTAATTGCCCAAACATCGAATCGACGAACGCGATACCGGCTGCTCGAGACCATGCGCCAATTCGCCGAGGAGAAGCTCGCCGAATCGGGCGAAACCACCCGCGTTCGTGGCGCTCACCGCGACCACTATGCGAGCGTCGCGGCGCGGTGCGACGACCCGGCCGGCGGCGCCCACGAACGCCAAATCGAGGAAATTGAAAGGGATTTCAACAATCTGGAGACGGCGTTCCGGTGGAGCATCGAAAACGGCGACGCCGACGGCGCGCTGACATTAGCCTCGTCTCTGCAGCCGCTCTGGCTCGGTCGTGCGCGCCTCGAGGAAGGGCTGGCCTGGTTCCAGGCGGGGCTGCAGGCGCAGCCTGCGATCAGCCCGGCTGTGCGGGCCCGAGCGCTGGCCGATATGGCGCTACTGAACGTCTGGCTGGGGGCGGTCGACGATGCCGAGCCGGCTCGTCAAGCGCTCGAGATCGCCCGCGGCGTTGACGATTCGTTCGTGCTGACCCGCGCGCTGACTGCCTGCGCCGCCGTCAACGCCTACGATCTTGAGGCGGCTCGCCCGTACTTCGAGGAAGCGATCGGTATCGCCCGCGGAATCGGCGACAAGCGTCGGCTTATCCAGATCCTCGGCTGGCAGGCCTACGGCGCCTTTGTCGGCGGCGACCCACTCGTCATGCGCAGCGTCGCGGAAGAGGGCCTCGACCTCGCGGAATCCATCGGCAACCGTGTCGGTGTGCGCCAATTCCAATGGGTTCTGGCGATGACGCAAATGATCGGCGGTGAACTGGATTCCGCCATCGCGCAGTTCCGCCAGTTGGTGGTCGAAGCCGACACGGCCCGCGACCTGACGTGGAGAACCATCAATCTGCTCAGCCTGGCCCGCGGGCTGGCGTACCAGGGCGACGCAAAGGCGGCCCTCGGCACTGCCAGGTCCGCCATCGACGCGACTGGTCGACTCGGCAGCTGGTATCGCGGCCTTAGCTACGCATCGTTGACGACCGCCGCCATAGCGGCGGGCGATATCGCGTTGGCCGACAGCGCGATAACCGCGGGGCTACCCGCCATCGACGCTCAACCCAAACTGGCCGCACGTGTGGCTGACTACGCCGCCGAGGCGGCCCTCGCCACTGGAGATCTCGACGAAGCCGCCCGTCGCGCAGATTCGGCGGTCGCGTCGACGACCGGTTGGCACCTGTCCAGGGCGCTGACGACGCGGGCTCGAATCGCGATTGCGCAGGGCCGCTACGCACAGGCCGAGCGCGACGCTCGCGAGGCGCTCAGTCAGAGCGTCAAATTCAGCGCCTACCTGGGAATCTGCGACACGCTCGAATGCCTGGCCTCCGTCGCGGCGCAATCCAACGCCCACGAAAGAGCCGCCCGGCTTTTCGGCGCCGCCGACGCCATCCGTCAGGACAGCGGCGAGAACCGCTTCCCCAACTACGACGCCGCTTACCGAGATGCTGTCGCCGCTGTCCGAGATACACTGGGGGAGGCCAATTTTGACAACGCGTGGGCCGAGGGCGCTGCGTTGTCGGTGGACGAGGCGATCGCCTACGCCCAGCGTGGTCGCGCCGAACGCACGCGAGCAACCAGCGGGTGGGAGTCACTGACGCCGGCCGAGCATGACATCGTCCGGCTGGTCACCGAGGGGCTCGGGAACAAGGACATTGCCACGCGACTGTTTGTCTCGCCGCGAACCGTGCAATCGCATCTCACCCACATCTACAACAAGCTGGGGTTGCGGTCACGCGTGCAACTGGCAAAAGAAGCGAACCACCGAGCGGCCGGGGCGCGCTGAAGCCACTACTGCAAATCGGTTCCGCGGCGTAGCCAGATGACGATGCCGATGACAGCCGCCAGGACCGCCACGGCCAGAAGAACCCGGCGTGGTAGCGCCTGATCGGTCACCCGAGCGGCGGAATGCTTTACCGGCGTTGAGTTCTCGGCTTCGATGGAGGGTTCACTGGCCTCCGGGTTGCTCGACTGCTCGACGACTGCGGGCTGGGGTGGGCTTGGGTGAGTGCCCGCGTCGGGTGCGCGCGACGCCGCGGCGGGTGGTGTTCCGGTGGCCGCCGGTTGGGAGGCCGTGGGCTGTCGCCGGTCCCGCCCGCGCCATCGCGGCGCCCAGGCCTCGTCCCCTAACTCGTCGGGAATCAGCCACATCAGCAGCGCGAGGTTGACCGCCGCCAGCACCCCGTGCAGCAAGATGTCGGCGGCGTGGAACCCCATCGGCGTCGGCATCCTGCGCGCCGTGGCGACACTGCTGAAGAACAGCAACATCAAGTAGGCGACCGCGCTGAGCGCGGTGACGGTCACCGCCGCGCGGCGATTGCCCACGGCCGCAATGGCCACCAGCCCGAAGGCCAGCAGCAGGCCGCTGTGTGCCGGCGTCGACGCCAGGCCCAGAACGGGCGCGCCGGTGGGCCCGGCGTGCGGATACAGCGCCGCCGAAAGCAGGCCGGCACCGCCGAAGCCGCTCACCAACGCGCCCTCGGCCAACAGGAGCCACCGCCCGCTGCGGAAACGGCTCGGGTCCGTGGGGACCCTGCGCAAGCCCGACGTCAGCCCAGGAACATGCCCCGCGGTAACCGGCATCGCGCACCTCCAGCCCCGAACAAACCCCTTGGCACCGGCTACCCGCTACCGGCCGGACTACTCCGATGGGTTTTCACCGGCTGAGGGATTGAGGACCCGCTCCCAGATCGTCGCCAGCGTGTCGACGAGAGCCCGCACGTCCGTATCCGACGCGTCAGGGGCAAGGGTCAGCAGCCGATGCACATTCATCGTCACCAGGGCCGTGGCCGTCCCGTGCGGATCGGCAACGTCGGTCTTCAAGGCGGCCATGAGCTCCTCGGCGACCGCCACCACGGGCTCGATGAGGGCCGACCGCGCCGCGGCCACCTCGGGATCGTCGCCGGCTGACCAGAACACCGCGCGCAAGATCGCCCCGTGCCGCCGATACGTGTGCGCCGCACTGAGCAGGGCTGCGCGTCCGGCGGCCACCGGGTCGTCGGCCTGGCGCCATTGGTCCAACGCCGCATCCGCGTCGACGCGTAGGGGGCGGACCAACGCGGCGATCAGCTCGGCCCGGTCGCGGAAGTACACATAGAAGGACTTGCGCGACAGGGTGGTCCGGTCCATGATCGCCGCCACGCTCACCGCCTGCGCCGGCTGCTCGGCCAGCAATTCGGCAGCGGCGTCGAGGATTTCGCGGCGAGCCTGGGCTGGAGCGCGCCGGCGCCGCTGCGGGGGACCGGACCCTGTTTCGTCGGCCAGTCGCGTTACTGCCACAGTGGCAGTATAGTCATGACCTGTTACTGCCATGGTGGCAGTAAAAGGGATGCGAGGAGCTTCCAATGAGGTCTGGCTGGACGGGCGCGGCGAGCCCGCCACGCTTGTATTGCTTGGCCGTCGCGCTGTTTCTCGGGGTGCGCGCGACCTCGACGCTGGCGGCGGGGGCCAGTTTCCGCTTACCCGGCGATGGCTGGAGATCGGTTTGGCAGCTGGTGATGGTCGCCGTGCTCGCCGTTGGTATCGCGCGCCCGCGGGCCGCGGGCCTGGCCGCGGCGGCCGTCGGCTTGGTCTACGCGATGGCCACCGGGCTCGAGGTGTGGCACGGCACCGACCTCGTGGGTGCGGTGCCGGTTGACATGCGCGACCGCTTCGTTCACCCGTTGCTGGCCGGGCTCGCCGGCTTCTGCCTCCTGCTGGGAAGGCGCCGCTCCGAGGACGCGATCCCGGATCGCTGACGGCCGGCTTGGTTGCTGGGTCGTTTGGGTATGTATGCGGTGAGATCGGCGCACGCCCGGACTGTGTCGCTCACCGAGGAGGCACCATGTTGCACAGCATTGTCCTTGCAGCGGCACAGCAGCCCGAGGCCGCGGGCATCATCCTCAGGGGGATCAAAGGCATTTTCGTCGCGATCGGAAGCATCATCGCCGCCATCGTGTGCGCCGTGATCGCCGGCATGAAGGGTCGCAGCGCGATTGTTTGGGGCCTGCTCGGGCTGTTCTTCTCGATCCTGACGCTGATCGTCGTCATCGTCATTCCGTCGAAGAAGTCGTAATCCGACGTTCGCGAAAGGCGTTGCGACAGGCGCCCTCTCACCAACCCCACTCGTCATCGTCCAAGACGTCGACGGTGAGCGCGTTGTCGGCAGGGCCCTGCGTCCCGTAGAGGAAGGTGAGCAGGGTTCGGTCATCGTCGAGGGGCTCGGTCGCTACGACGGTGGCGTGCCCGATCTTCATGCGGATCCTGTCTCCGGGCTTCAATTCGTCTACACGCCGAAGGGCCACGCTTGACCGTTAACGCCTATGAGACTGCTCATGCCAGATGTTGATGATTCGCCGGGCCGCCACCTCGGCGCAAGCGCGACACGACCGGGGGCCAGCCGAGGTCATACCTATCAGCGGAGCGGGCATGTCGGGGCAATAATTTTGCTGGCAACGGGCTATTTCTTCCCTGCGTGGTGTGGCAGCATTTAACGCGGGCCATGGGTCGGGATTACCGCGACGCTGTGGGGTGCAAAATGAAAGTTAGCAAACCAATACAAGCTGAGTGGACGCTTCGCCTGCTCGTCCTCGGTAGCGCCCGCCAGATCGCTCGTTTCCTTGGGGCCGGCGTGGTGGCGGTTTGGGCGGCGCTTCTGGGTCCACCGGTCCCATCCGCGCTCGCCGAGCCGTGCCCCGACGTTGACGTCGTGTTCGCCCGCGGTACCTACGAGCCACCGGGTGTTGGCGCGGTGGGACAGGCATTTGTCGACTCGCTGCGCGCGCAAGCCGGCAACCGGTCGATCGGGGTATACGGGGTCGATTACGCCGCGAGCGGCGATTTTCCTCCCGCCGGCGATTTGCAAGCAGCCTTACCGTTCCTCAGCACCGTCATGAACGGGATCTACAACGCGAGGGATCATGTGCAGTCCACTGCGGCGAACTGCCCGAACACCAGGATCGTGATCGGCGGCTACTCCCAAGGCGCAGTCATCGCGGGTTTCCTCACCTCGGCTTCCGTACCGAAGGAAGTCCCTGCTGAGTACATGCCGTACGTGCCCAAGCCGATGCCGCCGCAGATCGCTAACCACGTCGCCGCAGTCACACTGTTCGGAAAGCCCTCCGACCAGTTCCTGAGCAGCTACGGCGCGCCGCCAATCAGGATCGGACCCCTGTACGCGCCCAAGACGATCGATTTGTGCGCTCCCGGTGACGACATTTGCAATGGTGTCCCCAACCCGCAGCCGGGATTCGCACACCTCACGTACGGCACGAACGGGATGACCAACGACGCCGCGTCGTTCGTTGTGAGCCATCTCTAGCGGCGCCGCTTGGGGATTTGGAGTCCTCGTGCCCGGCCGCTAGCCCGCTGGATAGTTTTTGCAGGTGTTGGCCATCGTCACGAGAAGTCCGGCGTACTGGTTGACCGCAGCCGCCTGCTGCTGGATCAACTGCCGGCGCTGGTCAGCTCCTCCGTCGAGAAATGCATGCAGCCAGGTCTGCCTTTCCGGGGAAGCGGCATACTCCGCGCCACCATCGGGCGAAGCCGCGTTCAGCGCCGCCGCCGCCTGCGAATAAGTGCAGGTCGTGTTGATGAGGGGAGTCAGATCCGGGTCCGCGGACGCGACCCCGGCCCCGGTGGTCCATGCCAACGCCGAAGCGCAAACCACGACAACCAGTTCTGCCGGCGAGTGTTTGGCCATTTCGTGCGCCTTCCTACCGATGCACCATTAACCCGCTGCCCGACCACGAGCCGTCTTTCTTCGCGACGCTAGCAGCCTGGTCATTGGGCCAAAAGGCTTCATGAAAGATCTGACGCTTGTGGCCTCTGGGCGGTCAGTTCACACGACGGCGCAGCAAGCGCACGGTGGTCATTGCAGTAGACGACTGAGGTTGAGGATGCCCGTTATCGCGCTGCCCATATTGAACAAGCCCGAAACCTCGCCGGCCGCGGTGGGACCCGTGAGGATGCCCGGGAGGCCGATGTTTCCAATGCCGGACATGATGCCGTTTATGGTGGTGCCGCCGCTGGCGGTGTTGAAGAAGCCCGAGACCTCGGTGGCGCCGGTGCCGGTAGGGGTGTTGAAGAAGCCCGAGACATTGGTACCGGTGTTGAAGAAGCCCGACCTGGTCAGGCCGCTGTCGGTGATGAACCCAAATCCGGTGTTCACGTTGCCCGAATTCCACGAGCCTGTGTTGGTGGCGCCCGAATTCCCGTCCCCGGTGTTCACGTCGCCCGAGTTCTCGAAGCCCGTGTTGACACTGCCCGCGTTACCGAAGCCGGTATTGAAGATGCCCGAGTTTCCGATGCCGGTATTCAACTGGTCCGAGTTACCGAAGCCGGTGTTGAAGACGCCCGTGTTTCCGATGCCGTTGTTGCCGATGCCGGAGTTTCCGAAGCCAAAGTTGTTGAGGTGACCCGGCTGAATTTGATTGGTGCCGGCGTTGAACATGCCGATGTTGCCGTTGCCGGAGTTGAAGAAGCCGATGTTATTGGTGCCGGAGTTGCCGATGCCGATGTTTCCGCTGCCCGAGTTCAGCAGGCCCGCCAGGTTGATGCCGATCTGATTGTTGCCGGTCAACCCGATCCCGATGTTGTTGTTGCCGGTATTGCCGAAGCCAAAGTTGCCGTTGCCGGTATTGCCGCCACCGATGTTGTTGTTGCCGGTGTTGCCGCCGCCCATGTTGGCGTCGCCAAAGTTACCGAATCCCTGATTGTGATTGCCGACGTTTCCGAAACCCACGTTCCGGCCGCCAGTGGGGCTGCCGAAGATGCCGGCGTTGCCGAAGCCGATGTTGGAGTTGCCGATGTTTCCGAAGCCTTTGTTGTTATTGCCGAGGTTGCCGCTGCCGATGTTGCCGTTGCCGATATTTCCACCGCCCAGGTTGTTGCTGCCCCGGTTGCCGTTGCCGATGTTGCCGCCGCCGGTGTTGCCGCCACCCACGTTGGCGTCGCCCTTGTTGCCGATGCCCAAGCTGGGCAGGCTGTTGAGGAACTGCCGCAGACTGGTCGGCAACGGCAATTGCGCGGCCGCCGCGGAGGCGCCCTCGTGATAGCCCTGCATCGCCGCCACGTCCGCGGCCCACATCGCCTCGTACTCGGCCTCGGTGGCCATGATCGCCGGGGCGTTGAGCCCCAACAGATTCGAGCGGATCAACTGCACGAACACGTCGCGGTTAGCGGCCACCGCCGATGGATGCACGACCGCCGCCCGCGCCGCCTCAAACACGCTGGCCACTGCCCGGGCCTGCCCGGCCGCCCCCTGAGCCTGGGCCGCGGCGTCGCTCAAAAATCCGGCATAGGGGGCCGCGGCGGCCGTCATCGCCGCCGACGCGGCGCCTTGCCACGCCTGCGCTGTCAGGCCTGAGGTGACCGAGTGAAAAGATGATGCCGCAGAGCCTAATTCCGAGGCCAACCCGTCCCACGCCGCCGCCGCGTCCAACATCGGTGCCGAACCCGCACCGGTGTACATGTGCATGGAATTGATCTCCGGCGCTAACATTGCGAAATTCACCATCGTTGACCTCCTACCAATTCACTCGCTGCTATCCGAGGCGGTCGGTGTCCAACCGCATTGGTTACGAACGGTTTTCGCATCCTCGAGCCGGGAACGGCTGTTTCGCTTCGCAAACCTTGATGCCGCGACGTTACGAGGCCGGCGGATAGCACGTCATGACCAGAACTAGGCATTTCCGCGCAGGCCCTGGATGGTCAGATATGACTAGGTGACGCTGCCCTGGGGCCTTTGCGTGGCAGGAACTGGCGTCCGCCGCCCGCAGGACCGATCGACAGGGCGACACGACCGCTCTGGCTCGCACCTCCGCCGGCTCGAGTCGGCGCGGAGGTCCGACGGTATCACCCTGTCGTAGAATCGTCACGGCTCATCGAGCCGGCCCCGGCCGCGTTAGCTCAGTTGGTAGAGCGTCGCTCTTGTAAAGCGGATGTCGAGAGTTCGAGTCTCTCACGCGGCTCCACTTTCTGTCGGCACTGACGGATAGCGTCGTCTTATGTCGCTGACCCGTCTCGGGTGCGGAGTCGTTTTCGCAGGCCGTCGACCAAAGGTGTTCTGCACCAATGCATGCCAACAGTCGCACCGGCGACGCTTGCTCTTGGAGTCCTGGCTGGACACCGGAGTTTTGTGGTTGTACGTCCTACCAGGGCCACGACGTCCGGGACTATCTCCTTGAGCAGCAGGGCGGCCGCTGCGCTGATCGTCGACCACATCAGTGGAGACTCACGCAACAATCGCGGTGAGAATCCGCGGCTCATTTGCCCCAACTGTGACAGCCAGCTGCCGACGTACAAAGCAAGGGATAGCGGCACCGCGTTGAGCTCGGCGGCGGACTCGTTTTTCTGCGGTGACCTCGGTGTTGACGAGTGAGGCGTGGCGGGGTGCGCGTGCTCGTCGACTTGGATGAGATCCGAACACGCTGCCCTTCCCGCTGCTCTACAGCGGTCGTCCGTGGTCACCTGGCGAGCCGGGCAGGCCGCCGGTTCCGCCCGCACCACCATCGCCGCCGGAACCGCCATGCGCGACGCCAATCTCGGCCTCGGCCGCGCCGCCATCGCCTCCGTCACCGCCCGGGCTTAACGGTGCGCCACCGTCGCCTCCGCTACCACCTTTGCCGCCGGTGGCGTTTCCAGCACCCACACTTGCCGCGAAACCGCCTGTGCCGCCGGCCCCGCCGCCCGCAGCGCCGTCTCCGCCGGCTCCGCCGGCGCCGCCCTGGGTGGCCCCGTTTCCGCTGCCGAAGGCGGTCCCGCCGATGCCACCGGCCCCGCCTGTCCCGGTGCCTCCGTGGCCACCAGCTGCGCCGTCGCCGCCGACGACGTCCGCGTCGCCGAGCGTGTCGACCATCCCGCCGTTGCCGCCTCGGCCGCCGTTTATGGTGCCGTCACCGCCCACGCCGGCCTTCCCGGCGGTGACAGATCCGGACCCGCCGGTTGCGTCACCGCCGAAACCGCCGTCGCCGCCCGAGGTTCCGGTTCCGCCGGCTCCGCCGACGCCACCGGTGGCGCTGCCCGACGCACCTGCCCGTGCAGCCCCGCCGTCGCCGCCGTTGCCGCCGGTACCGGTCGTTCCGCCGCTGGCGCCGCTTGCGCCGTCACCACCGAAAGCGTTTCCGGCTCCATACGTCGCGGCCCCGCCGCCGGCGCCGCCACTACCACCGCCGGTGGCTCCGGTGCCGGCAGTTCCTCCGTCGCCGCCAATGGCGTTTCCGGCACCCTCATTGATCGCATCGCCGCCGGGGCCGCCGTTACCGCCGGGGCCCGCGGAGCCGTGGCCGCCCGCTCCGCCATGGCCGCCGGTGGCGTCGCCGGATCCCATGCCCGCCTCGACAAAGCCCAGGCCGCCGCTGCCGCCATACCCGCCGGCCGACCCATTGCCCCCGGCGCCGCCGTCACCCCCGGTAGTGCCGCTGCCGCCGAGCCCACCATTGCCGGCACTGCCCGCCTTGCCTGCGCCGCCCGCGCCTGAACTGCCTCCGACACCGCCATCGCCCCCGGCGCCGCCCTTGCCGCCGTTGCCAACTCCAATGCCGTCGCCGCCATTGCCGCCCATGGCGCCGTCACCGCCGTCACCGCCGCCGCCGTGCGAGCCCGCGGCGCCGAACAATCCGCCGGCTCCACCCTGGCCGCCGGCCCCGCCGTTACCGCCGGCCCCACCCGCACCGCCATTGCCGCCGTTGAGGACACCGAGGTCCACGCCGTTCGGGCCGGCGCTGCCACTACTACCGGAGCCGCCGTTGCCGCCGCCGCCGCCAGCGCCGCCGTTGCCCCAGAGCAAACCGCCATGACCTCCTGCGCCGCCCGCGCCGCCATCGCCGCCGGCAACGCCGTAGGTCGGAAAAATGCCGTTCGAGCCGTTCGCGCCAGCCCCGCCCGCGCCGCCGACACCGCCGTTGCCGAACAGTCCCGCATCCCCACCGCGGCCGCCGGCCTGCCCGGCCCCTCCAGATCCTCCGTTGCCGCCATTGCCCCACAAGATCCCGCCGGCCCCACCGTTTTGCCCGGTCCCCGCCGCGCCGTTGGTGCCATCGCCGATTAGCGGACGACCTAGCAGCGCATTGGTCGGTGCGTTGATCACACCCAGCACCGTCGACTCGAAGGCCTCCAGCGGCGAGGCGTTGGCCGCCTCTGCGGCAGCGTACGCCCCGCCAGCCGCGGTCAACGCCTGCACAAACCGGCCATGGAACAACGATGCCTGCGCGCTTAGCGCCTGAAATTGCTCGCCATGCGCGGAAAACAGCTCCGCAACGACCGCCGAGACCTCATCCTCGGCGGCGACCACCAAGTTCGTAGTAGGTGCCGCGGCCGCCGAGCTCGCCAGATCCACCGTCTGGCCTACGCTCGCCAAGTCCAAGGTCGCAGCCACCAGCCCAGCCGGCGCCACGAGCAAGTAGGACACAGTCACCTCCGCTTTGGACGACAATGTCGACGCCTTGTGCGGCATCGACATTTGCTTGCGTGAGCTTAGTTGTGGTGGCGCGGCCGACGAAGGTTATCCGCGAACTTCGCGCCGACCAAGCGACGGACCGAACCTCGGTCCAAACGACGGTGTTTCGACGATTGAGTCCCTGTCAGGGTGCTCTACCACTGAGCTGAGGAGGCCGGATATAACCGGCGCCAACCTAGCCGCTCAGTCGTCGCTCTCGATGATCCGTGTTGAGCGCACCGGCCGCGACGACGGACGCCGCCGTCCGGGCAGCGGAATCCGGTCGGCGATGTTGCTCAGCGGGTTGACCACCATGGTGAGTCCGACGACGGCGTCCTGCAGGGTGGCGATGGCCGGCTCCAGCGCCTCCATCCCCGGTGTCAGCCGGGCCAGGGTGTCGGCGACGTCGGCGAGCTGTTCCAACGGACCGTTCCTGGCGGTCAGCTTGTCGATCAGCCCGCCCTCGGCGAGCAGCCGGTCGGCCAGCCCATCCTCGGACAGCAGCCGGTCGATCAGCCCGTCCTCGGAAAGCAGTTGATCGGCCAGCCCGCCGGGCTGCAGAGCGCGCTGCAACCCGCCGCCCTCGGCGGTCAGCCGGTCGAGCAAACCGCCCTCCGACGTCAGCATGTCGACCACCCCGCCCGGGCGCAGCAACCGGTCCAGCGGCCCGTCGGCCGCCACGGCGCGGCCCAGCGGCGCGTCGTCGTCCAGCAGCCGGGCCAGCCGGTTGGCGCGCACGATCGCCTCGTCGATCCCGAACATCGAAGCCATCGCGTTGGTCCCTGAGTCCCCGGCATCGCCCAGCGCGCGCTTCGCCACCCCCACCGCCGCGGTGGCGACGTTCAAGCTCGCGTCGGCTGCGGCCAGCCCCACCCGCGCGGGGGCCGTCGCCAGCGACACGATTCCTTTGGCGAAGTCCATGCCTTCAGAGTCTATTCGCCTGATCCCTGCGCGACCCCCGCCGTTCCAAGCTCATGCGATGATTCTTTGCAGACTGTTAGCAGACGACTGGCATCGAGCTTTCAGGAATTACACAATAATTAGAAAGGCTCTCCAATACCGGTTCAGACGAAGGACAGAAGTGACCTCATGACAGCGCCCAGCCCAAGCGGATCGAAACCGGAAGCCCGCGTCCTGGTGATCGACGACGAGGACAACATCGTCGAACTGCTCTCTGTCAGCCTCAAGTTCCAGGGGTTCGAGGTGTACACCGCCACCAACGGGGCCCAGGCCCTGGACCGCGCGCGTGACGCCCGCCCCGACGCGGTGATCCTCGACGTGATGATGCCGGGCATGGACGGCTTCGGGGTGCTGCGGCGGCTGCGCGCGGACGGCATCGACGCCCCGGCGCTGTTCTTGACCGCGCGGGACTCGCTGCAGGACAAGATCGCGGGCCTGACGCTGGGCGGCGACGACTACGTCACGAAGCCGTTCAGCCTCGAGGAGGTGGTCGCCCGGCTACGGGTCATCCTGCGCCGCGCCGGCAAGGGCGGGGCCGAACCGCGCAACGCCCGCCTGAGTTTCGCCGACATCGAACTCGACGAGGAGACGCACGAGGTGTGGAAGGCGGGCGAACCGGTGTCGCTGTCGCCCACCGAGTTCACCCTGCTGCGCTACTTCGTGATCAACGCGGGCACCGTGCTGAGCAAGCCGAAGATCCTCGACCACGTGTGGCGCTACGACTTCGGCGGCGACGTGAACGTCGTCGAGTCCTACGTGTCGTATCTGCGCCGCAAGATCGACACCGGGGAGAAGCGGCTGCTGCACACTCTGCGGGGCGTGGGCTACGTGCTGCGGGAGCCGCGCTGAGCGGCGAGCGGTAGCGAGGACGACGGGAATGCCGAACAAGGTTCGACGCGGATTGCCACTACGGGTGGGGCTGGTGGCCGCCACCCTGCTCTTGGTGGCCTGCGGTCTGCTCGTGTCGGGTTTCGCCGTCACCTCCATCCTGCGGCACAGCCTGATCGGCCGGATCGACCAGACGCTGCTCGACGCCTCCCGCAGCTGGGCGCAGGCCCCGCGGCGGCAGTCCCCGCCCCCCTACGAAGGTCCCGATCCCGGCCGCCCGCCGTCGAAGTTTTACGTGCGCGGCGTCGGCACCGACGGCACGCCCTTTACCGCCATCAACGACCGCAACGCCGAACCGGCGCTGCCGCCCAACAACGACGTGGGCCCCAATCCGACGACGCTGCCCTCGATCAACGGCTCGGACATCCAGTGGCGGGCGGTGTCGGTGCGCGGCCCGCATGGCCTGACGACCGTGGCGGTCGATCTGTCCGACGTGCAGCACACGCTGAGCTCCCTGGTGTGGTTGCAGATCGGCATCGGGGTGGCGGTGCTGGCCGTCGTCGGGATCGCCAGTTTCGCGGTGGTGCACCGCAGCCTGCGGCCACTGACCGAGGTCGAACACACCGCCGCGGACATCGCCGCGGGCCAGCTGGACCGCCGCGTCCCGGAGCGCGACCCCCGAACCGAGGTCGGTCGACTTTCGTTGGCGCTCAACGGGATGCTCACCCAAATCCAGCAGGCGGTGGCGTCGTCGGAGTCGTCGGCCGAAAAGGCGCGTGGTTCCGAGGAGCGGATGCGACGGTTCATCACCGACGCCAGCCACGAGCTGCGCACGCCGTTGACCACCATCCGCGGTTTCGCGGAACTGTATCGGCAGGGCGCGGCGCGCGACGTGTCAATGCTGCTGTCGCGCATCGAAAGCGAGGCCAGCCGGATGGGCCTGCTGGTCGACGACCTGCTGCTGCTGGCCCGGCTGGACGTGCAGCGACCGCTGGAACACAACCGGGTCGACCTGCTGGCGCTGGCCAGTGACGCCGTGCACGACGCGCAGGCGATCGACCCCAAGCGCGCCATCACCATGGAGGTGTTCGACGGGCCCGGCACCCCGGAGGTGCTCGGGGATGAACCGCGGATTCGCCAGGTGCTCAGCAACCTCGTCGCCAACGCCCTGCAGCACACCCCGCCCGACGCCGACGTCACCGTCCGCGTCGGCACCGCGGGCGACGACGCCGTGATCGAAGTGGCCGACAGGGGGCCGGGCATGAATCAGCAGGACGCGTCGCGGGTCTTCGAACGGTTCTATCGCACCGACTCGTCGCGGGCGCGGGCCAGCGGCGGCACGGGCCTCGGGTTGTCCATCGTGGACTCGCTGGTGCGCGCGCACGGCGGCGACGTCACCGTGACCACCTCACCCGGCGAGGGGTGCTGCTTCCGCGTCACGTTGCCCCGCGTCAGCGACGTCCCCGCGGCGGACGCGGTTTACCAGCCGGTTCACGCCAGCTGAGCCAGCGCCGCCTTGATCTTGGCCTGGGCCGCATCGAGGGATTCCGCCGACGGGTTGCGGTCCACGTTGGCGAAACCGAAGTCGCTCAGACTGCGGGTCGGGAAGACGTGGACGTGCAGATGGGGCACCTCCAGCCCGGCGATGATCAGCCCGGCCCGCTCGACCCGGAACGCCTTGCACACGGCCTTGCCGATCAGCTGGCTCACCGCCATGACGCGGGCGAACACCGCACCGTCGACGTCCTGCCACTGATCGATCTCGGCGCGAGGCACCACCAGCGTGTGGCCCTGCGTCATGGGCTCGATCGTCAGGAACGCGACGATGTCATCGTCCTCGTAGACGAAACGGCCGGGAAGTTCACGGTTGATGATCTTGGTGAAGATCGACGCCATGGCCCCCAGCATAGGTTCGGCGACTTTGCGGCCACGGCTGTGGTTGTCGTTGGACGCGCCATCTAGCGTTTGCGCTTACCCCGCACGCTGGTCTCGGCATCCTCGCGCGTCAAGTTGAAGCACTCGCTTGCGTATCTGAGATGTTCGGTGCGGCGAGCGATTATGTCGTTCCACTTCGACATCGCGGAGTCAGTGTTAGGCCGCCGTCCGTCGTTGAGTGCCTCCCGAATCGGCTCCATCTCTTGAGTCTTTATTTCTTCTATTTTTTCGTTGATCTCTTCTACAGCCGACTCGAGAGGCGTACCGCGAAGCACCAACAAGGCGACAAATAGAGGGGGCTCGACTCGGTTCTGCCACTCCGAAGAAAACCGACGTACCTCCTCGCGGATCTCCATTCCCCATGTCTGCTCCACACCGCGCGGGGCAGGCCGATGCTGCTGACGAGGGTCGAACGTATCTGGCAGTGTTTTCAGGTATTCGGTAAAAGCAAATAGCTCCGTCTGCATGCCGGTGAGTGCTGCCCAGAGCTTCGCGAGGGCCTCAATGCACTCCCGCCGTCTGCTGACTTCGTGGTCAACAAGCCGGGCTAATTGCAAACGCATCGCGTCGCGCCGCGCATTACTGGCCTGTCGTAGCGCGACAACAACTGCAGCCAGGGTCAGTGCTCCAGAGAACCATGATGCGACCGACCCCCACTGCACGCCGCCGAAATGTTGCCCCACCCCGGAACCGAGAAAGAAGAACATCACCACAGCGCCGACGGTGCCGATGACTGTGGCCCAAAGCAACAGCCGCAGCGGTTTGTTCCCCTTGGTCACACTGGAAGTGAATCAGGACGCAGGGCCGCACCGTAGGAGACACGCGCGAGCTTCCGCGCTGCGCCGTGACCTGCACGCTTGTAGCAGCGGGTTATCACTAATGTGTGGCGGCGATGAGTTTGGCGGGTGCGGACGGTCAACCCTGCGACGACCCACGACGCGAAGGAGTCCCGCCATGTCACAGGTGCGCGTGCACAATTTTTCGGTTTCCCTCGATGGTTTCGGCACGGGCATCGGACAAAGCGCGGACGCGCCGTTCGGGCATGCCGGCGGGCGGCTGCACGAGTGGTTCTTCGCGACGCGCACCTTCCGCGCGATGCACGGCGAGTCGGGTGGGACGACGGGCATCGACGACGCCTTGGCCCGCGCTTGGTTGCCCGGCATCGGCGCCGAAATCATGGGACGCAACAAGTTCGGTCCACAGCGCGGCCCATGGGACGACGACGACTGGAAAGGCTGGTGGGGCGCAAACCCGCCGTTTCACACCCCGGTCTTCGTGCTGACCCATCACCCGCGGCCCTCGATCGAGATGGACGGAGGCACCACGTTCCACTTCATCGACGCTAGCCCCGCGGAAGCCCTGGAGATCGCCCGAAAAGCCGCGGGAGGACTCGACATTCGCCTCGGCGGGGGACCGTCGTCCATTCGGCAATTCCTCGCCGCCGACCTCGTCGACCACATGCACGTCGCGGTGGTGCCCATCGTCTTGGGGCGCGGGGAGCCATTGTGGCAGGGGCTGGAGGGCCTCGAGCAGCGGTTCGCGCTGGAGTCGGTGACCAGCCCCAGCGGCGTCACGCATCTGAGCTTCACGCGCCGCTAGGCTTCGCGGGCGGCCAGTGCGTCGGAGAGCGTCCAGACCGCCAGGCCGAGCAGCGCAACGTCTTTGATCAGGAATCCACCGTCCGCCGACAGCAGTGGGAAGCCCCCGGCGCCGGCGTCGAAGACGCCGGGTGCGGTGAACAAGAAGCTGATGGTGGCGACGAAAAGGCCGATCGCCATCAAGCTGCCCACGATCGACACGCTTGGCCACCAGGGTTTGAGCGAAAGCAACACGGCCGCAGCGACTTCGAAGATTCCCAGCAGGGCCGAGAAGGTGCCGACCGAAAACACGCTATAGAGCCAACTCATGAACGGGCTGTGCGCGATGAGCGGTTGGATACCCTGCGCCTCGTACCACGTGAATTTCATAACGCCGAACCAGGCGATCACGAGGACGAGCCCGTAGCGGGCCAGCACACCGGCCAGTCGCGCGGTCGCGTCCGTTATCGCGGGGCGTTGAACGGAAATGTTGTTCCGCAAGCTCATTGAGCACCTCCTGTAGGACGGGTCTTTCGATAGCGGGTCACGGGTCCGAGGGCACCGGCTACGGTGGCGACCGGGGTCATGCCGAGCCGCTCGATCACCGCGGCCGAGGCGGCGTTGCCGCCGTCGACCTCGGCAAAAACCTCCGTCAGGCCCAATCCGCTTAGCGCATAATCGATCACGCCGCCCGCTGCCTCGGTCGCGTAGCCATTGCCCCAGCTGTCGGGGACCAGGCTGTAGAAGACTTCCAGGCCCACGTCGTCCAACGGACGCAGCCCCACCGCGCCGACGGGTGGACGATCGGCTTCGAGCCGAATGAGCCACAGGCCATAGCCGAGGGTGGCGAAGCCGCGAACGCTGTCCGCGATGGCGGCGCCGATATCGTCCGGCACCGCAGGCGTGCCGTCGAACAGGAACCGGCGAACCGTTGGATCGCTCCAATGTGCGATCAAGAAATCGGTGTCCTGCCCTGACACCGGCAGCAACGTGAGCCGTTTCAGTCCAATCACTGCTGGCCCCGGGCGAATACGGCGCGCCGCGACCGCAACAGGCCGGCGAGCATCAGGACGCAGTAGCTGTACGGCAGCAGCATGAGCGGCTGACCCGTCGCATTGAAGAACCGGGTGGCCATCGTCGCGTCGTGAAGACCGACCCAGACGAAGCAGAAAGCGAGGAACCACCAGGCCCAGCGTTGGCCACCGCGCAGCCCGAACCGTGCGACCACGGTCACCGCGACCGCGCCGGCCACGATGTTGACGCCGCCGACCGAACCGCTCAATTGCGTCCACGCCGGTGCGTCGAGGCCGGCGCGAGAAAGGCTCGAGTACGAGAAGTCGAGGGAGCCCAACCCCGTCCACCATGGGGAATTCGCGCGCGCCACGCCGATCCATGTCGTCAGCAGCGTGCTCAGTCCCGCGGCAAGGGGAACGAGGCCGGCGGCGAAATTCAGCTTCCAGCCCGGCACCGCCGCGGTCACCTGGGTCGGCGCCGCACTTACTCGGCTCGCGAATGATTGCATGCTGATTGGTGTGTGGAGGACTGTCCGGCGTTACACGGACGGCGGTTGCTCGCGGGCGTGTAACGATCGAACCGCTTCCGACAACCAATCAAGGGACGATGATGGCTAGCGTTAGGTCGCGATGACTGGGCAAGACGAGGAGGGGTTGATCGCGGCGCTGCGCGCAGGCGACGAGGCTGTCTTTGCCCAGCTTGTCGATCGGTACGCCCCGGCGATGCTGCGGGTGGCGCGCAGCTATGCGCCGACGCAGCAGATCGCCGAGGAGGTCGTCCAGGAAGCCTGGATCGCGCTGTTGAGAGGAATTTCGAGGTTTGAAGGCCGATCCTCTTTGCGCACTTGGCTTTTCGCTGTGGTAATCAACATCGCCAAGCAGCGGGGGGTGCGGGAACGCCGTGCCGCCAATGCGGAGATCGCCGCGTTTACCGGAGGCACCGTCGATCCCGCGCGATTCCGTGCTGCCGACGACCCGATGTGGCCGGGGCACTGGAAGCAACGCCAGGAACCCGTCGCGTTCCCGGACACCCCGGAGGGATCGGTCCTGGCCGTCGAATTGATCACCTACGCACGACGCGAACTCGACAAACTACCGGAACGTCAGCGCATGGTCGTGTCGCTGCGCGACATGCTCGGATTCGACTCCAGCGAGGTGTGCGATTTGCTCAACATCAGCCTGGCCAACCAGCGGGTTCTGTTGCACCGCGGCAGGGCCGCAGTGCGGCAGGCACTCGAGAACTATTTGGCGGAGCCGTCATGACAACACCACCCATGGACTGCAAAGAGCTGGTCGAACTCGTCACTGCGTATCTTGAGGGAGCGCTCGACGATGCGGCCCGGGCCCGCTTCGAGGACCACCTGCAAGCGTGCGACGGGTGCGAGAACTACCTTCAGCAATTCCGGATGACCGTGGCGACGCTCGGCAAGATTCCCGACGGGGAACTCGACCCCGCCTTTCGTGACCGACTGCTTAGCGCCTTTCGCCACTGGCGATAAAGACGCATCTGCCACGCCGTCTCGAAGCCGAATCGTTAGCGCACCGTTGCGATTTCGTTCCGCAGCCTCGGGAAAATCACTGTACGCAATTCACGGGAGGAGACCTCTGTGCGGTTTCCCGTGGCATTGTTGGCCGCTTGCGTCGTCGCCATGGCCCCGGCCCTGGTCTCCGGCGCCGCGCCGCCGGCGCGGTCGGCCGCCGCGTTCGGGCCGTTGGCGCCGCCCAACCCGTTCATGGCGCCGCTGGGTCTCGCGTCGCTGCACAACGACTCCGAATCATCCGACGCGGGACCGCTTTCCGGGCCCGGCGCCCACCTGGTCCCGATCTTCGGCTACCCGCTGCTGGCGGCGTGCCCCACGATCATGCAGGGCACCGACGGGCTGGTGTTGGCGCTGTGCACCACCGACATCGGCCAGACCCCGACGGTCGTGCTGATCGATCCGGGTGGCTGGGTCCCGGTCTTCATCCCGCTGGCCAAGATGCACGTCGCCAAGGGCGGCCTGCTCGGCGGCGTCTATGCCTACCTGGACAACAACAACCAGGTGGTGATGATCGACGGCACCAACCACCTGTTGCGCATCGCCCACGTCAAGGACGACGCGCTGGGCTGTTGGAAGCTGGTCGTCACCGAATCCACCGACCTGTCCGGCGCGATACCCGCCGGCGACAACTCGGTGGGCCTGGTCCCCGACTACACGGGCAATGTCTGGTTCGCGACCGGCGACGGCGTCGTGGGCGTATCGAAACCCGGCGGCGGGGTGGCCACCATCCAGCTGCCCGCCGGTGAGCAGATTGCCAACAGCATCTCGTCGGCGCCCAGCGGACGAGTCGCGGTGGCCACCACGTTCGCCGTCTACGAGCTGAGCCTCGACATCGCGGGCAACCCGCAAATCCTTTGGCGCGCGGCCTATGACCGCGGCCCCGCCCGCAAGCCCGGACAGCTGAGCTGGGGCACCGGCTCCACCCCAGTGTATTTCGGCCCTACCAGCGGGGCCGACTACCTGACCATCGTCGACAACGCCAGCCCCCAGGTGCACGCGCTGGTCTATCGGTCCGGCACCGGCCAATTGGTCTGCCAGCAACCGGTTTTGACCCTGGGCGGCCCCGGCAGCGAGAACGCGCCGATCGGGGTCGGCAACTCGGTGTTCGTGTCCAGCACCTACGGCTACCCCTACCCGGCGGTTCCGGCGGGCGCGCCCCCGGCGGTTCCGCCGACGGCGCCGTTCGTCGGCGGCATGACCCGGGTCGACGTCGACAACCCCGGCTGTCATACGGTGTGGGAGAACAAGGTTCGCAGCGCCGCGCTACCGCACCTGTCGATCGCGGACGGCCTGCTGTACACCATCACGCGGATCGGTTGCGACAACACCACACCGCTCGACCTGTTCGCATACGGCGTGGTCGACGCCGGAAACGGGGCGCTGTTGTGGCAGCAGCCGAAGTCGGCCACCATCCTCAGCGATCCGCTGCAAACCCCCACCATGGTGCTGATGGACGGTAAGGCCATGCAGGGCAACCTCACCGGCCTCGGGCGCATCGGCTGAGCCTCAGTCCTCCTTGCCGAACTTCATCATGTCGAGGTTCCAGAAGCCGCGCATATTCGTGATCAGGCCCGCGTCGTTGACCTTGTAGGTGAACACGCCGCGCACCTCGCTGGTGAACCCGCCCTCGAACTTGCTGTGCAGCACCAGGATATGGGCGATCTCGTGGGGCGAGCTGGACGGGAACGTCTCCTCGCAGGTGATGGTCAGCTGGTTGGCCGCGATGTTGTTGTCGTAGAAGGCTGCGACGCCCTCCTTGCCCTTGACGCCGTCACCGTCGGGGTTGGTGACGGACTTGCCGATCGGGTCCTCGACGACGACGTCGTCGGCCATCAGCGCCAGCCAGCCCTCCCGGTCGTGGGCCTGCACGCACCGCCACGAGGATTGCGAGGCGGCCAGTGCCGGGGAGGCCTGCTCGGTTTGGGTCATCGTTTTCTCCTGTCTCTAGATCGCGCACGCGGCGCGTGCGCCTTCCTCGGTGGCTTTGCGGATGAGGCCGAGGCCGCTGCAGTCGCCCGCGGCGTGCACCGCGGTGCCCGGCATGGCGGCGACCAGGGCGTCGAACAGGGCGGTGTCGGGCTGCACCGTCCCGGCGATGACGACGCTGTCGGCGGCCAGCTGACGGGTGGCGCCGCCGTCGGGCGCAAACACCACGGCCTGCGCCGTGATCCGCTCCACCGCCGCACGCACGTGCACGGTGACGCCCAGCCGGTCGAGGCGATCCATGTGTTCGGTCTTGCGTTTGTTGCCCACCTCGGGGGCAATGTCCTTGCCCGCCTCGAGGATCGACACGAACCGGCCTCGGGCCGCGAGGAACTCGGCGAGTTCGAGGGCGACCAGGTCGCCGCCGATGATCGCGACCCGCCGGCCCAACGGCAGCCACGCGCGGCTGGCGAGCCGGATGGCAGCGGGCCGCACCAACCGCTGCCGCCAGCCGGCGAACAGTTGACCATCGAGCAGTGCGCGCAACCCGGGACCGGTGTTCACGTGCGGCAGGTCGGCGCCGGCAATTGGCGGCACCGCGACATGGCCACCGGTGGCCACCACCACCGCGTCGGGCGCTTGCGCGACCACTTCCTCGGCCGAGACACCGTGGTCCAGACGGACTTTCACGGAGCTGGCCTTGATCTCGTCGCGCAGGTATTTCAGGAACGGCTGGTTCTCCGGATGCAGCACCGACGCCCAGCGCAGGGCGCCGCCCAGTTGGCCGCCGCGCTCGAAAAGCGTGACGCGGTGGCCGCGTTCGGCCGCGACGCGGGCGGCCTCCAGCCCGGCCGGGCCGCCGCCGATCACCACCACACGCTTGGCGCGGTCGGCGCGGGTCGCGGCGAGTTCGCGCTCCTTTCCGGTGCGGGGGTTGACGGCGCAGTCGACGGAAAAGCGCTGTTCCATTGCGTCGATGCAGTTTTCACACGAGATGCACCGACGGACCCGATGCGGCTGACCGAGCATCAGTTTCCGGGGCAGGTCGGGGTCGGCCAGCAGCGGACGGCCCATCGCGATGAAATCGGCGCGTCCCTCGGCCAGGATCCGTTCGGCCCGGGCCGGGTCATGGATGCGACCCACGGCGATCACCGGCACGTCGACCACCTGCTTGACCGCGGCCGCGGCGCCGACGTTGAGCCCGTCGCCGTCGTCGGCGCCGTTGACCATCCCGGTGACGAGCCGGTCGATCACGCCGCCGCTGACGTGGAACGCGCTCACGCCGGCGGCGACGAGTCCGGTTGCCAGTCGCGCGGTTTCGTAGATCGGCCGCCCTCCCGCGACCCGCTCGTAGCCGGAGATGCGCAACGTGATCGGCAGGGCGTCGCCGACCTCGGAGCGGATGGCGGCCAGCGCCTCCAGCACCACCCGCACGCGACCGCGCGCGGAGTCGCCCCGGTAGTCGTCGGTGCGCCGGTTGCGTTGCGGGGCAAGGAAAGACCCCAGCAGCATGTAGCCGTGCGCCGCGTGCAACTCGATGCCGTCGTAACCGGCCTCGGCGGCGCGGCGCACCGCGGCCTTGAACAGATCGAACACCTCGCAGAGTTGCCGCTTGCTGATCTCGACCGACGGCCGCCCGGTGAGGTAGGAGGGAATCACCGAGGGGCCCAGCGAGTCGACACCGAAGATCTCCGGCCCCAGCCCGTCGGGCCCGGCGTGCACGATCTGGGGCTGGATCTTGGCGCCGTGTTCGTGCACGGCCTCGACCAGCGCCCGGTGCGCGTCGACCGCGTCGTCGGTGGCCAGGTGCAGGCCGCCGGGCGTTTCGGGGTGATGATGGTCGACCCCGGTGGCGCCCAACGTGATCAGGCCCACCCCGCCCTTAGCGCGCGCGGTGAAGTAGTCGCGGGTGCGCGGTGAGGGCAACCCGTCCGGGGTGCCGTACATCGTCTCCATCGGAGACATGACCACCCGGTTGCGCACCGCCATGGCGCCGATTCGTCCCGGCGCCAAGAGGTGGGGAAAGCTGGTCACCGAGGACCGGTCGGATTACCGGTCGGCGTCGGTGTACCGGATGACGCCGCGAATGTTCTTGCCGTCCAGCATGTCCTGGTAGCCGTCGTTGATCTGCTCCAGCTTGTACTGGCGGGTGATCATATCGTCCAGGTTGAGCTTGCCGGCCTTGTACATCGACAGCAGCTGCGGGATGTCGTACTGCGGGTTGCCGCCGCCGAAGATGGTGCCCTGCAGGTTTTTCTGCATCAGGGTGAGCATCGCCAGGTTCAGCGTCACGTTGGTGTCCAGCAGGCTGCCGATCGCGGTCAGCACGCAGGTGCCGCCCTTTTGGGTGAGGTTCAGGTACGCGTCGACGTCGGCGCCGTGCAGCTCGCCGACCGTCACCACCACCTTGTGGGCCATCAGGCCGTAGGTGACCTCGGCCATGCCCGCCAGCGCCGCGTTGACGTCGGGGTAGACGTGCGTGGCGCCGAACTTCAGGGCCTGGTCGCGCTTCCACTCCACCGGGTCGATCGCGAAGATGTAGCGCGCGCCCGCGTTGACGGCGCCCTGCAGCGCCGCCATGCCCACGCCCCCGACGCCGACGATGGCGACGTCCTGGCCCGGCCGGATGTCGGCGGTGCGGACCGCCGAACCGTAGCCGGTGGTGACGCCGCAGCCGACCAGCGCGGCCACCTCGAAAGGCACCGACGGGTCGATCTTCACCACCGAGCTGCGGTGCACGACCATGTACGGCGAAAAGGTGCCAAGCAGCGTCATGGGGAAGACGTTCTGTCCGCGGGCCTGGATGCGGAAGGTGCCGTCGGATACCGCGGCGCCGCCCAGCAGCCCGGCCCCGAGGTCACACAGGTTGCGCAGGCCGGCCTGACACGTCGGACACGCCCCACAGGACGGGATGAACGACAGCACCACGTGATCGCCCGGGGCGATGTCCTCCACGCCCGGCCCGACCTCGGTCACGATGCCCGCGCCCTCGTGGCCGCCCAGCACCGGGAAACCCGCCATCGGGATGCCGCCGGTGACCAGGTGATGGTCGGAGTGGCACATGCCCGCCGCTTCCATCTGGATCTTGACCTCGTGCGCCTGCGGGTCGCCGATCTCGATCTCCTCGATCGACCAGGGCTGGTTGAACTCCCAGATCAGAGCGCCTTTTGTCTTCATGAACAACCTCCATTAGCAAGCTCTGGCCGAAAATTCGGCAAGACGGCCGGTCAGGGCCCTGACGTCATGTTTAGAACGTGTTCTCGTTCGTCAGACCATTATGACGCGCGTCACCGGGCTGTAAACAAGGGGGGCACCACCAACCGGTCGGGAGGTCACCAGATGGGGACCGGAGCCTGTCCGAGCGGGTAGTAGCCCGGCAGCTTCTCGCCGGCCAGGCTGCGCTCTATCCGTTTCTGCATCCCTGGGGACAGATCGCCGGACTCGATGAGGGTCGCGAACATCTTCGCGACGTGACCGAAGTCGAAGAAGTCGCGCTGCCACTCGATGAGCTGGTCGCCGTCGAGGCGGAACCAGCTGCCGCCGATGCCGTAGATCTCGTCCTGGGTTCCGTCGGTCTTGTTGACGATCTGCTTCCAGAAACCGACGATCTCGCCCTGCTTCTCGTCGATGAGCACCTTCTGGTACTCGTAGACCCAGTTCTCCAGGCCCTCCATCTCCAGGCCGAGCGCGATGTCGCGGATCTCGTCGACGCCGACGCACATCACGTCTTCCTTGGGGCCGATGTTCCACCCGTAGGTGGCGTCCTTGGCGTAGAAGTCCGCCAGCGGCTTCCAGTCGCCGGCCTTTTCGCAGTCCGCGTTGGCCTGCAGCCAGCGGTCGACCCATGCCTCGAGTTCCGCACGTGAGTGTGACGGCTCCGACGTCATTGTCAGTCTTCCTTCTCTTTGATGAATAGTGCTTGCGTTGGGCACATATCGACCGCGCGCTCGACGTCGTCGCGGGCGTCTTCGGGCGGTTCGGGGTCGAGGATCTCGACCTTGCCCCGCTTGGGCACCCGGAAGTAGTCCGGCGCCTCCAATTCACACATGGCGTGGCCCTGACACAAATCCAGATCCGCTTCGATCCTGAATCCGCCCATGGGACTGACTCCTTACGCGCTGCGCTTGCGGTAGCGGGCCTTGGCCGGCCGGGCGAGCTGGACGACCATCTTGGAGTGGTCGTTGTGGTAGCTGTCGGCGGGCTGCGCCATCTCGAACTCGTACTCGCGCAACAGGACCGAGAAGATCGCCTTGATCTGCATCTGGGCGAACGCGGCGCCGACGCAGCGGTGTCGGCCCGCGCCGAACGGAATCCAGGTCCAGCGGTTGACGATGTCGGCCTGCTCGGGCTTGTTGTACCGGTCGGGGTTGAAGGCGTCCGGATCGGGAAAGTCCTCGGGAATCCGGTTCGAGATCGCCGGGGAGGCCGCGACGTAATCGCCGTCGTGAATCGGGAAGCCCTCGACCTCGAACTCGCCCTTGGCGACCCGCATCAGGATGATCAGCGGCGGATGCAGTCGCAGGGTTTCCTTGACCACGTTGTCCAGCTTCGGAATCGAGCGCAGCGCATGGAAACTCACCTCCTGACCGTCCGCGTACAATTCGTCGAGCTCGGCCAGCACCTCGGCGTACACGTCGGCGTGACGGATCAGCTCGATTAGCGTCCACGCCGAGGTCCCGGCGCTGGTGTGGTGCCCCGCGAACATCAGCGAGATGAACATCCCGGTGACCTCGTCGGCCGAGAAACGCGGGTTGCCGTCCTCATCCTTGATCGATACCAGCACGTCGAGCATGTCGCGGTCGGCCTTGTCCTTCGGCGGATTGGCCAGTCGCTGGTTCATGATCTCCTGAACCACCGCAACGAGTTTCACGCGCGCTTCATCGCGACGCTTGAAGCTCTCGATCGGGAGGTACGGGTCGACGTAGCACAGCGGGTCGGTGCCGCGCTCCAGCTCGTGGTAGTACTCCGCGAATCGGTGGTCGAGCTGTTCGCGGAACTTCAGGCCGATCAGGCAGGCCGTCGAGGTATAGATGGTCAGCTCGGCGAAGAAGTCGAGCAGCTCGATCTCGCCCTCTTCGCCCCAGTTCGCGATCATCTTCTTGACTTCACCCTCGATGGTGGCGGCGTGGCCCTTCATCTGCTCGCCGCGTAGCGCCGAGTTGTGCAGCATCTCCTTCCGCCGCTCGGGGCTGGCGTCGAACACCACGCCCTTGCCGAAGATCGGCGTCATGAACGGGTAGGCCTCGGCCTGGTCGAGATCCTCGTCGGCGGAACGGAAGAAGAACTCATTGGCCTTGGAGCCGGACAACAGGATGACGTGCTTGTCCGCCAGCTGGAACCAGCCGACGTCCCCGCACTCGTCGCGGGTGCGCTGCATCAGCCTGATCGGGTCCGTGCGGAATTCCTCCAGATGACCGTGTTCTTCTTCGCCGCCGGAAACCCGCGGCACGATCGCGGTATTCGCCGTAGTTGAATCAGCCATGTCCTGGCATCCCCTCTTCGCCGAGCGCGAGCTTCTGGCGATCTTTCTTGTCGGCCAACGGAGCCTCGGGCTGGAGCTCCATGTTCGCGATGAAGCCACCGCGCGGCGTCTCGGCGACGAACGTGATGGCTCGTGCCAGGTCCGCCGCGCGCAGGAAGTAGTCATGGCGGGCCTGGCCCCACTTGGCCCAGTCCTCTAGTGCGGGGCCGATCTTTTCGGCCGGCAGGCTCCAGCCCATCGCCGTTTTCGTGGGGCCGGGGTGCACGATCGAGGCCCGCACACCGGTGCCCTCGAGCTCCATCTGGAAGTTGGTGACCATCGCGACGAGCGCGGCCTTGGCGGCGCCGTAGGCGCCCATGTGCGGGCGCTGGCGCAGGGCCACATCGGAGCCGACGAAAATCAGGTCGCCGCGCTGCCGGTCGAGCATGCCCGGCAGCACCGCGGCGGCCAGCCGGTTGGCGCCGACGAGGTGGATTTGCAGCTGCGACTCGAACTCGTCGGTGGTGATCTCGGCCAGCTTGCCGAAGTACGTGTCGCCCGCGCCGGTCACCAGCACCTCGATGTCGCCGAGCGCATCGACCGACTGTGCGACAAACGCTTTCACCGAATTCGGGTCGGTGACGTCCAGATGGAATCCGACCGCCTCTCCGCCGTCGGCGTTGATCTTGCCGACGATGTCGTTGAGCTTTTCCACCCGGCGGGCGCCAAGGGCGACCGGGAAGCCGTGCGCCGCGAGTTCGATGGCCGTGGCCTCCCCGATCCCGGAGGAGGCGCCGGCCACAATCGCCGGGCGACGTTCGGGCAGCGGGTCAAAGCGGGGCATTCAGCGGACCTCCACGCTCATTGGTAGGTGGGCGAATCCGCGAACATTGCTCGAATGGACGCGGACGGCGTTGGCCTCGTCCACTTCGTAGCCCCGGATTCGCTTGAACAACTCGGTCAGCGCCACCCTGGCCTCCATCCGGGCGAGGTGCGCGCCCAGGCAAAAGTGTGCGCCGCTACCGAAACTCAGCAATTTGGGCCCTATTTCGCGCCCGATCAGGAAGTCGTCCGGGTTGTCGAAGACCCGCTCATCACGATGCCCCGAACCGGGCAGCAGCAGCAGAACGTCACCCTCCGGGATCGTGGTGTCGTAGAGCGTGAGCTCCCCAGACACGGTGCGGGCCAGGATCTGGCTGGAGGTGTCGTAGCGCAGCGTCTCCTCGACCCACAGCGGAACCCGGGACAGATCGTCGTAGACCGGCGCCACCTGATCGGGGTTCTTGTGGCCCCAAAAGGCCGCGTTGGCAAGGAGTTTGGTGGTCGTCTCGTTGCCGGCGATCACCATGAGGAACATGAACCCGAGGATCTCGTCGTCGGTGAGGCGGTCGCCGTCAATCTCGGCCTCCAGCAGCGCCGACGTCAGATCGCCGGTGAGCGTCTTACGCCGCTCGGCCACCATCCCCTGGTAGTAGACGATGAGGTTGATGGAAGCCTCGACGGCCTCCGGCGGCACGTCGGTGACACCCTCGTCGCGGTGCATCACGCCGTCGGCCCAGGCGCGGACCTGCGCTCGATCCGGCTCGGGAACGCCCATCAGCTCGGAGATGACGTCCATGGGCAGCTTCCCGGCGAACTCGTCGATGTAGTCGACAGTTTCGTTCTTCGACTTTTCCAGCATGGTGTCGAGGTGCTGCGTGGCGATTTCGGTGACTCGAGGCTCGAGTTCCCGAATCCGTCGCGGGGTGAATCCCTTTGACACGAGCGTCCGCAGACGCAGATGCGCGGGGTCATCCATCGCCAGGAACGACATCGTCTTGCTCGCGTGCGGGCCGCGCGACGCCGGATCCAGCGAGACACCGTACTTGTTGGAAAGCGTTGTGCTGTTGCGGAATCCCTGCAGCACATCCCGATGCCGCGACAGCGCCCAGAACTGCAACTCCTCGTTGCGGTACAGCGGCGCCTCGTCGCGGAGCCGCTTGTAGTACGGGTAGGGATCCTCGTGGAAGTCGTAGTCGTAGGGATCCAAGAGCGGCTTTTCGGCCTGCACGGTCATCGGTCTTCTCCCGGGGTCGGCAGGATGAGGCCGACGACATAGCCGAGTCGGTCGGCGATCTGGTGATAGGTGAACTGGCCACTGGCGGCTTGTACCAGTGCGCCGAAAAACGCCATCTCGAGCGCGGACACCGTGTTGGGGTCGGCGCCGGGCCCGATCGCGGTGGCGATGCGGCGGTGGATCTCTGCGCCGATCCGGTCGCGCGCGGCGCCCACCGCCGGGTCGGCGCCGCCACCGAGCAACGCCGTCGTGCATGCCGCCCCGACCTCCGGTTCGTCGGCGACCACCAGCGCAAGGTGGCGCAACACCTTGTCCACCCGGACCGGCATCGGGTCATTGACGTCGGTGAAGAACGGGACCTGCCGCACCAGGTCGAGGTAGACCTCGGCGATCAGGTGGTTCTTCGACGAGAAGTAGGTGTACGCGGTGGCCGGGGCGACCTTGGCCCTGGCCGCCACGGCGCGGACCGTCAGGTCGGCGTAGGACTTCTCGCGCAGCGTTTCGATGCCGGCGGCGAGCACCTTGCGGAACGTCTCTTCCTGGCGACGGTTGCGCACCGGCTCTCCGGTCTGGAGGTCGGCGGTAGATGCGACGGTAACCAGGGCATCGCTGGACACGTGTCCACGCTATCGGATGCCGGCGACAGGAAGCAAGCGCGAGTTGTGAATGCGCAGCTAACAGGGGCTGTAGCGGTGGTAAGCGGCGGCCGACGAGATCGGGCCTTGCACCTCGGACCGCCCGGAGACTATGGTTCGATACGTCAAATATCGGACAACTGTCCACCCAGCGAGGCTGGGCCGCGAAGAGGCGGGAGCGAGAAATATGGCGTTATTGGCCGACGGCGCGAGCGCATTATTCATTGACGGCAAACTGGCGCCGGGCGCCGCGGGCACCTTCCCGACGATCAACCCGGCGACCGAGGAAGTGCTGGGGGTCGCTGCCGACGCCGACGCCGACGACATGGGCCGCGCCATCGATGCGGCGCGGCGGGCCTTCGACGAGACGGACTGGTCGCGCAACACCGAACTGCGGGTGCGCTGCGTGCGGCAGCTGCGCGACGCGATGCAGGCGCATCTCGAGGAGCTGCGTGACATCACCATCGCCGAGGTCGGCGCGCCTCGGATGCTCACCGCCATCGCCCAGCTCGAGGTGCCGGTCAACGACCTGGCGTTCGCGGCCGACACGGCCGAGTCCTACGTGTGGAATCAGGATCTCGGCGAGGCGTCGCCGATGGGGATCCCCACCCGGCGCACCATTGCGCGGGAAGCCGTCGGGGTCGTGGGCGCCATCACGCCGTGGAATTTCCCGCACCAGATCAACCTCGCCAAGCTGGGCCCCGCGCTGGCCGCGGGCAACACCGTGGTCTTGAAGCCCGCACCCGACACGCCGTGGTGCGCGGCGGTGTTGGGCGAGCTCATCGCCGAACACACCGACTTTCCGCCCGGCGTGGTCAACATCGTGACCTCGAGCGACCATGCGGTCGGCGCGCTGTTGGCCAAAGACCCTCGGGTGGACATGGTTTCGTTCACCGGGTCGACGGCCACGGGGCGCAGCGTGATGGCCGACGGCGCCGCCACCATCAAGAAGGTGTTCCTCGAGCTGGGCGGCAAGTCGGCCTTCATCGTGCTCGACGACGCCGACCTCGGCGGTGCCGTCGGGGTGGCGGGGTTCTCGGTGTGCATGCATGCCGGGCAGGGTTGCGCGATCACCACCCGGCTGCTGGTGCCGCGGAGCCGCTACGACGAAGCCGTCTCCATCGCGGCCGCAACGATGGGCGGGATCAAGGCCGGCGACCCCACCGACCCCGGAACCATTTGCGGCCCGGTGATTTCGGCGCGCCAGCGTGACCGGATACAGGGCTACCTCGACTCGGCGGTCGCCGAGGGCGGGACGTTCGCGTGCGGCGGCGGGCGCCCCGCGGACCGCGACGTCGGGTTCTTCATCGAGCCCACCGTGATCGCCGGCCTGGGTAACGACGCCCGCGTCGCACGCGAGGAGATCTTCGGGCCGGTGCTCACGGTCATCCCCTACGACGGCGACGACGACGCCGTGCGCATCGCCAACGATTCGCCATACGGCTTGTCGGGAACCGTTTTTGGCGCGGACCCGGACCGGGCCGCCGGCGTTGCCGCCCGGGTCCGGGCGGGCACCATCAACGTCAACGGCGGCGTTTGGTACTCGGCCGACGCGCCGTTCGGTGGATACAAGCAGTCCGGCAACGGCCGCGAGATGGGCCTGGCCGGTTTCGAGGAATACCTGGAAATCAAAACCATTGCGACAGCGGTTAACTAGAGGAGCTTGAGGGCATGCGGTTCGAAAACAAGATTGCCATCGTCACCGGATCGGGCGGTGGCATCGGCCAGGCCTACGCCGAGGCGCTGGCCCGCGAGGGCGCGGCCGTCGTCGTCGCCGACATCAACCTGCAGGGCGCCGAGAAGGTGGCCGACGGGATCAAGGGCGAGGGCGGAACGGCGCTGGCCCTGCCCGTCGACGTTTCGGACCCGGCATCGGCCAAGGAGATGGCCGACCGCACGCTGGCCGAGTTCGGCGGCATCGACTACCTGGTCAACAACGCCGCGATATTCGGCGGCATGAAGCTGGATTTCCTGCTCACCGTCGACCCCGAGTACTACAAGAAGTTCATGAGCGTGAACCTCGACGGCGCGCTGTGGTGCACCCGCGCGGTGTACAAGAAGATGGCCAAGCGCGGCGGCGGGGCGATCGTCAACCAGTCGTCCACCGCCGCATGGCTTTACGCGAACTTCTACGCACTGGCCAAGGTCGGCATCAACGGCCTGACCCAACAGCTTTCGCGCGAACTGGGTGGCCAGAACGTCCGGATCAACGCGATCGCGCCCGGCCCCATCGACACCGAGGCCAACCGGACCACCACGCCACAGGAGATCGTCGCCGACATCGTCAAGGGCCTGCCGCTGTCGCGGATGGGAACGCCAGACGACGTCGTCGGCATGTGCCTGTTCCTGCTGTCCGACGAGGCCTCGTGGATCACCGGGCAGGTCTTCAACGTTGACGGCGGGCAGATAATCCGGTCATGAGCCAAGATTTGAAGCTCGGCTACATCGGGCTGGGCAATATGGGCGCGCCGATGGCCACGAAGATGACCGAATGGCCGGGCGGGGTAACGGTCTACGACATCCGCACCGAGGCGATGACACCGCTGGCCGAGAAGGGCGCCACCCTGGCCGACAGCGTCGCCGACGTCGCCGCGGCCGACATCGTTCATATCACCGTCCTGGACGACGCGCAGGTGCGTGAGGTCGTCGGCGAACTCGCGGCGCACGCCAAGCCCGGAACGGTCATCGCGATCCACTCGACCATCAGCGACACCACCGCCGTCGAGTTGGCCCGCGAGCTGAGGCCGCGCGACATTCACGTCGTCGACGCGCCCGTCAGCGGTGGCGCGGCCGCCGCCGCGAAGGGCGAGCTTGCCACGATGGTGGGGGCGGATCGTGAGGTGTACGAACGGATCAAGCCGGCGTTCAAACACTGGGCCGCGATGGTGATCCATGCCGGAGAGCCGGGTGCGGGGACCCGAATGAAGCTGGCGCGCAACATGTTGACGTTCACCTCGTACGCCGCAGCATGCGAGGCCATGAAACTGGCCGAGGCCGCCGGGCTGGATCTGCAGGCGCTCGGGCGGGTGGTGCGCCACACCGACGCGCTGACGAGTGGACCGGGGGCGATCATGGTGCGCGAGAACATGAAAGACCTTGAGCCGGAGAACTTCCTGTACCAACCGTTCCTGCACACCCGGGGGCTCGGGGAGAAGGACCTGAGCCTGGCGCTAGGTTTGGGTGAGGCGTTGTCGGTCGACCTGCCGCTGGCGCAGCTGGCATTTGAAAATCTGGCGGCCGGCCTCGGGCTGCCGCACACAGAGAAAGACACGTAAATGGACGAGCTGCGCCGCAAGGGCCTCGAGAAGATGAACGAGGTTTACGGCTGGGAGATGCCCAACGTCGAGGGCGACCCGTATTTCGACCTGACGGTCGACCACCTGTTCGGCAGCATCTGGACCCGACCCGGGCTGTCGATGCGCGACAAGCGCATCATGACGCTGACCGCGGTGACCGCGGTCGGAAGCCGCGACCTGGCCGAGATCCAGATCAACGCCGCGCTGCTCAACGGGGAACTCACCGAGGACGAACTGAAGGAGATGGCCGTCTTCCTCACGCACTACCTCGGCTTCCCGCTGGGTTCTGCCCTCAACGGCGCTGTCGGCGCCGTGGTGGCCAAACGCAAGAAGGCCGCGGCCAAGGGCGCCGGCGAGGACAAGAAGGCCAACGTCGACGCCGCGTTGAAGATGCACTCCGGCAACGCCTCCGACTAGCCCCGCCGAGCAGACGCAGAATCGCACGTTCCGAGGCGGACCCGTGCGATTCTGCGTCTGCTCGCGGGGATGGCGAACCTCAGTAGGGCCGGACGCCCTGCGGCATCACGTATTCCGATATCGGCGCGGACACGCCGTTGACCGTTGTTCCGCCGTTGATGATGCCCGGCGCCATTTCCAGCATGTTGTGGGGAAATCCGAACGTCGGTTTGGTGAGCTCGTCGAGCCGGGCCAGTTCGTCGGCGCCGAGGTTCACGTCGACGGCGCGGACGTTGTCCTCGAGCTGCGAGAGCCGGCGCGCCCCGATGATGACCGACGAGACCGCGCGCTGCGCGCGCACCCAGGCCAGCGCCACACTGGCGACGGTCGTCTCGTGCGCCTTCGCGATGACCTCGAGTTCGTCGATCAGCGCGTAGGTCTCGTCGTTGAGAAAGGCATCGACCATCGCGCCGCGATGGGCGTTGTGCTGCCCGGCGTTTCGGCGGGTGTACTTGCCGCTGAGCACGCCGCCCTTCAGCGGCGACCACGGTGTGATCCCGAGTCCGAATTCGGAGGCCATGGGCACGAGCTCCTGCTCGATGTCGCGTTCGAGCAGCGAGTACTCGACCTGCAACCCGACGAACGCCGACCAGCCGCGGAAGCGGGCGATGAGGTTGGCTTGGGCGATCTTCCACGCAGGAGTGTCGGAAACGCCGATGTAGCGCACCTTGCCGGACCGGACGAGGTCGTCGAGCGCCGCCATCGTCTCCTCGATGGGAGTATTCGCGTCCCAGATGTGTAGCCAGTACAGGTCGATGTAGTCGGTCTGCAGGCGCCGCAAAGAGTTTTCGCAGGCGCTGATCAGTGATTTGCGGCCCGACCCGCCGCCGTTCGGATCGCCGGGATACAGGTTGCCGCTGAACTTGGTGGCGATCACCAGGCGGTCGCGGCGAGCGGGGTGCCGCCCGACGTGGTCGCCGATGATCTTCTCCGAGTGGCTGCGGGTGTAGAAGTTGGCGGTGTCGATGAAGTTGCCGCCGAACTCGCTGTACCGATCGATGATCTGTTGGGACTCTTCCACACTGGTGCCCCAGCCGAGGTCTTCGCCGAACGTCATCGCGCCAAGGCACAGGGGACTGACGCGCAAGCCGGAGCGTCCGAGTGTCACGTATTGATCCAGAGGCATGGTGGCCGCTTTCTGGTAGATTGTTCGGTTATGCGGTTGTTCCATTCTAAACTAGTTCAGTTCTGAACGATCGGCAAGTGGATGTCCGCGGTCGACGCTGCCAAGATGTGGTCGCTTAACTACCGGGTACTCCAGTCGGTCATCTCGTGCGCCGAGGCCGATATCTGCGCGCTCGGGCTCGAGACCAAGGAGCTGTTCTTGCTCGCCGAGATCGACGAGCATCCCTACCCGGCCGAACTGGCCACGGCGCTGAGCATGCCGAAGGCGACGGTGACGGCTTACCTGAAACGGCTGGAGGCGGCGCGGTTCGTGCGCCGCGAGATCGACCCCACCGACCTGCGGCGCCACCGGTTGCTACTCACCCCAGCCGGTCGCAAAACCGCCGCCGACGGCCTCGCGCTGCTGTCGGCGGAATTCGACAAGCGCCTCGGGCGTCTCACCGCCGCGCAGCAAAAAGAGCTCAAAGGCCTGCTGGAGCGAATTGTCTGAACGCCTGGGCTAGTGTGACGTGTCGTGCGCGTCCTGGTGATCGGTTCCGGTGCCCGTGAGCATGCGCTGCTGCTGGCGCTTCGCGAAGACCCGCAGGTCACGGGCCTTGCCGTCGCCCCCGGTAACGCCGGCACCGGGCGGCTCGCCGAGCAGCACGACGTCGACATCACCTCGGGCGAGGCGGTCGTCGCCCTCGCGCGCGAGGTCCGCGCCGACCTGGTGGTCATCGGTCCCGAGGTGCCGTTGGTGCTGGGGGTGGCCGACGCCGTGCGCGCCGCCGGCATCGTCTGCTTCGGGCCCAGCAAGGACGCCGCCCGCATCGAGGGCTCCAAGGCGTTCGCCAAGGAGGTCATGGCCGCCGCAGGTGTGCGCACAGCGGCCAGCGAAATCGTAGACAGCCCAGCGCGTCTGGATGCCGCGCTGGACCGGTTCGGCCCACCGGCCGGTGAGCCCGCCTGGGTGGTGAAGGACGACGCCCTGGCCGCCGGCAAGGGCGTGGTGGTGACCCCCGACCGCGATGTGGCCCGCGCGCACGCCGCGAGCCTGCTCGAGTCGGGCCACCCGGTGCTGCTGGAGTCCTATCTCGACGGGCCCGAGGTGTCGCTGTTCTGCGTCGTCGACGGTGCCACCGTGGTGCCGCTGTTGCCGGCGCAGGACTTCAAGCGGGTCGGCGACGGTGACAGCGGACCCAACACCGGCGGCATGGGTGCCTACGCGCCGCTGCCGTGGCTACCCGAGGACGTGTACCGGGAGATCGTCGGCGGCATCGTCGAACCCGTTGCGGCCGAACTGGTTAAGCGGGGCAGCCCGTTTTCCGGACTGCTCTACGCCGGCCTGGCGATCACTGCGAAGGGGCCCGCGGTAGTCGAATTCAATTGCCGCTTCGGGGATCCCGAGACGCAGGCCGTGCTGGCGCTGCTCGAGTCACCGCTTGGTCAGCTGCTCCATGCCGCGGGCACCGGCGCACTGGCCGAATTCGGCGAATTGCGCTGGCGCCAGGGCGCCGCGGTGACGGTGGTGCTGGCGGCCGAGAACTATCCGGGCCGCCCCCGGGTGGGGGACGTCGTCATTGGGTCCGAGGCCGACGGGGTACTGCACGCGGGAACGGCGCGCCGCGACGACGGCGCGGTCGTCTCGTCGGGCGGTCGGGTGCTGTCCGTGGTGGGCACCGGCGCGGACCTGTCGGCCGCCCGCGCGAACGCGTACGACATCCTGAGTTCGATTCGATTGCCCGGCAGCCATTTCCGAAGTGACATCGCCCTCGCGGCGGCCGAGGGCAAGGTCGGCGTCTAGAAACCCGCCGCCTGGCCGTCGCGGCGGGGATCGCTCACCGCGAGGTACCCGTCGTCGAGACGCCAGATCGCCTGGCAGCTGCCGAATTGGTTGTAGTCGTCGACGCCGATCAGGTCGTGCCCCCGCCGCTGCAGCTCGTCGAGCGTCGCCTGCGGGAAGCCCCTCTCGAAGCTGACCTGTGTGCCCTGCACCCACCGGAATCGCGGGCCGTCGCACGCGGCCTGCGGATTCTGACCGTGGTCGGCGATGCGCACCATCACCTGCACATGGCCCTGGGGCTGCATCGTGCCGCCCATCACCCCGAAACTCATCACGGGGGCGCCGTCTTTGGTGACGAACCCCGGGATGATCGTGTGGTAGGGACGCTTGCCCGGCCCGACGCGGTTCGGATGCCCCTCCGCCACAGCGAAATTCGCACCTCGGTTTTGGAGGGACACACCGGTTCCCGGCACGACGACGCCGGAGCCGAACCCCATGTAGTTCGACTGGATCATCGACACCATGACCCCGGTGGCGTCGGCGGCGGTCAAATAGACGGTTCCCCCACTCGGGGTGCCGGCCGTGGCAGGCTTTGCCCGCGTCCGGTCGATCAGCGCCGCGCGCTCCCGCAGGTATTCCTTGTCCAGCAAGCGATCCGGGGCTACTGACATGTGATCGATGTCGGCGACGTAAGCCTGCGCGTCGGCGAAAGCCAGCTTCACCGCCTCGATCTGCAGATGCACGCTGTCGGCGGAATCCACCGGCAACGACGACATGTCGAAGTGCTCCAGGATGCCGAGCGCGATGAGGGCGACGATGCCGTGCCCGTTGGGCGGTATCTCGTGCACGGTGTAGTCGCGGTAGCCGGCATCGATCGTGCCGACCCAGTCGGCGCGGTGCGCGGCGAGGTCGGTGGCGCGCATCGCCCCGCCATTGGCCGACGCGTGCGCCTCGAGCTTGGCGGCCAGCTCCCCGCGGTAGAACGCCTCGCCGTTGGTCGCGGCGATCCGCTCGTGCGTGGCCGCCTGATCCGGAAACCTGAACAGCTCACCGGGTTTCGGCGCCCGCCCGGCGGGCAGGAACGCCTCGGCGAACCCGGGCTGGTCCTCGAACGCCGGCACCTGCGCGGCCCACTGCTCGGCGATCGTCGGTGAGACCAGAAAGCCGTCGCGGCCATAGCCGATCGCCGGCTCGAAAAGCCGCTCGAACGGCAGCTTGCCGAACTTGGCGTGCAACTCGACCCAGGCCGACACGGCCCCGGGCACGGTCACCGAATTCCAGCCGGCCCCCGGAACGTCGTTGCCGCCGAAGTACTCCGGCGTCCAGGCGGCGGGGGAGCGACCGGATGCGTTCAGCCCGTGCAGTCGTTCGCCGTCCCAGACGATGGCGAACGCGTCCGAGCCGATGCCGTTGGACACCGGTTCGACCACGGTCAGGGTGATGGCTGTGGCGATCGCGGCGTCCACCGCGCTGCCGCCGTCGGCCAGCATGCGCAGACCGGCCTGGGCCGCAAGGGGTTGCGACGTGCAGACGACGTTCGCGGCCAGGACGGGCTTTCGCGGCCAGGCGTAGGGAAAACTCCAACCGAAGGGTTTGGTCACCCCCGCGAGCCTAACGGCACTGCGATTTTCGGCGCGATTTCTCGCAGTGGGGTTCGGCTCGCGGCCGAAGGTGGGCCCCTACGCCGTCAGCAGCGGCGCCATCCACGTCAGCTCGGCCGGCAGTTGCGAGCTCCAGAATTCCCCGTTGTGCCCGCCCGGCGAGAAACCGCCCGCGGGAGGGTTGGGCAGCTGCGCGATGAATTGCTTCGTCGCGCCGTAGAACGGGTCACTGTCGCCGCAATCGATCCGGATCGGGATCGACGCCAGCGCCGGCATGCCGAACACCGAGTTGGCCGCGAAGTCGTCGGGCCCGTCGAACGCGCCGGGCGCGGCCGCCCCGGACGACAGCCACAGGGCCGGGCTCACCGCACAGATCGCGGCGGTGCGCCCGGCTCCCAGCCGCCCGCCGAGCAGCAGCGCGCCGTAGCCGCCCATCGACCAGCCCAAGAACGCCACCCGCGAAGTGTCCAGGTCCTGGCTGCCCAGCATCGGGATCAATTCGTTGAGCACCATCGCCCCGGCATCCTCGCCGGACGCCCTCTTGTGCCAATAGCCCCCGCCGCCGTCGACGGCGACCACCGCGAACGGCGGCAGCCCGGCGTTGACGGCCTGCGCGAGGCCCTGCTCGACGCCGCCGGCCATCACGGTGGACGCGTCGCTGCCCTTGCCGTGCAGCGCGATCACCGGCCGCAGCGCCTTGGTCTGTCCCGGCGGACGCGCGATCGCCCAGTTGGTGCTGACCCCGCCGCGCGCCGCCGACACGAAGGAGCCCGTCACCATGGTCGGCGCGGGCTGGGCTGGCGCCGCAGGCTCGAGCGGTGCGGGTGCCGCGGGCGGCCAGCCGCCACCCCAAGACACCGGTGTGGCATGCGATGTTCGGGGCCGGAACAGGGCGTATGCGCCGGTGGCGCCGATGGCCGCGCTGGCGCCGAGACCGAGGAGGGTTCGGCGGCTCAGGTCGGGCATGCGGGCCATCATGCCATGTTCGTTTGGGGGACCGTTTGGTCGAAATGGCAATGCAGTACCACTTTTGCTGGCACGATGGCTTCTCGTGACTGCAGCAGTTACTCCGAAGGGAGAACGTCGACGGTATGCGCTCGTGAGCGCCGCCGCCGAGCTGCTCGCCGAGGGCGGGTTCGAGGCAGTGCGCCACCGGGCGGTCGCCCGGCGCGCAGGCCTGCCGTTGGCGTCCACCACCTACTACTTCTCGTCCCTGGACGATTTGATCGCGCGCGCCGTCGAGCACATCGGCATGATCGAGATCGCGCAGCTCCGCTCCCGCGTCAACGCGCTGTCGCGGCGGCGTCGCGGGCCGGAGACCACCGCCGAGGTGCTGGCGGACCTGCTGGTCGGCGACCTGTCCGATCCGTCGCTCACCGAGCAACTGATCTCCCGATACGAGCGTCACATCGCGTGCACGCGCCTGCCCGCGCTGCGCGAGACCATGCGCCGCAGCCTGCGCCAGCGCGCCGAGGCGGTGGCCGAGGCCCTGGAGCGGTCGGGCCGATCGGTGCGCATCGAGCTGGTGTGCACCCTGATCTGCGCGGTCGACGGGTCGGTGGTCTCGGCTTTGGTCGAGGGTGGCGACCCCACCGCCGCCGCGCTCAGCACCGTGGTCGAGCTGGTCGACGTGCTCGCGCCGATCGACCCGCGGCCGGTGCAGATCTGAGCCGTCACGGCAGCGACGGCGTAACGATGTACCCGGTGGCGAAGTCGCCGTAAATCGTGACCCCGGCCGGGCGGCGCCCGGCGTACAACGCGACATAGGCGCAGACGACGGCGTCGACGGGATCTTCGGCGCGGCGCAGCTCGCTCTTGCGTTGCGCGGCGACGACTTGGCGGCGCAGCTCGGCCCAGCCGTCGTGGGCCTCGACACGCAGCGGCACCGCCGCGTGCGCGAGCCGTTCGACGCCGTCCATCAGGAGCAGCAGTTCCGATCGGAGCCGCGCGACGTCGCGGCCCGGTTTGGCCTTGTACTTCAGGGTCCGCTCCAGCCGGAACAGCACGACGGTCGCCGGGTGCGGGTAGACCTCGATGGCGCGCCGCGCGGCCGGCGAGTGCGGATCCATGTCCAGGCCCAGCGCCCGGACCAGCCGCGCGGCGCGCGGCGTCTCGGCGAACTCGGGTTTGGCCGTGTTGGACGGGTGCGCTCCGGCTTCGAACCTGCGGAAATCCCGGTTGAGCGCCGCCTCGGCGGGCCGTTGGCCTGTTGCGTTCGTCACCACCAGCGGCGCGTCGAACGCCACCAGGCAATCGCCCGACACGTAGGGGGCCAAAGCGGCCAGGATGTCGGCGTCGTCGCGTGCGGCGCCCAGGTGCACGAGGTGCCCGTCGGCGTCGACGACCGCGACGCCGGTCGGCTTGCGACCGCCCCAGGCCAGGTCGACACCGGCGAAGTACACCCGCACAGGGTATGGCCGCCACCGTAAGCTGTGTGCTTGTGAGCATTCCGAACGTGCTGGCCACCCGGTACGCCAGCGCCGAGATGGTCGCGATCTGGTCGCCGGAGGCGAAGGTCGTCGCGGAGCGGCGGCTGTGGCTGGCCGTGCTGCGGGCCCAGGCCGAGCTCGGAGTGGACGTCCCGCCCGGGGCGATCGCCGACTACGAGCGGGTGATCGACGACGTCGACTTGGCCTCGATCGCCGACCGTGAACGCGCGTTGCGCCACGACGTCAAGGCCCGCATCGAGGAATTCAACGCGCTGGCCGGCCACGAGCACGTGCACAAGGGGATGACCAGCCGCGACCTCACCGAGAACGTCGAGCAGCTGCAAATCCGGCGCTCGCTGGAATTGGTTTTCTCCCATGGCGTCGCGGTGGCGGCGCGGCTCGCCGAGCGGGCCGTGACCTACCGCGACCTGGTGATGGCCGGGCGCAGCCACAACGTCGCCGCGCAGGCCACCACGCTGGGCAAGCGGTTCGCCTCGGCGGCCCAGGAGACGCTGCTCGCGTTGGGCCGGATCGGCGAGCTGATCGACCGGTACCCGCTGCGCGGGATCAAGGGCCCGATGGGCACCGCGCAGGACATGCTCGACCTGCTCGGCGGCGACACGGCCAAGCTCACCGAACTCGAGAGCCGCATCGCCGACTTTCTTGGCTTCGCAACGGTTTTGACCAGCGTCGGGCAGATCTATCCGCGCTCGCTGGACCACGACGTGATCTCCGCGCTGGTGCAGCTGGGCGCCGGCCCGTCGTCGCTGGCGCACACCATCCGGCTGATGGCCGGGCACGAGCTCGTCACCGAGGGGTTCGCCGAAGGGCAGGTCGGCTCGTCGGCGATGCCGCACAAGATGAACACCCGCAGTTGCGAGCGGGTCAACGGGCTGCAGGTGGTGCTGCGCGGCTACGCCTCCATGGCCGCCGAGCTGGCCGGCGCGCAGTGGAACGAGGGCGACGTGTTCTGCTCGGTGGTGCGCCGAGTTGCGTTGCCGGACAGCTTCTTTGCCATCGACGGGCAGATCGAGACGTTCTTGACCGTGCTCGACGAGTTCGGCGCCTACCCGGCGGTGATCGCCCACGAGCTGGATCGCTACCTGCCGTTCCTGGCCACCACGAAGGTGCTCATGGCCGCCGTGCGTGCCGGCATGGGTCGCGAGGCGGCCCACCACGTCATCCGGGAACACGCCGTGGCGACGGCGCTGGCCATGCGGGAACGCGGCGCCGAACCCGACCTGCTCGACCGCCTGGCCGCCGACGAGCGGCTGCCGCTGGACCGCGCGGCGCTCGACGCCGCGCTCGCCGACAAGAAGGCGTTCACCGGGGCCGCCGGTGATCAGGTGGACGAGGTTGCCGCACAAGTGGACGCGTTGGTGAGCCGCTACCCGGACGCGGCCAAATACACCCCGGGCGCGATCCTGTGACTCTCGCGAGCGCGCTGTCGGGGATCGACCTCACCGATCTCGACAACTTCGCCGGCGGGTTCCCGCACGAGTTGTTCGCCGTGCATCGGCGCGAGGCGCCGGTGTTCTGGCACGAGCCGACCGACAACACCCCCGACGGCGAGGGCTTCTGGTCCGTCGCCACGTACGCGGAAACCCTTGAGGTGCTGAAGGACCCGGCGACGTACTCGTCGGTCACCGGTGGGCAGCGGCCGTATGGGGGCACGCTACTGCAGGACCTGGCCATCGCGGGCCAGGTGCTCAACATGATGGACGACCCGCGCCACACCCAGATCCGGCGGCTGGTCAGCTCCGGGCTGACGCCGCGCATGATCGGGCGCGTCGAGGACGACCTGCGGACCCGCGCCCGCGGTCTGCTCGACGCGGTGGTGCCCGGCGAACCGTTCGACTTCCTGGTCGACATCGCCGCCGAACTTCCGATGCAGATGATCTGCATCCTGCTGGGAGTGCCCGAGTCCGAACGGCATTGGCTGTTCGAGGCCATCGAGCCGCAGTTCGACTTCGGTGGCTCGCGCAAGGCCTCCTTGTCCCAGTTGTCGGATGCGGAAGCCGGCTCGCGCATGTACGCCTACGGCCAGGAACTGATCGCATCCAAGCGCGCCAACCCGACCGACGACATGCTGTCGGTCGTCGCGAACGCGACGGTCAAGGACGAGGCGGCGCCGGCGCTGTCCGATCTCGAGCTGTACCTGTTCTTCAGTCTGTTGTTCAGCGCGGGCGCGGAGACGACGCGCAACGCGGTCGCCGGCGGACTGCTGGCGCTGGCCGACCACCCGGACCAATTGCGCGCGCTGCGTTCGGATTTCGGACTGCTGCCGACGGCCGTCGAGGAAATGGTGCGGTGGACGTCGCCGTCGCCGTCGAAGCGGCGCACCGCGACACGCGACGTCACCCTCGGCGGGCAGCCCATCCGGGCGGGACAGAAGGTCCAGATCTGGGAGGGCTCGGCCAACCGCGACGCCGACGTGTTCGACCGCGCCGACGAGTTCGACATCACCCGGAAACCGAACCCGCACCTGGGATTCGGCCAAGGCGTCCACTACTGCCTGGGCGCCAACCTGGCCCGGCTGGAGCTGAGGGTCCTGTTCGAGGAGCTGCTGACGCGCTTCGGCGACGTGCGGGTGGCGGGGCCCGTCGAGTGGACCCGCAGCAACCGGCATACCGGCATCCGGCACCTGATCGTGGAGCTACTCGAGGAACAGTGACGATGCGGCTCGCCGATGCCGAGCCGTCACCCGATGTCTTCGCCGCGGTGATGGCGACCGGAATCCTGTCGATCGGCGCGCGCGCTCACGGATACCGTTGGGTCAGCGACACTTTGGGTGTCCTGGCCACGGTCGCTCTGCTGGTGCTGGTCGCGCTGGTTCTCCTCACGAGGGCGCTCGCATCCTGGGACCTGAGGGACCCCGATGTCACCCTGCGGCTGTTCACCTTCGTGGCCGCGTGCGCCGTGATCGACGCGCGCCTGTCGTCCCACCTGTGGGTGCTGCGCGTGCTCGGCGCGGTCGCGCTGTCGTCCTGGCTCGTGCTGACCGCGCTTAGCGCGCGGAACATGCTGGCGCACAGCCGGACCGCGCTGCGCGACCACGCCCACGGCGCGTGGGAACTGGCCAGCGTCGGGACATCCGGTCTCGCGATCGTGATGGCGAAGCTCGCCCAGCACACCGGCCATCGCTGGTGGCTGGCCGTGGCCCTGCCGACGTGGGTGGCGGCGATCTGCGTCTACGGACTGATGACGTGGCTGATTCTGTGGCGCGCGGTCAGCGAACGTCAGGATCGCGACGGGTTCGAGCCGGACAGCTGGATTCTGATGGGCGGCCTGGCGATCGCCACCTTGGCCGGCGACGACATCCACGCCCAGGCTCCCGACTGGCTGGCCGGCCCGGTGCGCACGGTCACCGTCGTGACGTGGGTGGCGGCCAGCCTGTGGATACCGCCGCTGATCTACTTCGGCCTGCACCGGATCAGACGACGGCCCGATGTGCTGCGGTTCGCCGGGGTGTGGTGGGCGCTGGTCTTCCCGCTGGGCATGTACTCGGCTGCCACCTGCGCCATGGCTACCGAGATCGGTCGGCCCTCGCTGATCACCGTCTCACTGGTCTTCTTCTGGGATGCGTTGGCCGCGTGGCTGATCGTGGCCATCGCCGGGCTGCGGCGCCTGTGGCGGCCGGTCGGCGACCGTCGTAACCGCAAATTTTCCGGCTCGAGCTGACCGGTCGTACGGTAACCTGCATAATCACCCGGTGACCAAAACATCTCGCGTTTGCTCGTTCGTCGTTGCACTGCTCGCGGCATTGCCGGTGTTGGCGATTCCGGTCGCCGCCGCGGACCCGCCGGGGGGTGCGCACATCACCGACATCCAGCACGTCAACGACCGCTGGGACAAGGTTTCCGTCTACTCGCCCTCGATGAACACCGTCATCGTCAACGATGTATTCAAAGCGCCCAACGCGGGTGCGCCCGCCTTCTATCTGCTGCCCGGCATCGACGGCGGCGACGACAGGGCATGGTTCGGAATGACCGACATCCAGGGATTCTTCGCCAACAAGAACGTCAACGTCGTGTCCCCGCTAGGCGGTCCGTTCAGCTGGTGGACCAACTGGGTCAACGACGGCGGCAAGCAGTTCCAGACGTACATGACCCGGGAACTACCCCCGGTGATCAACGCGCAGTACCACGCCAACGGCAAGAACGCGGTCGGCGGATTGTCGAGCACCGGCGGGACCGCCATCGATTACGCCGTTCAGGCGCCGGGAGTCTTCAGGGCCGTCGCGTCCTACAGCGGTTTTCCGTCCGTTTCCGACCCGGACGAGGCGCAACAGGTCGCGTTGACCCTTGCGAGTGGCGGCCAGAGCGCAGAAAACATGTGGGGGCCCCTGGGTGGCCCCGGTTGGGTGGCACACGACCCGTCGAAGAACGCCGGGAAGTTGAGGGGCGTCGCGGTTTACGCCGCCGCGTCCGGCAATGGCGGCGTGGGCGATGTCGACCGGCTGCCCGCGGGCTTCGGGCCGAACGTCGCCGGCGGACTCATCGAGCGGATAACCGCGGACAGCACCAAGCGATTCGCCGATGCCGCGAACGCCGCGGGGGTACCGCTCACCTACATCGTTCGTCCCGAGGGCTCGCACACCTGGGGCCTGTTCGAGTCGGAGATGCAGGAGTCCTGGAACACCACCGTGAGAGCGGCACTCGGCGCATAGCGGGCTAGCGGGCGCGCAGCGCGATGCCGGCCGAGCGTAATTCCAGCGCGGCCAGCGCCCGGATGGTGGCCGGATCCTCGTGCCGCCACCCGCCGACCGGGTCCGCGCTGATCGCCGCCAGCTTGCGCGGCGCCCGGTTGGTCAGGGCCCGCAGCGCGAGCAGCTGTTCGCCGGCCGGCGTCGCGGCCAGGCCGCTGACGGTCCACTTGCGCCGGAAGAACCGGAGCCGCAACAACAGCCACGGGATGACCACGATGAGCAGCGGCACCGCGACGACCGCCAGCGCCGCCAGCACCGCCAGCCAGCCGGCGGTGGTCTCCAGGCTGTGTCCGGCCCCGGCGATGTCGAGCGCGGCCTGGCTGGCCGCGGTCAGTGGCTTGCTGACCGCATCGCCGACCACCGGGATGTTGTGCGCGCCCTGGCCCGCCGACGCCAGGTTGCCCGCGACTCCGTCCGCACCGGTCTCGACCTGCCGGCCGGCCTCGGCGATGGCCGAGATGGCGTCGTAGACGGCCGTCCCGACGACCAGCCACAGCGCCGTCCACAGGAAGATAGCGAAGTCGCTGAAAAGTTGGAGGGCCAGCCGGCCGGGGGTGGTGGCGTAGGGCAGAACCCGCGAGGGCAGCGATGTCATAGCGCAATACCAGCACAGGGCCGCGCGTTCGGCGCCCGATAGGCTGGCTCGATGCGTCCTGCACTGTCCGACTACGAGCATGTGGCCAGCGGTAAGGTCCGCGAGATCTACCGGGTCGACGACGAGCACCTGCTCCTGGTGGCGAGCGACCGGATCTCCGCGTACGACTACGTCCTGGACAGCACGATCCCGGACAAGGGCCGCATTCTCACCGCGATGAGCGTCTTCTTCTTCGGCCTCGTGGACGCCCCCAACCACCTGGCCGGGCCCCCCGACGACCCGCGCATCCCCGACGAGGTGCTGGGCCGCGCGCTGGTGGTGCGGCACCTCGAGATGGTTCCCGTGGAGTGCGTGGCCCGGGGGTACCTGACCGGCTCGGGGCTGCTGGACTACCAGGCCACCGGCAAGGTCTGCGGCATCCCGTTGCCGCCGGGCCTGGTGGAGGCCAGCAAGTTCGCCACCCCGCTCTTCACCCCGGCGACGAAGGCGGCGCTGGGGGACCACGACGAGAACATCTCGTTCGCCCGGGTGATCGAGATGGTGGGCGCGGTGCGGGCCAACCAGCTGCGCGACCGCACGCTGCAGATCTACGTTCAGGCCGCCGATCACGCACTGACGAGGGGAATCATCATCGCCGACACCAAGTTCGAGTTCGGGACCGACCGCGACGGCAATCTGCTGCTGGCCGACGAGATCTTCACCCCGGACTCCTCGCGGTACTGGCCCGCCCGCGACTACCGGGCGGGTGTGGTGCAGACCAGCTTCGACAAGCAGTTCGTGCGAAACTGGCTGACCAGCCCCGAGTCCGGCTGGGATCGCCACGGGTCGCAGCCCCCGCCGCCGCTTCCCGACGAGATCATCGACGCCACCCGGAGCCGTTACATCGAGGCGTACGAACGCATTTCGGGCCTGAGTTTCGGCGACTGGATCGGTCCGGGCGCATGACGGACGCCGCACTGGACGCGCCGGTGCCGCCCGTCGCGAAGCGGGTGGAGACCCGTCGGGAATTCCACGGTGACGTCTTCGTCGATCCGTACGAATGGTTGCGCGACAAGGCCGACCCCGAGGTCATCGGCTACCTGGAGGCCGAGAACGACTACGTCGATGCGATGACGGCACACCTGGAGCCGTTGCGGCAGAAGATCTTCGACGAGATCAAGTCGCGCACCAAGGAGACCGATCTGTCGGTGCCGACCCGCCAGGGCGACTGGTGGTACTACGCCCGCACCTTCGAGGGAAAGCAGTACCGCGTCCAATGCCGTTGCCCGGTCGCCGATCCCGACGACTGGGACCCGCCGATCCTCGACGAGAACACCGAAATCCCCGGCGAGCAGGTCTTGCTCGACTCGAACGCCGAAGCCGAGGGTCACGAATTCTTCGCCCTGGGCGCCGCGATGGTCAGCCTGGACGGGAATGTGCTGGCGTACTCCGTCGATACCGTCGGCGACGAGCGCTATACCCTGCGGTTCAGGGACTTACGCACCGGCGAGCAGTACCCCGATGAGATCGCCGACATCGCGGCGGGGGCGACCTGGGCGGCCGACAATCGCACGGTGTACTACCTGACCCTGGACCCGGCCCATCGCCCCGACAAGGTCTGGCGCTACCGGCTCGGCGCAGGCGAGCCGTCGGAGCTGGTGTATCACGAAGCCGACGAACGGTATTGGCTCGGCGTTGGGCTCACCCGAAGTGAGAAGTACGTTTTCATCGCCGCGGGCTCGTCCATCACCTCCGAGATCCGCTACGCCGACTCCGCCGACCCGCGGGCACCGTTCACCGTCGTACTGCCGCGGCGCGAAGGCGTCGAGTATTCGGTCGAGCACGCGGTGGTCGGCGGACAGGACCGCTTCCTGATCCTGCACAACGACGGCGCGGTGAACTTCACACTCACCGAGGCGCCCGTGAGCGACCCGACGCGGCAGCGCACGCTGATCCCGCACCGCGACGACGTCCGGCTCGACGGGCTGGACGCCTTCGCCCGTCACCTGGTCGTCAGCTACCGCCGCGAGGCGCTGCCCCGGATTCAGTTGTGGCCCATCGGTTCCGACGGGCAATACGGTGAACCCGAGGAAATCTCTTTCGACTCGGAGCTGATGTCGAGCGGGCTGGGGGGCAATCCGAGCTGGGATTCGCCCAAGCTGCGGATCAGGGCCGGGTCCTTGGTCACCCCGGCGCAGGTGTACGACATCGCCCTCGCCACCGGCGAGCGCACCCTGCTGCGCGAGCAACCCGTCCTCGGCGGCTACCGGCCCGACGACTACGTCGAACGGCGCGACTGGGCGCGGGCGGACGACGGCACCCGGATCCCGGTGTCGATCGTGCACCGCGCCGACATCGGGTTTCCCGCACCGGCGCTGCTCTACGGTTACGGCGCCTACGAGATATGCACCGACCCAAGCTTTTCCATCGCCCGGCTGTCGCTGCTGGACCGCGGCATGGTGTTCGCCATCGCCCACGTCCGCGGCGGCGGCGAGATGGGCCGGCTGTGGTACGAGCACGGCAAGCTCTTGGAGAAGAAGAACACCTTCACCGATTTCGTCGCGGTGGCAAGGCATTTGGTTGATTCGGGGCTGACGCGGCCGCAGCAGCTGGTCGCGCTGGGCGGCAGCGCGGGGGGCCTGCTGGTGGGCGCGGTGGCCAACCTGGCGCCGGAGCTTTTCGCGGGCATCCTCGCGCAGGTCCCGTTCGTCGACCCGCTGACCACGATCCTCGATCCCTCGCTGCCGCTGACCGTCACCGAATGGGACGAATGGGGAAACCCGCTGAGCGACAGCGATGTCTACTCGTACATGAAGTCGTATTCGCCCTATGAGAACGTCGAGGCCCGGCGGTACCCGGCCATTCTGGCGATGACGTCCTTGAACGACACCCGGGTTTACTACGTGGAGCCGGCCAAGTGGGTCGCCGCGCTTCGGCACGCCAACGCCGACGGCAATCCGATCCTGCTGAAGACTCAGATGAACGCGGGCCACGGCGGCGTCAGCGGTCGCTACAAGGCCTGGCAGGAAACCGCGTTCCAGTACGCGTGGCTGCTAGCCGCCGCCGACCGCGACCGCTACGGCGGCGGCCAGGAAGACGACCTGGATCGCGGTCCGCAGGGGTAGCCGGGTCGTCGTCGACTTGGGGGGATCGGGCATCCGGGAGGCGTAGACGTTGGCCGGGAACATGGCCAGCATCAGCACCGCGAGGCAGACGGCGGCGGCCACCCGGGTCGCCGGGACCAGCAGACCCGCGGCTCCGAGCAGCTCCAGCAGTCCGGTGATGGTGACCAGGTAGCCGGGCGCGGGCAGGCGCGGCGGCACGATCGCGATCAGGTCGCGCCGCATCGGCGGCGCGAAGTGGGCGAATCCGGTCAGCACGAACATCGCCGCCAGCCCGACGGCGAGCGCCGCCGTCCAGCTGTTGACGTAAGCGACGCCCAGCCAGCCGATGCTTCGGGCGGCGACGGTGCTCAGCAGCAGCGTGATCAACGGGGCCATCTGAATCATTTCCAATCTAGACAGTGACAAGATTCCAGGACTCGACGGTAAACCGCTATCTAGTCATTGTCAAGTTCGACCGCTATGCTGGCGGCGTGACCCGGCCCAACTACCACCACGGCGACCTGCGCGCGGTGATCCTCGCCGAGGCCGCGCGCCTGGTCGCCGAGCGCGGCGCGGACGGGATCTCGTTGCGGGAACTGGCGCGCAGCGCGGGCGTGTCGCACGCCGCGCCCGCGCACCACTTCACCGATCGGCGGGGGTTGTTCACCGCGCTGGCCACCGAGGGTTTTCGGCTGCTGACCGAGGCGCTGACGGGGGCCCGCGGCGACTTCACCGGCGCCGCCCTGGCCTACGTGCGGTTCGCCCTCGAGCACCCCGGCCACTATCAGGTGATGTTCGACCGGTCGCTCCTCGACGCCTCCGACGTCGAACTGGCCGCCGCCGAGGTCGCGGCCGGCGCCGAACTTTCCCGCGGGGTTGCGACGTTGCGGGATCCGAACGCGCAAGCCGATCCCGCCGCCGCCCAGCTGGCGGCATGGTCACTGGTGCACGGGTTTTCGACCCTGTGGCTCAACGACGCGGTCCACGCTGCGATCAAGCAGGCCGATCCGATGGACACCGTCGCGCGGATCGCCGCCATGCTGTTCGAGGGCTAATCCTCGCCCGCCGTCACGCTCGCCGGCTGCCTCGGCAGGAACATCGCCGGAATGACGGTGAAGGTCACCACCACGGCCGCGATCACGAATATCGTTGTGTAGGCGTGGGAAAGGTCGTGCAGCACGCTGCCGGGGAAGCCGGGGGCGAGCGCCTTCGGGGGTATCGCGGACGGGTCGACCGGCGTCCCGGTGGCGGCGGCCTGCTGCTGGAGGCCCGCGAGTTTATTTGCCGCGACGATGTTCTCGCTTCGGTTGAACTGGTTGGTGAGGATCATCGACATCAACGCGGTTCCCATCGAACCGCCCACCTGGTTGCTGACGCTCATCAGCGTTGTGCCGCGGGCGATCTGGTGCGGGGAGAGCGCCTGCACCGACGCGACGGAGAGCGGCATCATGGTGCACCCCATGCCCAGGCCCATGACCGCCAGGGCAACCAGCAGCGTGGGCAGGTATCCCGCCTGCCGGGCCACGCCGAACGCGAACGCGCCCATTCCGGCGGTGATCAACGCGATGCCGACCAGCACGATCTTGCCCGGGCCCTGCCTGTCCACCAGCGGTCCGGTCAGCCGCATGGTCAGCATGGCGCCCAGGCCCTGCGGGATCATGTGGACGCCGGCCTGCATCGGCGTCTGGTGCAACACCTGCTGGAAGTAGCTCGGAAGCAGCAGGCCGGCACCGAAAAAAGCGCCGGCGAAGACCAGCATCGTCACGTTGGCGTGGGTGATCACCTTGTTCTGGAAAAGCCGCAAATCGATCAGCGGGTGGTCGACGCGGCGCCGCGCGTGCACGACGAACGCCGCGATCAACAGGAGGCCGACGGTCGCCGGAATCAGGACGCGACGATCGGCCACCGTGCCGCAGCGCGGGACGGACGACACCGCGAACAGGAACGTGGCCAGGCCGGGCGACAGCAGCAGCGCGCCGACGACGTCGAATGTCTCGGAGCGCGCCGGGTGATCCCCGGGGAACACGACCGCCGCCAGCCCCAGCGTCAGGAGCCCAATCGGCAAGTTGATCAGGAAGATCCAGCGCCAGCTGGAGGTGTCGATGAGCCAGCCGCCCAGGATGGGCCCACCGATCGGCGCGAGCAGCATGGGGATGCTCAGGATGGACATCAGGCGACCGAGCCGCGCGGGGCCCGCCTCGCGGGTCATGATCATGAACCCCAGCGGCATCAGCATGCCGCCGCCGATGCCCTGCACCACCCGAAACACGATGAGCTGCAGGATCGTTGACGCCACCGCGCACAGCAGCGACCCCAACGCGAATGCCACCACAGATCCCATGAAAAGCCGTTTGGTGCCGAACCGGTCGGCGGCCCAGCCCGTCAGCGGGATCACGGTCGCCAGGGCCAGCGTGTAGCCGGTCATCGTCCAGGCGACGACGACCTGCGAGGAGCCGAACTGGTCGATGAAGGTGCGTTGCGCCACGGCGACGACGGTGACGTCCAGGATCGCCATCACGGTGGCAAGGAGGCATACCCCCGAGACCCGAAACAGCCTGGCGTCCAGCTTGTCGGGGTACACATGGGCGCCCGGCTGCTGAGCCGGAGCGGTGGGCGGCGGGGTGTCGGCCGCTGCTGAAGGGGCCTTGTCCATGGCGTTGCTTAGCATATCGAATCGATTGGTTCCGCCGGTGCCGGGACGCGTTTGCTGTCGCGGGCCGTTCGGTCGCCCGGATGCGCGTATTTTCGCCGCTTCCGTGCTTGCCGGGCCGGTTTTGCGGCCTAGGCCGATATACGCCTGCCGTCTGCGTGTCCTTCACCATCCCGACACCTGGAATCGTCAAACTGCAGGTGTGTCTGGAAAATTGATCGTCTCGGTCTCGGGGATCGGCGAACGGACCCTGGGCGACGTCGAGGCGTTCTGCGCACAAATGGACGCCCGCAAGGTCCCCGTTTCGTTGCTGGTTGCTCCCCGCCTCAAGGGCGACTACCGACTCGACCGCGACCCCCGCACCGTGGAGTGGCTCACAGCCCGTCGGGCCGGCGGCGACGCCATCGTGCTGCACGGCTACGACGACCCCGCAACCAAGAAGCGCCGCGGCGAATTCGCGGTGCTGCGCGCGCACGAGGCCAACCTGCGGCTGATGGGCGCCGACCGCGTGCTCGAGCACCTCGGGCTGCGCACCCGGCTCTTTGCGGCGCCGGGCTGGGTGGTATCCCCGGGTGTCGTCAAGGCGTTGCCGCAGAACGGTTTTCGGCTGCTCGCCGATCTGCACGGGATCACCGACCTGGTCCGGCACAGCACGGTACGGACGCGCGTGCTGGGCATCGGCGAGGGCTTCCTGACCGAGCCGTGGTGGTGCCGCATGGTCGTGCTCTCCGCGGAGCGGATCGCCCGCCGCGGCGGCATCGTGCGGGTCGCGGTGGCCGCGCACCAGTTGCGCAAGCCGGGGCCGCTGCAGGCGATGCTCGACGCGGTCGACCTGGCGTCGATGCACGGCTGCACCCCGACGGTGTACAAGTGGCGGCCGCACAGCGCGGTCCTCGACGCCGCCTGACGAGCGTCTGATCGGCTCGCCGGCGGGGCCACTACCCTGTTCGGACATGAGCGATTCTTCTGCCGCGGGGTTCGGCGCCGACGCCATCGTCGTCGGTGCCGGCCTCTCGGGCCTGGTGGCCGCCTGCGAGCTGGTGGAGCGCGGCCTGCGGGTGCTGATCCTCGACCAGGAGAACAGCGCCAATCTGGGCGGGCAGGCGTTCTGGTCGTTCGGCGGCCTGTTCTTCGTCGACAGCCCGGAGCAACGCCGCCTGGGCATCCGCGACAGCCACGAACTGGCGCTGCAGGATTGGCTCGGCACGGCGGCGTTCGACCGTCCCGAAGACTACTGGCCGCGCCAATGGGCGCACGCCTACGTCGATTTCGCCGCCGGGGAGAAGCGCAGCTGGCTGCGCGCCCGCGGGCTCAAGATCTTTCCGTTGGTGGGCTGGGCCGAGCGTGGTGGTTATGGCGCCCAGGGGCATGGCAATTCGGTGCCCCGCTTTCACATCACCTGGGGCACCGGGCCGGCGCTGGTCGAGATCTTCGCGCGCCGGCTGCGGGACCGCTCCTCGTTGCGCTTTGCGCACCGCCACCAGGTCGACGAGCTGATCGTCGAGGGTGACGCGGTGACCGGCGTCCGCGGCACGGTGTTGGAGCCGTCGGCGGCGGCGCGCGGCGTGGCGTCGTCGCGAAAGGCAGTGGGCCAGTTCGAATTCCGCGCTTCCGCGGTGATCGTCACCAGCGGCGGCATCGGCGGCAATCACGAACTGGTCCGCAAGAACTGGCCGACTCGGATGGGCCGCGTCCCCGAGCAGCTGCTCAGCGGCGTGCCCGCGCACGTCGACGGCAGGATGATCGGCATCTCCCAGCGGGCCGGCGCGCGGGTGATCAACCCCGACCGGATGTGGCACTACACCGAGGGCATCACCAACCACGACCCGATCTGGCCGCTGCACGGCATCCGCATCATCCCGGGCCCCTCGTCGCTGTGGCTGGACGCGTCCGGCAAGCGGTTGCCGGTGCCGCTGTATCCGGGGTTCGACACCCTCGGCACGCTCGAGCACATCACCAAGTCCGGGCACGACTACACCTGGTTTGTGTTGAACGCCAAGATCATTGAAAAGGAGTTCGCCCTCTCGGGCCAGGAGCAGAACCCGGACCTGACCGGGCAGAGCGTGCGCGAGCTGCTGCGCAACCGGGCGAGTGCAGGACCGCCGGCACCGGTGCAGGCCTTCATCGACCGGGGCGTGGACTTCGTCAGCGCGGGCTCGCTGCGCGAGCTGGTGACCGCGATGAACAAGCTGCCCGATGTGGAGCCCCTCGACTACGCCACGGTGGAGGCCGAGGTGACCGCCCGCGACCGCGAGGTGGCCAACCGGTTCAGCAAGGACGGCCAGATCACCGCGATTCGCGCCGCGCGCGGCTACCTCGGCGACCGGCTGGGCCGGGTGGTGGCGCCGCACCGGCTGACCGATCCCAAAGCCGGGCCGCTGATCGCCGTCAAGCTACACATCCTGACCCGAAAGACGTTGGGCGGCATCGAGACCGACCTGGCCGGGCGGGTGCTGAGGGCCGACGGCACCCCGCTGACCGGGCTGTATGCCGCCGGCGAGGTGGCCGGGTTCGGCGGCGGCGGCGTGCACGGCTACCGGGCGCTGGAGGGCACATTTCTGGGCGGCTGCATCTTCTCCGGGCGCGCCGCCGGCCGCGGCGCCGCCGACGACATTTCGTAACGCCGACCAGACACAAAATCGCACGATTCGACGTGCAATCGTGCGAGTTTGCGTCTGCTCGCGCTAGAAGGTGACCGCGCTTTCTTCGGGGAGCACCTGGAAGTCGGTGGTGGTCATCTCGGTGAGCCGGCCGTAGTAAATGCCCCGCGCGTCCGGGGCGATGATCCCCTGGTGGATGGGCACCGCCCGCGCCGGTGCCACCGCGCGCAGGTAGTCGACGGCCTCGGCGATCTTCATCCACGGAGCCGCGGCCGGCGCGGCCAGCACGTCCACCGGCTCGTCGGGCACGAACAGCGCGTCGCCGGGGTGCATCAGCCTCGCGGCGTGGCCCCCGTCGCCGACCAGAAACGAAATGTTTTCTATCACAGGGATTTCCGGGTGGATCACGGCGTGGCGGCCACCGACGGCCCGGACGGTCAGCTCGCCGACCTGTAGCTCGTCACCGACGTGCACCGCCCGGCACGGCGTGCCGAGCTGCTCGGTGGTTTGGGGGTCCGCGTAGAGCGCCGCATCGGGATTACCCTCGAGCAGCGCGGGCAGCCGGCTCACGTCGACGTGGTCGGGGTGCTGGTGGGTGATGAGGATGGCGGAAAGACCGGTGATTCCCTCGAAACCGTGCGCGAAGGTACCAGGATCAAAAAGCACACGCGTGTTGTCGAACTCGGCTAGTAGGCAGGAATGGCCGAAGTGCGTAAGTTGCATATTTACGATTGTGCCCTGACGGGGGTGGTGCCGATGCGGGTGATCCTGGCGGCGATGCTCGCTGTCGGCGGGTTCGCGGTGGCATTGGTCGTCGTGGTGCCGGCCCACGCGGACCCGGAGACCTGCCCCACCACCTGCGACCAGATTCCCAACAGCGCATGGATCGCCCAGCGCGCGGTGCCGCTGGAGTCGGTCTACAACTGGCCGTCGCTGGCCGGTTCGTCGGTTCCGCTGACGGGTACCGGGACGGCGAGGTTTCGGTTCGAGGACGTGTGCGCCACCCCGGATCCACCGCAGGACGCCCGCGCCTCGGCGGTCGCGGCGCGCGTGACGATCACCCACCCGGACGGTCAGTGGCAGTTGCAGGCCGAAATCCTGCACTGGCGCGGTGATACCGCCCGCGGCGGCTCGCTCGCGGCCGGGGTTTTCAGCAACGCCGTCGCCGCCCTGCGCGGCTGTCAGCAACGGGTCCCGGCGGAGTCGCCGTCGATCACCAGCGACGAGCCGAACCGGATGGCCGCGGCGGTCAGCGGGCCGGTCGTCATGCACACCTACCTGGTGGCCCATGTGGCCAGCAGCACGATCAGCGAGCTCACCCTGTGGTCCCAGGGGCCGCCGCAGGCGTCCTGGCCGGCGATGTCGGACGACAACGTGCTGAATTCCATGATCGCGCCGCTGTGCGACGCCTATATCGCGTCGTGTCCCTGACCGGCCGGTAGAGTTGGCGCCGGTACAACCCCTGAGGAGGAGCGCCGGTGAGCCGGGTGGTCGTTCATGTGATGCCCAAAGCGGAGATTCTGGACCCGCAGGGTCAGGCAATTGTCGGCGCCCTGGGTCGGCTCGGCCATCCGGGGATCTCGGATGTCCGGCAGGGCAAGCGATTTGAGCTGGAGGTCGACGACACGATAGGCGATGCCGAGCTCGCCGAGATCGCCGAATCGCTCTTGGCCAACACCGTGATCGAAGACTGGACGATCAGCCGGGAGCCGCAATGACGGCGCGGATCGGCGTCATCACCTTTCCCGGGACGCTTGACGACGTGGACGCCGCGCGCGCGGCCCGGCGCGTCGGCGCCGAGGCGGTCGCGCTGTGGCACGCCGACGCCGACCTCAAGGGGGTCGACGCCGTGGTGGTTCCCGGCGGCTTTTCCTACGGCGACTACCTGCGCGCCGGCGCGATCGCGAGGTTCGCCCCGGTGATGGGCGCGGTGGTCGACGCCGCGGGACGCGGAATGCCGGTATTGGGAATCTGCAACGGTTTTCAGGTCATCTGCGAGGCCGGGCTGCTGCCCGGCGCCCTGACCCGCAACGCGGGTTTGCACTTCGTGTGCCGCGACGTGTGGCTGCGGGTGGAATCGACCTCGAGCGCCTGGACCTCTCGTTTCGAGTCCGGCGCGGACCTGCTGGTGCCGCTGAAATCGGGCGAGGGCCGTTACGTCGCGCCCGCGAATGTGCTCGACGAGCTGGAGGGCGAGGGCCGGGTGGTGTTCCGCTACCACGACAACCCCAACGGCTCGCAGCGCGACATCGCGGGCATCAGCTCCGCCAACGGTCGCGTCGTCGGGCTGATGCCGCATCCCGAGCACGCCATCGAGGCGCTGACGGGGCCGTCTGACGACGGCCTGGGCCTGTTCTATTCGGCGCTGGACGCGGTGCTGGCCGCTTAGCCGGAAAGCCCCGCCGCGCAGCGTAATTCGTGGAAAGCCGCGATGAGCGCGTCGGTCGCTTCGTGCGGGTCGTCGAAGGTCCGGTCGTCGGTGAGCACCGCGACGCCGAGCTGGTCGGCGTAGCTCCACACCGTGATGTTGACCGGGGCGCCCGGCGACAGCACGCCGGTCGAGTAGATTTCGCTGACTGTAGCGCCCCCGAAGTGGCCACGCTCTCGTGGGCCCACGACGCTGGACACCGCGACGTTCATCATCTTGTTCGGCGCCTCCCGCTGGGCCAGCCAGCGAAACGCGGCCGGCGCCAGCGCGGTGGGTAGGTAGGTCATCATCCGCTCGTAGAGTCTGGGGCCCAGAATTTCGTGGTCTTCCTTGGCGATTCGGGTCGCCAGCGCGACCAGCCGCGCCCGTTCGGCCGCGTCGGCGATGTGCACAGGCAGTGAAACCATCAGGCCGCTGATCTCGTTGCCGGTGATCCGGTCGGACTTGTCGGTGGCGGTGGGCACGGAGGCGATGATGGGCCGGTCGGCCGCTCCGTCGTAGGCCAGCAACAGCTTCCGAAGGCCCCCGGCCGCGGTCGCCAGCACCATGTCGTTCATCGTGATGCCCAACGCCTTGGCGGTCGCCTTGACGTCGGGCAGCGGCAGCGTCGCAGTGGCGAACCGCCGCCGCGGTGACACGACGTGGTTGAGGAAGGTCGGCGGTGCGTCGAACGTGTCGGCCAGGTCGGGGTGTTTTCCGCGCTGCCGGGACCGGCGGCGGACCCGGGACAACCCCACGGCCGCGTCTTTGACCAGGCCCGGCAGCTTGGCGGCTTGCCGCAGGTGGTCGCGTCCGGCGGCGCGCAGCAGGTCGGACGTCGACGGGGTGGCGCAGGGTTGGTCGTCGTCCCGCTCGTCGGTCGGCCCGTCCTCGAGGTCCATCGCGCGCGCCAGCAGGTTGACGGAGGCGACGCCGTCGGCCAGCGCGTGGTGGATCTTGCCGATCAGCGCGAATCGGCCGCCGGTCAGGCCCTCGGCGAAGTGGAATTCCCACAGCGGGCGGCCGCGATCCAGCGGCGTGGAGGCCACCTCGCCGATGACGCCGTCGAGCTCCCGGCGGCCGCCCGGCGCGGGCACCCGCACCCGCCGCAGGTGGTAGTCCAGGTCGACCTCGCAGTTCTCCAGCCACATCGGGTGATGCAGTCGCCAGGGAATGTCGACGAGCTTGTAGCGCAACGGTTCTAGCAGATGCAGCCGTCGGCGCACGTGGTGTCGGAACGCCTCGAAGCCGAAGTCAGAGTCGCAGCTGGAGGGGTCGAGGACCGCGACTTTCAGCGTGTGCGTGTGCAGGTTCGGCGCCTCGCTGTACAGCAGCATGGCGTCCATGCCGTTGAGCCTCTTCACACGCCACCTCGCCTCGCCGACGCGTCAGCCCAGAATGGGGAACCGGCGCTCGTCGGCCAGACGCTTGAGCGCGGCCTCCATCACGCCTCGCACATGCGCGTCGACCTCGTCGATGTCGGGATCGTCGCCGAAGCGGGCGGCGATGTCGATCGGCTCGAGGACCTCCGTGACGATCTTGGCCGGCAGCGGCAGGTTGGGCGGCAAGATCACGCTTAGGCCGAACGGGAAACCGAAGCTGATAGGCAAGATGTTGATCCGGGCCTTCGTCAGTCGCAGCGTGCGCGCCAGCCAGTTGCCGCGGGTCAGGAACAGCTGCGTCTCCTGGGCGCCGATGGACACGGTGGGAACGATCGGCACCCCGGCTTCGATCGCCGTCCTGACGTAGCCGGTGCGACCGTCGAAGTCGATGGTGGTCGCGCTGAAGGTGGACCGGTAGGAATCGTAGTCGCCGCCCGGGAAGACCAGCACCACCGCACCCGAATGCAAAGCGGCGGCCGCGTTTTCGCGGCTCGCCTCGATGACCCCGAGGCGGCGCAGCCACCCGTCCAGCGGACCCATGAACAGCCCGTAATGGCCCAGGGTGTAGACGGGGCGGTCGTAGCCGAACCTCTCGTAGAAGGCCGGCGAGAAGATCAGCACGTCGGGAGTGAACATGCCGCCTGAGTGATTGGACACCACGAGCGCCCCGCCGGTCGACGGGACATTGTCGATGTTTCGCACCTCGGCGCGATAATACCGCTTGATGACCGGTCCGAGGGCCTTGGAGACCTGCTCGGTGAGAGCCGGATCCCACTTGGCGGTTTCAGGATTGTCCGCTGTCTCAACAACCTTCATGGCTCCCCGCCGTCGTGTTTCTGCCATTTGCTAGTGATAGCCGGTGTGACGCCGGTCTCAAACCTCAGCGCCAGCATGGCATATGCTACTCTCCATTTTAGAGAATGTCATATCCGTTTGCTGATAACTCGTCGCACATCGGGGGGAGATGTCGGAAAAGGTTCTTGTCACGGGGGGTTTCGGGCTGGTCGGTTCGCAGACGGTGCGCCGCCTGGTTGCCGCCGGCCATCGCGTCGTCGCCACCGACCTCGGCACCCGCGATCAGCGCAAGGCCGCGAGGTCGCTGCCGGCGGGAGCGGAGGCGGACTGGGCGGACCTGACCGACCCGAACCAGGTCGATCGCCTCGTCGCCGACACCTCGCCGACGGTGATAATTCATCTGGCCGCGGTCATTCCGCCGTCGATCTATCGCGACGCCGCCCTGGCCCGCCGCGTCAACGTGGACGCGACCGTGGCGCTGCTGCGTGCCGCGCAGTCGAGCCAGGATCGGGTGCGCTTTATCCAGGCGTCGAGCAATGCCGTGCATGGCGCGCGCAACCCGCACCGGCACCCCGACCTGTTGCGCGCTGACACTCCGCTGCGGCCGACCGATCTGTACGGCGCGCACAAGGCGGAGGTCGAAGGCCACGTACGGGGTTCTGGCCTGGACGGGGTGATCCTTCGGCTGGCCGGAGTCCTGAGCGTGGACCTGGGCGCGATGCCGCTCAACATGGACGCGCCATACTTGGAGAGCGCACTGCCGACCGACGGGCGCATCCACACGATCGATGTCCGCGACGCAGCGCTCGCTTTCGCCGCCGCGACGACGGCCGATGTTCTCGGCGAAATCCTGCTGGTCGGCGGCGACGAGTCACACCTGCTCCGCCAGGGAGACGTCGGCAAGGCATTGGCCACCGCCCGCGGCCTGGTCGACGTCCTGCCCGGGGGCAGGCCGGGCGATCCCGACAGCGACGAGGACTGGTACGTCACCGACTGGATGGACACCACCCGCGCTCAGCAGGCGCTGCAATTCCAGCGCCATCCCTGGCCGGACATGCTGGCCGAGATGCGTGCGGCCGCCGGCTGGCGGCGCCAACCGGCACGGGTGATCTCACCCCTCGTGCGTCAATTCCTCAAAAGGCGTGCGGCCTACCGGGATTGGCCGGGGATTTACGCCGACCCGTGGGGCGCGATCAGGGCCGAGTTCGGCGAGCCGGCCCGATACACCGGGGCCCGCCATGACCTAGTCCGCGCGTCGGACCCCTCAACCGGCGTCGCGCACCAACTGGTGTGCCGTCGAAGGCACTTCGGCCGGAACGACTGTGGGTTCTAGCTGCCCGAACAGATCGATCGCGTCGGCGATGGCGGCGTCGACCAGGGAGGCGAAGTCCTCGAACGAGACGCCCTTGCGGATCCATTGCGACCTGCGCGCCACCACGCCGATGCGCTGCGGGTCGGACGAGCCGTGCACCACGGCGATGACTTGCCGGTCCTGCGCGTTCCACGTGTCGGCGAAGTGCGTCAACCATGGCCGGTCGGTGGCGGGAAAGAAGCATGCGGGGGTTACCCGGACGATCAGTACGTCGCCCTGCGTCGGGCAGACCTCGAGATGGACGTGAAGCCGACGCGGGCGGGTGTTGGCGACGTAGAAAAACTCTCCGTCGTGCCGGCCCCGGAAGTAGCGGCTGCCGCGCGTGCACAGGTAGCGCTCGACCAGGTCTGCGCAGAACGGCTCACTCGACATGACTCGATACTGAGGCCGCCGGCTTGGCGGATCCTTTGAGCCGAGCTAGCCGGGAGCGAAGAAAATGTTGAGAATTGGCTGAGCGAGGGGATCGCGCTCAGGCGAGCACCCGCACCGGAACGTTGGACCAGCCCGCGACGTTTTGCATCGTCACCCGTTTGCAGCCGGCCCAGATCACCTCGTAGCGCGGCATCAGGTCCAGCAGCTTCCCCAGAGCGATCGCGCTTTCCATCCGGGCCAGCGCGGCCCCCAGGCAACTGTGCACGCCGTATCCGAAGCCGAGGTTCTGCGCCTCCGAGCGATCGCGGTCGATGTCGAATGTGTCCGCGTCGGTGAAGGCGTCGGGATCGCGGTTCGCCGCCCCGCCCAACAGGAATACCGGCTTGCCGGCGGGGATCGTGACGCCGTGCAGGCGAACGTCTTTCAGCGAGTAGCGGACGTTGTACTGCGCGGGTGCCTCGTAGCGCAGCACCTCCTCGATCGCGGCGGGCAGCTTGGAGCGGTCGTCGAGCAGCTTTTGCCATTGGTCGGGGTTGCGCGCGAACTGCACGATCGCGTTGCCGACCAGCTTGGTGACGGTCTCGGCACCGGCGCCCCCCAAAAGGACTGCGAACCCGGTGATTTCGACGTCGTCCAGGCGGGTGGTGCCGCCGTCGCGCTCCACCTCGGCGGCGATCAAGCCGCTGATCATGTCGTCCTGCGGTTGCTTGCGTCTTTCCTGAATCAGGTTGTAATAGAACGCCCCGACCGAAGTCACGGCCTCCCAGTTGGTTTCGTTCATCTCGATCTGGCCGGGCTCGCGGTGCAGCGACGCGTCGACCCAATGCCGGATTTGCTGGCGATGCTCGGCGGGAACCCCGAGGACCGTGCTGATCACTTCGACGGGAAACAGCGCCGAGAAGTCGGCGACCACATCGAATTGCCGGGGATCGACCCGCGACAGGTGGTAGTCGATCAGCTCGGTCACGCTGTCCTGTAACGCGGTGATCGCTCGCGGCGTGAAGACCTTGTTGACCAGGCTGCGCATGCGCCGATGCTCGGGGGGATCCATGAAGATCATCGACTTGGCCTCCGCCGGGAGGCTGTCGTTCTTGACCATGGCGAGGTCGATCCCGCGCGCCGACGAATACGTCTCGTGGTCCTTGAACGCGGCAGCCACGTCCTGGTGGCGGCTGAGCGCGTAGAAGTCGTGCTCCGCGTTGTAGTAGACCGGCGCCTCCTCGCGCATCCGCCGATACGTCGGGTAGGGGTCGTTGAAAAACTCTTCCGAGAACGGGTCGAAGACCAGCTCGGTGGCCGTCATTGTGTCCTCCTCCACCCCGCAACGCGGGCAGCCGCTAACCGCGATGCTGAGCACCTGCTTAGCATCGGGCGCGGTCCGTGGTCAAGGCGACCGCTGCTTTCCGTCCAGCTCGATTCGCACGGTCAGCAGGTCGGTGCCCAACGCGCGCACCATCGCGCTGTTGAACCGCGGCAGCGCTTCCAGGCGGGCGTGCGGGTCGTCGTCCGGCAGCAGCGAGGCCGTCCCCGCACGCCAGCGGCCCCGAATGCGGATCCGAACCTTGTTGTTCGCCTTGATGTTTCGCACGTAGTCGGACGCTTCGCCGTGGTCGGACACCAGCCAGAACGTGGCACCGTCGAGCCGCCCGCCGATCGGCGTTCGCCGCGGTCGCCCGCTGTTGCGGCCGGTGGTCTCCAGCAGCACCTGGGTGGGCAGCCGCCGGGTGATGGGGTTGGCGATGCGTCGATGGAAGAAGCCGGTGCGGCGGCGCTTGCGTTCGCGGGCTGGGGTGGTCATGTCGTTAGCATTGTCGAGACTAGCGGTCTCGTCAATCGGAACGCTAGCCTTCAGGCTGTGACGCCCCGACGGCCGCACACCGGTAGCCGACGCAACAACGCGGCGGAGCGGGCGATCCTGCAGGCGGCGGCCGAGTTGCTCGCCGACGGCGGCGGGCCGATCAGCGTCGACGCCATCGCCGAGCGGGCGGGGGTCGGCAAGCAGACCATCTATCGCTGGTGGCCTTCGAAGAGCGCGGTGCTGCTCGACGCGATGATCCACCGGGCGGAGCAGGTCGCACCGGCACCGGACAGTGGCGACCTGCACTCCGACCTCCGCCTGTTTTTGCGAGCCACCTTCACCGCCGCGCCCGATAACCGCAGCCTGCTCCTCGGGGTGCTGCGGGAGGCGCTTGCCGATGACGCCACCATGGATCGGCTCGCGGCGTTCACCGCGGCGAGGCGGGACGAATTGGCTGGAATCCTCGCCCGCGCGCGAGCCCGCGGTGAGATCCCCGCCGGCGAACCGTCGGCAACCGTTGTCGATCAGGCGTTTGGATTACTCTGGTACAGAATGATTTTCGCTCACGAGGCGCTCGACGAGAGTGCCGCCGACCAGCTGGCGACCGCGCTCGCGACGCAGCTGCGCACGAACGAGGAGGGTTGACGGTGGGCTTCGCGGTGGAACGCATCGATCATATCGTGTTGAACTGCAACGACGTTGAGGCCACCGCTTCGTGGTATGGGCGGGTGCTGGGCATGCGGCGAGAGACGTTCGGACCGTCGCGGCGGACCGCGGTGTCGTTCGGAAGCCAGAAGATCAACCTGCGACCCGTCGGGGCGCTGGCCGACGATCCCGACTGGGTGACCGGGTCCGTCGAAGCCGCCGGCTCCGCGGACCTGTGCTTCATCACGCGGGCGACGCCGGAGGACGTTCGCGCCCACCTCACCGCATGCGGCGTCGACATCGTCTCCGGGCCGGTGACCAAGACCGGCGCGTTGGGGCCGATGACCTCGCACTACTGCCGCGACGTCGACGGGAATCTCATCGAAATCGCGGTCTACTGAGCGTCTTTCAGCGGATACAGCTCGGGCAGATTGACAACGATGGCCTCTTGGGTGCTGCGCGCAATCACGACTTCGGCGGGGGAGTTCGGGTCGGGGTTTTCCTCCCGGTGCGGCAGGTACGGCGGGATGAAGACGTAATCGCCGGGCGCGGTGGAGATGCGCACCTCTCGGGTGCCGTCGTGGAAGACGAACTCCGGGTTGCCGCTTCGGACGTAGATCGCGGTCTCCGATTCGCCGTGATGATGGTTGTCCGAAGCGGAACTCGGCGCGGCGTGGGTCTCGCCCATCCACAGCTTCTCGGCGCCGACCGACTTGCCAGACAGGGCCGCGAACCGGCGCAGGCCCTCCGATTGCGCGGTGTCGGAACTGATGTCCGACGCCTTGACGTGGTGCACACGGTGGCGCGTGACCTCGGTGGCCGCGTCGTCGAAGTCTGGGTGAAATCCGTCTGAGGTCGCCATGGGTCAATTATCGTCTGCGTCCCGATAGGCCTCGAGCAGCCTCAGCCACACTTCGCTGATCGTCGGGAAGCACGGCACGGCGTGCCACAGCCGGTCGACGGGCACCTGGCCGGCGACGGCGATGGTGGCCGAGTGCAGCATCTCGGTGACCCCGGGGCCGACCAGCGTGACGCCGAGGACGTGGCCGCGATCCAGGTCGACCACCATCCGGGCCCGACCGGTGTACCCGTCGGCGTAGAGCTTGGCCCCCATCACGACGTTCCCGATTTCCACGTCGACCGCGCGCACGCGGTGTCCGGCTTCCGACGCCTGCCGCGCGGTCAGCCCGACCGCCGCGGCTTCCGGGTCGGTGAAGAAGGCCTGCGGCACGGCGTAATGGTCGGCGGTGGTCGCGTGCACGCCCCACGGCGCGGTGTCCAACGGCGTTCCCGCCGCGCGGGCCCCGATGGCCGCGCCGGCGACGCGCCCTTGGTATTTGCCTTGATGGGTCAGCAGGGCCCGGTGGTTGACGTCGCCCGCCGCATACAGCCAGCCGTCCTCGATGGCCCGCACCCGGCAGGTGTCGTCGACGTCGAGCCAGCTGCCCGGCGTCAGTCCCACCGTGTCCAGGCCGATGTCGTCGGTGAGCGGTGCCCGGCCCGTGGCGAAAAGCACCTCGTCGACTTCCAGTTCGGATCCGTCGTCCAATTCGAGGACCACTCTCGCGCCGTCGGGCCGGCGCAGCGCGCGGACCGACGTTCCCACGCGGACGTCCACGCCCGCCTCGACGAGTCCGCGGCCGATGAGTTCGCCCACGAATGGCTCCATCCGGGGCAACAGGCCGGAACCGCGGGCCAGCAGGGTCACCTGTGAGCCCAATCCCTGCCAGGCGGTGGCCATTTCGACACCCACGCCGCCGGCACCGACAACGGCGAGGCGCTCCGGGACATGGCTGCTTTCGGTGGCCTGGCGGTTGGTCCAGGGTCTGGCCTCGGCGATGCCGGGCAAGTCGGGGAGAGCGGGACGGCTGCCGGTACAGACCACGACCGCGTGCCGGGCGGTCAGCACCGGCTGCTCGCCGCCGGGTGTGGTGACGGTGACCTTTCGCGGACCGTCCAACCGGCCGTGCCCGCGAATCAACGTGGCGCCGATTCCCCGCACCCAGTCGGCCTGGCCCCTGTCGTCCCAGTCGCTGACATAGCGGTTGCGGCGGCCGAAGACCCCCGCGCTGCGGATGGAACCGCTGACCGCCTCGCGGGCGCCGTCGACCCGTCGGGCGTCTGCGACGGCAATCACCGGGCGCAGCAACGCCTTACTGGGCACGCAGGCCCAGTAAGAACATTCGCCTCCGACGAGTTCGCGCTCCACCATGGCGACGCTGAGACCCGATGCCCGGGCGCGCTCCGCGGCGTTCTGGCCGATCGGTCCGGCGCCGAGCACGACGACGTCATAGACGTCGCGGCCCTGTTCGATGACCGTTGCCATACCTCAGCTCCTCCCCTCGATGAGGCGCTCGGCCAGTTCGCGCATGTCCCCCACGACGAGGTCCGGCTGCGGCAGCCCGTCAACCGGCAGCGGCGGATTGCCGGGCCGGGTGATGAGAGCGGAGCTGAAGCCGACGTGCTGCGCGCCGAGCGTGTCCCACACGTGGGCGGCCACCATCATGCATTCCGCGGGTGCCACCCCGAGTGTGTCGCAGACGTGCCGGTACACCGCCGGAGCGGGCTTGAAGGCGTGGCAGGCGTCGACGCTCAACTGGTGTTCGAAAAAATCGGCCAGCCCCGAATTCTGCAGCGCCGTGGGACCGTTGGGGTTGGGCGGCGAGTTGGTCAGGGTGACCAGGCGGAAACCGTTGTCGCGCAGGGCGGCGAGCCCGTCCGCCGCGTCCGGGTGCGCCGGCATTGTGAGCAAACCGATCTTGAGGCTTTGCAGGTCGTCCTGCGTGACAGGTACGCCATGGATGTCGCCGAGCATGCGCAGTACGCCCTGCGCGAGGGTGGAGAAATTCACGTAATTACCCGCCAGCGTGACGGTCATCGAGTACATGATCAGCTGCGCGAACCAGTCGCGCAACACCCGCTCGTCGCCGAACTTCTCCACGAAAAGCGGTGCGAGAGAATCGATGTCGATGAGCGTCTCATTCACGTCGAAGACGAGCATGGACGGCTTGATAGTGGGCATGGCTGGCCTTCGGCATTCCTTCGGTGGGTGGACATCCGGCCTCAGTCCATCACGACGACCACCTTGCCGCCAGCCTCTCCGGACTCCGCCACGCGGTGGGCCTCGTGAATCTGGTCGAACCCGAAAACGCGTGCCGGGGTTGCGTCGAGTTCGCCCTCCGCCACCTGCCGTGCGATGTCACTCAGCGGCACGTCCGACACCGGGAAGCCGGGATTGCCGAACACGGGGCTGGCGAAGAAGGTGAAGTTCACACCGCTGGCCATCCGCGCGAGCGGGTTGAAATCGCCGATGGGTGCAAGTCCGCCGAGCCAGCCGGCCAGACAGGCGGAGCCGCCGCGGCGCAGCATGTCGAGCGAGTCGAGGATGGTGCTGTTGCCGACGAAATCGAGGACGGCATCGATGCGCTTGGCCTCGGCGATGTGGGCGGCAAGGTCGGTGCGCTCCAATTCGACGCGGACGGCCCCCAACTTCTCGAGCATGGGAAAGCGCTCGCGACTGCGCGCGGTGGCGATGACGTTCGCCCCGGTGGCCACGGCCATTTTGAGCGCCGCCTGGCCCAACGCCGACGTCGCGCCGCGGATCACCAGCGTCTGTCCTGCCGTCAGTTCGAGGTTGCGGAACAGGCACGTCCAAGCGGTCGCGTACGTTTCCGGCAGCGCGGCAAGCTGTGACCACGGCAGGTCCGAATCCAGCAGGACGACGTTCGCCGCGCGCACCCGGGTGTACTCGGCATAGCTGCCGTTGATCGTTCGACCCAACCCGCCCATCAGCGCCGCGACCTTGGCGCCCACCGGAAACTCGCCTCCGGGACGCGCATCGACGATTCCCACGCATTCGATGCCGCTGACCTCTGCGGCTTCCGCCCATTCCCCGCGGCGCATGTGAATCTCGGCGTGGTTGATGCCGAACCCTTTCACCTCGATGACAACCTCGCCGTCCTTGGGCAGCGGCTTGGGGATGTCGGTGTAGACGAGGTTGTCGAGCCCGCCGAAACCCTTCAGGACGATCGCGCGCATGGTGTCCCCGCCGGGCTGCTCCCGCACTACCGCCGGCGCGGTGGGCAGCTGGGGAGAGGAGATGGCTGACATTGCTTCCTCTTCCTAAATCTGTTGGTGGCCTTCGGATATGGATATGCGCCATCGGACCGACGCAATGAATCCCCGCTCGCCCGCAGCCACATTGAATGGGCTATACAACCCAGTATTATGGGCTAGAAGACCCAATCTGTCCAGAGTGGGTCTCCGTAATCCGGTCAGGCTTTTGCTGTGCGACGTGTCGGGCGGGGCGCGGGCGCAAAGGAACGCACGTAATCGACCGCGGCAAAGACGGCGGCCCGCATCGGCTCCGGATCACCGGTGGCATAGGTCACCGTCGCGCCGCCCTGGTGCGCGAGGACCAGCGACGCGGCGAGGTGTCGCGGGTCGGCGTCGGGGCGCAGGTCGCCGCGAAGCCGCATCGCCGTGAGGCCCGCCTGAAACAGCCCGATCCACTGGTCGTATCCGGCGGAGAGATCGCCGTGCACCTCGTCGTCGGCGTCGATCAGCTCGCCGGCCAATGAGCCGTAGACGCAACCGCCGACGCGGTAGACGGTGTCGATGTCGGCCGTGACGGCGTCGGACCACGATTGCAGGGCATCGAGGCTGTCGAGCTTACCCAGCGCCGGTCGGGTGTGAAATTCCCGGACGTCGTCGCGCCGCGCGGCGATGACGTGTCGGGTCAGATCGCGTTTGTCGCTGAAGTAGTGCGAGATCTGCGAGCCGCCCACCCCGGCGCCGCGGCGCACCTGTTCGATGCTGGTGTTGGCGACGCCGCGCTCGAACATCAGCCGGGCGGCGACCTCGACGATCCGCTCCCGCGTCGCCAGCCCCTTGCTAGTGAGCGGTGATGCGCTGTCGTCGTTGATATTTCGACGTACTGCGCGGCCGCGGGCACGCCGGGCGGGCCGCGGTACCCGTTCGGCCGCATCGGCGGCGAACATGCGCAGATAGTTGACCGCGAAACGAACGGCGTCGGCGTGCGGCCATTCCGCTCGATAGGTGAAGGCCAGGGTGCCGCCTCCCTGATGAGCGCTGACGATGACCAGCGCTATGCGTCGCGGGACGGCATCCGCGACTAGAACGCCGTCGTCCTTCATGCGCCGGGTGGACTCCTCGAGTAGCTCGACCCATTGCCAATATCCGGCCCCCAGCGTTTCGCGCGTCGCGTCGTCGGACTTCGCCAACTGCGCGGCCAGGGCGTGGTAGGTGGGAGTGCCGAAGTATCCGATGCGTCTGAGGTAGCGCATGTTGAGGTCGATCCACCGCTCGTAGTCGTCGAACGACTGCAGGCCGTGGAGCCGTGGCTGGCGGTGAAAGTCCAGAACCACGCCGATCTGACGCCTGATGACCGCGCGGATCAGCGCGCCTTTGTCGGCGAAATAATGTGCGAGCTGGGAGCCGCTGACCGATGCCGCGCGGCGCACGTTCTCCATGTTCGCCGCCGACAGGCCCTCGGTGACGATCAGCTGGGCGGCCGCCTCCACGATCCGGTCGCGGGTGGCGCGCCCCTTGGCGGTCAACCGTTGTTCGTCTTGAACATCGGCCATCGCGTCAGGCTAACCCGCGGACGCTCCGAACTATGGGATCTTCAACCCATTAATGGAGGCGCCGCCCGCGGGCCCGTCAGGCGACCACGAGGACCTTGCCGAGGAAGTCGCGGATCAGCCCGACGACTTCGTCGAGTGCGGACTCGAGCAGGAAGTGCCCGCCGTCCAGCAGATGGATCTCCGCATCGGGCAGGTCGTCGGCGAACGCCTCCGCGCCCGCCGGCCCGAAGATCTCGTCGCCGCGGCCCCACACCGCCAGCAGCGGCACCCGGGTCGCGCGGAAGTACTCGTGCAGGCGCGGATAGAGCGGCGGGTTGGTCGCGTAGTCGCGCAGCAGCTGCAACTGCACCTCGTCGTTTCCGGGCCGGGATATCAGCGCGTAGTCGTGATACCAGCATTCCGGGTCGACGAGGGTCTCGTCGGGGACGCCGGTGACGTACTGCCATCGGGTGGCGTCCAGCGTGAGGAACTGCCGCACCGGGGCCTCGGTGTCGGGCGTCGGCTCGTTTTGGTAGGTCCACAACACTTTCCAGAAGCTCTCGACGAATCCCGCGTCGTAGCCGTTGCCGTTCTGGGTGATGATCGCGGTGATGGCGGCGGGATGGCGCAGCGCCAGCCGCCACCCGATCGGGGCGCCGTAGTCCTGTACGTACATGGCATATCGGTCGACGCCGATCGCGCGCAGCAGGCCGGCGGTCAGGTCGGTGAGCGCCTCGAAGGTGTAGTCGAACTCGTCCACGGACGGCGCGTCCGACAAACCAAAGCCAAGGTGGTCGGGCGCAATCACGTGGTACCGATCGGCCAGTGCAGGAATCAGGTGGCGGAACATGTACGAGCTGGAGGGAAAGCCGTGCAACAGCACCAGCGCCGGCGCTGCCGGATCGCCGGCCTCGCGGAAGAACAGCCGATGACCGTCGACGGTGGCGTATCGATGATGAACAGCCGGCATGACGTCCCCCGCATCCTTTTTGGGTTATATGACCCAGTATGCACGCGACCGGACAGGTTGTCACCGGCGCCGGGGTTTGCATATTCTGGGATATCCATCCCATTTGTATCGGAGGAGCGGAAGCACGGTGGGTAACGCGTTGCGGGACAAAACGGTCGTGGTGATCGGGCGCGGCAGCGGGATCGCCCGCGCCATCGCCATGCTCGCGCAGGCGGAAGGCGCCGCGCGCGTCGTCGTCGCCGGCCGGGATCGAGCGAAACTGGCCGCCGCTTACAGCGACGGCGACATCACCGCCGAGGCCGTCGACATCACCGACGACGAGTCGATCGCCGACCTGGCCGGTCGGCTGGGCGCGGTCGACCACGTGGTATCGACCGCCTCGGCACGTGCCCGTGGGAAGCTGCGCGACCTAGACCGGCAAAAGCTGCTGCTCTCTTTCGACACCAAGGTCATCGGACCCGCCATGCTGGCCAAACACTTTGCGCCGCAGATCAAACCGGGCGGATCATTCGTGCTGTTCTCGGGCGTGCACGCGTTCAAGCACAACGTCGGCTATCTAGGGGTGGGCATCACCAACGGCGCCGTCGACTTCCTCGCCCGCTGGCTGGCCGTCGAACTCGCGCCCATCAGGGTCAACGCGATTTCTCCAGGAGTGATCGATACCGGAGCCTGGGACGCGTTGGGCGAAGACGGCAAGCGGGAGTACTTTCAGCACATCGCCGACGGCAACCCGGTGGGAAGGATAGGCACGCCGGAAGATGTTGCCAACGCCGTGCTGTTTGCGATGACGAACACGTTCATGACCGGTATGACGCTGAAGGTGGACGGCGGCGAACCGCTGGTCTAGGTCGAGGCAGTTAGAGGTGACGCGGTGGGCAGGCTTGTTTCGGTAAATGTGGGCATGCCCAAAGACGTCCAATGGCGTGACCAGACGGTCTACACCGGGATATGGAAGACTCCGGTCGAAGGGCCGGTCATGGTGCGCCGGCTCAACATTGACGGTGACGGTCAGGGTGACCTTGGCGGCCACGGCGGCGAGCAACGCGCCGTCATGGTTTATCAGGTTGAGTCGTATGACTTTTGGCGGGCCTACCTCGGTCGTGACGACCTGGAACCAGGCCAATTCGGGGAGAATTTCACGATCACCGGGCTCGCCGACGACGAGGTCTGCATCGGTGATCGCTACCGCATCGGCGAGGCGGAATTCGAGGTCACCCAGCCGCGGGTCACCTGCTTTCGGGTCGGCATGCGCCTCAACGAACCCAGGATGCCCAGCCTGCTTGTTTCCCAACATCGCCCGGGTTTCTATTTTCGGGTGATCAGTGAGGGCAGGGTTTGCGCGGGCGACGACATCGTGCGGACCCGGCGTGGCCGTCACGAGCTCAGCGTCGCCGACATCGACGCACTGTTGTACCTGCCGAACCGCAACACCGAGCAACTCCGCAAGATCGTCGACGTGGCGGCGCTCAGCCCGGGCTGGCAACAGTCCTTCCGCGACATGCTGGCCGAACCCACGAGCGCGGTACCAGAAATCGGCGTCGAACCGGCATGGAATGGATTTCGTCCGTTGCGGGTCAGCCAGGTGCACCGGGAAAGCCCGCAGGTGCTGTCGATCCTCCTCGAGCCCGAGGACCATTCCGCGCTGCCGCCACCGCTGCCTGGCCAGTACCTCCCGGTGCGACTCGCAGGCGCGGGCGACCCGGCGCCGCTGCGCAGCTATTCGCTGTCGGGAGATCCCGCCGAGGGCGTTTACCGGATCAGCGTCAAACGCGAAGACCACGGCCAGGTGAGCGCCTGGCTGCACGCCCACATCCAGCCGGGCGCGGTGATAGACGCGGCCGCGCCACGCGGCGACTTCTATCTCACCGAGGACCGCAATCCGGTCGTCCTCTTCTCGGCGGGAATCGGCGCAACGCCCGTGCTGGCAATGCTGCACGCGCTCTCGGCCGCCGGCAGCGGTCGCGACATCTGGTGGCTGCACACCACCCGCAATCCCCAAACCCAGGCGTTCGCCACCGAAGTCGCGGCTCTTATCGAGTCCTTGCCCCATGCTCGGCAGCGGGTCTTCTACACCGAGACCCAGGGCCGTCTCAACCAACAGTCGATCGCTGCCCTGGGCCTGCCGTCCGATGCCACCGTTTACCTCTGCGGCCCAACGCAATTCATGGCCGACGTCCGCGACCACCTCACCGCCCTCGGGCTCGACCCGGCACACATCCACAGCGAATTGTTCGGTGCGCTACCGGCGATCAACCCGGGCGTCGTCGAGACGGGTGCCCGCAGGCCGCCGCATCCCCCGGCCGGAACCCCGGGCGCCGGGCCGCCCGTCACCTTCGCACGCAGCGGCCTGACCGTCAACTGGTCGCCGGATTACAAAAGCATCCTCGAATTCGCCGAGGCGAGTGATGTGCCGACCCGTTTCTCGTGCCGAAGCGGGGTGTGCCACGTGTGTGTCACCGGTGTCGTCGCGGGCAGCGCCAGGTACATCCAGATGCCGCTGGAACCGCCCGGTGCGGGCGAAGTGCTGATCTGCTCGGCGGCGCCGGAAAGCGACCTCGTGTTGGACCTCTAGCGTCTACGGCGCCAGGCAGACCGACGCTTCGGCGGTGTAGCACAAAAACGTCAGCGTCTCCTGCAGGTACAGCTGCACCGTCTCGGCGTCGTGGCTGAGGTACCCGATCGCGACGTCGGTGCCCAGCTGCAGGTCGAAGTCGCCGCCGCGGGTGGTCAGCACGAAGGCGCCGTCGATGGCGGGCGCCCAGATGATGTCGCCGTCGACCAGTCGGTTGAGGTGCTCGCGGATCGGATAGCCGTGTTCGGTGGTCTCACTGACCTTGGTGTAGACATCGGCGGCCAGCAGCACCGAATAGGGGCCGTCGACACCGGCCAGGCGAAGCCCGGTCAACGCCTGCGAGATGGCGTCGGGCATATCGCGGGGATCCTCGGGCAGCTTCAACGTCGGGTTGGAGCTGCAAGTACGGATGCCGTCGATCGACCCGGCGGCGTAGCCCTCGAAGATGGCCCGGTCCTCGACGAACGCCAGCTTCTTGGCCGCCTCCTTGACCGGGTCCCAGTCGGAATCGTTCGCTCCGCGCTCGACGTTGTCGATCTCGTAGCGCGACAGGGTGAACGGAACACGCAGGCGGACAAGGGGTTTGCTCTCTCGCAGGTGCGCCACCACCCCGTCGGTGGGTGCGTCGACATCGAGGAGCCGGCCGGTGCTGATCGCCGCGGTGACCGGTCCGCCGGGCTCGCTGACGTCGACGACGCGCCGCCCCGCGATATGGCGCTTGAAGGTCCGGGTGGCCTCCAATTCGATTTCCGCCCAGGCGACTTCGGTGACGGGTGCCAGGTCGCGGTAGAGGTTGTTCATCGAGAGGTTCCTTTCAGGCTGCCAATCGCGAGTGAGCCGTCGTCAGATGCCGGTAGGGCCGGTCGCGCTGTCACCAGCGGCGCCGGCAGGGGCGGTGGGTCGTCGAGGAAATCGACGGTGGGGGAGAAGAACAGGCCGCCCGTGACCGCGGTGGAGAAGTCCAGGATGCGGTCGGTGTTGCCGGGCGGGTCGCCGAGGAACATGTTCTCCAGCATCCACTCGGTAACGGTAGGCGTCCGCGAATACCCGATGAAGTACGTGCCGTACTCGGCCCTGCCCAACTCGCCGAAAGGCATGTTGTGCCGCACGATCTTCAGCTCGGTGCCGTCGTCGTCGGTGATGACGTTGAGGGCGATGTGGGCGTTGGCCGGCTTGTCGTCGTCGCCGAGTTCGATGTCTTCCAGCTTGGTTCGGCCGATCACCAGTTCCTGCTCGGTGACGGACAGCGAATTCCACGACGACATGTCGTGCACGTACTTCTGCACGTGCACGTAGCACGAGCCCGCGAAGTCGGGATCCTCGTCGCCGATGGCCGTGGCGCTGATCGCGATTGGGCCGTCGGGGTTTTCGGTGCCGTCGACGAACCCCAGCAGGTCACGATTGTCGAAGTACCGGAATCCGTGCACCTCGTCGACGACGGTGACGGCGCCGCCCATCGACCGCAGGATGCGGTCGGCCAATTCGAAACAGACGTCCAGGCTTTCGGCCCGGATGTGGAACAACAGGTCCCCGGGCGTCGCCGGGGCGGTGTGCCGCGGGCCCTTCAGCGCGAGGAACGGATGCAGTTCGGCGGGCCGCGGCCCGGAAAACAGGCGATCCCACGCGTCGGAGCCGATCGAGGTGATCGCCGACAACCGTTTCGGCGGCTCGCGGAAACCGATGGCGCGCACCAGCCCGGAAATGTCCGGCAGCGCGTCATGCACCGCCGCCTCCCCGCCGTCGTCGATGGTCACGACGAGGAAGATCGCGGCCGGTGTCAGCGGCTGGAGGATGGGTTGGGGCTGTACCGGAGGCACGCTGCCGACCCTATCGTGGCGACGGAGAGGCCGACAGCCATGATGGTCACCATGCCGGCCAGCGCCGCAGGCCTCTGCGATTTCATCGACGCGTCACCGTCGCCGTTTCACGCCTGCGCGACGGTGGCCGCCCGTCTGGCCGAGGCCGGGTACACCGAACTCGCCGAAACCGACCGCTGGCCGGAGCAACCGGGGCGCTACTTCGTCGTGCGGGCCGGCTCGCTGGTCGCGTGGAATTCGAGCGGGGCCGACGGGCCCTTCCGGATCGTCGGCGCGCACACCGACAGCCCCAACCTGCGGGTCAAGCAGCACCCGGACCGGGCGGTCGCCGGTTGGCGGGTGGTGGCGCTGGAGCCGTACGGGGGCGCGTGGCTCAATTCCTGGCTGGACCGAGACCTGGGTATCAGCGGGCGGCTGTCGGTGCGGGAGGGCACCGGGGTCGGTCAGCGGCTGGTCCGGATCGACGAGCCGATCCTGCGGGTGCCGCAGCTGGCGATCCACCTGGCCGAGGACCGCAAGTCGGTGACGCTGGACCCGCAGCGACACGTCAACGCGGTGTGGGGCGTTGGGGAACAACGGGGTTCGTTCCTCGACTATGTCGCCGAGCGGGCCGGGGTGGCGGCGGATGTGCTGAGCGCCGACCTGATGACACACGACCTGACGCCGTCGACGGTGATCGGCGCCGACGCAAGCCTGCTGAGCGCGCCCCGATTGGACAACCAGGCCAGCTGCTACGCCGGGATGGCCGCGCTATTGGACACCGAGCCGGGGGAATTCGTGCCGGTGCTGGTGCTCTTCGATCACGAGGAGGTCGGGTCGACCTCCGACCGCGGCGCGCAGTCCAACCTGCTCGGCACCGTCCTGGAACGCATCGTGCTCGCCGCCGGCGGCACCCGCGAAGACTTCCTGCGCCGGCTTCCCGCGTCGCTGCTCGCCTCGGCCGACATGGCCCACGCCACCCACCCCAACTACCCCGAGCGGCACGAGCCCGGCCACCTGATCGAGGTCAACGCCGGGCCGGTGCTCAAGGTGCATCCGAACCTGCGGTACGCCACCGACGGCCGCACCGCCGCGGCGTTCGAGCTGGCGTGCCGGCAGGCCGGGGTCAGGCTGCAGCGTTACGAGCACCGCGCCGACCTCCCGTGCGGTTCGACGATCGGGCCCCTGGCCTCCGCGCGGACCGGCATCCCGACCGTCGACGTCGGCGCCCCGCAGCTGGCCATGCACTCCGCCCGGGAGTTGATGGGCGCGCAGGATGTGGCGGCCTATTCCGCCGCGCTGCAAGCCTTTCTGTCGCCCCGCTGACCTACGATCCGGCCATGACGCTAAACGTGGAAATGGTGACGTTCGACTGCGGCGATCCGGACGGGCTGGCCGGCTGGTGGGCCGAGCAGTTCGGCGGCAAGACGCACGTCATCCTTGCCGACGAGTTCACTGCGGTGACGTTCCCGGAGGGGCTGCGGCTCGGGTTCCAGAAGGTGCCCGATCCGACCCCCGGAAAGAACCGGGTGCACCTCGACCTGGGTGCGGCCGACGTCGACACCGAGGTGGCGCGGCTGACGGCTGCGGGGGCGACCGAGGTCGGCCGGCACCAATTCGGCGACACGTTCCGCTGGGTGGTGCTGGCCGACCCCGAGGCCAACGTCTTCTGCATCGTCAAGCAGTAGCGCCGAGTGTGCGCCCAGGGCTTCGAGTGTGCGCTGAGGGCTTTCCGTGTGTGCTGAGGGCAAGATTTCTGCGATTTTCCCGCCCTCGGCGCACACTCGAAGCCCAGAACTCACACTCAAGCCCTGGCGCCCGCCCTGGGTTCACACGGAAAGCCACGAGCGCAGCAGAGCTCAGTGGCCCACGAACACCGGGTCGTAGCGGATGACGTTCTCCACCACGATGCCGTCGCGGGTGCGAACCCGATCGATGCCCCGGATCTCGAACGGCCCGTCCGGTCCGGTGCCGCGACCGACGTAGTGCAGGAACACCAGCTCTTCGCCCTCGGCGGCGCCGGGAACCGTCGCGCTGTCGATGACCTCGAGCTTCAAATCCGGTGCGGCATCCAGTAATTCGCCGATCTTCGCCGTGTACGGCTCGATCCCCCGGACCGGCTCGGGGTTGCCCGGCCAGTAGCCGACGATGTCGTCGGCCAGGATGTCGAAGCCGCGCTCCATGGTGGGCGCGGCCCAATACGCGGCGAATACCTCGGCGCTGAACTTCGGGGCGGATTGGACGTCGGTCATGGTTCCTCCTTCGAGTCGGGCGCTCCGATCGAGCGCGTCATCTCAAGGGTGTCCGCGCGTCGTGCGGCGGCACAATTACCTCCGAGGTCATCGCGACGGCTACCGCGCCATGGTTACCGTGGCTTCGTGAGCCACGCGACGGTCGGCGTCCTGCTGCGCGAATGGCGCACGCGTCGGCGGGTCAGCCAGCTCGACCTGTCGCTCAGCGTTGGCGTGTCGGCGCGGCACCTGAGCTTCATCGAGACGGGGCGCTCACGCCCCAGCCCCGAGATGGTGCTCGCCCTCGCCGAGGGCCTCGACGTCCCGCTGCGCGAACGCAACACGCTGCTGCTGGCCGCCGGGTTCGCCCCGCGCTATCAGTCGCGCCCCCTCGAGGACGGCGCCCTGTCCCCGGCGCGCGCCGCGGTGCAGCGCCTCCTCGACGCCCACGACCCCTACCCGGGCATCGTCATCGATCGCGCCTGGAACATCGTGGGCACCAACGCCGCGGCGTCCGCCCTCACCGCGGGCCTGCCCGAGCACCTGCTGGGCCCGCCGCCCAACGTCTACCGGTTGTCCCTGCACCCCGACGGCCTCGCCGCGCGGACCCTGAACTTCCCGGAATGGGCGGGCTACCTGCTGCACCAGCTCAAGCGCACGATCGCCCTCACCGGGGACCCCGCGCTGCGGGAGCTCGAGGAGGAGGTGCGCGGATACCCGGGAGTCGCCGCCGCCAGGGCGTGGAGCTCGCCGCCGGACAACGCCGCGCTGCTCGTTCCCGTCGAACTCGACGCCGGCGGCGGGCGACGGCTCTCGATGTTCACGACGCTGACGACGTTCGGGACCCCGCTCGACGTCACCCTCGCCGAGCTCGCCGTCGAGCTGTTCTATCCGGCCGACGCCGAAAGCGCCCGCCTGCTCCGCGGCCACTAGCTCTCTAGACTGTTTCCGTGACAACCGCGCGCACTCAGGTCATCGACACCGTCGAACACGCCGCGACCACCCCCGACCAGCCGCAACCGTTTCACGAACTCGGCCTCAAGGACGACGAGTACGAGCGGATCCGTGAGATCCTGGGCCGCCGGCCCACCGACACCGAGCTGGCGATGTACTCGGTGATGTGGAGCGAGCACTGTTCGTACAAGTCGTCGAAGGTCCACCTGCGCTACTTCGGTGAAACCACCACCGACGAGATGCGCGCCGGGATGCTGGCCGGCATCGGCGAGAACGCCGGCGTCGTCGACATCGGCGACGGCTGGGCCGTCACCTTCAAGGTCGAGTCGCACAACCACCCGTCCTACGTCGAGCCCTACCAGGGCGCGGCCACCGGCGTGGGCGGCATCGTCCGCGACATCATGGCTATGGGCGCGCGCCCGGTGGCCGTGATGGATCAGCTTCGGTTCGGCGCCGCGGACGCGCCGGACACCCGCCGCGTCGTCGACGGGGTGGTCCGCGGCATCGGCGGCTACGGCAATTCGCTGGGCCTGCCCAACATCGGCGGCGAGACCGTGTTCGACGCGTGCTACGCGGGCAACCCGTTGGTCAACGCCATGTGTATCGGCGTATTGCGCCAGGAGGACCTGCATTTGGCGTTCGCCTCGGGCGCGGGCAACAAGATCATCCTGTTCGGCGCGCGGACGGGGCTGGACGGCATCGGCGGGGTGTCTGTGCTGGCGTCGGACACCTTCGACGCCGAGAGCTCCCGCAAGAAGCTGCCCTCGGTTCAGGTCGGCGACCCCTTCATGGAAAAGGTGCTCATCGAGTGCTGCCTCGAGCTCTACGCGGGCGGGCTGGTGATCGGCATCCAGGACCTCGGCGGAGCCGGATTATCCTGTGCCACATCGGAATTGGCGTCGGCCGGGGACGGCGGGATGGCGATCCAGCTCGACACCGTCCCGCTGCGCGCCAAGGAGATGACGCCCGCCGAGATCCTGTGCAGCGAGTCGCAGGAGCGCATGTGCGCGGTGGTCGCGCCGGAGAACGTGGACGCCTTCATGTCGGTGTGCCGCAAGTGGGAGGTGCTGGCCACGGTGATCGGCGAGGTCACCGACGGCGACCGGTTGCGGATCACCTGGCGCGGCGAGACCGTCGTCGACGTGCCGCCGCGCACCGTGGCCCACGAGGGCCCGGTGTATCAGCGTCCCGTCGCGCGCCCCGACTCGCAGGACGCCCTGAACGCGGACCGCTCGACGGGCCTGCCCCGCCCGGCCACCGGCGACGAGCTGCGCGCGACTTTGCTTGCGCTACTTGGCAGTCCGCACCTGTGCAGCCGCGCGTTCATCACCGAACAGTACGACCGTTACGTGCGCGGCAACACCGTGCTGGCCGAGCACGCCGACGGTGGGGTGTTGCGCGTCGACGAGTCGACCGGCCGCGGCATCGCGGTGTCGACCGACGCGTCGGGCCGCTACACGCTGCTGGATCCCTACGCCGGCGCCCAACTCGCGCTGGCCGAGGCGTACCGCAACGTCGCCGTCACCGGCGCGACGCCGGTGGCGGTGACCAACTGCCTCAACTTCGGTTCGCCCGAGGATCCCGGCGTGATGTGGCAGTTCTCGCAGGCGGTCCGCGGGCTCGCCGATGGCTGTGCGGCGCTTGGCATTCCGGTGACCGGCGGCAACGTCAGCTTCTACAACCAGACCGGGTCGGCGGCCATCCTGCCCACCCCGGTGGTCGGCGTGCTCGGCGTCATCGACGACGTGAGCCGACGGCTGCCCACGGGCCTGGGCACCGAACCGGGGGAAAGCCTGCTGCTGCTGGGCGATACGCGCGACGAGTTCGACGGTTCGGTGTGGGCGCAGGTGACCGCCGACCACCTCGGCGGTCTCCCGCCCAAGGTGGATCTGGGGCGCGAGAAGCTACTGGCCGAGGTGCTCGCGTCGGCGTCGCGCGACGGGCTGGTGTCCGCCGCGCACGACCTGTCCGAGGGCGGCCTCGCCCAGGCCGTCGTGGAGGCGGCGCTGGCCGGTGAAACCGGTTGCCGCATCGTGCTTCCCGAGGATGCCGATCCGTTCGTGATGCTGTTCTCCGAGTCAGCCGGCCGGGTGCTAGTGGCGGTCCCGCGCACCGAGGAGAGCCGGTTCCAGTCGATGTGCGAGGCGCGGGGGCTGCCCGCGACCCGCATCGGTGTCGTCGATCAGGCCTCGGACGCCGTCGAGGTCCAGGGCCTGTTCACAGTGTCACTGGCGGAACTGCGGGAGACGTCCGAGGCGGTGCTGCCGCGATTCTTCGGGTAGGCCGGCTTCGCGCGCTGTCGCTCGCTGCCGCGCTCGTCGGCTGGAGCTTCGTCAGCCCACGGCTGCCCCCGGTGTGGCGCGTCACCCTGCAGGCCTGCGTGGGCGCGCTGCTGATGGCGGTGAGCGGCGCGCCGCTGGGCCTGCGCCCGCCGCGGCTCTGGGCGGGGGTGCGGCTCGGCTCGGCGGCCGGGGCGGCCGCGGCGAGCGCGATCGCCGCGTCGTCCGCGCTGCCCATCGTGCGGGCCTCGATGGCGGTCCGCGAGCCGCCGGAGTCCGTGCCGGGTTGGCTGCTGTTGCGCATCCCCGTCGGCACCGTCTGGGCCGAGGAGGCCGCCTTCCGCGGCGCACTGGCCCGGGCGGCCTCCCGGGCCTTCGGCCGGCGCGCCGGAAGGTTGTTGCAGGCCACCGCTTTTGGGCTCTCGCACATCCCGGACGCGCGGGCGACGGGTGCACCGGTGGCGGGCACGGTGCTGGTCACCGGTGTCGCGGGCTGGGTGTTCGGTTGGCTGGCCGACCGTTGCGGCAGCCTCGCCGCGCCGATGCTGGCGCATCTGGCCATCAACGAGGCCGGTGCGATCGCCGCGGTGGCCGTGCAACCCTGAGGTATGCCCGCCCGCCACAGCGCCGATCCGGCCCAGGCCCGGCAGGCCGTGCTGGCCGTGTTGGACTGGCTGCGCGACGAGTCTCTCCCGGCGCCCGACCGCAGCGCCCTGGCGACCGCGGTGCGGCTCACGGCGCGCACCCTGGCCGAGGTGGCGCCCGGCGCCAGCGTCGAGGTGCGGATTCCGCCGTTCGCCGCCGTCCAGTGCATCGCCGGACCCCGGCACACCCGCGGCACGCCGCCGAACGTGGTGGAGACCGATCCGCGGACCTGGCTGCGGCTGGCCACCGGCCTTTCGCGGCTCGAGGACGCGCAGGCCGCCGGGACGCTGACGCTCTCGGGTTCCCGGGCGGGTGACATAGGCCACTGGTTACCCCTGTTCGGTGTCAGCTGAATACAACCCTGAACTGCAGGTTCAGAGTTATGAATTCGGATTTTCGGCGCCCAACACGCCCGTCGGATTCGTCGCGGAGCCCGTGCTGCCCGTAGACTCCGAATCGTCACCAATCGTTCGCCAGGGAGCCGCCGAACCGTGACCGTCGCTGGAGCCGAAGTACCCGAGCAGGACTTGAACTCCCCCCGTGAAGAGTGCGGCGTATTCGGGGTCTGGGCGCCGGGCGAGGACGTCGCCAAACTCACCTATTACGGCCTCTACGCGCTGCAGCATCGCGGGCAGGAAGCCGCGGGCATCGCCGTCGCCGACGGTTCCCAGGTGCTGGTCTTCAAGGACCTCGGCCTGGTCAGCCAGGTGTTCGACGAGCAGACGCTGGCCGCGATGCAGGGCCACGTCGCCATCGGACACTGCCGCTACTCCACCACGGGCGACACCACGTGGGAAAACGCTCAGCCGGTGTTCCGCAACACCGCGGCCGGCACCGGGGTTGCGTTGGGGCACAACGGAAATCTGGTCAACACCGCCGAACTTGCCGCGCGCGCCCGCGACGAGGGCTTGATGGGCACCCGATACCCCGCCCCGGCGACGACGGACTCCGACATCCTGGGCGCGCTGCTGGCCCACGGCGCGGCCGACGCCACCCTGGAGCAGGCGGCGCTGGAGCTGCTGCCGACCGTGCGCGGGGCGTTTTGCCTGACGTTCATGGACGAAAACACCTTGTACGCGTGCCGGGATCCGTATGGGGTGCGGCCGCTTTCCCTCGGACGCCTCGACCGCGGCTGGGTGGTGGCGTCCGAAACGGCCGCCCTCGACATCGTCGGCGCCTCCTTCGTCCGCGACATCGAGCCCGGCGAGCTGCTGGCCATCGACGCCGACGGCGTGCGCTCCACCCGGTTCGCCAACCCCGAGCCCAAGGGCTGCGTGTTCGAATACGTCTACCTCGCCCGGCCCGACAGCACGATCGCCGGCCGCTCGGTGCACGCCACCCGCGTCGACATCGGTCGCCGGCTGGCGCGCGAATGCCCGGTCGAGGCCGACCTGGTGATCGGCGTGCCGGAGTCGGGCACCCCGGCCGCCGTCGGGTACGCCCAGGAGTCCGGCATCCCGTACGGGCAGGGCCTGATGAAGAACGCCTACGTCGGGCGCACGTTCATCCAGCCGTCGCAGACCATCCGCCAGCTCGGCATCCGGCTGAAGCTCAACCCACTCAAAGAGGTGATCCGCGGCAAGCGGCTCATCGTCGTCGACGACTCGATCGTGCGCGGGAACACCCAGCGCGCGCTGTTGCGCATGCTGCGCGAGGCCGGCGCCCTCGAGGTGCACGTGCGCATCGCGTCGCCGCCGGTGAAGTGGCCGTGCTTCTACGGCATCGACTTCCCCTCGCCGGCCGAGCTGATCGCCAACGCCGTGCAAGACAAAGAGGAGATGCTCGAGGCGGTCCGGCACGCGATCGGCGCGGACACGCTGGGCTACATCTCGCTGCGCGGCCTGGTCGCGGCCTCCGAGCAGCCGGCGTCGCGGCTGTGCACCGCCTGCTTCGACGGCAAATACCCGATCGAACTGCCCGAGGAATCCGCGCTGGGCAAGAACGTCATCGAGCACATGCTCGCCAACGCCGCGCGCGGCGCCGGGCTCGACGATCTGGCACCCGATGAAGTGCCGATTGTCCGCTGAGCGAAACCGCCCCCGGTGCCGCAAAGACGTTTGATACCGGCGCGAAGCGCCGCCCGGTAGCCTTTATCGCGATGACGGATCCCGGAAAAAGCCCCGGACGAAACCCGGGCAGCCAGGGCATCACCTACGCGGCGGCCGGGGTGGACATTGAAGCCGGTGAGCGCGCCGTCGCATTGTTCAAGCCGTTGGCCACCAAGGCCACCCGGCCCGAGGTGCGTGGCGGGCTCGGCGGGTTCGCCGGCCTGTTCGCGTTGCGCGGCGACTACCGCGAGCCGGTCCTGGCCGCCTCCACGGACGGCGTCGGCACCAAGCTGGCCGTCGCCCAGGCGATGGACAAGCACGACACCGTCGGCCTCGACCTGGTCGCCATGGTGGTCGACGATCTCGTGGTGTGCGGCGCCGAGCCGCTGTTCCTGCAGGACTACATCGCCGTCGGCCGGGCGGTCCCGGAACGCCTGAGCGCGATCGTCAGCGGCATCGCCGAGGGCTGTGTGCGCGCCGGCTGCGCGCTGCTCGGCGGTGAAACCGCCGAACACCCCGGCCTGATGGAACCCGACCACTACGACATCTCGGCCACCGGCATCGGCGTCGTCGAGGCCGACGACGTGCTGGGCGCCGATCGCGTCAAGCCCGGCGACGTCATCATCGCGATGGGCTCGTCCGGCCTGCATTCCAACGGGTACTCGCTGGCCCGCAACGTCCTGCTGGAGATCGACCGGATGAACCTGGCCGGTCACGTGGAGGAGTTCGGCCGCACCCTCGGTGAGGAACTGCTGGAACCGACCCGCATCTACGCCAAAGACTGCCTGGCGCTGACCGCCGAAACCCACGTCCGGACGTTCTGTCACGTCACCGGCGGCGGGCTGGCCGGCAACCTGCAACGCGTCATCCCGCCCGGGCTGGTCGCCGAGGTCGACCGCGGCACGTGGACGCCCGCGCCCGTGTTCGCCATGATCGCCCAGCGCGGCCGCGTGGCCCGCGAGGAGATGGAGAAGACCTTCAACATGGGTGTCGGCATGATCGCCGTCGTCGCGCCCGAGGACACCGAGCGGGCCCAAGCCATCCTGACCGCGCGGCATCTGGACAATTGGGTGCTGGGCACCGTCGGCAAGGGCGGGAAAGACGGTCCGCGGGCCAAGCTGGTCGGGCAACACCCGAGGTTCTGATAGAAACTGTGCCGATGCTCAGCGCATCGGCACAGTGGTGGTGAGGGGTTCAGCGACGCCAGTCGTCGGGGTCGACCCAAGATTCGTCTTGGCCGTCGTCGCCGGGTTCGTCGGCGGTCGTGCCCGACAGCTCCTGCTGAAGCCGCTGGAAATCGGTCTGCGGGGAACTGTATTTGAGTTCACGAGCAACCTTGGTCTGCTTTGCCTTAGCCCGGCCGCGGCCCATGGGGGGACCCCCTCGCGCAATAACGGAGCGGCCTAACGAGTAGGCGGCTCCGATCTCTTGGTGTCGTTATTGTCCTGTCGACAGTTTACCGTGCCTCACGGTCGGGTGTCGGTGACCCCTATCGCTGTGGCGGACGTCATCGACGATTATCTCGCACCGCCCCGCAACCGTTCAACGGCTCGCCGTCCCGCGCCGACGTGTTCGGCGGACGGGAGGGAATCGACGTCGATCGCCGCGGAAACCTCGCCCTGCGGGCCGGTCGCGAGCTCGGTGTCCGCCGGCAGGCCACGCTTGACGAGCGCCAGCGCCACCGGTCCGAGGTCGACGTGGTCGACCACGGTTCCGAGGCGCCCGACGGCCCGACCGCCGGCGAGCACCGCGTCGCCGGTGGCGGGACGCTCAACCGAGCCGTCGAGGTGCAACAACACCAGCATCCGCGGCGGTTTGCCCAGGTTGTGCACCCGCGCGACGGTCTCCTGTCCGCGATAGCAGCCCTTGTCCAGATGCACGGCCGCACCGATCCAGCCCACCTCGTGGGGGATCGTGCGCTCGTCGGTGTCGATGCCGAGTCGCGGGCGCAGCGCCGCCACCCGATGGGCCTCGTACGCCCACATCCCGGCCGCGCGCACGCCGGCCCGCGCCAGGCGGTCGCGCCAGCCGGCCGCCTCGCCGCGCGGGACCAGGAGGTCGAGCTCGACCTGGCCGCCGGGCGCGCCGGGCATGCGCCGCGCAAAGCCCCCGGCGACTGGTACCGCGGCCAGTTCGGCGGGCAGGGCGTCCAGGCCCAGTGCGTCGAGCACCGCCTTGTCGGCCAGCCGCGGACCGAGCAGTGACAACACGGCCAGGTCCCCGGAGCTCGGGGTGACCTCGGACCAGAACACCATCTTGCGCAGGTATTCCAGCAGCGGCTCGCCCCGCCAGGGTTCGGTGTCGAGGTAGGTCGTGCCACCGAGCTCCGTCTGAATCCAGTGGTCCTCGACGCGGCCCTGGCCGTCGAGGCTGAGGTTTTGCGTGCTGGTGCCCTCGGGGAGTTCGCTGACGTGCTGGGTCGAGATGGTGTGCAGCCACGCCTGCCGGTCCTTACCGGTCAGGGTGAGGACCGCGCGGTGCGAGCGGTCGACCAACACCGCGTCGGTCTCGGCGGCGCGCTGCTCGCCCAGCGGATCGCCGTAATGCCAGACCGCGCCGGCGTCGGGTCCGGGATCGGGTGCGGGAACGGCAGTCACGCAATCAACTCTACGGACGCGGCGCTTGGCCGACTGTGCGGCCAGCCGCACGCTCGACCGCGACCATGCGGCCAGCCGCACGCTCGCGGTTAGGCTTACCCACCATGGCCGACCAGACGAGTGTGATCGTCACGCTCGACGGCGAGGCACACCCGCCCGGGACGCCGTTGTTGCACGCCGACGACCTCGCGGCCGTTCGCGGAGACGGGATCTTCGAGACGCTGCTGGTGCGCGACGGCCGCGCCTGCCTGGTGGGCTCCCATCTGCAGCGCCTGACGCAGTCCGCCAAGATGATGGACCTGCCCGAGCCCGACCTGCCCGGCTGGCGCCACGCCATCGAGGAGGCGGCGCGGCGGTGGGCCGCCGGCACCTCCGATGAAGGCGCGATGCGCCTGATCTACACCCGCGGCCGCGAAGGCGGCGCGGCGCCGACCGCGTACGTGATGGTCAACCCCGTCCCGGAAAGGGTGACCGCGGTTCGCCGCGACGGGCTCTCCGCGATCACGCTGGATCGCGGGCTGCCTGCCCGGGGCGCCGATGCCATGCCGTGGCTGCTGGCGGGCGCCAAGACGCTGTCGTATGCGGTCAACATGGCAGCGCTGCGGCACGCCGCCCGGCAGGGCGCCGGCGATGTCATCTTCGTCAGCTCCGACGGCTACATCCTGGAAGGCCCACGCTCGACGGTCGTGATCGCCGCCGAACCTGGAGCCGACGGCAATCCGTGCCTGCTGACACCGCCGCCCTGGTATCCGATCCTGCGCGGCACCACCCAGCAGGCCCTCTTCGAGGTGGCCCGGGCCAAGGGCTACGACTGCGACTACCGCGCCCTGCGAGCGTCGGATCTGCAAGCTGCCCAAGGGATTTGGCTGGTCTCGAGCATGACCCTGGCGGCCCGGGTACACACGCTCGACGGACACCGGCTGCTCCGATCCCCGATCGCCACCGAATTCGCCGAGCTCGTCAACGCGGCCATCGTCAGCGATCGCTGAGCGCTGAATTCGGTTGTCGGCTCGCGAGATGCCGGGTAATTTCGGCCGTACACAGGAAAGGAGGTGGTCCGCGAAATTGATAGCTTCCCAGCGGACCACCTAAAACATCAGGTAACTAGCCATTTTGCCACGTGCACCCCGGCTTTACCCCGGCGTGCGGGCGACTTAATGCGGTAAACACCCTTCGCGACACGCCGAGGATGCGTCGGTGGTCGGCCATAGACTGACGGCAGTTCGCTCGAACAATTGACCGAGTAATAGTCCACGGAGATGAAGAGCGTGAGCGAAGAAGAACAAGCCAACCAAGAGATATATGTCGCCGCTGGGATCGTGGGAGATGGCCCGGAAACCGGGGCAGTGGTGTCAAACACCCGCATCCGTGCGAAGGACCTGACGCAGGACCATGTCGGTAAGTTCCTGGGCGGCCGCGACGAAAAGCTCGGCGTGAACTACCCCGCGAAGATCCTGAAGATAAAGCAATTCCACGAAGGTAAAGCCCCAGGCGTGTCCATCTGGATCCGACACTCGGCACTGCCGAATGGTCGGCCCGCGCGGGACGAGCGGGCCCATGTTCCATTCGACCACGAGCTTGAGCTCATCGACATGATTTCGTGGTAACCGCCGCGCGTCAACGTCCGCAGATGCTTCGGTGCACCCGGTCTAGAGCCCGACACCATTAACCCCATACGCCGCCTGCGACGGGGTGAACTTTTCGCCTTGGATGAGTTGGTTGATGAGCCCGTCATGGGAGAACCCTTCCATGTCGAGGTATTGCTTTGCTTTCTTCACCGCCTGTTGATTCCAGTCAACATTGAGGCTGTCGACGGCGTATGTTGCGTCGTCGGTTGAGAAATGCTCGCCTTGCACCAGTTGGTTGATGAGCCCCAGACGCGAGAACGCTTCCATTTCGAGATATTGCTGTGCCTTGCGCACGGCGCTCTGTTGACTCATCGGACTGACCGGTAAGGCAGGTCCAAAGGGGTTTGCTTGTGCCTCGCCCGCGACGAAACCGCTGATTACTAGGAACACGGTGGTGGCCAAGGCAGCGAGAAGCTTCGATCTCATGGCACGAAAATGTAGCGCCGCCAGCAAGCACTCGGAGCGTTTTTACAAAAGTAGCTGGAGGCAACTGTGTTAGGCGGACGCGCAAAGTAACCTAGGCACCACGCGCCGAGCGGATCGGTGCCTTGGGAGGATGCAGGATGCCGGAAGACCCACCACCGAACCAGCCGCCGCCACCGCTTGGCGGGTATCCCGGCTATTACCCGCCGCCGCCCGGCTACTACCAACAGCCCAAAAAGCGGAAGGTGTGGCCGTGGGTTCTGCTTGCCGTTGTGGTGCTGTTTTTTGGCGGTTGCTTTACTGTCGTCGCGGTTATCGGCTCGGCGGTGCATTCGAGTAGTCAGCACCGAGCGAGCGAAAGTGCTGCGGCGTCTGCGCCGTCTGCGGCAATGCCCGGCATCGGTCAAGAGGTTCGTGATGGGAAGTTCGCGTTCACCGTCACGGGCGTTTCAAGGGCATCTTCAGTAGGCGTCACCCAGGCGCGCGGCGAGTTCGTGATAGTTGCGATGAATGTGAAGAACACGGGTGACCAGCCTCAAGACTTCTTTTCATCAAACCAAAAGCTGTTCGACACCGCTGGGCGCCAGTACGCGGCTGACCCGATGGCTATTTCGAAGGATTCCATGGTGATCAACCTGAATCCTGGGTTTGACCTCAACGTGAAGGTTCCGTTTGACGTTCCTGTGGGGACGACGCTCGCAACCATTGAAGTGCACGACTCTGCATTCTCGGACGGTGCAAAGGTCAGGCTGACTTAGCCCCGCGCCTACCCAAACAGCTTCGGTATTCGGCCTCGCGCTAGTCGACGGGCGAAAATACGCACATCAATATAAGGGTTAAGCCAATCAGCAGCCCGCGCGAAGTTCGCCGAGGCGGCGCGCGCTAAGGGCAACACCAAGGTCGGCCGCGCGGCGAAGAGGAAACACGCGAGGCCGGGCCCAAGCGCAAGAAGCGGTAGCCGCGCGGGGGCCTCCTACTTTGGTTGGACGGCCGGTGCGTTAGAGCAGCTTTTCGGCCTCGGCGCTGCCCTTCGGGGAGAGAGTCACGGAGCCATCCTTCGCGTACTCCACCCACTTCTTGCTGTGCAGCGGCTTCAGCACCCGCGCCTTGTAATTGCTCAATTTCTGCTTCTCGAGCTCAAGCCAGTCGCCCAAGACGGTGTCCTGCACCGGACCAGTTGAGGAGTATAGAAGCAATAACGTCTTGCCGCTGAGGGACAGGTCGGTGTTGAGGACGCGCTTCTTCTCGCCAACCTTCCAGATGGTCTGGATGGTTCGCTCGACCAACGCGTCGACAGTCGCTGTCGCTTCATCAATGTTGAGTCCGTGGAAGATTCGGACAAATTCAGCCATCACCCATTGCGCAGAGTGGAGCACGTACTCGGCGTCCATGTGGTTGGAGTCGACGTCACCGCCGACGTGCCCCGCGTCGCGGTTATTACGAATCTCATACAATGCCAACAATACTCGTGGAATAGTGACTCGCATGGAATGAAGGAATTGGGCCTTCGGGTACTGCTGACCGCAGAATGCGTCACATGCCGCCTTCATGTTGGCCGGCTTAGCGGCCGTGGTCGGAAAGGTCCCAGTGAAGTAACCCAGCAAGATTGAGTATGCGACCTCGCTAAACCTGCCACCGTTCAGTTCGGTGTTCTGCCAGTGGCTTTCGCGATAATTCTTTGTGATCTTGTCGAACTCGGCAAAGAGCTCGTCCCGGAGTCCTTGCGGGATGTTCGCAAGTGCCTTATTGCGGTCGATCATGACTACTTGCTAGCGTCCCTCGGTAACTCATGTTGAAGGTGGTTCTCGCCTTGCCAATGAAGCTTGATGTCGTTCATGTCCCCCGTGTCGAGCCATCCCTTCTTCGCTGATGTCACCGCGAGGGCGTTAGCTGGATCACTCGGATTTTTCCACCTTAGGAAGTTGAAGGCCGCGATGACCTCGCCAGTGGTCACCGCACGCTCTGCGACGTCATGCAACCAGTACACAACAACCAACTGCTTCTCCTGGTTGGTGGTCGGATTCTTCTCGTCTGCGAAGTCTTTCAACGAAACCTTGCCCGCCGGTGCATAATTGACGTGCTTGGGAACGTCATAGTTTGTTTTCTTTGGACCACTGCCAGACTTCTTCTTTGGGGCGGCTTTCTTGGCTGGTTTCTTCTTGCCAGTAGAGTCGCCAGACGAATCCAAATCCACGCGCGGGTCATCACCGGATTGCCAGGCGGGTGGTGCTGGCGGAGTAGGTACAGTCGCGGCTTGGCCGCCGCCGAGTGCCAACTGGATCGCGGTTGGGATCGCTGCTGGGTCGATTTCCCGTTCAAAGGTCATGCCCGGGCCGGTGATCTTCAGCGTGTACTTGTCGGCGGCGGCTTCGTTCATGTCGTTCCCCGGAGGTATGCGGTAGAAGGCAATAGTTGCAACGGTCCAGGTTACTGCCGCGGTCGGACAAATTCGCCACGCACCTGCGGTCGGGCGTGTCGCCCCGGCGTCACCCCGGCGGATGGGGGTCTACCGGGCACCTACCGGGGACCTACTGTACCCATGCTGTAACCCTCCCTAAAACCGGCTCTGACGTGCGGCAACGGCCAGAAATGCTATGGTCTAGGCACACAGGGAAGGAGGTGGTCCGCGAAATTGATAGCTTCATGGACATGTGAGGTGGCTACGCGCTAGCTGCACTGGCTCGGAAGAGCCAGCGCGTGCTGGCGAATTCCCCGTAGCCACCCGGCCCCCGAGTTCCGGTCAGTCCAACCGGAGAATCGCTCGGGGGCCGCTCCACGTCGGGGTGTTATTGCCCGACCCTTGCCGAGATCTGCTCGGCAATCTTTCCGGCTTGACCGGTCTCGGCGTCCGGCCCGCACACCAGCACATCGATGACGACGTTCGACGCGGCGTGCAGCACATGGTGGCAGGCCCGGTTGGTGTCCGTCTGTGTTCGCGCCAGCGCGATCTTTGGCGGGGCGCCGGTGACCTCCGCGAACTTCCATCCGGTGTCCTTGCCGTTGACGGTCAGGGTGATGGCTTGCCCGGCGCAGGCCCGCCACTTGTCTGCGGACGTCTGTACGAATGCGGCGGCGTTATCGGCCGACGGAAAGGCCACCACGGATTCGAAGACCCGGTGCGTCTGCTCTTCTCCTGTCGTGTGCACGGCCTGGGCGGCCACCGCGACGTACCCGCTCCCTTTGTAGGCGGCCTCGGAAATGGGTTCGTAGGCGCCCATGCAGTCCGGGTTGGACAGCGTCCACTTGGGATTGCGCACTCCGTCGGTTTTGTCGGCGACGACCAGGTTGGGGTCGGCGACCACGGGGCCCACCTCGGGCGGGCCCAAGAGGAACGAATCCAGCTTTGTCGCATTCGCGGTGAAATTGGAATTGCCCGCCGGGGAATTGGGGGCAGCAGTGGGATTCGGGCTCGAGGCCGGCTTGGCGGCGGGTTTGCTCTTGTCGCCCTGGCTCATGAGCACCACCACCACCGCGATGACGGCAATCACCACCACGGCGGCGGCACCGATGACGATCAGCCGGGTGTTGGCCCCGCCCTTCGCCGCGCCGGTGCCGGCCGCGGCGGTTGACGGCTGGGCCGGTTCCGCGCTGACGGGCTGGGGACTGGTGCCGGCTTGGGGCGTCGGGGTCGGCGTGTTGGCATCCGACGCGGGCGCACCGTCTTTCGCCTCGATTTCGGCCAGCACATTATCGATTTCGGTTCGCGTCCGGTAGGTGACATCGTGTCGCAGCCGCAGCATGCGCAGCAGTTGGGCGATGTCGCCGCGAGCGCTGGGATCGTCGCCGTCCTCGTCGAACCCCTGCCTGAGTTCGACCAACAGCTGAAGCTGCTGCTGCGGGCTGAGTTCCTTTTCGGCCAGGGTGTTGCCCAGCCGCGTGATGTACCCGAACGGCACCGGAGGCTCATCCGGCAGCGGGTCGGGCAACGGCTGAGGCTTGGCCTGCAGCGAGTGCACCGCGGTGACCAATTGGATGCCGGCGTCCACGGTCGGGTTCCGGTAGTCGATGATCTGCAACGCGGCAAGGGGATTCACGCGCATGCTGTCGATATCGCCGATCCGCACCGGCAGGATCGGCCGGTTGAGGGCTTGTGCGTAGCGCAGCTCGGACTGACTGGGCTTCGACTGCAGCCAGTTGTTCGACAGCGCAACGACGAACACGTCGCAGGAGCGGATCTGCTCGAGGATCGTGTTCCACCACGAGTCGCCGCCCCCCAGTTCCTGGTCGAACCAAACCTGTTGTTGGGCGCGCCGCAGGGCGGAAGTCAGCGCGTCGACTGTCGACCTGTCCTGGCTCGAGTAGCTGATGAACAGCGGCATCGCTGTCTCCTAGCGTGAGGCGGAGCGAACGACTGGGGCAGAAAGCCTGCATGCGGCTATTTCACATGCGCCGATACCGTATCAGTGTTGGGCCTTAAAGGGATGCGCAAATATCCACTGTCATTTTGGCGCGGGGGCATCCGGCACTTCGGTGTAACGGCGCGCGAACTCGTCACCGGGAACCGGCCATTGCTCGCCGCTGGATCCGCGCACGACCCAGTCGCCCTCGGCCGCCGTCGTGGCCCCCTCCAGGGTGGCGATCGTCTCGCCGGGCTGCGCCGGTCGCGCTTGGACCCGGCCCTTCCGTCGCCACCGGCCGTCGCCGGCCGGTTCGTAGCTCTCCCGGAAGATGTTGTTGCGCACGGACCACACCTTGCCGTCTTCGCCCACCGCCCAATCGCCGGCGTCGGCGTGCATGGTGTGCCCCGAATCCGACGTCCATGTCCACGGCGTGCTTCGTTGTTCGGCGGTAACCGTCCCCACCCGCGTGAAGGTCTGCCACAGTGGGCGCGACCGATAGCCGAGCTGGCGCAGGCTCCACAGGGTGGCCGCCAGGCTGCGCACCGCGGCGTCGAGCAGCTCCGGCTTGCTTTCCACCACCGACCAGTCGACCAGCTTGTCGTGAATCTTGCGCGAGTCGTCGCGCTTGGGTCCGTATTTCCAGCCGTTGCGACGGTAGTAGCGGCACCAGTCCTCGTGTTCGGCCTGCGCCATCCGGATCGCCGAGTCGCGATCGAAGCCCATCAGCGCAAGTTGTTCCAGCGGCGGCGAATCGGCCATGTCGCGCCCGGACAGCTGCGCCGGCGGGGTGCCCCAGGTGTTCCACGAGTGTCCCGCGATCTGTTCGACCATCCACAGCGCGTTGCGCACCTGGCGCCGGTTCGAACCGCGGTAAAAGTCGCTGAGTTCCGACCACGGCATCGCCGCGGGGGAGCGCGGCCCCGCGGGATCGAGCGTGGCGACGTACCGCTCGTGAATGAGCCTCGCGGCCCGTTCCCACGCGTCCTGGACCATGCCCTCGCGGGTGTCCAGCACCAGGGAGTAGGACTGCAGCGACCCGACGACCTGGATCGCGTCGTCGGCGATGCTGGTGTTGAGGTCCGAGGCGTAGACCGGCATTTCGGGGAAGCGCGCCGCCAGCCTGGTGCCGATCATCGCGGGAAGGGTCTCCACCAGAATCACCGCGGTGCTGGTGGGTTCGGCGTCGCCGACCAAGCGCAGCATCGTCGGCACCGTCGGCGCCTCCGCCACCGCATCGATACTGGGTCCCTCGGAAAGGAATCCGGCTTGCTGCCGGTAGAACTCGTGGTCCCGCACGTACTCCTCGGCGTCTCTCTCGACGAGGGTGAGCGCGGGCAGCGGCGCGGCGTCGGGCGGGGTGTAGAAGTCGCGTTCCAGGGCGCGGCGGGTCAGGTCGGCGCACAGGGCGAGCGTCAACTGGGAAGTGCCGCAGACGAATACACGCTCGGTTCGGCCCGTCGCGATGATGCTGTCGAGAAGCCTGCCGGCGGTCACTTCGTACTTGCCGACGACGTCGGCGGCCCAGCGGGTATCCGAACCGCCGAATCGCTGGGCCCGCCAAGCCTTGGCCAGCCACGGGTCGTCGATGCGCACGATGAGGGGCAACCGCTGCTTGTGGTCCAGCTCGGCGAGTCGGCGACTGATCAGGTCCAGCCACAGCAGGTTGGTCGCCGCGTCGCGCCCCATCAGGTAGAGGCGGCCGAGGTGGCGCCATAGCCGCAGTGACACCAGGGTGGCGGGGTTGTTGAAGTCCACCAGCACCACCCGGGCGCCCTGCCTGCGGGCCCGCTGGACGCGGTCGTCACCGGCGCCGGTGATGACCACCAACGTGCTGCGCCGGTCCAGCGTCCGCGCGACGGCGCTGATCATCGATTGGCTGTCGTCGTCGATGCCCACGATGGCGGTGACGTGATCGGCGAGGTTGGCCCGCAACCGGTCCACCTGGGACCGGAACACCCCGACGACGACACCGCCCAGGCCGGTGAAGATCGCCGCCAGCGCCACGATCCTCGCCAGTTCCAGACCGACCGGGGTCGGGTTGGGACAGGTGCGGCCGCCCACCGAGAAGTCGCTGGTGCTGCCCTTGACCAGCTGTGCCGTCGCCATCAGCGGGGTGAAGAACGCCGGGTGGTTGGCGTCGTGGCATCCCCAGTAGGAGGCGAGGCCGAGGACGGCGCCCATGGTGATGAGGGCGGCGATCACCGTGAAAGACACGCCCACCAGGCGGTGGCTGCCGCCCCTCCGGAAGATCAGCACGCAGGCCGCGATCAGCACGGCGATGACGACGGCAAGCGTGGGCATCGACCCCGGACGGCCGAACCACCCGAGCCAGGGCGGCAGCGCGTCGATGATCGAGGGCACCAGCGCCAGCACGGCCAGGTAGCCGACCAGCAGCAGGCCGATCGACGACACCACCCAGCGGGCTACCTGCCGGCGTGTACGCACCGGCCGAGGTTATCTCGGCGGCGGCGTTCCGAGACGACTATCCGGCGAAGCGCGAGAGCCGTGCCGAAAGATGGGGCACCAGGCCGCCGTCGGCGTCCACCCGCTCCTCGACGTAGGCGAGGTCGCCGCCCTCGACGATGCCGTAGAGCCGCTTGGCGCCACCGACCAGCAGGCCCGACCGGCTGCGCGCCAGCGCGTCGGTCACCAACTCCCACGACGACTGGGTGCGCGGGCGCCCGTAGAACAATTCGATGTAGCCGGCCGAATGGGCCAACAGCAATTCGATGGCCTGTGACTCGGTGGGATCGTCGGGATCGCTGACGAAGCGCCAGAAGCCCGTCTCCCGCAGGCCGGGTTCGGAGTACCCGCCGGCGTCGTCGAGCCGCCACGACCGTGCTTCCCAATTCAGGTAATCGCCGCCGTCGTGCGAGACCACGATCTGCTGGCCGAACCGGTAGTCCCCATCGGGTCCGCGACCCTCGCCCTCGCCGCGCCACACCCCGACCAGCGGCAGCAGCGCCAGCAGCGCGTCGTTGAGGTTGGCCCCTTCGCGCAGATTCGCGGTGTCGGCGGGCAGCGGCAGATCGTCGAAGGCGGGGATGTTACGGGCGGCGGTCACCTTGGCACGCTCGGCCGCGGCAGCCACGGCGCGGTCGCCGGAACCCGCGGGACCGTCGGGGCCCTCGTGGGAGGTCACGACTCGTCAGTGATGAGCCGGTAGAGGGTGTACAGCGCGAACCATGAAATGACCACGACCGCGACGACCAGCATGATCTCGAAGAAGAGCACCACGGGGACGAGTCTATTCGCCCCGTGGCTCCCCTGGGACCGGCCGGTCCGTCAGGCGATCTTGACGTCGACCTCGTGGATGCCGGCACCGGACGGCGTCACCACGGCATCGCCGTTGCCGACGGGAGACAGCGCGCGCAGCGTCCAGGATCCGGGCGCGGCGAAGAAGCGGAAGTCACCGGTGGCCGACGCCACCACCTCGGCGGTGAACTCGTCCGACGAGTCCAGCAGGCGGACGAACGCGCCGCCCACCGCCTGGCCGTCTCGGTCCACGACCCGGCCGGTGATGACCGTTTCCTTCTCCAGATCGACGCTGGCGGGCAACGTCAGTCCTTGCTTGGGTCCAGAGCACATATCAGCTTCCCAACTCGATCGGGGCGCCCACCAGGGAGCCGTATTCCGTCCAACTGCCGTCGTAGTTCTTGACGTTTTTATGCCCGAGTAATTCCCGCAGCACGAACCAGGTGTGCGACGAACGCTCGCCGATCCGGCAGTAGGCGATGGTTTCCTTGGTGCCGTCCAGCCCGGCGTCGGCGTAGAGCTTGGCCAGTTCCTCGTCGGATTTGAACGTGCCGTCCTCGTTGGCGGCTTTGCTCCACGGGACGTTGATCGCGCCCGGGACGTGGCCCGGCCGCTGGCTTTGCTCCTGCGGCAGGTGCGCCGGCGCGAGGATCTTGCCCGAGAACTCGTCGGGGGAGCGCACGTCGACCAGGTTCTTGACGTTGATGGCCGCGATGACCTCGTCGCGGAAGGCCCGGATGCTGTTGTCCGGCGGGGCCGCGGTGTACGAGGTGGCCGGCCTGCTGACGGTGTCGGTGGACAGTGGGCGGCTGTCGAGCTCCCACTTCTTGCGGCCGCCGTCGAGCAGCTTGACGTTTTCGTGGCCGTACAGCTTGAAATACCAGTAGGCGTAGGCGGCGAACCAGTTGTTGTTGCCGCCGTAGAGGATCACGGTGTCGTCATTGGAGATGCCGCGGTCGGACAGCAGCTTGGAGAACTGCTGGGCGTCGACGAAGTCGCGCTTGACCGGGTCCTGCAAATCGGTGCGCCAGTCCAGTTTGACCGCGCCGGCGATGTGACCGGTGTCGTAAGCGCTGGTGTCCTCGTCCACTTCCACGAAGACGACGTTCGCGGCGTCGAGATTGCTCTGGGCCCAGTCCACGGAGACCAGGACGTCGGAGCGTGCCATATTGGAGGTTCCTTTCGGTTGCTTCTAGACGACTAGGCAGGAGTAGGGCGGAAGCGGGCGACCAGCGGGTAAAGCTGGCAACCCAGGCAGATGCCGAAGGCCGCATTCAGGAACGCGGCGACCAGCGCGAAGGCGGTCGCGACGACCCCGACCAGGAAAGCGCCCGCGGCAAAGCCGGCCACCCCGACGACCGCGAAGATCAAGCCGACGAGTTGGGCGAATTTCAGCGGGGCGACCGGCTCGCGCTCCGTGACCGGCCCCAGCCGCGGCGCCACCAGGCCGGCGAACAGCCGCCCGTAGGGATGCCGGCGCGGGCCGGCGGCGCCGATCGCGAAGACGACGGCCTGCGCCCCGAGGATCAGAGCGGCCGCCAGGGGGCTGGCGGCCGAGACGAGAAGGGTGAGCAGCAGGACGGCGGTGGTGATCCAGGCGGCGAACCGCGGTCCGCGCACGTCTACCTGGTCCTGCTGCGTTGCGGTGTTGTTGCTCGGCACCGTGTTACTCCTAGGAATCTCGTTGCGCGGAAAGCGTGGGAGGCATGCCTTGAGGGGCCCGATTAGGGGTCCGAAGCTGCTCCGAGTGCGCGCGGGGTCGGCGCTGCTCAGCAGCTACAGCGACAACAACAGCCCGCGACGCGGCGCAGATCGACTGCGCGACGCTGGGTGAGCATGGGCTCCATGCGGGCTGACACGTCGGCAAGCTTACCCAATGACGCCGCGCTCAAGCCAACAGCGGCTGCAGCACCGAGCGCAGGTCGGCGGCCTTGGGCACGCCGGAGGCCCGGTACCGCTGGCGCCCGTCGGCATCGAAGATCAACGTGGTCGGCAGCGAAAGCACCGAAAACCGTCGGGCCGTCACCGGATCGGCGTCCAGGTCGATCTCGAGGTGGGCGACATCGCCCATGTCCTCGCAGACCTGGTCCACCACCCGACGGACCCGATCACACGGCCCGCACCACGGGGCGCTGAAATGCACGACGGTGGGCCCGCTGCGGGAAAGGCCCAGGGCCGCGGTGTCGGGATCGGGTGCGGCCGCATCGATTGCCCGGACTGCCCCGGAGCGACGCGTCAACAGCCATCCGGCGAGGCTTGCTACGGCGAGCGCCGCGACGATCGCGACGATGACGGTAGTCATATGCGCCCCTCTCCCCCGCAAGCGGGAGGTGCCCCCACCTCATCGCTCCGCTCTGCATCGTCGCTGGCGCGGGTCATGACTCCTTAAACCCCCCGAGCGTGACGGTTACTCCCCGGGTGACGCCCTCAATGATGATGTCGGACCCGCGGGCCCCCTCGGAGGTCGGCGCGACGCCGAACGGAAGCCTCTGATTGGGCAGCCGGGCGCTGAAGGCGTGGAGGACCGCGTCCCGCTTGGCGTCCGGGACGGGTTGGTTGGCGGTGTCGGGTCCGGTCAGGACCCCGGTGGGCGTGAACACCAGCGTCGCCGGGTCGTTCGGGGCGATGGACAGGTCGACCGAGACGCTGACCCGGTGTGCGAAGTCGGCCGACTTGGGGGTGCCGCTGAACACCAGCCCGTGGCTGTCGGAGATGCCCGAGGCGGTGACGCCGCCCGTGGCGGTGTTGGTTTCCTTGGGGGGCGCCTCGACCATCAGGTCGGTGATGCCCAGGTACCGGCCCAGGTGAATCGAGTCGATGATGATGCGGCTTTCCAGCCGGCCGACCGGCAGCTTGGCATCGGGCCTGATCAGCCACGACGCATCGGTCAGGTCGACCGAATACATGGTCGCCTCGAGGGTGGCCTTTCCGACCATCGCGTGGTCGATCGCGTTGGCCTTGATCTCCACCTGGCTGTAGTGGCGCCGCATCGCCTGCGGGAGGAAGGGGAACGCCACGATCGCGACAAACGGATCGGTCCCCAGATTGGCGACCTTGCGCACGCTGGTCGACAGCCGGTATTCGGCGTAGATGCTGGTTCCGTAGTCGACGCCGAGGGCGCCGACGACCGTCGCGGCCACGGCGATCGCCGTCGCCGCCACCCCGATCAGCACCTTGCGCATTGGCACATTGTCGCGTAATCCCGCGCCCGCCGGATCGCGGACCGTCCGGTGGCGGGCCTCACAGTGGCCAATACCCTGCACCGAAAAGGCAGGTGGCACGTTATCGTTAGATGACCTGGCAACCAACGCGTCGTGGCGTTATCGAAATTGGGAGACGCCTTTCCCACGATTTGGAGGGGCTTTTTGGAGCTTTTACTGCTGACCTCGGAGCTGCATCCCGACCCGGTGCTGCCGTCGTTGTCCCTTCTTCCCCACAGCATCCGCACGGCGCCGCCAGAACCCTCGTCGTTGCTGGAGGCCGGAACCGCGGACGCGGTGCTGGTTGACGCGCGCACCGACCTGTCGTCGGCGCGCGGCCTGTGCCGCCTGCTGAGCACGGCGGGCCGGTCGGTCCCCGTCCTGGCGGTGGTGAGCGAAGGGGGCCTGGTGGCCGTCAGCGCCGATTGGGGGCTCGACGAGATCCTGCTGCCCAGCACCGGGCCCGCCGAGATCGACGCGAGGCTGCGGCTGGTGGTCGGCCGCCGCGGCGGGCTGGCCGACCAGGAGAGCGCGGGCAAGGTGAGCCTCGGCGAGTTGGTGATCGACGAGGGCACCTACACCGCGAGGCTGCGCGGCCGCCCGCTCGATCTCACCTACAAAGAGTTCGAGCTGCTGAAGTACCTGGCCCAGCACGCCGGCCGGGTGTTTACCCGCGCGCAGCTGCTGCACGAGGTGTGGGGTTACGACTTTTTCGGCGGCACCCGCACGGTCGACGTGCACGTCCGCCGGCTTCGGGCCAAACTCGGCCCCGAGTACGAGGCGCTGATCGGCACGGTACGCAACGTGGGTTACAAGGCCGTCCGTCCGGCGCGGGGTCGGGCGCCGCTCGCCGAGCCCGACGACGATGACGTCGCCGACTCCGATTCCGACGCCGAGGAGTTGCACAACTCGCTGGGCGATCCGCTGCGCAGTCAGTGACCTCGCCGGACTGGCGCTCCACCCTGACCGCCGACGAGCAGCGGGGCGTGCGCGAACTGGTCTCGGCCGCAACCGATTTCGACGGTGTGGCGCCCGTCGGCGAGCAGGTGCTGCGCGAACTCGCCCACGACCGCACCGAGCATCTGCTGGTCACCGGCGACCGGCCGGGCACGATCGCGGGCTACCTCAATCTCAGCCCGCCCCGCGACGACGGCGCCGGCATGGCCGAACTGGTGGTGCACCCGCGGGCCCGGCGGCGCGGTATCGGCGCCGCGATGGGACGCGCGGCGGTGGCCAAGACCGCCGGACGCAACCACTTCTGGGCGCACGGCACCCTGGAGCCGGCCCGGGCGACCGCGTCGGCGCTCGGCCTGGTGGCGGTGCGCGAGCTGGTTCAGATGCGACGCTCGCTGCGGGATGCCGGCGATCCGGTGCCGCCCGTCCCGGGGGTGCGGATACGCACGTATGAAGGCTCTTCCGACGACGCCGAGCTGCTGCGCGTCAACAACGCCGCGTTCGCCTACCACCTCGAACAGGGCGGCTGGACCGAAGCCGACCTGGCGGAACGGCGCGGCGAACCCTGGTTCGACCCCGCGGGGTTGTTCCTGGCGTTCGGCGCCCCGGACAGCGACGAGGCGGGCAGGCTGCTGGGCTTCCACTGGACCAAGGTGCACCTCGACCGGCCCGGCCTCGGCGAGGTCTACGTCGTCGGCGTCGACCCCTCGGCGCAGGGCCGGCGCCTGGGGCAGACGTTGACGGCCATCGGGCTCCAGTACCTGGCAGGCCGGCTGTCCGGTTCGGACGAACCGACCGTGATGCTCTACGTGGAATCCGACAACGTCGCCGCGGTGCGGACGTACGAGCGGCTCGGCTTCACCACCTACAGCGTCGACACCGCGTACGCGCCGGCGCCCGCCTGAAAGAAGCAACGTGGACGCGCAGTGTTCACGTTGTATTCATCTCTACCGGCTTCTGTGGGCTTTACCGGCGCATACTTTCGCGGTGACTTGGCAAGCTCCTCGGGGGAAGACTCAGTGGCGCCCGCACCCGGCCAGGAATGCGTCAGAAAGCGAGATTGGTGAGGCTCGACAGGCACGTCAGGGCGCTGACGGTCGTTGCCCTGGCGATCGCGATCTGCGGCGCAACGCTGACCGCATGCGGCAGCGACGACAACCGCCGCGGCGCATCGCCGACCACCATCTCCGGACCCACCGGCACCGCGGGCTGCGGCGGCAAGAACGGGTTGACGGCGGAGGGCTCGACCGCCCAGCAGAACGCGATGTCGCTGTTCAATCAGGTGTGGGGGCAGTACTGCCCGGGCAAGGGCGTGTCGTACAACCCGACCGGGTCGGGCGCCGGGCGCGAGCAGTTCATCGCGGGCCACGTCGACTTCGCGGGAGCGGATTCGCCGCTGGTGGCCGACCAGATCGGCCCGGCCGCCAAACGCTGTGACGGAAACCCGGCGTGGGACCTGCCGCTCGTCTTCGGGCCGGTCGCGCTGGTGTACAACCTGCCGGGTGCCCAGAAGGTGGTCCTCAGCAGTGATGCCCTGGCCAAGGTCTTCAGCGGCAGGATCACGGTCTGGAACGACCCGATACTGGCCGCGCTCAATCCCGGCGTGGCGCTGCCCGCGACCAAGATCGTGCCGATCTACCGCGCCGACTCGTCGGGCACGACCGACAACGTCCAGAAATATCTGACGGCGGCCGCGCCGCAGAGCTGGACCCGCGGCGTCGGCACCGAATTCCAGGGCGGCGTCGGCGAAGGCGCCACGAAGTCGGCCGGCGTGATCCAGGCCGTGCGGGCCACCCCGGGCGCCATCGGCTACGTCGAGAAGGGATTCGCCGACCAGGCCGGGCTGCCGTACGCCCTGATCGACACCGGCAACGGGGTGGTTCCGCTCACCGACGACACGGCCAACAAGGCGATCCAGTCCGCCAGCTTCGTGGCCGACGGCAACGACCTGGTGCTCGATCTGAACCCGATGTACGCCGCGCAGCAGGCGGGCAGCTACCCGCTGGTGCTGGCCACTTACGAGATCGTGTGCTCGAAGGGCTACGACCCCGAGACCACCACGGCGATCAAGTCTTTCCTCGGCGTGGCGGCGACCAACGGGCAAGCCGGTCTCACGTCCGCCGGTTATGTCCCGCTGCCCGATAAAGTCAAGGAGCGATTGGTTACCGCGATCAATGACATGCAGTGACCGGTGGGCGCAAGGAGCGACGGAAGACCTGTGACGGGATCACAGTGACAGAGCCTTCAGTGCCGAACCCTTCCGCGGCGGGTTCGGGTGCGGTCGTCGCTGCGCCCTTTCCCGAGTCGCCGGTGGTACCGATCAGCCCGTGGGGGCGCGCCCAGCCGCGCGCGGGGGACAGGATATTCCGTTGGCTCGCAAGGGGTTCGGGCGTTGTGATCGTGATCCTGATCGCCGCGATCGGCGGCTTCTTGTTGTTGCGTGCGATACCGGCCCTGAGGCGCAACCACGAGAACTTCTTCAGCTATGGCGGCAACTGGGTCACCACCGACACCTCGGCCATGCATTTCGGAATCCTCGAGCTGCTGCAGGTGACCCTGTTGGTTTCGCTGTTCGCCCTGGTCCTGGCCATGCCGGTCGCCCTGGGCGTCGCCCTGTTCATCACGCAGTACGCGCCGCGGCGGGTCGCCGGACCGCTGGCCTACGCGGTCGATCTGCTGGCCGCGGTTCCCTCGATCGTCTACGGCGTATGGGGCCTCTATGTGTTGGCGCCGCAGCTGCGACCGGTCGCGGGCTGGCTCAATCACAACCTCGGCTGGTGTTTCCTGTTCGCCACGGGGAACGCGTCGGTGGCGGGCGGCGGCACCGTCTTCACCGGCGGCATCGTGCTGGCGGTGATGATCCTGCCGATCATCACCGCGGTCACCCGGGAAGTGTTCGTCCAAACACCACACGACGAGATCGAGGCCGCGCTGGCGCTCGGCGCCACGCGGTGGGAAGTGGTCAAGACCACCGTCCTGCCGTTCGGGCGATCCGGGTACGTCAGCGGCGCGATGCTCGGCCTGGGCCGCGCCCTGGGCGAGACGGTCGCGCTGCTGATCATCCTGCGTGGGACCCAGGCCGCGTTCGGGTGGTCGCTCTTCGACGGCGGCTCGACCTTCGCGACCAAGATCGCAAGCGCCGCATCGGAATTCGATGACCGATACAAGGCCGGCGCCTACATGGCCGCGGGGCTGGTGCTGTTCGTGGTCACGTTCCTGGTGGACGCCCTGGCCCGCGGGGCCGTCGCCGGTGGCCGGAATCGCAGGGGCGGCCGATGACCTCGATGCTCGATCGTCCGCTCAAGGCGCGGAGCCTGTCCGGGCTCGGCCGCCGCCGGCGGCTTGCGAATAACACCGCGACGGTGTTGGTGAGCCTGTCGATGGGAATCGCCGTGATCCCGTTGCTGTTGGTGCTGTATTCGGTAATCGCCAAGGGGCTCAAGGCAATCGCCGCGACCGCGTGGTGGACACATTCGCAAGCCGGCATGACGGCCTTCGTGGCGGGCGGTGGCGCCTATCACGCGATCGTCGGAACGCTGCTGCAGGGATTGGTGTGCACCCTGATCTCGGTCCCGATCGGCATCATGGTGGCGATCTATCTGGTCGAATACGGCGGCGGCACACCGCTGGGCAGGCTGGCGACGTTCATGGTCGACATCCTGGCCGGCGTGCCCTCGATCGTGGCGGCGTTGTTCATCTACGCGCTGTGGGTGGCGACGCTGGGGCTCCCGCGCTCCCAGTTCGCGGTGTCTCTGGCATTGGTCGTGTTGATGCTGCCGGTGATCGTGCGGGCGACCGAGGAGATGCTGCGGATCGTTCCGGTGGACCTGCGGGAGGCCAGCTACGCGCTGGGCATCCCGAAGTGGAAAACCATCGCCAGCGTCGTGATCCCCACCGGGCTGTCGGGCATCATCACCGGAATCATGCTCGCGGTCGCCAGGGTGCTGGGTGAGACGGCGCCCCTGCTGATCCTCGTCGGTTACTCGCAGTCGATGAACTTCGACATCTTCCACGGGTTCATGGGATCGCTGCCCGGCATGATGTACGACCAGACCGTGGCGGGCGCCGGCGTCAACCCGGTGCCGACGGATCGGTTGTGGGGCGCGGCGCTAACCCTCATTCTGGTCATCGCGGTCATCAATGTCGGGGCCAGGGTGATCGCGAAGTTCTATGCCCCCAGGAAGTCGTAGGCAGGAGCACTAGTGGCCAAGAGGTTGGACCTCAAATCCATCAACATCTACTACGGGTCGTTCAAGGCGGTCGCGGACGTGACGATGTCGATCCTGCCGCGCAGCGTGACCGCGTTCATCGGTTCGTCGGGCTGCGGCAAGACGACCGTGCTGCGCACGCTGAACCGGATGCACGAGGTGATCCCCGGCGCCCGCGTCGAGGGCAGCGTCCTGCTCGACGACCAAGACATCTACGCTCCCGGTGTCGACCCGGTCGGTGTGCGGCGGGCGATCGGGATGGTGTTCCAGCGGCCGAATCCCTTCCCCGCCATGTCGATTCGGGACAACGTGGTCGCCGGCCTGAAGCTGCAGGGCGTGCGCAATCGCAAGCTGCTCGATGAGACCGCCGAGCAGTCGCTGCGCGGGGCGAACCTGTGGGAAGAGGTCAAGGATCGGTTGGACAAGCCCGGCGGTGGATTATCCGGTGGCCAGCAGCAGCGCCTGTGCATCGCCCGGGCCATCGCGGTTCAGCCCGACGTGTTGCTGATGGACGAGCCGTGCTCCGCGCTGGACCCGATCTCGACCCTGGCCATCGAGGACCTGATCAGCGAGTTGAAGCAGGACTACACCATCGTCATCGTCACGCACAACATGCAACAGGCCGCCCGGGTGAGCGATCAGACGGCGTTCTTCAACCTGGAGGCCACCGGAAAGCCCGGCCGGTTGATCGAGGTCGACGACACCGAGAAGATTTTCTCCAACCCGACCGAGAAGGCAACGGAGGACTACATCTCCGGCCGCTTCGGCTAGCGCGACGTCGGTTTGGCCTCGTCCTCCGGAAGATGCCCGGTCGCCTGGAAAATGACGCGCCGCGCCACTTCCACGGCGTGGTCGGCGAAGCGCTCGTAGAAGCGGCCCAGCAGCGTCACGTCGACGGCCGCGGCGACGCCGTATTTCCATTCCCGGTCCATCAGCACCGAGAACAAATGCCGGTGCAGGTCGTCCATGGCGTCGTCTTCCTCGCGGATCCGCGCCGCCTTCTCCGGGTCGCGCGACAACACCACCTCTTGCGCATTGCTGCCCAATTCGACGGCGACCCTACCCATTTCGGCGAAATAGCCGTTGACTTCCTCGGGCAGCGCGTGCTGCGGATGGCGCCGGCGCGCGATCTTGGCCACGTGCAGGGCCAGCGCACCCATCCGGTCGATATCCGCCACCATCTGGATGGCACTGACGATGGACCGCAGGTCGCCGGCGACCGGCGCCTGCAGCGCCAGCAGCACGAACGCGCTCTCCTCGGCCTCGGCGCTCAGCGTCGCGATCTTCTCGTGGTCGGAGATAACTTGTTCGGCCAGCACCAGATCCGCTTGCAGCAGGGCCTGCGTGGCCTGCTCCATGGCAATCCCCGCCAGCCCGCACATCTCACCCAGGCGCTCGGATAGCTCGGTGAGCTGCTCATGGTAGGCCGTCCGCATGCTGCCAAGCCTACGTTCTCGGCGCCGGAAAAGGGGGACCCGGTCGCGCCAAAAATCTTTACTCGCAGGTGGTGTCGGCCGCGTTGGTGACCGTCAGGTCGTCGGGAAGCTTCGTCGGGGCGTTGCCCGACCCGCGCTCTATCTGCATGCTGATCGACGAGCCGCTGGGGGCGGGAGTGGCCACCGCGTTGAAGTCGGGGCCCAGCACCACCTGAATGACTTGCCCGTAGCCCGACACCCGCTGGACCTTCGCGTTGGCGAACGACGAGGCCACCGTCGCGGCGGCCTGCTCGTTGCCCGGCGAGAACAACACCGTCGTCGTAGTCACCGAACTGGGATAGTCGTCCGGTGTCATCACGTTGAAGCCGTTGCGCTTGAGCTGGCTGGTCGCCGTGGCGGCCAAGCCGCTCTGCGCGGTCGCGTTGGATACCCGGACCGTGACGTCCTGCGGCGAGGTCGTCGTCACCTGCTGGTGTTGGGCCTCCGGGGTGGCGGGGGGGCTCGGCGCCTTCTTGGTCGTGGGCGCTTTGGTCGGGCCCGAGTTCGGCCCCGCGGCGGTCGAGGTCCCCAAATTCAGTGCGTTCTGGTCGTTTTCCTCGGGCAGCGGATCGTCGTTGATGATGGCGTCGAAAAGCGCCCGCATGTCGGCCATTCGCGGGGGCTCATCGCCGTTTTGGTCCGTCACACCGGTCGGCACGGTGACGAACGTCATGTGGCCGGCGGCCATCCCCTGCAGTGACTGACCGAGCTGGACCAGGTCCTTGGTCTTGACGTTGTCGACGAAGGTGTTGTTGACGACCATGTTGACGACGTTGTTGAGCTTGTTGAGGTCGAGCAGGGTGTCCTCGGAGATCAGCGACCGCAACAGCGACGACAGGAACTTCTGTTGGCGCTTGATGCGGCCGTAGTCGCCGTTGGTTTCGGTGGTGACCTGGCGGGCCCGCACGTAGTTGAGCGCGGTCGGCCCGTCGAGCACCTGGCGTCCGCCCTGCTCGAGGACGGTGCCCAGCTCGTAGTCGTGTATCGGTGTCTTGCTGCACACTTCGATTCCGCCGAGAGCGTCGACCATCTTTGCGAATCCGGCGAAGTCGACGGCAATGAACCGGTTGATGCTCAGACCGGACAGCTTCTGGATTTCCTTGACCAGACATTTCGGGCCGCCGAACGAGAAGGTCGAGTTCAGCTTGGTCTCGGTGTAGACCATCTTGGGGCCCCAGGTCTTGGTCTTCTCGTCGTAGATGGGTCCGTACTTGCCGGTCTCTGGGTTCCACGCCTCGCATTGGATGGGCGTGATCGCCAGGTCGCGGGGGAACGACACCGCGACGACGCGTTTGCGGTTGGCGGGGATGTTGACCAGCATCACGGTGTCCGACCGCGTCCCGCCGGCGTCTTCGGTGTCCCCGGCGCCCATGTTGGCGTTCTCCCCGGAGCGGGAGTCCATCCCGACGATCAGGAAGTCTTCGTCACCGTACTGGCCACCCGGGTCGCGGACGTCGCTCGAGTTCGGGTCGAGCGCGTTGATGATGTTGAGGCGGTCGTTCTTCGACGCGCTCCATTTCCAGGCACCACCGGTCAGGACCAGCGCCAGCACCGCCGTGAACGCCGCCATGGAACGCGCCGCGAGCAGTATCGGCCGCCGGCGCCGCTTGACCTTCGGCCCGCCGTTCTCGGGCCCCGGCTCGGGGGCCGGGCTGGGCTCGGGCTCGTCGGGCTCGAAATCGTCGTAATCCGCGTAGTCGCGGGCCTCGAGGTCAGGAAGCTCCGACGGGGGGTCGAGCAGGTAGGCCGGAGTGTCGATGACCTGCGTTTCCTGCAGGTCTATCGGCAGGGCGGACGGCTTGGGGTCGGCGTCGGGCGCGACGCGATGGTGAGTGGGCCGGGCCGGGCTGGGAGCCCCGACTTTGGCGATCAGATCGGCGACGGTGAGCCCACCGTCGGTGTGGCACCCGGAGCTTTCGGGCTCGGCGGCACGCGGCTCGACGGCCTCTACGGCCTCGACGGCCTGGTCGGCCTCGTCGCTGGCCGGCTCGGCCAGCCATCGGTGGACGCCGTGCTCGGACGGCGGTTGCGCGAACCGCTCCCACGGGGCGGCGCCCAGCGCCGGCGGTGGGGTGCGCCGATGGCCACGAGTGGCGTCAGTGCCGCCATCACCCATGTCCGATCGGCCTCCAAAGCTCGGATGCAACTCTGATGCGACGCCCGGGGTATCCACCGGCGCCGCGAGCCGCGCCACCCGTGAGTCGCACGGTGTTCTCGCGCTCCCGCGGCGGCACGCAACCGACCCCCACCGAAGCGCAATGCAGCAAGGTCCACATCGTACTGAGTTATCGCCGCGGACGCGATTTCGCGCGTGTTAACGCTTAGCCGCCAGAGTGCATGACGTCCGCGCCCGCGGGCACCGTGCAGTCGTCCGGGTCGGCCAGCCAGCCCTCGGGAAGGGCCACGCGGGCCGGTGAACCCTGCCGGCCCCGTGGGCCGGTCGCCGCGTCGGGAAACGCGACGGTGCCGTCCAACCGATTGAGCAGGGAGTCGAGCTCATCGAGCGTCGTGACCATCGCCAGCGCGCGCCGCAATTCGGATCCGGCGGGAAAGCCGTGCAGGTACCAGCCGACATGCTTACGGATATCGCGCATGCCCTTGTCCTCGCCGAAATGCGCGGCCAGCAGCCGGCCGTGCCGGCGCACGATGTCGGCGACCTCGCCCAGGGTGGGCGGGGTCGGGGCCGGGCAACCGGTGAAGGCGGCCGACAGCTCGGCGAACAGCCACGGCCGGCCCAGGCAGCCGCGACCGATGACCACGCCGTCGCATCCGGTGCTGGCCATCATCGCCAGCGCGTCGCTGGCATCGTAGATGTCGCCGTTGCCGAGCACCGGGATCGTCCGAACCTGCTGCTTGAGCTGGGCGATCTGGTCCCAGTCGGCGGTGCCCGAATAACGCTGCGCCGCCGTGCGGGCGTGCAGGGCCACCGCGGCGGCCCCCTCGGCCTCGGCGATCCGGCCGGCGTCCAGGTGGGTGTGGTGCTCGTCGTCGATGCCGATGCGGAACTTGACGGTCACCGGTATGCCGCTGCCCTCGGTGGCCCGCACCGCGGCGGCGACGATCTGGCCGAACAGCCGCCGTTTGAACGGCAGGGCCGCCCCGCCGCCACGCTTGGTGACCTTGGGCACCGGGCAGCCGAAGTTCATGTCGATGTGGTCGGCCAGGCCTTCGTCGGCGATCATCCGGGCCGCGGCGTAGGTGGTCGCCGGGTCGACGGTGTAGAGCTGCAGCGAGCGGGGCGACTCGTCGGGCGCGAACGTCGTCATGTGCATCGTGGCCGGGTGCCGCTCGACCAGAGCGCGCGCCGTCACCATCTCGCAGACGTACAGCCCGCTGACCGTGCCGACCTTCGACTGTTCCAGCTCACGGCACAGGGTGCGGAACGCGACGTTGGTGACGCCCGCCATCGGGGCCAGCACCACCGGGCTGGCGAGCGTGATCGGACCGATGCGCAAGGCCGGCTACCGAAGGCTCACCGACGGCTCATCGTCAGCGTGCCCGCGGTCTGGTGCAGCTCGAAGGCCGTGGTCCTCTTGCCCGTGCGGGCCTCCCGGTCGAGCTGGCGCTGCTTGGACACCTCGAACTTGTCGCAGGTCTGCTCGAGCTCCTTGATCAGCAGGGCGAGATCGTCACGCATCTCCGCTGCCTCGCCGGTGAAGTCCTCGCGCTCGAAGATGCGCCATTTCTTCAGCACCGGCATGACGACCTCGTCGAGGTGGATGCGGGGGTCGTACACGCCACCAACGGCGATCAAGACGGCCTTGCGCCGGAATTCGGGGACCTGGAAGCCCGGCATCTGGAAATTGCGCAGCACCTTGTGCAGGGACTTCATCGCCTGATTGGGGGCGATTGAGAACCCGGCATCGCTGACGTCGCGGTAGAAGATCATGTGCAGGTTTTCGTCGGCCGAGACCTTGGCCAGCAACTGATCGGCGATCGTCTCGTTGCACGCACGGCCCGTGTTGCGGTGCGAGATCCTGGTCGCCAGCTCCTGGAAAGTCACGTAGATGACGGAGTCGAACAGGCTCTCGGCGAACAGGTCTTCTCGAACCTGGTGGTTCTGGCCCGGGCTGAACCCGCGGTTCACCACCTCGATGCGTAGTTTCTCCAGCTCGACGGGATCGACCGCGCGGGTGACCACCAGGTAGTCACGCAGCGCGATGCCGTGCCGGTTCTCCTCGGCGGTCCACCGGTTGACCCATTGGCCCCAGGCGCCGTCCAAACCGAAGTTCATCGCGATCTCGCGGTGATACGACGGCAGATTGTCCTCGGTCATCAGGTTCTGCACCATCGCCACCTGGGCGAGGTCGGACAGCTTGCTCTGCTCGGGGTGCCAGTCCTGTCCGCCGAGCGCGTAGAAGTTCTTCCCGTCCGACCATGGGATGTAGTCGTGGGGGTTCCAGGGTTTGTGCACGCTCAAGTGCCGGTTCAGGTACTTCTCCACGACCGGTTCGAGTTCACGCAAAAGCTGTACGTCAGTCAGCTCCGCTGACATGGCCCCTCCAGTTATCTGTGTCTGCGGGTAGCAGTCAATATATCTGTGTCTCCCAGTAGCATCAAGTTCCCTCGCCGCGCGGCATCCCACAGTTTTCGACGCCGACCGGCGTCGCGGAGAACCCGGCTTCGTACGGCTAGCCGGTAAGGGGGCCGCGCGAAACCGCTACTCGGATTTCCCTTGCTCGGCGGGCGGTACATAGGGCGCCGCCGCGTTGAACAGCATGTTGACGCAATAGTCGATGAACTGCTTGCGGGTGGCCCCGAGCTGGCCGTTGAGGTAGGCGGTGAACAGGCTCGTCAACCCGCCGACCAGGCTGGTCGCGATCAACTTCTGCAGTACCGAATCACCGATGCGCGACAGCTTGCGCTGCAGCAGGTCGATGAAGTTGGGCATCCACTCCGCGCCCGACCGCGTCAATACCGGCTCCACCGCCGGCGCCAGCAGCAGCACCCGCCCCCGCACCGGGTCGTCGACCATGAGTTCGACGAATTGTTCGACGGCCTCGCGGGGCGTCTTTGCCGACGTCAGGGTGTTCATGGCGCGGGTGCACACGTCGTCGTAGACGGCGCGCACGAATTCGTCGCGGTCCGAAAAGCTTTCGTAGAAGTAGCGTTCGGTGAGCGCGGCCCTGCGGCACACGGCGCGGACCGTCAGCGCGGGGCCGCGGTCGCTGCCGAGCAACTGTACGCCCGCGGTGATGAGATTGTCGCGGCGCAGCGCGAGGCGGCTCTCTAGGGGGACGCCGGTCCAACGCCCCCGTCGTTGACCCGTCTGCACATCGCTCCTAAGCTCTAGAGTGACAACGCGTGTAGTCAGAATTGGCCGATACTTACAGGGATCTAATAGTGACCCAACATACGTCTGAAGCCTGCCCGCTGAACAGCGGCGTAGCCCCGAGCGGCGCGCCGACGGAATCCGAGGGGGTGGCCAGCGGGTGTCCAGTGGCGCCGCTGGGCTATGGCGCGCCCCCGATTCCGCTCGGCCCCGATTCGTTGACCTGGCGGTACTTCGGGGACTGGCGCGGCATGTTGCAGGGGCCGTGGGCGGGATCCATGCAGAACATGCACCCGCAACTCGGCGCCGCGGTCATCGACCACTCGACGTTCTTCATCGAGCGCTGGCCGCGCCTGTTGCGCTCGCTGTACCCGATTGGCGGTGTCGTCTTCGACGGCGACCGCGCCCCGCGCACCGGCGCCGAGGTGCGTGACTATCACACCGACATCAAGGGTGTCGACGAACTGGGGCGCCGCTACCACGCGCTGAATCCCGACGTCTTCTACTGGGCGCACGCCACCTTCTTCGTCGGCACTATCCATGTGGCAGAGCGGTTTTGCGGGGGGCTGACCGAAGCCCAGCGGCGCCAACTCTTCGACGAACATGTCGAGTGGTATCGCATGTACGGCATGAGCATGCGGCCCGTGCCGGCATCGTGGGAAGAGTTCCAGAAGTATTGGGACCATATGTGCCGCAACGTGTTAGAGAACAATTTTGCCGCTCGCGCGGTCCTCGATCTGACCGACCTGCCCAAACCGCCATTCGCCCAATGGATTCCGGACCCGTTGTGGGCCGCGCAGCGCAAAGTGCTGGCCCCGTTCTTCGTGTGGCTCACCGTCGGCCTCTACGATCCGCCCGTGCGCGAGCTGATGGGCTACCGGTGGTCGCGCCGCGACGAGTGGCTGCACCGCCGGTTCGGCGATCTCGTCCGCGTCGTCTTTGCCTGCGTGCCACCGCGATACCGCAGACACCCGCGGGCGCGCGCCGGCTGGGATCGGGTGACGGGGCGAATCCCGTCCGACACACCGCTGGTGCAGACGCCCGCGCGCAACCTGCCGCCGGTGGACGAACGCGACAACCCCAAGCATTACTGCCCGAAGGTCTCCTAGCCGTAGGCGCTACCCGTGAGCGTGGGCGTGCACGCCGTCGAGGCCGGACTGGTGCACGTGCTGATGCGTGTGCTCGGTTCCGTCGTCGTGGGTGTGGGCGTGCTCGTGCGTGACATGGTCGTGCTCGTGTGTGGTGTGCGCATGTGAGTGCGTGACGCCGTCGTGCCGATGTTCGTGCGCGTGGGGCGCGTCATGGCTGTGCTGTTCGGTCATGGGTTGACCTTCCGACGTGAAATGCGTTGTGGTCTAGAGGCGTTCGACGATGACGCGGCGACCGCGCGGAGCCCGCCATCGTCCCGGTGGTGACGGGGCACGCCGGGGCCGGCGTGCTCGGCGTTGCAGACCGCGTCGATGACGAGCTGGCGGACGTGGTCGTTCTCGAGGCTGTAGAAGATGGTGGTTCCCTCGCGGCGCGTCTGGACGAGCCGCGCCATCCGCAACTTGGCCAGGTGCTGGGAGACCGACGGCGCGGGCTTTCCCACATGTTCGGCGAGTTCGTTGACCGACATCTCGCGATTGGTCAGCGACCAGAGGACCTGCACGCGGGTGGCGTCGGCGAGCATTCGGAACACCTCGACGACGAGGCTGGCCTGATCGTCGGGCAGGCGACCTTCGCTATTATCTGCATGCATACGCAGATAATAGCCGGTTCACGGGAGGGTCGTGGATTGGCGCCGGCCGCCGTTGCGTTCGTTCCAGAGCCGGTAGACGTCCACCGCGGCCTCTTCGGGCTGGTAGCGCATCGGCAGTCGGCGCTCGTCCCAGGCCTTCGCGAACTCGTCATAGAAGGTGGAGACCTCGAAGTACTTGCGGTCATCCAGGTAGTACTTCTCGTAGGACTCACGCGTGGTCAGGAAGACGACTTCCCTGGGGGAGCAGTAGTACAGCGAGCCCAGGCACATCGGACACGGGTGGGCCAGCACGTAGATGGTGCTGTCGACGAGGTGCTCGGTGCCGAGTCGCATGCACGCCTCTCGGATCGCCAATATCTCCGCGTGCGCGGTCGGATCGTGGGTTTGGGCCACCTTGTTGGCGCTCTCGGCGAGGACCTCGCCGTCGTTGACGATCACCGTCGCGAACGGGCGACCGCCTTCGGCGACGTTCCGGCGGGCCAGGTCGATCGTCCGCTGCGCGAAGTCCGTCACAGGTCGCAGGGTAGTCCCGCGCGGGTCGGCGGGCGGCGCTGTGATAGTAACTAGATTGTCTATGTTTTTCGGCTGGGATGAGGAAGCACAATGGCACGCACCGATCGTGATCGTTGGGACCTGGCGACGAGCGTCGGGGCGACGGCGACCATGGTCGCCGCCCAGCGGGCGCTGTCGACCGACGAGAAGTTGATCGACGACCCGTACGCGGCGCCGTTGGTGCGCGCGGTCGGCATCGACGTCTACGTGCGGTTGGTGAACGGGCAGATCCCGGTGGGCACCGAATCCGAATTCGACCCGCAGCGAATGGCGCGGGGGATGGCTTGCCGCACCAGGTTCTACGACAAGTTCTTCCTTGACGCGGCGCAGAGTGGCATCGACCAGGTGGTCATCCTGGCGTCGGGGCTCGACGCGCGCGCGTACCGCCTGCCGTGGCCGGCGGGCACCGTCCTCTATGAGGTCGACATGCCGGAGGTGATCGAGTTCAAGACCACGGTCCTCAGCGACCTGGGCGCCGAGCCGACCGCCGAGCGGCGCACCGTCGCCATCGACCTGCGCGACGACTGGGCCGCGGCGCTGCGGGACGCCGGCTTCGACCCGAAGGCTCCGGCGGCCTGGAGCGCCGAAGGCCTACTGGTGTACCTGCCCGACGAGGCCCAGGACGCGCTGTTCGACAACATCACCGCGTTGAGCGCCCCCGGCAGCCGCCTGGCTTTCGAATTCGTCCCCGACACAACGGTTTTCGCCGACGAGCGGTGGCGCGCACACCATGACCGGATGAGCGAACTCGGGTTCGAGATCGACTTCAACGAACTCGTCTATCACGGTCACCGCACCCACATCCTCGACCACCTGACCCAGCGCGGCTGGCGGACGTCGTCGCAACCCGTCAAGGAGTTGCACGAGGCCAACGGCTTCGTCTATCCCGACGACGAACTCGCGCAGGCCTTCGCCGACGTCACGTACAGCAGCGCGGTGCTTACCGGCTGAGTAGGTCGTCCTTCAGGCGGTTGGTGAGCATCTCCTGGAACACGGTGCGCGCGGGGTCGTACAGGTCCTGGAAGGTCGTGAGCACGGTGGTCCGGTCGTACTCGGGGATCGACCCGAGCGGGGTCCAGAAGCTGTCGATGTCCATCAGGAAGAACGGTCCCTGTTGGGCCGGCATGGTGCGGCGCAGGTGATAGCTCGCGTCCAGCGCCTGACCCACGCCCGGGCCGTAGCGCACGATCATTGACTTGCCCGGTTGCGCCTCGCGGTAGACCGCCGCGCCCTGCCATTCGGTCAGGGTCAGGCCGGCCGGTGCGATGCGCTGCGGCCCGAGCAGCGGCTCGGCGATCCAGTTGCTCCATTCGATGCGGCCATCCACGCCCTGCGGGACGCGGATCTCGAGGACATAGCGCAGGCCGAGGCGCTCCACCCCGACGATCGGCGAGAACTGCGCGCGGGCGTCGATGACCCGCATCACCAGGTCGAGTAGCGTCTCGAAGTTGGTGTAGGCGGTGGTTTCGATCACGACCGCCTGGGCCTTCATCGAGGCCGCGAGCGTGTTGTCGCGGTTGACGTAACGGACGAAGCGCTCGGCGGCCGGTTGGGGTTGGCCGCCGGCGCCCATCGCCCAGGCGACGTCCTGCGCCTGGCGTTCGATGGGCAGCAGGTCCGCGAGCAGGCGCCTGAGCTCCGCGCTCGACGATTCGGTGAGGGAATCCGTTGCTGGGTGACGGATTTCCATGGTTACCAGGGCTACTGGCGCGTTCGGGTAGGCCGCATCGACACTCATCTTGCCGAGCATAGTCAAGCCGTTCGGCGGCCAAACCGGGGCCATACCGCGCGTAGAGCGGGGCGCCGATGTGCCGCGGACGGCCCATGCGTCCTCTGGCGGCACCGGGCAGTGGATGGCTGGCATTGCCGGAGGTAACGGCCGTTTTCAGTGCCCCCACTAGGACTCGAACCTAGGACCTGCGGATTAAAAGTCCGTAGCTCTACCAACTGAGCTATAGGGGCGCGAAGGTTCAGGATACTGCGTTCGGAACAGCGCTCGACCGGAGCTCGTTTGAGGATTGGGGCTGCGGTGACCTAAGCTTGCTTGGCTCCCAACGGTAACTGCGTTGCGAGTGCCCCCGAAGTGATTCGGTTCTGGCCCCCATCGTCTAGTGGCCTAGGACGCCGCCCTTTCACGGCGGTAGCACGGGTTCGAATCCCGTTGGGGGTACGCGACGCGGAGACGCGGAGCAAGAGCGAGGCCCTGTGGCGCAGTTGGTTAGCGCGCCGCCCTGTCACGGCGGAGGTCGCGGGTTCGAGTCCCGTCAGGGTCGCCAACACGGCGAGGCATCCCATGCCTTCCGGCCAGGTAGCTCAGTCGGTACGAGCGTCCGCCTGAAAAGCGGAAGGTCGGCGGTTCGATCCCGCCCCTGGCCACCAAGCGGTTACCGCGTTCAGAAGCTCCCGTACGGCATCCCGGTGACGATCGAATAGGCCGCCTCGCCAAGGACCGCAGCTTCCAAACCGCCCAGCAGCGGAAGCAATCCGACATCGGCGGCGATCGGATAGCCGATCGCGTTGACCAGCCCGACAAGGGGCTGACCGTCGACCATTTGGGTCACCCCGTTCAGGAACAGGTTCACGTCATAGGACGGCAACGAGACGAGGATCGCGGTCGCGATGTCCGCCGTCGGAAGCAGCGTGGAGTAGGCCGTCGAGAACGCGGTCGTCGCGGTGCCGACGATCTGAGTGTTCGCCAACTCCAGGCCCGAGATCAGGTCGGTTATCGAGGGCGGCCCGGTAGGCGGCGCCAGTGTGTCGGGCGTCGAGGTAAACGACGTGAGCGCCTGCGAGATGTCCTGCAGCGACGGGAGCTGCGGGGGTCCCTCGGCGTAGAGGTCGCCGATCGCGGCGCCGATGCCCTGATGAAGCCCACTGGCCAGGGCGGGACCCAGCGCCAAGGTGTCGCTCAGCGGCGGCAAGAATCCGAACGGGGTCGTCACGTCGGCCGGGCCGGTGGACCAGCCGAAATTCGGATCGCCGTAGCCCCAGTTGACCAGCGGCCGCAAAACCGGCTGGACCAAATCCGCGATCGGGTTCCCGACGTAGGGGATGTAGCGCACCGGATCCAGCAGCGGCAGGTTCTGGGTCGGAATCATGTAAAAGGTGGTGGTCGTGGGCCCCTGTGTGGGCTGCACGACCGCCGAATTGATTTGCGTCGACGTGAGAGTGTCGTAACCGCCGTGCACGGTCACCATTCCCGCAACGGCATTCAGGTCGGCGAAGATATCGATCGGGTACTGCGGGAAGTCGGCCCAGCCGTCGTATTCGAGGGTGTAGACCTTGGTCGGGAAGTCGTTCGTCGGAAACGCGCCAAGGGTCGAAAAGCCCAACGTCGGGAGGCTCAAACCCGGGAAGCGCGCGTCCCAGCCGCCGTTGGGGTTCATCGAATTACCAAGCAGCACAAAGTTTATCGGGAGCGCGCTCGGCGTGCCGGCGGGGTCCAACAACCGCATTTCCAGCGCGGCGATGTTGGCGCCCTGCGAATAGCCCAGCACGTTGACGGTGTTGCCGGCGGCGAGCTGCTGTTGGACGGCGTTGTTCAGCGCCGTGACGCCTCGGGCTATCGAGATGTTCTGCATCAAGTCCTTGATGCCGCTATCCGGATATTCCCCCGCCGGCATGAACAGCGCTTGGACAAGGCCGACGGGGAAATTGGGTGCGACGTACTTGCTGACGACGTTGGTCACGAAGTCCGGCGGGGGGAACGGCGTTCCGCTGCCGCCGAGCACGAAGGTGGCGGGCGGGTCCGCCTGCGCCGCCGTGGCGGCGAGCGCGCCCACACCGGCGGCCTCGGCGGTGGCGTAGGAGCTGCCGGCGGCGGCCAGGGCCCGGGCGAACTCGGCGTGAAACGCCGCCGCCCGCCCAATCAGCGCCTGCCACTCCTGGCCGTACTGGCCGAACAGGTCCGCCACCGCCTCGGACACCTCATCGGCGGCCGCCGCCACCATGCCCGTCGTCCTGCCCGCGACGGCCGCGGTGGCCTCGTCGATCGTCGTCCCAATCGCCGCCACATCGGCGGCGGCCACCGACATGATGGGCGGCTGCGTTTGCACGTGCGCCATCGGCCATCCCCCAGTCAGGTCACCGCCAGCATAGGCCGAGTGGTCATCTAATCGGCCACAATGCATTTGACCCACGAAATCGATTCGGCCGTAGCCGATGCCGTTCAGGTGATCGACCAGAACTCCAGCAGTGTGCGCAGCGTGGCGACGAGTGGTAGCGGTTGGTCCAACATGGGATGGTGACCGGCGTCCGCGAGCTCGACGAATGGGCCTCTCAGCTGGAGGATGGAGCGGATGCGCTCGGCCATGACGGGCGGAACCAGGCCGGCTTCGCAGCGTAAGTATCCGATCCGGCAGGGCATTTGGGCCATCATGTCTTCGAGAATTTCTTCCTCGTCGGGCGTTTCATCCTCGAGCTCACCGTGAAACATTGCGGGGTCGAACTTCCAGTGCCATGCCCCGCCGGTTTTCCGGACCGACTCGACTGCGATGTGATGCGCGACGTAGGGAAGGGTCACCTGCTGCGCCGGCACGGCCCTGAACCGCGCAATGATCTCGTCGCGTGTCCGATAACCGGGATGATCTTTTCGGTTGCGTAGCCGGGCCGCTTCGGGGGCGCGCTCGCGCAGCGGAGAATCGAGCACGACGATGCTGTCGATGTCTTGGCCGAAATGCGTTGCGGCCGTGGCAGTTACCCAGCCGCCCAGGCTGTGGCCGACGATGGTCGGTTGGCCGGAGGCGCCCGCGGCCTCCGGTGCCGCGATGACTTCGCGTGCCCAGGTGCTGAGGTCATACGACGGCCGGGTCTGGCTGTCGCCGTGGCCGGAAAGGTCGGGCGCGATCACGCGATGGGTGCGGGAAAAGAACGGTGCGATGTGATCCCACCATCCGGAGTGCGCCGCGCCGCCGTGGACGAGCACCAACGGCAATTGCTGCCTGTCGCCCCAGGCGCGCATGTGAATGCGGCAACCCTCGACTTCGACGTCGAAGTGGTCGGGTTTCTGGGCGAGGGCTGCGGTGAACCAGGATGGGACCGTGACCGTCTCGGTCCTGCGCGAACGCCCGAACAAGCTTGACCTCCGCACCTCATCGGCCGACCGGAGCGTAGTCCGTCAAAAACAAAGCAAGGGCTCGATGATAGTTGCTGTCGCGCGGACTTCACCGCCCGGACGGTCCTGAGGGGTTCGTACCAGATCGCTTCAGTCAGGCATGTCCTCGGCCACAAGGCCTTTCACCTGCTGGTAGTAGATGACCTTACCGCCGCCGGCCCAATTGCCCTCGGGGATCTCATGGATCAGCGTCCACACGTGAAACGCCCGGGTGCCCTGCGGCTCGATTCCGGCGGCGGCGCACACCGCGCCGTGCACCTCGGCGGCGAGCTGTTCCTTGCGCTGCCGATCCAGCGCGCCTTCGAAGACGGTCAACTCGACCCGAAAGCGCGGCGCGCCCGGGCCGCGGCCGCCAACCGAAAGCTCGCCCGCGTCCACCGGGTGCAGGTAGACCAACGTGTTGTCCCGCAAAAACTGCGTGTCCGGGGCGCGTTCGGCGCGCAGCAGCGCGGTCACCAGCTCGTCGGCCAGCCGGCCCAAGGCGTCGTCGTCGACCGAGCCTCGCACGAACGTCAGATCGATCATCGGCATCGCAAGACCATCTCCTCGCTCACAGCTTCCGCACCCCGCGCACGACCTTGACGTAGGGCGCGGTCACCGACGCGCTCTTGCGCAGACTCGGTTGGATGGCACCGGCGTTGCCGACGACGAGGTATTGCAATCCGTTGTCGCGGAACTCCGCGATCTGATCGAGGACCTCGTCGGGTGTGCCGACGGCGAACAACTCCCGGACGAGCGATTGTGGGGCCTTGGCCGCGTAGGACAGCGCTGTGGGCTCGTCGATGGTTTGCGGGATAAGGTCCTGCACCCCGGTGAAGTCCGTCCCCATCGGATGTTCCGCGCCGTGCCGGGCCCAGTCCTTGGCCGGACAGTTCAGCGTGAACACTTTGGCGATATCGCTGTCCACGACCTCGTCGACCTCATCGCGGGACCGGCCGGTGACGATGAACCTGATCAGCGCGGGGGTGATGGCCATCGGGTCGCGTCCGGCATCCGACGCCGCCGTGCGAACGATCTCGAGTTGCTCGCCGTACTCGGTCGCGCGCGTCGTTCCAGGGAACCACCCGTCGGCGTATCGACCGGTGGCCCGCATCATGCGCGGCCCGTGCGCCGCGATCCAGATCTGCGGCCACTTGCCCTTGTAGGGCGGCAGCGCGAAAGTGGCCTTGTGCAAAGGGAAGAACGGTGAGTCGCGGGTGACCAACTCGCCGTTGGAGTTCCACAGCGCGCGGATGGTGGCCACCGCCTCCTCGAAGCGTGCCACCGGCTTGGACCAGTCGACGCCGTAGGGTGCGTTGCTTTCCCGCTCGCCGGTTCCGATGCCGAGCACCGACCGGCCCCGGGTGAGCAGGTGCAGCGAGGCGGCGGCCTGCGCGGTGACGGCCGGGTTGCGCCGGCCCGTGTCGGTCACGGCCACCCCCAGGCGCATGCGGCCGAGCCGGTTGCGGCCGGCCAGATAGCCCAGCATCGTCCATGGCTCGAGGTGAGCGTCCATCTTGGGGATGATCTTCGCCGCGCCAACGTGCTTGGGAGTCCACATCGACGGTGGAAGCACCGAATTGAGATGGTCGGCCACCCAGAACGAATCGGCGCCGCAGGCGAGCCCGGTCAGGTAGTCGGCGTGGATCAATGGCTTTGGGCCGAAGCGCGAATTGATGGTGTTGTGCATGACGCCCACACCGAGACCGGTCATATGCTCGCTCCTTCGAGCCGCCGGCCAAAGGCTAGCCGATCGGCTACCCGGGACGATAGATCACGCATCGCGGTTTCATCAATGGTTAACCGAGGACCGGTATCAGCAGTCGCGACGACGAGCGAACCGTGAAGTGGTGGCCGCGATGCCGCCCAACCTGCAGCGCTACGTCGACGGCGACATCGCCGCGAATTGAACGTGCTTCGGGTCGGCGAACGGCGACAATGACTGGATGCGTGTGACGCTCCCGCTCGTGGTAGCCCTGGCTTTGGTCGCGGCCGCGCCGGCGCACGCCGACGTGCCGCCCGTCGGCGACGCGGCGCGCGCGGCCGGTTTCGTCGACGTCCGCAGTGTGGTTCCCGACGCCATCATCGACCTGCGCTACGCGACCACCAACAATTTCACCCAGACGCAGCTGTATCCGTCCGACGCCCGCTGCCTGGTGCACCAAACCATGGCCCCGGGACTGGCGACGGCCGCGACGGCGCTGCGCCCGCAGGGCCACGTGCTGGTGTTCTGGGACTGCTATCGGCCGCACGACGTGCAGGTCAAGCTGTTCAACGCCCTGCCCAACCCGGCCTGGGTGGCCCGCCCGGGCCAGTACGCGCACAGTCACGAGTCCGGGCGCTCCGTCGACGTGACGTTCACCACCGTGCAGCAGCAGTGCCCGCCCGAGCGGCAGGTCGACGGCCTGTGCCTGGCGGACATGGGCACCGACTTCGACGACTTCTCCTCGCGCGCAACGGCTTACGCGACCCAGGGCGTCAGCGCCGACGAACAGGCGAACCGGGCCCGGTTGCGGGACGCCATGCAGTACGGCGGCCTGGCGCCGTACGCGGGGGAGTGGTGGCACTTCGACGGTCCGGGTGCGGCGGTCGATCGCCCAATCCTCGACGTCCCAGTCGACTAGATGATCTCATATACTGAGACGATTATTTCATAATGTGAGTGGACTCCGTTAGGCTGCGGGTCATGGACGAGCAATCCCAGGCCCGCTATACGCACGGACACCACGAGTCGGTGCTGCGCAGTCATCGGCGACGCACCGCGGAAGACTCGGCCGCCTACCTGCTGCCCCACCTCAAGCCGGGAATGACCGTCCTGGATATCGGATGCGGCCCCGGAACTATCACCGCCGACCTCGCCGAACGGGTCGCCCCCGCGGCAGTGGTGGCCGTCGATCAGGTCGCCGACGTCCTGGACGTGGCCCGCGCCGAAATCGAGCGGCGCAACCTGTCAAACGTCACCTTCGCGACCGCCGACGTCCACCACCTCGACTTCCCCGACGACACATTCGATGTCGTGCACGCCCATCAAGTGCTGCAGCACGTCGCCGATCCGGTGCGGGCGCTCCGCGAGATGCGGAGGGTGTGCCGCCCCGGCGGAATCGTCGCGGCGCGGGACGCCGACTACGCCGGCTTCATCTGGTTTCCCCAGTTTCCCGAGCTCGAGCTGTGGCTCGATCTCTATCGCAAGGCGCACCGCGCCAACGGAAGTGAACCGGATGCCGGCCGGCGCCTGCTGTCCTGGGCGCTCGAGGCCGGCTTCGACGACGTCACGCCGACGGGCAGCGTCTGGTGCTACGCGACCCCGGACACCCGCGACTGGTGGGGCGGCATGTGGGCCGACCGGATCCTGCACTCGGACGTGGGTCGTGAATTGCTGGCGTCGGGTCTGGCCACCGCGGCGCAGCTCGAGGAGATCTCCGCGGCATGGCGCGCGTGGGCCGCGGCCCCGGACGGGTGGCTATCGATGCCGCACGGCGAAATCATCTGCCGCGCTTAGATTTTCAGTCAAGGAAGAGGTCCGGGATGGGTTTGTCGCCGCCGCCGTACCGGGACAGGTCCGCGACTCCGGCCGATTGGAGCACCGCGGCGTCGATGTGGCAGGCGCCGGTGGACTCCCGGGCGGGCCGGGAGACGATCTCGACGGCGGCGTCGCCCATGATCTCCGGGCTGCGCGACGACTTCGCCAGCCGGTCACCGTCGGCCATGTTGGCCACCGCGGCGGTGGCGATATAGGTCTGTGGCCAAAGGCAATTCACCCCGATCCCGTGGTCGGCGAACTCCGCCGCCCAACCCAGCGACAGCAGGGTCATCCCGTACTTGGACAGCGTGTAGGCCGGGTGGGCGCCTAGCCAGCGGGGATTCATGTTGATGGGCGGCGCGATGGTCAGCACATGCGGGTTGGCCGACTTTTGCAGGTGGGGCACGCAGGCCTTGGTCAGCAGGAAGGTGCCGCGCAGGTTGATCTCCTGCATTAGGTCGTACTTTTTGGCCGACAGCACGGGGGTCGGGTCCACCGAAATGGCGCTGGCGTTGTTGACGCAGATGTCGATGCCGCCGAACCGCTGCACCGCGGCGTCGACCGCGCGCTGCACGTCCTCCTCGCGGCGCACGTCGCCGACGACCGCCAGCGCCTTGCCGCCGGCCGCCTCGACGTCGGCGGCCGCGGTGTGCACGGTTCCGGGCAGCCTGGGATGGGGGGTGTCGGTTTTGGCCAGCAGCACGACGTTGGCGCCCCGCCTGGCGGCCGCGATACCGATCGCCAGCCCGATCCCGCGGCTGCCGCCGGAGATCACCACGGTGCGATCGGCCAGCGCTTTGTTACCCATTCGTCTCCTTTTACCTGGTCAGGCATGTGGTATTGGCATTCTCTTTTTTTGCAAGTACGTTATTCATCGATGGATAATACGGCCCACACTCCGTCTGGCATCCCGCTGCAGCCCGTCTACGGGCCGGCGGATGTGACCGCGGAGCCTCCGCAGCCGGGGGAGTTCCCCTTCACCCGGGGTAACTTCGCGTCCGGCTATCGCGGCAAGCTCTGGACCTTCCGGCAATACTCGGGATTCGGCACCGCCGAGGAATCCAATCGCCGCTACCGCTACCTGCTGGAGCAGGGCGGGACCGGGCTGTCGGTGGCGCTCGACCTGCCCACCCAGTGCGGCTACGACTCCGACGACCCCGAGTTCGGTGAAGAAGTCGGCCGGGTCGGCGTCGCCGTCGACACCCTGGCCGACTTCGAGATCTTGTTCGACGGCATCCCGCTGGACAAGCTCAGCACCAGCATGACGATCAACGGCACGGCGGCGATCCTGCTGGCGTTCTACGTCGCCGCCGCCGAGAAGAAGGGGATACCGCGGGCGAAGCTCACCGGGACCATCCAGAACGACATCCTCAAGGAGTACGCGTCGCGCGGAACCTGGATCTGGCCGCCGGAGCCGTCGCTGCGGCTGATCGCCGACACCATCGAGTTCTGCGCGGCCGAGGTCCCGCGGTTCAACGCGATATCGGTGGCCGGCGCGCACTTTCGCGACGCCGGGGCCAACGCGGTGCAGGAAATGGCGTTCACCCTCGCCGACGGCGTGACCTATTGCGACACGGTGGTGGAGCGCGGCCGCATGACGATCGACCAATTCGCGCCGCAGATCTCGTTCTTCTTCTACACCCACGGCGACTTCTTCGAGGAGATCGCCAAATACCGTGCGGGACGGCGCCGTTGGGCGACGATCGTCCGGGAGCGCTACGGGGCGACGACGGCCAAGGCGGCGATGTTCCGCTTCGGCTGCGTCTGCGGTGGCGCGTCGCTGTACGCGCCGCAGGCCCACAACAACATCGTCCGGGTGGCCTACGAGGCGATGGCCGCGGTGCTGGGCGGTGTCCAGTCGATGTTCACCGCGGCCTGGGACGAGCCCTTCGCCCTGCCCACCGAGGAGACCACCACGCTGGCGCTGCGCACCCAGCAGATCCTCGCCCACGAAACGGGCGTCGCCAGCGTCGCGGATCCGCTCGGCGGCTCCTACTTCGTCGAGGCGCTCACCGACGCCACCGAGGCCCGCATCATCGAGATCATGTCCGACCTGGAGCGCCACGGCGGAATGGTCCAGGCGATCGAGGACGGTTACCTGCAGGGCCTGATCGCCGACGAGGCTTTCAAGATGCATCAGGAGGTCGAAGCCGGCACCCGCCCGATCGTGGGGGTCAACCGGTTCGTGACCGAGGAGCCCGAACACGATGTGGTCACCTACGAGCTCGACGCCGAAGGCCGTGACCTGCAGCTCAAGAGGTTGTCCAAGGTGAAGTCCGAAAGGGATTCGGCCGCAGTGACATCCAGCCTTGCGGCGTTGTCAAAGGCCGCCGAGGGGACCGACAATCTCATGCACAAACTGATCGACTGTGCCAACGCCTACTGCACGGTGGGTGAAATGGTCTCCGCGCTCAAGGGAGTGTGGGGCGAATTCCAACAACCGGTGGTGTTCTGATGGCCGCGCGGATTCTGGTGGCAAAGCCCGGCCTCGACGGTCACGACCGCGGCGCCAAGATCGTCGCCCGAACGCTGCGTGACGCCGGATTCGAGGTCATCTACACCGGCATCCGGCAGCGCATCGAGGACATCGCCTCGATCGCCGTCCAGGAAGACGTGGCCGTGGTCGGCCTGAGCATCCTGTCCGGGGCCCACCTGGCGCTCACCGCGCGCACCATCGAGGCGTTGCGCGCCGCCGACGCCGCCGACATCGCCGTTGTCGTCGGCGGGACGATCCCGCACGCCGACGTGCCCAAACTGCTATCCGCCGGAGCCGCGGCGGTATTCCCCACCGGGACGGCGCTCGATGTCCTGGTGCGCGAGATCCGCGCGCTGACCGGAACTGCGGAATCTGAACCGAAAGAACCCGTTGTGGAGGAACAGTGCGCGTCGGAGTGATGATCGGCGCCGAGCGTGGCGATATGGCCCGCAAGGTGGAAAAGCTCGTCTCGGACATCGAGTGGGCCGAATCCGCCGGGCTGGACACCGCGTGGATGCCGCAGGTGCCCAACGACTTCGACTGCCTGACCATGGTGTCCCTGATGGCCGCGCACACCTCGCGCATCGAGCTCGGTACCGCGGTGGTGCCGCTGCAGGCCCAGCATCCGATTGCCCTTGCCCGCCAGGCGCTTTCGACGCATGCGGTGGCCGGGGGACGGCTGGCGCTGGGTGTCGGCCCATCGCACCACTGGATCATCCGGGACATGCTCGGGTTGCCGTACGAGAAGCCGGCCGCCTACACCCGCGACTACCTGCAGGTGCTCAACGCCGCCATCGGCGGGCCGGGACCGGTTGACGTCGAGAACGATTCGTTCACGGTGCACAATCCGACGGCGATCGGTGCCGACACCCCGATGCCCGTGCTGGTCGCCGCGCTGGGGCCGGTGATGTTGCAGATCGCCGGTGAACTCGCCGACGGCACCGTGTTGTGGATGGCCGACGAGCGCGCGATCGGCGACCACATCGCGCCGAAGATCACCAAGGCCGCCGCGGACGCCGGGCGCCCCGCGCCGCGGATCGTCGCGGGCATCCCGGTATGCCTGTGTGCGCCTTCGCAAGTCGACGAGGCCAAGGAGCGGGCCAACCGCATCCTGGGCGAGGCCGAGGTGTCGCCCAACTACCAGCGCCTGCTCGACCGCGGCGACGCCCGCGACGTCGGCGACCTGTGCGCGGCCGGTGACGAAAACGCCATCTTGGCGCGGATGCGCCGATTCGCCGACGCCGGCGTGACCGACCTGTCGGTGCGGCTGCTGCCGATCGGCGACAACCGGGACGAACTTGTCGCCTCCAAGCGGCGGACGAGGGAGATGCTGGCCTCGCTCGCGGCGGAGTTGCGTTGACGGCCAACGCGGGCCCGCTGGCGGGGATACGCATCCTCGAGGTTGGCACCATGCTCGCCGGGCCGTACGCGACCATGCTGCTGGCCGACCTCGGCGCCGAGGTCACCAAGGTCGAGCCGCGCGGCGGCGAGATCTCCCGCGGGGTCGGCGCCAGCTACTTCGCCAGCCTCAACCGCAACAAGTCCAGCGTCACCTTGGACCTGAATTCCGAAGCGGGACAGCGGAGGCTGGGGGAGCTGGTCGCCGAATACCATGCGCTGCTGGTGAACCTCAAGCCGTCGGCCATCCGGCGCCTCGGGCTCACCTACGACGCGCTGCGACGGCACAACGACCGGATCGTCTGCGTCGCGATCACCGGCTTCGGGCTCAACGGCGGCGACGACCCGGCCTTCGATTACGTGGTCCAGGCGGGCGTCGGCATCGCCGCGCTGACCGGCGACCCGGACGGCCCGCCGACGCTGCCCGGCTACTCCTCCGCCGACAACTCCACCGGAATGTGCGCGGCGCTGGGGCTTTTGGCCAAGATTGTCTCGGGCACGGGCGGGCAGGTAGACGTGTCGCTGCGCGACGTCATGCTGTCGCAGCTCAACTATCACGCGTCGGCCTATCTCAACAACGGCGTCGAGCCGCAGCGCCGCCCGCACGGGGCGCATTCGTATTACGTTCCGGCACAGCTCTTTCCGACCGCCGACGGATATCTCGCTCTGTTCATCACGCACGACGGCTTCTGGAAATCCTTTGCCACCGAGGCCGGCATCGGCGGATTCGAGACCATGGCCGAGCGGGTGGCCCGTCGCGACGAGGTCCTCGGCGTCGTCACGTCGATGCTTGCCACCGATACCGCCGCCGGCTGGGAACGGCGCCTGCGGCCGCTGGGAGTCCCGGCAGCCGCGGTGCGTACGCTCCCCGAGGCGCTCAAAGCGACGCCGGAAGTCGTTGTGACGGCAGGCGATTTCCGGCTGGTCGGCAGCCCGATCAACGTTTCGGGCTATGAACCCGAGTACCGTCCGCCCCCGGAACTGGCCGACTAAGCCGCCGAACGTCGAGTTGTTGCGCCCGAATCGCCAGATCCGCCCAACAAGTCGACGTTCGGCGTCAAGGGTTCAGGTGCGCTTCGGCGAGCTTGCGGAAGGCCGCCACGAGCCGACTGCGGTCCCCTGCGCGCGTCGCCAAGACGACGTGGCAGGGCTCGACCCCTCTCAACGGGACCGTGGTGATGTCGGGCCGCAGCGCGGTGCCGCGGAAGCCGGCCGTGATGGCCACCGCCTGCCCGGAGGCGATCACTTCGAACTTGTCCTCGAGCGCGTCGATGAACGGTCCGTCCGGCGCCCGGCGCCCATCGGGACGGGGATCGATCCGCCAGTAGGCGCTCCAGGCAGGGTCGGAGTTCCGCACTCGCGGCATCGGCTCATCGGCGATGTCGTCGAGGGTCACGAAATCGCGACCGGCGAGGCGGTGGTCGACGGACACCGCGAGCACCCGGGGCTCGTCGTAGAGGATCGTCACATGCAGCCCGTCGGTCGGAAACGGTAGTCGGGTGACCACCGCGTCCACCCGATGCCCGAGCAAGGCATCCAGGGCCTGATCCCAATCCAGGTGCGAGACTTGCACATCGGCGTCCGGGTGTTCGCGGCGCATCTCGCGCACCGCGGGGGTGACGATCATCCCGGTCGTGTATCCGATCGCGATGCGGCTGGGCTGGGCGGCGGCCCGGGCGTGCGCGGCGGCTTGCGTCGCCGAGCGCAGCAGGGCCTTCGCCCGCGGCAGAAACACCTCGCCGGCCTCCGTGAGCCGGGTGCCTTGCGGCGTGCGATCCAGCAGGCGAACGCCCAGCTGCTGCTCGAGCCGGCGGATCTGCCGACTCAACGACGGCTGCGCTACGCGCAGCATGCTTGCGGCCCGGCCGAAGTGTCGCTGTTCGGCGACGACGACGAAGTATCCGACCAGGCGCAGGTCGAGATCGATACCCGGCGATGCCGATTCGCTCATGCGCTGAGTGTAACGGAATGCGCAACCATTCCTGGGCTTGATAGGCCTATTGACATGCGGTGATGCCGATCCGGTATCGCGTCATATGAAACAGGTCTTGGACGCTATCGACGAGCTTGTCATTGACTTGATGGCGTCAACGGAAGGGGAAATTCCATGCACGTCTTTGTCACGGGCGCGACCGGACACATCGGTTCCGCAGTCGTCGCCGAACTCATCGAAGCCGGTCATCAGGTCACCGGGTTGGCCCGCTCGGACGAGGGCGCGGCCACGCTGACCGCGGCCGGCGCCACCGCGCGGCGGGGTGATCTCGACGATATCGATGGCTTGCGGGATGCGGCCGCGGCGGCCGACGGTGTCATCCACCTCGCCTTCAAACACGACTTCGACGACTTCGCCGGTGCCGCGGAGACGGATCTACGGGCAGTCGAAGCCATGGGGGACGCGCTCGTCGGCTCCGATCGGCCCTTCGTCAGCACCTCGGGAACCCTGCTGTTATCGCTCCTGGGGCGCGGCGGCCATGCCACCGAAATGGACACGCTGCCCGGTGGGCCGCGGGTCGACTCGGAGAACGCGGTGATCGCGTTGGCCGAACGCGGAGTGCGATCCTCGGTTATTCGGTTGTCCCCGTTGGTGCACAGCGACCTGGACCACCACGGCTTCGCCCACCACCTGATCAACACCGCCCGTGAGACGGGGAAGTCCGCCTATATCGGGGACGGGGCAAACCGCTGGCCCGCGCTGCACACGCTGGACGCCGCGCACCTGTACCGGCTGGCTCTCGAAAAGGCGCCCCCCGGAACGCGTTTGCACGGGGTCGCCGACGAAGGGGTGCCGTTCCGCGACATCGCCGACGTCATCGCGCGCCACCTGAATGTGCCAGCGGTCGGCATTCCCGCCGAAGAAGCCGGTCACTTCGGTTTTCTCGCGCTCTTCGCGTCGCTGGACAACCCGACGTCGAGCGCCGTGACGCAGAAGGTGCTGGACTGGAAGCCCGAACGGGCCGGCCTGCTCGAGGATCTCGACGCCGGCCACTACTTCGGCGAATGAGCGGCACCGTGGCTGACGCCCGAAAGGCGTTGGGAGCGCTGGGCGTCTGCTTGCCGGTCTCCCTCACCGACCCGCTTTCGGTCGATCTGCACCGCGAGGCGGTGGGCAGGCTCGAACGTGCCGGGTACCGCGCGGTGTGGACCAACGAGGTGATCGGAAAGGACGCCCTGGTGCTGCTTGCCACGCTGCTACCCGCCACCGAGCGGATGGTGTTCGGCACGTGCATCGCCAACATCTGGGCGCGGCCGGCGCAGACCATGAACGCCGCGGCGGCCCAACTGGCACAGGCATATCCGGGCCGGATAGTACTGGGACTGGGGGTAGGTTATCCCGAGCAGGCGGCCAGCGTCGGACGGGAATTCGGCAGCCCGCTGGCCACCATGCGCGACTACCTGAACGGGATGAACGCCCAAACTTGGCCGCCGGCGCCCGACGCGCCCTATCCCCGGATCATCGCCGCCAACGGCCCGAAAATGCTTGCGTTAGCGGGTGATCTTGCCGACGGGGCGCTGCCGGCCATGTCGCATCCTGAGTTCACGGCAGACGCTCGACAGTCGCTGGGGCCGGACAAGCTCTTGGTCGTCGGAATGTCCGTGGAGGTCGATCGGCCGGATGCGGCGCCCATCGGCGCGCTAGTGCGCGAACACCTTGCCGCCGGCGCCGATCACGTGGCGCTGTTGTTGCCCATCGGCATCGAATTCGACACGGGCATAAGGCAATTAGAGGATCTGGCTCCGGCGCTGGCCGGCTTAGCCGTCAGGAGTTGACCTTGGCGAGCTGCTTCTCCTGATACCGCCTCGCCCACTCGGCGCGCGGACGGATGGACACATCGACGTCGGTCGCGTTGGCCCGCAAAGCCTTAACGGTAGCTCGCTCGCGTGGCGTCCGCGCGAACGGATCCCAGCTGAAGAACCGGCAGGCGTTGCGCCAGGTGATCTTGTCGATATCGGAATCGTCGGCGCCGGCGGCCGCCAGCTCGGCCAGCACCTGTTCGGGCGCGTCCGGCCAAAAGCAGTCCGAGTGCGGGTAGTCGCACTCCCAGGCAATGATGTCGATGCCGATCTCGTGGCGCAGCTTCAGCGACGTCTTGTCGGTGACGTAGCAGGCCAGCGAGTGCTCGCGGAAGACGTCACTGGGCAGCTTGTCGCCGAAGTCGCGGCGCAGCCACTTCTGGTTGGTGTAGTGACGGTCGCTGCGGTCCAAATAGAAGGGAATCCAACCGATTCCGCCTTCGGAGAACGCGAACTTCAGGTCGGGGTAGTTGCGCATCGCGGGGCCCCACAACAGATCCTGCGCACACATCGCCGAGATCTGAGTGGCCAGGATGATCAGATTGTCGATCGGTGCGTCCGGGGCCATGCTGATCGCGCCGAACCCGGTGCCGATGTGCAGGCACATCACCACGTTCTCCTCGGACAGCGTGCGGAACACGGGGCCCCAGTAGTCCTCGTCGTGGTAGCTCGGAAGCCCTTCCAGGTGCGGCAATTCCGGCATCGTCACCGCCCGGCAACCCTTGGCCGCCACCCGCCGGATCTCGGCGCACATGCCCTCGGGAGTCCAGGTCGGCAGGATCGCGATGGGGATGAACCGGTCCGGGTAGGAGCCGGCCCATTCGTCGATGTGCCAGTCGTTGTAGGCCGACACCATCACCAGGGTGACGTCCTCGCGCGTCATGTTGAGGTGGCGGGCCGAAAAGCCGGTGAACGTCGGGAAGCACATCGACGCGAGGATGCCGTTGCGGTTCATGTCCCGGACGCGTTCGTGGACGTCGTAGACGCCCGGCCGCATTTCGGCGAAACCGGCTGGGTCGCGGCCCCATTCGTCGGCGGGCCACGACACGACGGCGTTCAGTCCGCTCACGCCTTGCGGCCTGCCCTGGTACATCCACTGGTCGACGCCCTTGTCGTCCGTCACGACGACCGGGGCCTCGGCCTTGTACTTGGCTGGCACGTGGCGCAGGAACATGTCCGGCGGCTCGACGACATGGTCGTCGATGCTCACCAGGATCAGGTCATCGACATTCATCGGATCGGTCCTCTCTTGCGCTCCCCGCCGAGCGTCGAGTTGTTGCGGCCAATCGCCGGATTTCGCGCAACAAGTCGACGTTCGCCGTTAGCCGCCGCACTCGATGGTCGTCTCCAGCAGTCGCGGGACCGGCGCCGGATCCAACAGCAGGGCATCGGACATGTGCAGCTGAGCGGCGTTGGCGATCATGTTGTCCAAGATGGCCTGCAGATCGTCGCCCTCGAGTTCGTAGATGGCGACATACGGGCCCTGCCCGTCGACCGGACGCAGCCGGCGCGCCCCAACGATCCCGTCGAGCGCCAGCAGCTCGGGCAGATGCACCTCGTCGTACCAGGTGTTGTACTCCTGCTCGCGCTCGGGCGAACTGGGCCGACTCTCGACGAGCATGATTCCCTTGGCCATCGCGGTCGCCTCTCTTGTGACTACTCGTAGCGCACCGTGACCGAATCCGTGTCGGGCACGCCCTGGCACGTCAGAATGTAGCCCTCGGCCACCTCGTCGTCGTCGAGGGCGTCGTTGACGCGCATGGTCGCGTGGCCCTCCTCGAGTCTGGCCATGCACGTGCCGCAGTTACCGGCCTCGCAGCTGAAGGGCGGCTCCAGGCCGGCCCGCCGCGCGCTTTCCAACAGGGTTTCGCCGGGGACCCGCGGGACCGTCGCCTTCTTGCGGTCGAGGTGAATCGTCACCGTGCCGACCTCGGCGCCGTTACTGGATGCGGGATCTGTCACCCGTGGAGTCTCCTCGATGATCGTGGTGACCGTCGCCATGACCGCCCCTCCATATTTGCATTCTTCACTATAGAGAATACTATTCTCACAGAACGATAGGGTCTTCTCAAGACGTTCGGACTGCTGGAAGGAACGGGACGTGTCCGAGCCGGCGGCGCTCGTGTGCGAGGAACGGCGGTTCAGCCTGCCTCAGCTCGACGCGCTGGCCGACGATCTGGCCGCCACGGCGGCGAAAAGGGGTGTCACCGCAGGTCAGCGGGTGGCGGTCATGTCATCCAACCGGCCCGAGTTTGTGGCGGCCCTGCTCGCGATCTGGCGGCTCGGTGCCACCGCGGTCCTCATCAGCCCCGCGTGGAAGCGCGACGAGGTGGACCATGCGCTGGCCATCACCGGCCCGGCGCACGCGGTCGGAGACCATCCGGTGCTGGCCGGCCTGATGCCGATGCTGCACCTGGACGAACCGCTCACCCCGGGTGAGCCGACGTCCCGCTCGCCGCGGCCCGGCGCCGATGCCGCGCTGGTGTTCAGTTCCGGCACCACCGGCCTGCCCAAGGCCGTGCGCCACACGCACGCGGCGTTGGAGGAGGCGGTGGGGCACTGGCGGGCGGCGCTGCAGCTGACCCGACGCGACCGGATCCAGGTCGCCACGCCGCCCTCACACATCCTCGGCCTGCTCAACATCCTCACCGCGCTGCGGACCGGCGCGTGGATGCGGCTGCACGCGCGATTCGACATCGACCGGATGCTGCGGACGATCGAAAAAGACCGCATCACAATCGAAATGGCGGTCGCGCCCATCGCGCTGGCCATCGCCTCGCACCCCGAGCTCGAGTCGTACGACCTGTCCTCGCTGCGCTTCATCGTGTGGGGCGCGACGCCCGTCAGCCCCAGCGTCGCCGAGACCGTGACCCGGCGGACCGGCGTCGGCTGGGTCCCCGCCTATGGGACCACGGAATTGCCCGTCATCGCGTGTAATCCGCTGCAGGGGGCCAGGCTTGATTCGGTCGGGCGCCCGGTGCCGGGGGTGGATCTGCGGGTGGTCTCGTTGGAAACCGGCCAGCCCGTCGGCCCGGGAGAGGTCGGCGAGATCCAGGCGCGGTCGATGTCGTTGATGGCCGGCTACCTGCCCGCCGCGGCGACGGCCGAGGCGATCCGTGACGGCTGGTATCGCACGGGGGACGTGGGCTGGCTCGACGGCGGCGGCTGGCTGCGAATCACCGACCGTCTCAAGGAGATGATCAAGGTGCGCGGTTTCCAGGTCGCGCCGGCCGAAATCGAGACGGTGCTGCACGGTCATCCGGCCGTCAAAGACTGCGCGGTGTTCGGTGTTCCCGACGGCATCAACGGTGAGGCGATCGTCGCCGCCGTCGCGGCGCGCGCGCCGGTCGACCCATCCGACCTGACCGCTCGGGTGGACGAGAAGCTAGCGTCCTATAAGCACCTGAGCCGCGTCGTGTTCGTGGACGACATTCCGCGCCTGCCCTCGGGCAAGGTGCTGCGCCGAGTTTTGAAGGAGTCCTATGGATGTACGTCTGACAGCTGAGCAGCAGCAGCTTCGTGACGCGGCCGCCAAGCTGGCCGACGACCTCGGACCCGCAGCGGTCCAGGATCTCGACGACCGGAGCCGAATCGCGCGGCTGGACAAGCAGATCGAGACGACCGGGTGGCGGTCGCTGCGCTCCGACGGCGCGTCCGGCGTCGAAGTGGCCATCGTCGCCGAGGAATTCGGCCGCCGATTGGTCGACGCGCCGTTCCTCGGGCCGGTGCTGGCCGACGACCTGGCGCGCCACGTCGGCGCCGAAAGCGGGGGTTCGACCGTCGCGGTCGACGACCGGGTGATCGACGCCCGGGGCGCGCGGCGCGCCCTGTCCCTGTCCGGCACCACGGTCCTGGCCACCGACGTCGACGCGACCCGCGCGGGCGCCGACCTGACCCGCGCCGAGGCCGACGCGGTCGGATCGCCGACGACTCTGGGTGAGGTGCCGTCCGAAGTGGCCGAGCGGTGGCTGGCTCTCGCGCTGGTCACCACGTCGGCGGACCTGGTCGGCATCGCGCGCGGCGCGCACGCGGTCGCGTGCGACTATGCGAAAATCCGTGAACAGTACGGCAAAACGATCGGCTCCTATCAGGCCATCGCACACCTGCTGGCCGAAAGCCTGGCGCTGATCGAGGGTTCGGTGAGCGTGTTGCGCCACGCCGCGTGGGCGGTGGACGAGCTCGCGCCGGTCGAGGCGATTCGGGCCGCGCAGATCGCCAAGGTTTACTGCGCCCGCGCAACACGCACCGTCTGCGAGACCGCCGTGCAGGTGCACGGCGGCATCGGCAACACCTGGGAATGCATCGCCCACGTCTACCTGCGCCGCGCGCTCACCTCGACCGAACTCTGGCCCGTCACGCTGAAGGAGATCGACTTTGGACTTTCGTGATTCGCCCGACGAGGCCGCCTTCCGCGAGCGCCTGCGGTCCTGGCTTGCGTTGCACGCCAAGGAGTATTCCGGCTCCGGCGACGAGTACTGGGAGCGCATGGCCGACTGGCACCGGGCCCTCTACGACAACGGTTTCTTCGGCCTGTCCTGGCCCCGTGACTACGGCGGGCGGGACTTGCCACCGGTGTACGACGTCATCGTCGACGAGGAGTTGGTGCGCGCGGGCGCTCCACCCCGCCCGAGCGTGGGCTACCTGGTTTTCGGCATCGGCCGCCACGGAAGCGACGAGCTGCGGAAGCGCTTCGTGCCCGGCATCATCAACGGCAGTGAGCGATGGTGCCAGGGTTTCTCCGAGCCCGGCGCGGGCTCGGACCTGGCGTCGCTGACCACCACCGCCACCCTCGACGGGGACACCTATGTGGTGCACGGGCACAAGATTTGGACGAGCTACTCCGATGTCGCCGACTGGTGTCTGCTGTTGGCCCGCACCGACCCCGACGCCAAACGCCACCGCGGCTTGTCGGCGTTCGTGCTCAACATGAAACAGCCCGGCGTGCAGCAGCGCCCGTTGCGGATGATGAACGGCGTCACCAACGAGTTCGGCCAGGTGTTCTTCGACGGCGCCACGGTGCCCACGGACCGGATGGTCGGAGCTCCCGGCGAGGGCTGGGCCGTCGCCATGACCGTCGTCGGCCATGAGCGCGAACCCTCCACCCTCGGCTACGCGGCCCGGTACGGCAAGCTGGTCCGAAACCTGTTCGCGCGCAACGAAAAAGGCTCGGTTCCTGAGGAGCTCGCGTGGGCGGCGGTCGAGTCGGAGATGCTGACGCATCACGTCCGTCGGCGGCTGTCCGAACAGCTGGACGGGGTCTCGCACGGCCCGGAAGGATCGCTCGACAAGCTGCTGATGACCTGGGTCGAGCAATCGGTGGGGCACGCCGCGCTGGCGGTCACCGGGACCCGCGATCCGGACCTGCTCGGCGCCTATCTGTACAGTCGCGCGCAGAGCGTGATGGGCGGAACGTCACAGATCCAGAAGAACATCATCGCCTCGCGAATCCTGGGATTGGGAGTCTGAATGTACGACATGCCAAGCGAAATCGACGTCCGCGCCGACGGGGCGTTGCGGATCATCACCCTGAACCGCCCGGACGACCTCAACGCGGTCAACGACAACCTGCACGTCGGACTCGCGCGGCTGTGGCAGCGGCTGACCGACGATCCCGGGGCCCGAGCGGCGGTGCTGACCGGCAGCGGCAAGGCGTTTTCGGCCGGTGGTGACTTCTCGTACCTCCAGGAGCTGTCCCAAGACGCCGACCTGCGCGCCAAGACCATCCGGGACGGACGCGAGATCGTGCTCGGCATGGCGCGCTGCCGAATTCCCGTGGTGGCGGCCGTCAACGGGCCGGCCGTCGGGCTCGGCTGCAGCCTGGTCGCCCTGAGTGACATCGTCTACATCGCCGAGAACGCCTTCCTCGCCGATCCGCACGTCCAGGTGGGCCTGGTGGCCGCCGACGGCGGACCGCTGACCTGGCCGCTGCACATCAGCCTGCTGCTCGCCAAGGAGTACGCGCTGACCGGCACCCGCATCAGCGCGCAGCGCGCCATCGAACTGGGACTGGCCAACCACGTCGCGACCGACCCCGTCGCCGAGGCAATCGCCTGCGCCAAAAAGATTTTGGAGTTGCCGCAGCAGGCGGTCGAGAGCACCAAGCGGGTGCTCAACATTCACTTGGAGCGCGCGGTGCTGGCCAGCCTGGACTACGCGCTCTCGGCCGAGCACCAGTCGTTCACGACCGAGGATTTCCGGTCGATCGTCGCCAAGCTGAACGCCGGCAAGAACTGACGGCACGGCCGCGAGCCTAACCGCACTGCGAATTTCGGCGGGATTTTTCGCAGTGCGGTTAGGCTCGCGGCGCGTCGACCGACCGCAGGAACTCCCGCATCACCCGGTCGAACGTCTCGGGCTCCTCGATGAACGGCATGTGGGCGCTCGACTCGAACAGCTCGAACCGCGAACCCGGTATGCGCTGGTGGATTTCCCATGCGTGTTCCGGCACGCATTCGTCGAACCTGCCCGCCAGAACCAAGGTCGGCAAGGCGATCTCGCTCAACCGGTCGAACACATCCCAGTCCCGGATCGTCCCGACGATGTGAAAGTCGCTGGGCCCGAACATCGTCTCGAAGATCTCGGTTCCCATGGTCCGGAACGCATCCTCGAGCTCACCGGGCCAGGGGCGGACGCGACACAGATAGGTTTCGTTCCAGGTACGGATCGCGGCCTGATATTCGGCCGAGTAGGTGGTGCCGGCCGCTTCGTGACGGTCGATGGCGGATTGCGTTGCCGGATCCAGCTCGGATTTCAGGCGCGCCACCATCTTCGAGAACTCGGGTATCGACGCGATGCTGTTGGAGATGGTCAGGCTGGCCGCCCCGGATGTCACGTCGAGCGCGTACTGCTGCGCCAGCATCCCACCCCAGGAGTTGCCGAAGATGTGAAAGCGGTTGAGGTCCAATCCCTTCACCACGGCATCCATCTCGGCGACCGAACGTTCCATCGTCCAGAGTCCGGCGTCGGATGGACAGTCGGAATTCCCGCAGCCGAGCTGATCCCAGAAAATAACCTCTCGCTCGTCGGCCAACCGCTCCAGCGAACGCAAGTAGCTGTGGGGCAAACCGGGCCCACCGTGAACGACGAGCAGTGGGCGGCCCGCCCCGCCACCGACTCGCTTGAACCACACGTCGCCGCCCGGGACCGCGATCGTCCCTTCCGGTGCACTCCCGCCGTCGGTCATCGGCAGCAAGTCTACCGAGCCCCTTGCCGGCCGGCCGAGCAAACCGGCTACCGTGGCACCGACCCAGCTAGCGGCGTACCTGCGCCCCATCGACAGGAGCAACGGCAATGACCAGCGTCGCCAACCCGTTTCCGCCGCAGGACCTTTCGGGAATCGTCGGACACCGCTTCATCTACACCTACGCCAACGGATGGCAGTACGAAATGTACGTCAAGAACGCCACCACCATCGACTACCGCATTCACTCCGGACATGTGGGTGGCCGCTGGGTCAAAGGGCAAGAAGTGAACCTCGTCCAACTCGACGACGACAGTTTCAAGGTTTCGTGGACCGAACCCACCGGTACCTGCGTCGCCGTCAACGTCCTGCCCGCCAAACGCCGCATCCACGGGGTGATCTTCTTCCCCCAATGGGTCCGCACGCACGGTGAGCGGACCGTCTGCTTCCAGAACGAGCACCTCGACGAGATGCGGGCCTACCGCGACCGGGGCCCCACCTACCCGATCTTCCAAGTCCCCGAATTCGCCTACATCACGCTGTTCGAATACGTCGGGGCAGACGACGAGACCATCATCGACACCGCCCCGGAGAACCTGCCGCCGGGTTGGTCCAACCGCACCAACTAGCCGCCAGCCCGGTTTGTTGCAACTCGCACTCTCGGAATGAGAGAATAAGGTTCTCGTGAATGTGCGGGTCCTCCCGTCCGCACTGCGCTCGCCGAACTGGAGAAGACCCGTGCCCGAAGCTGTCATCGTGTCCGCCCTGCGGACCCCCATCGGCACCGCCCGCAAGGGGACGCTGCGCGACACCAGCGCGTTCGACCTGGCCAATCACGTGGTGACCGAGGCGACCAGGGACCTGGACCCGGCGCAGGTCGACGACGTGATCCTGGGCGAGGGCCTCTACGGCGGCGGCGTGATCGCCCGCCACGCGGCCCTCACCGCGGGCCTGCCCCAGGTGCCGGGCCTGGCCAACAACCGGCATTGCGCGGCGGGTCAGGCGGCGGTGCAGAGCGCGGCGGCAAGCGTGCGGGCCGGGATGGACCAGCTCGTCATCGCCGGCGGGGTGAACTCGGCGTCCACCTCCCCGCGGTCGCGAATGCAGGTCGACGGGGAATGGGTCGACTGGTTCCCGCCGACCCACCCGGACCGGCCCGACGCGCCCAACATCGACATGTCGATCACCGTCGGCTGGAACGCCGCAGTCAAGGCGGGCGTGAGTCGCGAGGAGATGGACGCGTGGGCGCTGCGGTCGCACCGCAACGCCATCGCGGCCATCGACGAGGGGCGTTTCAAGGAGGAGATCGTCCCGATCGAGACGCCGCACGGCCTGTTCTCCGTCGACGAGCACCCGCGCCGCGACACCACCATGGAGAAGCTGGCCGCCCTCAAGCCGCTGCATCCGGAGATCGAGGGCTTCTCGATCACCGCGGGCAACGCCTGCGGCGCCAACGACGGTGCGGCCGTGCTGACCATCGCGAGCGACGCGCTCGGCCTGCCCGCCCTGGCCACCGTGCGGTCCTGGGCGTCCGTCGGCGTCGACCCGGCCATCACCGGTTTGGCGCCCGTCGACGCGATCCCGAAAGCCCTTGCCCGCGCCGGGCTTTCGACGTCGGACGTGGACCTATTCGAAATCAACGAAGCCTTCGCGGCGATGTGCGTGGCCACGATCAAGCTGCTCGACTTGGACCCCGACATAGTGAACGTCGGCGGCAGCGGTTGCTCACTGGGACACCCGGTTGCGGCAACCGGCGCCCGGATGCTGGTGACGCTGGTGCACGAATTGCGCCGCCGCGGTGGCGGAATAGGCGTTGCGGCCATGTGTGCGGGCGGCGGTATGGGTTCCGCGACGGTCATCGAGGTCGCTGCGCCATAATGCGCACATGACGATCGCCGACCTGATCGCGGGAGCGCGCAACGGATCTCCGCGCGCGGCGGGTCGGCTGCTCAGCCTCGTCGAAGGCGACCGGCGCGACGAGGTGCTGGCGACCATCGGCCCCGCAACCGCCGTCAAGGTCCGCGTCATTGGCATCACCGGACCGCCGGGCGCGGGCAAGTCGACCACGATCGGCGCGCTCGTCGGCGCCTACCGCGAACGCGGGAGTCGGGTGGCCGTGCTGGCCGTGGACCCGTCGTCGCCGTTCAGCGGCGGTGCGCTGCTGGGCGATCGGATCCGAATGACCGCGCATATCAACGACTCCGACGTCCTGATCCGATCGGTGGCGACCCGCGGTCACATCGGTGGCCTGGCCGCGGCGGTTCCCGCGGCAATCCGGCTGCTGGGCGCGATCGGGTATGACGTGGTGCTCCTGGAGACCGTGGGCGTGGGTCAGTCGGAGATCGAAATCGCCGCCGTCGCCGACCCGACCATCGTCATCCTCAATCCGGGGGCGGGGGACGCGGTGCAGGCGGCCAAAGCGGGCGTGCTCGAAGTCGCCGACATCGTGGCGGTCAACAAGGCCGACCGGGAGGGCGCCGAACAGACCGTGCGGGATCTGCGCGCCGAGACGAGCGCCCCGATCGTCAGCCTCATCGCCGCGCGGGGCGAGGGCGTCGGGGATCTGGTGGCCGCCATCGAGGATCACCACCGCACCGACAGCCGGGAGCGCCGCCTGGCGCGGGCCCGAGCGCAGATCCTGTCGATGGCGCAGACCCGGCTGCGGACCCAGCCGGGTCTCGACCGGCTCGCCGAGGCGGTGGTCGACGGCCGCGACGATCCGTACACGGCCGCCGAAAAGCTGTTGTCTCCCACGTCCGAGTAGACACTCGTTGGTCTTGATTTGCCGCGCATCACTGTGTTGCATGAAGACATGACACGTTCCGCCGATGAGCTGGTGACCGAGTTCTGCAAACGCTGGGCATCCCCCGATCCGGACGAGCTGGCGGGCTATTTCACCGAAGACGCCGTCTACCACAACATCCCGATGGATCCGGTGCGGGGTCGCGAGGCGATCAGGGAATTCATCGCGGGGTTCCTCGCCGCATTCGACGGCATCGACTTCAACGTGCATCGGCAGGTCAGCGACGGCACATTGGTGATGAACGAGCGCACGGACGTGATGCGCCGGAAGTGCGGCGGGACGTTCCCCTTGGCGGTGAAGGGTGTCTTCGAGGTGCAGGACGACCGGATCGTCGCGTGGCGCGATTACTTCGATATGGCCGCGATCGCCAGCGCGTTCGGCTAGGCGTCCCAAACCTGCCCGGCAACTCGACGGAAGTTCCCGCCGAGGACGGCGTCGACGTCGGGAACGCTCCATCCGCGCGCGCCGAGGTGGTCGCCGAGCTCGAGGAAGGTTTCGGGCGGCATCCACCGGATCGGCCCCCAGCGGGTGTAGCTGTCGTCGAACAAGTGCGGGTTGCGCACGACCTCGTCGACGAAATCGGCGAAATCGAACGAGAAGTCGGTGCTGACGCCGACGTGTTCGATGCCGACGAGCTCGACGGCGTACTCGAGGTGTCGCGTCATCGCCTCGAGGGTGGGGGTGTTGGGCCCGAGAAAAATGCCGACGCCGGTGATTCCGATGACCCCGCCGGTGGCGGCGCACGCCCGGGCCTGGTCGTCGGTGATGTTGCGTGGGTGGTCCCAGACCGCGCGCATGCAGGAGTGGCTGTAAATGACTGGGCCCGTTGAGACCTCGCACATATCCAGTCCGGTTCGTGCGCTGCAATGCGATCCGTCCGGCACGACGCCGACGTCGTTCATCTCGGAGACGAGGGAACGGCCCCACGCGGTGAGCCCGCCGTCCGTGGCGTCCAGGCAGCCGCTGCCGGCGCGGTTGGCCTGGTTGTAGGTGGGCAGCAGCGTGCGCACACCGAGGCCCATCAACGCCGCGAGGTTGTCGAGGTCACCGTCGAGCGGCGCGGAATCTTCCAGGTCGAACGCGATCGCGATCCGACCGGCGCCGGTAATCGCCTCGACCTCAGCGAGATTGGCCGCCAACTCCAGGTCCGGGTGGGCGTCGACCGCGGCGCGGTAGTGCCGCAGCAGCGCCACCGCGTCGTGGAAGGTGTGCGGCGCATACCCGGCGTTGACCGACAGGAACGCGCCGCCGCCGCGCCGGTACCGGGTCAGCGGGTGCACCTCGGCGCCGGTCTGCAACGGCAGGCAGGTGTGTTGGTCCCACAGGAGTGACATGGCGGGCCCGCTACTGAAGGTCGACGGATTTTCCCGTGGCGGCCGCATGGCCGGCGCGGTAACCGAAAACCATTGCCGGGCCGATCGTTCCGCCCGCCCCGCCATAGGCCCGACCGGTCACACCGCCCATGGCGTTGCCCGCGGCGAACAGCCCCGTTATCGGGTCGCCGCCGACGTGCAGGACGCGGGCGTCGGCGTCGGTGCGCGGTCCGCCCTTGGTGCCCATCGCCCCGATGCACACGGGAACCGCGTAGTAGGGCGCGGTGTCGATCGGGCCCAGGGTCTTGCCGGCGAGCGTGGTGGCGCTGTCGTCACCCCAATACCCGTCGTACGCGCTGGAACCGCGCCCGAAGTCCGGATCGGCGCCCGCGGCGACATGGCGGTTCCAGTCCCGGATGGTGCGGGCGAGGCCGTCGGCGTCGATGCCGGTCTTCGCGGCCAGCTCGGCCAGGTCCGCCGATTCGCAGAACCAGTCCGGAACCGCCTCTCCGGGAGCAACACCCAGGAAGCCATACCGTTGCAGGTGGACCGAGTCGAACACCATCCATCCGCGATCGTTGACGTATCCCCCGCGGGGATCGAGATACTGGAACGCGCCGGCCATCGAGTTGTAGTCGGACGCTTCGTTGACGAATCGCCGCCCGGCCGAGTTGACGATGATGCTCCTCGGACGGGTGCGTTCCAATCGGACGCTGCGGCTACGGGGTTTCCCTTCGATGGTGTCGCCCGGGATCTGCACTATCGGCACCCACCAGGCCTCACCCATGTTGGCCAGATCCGCCCCCCGCGACATCGCCATCCGCAACCCGTCCCCGGTGTTGTACGGCGGGGAGACGGCGCCGTGCATGGGGCCGCGCAGAAATGCCTGTGTGAGAACGGGATCCCATTCGAAGCCACCCGTGCCGAGGATGACTGCGCGGCGGGCGCGCACCCGAAGCGACCGACCCGGCACGGCGACCTGGACTCCGATGATCTCGCCGGCGTCGGTGATGAGCTGCTCGGCCCGCGCGTCGACGGTGACGGCCGCCCCGGCCTCCAGCACGCCGGTGAGAAGGCCGGCCACGAGCGCGGCGCCGGCGACACACAGGTTGCCGGGCTGCCCGTCCGCCGCCGCGTGCAGCCGGGCCCTGGTCTCGGCATCGAAGCCGACGTTGGAAAAATCGATGGGAAACGCCGTGATTCGATCGGCCCACTCCGGCAACTGATCGAGGTCGAACGGCACCGGGATGAGCGATCGGCCGCCGCCGGGTTGCCCTCCAGGCAACTCCGGCCGGTAGTCCGGAAATCCGGTGGCGATTTCGAAGCGCAGCCTGCTGTTTGCCTCGACGAAGTCGAGCATCGCCGGGCCGGTCCGCACGAACGTCTCGACCAAGGCGTCGTCCATCGCGCCGAGAGCCTGCGCGCGCAGGTACCGCAACGCGTCGGCTACCGTCAATTCTCCTTGGGGAGAACGGTTATGGGCGGGAATCCACACCACGCCGCCCGACACGGCGGTGGTGCCGCCGACCGTGGCGGCCTTCTCGAAGACCTCCACCGACGCACCGGCCGCCGCTGCCGTCAGCGCCGCGGTGAGTCCGGCGCCTCCGCTGCCGAGCACGACGACATCGACTTCGCGGTCCCATGCCATGGATTGTTATCCCTTCAGCTCAGTGGCTAGCTCAACAGCTCCGCCAACTGTTTTGCGGCGGTGATGACCGCGTCCTTGCCGCGCATCACGACGTCTTCCCGGTGCGAGATGAGGTTGATACAGGTCGGCGGGGACGGTGCCGGGCGGTCGACGGGGACGGCCAAACCGTAGGTGTTCGGTTCGATTTCGCCGTAGGTGATCACCCAACCGCACTCGCGCGTCTTGGTCACCAGCTCTCGCTCGCCCGGGCGAGGGGGCATGTTCGCGAGCAGGGCGATCCCGGCGGCGCCGCGGTCCAGCGGATATCGGCTGCCTTCGTGGAAGGACAGTTGGTAGGCGACGTGACTGGGCACGATCACTGCGATCGCCACCTGCTGATCGCCCTCGGCGATGAGCAGCGACACGGTGGTGCTCAGGTCGTCGGCCAGCGCGCGCAGGATCGGCAGGCTTACCTGACGCACGTTGCGGTCGAACGACGCGCCGAGCACCGCGAGGCCGGCGGCGGGGCGGTAGCGCCCGTCGTCTCCCTTGGCCACCAACCGAAATTCGGTGAGTGTGGAAAGCAGTCGATAGGCGATGGTGCGGTGCACCCCGAGCTGGTCGGCCAGTTGCTGCATGGTGAGCCCGTTCGGCGAATCGGCCACCAGATGCAGCGCCGTGAGTCCCCTGGCCAGGGTCTGGGAGCCCGTCATGACCTTGACAGGCCCCCATCCGAGAGCGAAGCTCTATAGATAACGCACATCAGTGTGCGATATTAGCACACGGCGTAGGCCAAAGACGAGAACGATATTTCCGACTACCAGCAGGCGTGAGAGGGACCGTGGCGGAATTCGAGAGCATATGGAGCGATCTCCAGGGTGTCGCGTTTTCGCAGGGCTACCTCCATGCCGGGGGAGTGCGCACCCGCTACTTGCGCGCCGGCGACTCCGGCAAGCCGGTGCTGGTGTTGCTGCACGGATCCGGCGGCCACGCCGAGGCCTACGTCCGGAACCTGGCCGCGCACGCCGAGCATTTCTGGACCTGGTCCATCGACATGCTGGGCCACGGCTACACCGACAAACCCGGGCACCCGCTGGAGGTCACCCACTACGTCGACCACCTGATGGAGGTGCTGCGCGCCATCGGGGTCGACCGCGCCAGCATCAGCGGTGAATCGCTCGGGGGCTGGGTCGCGGCGCGCGCCGCCATCGACCATCCCGACGCGGTGGACCGGCTGGTCCTCAACACCGCCGGCGGCTCCCAGGCCGATCCGGAGGTGATGCAGCGGATCATCACGCTGTCCATGGCCGCCGCCGAGAACCCGACCTGGGAGACGGTCCAAGCGCGAATCAAATGGCTGATGGCCGACAAGTCCAAGGACTACGACGACCTCGTCGCCAGCCGCCAACGGGTATACCGCCAACCGGGATTCGTCGACGCCATGCGCGACATCATGGCCCTGCAGGACCCCGAGATTCGCGCCCGCAACATCATCGGGCCGGACGAATACGGATCGATCACCGCGCCGACGCTGGTGCTGTGGACCAGTGACGATCCCACCGCCGACGTGACCGAGGGCCGCCGCATCGCGTCGATGATTCCCAACGCGCGCTTCGAGCTCATGCCCGGCTGCGGTCACTGGCCGCAGTACGAGGACGCCAAGACCTTCAACCGCCTGCATCTCGACTTCCTGCTGGGCCGCTGATGGTTGCCGTGCCGCCGGACGCGCCGGACGTCGATGTCGAGGTTCTCGTCGTCGGCGCCGGCCCGGTGGGGCTGACCCTCGCCAATATCCTTGGTCTGCAAGGCGTTCGCACGCTGGTGGTCGACGAACGGGACACGCTCATCGACTATCCGCGCGGCGTCGGGCTGGACGACGAGGGGCTACGCACGTTCCAGTCGATCGGCCTGGTCGACCGCATCCTGCCGCACACCGTCCCGAACCAGATCCTTCGCTTCGTCGACGCCAAGCGTCGCGTGCTCGCCGAAATGGCCCCGCCCGACGCGCGTTTCGGCTGGCCGAAGCGCAACGGCTTCGTGCAGCCGCTCGTCGACGCCGAATTGCTGCGTGGGCTGGACCGGTTCCCCCACGTCGAGGTGCGCTGGGAGCGGCCCATGACGGCCTGCCGGCAAGACGGCGACGCGGTCACCGTCGACCTGGGTGGTGAGGCATCCTCGGTGCGGGCCCGTTACGTCGTCGGCTGCGACGGCGGCCGCAGCGTGACCCGGCGCATGATGGGCGTGTCCTTCGACGGGACGACGTCGTCGACGCGCTGGCTGGTGGTCGACGTCGCCAACGATCCGCTCGGACATCCCAACAGCGAGGTGGGCGCCGACCCCGAACGCCCCTACGCCTCGATCTCGATCGCGCACGGAATTCGCCGCTTCGAGTTCATGATTCACGGCGATGAGTCCGACGAGCAGGCCGAGGATCCCGCCTTTCTGCGGCAGATGCTGTCGCGGATGGTGCCCCACCCCGACCAGGTCGACGTGATCCGGCGCCGCGTCTACACGCATCACTCGCGGATCGCCGGCGCGTTCCGTTCGGGCCGGCTGCTGCTGGCCGGCGACGCCGCGCACCTGATGCCGGTGTGGCAGGGGCAGGGCTACAACAGCGGGATCCGCGACGCGTTCAACCTGGGCTGGAAGCTCGCGGCCGTGGTGCGCGGCCTGGCCGATGACACGTTGCTGGACACCTACGACATCGAGCGCCGCAAGCATGCCCGGGCGATGATCGACCTCTCCACCATGGTCGGCCGCGCCATCTCCCCGACCAACCGCCGGGTGGCCGGCCTGCGCGATGTCCTGGTGCGGTCGGCGTCAATCGTGCCGTCGCTCAAACGATATGTGCTGGAAATGCGGTTCAAACCGATGCCGCGCTACGACCAGGGCGCCGTCGTGCACACGGAGACCGGCGGCGCCGACTCGCCGGTGGGCACCCTGTTCATCCAGCCCCGGGTCGACACCCGTAGCCGGCAGGATGTGCTGCTGGACGACGTGCTGGGCAACTGGCTCGCAGTGGTCTGCTGGAACAACAACCCGCGCAAGATCCTTGGGGACGCGGCCTTCGACAACTGGAAAGCCCTGGGCGCGAAGTTCTTTGCGCTGCGCCCGGCGACCCAGCTGCACTGGGAGGGGCACGACGACCCCGACGTCGTGATCGTCGGCGACCGCAACGGCGGACTGAAGGCATGGTTCGACACCCATCAGGAATCGGTGCTGTTCCTGCGGCCCGATCGCTGCATCGCCGGTGCGTGCATCGCTCAGCGCGCACCGGAACTGAGCGCCCGCCTTTTCGAGGCGCTCGCCCTCAAGCCGGAAGGGGGTGATTTGCCAAGTGGCACTGGCTCTGTGCTGTATGTCGCACAGCCCGCTGCTGAATCTTCCGGGGCCGTCGCGGGACCTGCTTGACGACATCGAAGGCGCCATCGCGCAAGCGCGGCGCTTCGTCGAAGAGTACGACCCGGAACTCGTCGTCATCTTCGCACCGGACCACTACAACGGGTTCTTCTACAAGGTGATGCCGCCGTTCTGCATCGGCATGCGCGCCAACGGGGTTGGCGATTACGGCACCCACGCGGGCCCGCTCGACGTCCCCGATGACCTGGCGGCCGAGTGCGCGAAAGCCGTTCTTCGCGCCGGTGTGGACGTCGCGGTGTCGGCCGCCATGGACGTCGACCACGGCACCGTGCAGCCGCTGGAGAAGCTCTTCGGGGACGCCACCGCGCGCCCCGTGATACCGATCTTCGTCAACGCGATAGGCGTGCCGCTGGGGCCGTTACACCGCTGCCGGGCACTGGGTTCCGCCGTCGGTGGCTATCTCGCTGAACTGGACAAGCGGGTCTTGGTGATAGGTTCGGGAGGGCTCTCCCACAGCCCGCCGGTGCCGACGTTGGCGACCGCACCCCCGGCCGTGCTGGAGCGGATCGTGGACGGCCGACCGATGACACCCGAGCAGCGGCAAGCGCGGCAGGCGGCCGTGATCGAGGCGGCCAAGAACTTCGCCGACGGCCAAAGCGAGCTGCAACCCCTCAATCCCGCGTGGGACCACCGGTTCCTCGAAATCATCGACGACGGAAAGCTCGCCGATGTCGATCAGTGGTCCAATTCGTTCGTAACGTACGAGGGCGGCAGCTCGGCACACGAAATCAGGACCTGGGTCTCGGCTTTCGCAGCGCTGGAAACCGCGGGGCGATACGAGACCACGGTGCGTTACTACAAGCCGGCCTCCGAATTGATCGCGGGCTTCGCCATCCGAACGGCGGTGCCAGTGTGACCACCGGCGCTTCGGACGGCTTCGATCACGTCGTCGACGTGCTCGTCGTCGGGTCCGGCGGCGGCGGCATGACGGCGGCGCTGACCGCGCACGCGGCGGGGCTCGACACCCTGGTGGTGGAGAAGTCCTCGCACTTCGGCGGTTCGACCGCCCTTTCGGGCGGCGGCATCTGGGTTCCCGGCGCACCGGCGCAGCGGCGGGAGGGCTACGCGCCGCCGCCCGAGGGGGTGGTCGATTACCTGCGGCAGATCACCGACGGGCTGGTCGACGAAGCACGGATACGCCAGTATGTCGACTCGGCGCCGCGGATGCTCGAGTTCCTCGAGAACCTCTCGGGCTGGTGCGAATTCGTCTGGAAGCCAGGCTATGCCGACTACTACCCGGAGCTACCCGGCGGCTCGGAGCTCGGCAGCACCATCAATGTGCCCCCCATCGACCTGCGCAAGCTCGGCCCCGACGAGCAGACACTGCTGCAACCGCTGGCCCTGGCGCCCAAGGGAATCTGGCTGGGACCCAAGGAGCTTCGGACCTTCTACCGGATCCGACAGTCATGGGCCGGCAAGGGCGTGCTGGTGAAGCTCATCGCCCGGATGGTCAGGGCTCGGCTCTTCGGTGAACGGATGGCGGCAATCGGACAGTCACTGGCCGCCCGGCTCAGGCTGGTCATGCGGGAACGCGGGATCCCGCTGTGGCTGGACTCGCCGATGGTCGAATTGCTCACCGACGCCGACGGCGCGGTGACCGGGGTGGTGGTCGAGCGCGACGGCGCCACCCAGCGCGTCGGTGCGCGGCGCGGGGTCATCCTGGCCTCGGGCGGCTTCGACCACGACCTCGCCTGGCGCAAAGAACAACTGCCGGTCATCGAGCAGGATTGGAGCTTCGGCAACCCCGCCGCCATGGGCGACGGCATCCGCGCCGGCGAGAAGGTCGGCGCCGCAACCGAACTGCTGGACGAGGCCTGGTGGTTCCCGGCGATCCAGTGGCCCGACGGCCGGATGCAATTCATGCTCAACGAACGCATGATGCCCGCGCAGTTCATCGTCAACGGCGCGGGCCAACGCTTCATCAACGAGGCCGCGCCCTACATGGACTTCGGCCACGCCATGATCGAAGGCCAGAGGTCGGGGGTGACCCACATCCCGTGCTGGCTCATCACCGATCACCGATCGTGGAATCGCTACGTCATCGGCGGCCACCTGCCGATACCGAAAATTCCCGGTGCGCCGGTGCCCACTGGCCGCAAGGTTCCCGCCGCCTGGCTGGAATCGGGAGTAGTCAAGGCGGCCATGACGTGGGACGAAATGGCCGCCAAGATAGGGGTACCGGCACGTCGACTTTCCGAAACCGCAAGCCGCTTCAACGAACTGGCGCGCAAGGGCCACGACGACGATTTCCACCGCGGCAACAGCGTCTACGACAACTACTACGGCGATCCGACCTTGCCCAACCCGAACCTGTACCCCCTGGGCAAGCCGCCGTACTACGCATTCCGAATCGTCCTGGGCGACCTCGGCACGTCGGGCGGCCTGCGCGTCGACGAACACGCCCGCGTGCTGCGGCCCGACGGCACCGCGGTGCGAGGCCTCTACGCCGTCGGCAACACGTCGACGCCGGTCATGGGCCGCAGCTACGCCGGCGCCGGAGCGACCATCGGCCCGGCCATGACCTTCGGCTACGTGGCCGCCAAACACCTTGCAGCCCAGCACGACCAACGGACCCCTTAACCCACACGGGAGGTAATCAATGAAAATTTCACTGTTCTACGAGTTCGCCCTGCCGCGTCCATGGGCACCGGACGACGAACATATCCTGTTGCAGGACTGCCTGGACGAGGTGGAGGCCGCCGACAAGGCCGGGTTCTCGACCGTCTGGCTCACCGAGCATCACTTCCTCGAGGAGTACTGTCATTCCACCGCGCCGGAGATCTTCCTGGCCGCGGCCAGCCAGCGGACCAAGAACATCCGGCTCGGGTTCGGGATCATGCACCTGCTGCCCGCGGTCAACCACCCCGCCCGGGTGGCCGAACGCATCGCCACCATCGACCTGCTCTCCAACGGGCGCGTCGAGTTCGGCACCGGGGAAGGCTCCTCCGTCGGTGAACTAGGCGGATTCGACGTCGACCCCGCCGACAAGCGCGCACAGTGGGAGGAAGCCCTCGAGGTCGCGATCCGATGCATGATCGAGGAGCCGTTCACGGGCTTCAAGGGCGATCAGATCCAGATGCCGCCCCGCAACGTCATTCCCAAGCCGCTGCAAAAGCCGCACCCGCCGGTCTGGGTCGCCTGCACGCGGCCGGCGAGCGTACAGATGGCAGCCCAAAAATGCATCGGCGCACTGAGCTTCGCGTACACCGGTCCCGGGCCGCTGACCGACCGGGTCAACGGCTACTACAAGGAATTCGAGGAGAAGGGCGTGCCCATCACGCCACAGATCAACCCGAACATCCTGGCCATCGGCGGCGACCTATCGATGATGGTCGCCAAGACCGAGGAGGAGGCCCTGCAACGCCTGGGGCAGGGAGGCGGATTCTTTTCGTTCGGGATCATGCACTACTACATGACCGGGATGCACGTCCCCGGCCGGACCGGAGTGTGGAAGCGCTACCTCGAAGAGGTCGAGAAGGACCCGACGCTGGCCTACGGTCCCGGGCGGGGCGCGATCGGATCCCCGGCCACCGTGCGCGAATTCCTGCGCGGCTATGAGGAAAGCGGCGTCGACGAGATCATCCTGCTGCTCAACCCCCGCAGCCACGAGGGCACCATGGAATCCATTGAGCTGATGGGCAAAGAGGTGCTGCCCGAGTTCATCGAGCGCGACGCGAAGGCGGTGGCCGACAAGACCAAGCGGCTCGAGCCCATCGTCGAGAAGGTCGAGGCCCGCCGGCCAAGGTCGACCGCGCCGCTCTTCGACGAAACCTACGCCTTCGGCGGCCTGCCCACCGGGCGAGACAAGTTCACCGCCAGCGAGATCCCCGAGGCGATGGCCGAGATCAACGAGGGCCGCGTCCAGGCGGCGCGGCGCGCGAAGGAGCAAGAGCAGGACAAGTGACGCCGGAAGCGGATTGAGCCGTGGGACAGATCGACGACCTGTGGCGCTACGACGGGCGCCGTGCCGTCGTGACCGGATGCGCATCGGGCATCGGCGAACAGGTGGTGCGCCAGCTCACCGAACTCGGGGCCGACGTCGTCGGGCTGGACAAGCGCCGCCCCGCCTTCGAGCTCAACGGGTTTCACGACGTCGACCTCGCCGACCCCGTCTCGATCGATCGGGCGGTGGCGTCCGTCGAGGGGCCGGTCGACGCGCTGTTCAACGTGGCGGGCGTCTCGTCCGGGATCGGCGACCCCCCGCTGGTGGTCGCCATCAACTTCCTTGGACTGCGGCACCTCACCGAGGCGCTGCTGGAAAAGATGCCGGCGGGGTCGTCGATTGTCAGCGTCTCGTCGCTCGCCGCGGCGGCGTACCGCGACCACGTGCGCGCGGTGGCCCCCCTGCTGAACACCGCGACGATGGCCGAGGGCATCGACTGGTGCCGCGCGCACCCCGATGCGCTGGCCGGCGGCGGATACCAGTTGTCCAAAGAGGCAATCATCCTCTACACCATGCGAAACGCCGCGCCCCTCGGCGCGCGGGGCATCCGCATCAACTGCACCGGCCCAGGTGTCACAGAAACCCCGATCCTCGACCAGCTGCGCACGGCGTACGGGCAGGGCTTCCTCGACGACATTCCCAAGCCATTGGGCCGAGTTTCGGGCCCGGCAGAGCAGGCCTCGGTCTTACTGTTTCTGAATAGCCGTGCAGCCAGCTACATTACGGGCCAGGTGGTGTGGGTCGACGGCGGCAACGTGGGCGCCGCGATCGCGCGTGAGCTCTCAGAAGGACAGGAAGGAGCCCCGTGGCCGACTTGAGTGATTTTCGGCGGGTCGCGCGTGACGTCTCCAATTGGGGACGGTGGGGGGACGATGACGAGCTGGGCACGCTGAACTTCATCACCGCGGACAAGGTCGCACAGGCCGCGGGCCTGGTGCGGCATGGCAAGGTGTTCCCGCTCGGCGTCGACTTCGGCGCGTCGGGCCCGCAGGGCGCCTTCGAATTTCGTCATAACCCGGTGCACATCATGACTGTCGACGGCGGCGATGTGAACACGCTGGCCAAGTACGGCCCCCAATGGCCGCGTAACCCGTTGGCGCATCAGCTCAGTAGCTACATGACCGCCGACAATCCGTTCCGTTTTAACGACGACATCATCATCATGCCGTTGCAGGCGGCCAGCCAGTGGGATGCGCTGTCACACGTCTACTACGACGATCACCTCTACAACGGCTTCCCGGCGGATACGGTGACCAGCATGGGGGCCTTCCGCTGCGGCATCGACAAGGTCGACGGCAAGGGCGTCACGTCCCGCGGTGTGCTGCTGGACCTGGTTCGCCACCGCGGTGCCGAGGTCTTCCTCGAAGCCGGAAACCCGATCTCGCCGGAGGAACTCGACGACGTGGTTCGCGCCCAGGGCGTGACAATCGGGCGGGGCGACATTGTCCTGATCCGGACGGGCTGGTGGACAAGGTTTCTCATGACCGGCAACAAGACGGAGGGCTACTCCGGGCTGGATTGGCGATGTGCCCAGTGGCTGCATGACCACGAGATCGCCGCCGTGGCGGCCGACAATCTTCAGGTCGAAGACCTCGTGTCCGGAGTCGACGGCATCACCTTCCCCCTGCATTGCCTCTGCCTGCGTGACATGGGAATGATCTTCGGCGAGTACTGGGATCTCACCGCCCTGGCGGACGATTGCGCCGCCGACGGCGTTTACGAGTTCCAGCTCGTCGCACCACCATTGAGAGTCATCGGCGCCGTGGGATCCCCGGTCAATCCGATCGCGATCAAGTGATGGAGGTTAAGCGCAAAACGACGCTGGTCGACGGGCTGGTCACCAGCTACCTGGAGGCCGGCGGCGGCGACCCGGTGGTGCTGTTGCACGGCGGTGAGTTCGGCGCCAGCGCCGAACTCGGCTGGGAACGCAACATCGCCGCCCTCGCCGCGCACTACCGCGTCCTCGCGCCGGACCAGCTGGGGTTCGGCCAGTCGGCGAAGGTCATCGACTTCGTCGAGGGGCGCCGGATGCGGATTCGGCACGTGGCACGATTCTGCGAGGAGGTCGGCATCGACTCCGCCCACTTCGTCGGCAACTCGATGGGCGCCATCAACCTGCTCACCGATGCCACCGCGGACGCGCCGCTGCTGCCGGTCCGCAGCCTGGTGATCATCTGTGGCGGCGGCGAGATCCAGCAGAACCGGCATTTCGATGCGCTGCAGCAGTACGACGCGACGCTGCCGGCGATGCGTCGCATCGTCGAGGCGCTGTTCCACGACCCCGGCTACCCTGCTGACGAGGACTACGTGCGGCGGCGCTACGAGTCGAGCACCACGCCCGGCGCGTGGGAGGCCGTGGCGGCCGCGCGATTCCGCCGCCCCGACGCGCCGCCGTCGCCGACCCCGTCGAGCGCCCGCGCGTACGACCGCATCACCGTTCCGACGCTCGTCATCGAAGGAGGAGACGACAAGCTCCTGCCGTCCGGCTGGGCCGACCAGATCGCGAAACAGATCGACGACGCCCGCGCGGTGGTGGTGGCCAAGGCCGGCCACTGCCCGCAAATCGAACGGCCCGCCGTGGTCAACGAATTGCTACTGGACTTCTTCGCAACCGCCTGAAGTCTAGAAGACGTACTCGAGCCGGGTCTGCATGCCGGCCTCCTGGTGATAGGTGTTGTGGCAGTGCAACTGCCACACGCCCGGGTTGTCCGCGATCAGGACGGCCTGCACCTTCTGCTTGGGCAGCACGATGACGGTGTCCTTGCGCGGGCCGGGGCTGCCGTCGGCCTTGATCAGTTGATAGGTGTGGCCGTGCAGATGAATCGGGTGATACATCATCGTGGGGTTGTCGAACGTGATCGTGGGCCGTTCTCCCTCGCGGACGTGCAGCGGATCCGTCTGGCTGTACGGTCTGCCGTTGATCATCCAGTTGTACTGCATCATGTTGCCGCCCAGCACGACCGGAAGGTCGAGCCCCGGCTGCGGTCGACCCAGGTTGACCGGCGTTGTGGCCGTGAACATTCCGATGGTGCCGACCCGTTGGTTGAGTTCGGGCGGTTTATACCCCGCGTCGGGTGGGCTGCCGGTCCCGGTGGACAGCAACGCGCGTGCCAGGGCGTTCTTGCCCTCCGCCAGCGCCACGAGCGGGAACACGCCGTCGGCGGCGGTCACGATGACGTCGTAGCGTTCGGCCATGCCGATGAGCAGGGCGTCGACCGGGGTGGGTACGACGGGGAAGCCGTCGGTGTGGGTGACCGTCATCGAATGGCCGGTCAGCGCGACGCGGAACGCGGTGTCCGAGCCGGTATTGATGAAACGGATCCTGATGCGCTGGCCCGGCTTCGCATTGAATGTGGTGGGCGCGGCCGGGATTCGGCCGTTGATCAGGTAGTAGGGGTAGCCGATGTCTCCGGCGTCGCCGCCGAGTAGATCGCTCTTTGTGCCGCCGTTGTCGGACATGCCAGGCATCTCCGGCATGCCGGATGTCGGCGTCGTCGAGCGCGTAGAGCTGCTCGGGGACGTCAAGGTCGTCGATGTCGTCGGCATGCTCGAGCGGCTCGGCTTGTTCGGGCTGGTGAGCTCGTTGTAGAGCTGCTGGGGAGTCTTACCGACGCCGTCGGTCCAATCATCAAGGACGACAATCCATTCGGCGTCGTAGTTGCCCTCGCTCGGATCGTCGACGATGACCGGCAGGTAGAGCCCCTTGTCGGCGTTCAGCCCGACGTGCGGATGGCCCCAGTAGGTGCCCGAATTGGGGACGGAGAACCGGTAGGTGAAGTCCTGCCCGGCCGGGATGTTGGCGCTCGCGGGCGCCGCGCCGTCCATGTCGTTGCGAAGCGCGATGCCGTGCCAATGCACCGACGTCGGGGAGGCCAGCTGGTTTGAGACGGTGACGACGAGTTCGTCGCCGATCTTGGCGCGGATCAGCGGTCCCGGGATGGTGTTGCCGAAGGCCATCGTGCTGACGACGGGTCCACCCAGATCGATCTGCGCCTGCTGGGGCGTCAGGCTGGCGGTGACGGTGCGCCCGCTGTGCGGCCGCGCCTGCTCGGCCGCGGCGATCGCGGCGGCCATCTGGGCGGACGCGCTCGTTCCCTGGGACTTGGGCTGGCCGCAGGCCGCCAGCGCCAACCCGCCGGCGATGCCGGCGGCCAGGAAGCCGCGGCGGGTGAGCCGCGTCGCGTTGAAGGGGACCGGCATGGAGCGCTCCTCGTCTCGGGTCGGATCATCCCCTGCGACTAATACCGTGCTCGGCGGTTCGCTGGAACGCAAGTAGTCGATGATTATTGGGCGGCCAGATAGATCTCGTCCGCCGGTATCGAGGCGACACCGAGTTCGGCCGCGACGGTGTCGACCGCGCGCCGGGCGATGTCGAGGTCCACCCGGCCGTCGGCGGTGAAGTGCGGGCCGATGTAACGCTCGTAGTGGCGTTGCGCCTCGTCGGGCGTCAGCCGGCCCAGAAACGAGGCGAGGTAATTGATCGCCACGTCGGGTCGTTCGGCCATCGTCCGCAGGGCGCGTCGGTTGGCCCGTACCACCGCCTGCAGCGCTGGGCTGTCGGTCCGAAGGCGGGTCGCATCCACCGCCACCCCGACGGTGGGGATCTGGAAATGATCTCCCACCCACGCCAGCACGTGGAAGCCCTCCTCGTCGGCGACCTGCTCGGGGCCGAGGGTGCTGCCGACATAGGCGGCGTCGATCGACTTGTCCCGCAGCCTCCGTATATCCATCTGGTAGTCACCCGGGGATCGCACCACACACTCAAGATCGCGATCGGGGTCGAGACCGTGCTGGCGCAACACGACTCGCGCGAAGCAACCCGGTGCGGTGTGCGGGGCGTGTACGGCGAGCCGGCGCCCACGAAGGTCCGCCATGGCGGACACATCGGGGCCGCCGAGAAACCAGAACAGCGGGCGGTGGGTGTTCACGCTCAGCACCGCCCATTCGATGCCATGGGTCAAGCGCGACAGGACGGCACGGCCGAGGCCTATCGTCGCGCAGGAGCGCAGACGCTCTGTGTCCCAGTTGATTCCGTCACGCACGGCGACGTGGACGCCTTCGTCGTGGAAGTAGCCTTCCTGGTCGGCGATGTAGGCGACCAGTTCTTCGTGGATGCCGCGCCCGACGTAGGCCAGGTCGATCGTGTCCATGGCTGTTCAGTCCATCGCAAGGCCGCCGTTGACCGGCAGATAGTGTCCGGTGGTGAAACCGGAATCCTCACTCGCCAAGAACGCGATCGTGTGGGCCACCTCGTCGGGAGTGACGAGCCGTCCCATCGGTGCGGCCTCCCCGAGCTGATCCATCCGCTCCGACGAAAGTTGCCCGGTCACCCTTGTTCCGCTGACGGTGGCCGGCGCGACGAGGTTCGCGGTGATCCCGTGCGGCGCCAGCTCGAGCGCGACGTAGCGGACGAACTGGTCCAGGGCGGCCTTGGCCGTGCCCAACGCGATCATCCCGTCGCGCGGACGCCGCGAGAGCCCGGTACTGAGAAAGATCAGCCTGCCGTATCCGCGGGAAATCATTCCCGGCACAACGGCTTTCGTCAGCGAATAAGCGGCGTGCAGCTCGTTGTCCAGCTTGCCGCCGAGCTGCTCCCAGGTGAGGTCGGCGAACGAGGTGACGACGAACGGGATCAACGCGTTGTGCACCAGCACGTCCACCGCACCCCAGTGCCCGGCGATTTCGTCGGCCATGGTGCAGACGTCACCGGGCGCGGTGACATCGGCCCGAATCGCCACGGCCTCGCCGCCCGCCGACGCGATAGCAGCGACCACCTCCTCGGCCTCGGCGGCGCTGGAGTGGTAGTTGACCACCACGCGAAATCCACGCGCGGCAAGGACCCGTGCCGTCGCCGCGCCGATGCCACGGCTGGCACCGGTAATCAATGCGACCCGAGGCATGCGCGTCGATGCCCGGCGTCGGGTTACTGCGCGCCGCTGGAAGCGTGCGAGGCCTTCCAGTCGCTGAAGCGGGTGGGGTAGATCGTCGGGTCTTCGCCGTCGATGGGAACGATGCTTTGGTCGTCCAGCACAGCGCCATAGTAGGGCGCCGTGGGGTCGGTGACGACCTGACGGGCATCGCCGTCCGCGGCCAGGCTGGCGCGGGCGAAGTCGTCCATGCCGAGCTTTTCCGGGCCGGCGATGTTGGTGATGCCGTTGGTCGGATCGCCGATCGCAGCCCGGGTGACTGCCGTGGCGACGTCCTTGGCGGCGATGGGCTGGAACGCCGCATGCGGCAGGCGAATGGTGTCGCCGTCGGCCGCCGAATCGGCTATCCCGCTGACGAATTCGAAGAACTGCGTGGCCCGCACGATCGAATACGGCGCTCCGGATTCCTCGATCACCTTCTCCTGGGCGACCTTGGCCCGCATATAGCCGCTGTCCTGAGTGCGGTCGGCACCCACGATCGAGAGCGCGACATGGTGCCGCACACCGGCCTCGCTCTCCGCGGCGAGGAGGTTACGGGAAGAGGTGGTGAAGAAGTGCAGCACGGCGTCGTCCTCCCAGGATGGCGAGTTGGCCACGTCCACCACCGTGTCCACGCCCGCCACGGCTTCGGCGACGCCCTCGCCGGTGACGGCGTCGACGCCCGAGCGCGGCGAAGCCGAGATCGCCTCGTGTCCCAGCTCGGCCAGATTGGCGATGACCTGCGAGCCGATGAGTCCGGTGCCGCCGATGACCAAAACCTTCATAGTGAAGCCCTCCCGAATGAGCCGATGAACCGGAAACCCCAGCCTTCCATTTCCGCAACCGGATTGATATAGGCCCAGGTCGACGAATGGCTTAAATCAACTGCTTGACTTAACGCGGCTCACGCCGATTAACTCGTCGTGTGGTCAACGATTTGGCGGGCAAGGTAGCCGCCGTCACCGGCGGCGCGTCGGGCATCGGCCGCGGCATCGTGCAGAGGTTTGCGGCAGAGGGGGCGCGCGTCGTCATCGCCGACGTCGACGCCGACAGCGGCGAGGCGCTGGCGACGGCGCTGGGACCCGACACCGTCTTCCGGCGCACGGACGTTTCGGACCCCGAACAGCTCGGGGCGCTGGTGGCCGCGGCCGTCGAGAGGTTCGGCGGATTGCATGTGATGGTCAACAACGCCGGGGTCTCCAGCAAGATGCATCGCCGGTTCTTCGACGACGATCTGGCCGACTTTCACCGCGTCATGGCGGTCAATGTCCAGGGCGTGATGGCGGGCACCCGGGACGCGGCTCGGCACATGGCCGCCAATGGCGGGGGGTCGATCATCAACGTCAGCTCAATCGGCGGAATCCAGGCTGGCGCCGGCGTGATGGCCTACCGCGCGTCCAAAGCGGCGGTCAATCATTTCACCAAGTGCGCGGCGATCGAGTTGGCCCACTACGAGATTCGCGTCAACGCCATCGCGCCGGGCAACATCCCCACGCCGCTGGTGTCGAAGTCGGCGCTGGCAATGGACCCGGAGGAGCTCGAGCGGTTCGAGGCGTCGATTCGCCAAACCATGCGCGACGACCGGCCGCTGAAGCGCGAGGGCACGCCCGACGACGTCGCCGAGGCGGCGCTGTACTTCGCCAGCGATCGGTCCCGCTATGTCACGGGCACCGTGCTGCCCGTCGACGGTGGGACGGTCGCGGGCAAGGCCATCCGGTCCAAGACGCGCGAGTGACGTGGGAGCAATTCGGACAGGAGGACCGCTTCACATGACGGCACCAGGGAGGGACGGGGATGCTCCAGCGGCGACGCGGGCGGGGACGACGGCGGTAATCACGGGTGGGGCTCGTGGCTTCGGTAAGGCCTTCGCCGACGCCCTTTCGGCCAGGGGAGCACACGTTGCGCTGATCGACCGAGACGAGCCGGCGGTCGAGGCCGCGGCCACGGATATCCGTAACTCCGACGGAGCCGCATCCTCCTATCCAGGAGATGTCACAGACGACGGCCGCCTGGCCGAAATCATGGCGGAAGTCGCCAGTAGCCAGGGCGGCATCGATGTGCTCATCAACAATGCCGGCCTGCACAGCGACGAGTACAGCAAGCCGATCTCGAAGCTGGGGCTGGAGAAGACGCGCCAGCTGTTCGCCGTCAACGTCCTGGGAGTGGTCGCGTGCACACTTGCGGCGGTTCCTCACATGATCGGTCGACCGGGCGCAAGTATCGTCAATATCGCCTCGGCCGCAGCGCATCTCGGAGGCACGGCCTACGGGACCTCAAAGCTTGCGGTCGCGGGGTTGACGGTGACATTCGCGGGCGAACTCGGCCCCAAGGGTATCCGCGTCAACGCGATATCGCCCGGCCTGATCCTGACCGACACGATCCGCGCGGAGTTGCCCGACTCGATGCGGTCTGCGGTCAAGTCGATGCAGATGATCGACGCCGATGGCGCTGAGACCGACGTCGTCGAGGCCATGCTGTACCTGACATCGTCGCGCGCCCGGTTCATCACGGGCGAGACGCTGCGGGTGACCGGCGGAATGGCTGCCGGCGTCTGACGGCAGTCGACCGCGCACGCGCCAGATTCCCACCACACCGCGGCCAGAATGTTAAATCAAGCGCTTGACTTAAAGTGTGGCGCGGGGTTGACTGGCGGAGTGACCACCGCAGGCAGGGCCGTTCGCACCGAGCGGGCCAGTTCCACCCAGGAGGCGATCCTGGCGGCGGCCGAGCGGCTATACGCCGAGCACGGCATGTTCGCCGTCTCGAACCGCCAGGTCAGCGAGGCGGCGGGCCAGGGCAACAACGCCGCGGTGGGTTACCACTTCGGTACCAAGGCCGACCTGGTGCGCGCCATCGAGCAGAAACACCGCGGGCCCGTCGAGCAGCTGCGCGAACAGATGGTGGCCGAGCTGCTGGAGTCGCGCGGTCCCATCGGGATGCGCGACTGGGTTGCCTGCCTGGTGCGCCCGCTCACCGACCACCTGGCGGAGCTCGGGAACCCAACCTGGTACGCGCGCTTCGCGGCGCAGGCGATGACCGACCCGGCCTACTACAACATCATCGTCAAGGGGGCGCTCAGCTCGCCATCGCTGGTCCAGGTCGTCGACGGGATCAACGCCTGCCTGCCGGACCTGCCCGCCGAGGTGCGATTCGAGCGCAACATCATGGCCCGCAACCTGTTGATGCACACCTGCGCCGACCGCGAACGCGCGCTCGCCGCGGGTTCCACGATGCACCAATCGTCTTGGCGCGCAGCCGCATCCGGCCTCATCGACGCCATCGTGGGCCTGTGGCTGGCTCCCGTGACGCCGGACGAATAGGGGTCCGTCGATGAAAGTGACAGTCGACCAAAACATTTGCGCGTCCTCGGGCAACTGCGTCATGAACGCGCCCGAGGTGTTCGACCAGCGCGACGACGACGGGGTCGTCGTGTTGCTCAACCCGAATCCATCGGCCGAGCAGGCCGAGGGCGCACGCCGCGCGGCCGCGGCGTGCCCCGCACTGGCCATCCACATCGAGGAATGACATGTCGGACACCCTGACGAGCGCGAAACCCGAATCGGATCAACAGATCCCGGAATACCCGATGGCACGCGACGCCGGCTGCCCCTTCGCGCCGCCGCCGGACGTCATGGCGCTCGCCGCGGCCAGGCCGCTGTCCAGGGTCCGGATTTGGGACGGCAGCACGCCGTGGCTCATCACGGGCTACGACCAAGTGCGGGAGCTGTTTTCCGACCCCCGGATCAGCGTCGACGACCGGGCGCCGGGGTTTCCGCACTGGAACGCGGGCATGTTGGCCACGGTGCACAAGCGCCCGCGGTCGGTCTTCACGTCCGACGGCGAGGAACACACCCGTTTCCGGCGCATGTTGTCGAAGCCCTTCACCTTCAAGCGCGTGGAGGGGTTGCGGCCGACCATCCAGCAGATCACCGACGACCACATCGACGCGATGTTGGCCGGGCCCAAGCCCGCCGACATCGTCAGCGCCATCGCGCTGCCGGTCCCGTCGCTGGTGATCAGCCAGCTGCTCGGGGTGCCGTACGCAGACGCCGAGATGTTCCAGCACCACGCCAACGTCGGCCTCGCGCGGTATGCGACGGGGGAGGACACCGTCAAGGGCGCGATGAGCCTGAACAAATACCTGAGCGAGCTGGTCGAGGCCAAGATGGAAAATCCCGCAGAGGACGCGGTGTCCGACCTCGCCGAGCGGGTCAAAGCCGGTGAGCTCAGCGTGAAAGAGGCCGCCCAGCTGGCCACCGGACTGCTGATCGCGGGCCATGAGACCACAGCGAACATGATCGGGCTGGGAGTGCTTGCGCTACTGGAAAATCCGCACCAGTTGGCCGTCATCCGCGATGCCGAGGACCCCAAGATCGTCGCGAACGCGGTCGAGGAGTTGTTGCGCTACCTCAGCATCATCCAGAACGGACAGCGTCGCGTGGCCCTCGAGGACATCTCCATCGCCGGTGAGGTCATCCGTGCCGGCGAGGGGATCATCATCGACCTGGCCCCGGCGAACTGGGATGCAGGTGCGTTCACCGAGCCGGATCGGTTGTACCTGCACCGGTCCGGGGCGGATCGCAACGTGGCGTTCGGTTACGGGAGGCACCAGTGCGTCGGACAACAGCTCGCCCGCGCGGAGCTGCAAATCGTCTACCGCACGCTGTTCCGCCGGGTCCCGACACTGGAGCTCAGCATCCCGTTCGAGGATGTGCCGTTCAAACACGACCGGCTCGCCTACGGCGTGTACGAACTGCCGGTGACCTGGTGAACCGGCCTCATTACGCTCAAAAATGCCAATCCCGAATGGAGGGTCAACGATGACGACTCAAGCAAGCACGGTTTCGCTCTACCCGCCGGGAGGCTTTGGCGCACCGAAGGATCGCCGCGGGCACGCCGTCGGCAGCCACGTGGGGCTGCCGGAAGGGACGGTGGTTTTTTCCGCCGACAACCACATCTCCCTGGCCGCCGACATCTTCTACGAGCGCTTCCCGGAGGAGCTCAAGGAAAAGGCGCCGCGGATCTGGTACGAGGACGGCGCTTATCAGGTCGGGCGCAAGGGCCAGTCGTTCCTGCCGGGGGACTTCAGCGCGGTGCTGATGCAGTACGACGACCTGCCCGGGGCCGCGAGCACCAACATCGAGGCCCGGATCCAGGAGCTGCACGACGACGGCGTCGACAAGGAACTCGCGTTCCCCAACGCGGTGCTCGCGCTCTTCCACTACCCGGACAAGGAGCTTCGCGAACTCGCCTTCCGGATCTACAACGAGTACATCGCGGAGCTCCAGGAGCGCTCGGACGGCCACTTCTACGGCGCCGGGCTGATCAACTGGTGGGATCCGCAGGGCGCCCGGCGCACGCTGGACGAGCTGAAATCGTTGGGGCTCAAGACGTTCCTGATGCCGCTCAACCCGGGCAAGGACGACGACGGCAACCCCATCGACTACTCGGCCACATCGATGGACGCCGTCTGGGACGAGATCGAAGCCGCCGGCCTGCCGATAACCCACCACATCGGGGAGACGCCGCCGAAGAGCCCGACCGAGTTCAACAGCGTCGTCGTCGGCATGATGATCAACATCGACGGCTTCCGGGAGACGTTCGCCAAGTACATCTTCGGCGGCATCCTCGACCGGCACCCGACGCTGCGCCTCGGCTGGTTCGAGGGCGGGATCTCCTGGGTGCCGTGGGCGCTGCAAGACGCCGAGCACCTGGTGGCCTCCTATCAGCACATGTTCAACCGGCCGCTCGAGCACGACGTGCGCTACTACTGGGACAACCACATGAGCGCGTCGTTCATGGTCGACCCCCTGGGCCTGCAGTTGATCGACAAGATCGGTGTGGACAAGGTGATGTGGTCCAGCGACTACCCGCACAACGAAAGCACCTACGGCTATTCGGAGAAGTCGCTGGCCGCCGTCGTCGACGCGGTGGGCCCGGAGAATGCGGCACGGATCGTCAGCGGCAACATCACCAAATTCCTGGGGTTGTAGTGACCACGTTGGCACAATCGGGCACCGGTCTGGTGCTCCCGGAAACCCCGGACCTGGGCCGGATGCGGCGCGAGACCGGCGCGCGGTTGCGCTCGGCCATGGCCGAGCGCGGTGTCGCCGCTATGGTCCTGTTGGGCAACAACGCGGTGGTGTACGCGACCGGAACCAGTTGGCCGCTGGGCGATGCGGGTCTGTCCTACGTCGAGCGGCCGGTGGCCGTGGTGCTCGCCGACGACGACTGGCCGCACCTGTTCCTGCCGTTCCGGGAGGGCGTCGCGCACGAGTCGGGGCTTCCTACCGACCATCTGCACGCGCCGGTGTACCTCGAATTCGACGAGGGCGTCGGCGATTTCGCGCGCCGGCTGGCCGATCTGATACCGGCCGGGGCGGTGATCGCGGTGGACGAGTGCACCGGCGCGATGTCACGAGCCGCGAAGTCGTTGTTCCGGGGCGGCGCTCCCGTCGACGCGGCGCCCATCGTCAGCGCCGCCAAGGTCGTCAAGACCCCGGACGAACTGGCCTGCATCCGCACCGCCGTGCGGATCACCGATGAGGCGATAGTCGACGTGCACAAGGCCCTCGCCCCCGGCGTCCGCCAGACGGACCTGTCCGCAAGCTTTTTGCGGCGCGCCTTCGAGTTGGGCGCCATGGCCAGCATGCTGGAACCGATCTGGCAGGTGATGCCGCCGAGCAAAGCCGAAGGGGTCTGGACGACACACGGCGACCTGGCGCTGCCGCTGCTGAGCACCGAGCGCGAACTGGCGGAGGGCGACGTTCTGTGGACCGACGTCAGCATTACCTACCACGGGTACTGCTCGGACTTCGGCCGCACCTGGATCGTGGGCCGGGAGCCGACGCCGCGTCAGCAGGCGCAGTTCGACAGGTGGCAGAACATCATGACCGCCGTCGAGGCCGTTGCCCGCGCCGGCGCCACCGCCGGCGATCTGGGCCGGGCCGCCATCGCGGCCAACGACGGTGCCCGGCCCTGGCTGCCGCACTTCTACCTCGGCCACGGGATCGGCGTCAATGCGGCCGAAATGCCCATGATCGGAACGGATCTCGGCCAGGAGTTCGACGACAACTTCGTTTTGCGGTCGGGAATGGTGCTGGTGCTCGAGCCGGTGGTCTGGGAGGACGGCACCGGCGGCTACCGCAGCGAAGAAGTCGTGGTGATCACCGAGGAAGGCTCGACCCGATTGACCGACTACCCCTATGCCCCCTATGGGAACTGAAGTCCTGCCCGACGAGCGGGCGCTACGATCGGGTCGCCGTCAGCGCGCCCTGGACCAGATGGCCGCCCACGACCTCGACGTCCTGGTCCTGGGCCGTCAGTCCAACGTCCGCTACGTGACCGGCACCCCGCAGCTGTGGGTCGCGGGCACCCGACCGTTCGGCCCGGCGTGCGTGCTGGTTCGCGCGACCGGCGCCATCCACTTGCTCAGCACGTGGGATGAAGGCGTCCCGGAGGACATCCCCCACGAGAACCTCTACGGCATCTCCTGGAACCCGGCAAACACCATGTCGGTGCTGCGACGGATCGACGGCGCGGCCACGGCGCGCCGCGTCGGAACCGACGCGCTCTCACCGGCTTTCGCGCAGCTGCTGCCGACCGCGTTTCCCAACGCCGAGCTGGTCGACGGCGAGCGGGCGATGCGCGCCGCCCGGCGCGTCAAGACCGCCGAGGAGATCGTCGCGCTGCGGGAAGCGAGCGCGGTGGCCGAATCCGGCCTGGCCGCCGGGGTGGCCGAGCTGCAGCCCGGCGTTCGTGAGCAAACGCTGGCCGGCGTCATGCTGGAGGCCATGGCGGCCGGCGGCGTGAGCACGCCGTCCAACCAGGAATTCGCGTGGATCACGTCACCCGACCACCCGTGGCGGCGGGTCAACGGCGACGGTCGCGTGAAAGACGGTGAGCTGGTGGCCTTTTCCGCCGGGGTGCTCGCCGGCGGCTACATGGGTGAGGTGGGGCGCACCTGGCCGGCGGGCGGCGCGAGCGGCGCCCCCGCCCTGTATCGGCGCAATGACGATCTGATCGCCAGGCTGATCGCCGCGTGCCTGCCCGGCGCCGCGGGCGGCGACTTGCTGGCCGCCTATGAGGCCGCGGGGGAACCGGCGCCCCCGATGCCGGTGGCCCGGGGCCTGGGCATGGGCTTCGACCCGCCGGTGGTCTCGAAGCACCTGCCCGGCACCGCGGCCGACGAACGACTGGAGCCGGGGATGGTCTTGGCCGTGACGGGCTACGTCTGGGAGCAGGGGGTCGGCGCGGTGTTCGGGCGTGAGGCGGTGTTGATCACCGCCGACGGGCCCGAGGTGCTGACCTCGAGCCCGTCATGGCGGGCATGAATGAGCGACCGCGGGTCGAAGGGCAGCGCGGTCGCCTATCGATCGGCCCGCCGAGACGCCCGGTGTCACATTTGTGACCGCTGCGGAGTCTGAAGGAGTATGAACGCACTACTGCATCGAAGTGCATTGACCCTGTTGGGCACCGGCGGCGCCGTGACTGGCGCGTGGGCCTACGCGGCGCCGCGCCACTGGTATGACAACTTTCCCGGCTTCGGCATGACCTGGCTCCCGCAACTCGGCCCGTTCAACGAGCACTTCATCAAAGACGTCGGGGCCATGTTCCTGGCACTGGCGGCGCTGAGCGCCGTGACGTTCGTCTTGGTCGCCAACCAAACCCTCGTCAGGGTCACGGCGGTCACGTGGCTGGTCTTCAACACACTGCACGGCATCTATCACCTGTCGATGCTGCAGATGTACAACACCCGGGACGCGACGCTGAACGGAATTCTGTTGCCCCTGCTCGTGTTGGCGGCCGCGGCGCTGTTCAGCCCGGTGCGAACCTCTAGTGGCCCCAGCCCTCGGCGGCCTGCTCGTCGAACGTCCGGTCAATCCGCTCGAAGCGGCGCTTGACCGAGGCGCGCGCGGCCTCGTGTGGCAGCACGTACAAACGATTGGCCAGAATGGCGTCCGCGGTCAGCCGCGCCACGTCGTCGACGCCCAGGCTTTGGTCCTGCGCCGGCAGCGGCCCGAGCGAACCCGTCACGTCGGGCGTCGACGCCAGCCCGTAATCCGCGCCGCGGATTCGTTCCGAGTTCGAAACCAGCTTGGTTTCGACCACCATCGGGCACAGCACCGAAACGCCGATGCCGTTGTCCTTGACCTCGCGGGCCAGCGTCTCCGCCAGGGCCACGACGCCGTACTTGGCCACGCCGTACGCCCCGAGGCCCGCGTTGGGCACCAGCCCGGCGAACGACGCGGTGAACGCGATGTGGCCGCCGTTGCCCTGCTCGAGCAGCCTCGGCAGGAACGCCTCGACGGCGTGGATCGACCCCCACAGGTCGATATCGATCACCCAACGCCAGTCCTCGTGCGTCATCTGCGCGATCGGGCCCGCGACCACGATGCCGGCATTGCTGAACAGGACGTCCACCTGGCCAAGCAGGCGGAACGCCTCGTCCGCGAGGTGAACCATCGCCTCGAGATGCCGCACGTCGCACATCACGCCGTGCGCGTCGAACCCCGCGCCGCGCAACCGCGAAACGGCCTGCTCCAGGGCCGGCTGGTCGACGTCGGCGAGCACGAGCCTGGCCCCGCGGCGGGCAAATTCGGTGGCGGTGGCCAGGCCGATGCCGCTCGCCCCGCCGGTGACCACGGCGCCGCGTCCGTTGAATCCGTCCATGGGACGGAACGCTACTTAAGGCAACTACCCGCGTCGATGGGCAGGGTCACGCCGGTGACGTAGCGGGACTCGTCGGAGGCGAAGAACAGCACCGCGTTGCTGATGTCGATCGGGTCGACCCACGGGATCGGCAGCGTGTGGAACATCTGGCAGATCGGCGCCATGTCGTCGGGGCCGGGGTTCTCCAGATCCGGCCGGAACATCCGCCACGTCCCCTCGTTCATGATCATCGCGGTGCTCACGTGCGTGGGATGCACCGAATTCACGCGAATCATGTGCTGCCCCAACTCGACTCCGAAGGCGCGCATCAGACCCACCACGCCGTGTTTGGCCGCGACGTAGTGTCCGGTATGCGGGTATGCCTTGAGCCCGCCGACCGAGCTGGTCAGGATGATCGATCCGCCGCGTCCGCCGGCCAGGATGTGCGGGACTCCGGCCTTCACCGTCTTCCACACACCCGACAGGTTGACGTCGATCATTTCCGTCCAGTCCTCTTCGCTGGTCTTGTCCAGCGTTTCGCCGCCGTTGCCGATGCCGGCGTTGGCGACGATGATGTCCAACCGGCCGAGCTGCTCCACACCGCCGTCGACGGCGGCCTTCAGAGCCGCGTAGTCGCGCACGTCCACTTCGGCCGTGACGATCCGGCGGTTGTGCCCCTTGACGAGGTCGGCCGTCTCCGCAAGGTCCTCCGGCGTCGACGCGGGGATCGCCGAGCCCTCCGCGAGGCCCTCGCGGATGGGCTTGCAGATGTCGACCGCGATGATGTCGGCCCCCTCCTGCGCCAACCGCACCGCGTGGCTGCGGCCCTGACCGCGCGCCGCCCCGGTGATGAAGGCGACTTTGCCCTCGACACGTCCGGTCATGGTTACTACCTCATTCCTCGATGGCTCGGCGGAGGACAGCCGACTCGTCATCCCCCGCCGGCGCACGTCAACGCCAGATCCATTTCGGCGAATTCCCGTTCTAGATAATAGAGAACTTCATTCTCGCCTGGCAATGGCGAACGCTATTTCTTCGTTTTGCTACGGGTCGCTAGCCGACGAATCCGCGTGAGCAGAAGTCCCAGGCCTCGTCGGCCGTGATGGGATGGACCGTCGCGTCGTCGGAGCCGCCACTGGATTGCGCGATGAACATCACGGTCTGCATGGTCATCGCGGCCACCCGCTTCGGGTTGATGTCGGCGCGCAGCTTGCCGGCCTCCGCGGCGGCCTCCATGAGCTCGGTGAGCAACGCCAGCAGCGGCGCGTGCGCGACCTTGACCTCGGCCGGGTGCGTGACCAGCAACCGCGGGGCAAAGTCGGTGAACAGTGGCCGTTTGGCCGTCGGGTCGGGACGCGAAGATTCGTACAGCAGCTCGACTGCGACCTTGAGGCGCTCCAGCGCGTCGGTGTGGCTTTCCGTGGCCGCGCGGATCTGATCGGCGGAGCGGCTCAGTGCGTCTTCGAACAGGGCGAGCAAGAGCTCGTGCTTGCCATCGAACTGCAGGTAGAAGCTGCGCAACGACTGCCGGGAGCGGTCCACGACCTCCTGGACGGTGAAGTCGGTGCTGCCCTTCTCGATGATGATCGCCTGCGCAGCGTCGAGGAAGCGCTGAACGCGCTGTGCCGCGCGCAATTTCGCGGTCTTGATCGACCGCTCGACGGCGCGCTGCTTCCAGGCCGGCTCTTCGCTCGGGCTGGTCACGGTCGGCTCGGACGATTGCCGCGTGGGGAGAACATGGTTGGACTCTACCGGAGAACGCCGTGCCATCGGTTCGCTCGACCCCCTATGGACGCCGTGTCGGGAGATTGTAACTTTCGTACCACGAGAATACTATTCTCTTAGACGCGTGTATGGAAGCTTAATCGCAAGAGCGAACCGCGCCGTCCCCGAGAACCCGGAAACCGTCTTTCGCAGGAGTGCTGTGCAACTGACTTTTGATGCCGACGTCGAGGCGTTTCGCGCCGAGTTGGTCGCCTTCCTGGACGCACACCTTCCCTCGGAGGCCGAGGCGGTCGAGCGGCCGCGGTCCAGTTCCCACATTCCCGAGTGGGCCAGGCGCTGGCAACGGCTGCTCTTCGACAGCGGGTGGCTGCTACCCGGCAATCCGCCGGAATTCGGCGGTCGCAACGCCACGCTGTTGCAGCAATACGTCTACCTGGAGGAATTGGGGCGCCGGCGCATATATCAGAGTTTCAATCCGCAGGGCGTCGGCATCATCGCGGCGTCGTTGTTGACCTTCGGCACCCCGGAGCAGCAGCGGCGATGGGCGGTGCCGATTCTGCGGGCCGAGATCACCGCGTCGTTGGGGATGAGCGAACCGGGCGCGGGTTCGGATCTGGCGTCGCTGAAAACGCGGGCGGTGCTCGATGGTGACCACTTCGTGGTCAACGGGCAGAAGGTGTGGACGTCGGGCGCCCACGACGCCGACGTGCTGTTGACGTTTGTGCGCACCGACCCGGGCAAGCCGAAACACAAGGGCATCAGCGCATTGATGATCCCGACCGACATTCCCGGCGTGGTGCGCCGCCCGTTCGCGTCGGTGTGCGACGGCGACGAAATCGATTTCAACGAGGTGTTTTTCACCGACGCGCGGGTCCCGGTCGAGAACCTGATCGGTCGCCTCGACGAGGGCTGGCGGGTGGCAACCGGTTCGCTGGGCCACGAACGAATCATGCTGTGGATGGGGTACGTCGACCTGTTGCACCGGCTGACCGCCGACTTCAGGCCGTCCGGACCGCTCGAGCGGGATCGCTACGCCACCCTGGTGATGGACTCCTACGCGCTGCGACTGCTGGGGTCGGCGGCCCTGGCCCGCGCCGCCCGCGGGGAAGAGGATGTGCCCGCCCAGTCGGTGCTCAAGCTGCTCGGTTCGGAGGCCCTGCAACGCGCCGCCGAGGACGCGCTGAATGCCGCGGGCGCCGAGGGTCTCGTTTACCACGCGGTCACCGCGCCGTTCGCACCGTTGGACCTGGACAGCCACTACCGCAGCTGGTTCGACCGCTATGCGCGTAGCTTCGCCGCGACCATCGCGGGCGGCACGTCCGAAATCCAGCGGAACATCATCGCCGAACGGGTGCTCGGCCTGCCGCGCAATTAGCGGGCGTCCCGCCAAGCGTAGTAACCGATCGCGGCGAGCCCCGCCGCGATCGAGATCGCCCCTAATACGATGCCCGCCAAGGCGATTCGGGGATTGTTGGCCTCACCGCGCTGCACTCGCCGGCGAGCGACATCGCCGGTTATCACCGCCGCGATGCCGAAGGGCACCCCGATCAGCAGCCAGCAGGTGAGGAGCGCGACGATGCCGACGAGCAGCGAGGCGACACCGACCTCGTTTCGGGGTACGTCGGGGTGGCTCATCGCGTCCGATCCTCGTGGTTGCGAGACGAGTGTACGCGCCGGCGCCCGGTCGTCCGCTACAGCTGCGCCAGCCGAGGCGCGAAGCCCTTGTTTCGCAACGCCGTTCCGGCCTCGCGGGTCAGTTCCCGCGCGCTGCCCAGCAGCCCGTCCAGAACCAGCGCCCGCTCCACGTGGTGGTGCAGCTGGTGCTCGGCGGTGAAGCCGATCCCGCCCAGCACCTGCTGGCAGTGGCGCGCCGCGGTCAGCGCCGCCTGCCCGGCCGCGGCCTTGGCCAGCAGGGCAGCCAGGCCGTCGGCGTCGTCCGGCTGCGCGGCGGCGTTCAGGGTCGCCTCCGCGCCCTCGATCGCGACGAGTGTTTCGGCCAACCGATGCCGGATCGCCTGAAAGGAGCTGATGCGCCGGCCGAATTGGACGCGGTCCAAGGCATGCTGGCGCGCCAGCGACAACATCGCACGGCCGGTGCCGACCAGCCACCAGCCCAGCGCCCGCCGTCCCGCGGCGAGCGGCACCGGATCGCCCTGCGGCACATGGTGTATCGGCAGCCCGCCCAGCGTCGGGGTGGCCCGGTCGTCTCGCTCCCACAGCACCCACGAACCCCCGGCGAACGGCAGGGGCACGGTTTCGCCGTCCGCGCGTCCGGCCGCCCGCAGCACCACATCGTTGAGTATGGGGGCGTGCGCGCCAGTCTCACCGAGCAGCCGGAACACCAAAGATATTGCGAACTGCGGTATTTCGTCGAGCATGTCGTGCCAGCCGAGGTCGGACAACGCGACGTCGAGTTTGGCGCCGCTCGCGGCGGTCATGGTGGTGCGCAGGGAGTCGGCCAGCAGCTGCAACGCCTCGGAGTCCACCATTCACTCCTTCCCGAGGTCGAGCAGCCGGCGGGCGATGATGTTGCGCTGGATCTCGGCGGTGCCGCCGTAGATGGTGGCCGCGCGCGAGTACAGGTACTCCGACCGCCACGGGGTGTCGTCGAGCTCGAGCGTCCCGGGCAACAGGTCGCGGACGGTGTCATAGAGCCGTTGCTCGGCGGTGGCCAACAGCACTTTGTCGATGGAGGTGTCGGGGCCCAACCGCGCGCCGTCGCGCATTCGGTGCTGGGTGTCACGGGATCGGCAGCGCAACGTGTGCAGCGCCAGATAGGCCGAGCCCAGGGCGGATTCGTCGGCGTCGTGCGCTGCCGAAGTCTCGGCGATGAGCTCGTCGAAGCGCGAGTAGAGGTAGGCGATCCGCTGCCAGAAGCAGGCGGAGCGCTCATACGGCAGCAGGTCCATCGCGAGTCGCCAGCCGTCCCCGGGCCGGCCGAGCATCCGGCTCGCCGGGATCACCACGTCGTCGTAGTAGACCTCGCAGAATTCGTCGACGCCGTGCATCGTGCGTAGCGGCCGGATGGTGATGCCCGGCGTATCCAGGTCGACGAAGAACGCGGTGATTCCGTCGTGCCCCGGCGCGGTGCGGGTGAGCAGGACGCAACGTGTGGAGAACTGCGCGAAACTGGTCCAGACCTTCTGCCCGTTGACGATCCAGTTGTCCCCGTCGGGGGTGGCCCGGGTGGTCAGCGACGCCAGGTCGCTGCCGGAGCCCGGCTCGGAAAAGCCTTGGCACCATTGCTCGCGGCCGCTGAGCAGCCGCGGCACCATCTCCGCGGCGAGTTCCGCCGGGGCGTAATCGATCATCGTGGGCGCGAGCACTTCGAGCATCGAGTACGGGCCGGGTTCGGCGAGCCGACGGCCCACGACTTCCTCGCCGACGATCGCGCGAAGCACGGCGGGACCACCCAGGCCACCCACTTCGACCGGCCAGCCGTAGCGCATCCAATCGGCGTCATACAACGCGCGGCTGACGCGGGCGAATTGCCGCATGTGACCCTGCAGCGAGTGGTCGGGCCCCGGGGTCAGATCGTTGTCGTCGAGCCACGCGCACAGGCCGGCCCGGAACTCCTCGACATTCACGGCTCGGCTTTCACGGCTGTGGTCGGCCGACGGCGTGCGGGCGCCCGGAGTCGTGCACGCCGCTGCGTCGGATGAATGTCATGGCGCGGGTTTTCAGCCGCCATCCGTCGGCGGTGCGGGCGTAGGTGTCGCGGTAGTAGCCGATCCTCATGTCATGGGTGGCGTGGTCGATGAAGCACAACGGCTGGGTGCCGCTGGCCGAATCGCCGTCGATGCCTTCTATCAAGGCAGTTCCGGTGAGGAACAACCCCTTTGGGGCCGCCGCCACCAGCTCGGGAAACCTGTCCAACTGGTACGTGGAGCCGAACGCGCTGTAGGTTCCGTCCGGCGTGAAGACGCCGATCAGGCCGTCGATGTCCTCCTGGGTGATGGTGACCGCGTAGCGGGCGAGCAGCTGCTGAATCTCGACCAGGTCGTCAGTTCTGGTTGGCATAGACCTTGCCGCCTTTCATGACGAAGCTGACCTGCTGGGTAACGGTGATGTCTTCCAACGGGTTTCCCGGTACCGCGATGATATCGGCGAGCTGACCCTCCGCCAGCCGCCCCCGGTCGGTCGAGTTGATCAGCTCGGCCGCGGTCACTGTGGCCGCGCGCAGCACCGCCAGCGGCGGCAGGCCCCAATCGACGAGCGTGACCAGCTCGTCGGCGTTTTTGCCGTGCGGTATGGCGGGGGCGTCGGTGCCGACGGCGATCTTCACACCCGCCTTGTGGGCGGCGAGGATCGAGGTGCGCGACCGCGGGAACATCTCCGCGGCCTTGGCCTGTAGCTCGGGTGGGGCGTGCGAGACGTCCATGCCCTCCGCCAGCCGCCGGGTGGACACCAGGAACGTGCCGTGCTCGACCATCGTGGCGATCGCCTCGTCGTCGATCAGGAAGCCGTGCTCGATGCAGTCGATGCCGGCCGCGACGGCGTGCTTGACCGCATCCGCGCCGTGCGTGTGCGCGGCGACGCGCAGCCCGCGCCGGTGCGCCTCGTCGACGATCGCGCACAGTTCCTCGTCCGAATAATGTTGCGCACCAGGCGGTCCCGTCAGCGACATCACCCCGCCCGAGCAGCAGACCTTGATCAGCTCGGCGCCGTGTTTGATCTGGTATCGCACTGCCTTGCGGATTTCGTCGATCCCGTTGGCGATGCCCTCTTCGACCGTCAGATCCAGCACGTGGGGTGCGAACGCGGCGAACATCGTCGGATCCAGATGTCCGCCGGTCGGGGTGATGGCGTGCCCGGCCGGCACCACCCTGGGCCCCTCGATCCAGCCCGCGTCGATGGCCTTGCCCAGCGCGACGTCAAGCAGGTAACCGCCGGTCTTGACGAACAACCCGAGGTTTCGCACCGTGGTGAAGCCGGCGCGCAGCGTGCGGCGGGCGTTGCCGACCGCGCGCAGCACCCGCGTCGGCGGGTCGTCCTGGACCTGGGACAGGCCGGGTTTCTCGCCGCGCCCGCCCATCAGGAGGTTGACCTCCATGTCCATCAGCCCGGGTAACAGGATCCGGTCGCCGAGGTCGACTATCTCACCCTCCGGCTCACCGCCCACACTCACGATTCGGTCACCCTCGACCTGCACGACGGCGGGCGACACGATCTCGCCGGCGTCGACGTCAAGCAGCCCGGCGGCCTTGATCGTCAACACCGGTTAGATCACCGGTTCCCGGATGCACTCCACCCACGCCGCGCCGCTGTCGGGCACCCGCGGCTGCTTCCACGCCTCTATCGGGAACGACACCATGACGAGCGACTGCATGATGTGCATGAGACTCTTTGCGTCGTCGGGCAAATCGTCCAACGGGTACTTGTCGCAGTAGGCGATGGCGTCGTTCAGGCGGGGGAACGCCGCGTCGTAGAACGCCTGCATCTCCGTCATCGTCGAGGCCAGCCGCTTGGCGTAGCGCTCGGGCTCGGTCGCCAGGTCCCATTGCAAATAGGGCTCCAGGTCGGCGAATTCAGACGGTAACTTTGCCATTGCCCTGGTACTCCTTCGCCCAATTAGCTACGAAATCGCCGGTCGTCTTGTGCAGATGACGGATCAAGACTTCCTGGTCGCACAGCAGGAATTCCTTGACCGCGCGGGTGCCGATCATGGTCTGGGTCGCTTCCAGGGTGTTGGCGTCCTGCAGCGCGTACTCCTTGAACGTCACGGCGGCCAGCTCCTGGGCCAACCGCTCCCGCGCGTTGCGCGGCGGAACGAAATACAGCGTGCACTCGAAGGTGTGCTTGTCGACGGCGGTCGGCCAGTAGTGGTAGGTCAAAAACCAGCCCGGCTCCCAGATCAGCAGCATGAAGTTGGGGTAGAAGAGCCAGGAGTCGATGCCCCACTGCGGCACCCTCTTGACGTTGATGCCCGGCGGCAGCTCCAACTTTTCGATGATCTCCGGCTTGTCCCAGGGACCGAACAAACCGCTGCGCAACACCTGGTCCATCGGCTTGACCATGGACATGTCCGTCGGCGGCGCCTGACCACCCCAGGTCGACTGCAGGTTGTGCGGGCCGGCCAACTCGTAGTGCAGCGCCTCGTAGCCGTACTTCTGGATCTTGGCGGCTTCTTCCTTGGTGTATTGCCCCTGGTGCAGGATCGGCGCGTGGTAGAACTCGACGAACGCGTCGATGAACAGCTTCCAGTTGCTGCCGACCTCGGCCCGGTATGAGTAGGTCTCCGTCATCTCGCCGAAGGGGTAGCCCTCGATGCTCTTCGCCAGCGGCCCGAGGTAGTCGGTGAGCGGCGCCGCGTTGTTGTCGAAGTTGACGAAGATGAAGCCTTCCCACACCTCGCAGCGCACGGGCGCCAGGCCGAATTGGCTCTTGTCGAGGTCGAAGAATTCGTCTTCCTGTTGGACGAAGGTCAGGTCGCCGTCCAGGCTGTAGCGCCACGCGTGGTATTTGCACGTGAACTGCCGGCAGGTGCCCGACGTCTCCTCCTGGGGAAAGTCGTTCCACACCAGCTTGTTTCCCCGGTGCCGGCAGACGTTGTGAAACGCCTTCACCGACCCGTCCTTGGTCTTGACGATGATCACCGACGTGCCCTTCCCCGCCGAGGGCAGCTCCTTGGTGAAGTAGCTGCCGGTGCGCGGCAGGCGATTGACCCGGCCGACGTTGAGCCAGGTCTTCTTGAAGACCGCCTCGCGCTCGGCCTCGAAGAACTTCGGGTCGATGGAGTCGGTGTAGTCGACCGGCGAGGTTCCCAGTTCGGGATAGTTCTGTGTCCAGCTTCCGGCAGCTGGTTTCGGGAAGTGGGGCAAGGCTCTAACCTTTCTCGTTCTCGAGCTGAACGCCAAAAGTGTTGATGGCCATCGCGAGCGCGATGTAGCCGCCGACGGTGAAGACGAAGTCCATCCGCTGACGCTCGTCAAGCCGTTCGCCGAGGGTGGCCCACGTCTGATCCGAGACGTTCGACTTCTCGTCGAGTTCGTCGACGGCGGCGAACACCGCGCGGTCGAACTCGTCGTTCGTCTGGCCGGTTTGGGCGGCCGCGATCTCGGCCTCGGAGAGTCCCGCTTCCGTCGCGATGTCCACGTGATGTTCCCACTCGTAGGCGCAGCTGCGCCGATGCGCGACCCGCAGGATCGCCTGCTCGCGGACGCGCACGGGAAGGGAGGAAGCGAACAGGAGATAGCCGCTGAACCGCAAATACGCGCGGGCCAACTTGGGGTGGCGCACGAGCGTCGACATGAGTGTGCCGGCGTCCCGGGGGTTTCGCCGTTCGGGCGGCAGCATGCCGGACAGCGAGTGCTCGACGGCCTCGTCCCACTGGTCCGCAGGCAGCGGGGGCAGGCGCATCCGCGCGCCTCCTCTCGGCGTTCTGTCTGGTAACTCTCGGTCAAGGAGAATCAGATTCTCATTTCTAACCAATAGACTTGCACGATTCGCTCGCTTGGTCAATGCCGACGGTGGGATCCGCACGGGCCGGGCGTCCCGGCGACGCCGCGGCGGGCGCTGCCGGTTCGGGACCCGCGCCGGATAGGCGTCGGCCAGGCAATTTCGCCATTTCGGTTGGTGCTTCGTCGCTCCGGAGCGGGGCTCCATCCGGCCTGGCAGGCCCTGGCCACGCGGCGGCGGTCCGCCGCTGGATGTTGATTCTCGCTGCACGAGAAGATAGTTTTCAAAATAGTGATCTTGGCGCCCGGCCGTTGCTTTGCCGATGCCGTGCGGGAGCGGCGCGTCCGAATCGCTCAGATGGATCAGACTTGGAGAGGACTGGCCATGAACAAAGAAGACATGATCCTGATCAGCGTCGACGACCACACCGTCGAGCCGCCGGACATGTTCAAGAACCACCTTGCCAAGAAGTACATCGACGACGCGCCGCGGTTGGTGCACAACCCCGACGGCTCCGACATGTGGAAATTCCGCGACACGGTGATCCCGAACGTGGCGCTGAACGCGGTCGCCGGCAGGCCCAAGGAGGAGTACGGCATCGAGCCAACCGGGCTCGACGAAATCCGCCCGGGTTGCTACAACGTGGACGAGCGGATCAAGGATATGAACGCCGGTGGCATCCTGGCATCGATCTGCTTCCCGTCGTTCCCCGGCTTCGCCGGGCGGCTGTTCGTCACCGAGGACCACGACTTCTCGATCTCGCTGGTGCAGGCGTACAACGACTGGCACATCGATGAGTGGTGCGGGGCGTACCCCGCGCGGTTCATCCCGATGGCGATCCCGGTGATCTGGGACGCCGAGGCGTGCGCCGCCGAGGTGCGTCGGGTGTCGAAGAAGGGCGTGCACGCGCTGACGTTCACCGAGAACCCGGCCGCGATGGGTTACCCCAGCTTCCACGACGAGTACTGGAACCCGCTGTGGAAGGCGTTGTGCGACACCAACACCGTGATGAACGTGCACATCGGGTCCTCAGGGCGGCTCGCGATCACGGCGCCCGATGCGCCCATGGACGTGATGATCACGCTGCAGCCGATGAACATCGTGCAGGCCGCCGCGGACCTGCTGTGGTCGCGGCCGATCAAGGAGTACCCGGACCTGAAGATCGCGCTCTCCGAGGGCGGGACCGGATGGATCCCCTACTTCCTGGAGCGGGCCGACCGCACGTTCGAGATGCACTCCGCCTGGACGCATCAGAACTTCGGCGGCAAGCTGCCCAGCGACGTCTTCCGCGAGCACTTCCTGACGTGCTTCATCAGCGACAAGGTGGGCGTCGCGCTGCGCAACATGATCGGCATCGACAACATCGCCTGGGAGGCCGACTACCCCCACAGCGACTCGATGTGGCCGGGCGCGCCCGAAGAACTGTGGGACGTGTTGTCCATCAACAACGTTCCCGACGACGAGATCAACAAGATGGCCTACGAGAACGCCATGCGTTGGTACTCGTTCGACCCGTTCACCCACATTTCGCGCGAGCAGGCGACCGTCGGTGCGCTTCGCAAGGCCGCCGAGGGGCACGACGTGTCCATCAAGGCGAAGGGCCACGACAAGGACTCCCGAGGCGGCTCGTCCTTCGCGGAGTTCGCGGCCAACGCGAAATCCCTGACCGGCAACACGGACTAAGCCGTACCGGCGCCGAGCAGACGCAAAAGCGCCAAATTTGTCGGCGTGTCGGGCGCTTTTGTGTCTGCTCGCGCTGAGAGGAGACACAGCAGTGCCCGGCGGTGGAATGAATTTCGAACTGACCGATGACCAGGAGCTGATCCGCCGGTCGGTCGCCGAGCTGGCCCGCAAGTTCGACGACCAGTACTGGATGGAAAAGGACCAGGCGCACGAGTTTCCCGCCGAGTTCTACAAGGCCATCGCCGATGGCGGCTGGCTCGGCATGACGATCCCGACCGAGTACGGCGGCCACGGCCTGGGCATCACCGAAGCCACCATTCTCCTCGAAGAGGTCGCCAAATCCGGCGGCGCCATGAACGCGGCGAGCTCCATTCACCTGTCGATCTTCGGCATGCAACCGGTGGTGGTGCATGGTTCCGACGAACTCAAGGCGCGCACGCTACCCAAGGTTGCGACCGGCGAGGTGCACGTCTGCTTCGGGGTCACCGAACCCGGTGCCGGGCTCGACACGTCGCGCATCACCACCTTCGCCAAGCGTGACGGCGACCGCTACATCGTCAACGGCCGCAAGGTGTGGATCTCCAAGGCCATGGAGTCCGACAAGATCCTGCTGCTGACCCGGACCCAGAGCTACGACGAGGTCGCCAAGAAGACCGACGGGATGACGCTGTTCATCACCGACCTCGACCGCAGCCGCGTCGACATCCGCCCCATCCGCAAGATGGGCCGCAACGCGGTCAGCTCCAACGAGTTGTTCATCGACAATCTCGAGGTACCCGTCGAGGACCGAATCGGCGAGGAGGGCAAGGGTTTCCAGTACATCCTAGATGGCCTGAATCCCGAACGGATGCTGATCGCCGCCGAGGCGCTGGGCATCGGACGCGTGGCGCTGGACAAGGCGGTGAAGTACGGCAACGAACGCGAGGTCTTCGGCCGGCCCATCGGCATGAACCAGGGGTTGCAGTTCCCGCTCGCCGATTCGCTGGCCCGCCTCGACGCCGCCGAACTGATGCTGCGCAAGGCGACCTGGCTCTACGACAACGGCAAACCCTGTGGGCGGGAAGCCAATACCGCCAAATACCTGTGCGCCGATGCCGGCTTCACCGCCGCCGACCGCGCGCTGCAGACCCACGGCGGCATGGGTTACGCGGAGGAGTACCACATCACGCGCTACTTCCGTGAGGCCCGGCTGATGAAGATCGCTCCGGTCAGCCAGGAGATGATCCTGAATTTCCTGGGATCCAATGTCCTGAAATTGCCGAGGAGCTATTGATGACCAATCCGCTGTTCGACCTCACCGGCCGATCGGCGTTGGTGACCGGGGCCGGTAGCGGGATCGGGGCGGCGGTCGCGCGGGCGCTGGCCACCGCCGGCGCCGCGGTGCTCGTCAGCGACATCGACGGTGACGCGGCGTCGGCTGTCGCACAAGCGATTTGCGCCGACGGCGGCAAGGCCGACGGCATCGCCCTGGACGTCCGCGACCGGCAGGCGGCCGACGCGGCGGCCGGACGCGCCGCCGGGCTCACGGAGGGCACGCTGCACATCTTGGTCAACAACGCCGGGGTGACCGCGCCCGCGATGTTCGCCGATCTCACGGACGAGAGCTTCCACCGGGTGCTCGACATCCACCTCATGGGCGCCTTCCACTGCGCCCAGGCCGCGCTCGCGTTCCTGCCGACCGACGGAACGGGCCGCATCATCAACGTCGTCTCCTCGGCCGGGATCACCGGCACCCTCGGACAGGTGAACTACTCCGCCGCCAAGGCCAGCATCATCGGGTTCACCAAGTCGCTGGCCCGCGAGATGGCGCCAAAGAAGGTTCTCGTCAACGCGTTGGCACCGTTGGCGGCGACGAAAATGACCGAGACCATCCGCACCAACGAGAAGTTCGCCGCCAACATGATGGCTCGAATCCCCTTGAAGCGCTGGGCCGAACCGGAGGAGGTCGCCGGCGCGTTCGTCTTCCTGGCCTCCGACGCCGCCTCCTATATCACCGGGCAGGTGCTGCCGGTCGACGGCGGCATGGTGATGTGAGCAAGCCCGACGACCCCGTGCTGCTGGTCGACGACCGCGGCGGCGTGCGGACACTGACCCTCAATCGCCCGCGCCGCAAGAATGCGATCAACCCCGACCTGTGGATCGCGTTACGGGACGCCCTCCACCAGGCGGGTCGCGACCGCGGCGTGCGGGCGCTTGTCATCACCGGCGCCGGCGGAAGCTTCTGCTCCGGCGCCGACATCTCGGTACCCGACGACACCCATCCGAAATACAAGCTGCAGCGCCTGACTGACGTGGCCCTGGCGTTGCACGAGCTGCCGGTTCCGACCGTCGCCAAAGTGGCCGGGGTTGCGGTCGGCGCAGGATGGAACCTCGCGCTGGGCTGCGATCTGGTGGTCGCCACCCCGGAATCCACGTTCTGCCAGATCTTTTCCAAGCGCGGCCTCTCCATCGACCTGGGCGGCTCGTGGCTGCTGCCGAAACTCGTTGGCCTGCAACAAGCCAAGCGTCTCGCGCTGCTCGCCGAGACCATCGATGCCGCCGAGGCGCAGGCCCTCAACCTGGTGACCTGGGTGGTGTCCGCCACCGAGATCGACGGCTTCGTCGATGATCTCGCCGGCCGGCTCGCGGCCGGCCCGCCGTTCGCGCTGGCCCAAACGAAGTCGCTGTTGAACGAGGGAGCCGACAGTACCTTGCGCGACGCGCTGGCCAGCGAGGCGCGCGCGCAAATCGGCAATTTCGCGACGGCCGACGCGGCCGCCGCCTATGCCGCCTTCGCCGAGAAACGCGAGCCGTCGTTTACTGGTCGGTGGGCGTTGTCAAAATCTGATGGAGTACAAGATGCGTGAGACAGTCATCGTCGAGGCGGTACGCACCGCGGTAGGAAAGCGCAACGGGGGGTTGGCCGGCATGCACGCCGCGGACCTGTCCGCGATCGTGCTCAACGAGGTGCTGGAACGCGCCGGCGTCGGCCCCGAGATCGTCGACGACGTGATCTGGGGATGCGTGTCCCAGGTGGGCGACCAGTCCAGCAACATCGGGCGCTACGCGGTGCTGGCCGCCGGCTGGCCGGAAACCATCCCCGGCACCACGGTCAACCGGGCCTGCGGTTCCAGCCAGCAGGCGCTCGATTTCGCCGTACAGGCGGTGATGTCGGGTCAGCAGGACGTCGTCGTGGCCGGTGGCGTGGAGGTGATGAGCCGCGTTCCGCTGGGCGCGGCCCGGGCGACGGGGATGCCGTACGGTCCGAAAGTCCTTGAGCGGTATGACGATTTCTCGTTCAACCAGGGCCTGTCGGCGGAGATGATCGCCAAGAAGTGGGGGTTCTCCCGCGGCCAGCTGGACGAGTACTCGGTGCGGTCCCACGAGCTGGCCGCCGCCGCCCAGGACGCTGGCGCCTTCACCGAGCAGATCGTTCCGGTGTTCACCGATGACGGGACCGTCGTCGCCGACGAGGGGGTGCGCCGGGGAACCACCGTCGAGAAACTGGCCGCGCTCAAGCCCGCGTTCGTCGACGACGGCGTCATCCACGCAGGCAATTCCTCGCAGATCTCCGACGGGGCGGCGGCGCTGTTGGTGACCACCTCGGAGATGGCGGTCGAGTTGGGTTTGACGCCGCTGCTGCGCTACCGGGCCGGCGCGGTCACCGGGGCCGATCCGGTGCTCATGCTCACCGGGCCCATCCCGGCGACCGAGAAGGTGCTCACCAAGGCCGGCGTCGCACTGGCGGACGTCGGGGTCTTCGAGGTCAACGAGGCGTTCGCGCCGGTACCCCTGGCGTGGCTCGCGGAGACGGGGGCGGATCCCGATCGCCTGAACCCGCTGGGCGGCGCCATCGCCCTGGGGCACCCGCTGGGCGCCTCCGGCGCGGTGCTGATGACGCGCATGGCCCACCACATGCGCGATAACGGGATCCGATACGGCCTGCAGACCATGTGCGAGGGCGGCGGCACGGCCAACGCCACCCTGGTCGAACTGGTCTCGTAACACCCGCCGCAATCCGGCCCAAATGCGACGCTTGTCACAGTCGGCAAACCAACCTACTGTGTGTTCAGTAGGTTGCTACACCGGCTAGCCCCAAGGAGCCCAGTGCCCGTCGCACGGCGATACGACACGCTTCTCGCCAAAGGCGAGGACCGCAAGCAGCGGATTCTCGACGTCGCACAGCGCCTGCTCACGCGCAACGGCTGGCGCAACACCACGCTCGCCCAAATCGCCGGCGAGGCCGGCGTGACTCCGGCTGGCCTACTGCACCACTTCGAATCCAAGGAGCAGCTGCTGCACGCGGTGCTCGACGCCCGTGACGCCGACGACGACTCCCACGCCGACCGGGCCGGCGACCTGATGGTCGAAATCGCACGGGTCGCCGATCGCTTCACGCGCGCACCGGAGATGGTCGGCACGTTCACCGTGCTGCTGATCGAGAACATCGATCCCGAGGCCCCGCTGCACGACCGCATGCTGTCCCGGCAGCGCCAGGCCATCGACATCGTCGGCGAACTGATCCGCCGCGGTCAGGCCGACGGACGATATCGCACCGACATAGACCCGGCCGTCAAAGCAGTGGAAATTCTCGCCTTCGTCCACGGAATGGAAACAATATGGCTGCTCGACCCTTCGATACCGCTGACCGACGCGTTCAAGGAGTACGCGGAGGCGCTGGCGCGCGACTTCGCGCCGCCGAAGACGAGCGAGCGGACATGAGGTATCGGCTCGACGTGGTCGCCGGCAGCGTCGCCGACGTAGTGAGGTTCGCCGGCGGCTGGCTGTTCGACCGCTCGATGGCGGGCTGGGACGTCACCGTTCTGCTGACCGACCTCGCCGACCGCCGCGACCTTCGGCCGCTCCAGATCATCGGCGCCCAAACGCTCGACCTCGAGGATGCCCTGGCCGCGGTGGAAACGCGGCCGCACCCACAGGCGCTGGCGGCCGCCGCGGATCTGTTCGGATGCGACTCCCGAGTACGGGACGGGGTGTCGCAGGCCCTCGATCGTGGCGTCACGGAGGTCACGCTGTGGGGGGAGGACTGCCCGGCGGAGCTGGACGACAGCGTCGGCCTGGTGCAACACCGGCTGAGCATGGCGGCGAAGATCTTCAAGGGCCGGGCCCTCGCCGCGGCCTTGAACGGCGACGGAGTGCCGCAGGGCTCGATCGGTTACATCGAAACGTTCCGCAGCGGGCTGCTGGCGTGGCCGTCGGTCGCCGCCGACCTGGTCCCGGCCGGCTAGCCACCGCTTCCAACGCGGCAGCCGTCGTTTGACGACGACGGGACCGTGTGGAAATCTAATACTCATCTCTGAGAGGCTCATTCTCACTGTTGAGATTCGAACGGAGCGACACGGTGAACGACTTCACCAAGATGGACTTCTTCCGCGGCAAGGAACTCATCGCGGACCCGTACCCCTACTACGAGTCGCTGCGCCAGCAATGCCCGGTGACCCGGGAGGAGCACCACGGGGTCACGATGGTGACCGGCTGGGACGAGGCCTGCGCGGTGCTGAACGACGCCGAGACATGGTCCTCCTGCATCTCGGTGACCGGCCCGTTCCCCGGCTTCCCCGTGCCTCTGGATGGGCTGGGTGATACCGACATCACCGAGCTGATCGAGGAGCACCGCGACGAGCTGCCGTTCAGCGACCAGCTGCCCACGCTGGATCCGCCGACCCACACCAACCACCGCTCCCTGCTGATGCGGCTGATCACCCCGAAGCGCCTCAAGGAGAACGAGGACGCGATGTGGGCGCTCGCCGACCAGGCGCTTGACGATTTCCTGGCACCCGGCCGCGGCGACTGGATCAAGGGCTTCGCCGGCCCATTCACGCTGCTGGTGATCGCCGACCTGCTGGGCGTGCCGATGGAGGATCGCGACAAGTTCGTCAAGGGCATCGCCGAGCACGCGGGCGGCGGCATCGGGGGCACCGGCAAGGAGTCGCTGTCGCACAGTCCGCTGGAGTTCCTCTACGGCCTTTTCTCCGATTACGTGCGGGACCGCCGTCGCGAGCCCCGCGACGACGTACTGACTGGCCTGGCGACCGCCACCTTCCCGGACGGCTCGATTCCCGACGTCGAAGACGTCGCCCGCGTCGCCAGCAACGTCTTCTCGGCAGGCCAGGAGACCACGGTCCGGCTGCTCGGCGCCGCGTTGCAGACAATCGGGGAGCGCCCCGACATCCAGGCGCAGCTGCGCAGGGACCGCAGCCTGATCCCCAACTTCATCGAAGAGTCGCTTCGCCACGAGAGCCCGGTCAAGGGCGACTTCCGGTTGAACCGTAGGCCGGTCAACGTCGGCGGCGTCGATCTGCCGGCGGGCACCACCGTGATGATCGTGCAGGCGGCCGCCAACCGCGATCCGCGCCGGTTCGAGGACCCAACCACGTTCGATCCGGCCCGCAAGAACGCCCGTCAGCACATCTCGTTCGGGCGGGGGATCCACAGCTGCCCGGGCGCGCCGCTGGCGCGGGCCGAGACTCGGGTGGCGATCGAGCGGCTGCTCGACCGGACGTCCGACATCAGGATCAACGAAAACATGCACGGACCGGCCAATGACCGCCGCTACCAATATGTTCCGACCTACATCCTGCGCGGCCTGACGGAACTGCACCTGGAGTTCACGCCGGCATGAAAGTCACGGTCGACGACCAGCGTTGTCGGGGTCACGGCGTCTGCACGACGCTGTGTCCGGAAGTCTTCAGCCTGACCGACGATGGTTACGCCGAAGCGATAACGTCTGACATCCCGACGGAATTCGAAGCCGCCACCGAGGAGGCCATCGAATGCTGCCCGGAGCAGGCGATCAGCAAGACCTAATCAGACACGCACGCAGGTAAGGAGTTTCGAGTGCCGAACGGGCCGAAAGGGTACGTCATCCTGACCGAGGCCATCAAAGATCCGGAGGGAATGAAAGCCTACGGCCGGGCCGCGGGAGCGGCGATGGGTGGGGTCAACGTTCTCGCGGTGGACACGGCCCCCAAGGTCGTCGAGGGCACCTGGCACGGCGACCAGACCGTCGTGCTGGAATTCGAATCGGTGGATGCGGCCCGGGCGTGGTACGAGTCCGAGGCCTACCAAAAGGCGGCGAAACTGCGTCAGGCGGCGGCCGACTGCAACGCGGTCATCCTGGCCGGCTTTGAGGTACCGGCGACCGCTACTCCTTGATCGAGATCGCCTGCCGGGGGCACTGACGGACGGCCTCGCGCACGTCCGATTCGATCTCCGGGGTGACTTCCTCCTGCAACACGGTCAGCATGTCGTCGTCGCCGAGGTGAAAGACCTCGGGATTGATGCCCATACAGACGCCGTTGCTTTCGCAGAGACCCCAGTCGACTTCGATCTTCATCGCCATCCCCTTACCGAAGTATCTTCACGGGTACATTCTTCCAGCCGGCGACGTTCTGCATGTTCACCCGCGTGCAGCCTGCCCAATCCACCTCGTAGCGCGGCATGAAGTCGAGGAGCCGCTCCAGTGCGAGCCGGCTTTCCAGGCGGGCCAGCGCCGCACCGAGGCAGCTGTGGATCCCGTAGCCGAGACCGAGATGCTGCGCCTCGGTCTGGTCGCGCTCGATGTCGAAGGTGTCGGCGTCGGTAAAGGCCTCCGGGTCACGGTTCGCGGCTGCGCCGCACAGGAACACCGGTTTGCCCGCCGGGATCACGCCGCCGCCGACGTGCGCCTCCTTGAGGGTGTAGCGGACGTTGTACTGGACCGGCCCCTCGTAGCGCAGCAGCTCTTCCACCGCCCCGGGAATCTTGCTGCGGTCGTCCTGGAGCTTCTGCCACTGGTCGGGGTGATTGGCGAATATCACCGCGGCGTTGCCGAGCAACTTGGTGACGGTCTCGGCGCCCGCGCCGCCCAAAAGCGTCGCGAAGCCGGTGATCTCGATGTCGTCGAGCTTGCGGGGCTGACCGTTCTCACCGGGGATCTCGGCCGCGATCAGCCGGCTGATCATGTCGTCCTGCGGTTCCGCGCGCCGCTCCTGGATGAGGCCGAAGTAGTACATCGCGGTATCGATGTTCGCCTGCATCCCGGCTTCGCTGATCTCGATCTGCCCGGGTTCGTGATGCAGGCTGGTGTCGATCCAGTGGCGCACCTGTTGGCGGTATTCCTCCGGAACTCCGGCCATCCGGGTGATGACCTCCACCGGGAAAGGCCCGGAGAAGTCCTGCACGACGTCGAAGTTGTCGGGGTCCGCGGCGCCCAGGTACTTCTCGATCACCTCGATGATCGTTTCGACCTGCGACTGAATGGCCCGCGGGGTGAATGCCTTGTTGAGCAGGCTGCGCATGTGGCGGTGCTCGGGTGGGTCCATGAAGATGATCGACTTCTGTTCGGGGGAGATCCCTTTCCGCACCATCGCCAGGTCGCAGCCGCGCGCGGAGGAATACGTCTCGAAGTCCTTGAACGCGGGCGCGACGTCTTCGTGGCGGGTCAGCGCGTAGAAGTCCTCTTTTTCGTCGTAGTACAGCGGCGCGTCCTCGCGCATCCGTCGATAGATGTCGAACGGATTGTTGAAGAACTCCTCGGAGAACGGATCGAAGACGACCTTGGGCTTGGTCACTACATGCTCCTCATCGGCGGGCTGAACCGTTACAGCGGATTGCCTGACTGTAACGCTAACGGTAGCGCTTTCGTGACGCAGCGGAAAGACCAAAACACCACCGTGTCAGACCTTCCCGCCGACCTCGATGACCTTGATGACCTGGTCCAGCGCGCCCAGGTTCCCGCCCAGCTCCGCAGCGATACCGCGCACCACGGCAACGTCTTTGCCGACGAATTCTCCCGCTACCTCGACGAACGAGCCGACGGAGCCCCGCGCGGCGACGATGTCCAGCACCCGGCTGGTGGCGCTGCCATGGGACAGGGCCCCTAGCAGCGTCGATTCCGGGACGCCCAGGGCTTCGCCCAGCCGGACGGACTCCGCGAGCAGCCCGATATGGGCGGCGAACAGTGCGTTGTTGACCAGCTTCACCTTTTGCCCGGCGCCGACCGGCCCGACGTGCAGGACCGGATCGCCGTAGCAGCCCAGCACGCTTCGCACTCGATCCACGGTGTCGCCGGCGCCTCCCACGAACAGCGTCAGCGCGCCCGCGACGATGTCGTGCGGGCCGCCGCTCACCGCGGCGTCGACCAGGCCGACATCCCCGGCCCGGGCGGCAATGTCCTCGATTGTTTTCGGGCTGGCGGTGGTGTGCACCACCAGGGTCGAGCCCGGCCGCATCGTGGCAAGCAGCGCGCCGTCCACGCAGAGCTGACGCACCTGTTCGTCGGTGAACACGCAGACCACCACGACGTCGGCCCACGGAACCAGCTCGCCCACGTCGCGCACCGCCTGGGCGCCGAGCCACGCGAGATCGCGGCGCCGTTCGTCCGTGCGGCCCAGGGCCCGGACGTCGTGGCCGGCGTCGACGAGACGGACCACCATGGGGCGCCCCATGCGGCCCGCGCCGATGAAGCCGACTCTCACCGGGCCCTCATCGGGGGTGGCCCATCAGGCACAGGGTGGCGTCGGCCGCGTCCAACACCGCGCCCCCGGCGGCCGCGGCCCGCTCGGCGAGTTCGACGATCAACCGGACATCCTTCTGCAGCAGCGCCCCGGCCAGGCCGGCCAGGCGGTCCAGGCCGCCGGCCCCGCCAAGAGCGTTGAGCGCGAAGCTGTTTGCGCTGCCGCGCGAGACGACTTCGACGAGCCGATCCGGAGCGACGCCGAGCTCGTTGGCCAGCGACAGCGTGGCGGCCGCCGTGCCCAGGTTGGCGGTGAACAACAGGTTGTTGAGCAGCTTGGTGGTTTGCCCCGACCCCAGGTCGCCGAGGTGAACGACGGGGTCGGCGTAGGTTTCGAAGACCGGACGGCACCGCTCGACCACCTCGGCGTCGCCGCCGACCATCACCAGGAGCCGGCCCTCCGACGCGGCCGTACCGCCGCCGCTGACCGGCGCGTCGATCACCGAAACGCCGTGAGCCTCAGCCTTTTTCGCGAGCTCGCGGCAGGTGTCGGGATGCACCGTGCTGTGTATCGCGATGACGCCGCCTGGGTGCATCGCCGCCAGCAGCCCGTCCTCGCCGCCGGTGAGTTCCTCGACGTCGGCGTCGCCGACGACACAGAGGCAGACCAGATCGCTCGCCGCCGCGAGATCGGCCGGCGACGAAGCGAGGATGGCCGGGGTATCTGCGAACGGCTCGAGCGACGCGGGCCTGCGCGCCCACAGCCTCGTCTCGTAGCCGCCCTCGACGATCCGGCGCGCCATGGGGCCACCCTGACTGCCCAGCCCGATGAATCCGACCTTCACCCGGCCTCCAGATCCGATTCTGTTTCCGCCGAACGCGCAGCCACGCATTCCTGCACAAAGGCAAGGACTTTCGAGTGGTAGTCGGCCGCGGTGTGGCCGAGGCTGATGTTGTGCCCGGCGCCCGGCTGCCGGAGGACGACGAACCGTGGCGCGGCGGAAAACAGGGCGAAGATCTCGGTCACCGCCGAATCGTCGGATTGCCAGACCTTTTCGTGCTCGGCGATGCTGAAGTGCACCGGGACGCGCACGGCGGGCGCGAGTTCCGGGAAGGTTTGGCGGGCCCAGTCCGAGACCGCCTGGTCCTCGTAGGCGGGTGCCGACGGGGAAACCGTTACCCCGGTGAGGATCTCGGCCGGATACAGCTCCTCGGGGCTCCACAGCAGCTCGCGCATGCCGGTCGGGCGGCTTTGCCGGGTCGCCGTCTTGAGCAGCTCGCGGGCCGCGGGGTGCCAATGCCGGCCGGTGCCCGCCAATTCGACGCCGAGCAGATCGCCGCCACGCTCGTCGGCGGCCATGCGCAGCACCAGTTCACACCCGCCGGAATGGCCCCACAGGAACAGTCCGGCGCCGCTCGGTCGTTCGCCGAGGATGCGGTCGATGGCCCCGTATGCGAGGTTGACGCGCTGCTCACCGAGGACCATCGCCTCCGGATAGGGCGCCGAGCTGCCGTAGCCGGGCCGGTCGAGCGCCACCACCGTGAAACCCGCTGCGGCGCCGGACCGTAGCAGGGAGTAGGACTGGTGACCCGGGCAGTCGAAATACAGCGCGGTGGTGCCGCCGCCATGGATGGCCACGATCACGGCCTTGGGCTCGGGCGCTTCGGCGACCAACGCCGACATCGGCACGCCGTCGACGATCACCAGCCGGGGGCGCGGGGTCATGTGTCGGCCCGCAGCAGGAGGACGCCGCTGGGCGTGAGGCCGCCGCTGCTGACCACGCCGACGCGGGCGCCGGCGACCTGCCGGTCGCCGGCCTCGCCACGCAGCTGGCTGACCGCTTCGTGCAGCAGACCCATGCCGTGGGTGCGGCCGTGCGACAGCTGCCCGCCGTGCGTGTTGAGCGGCAGCAGGCCGTCACGGGCGATGTTCTTGCCGCCGTCGAGGAATTCCTTGGCCTCACCGATCCCGCAGAATCCCAGCGCCTCGATCCACGACAGGCAGTTCATCGTGAAACCGTCGTACAGCTCGGCGACGTCGACATCGGTGGGTCGCAGCGAGGTGCGGGTCCACACGTGCGCGGCCTGGCCCAGCACCTGCGGCTCGTGGGTGAGAGTGCTTTGGTCCCAGTCGATTCGCTCGATGATCTGCGTCCCGACCGCCTCGACCAGAACGGGCGGCTTGGGCAGGTCGCGGGCGGCGTCGACGGCGGAGACGATGACCGCGATCGCGCCGTCGCACGGCACGTCGCAGTCGTAGAGCCCGAACGGCGTGGTGATGGGCCGCGCGTTGAGATAGTCGTCCATCGTCATCGGGGAGCGATACACCGCGGTCGGATTCAGTTCGGCGTTGGAGCGCTGGTTCAGCGCGATCCAGCCCAGCGTCTCTTTCGTTGTGCCGTAACGATGGAAGTGCCGCTGCGCGTTCATCGCGAGTGTGTGGGCGGCCGAGGTGGCGCCGAATGGCATCTGCCAACCCGACATTCGGCCCATCGAGGGTGCGATCTTGCCCTGCTTCATCAGCTCGCCGTGGGTGGCTTCCCACAGGGTCCGGAAGCACAGCACGTGACGCGCCAGGCCGCAGGCGACTGCGAGCATCGCGGCGATCACCGAGCCGCCCGGGCCGAACGTCTCCATGGCGCCGTTGTGCCACGTCGGCCGAATGCCCAGCGCGGCCTCCAGCGCGGTGACCCCACCTTCTCCGAATCCGCCGACATTGATCGCGCCGGGGTAGGTCGAGAGGCCGTCGATGTCGGCGAACGTCAGGCCGGCGTCGGCGATCGCCGCCTCGCAGGCCTGAACGGTGAGCGACAGCGGCAGCTGCATCAAGCGGCGGCCGATCGGCGACATGCCGATCCCGGTGAGGGCGACCTTGTCTTCGAACTTCTCCGCCGTCAGCATCGGTTGCACGTGGTCGCCGACCCGTTCGGGCGCGATCTCGTCGGACGGTAGGGCTGCGGGCTCGGCACCGGGAACCGGCCGGAACAGCGGAAACCACACGTCCTCAACCTGCTCGAAGACGACCTCCACCTGCTGACCGAGCTCGAGCCGATCGAAATCGCACTCGACGATGTTGGTGGTCAACCGGACGCGCGGGTCTTCCGCGATCGCCACCTGCGCGATCACGTAGGGCGCTACCAGTCCGGGCAGGCTGAACCGCTCGTTGATGGTGAACCCGGCAAGGGTCGCGCGGCCGGAGACGGCGCGCACACCGATGTCACGCGATCGGCAGTAACGGCACACCGGCGCCGGCGGATGGATCAGCGATTCGCACGCCCTACATTCCTGCAGCCGCAGCGTGCCGTCGACGCCTGAAGTCCAAAAAAACTCATTTTCCTGCGTGACGAGGGGCAGGGGGCGTCCCGGTGCTGCTGACACGTCACCTCCGGAGTCGAAACGGCCCGCTAAAACACGGTAGGCCCGTTATACGAATCGGAGAATTACGTTATCACCCACGGGTGCGACGCAGGCAGCATGGGCCGTCTCGAGCCCGGGATCTCGCCGTCAGATCGGGATCCAGGCGTTGCCTATGACAACGCCCCAATGTTGAAAGCCGTTACTCCACACCGGCGCCTGCGGCGCCCACCACGGCTTTGGTGGGGGCGGCGGCACATCCGGCGGCGCAAACAATGGCGCATATGGCGGCGGCGGCGTGTACCACGGTGGCGGGGGCGGCGGTGGGCTGCACACCCCGGTCGCCCAATTCCACGACATGTTGGAGCCGCAGTCCGCCGAGCTGACTCCTGCCGTCGCGACCGCGGCCGCCATTGACACGAACGCCACCGCGACAAAGGCGGCCAAACGACGACCAAACCACCTCATGGCAGGCCTCCCAAAGGGACCATCGCGACGTTGGACGGCTTCAGCTTATGCTTTCGAATCGTCCATAACCAGGCGTCCCGTCAACGCGTGAAACCCCACTCGGCTTCGTTCGCCTCGGTGTTGACGTGTGCGGCGGGGTCCTCGTCGGTGCTCGGCTGCGGTGGCACGTCATCCGGTCGGCGTTCGTCCATTTCCATGATGGCGTGCACGGGGCAATCCATCAGAGCGCGCATGACCGCGTCCCGGTCGGCCTCGGGCACCGTGCCGTCCCCGATCAGGCACGCGTATCCCCAGTCGTCGAGCGAGAAGTATTCGGGCGCGTGCTTGGCGCAGATCCCGAAGCCGTCACACAGGGTGCGGTCCAGATGGATTCTCATGTCCCCGCTCACGCGTAGATCACCGCCTCCACCTCGTAGGGGCGCCCGGCGCTGAACACGTTGGCGCGGCACGGTTCACACGCGCCGTCGAGATGCGCCGCCACCGCCTGCGGGAACTGGTCGAGCATACTGGCGGCCACGTTGGTCGCGGCGTCCAGCGTGGCGCAGGCTCCGCGGCCGCGCAGCGTCACCGACCAGCGGCGCAGCCGGTCGAGGTCCTCGGGGGTGGCGGCGCCGTCGCGCAGCGCCCCGGCGGCGGCGGCCATCGCGGCGGTGCCGTTGAAGCACGAACCGCATTGGCCGGCGTTTTCGCGGTCGAAATAGGCCAGCACCGACGCGGCGACCGCCACCGGGCAGTCGTCGTCGGCGATCACCGCGATCGCCCCGCAGCCCAGCCCACTGCCGAGGCCACGGAACGTCTCGTGGTCCAGCGTGGTGTCCAGCACGCTTCGGTCGAGCAGCCCGGCGAAGTAGCCGCCCAGCAGCGCGCCCCGCACGCTCTCGGGCGAAACACCGTGCAGGGCAAGCAGATCGGCGAACGGCAGGCCGTGCGGGACCTCGTAGAGGCCCGGGGGCCGGCCGCCGCCGGTCAGGGTCACCAGGAAGGTGCCGGGCGAGGACGGCGTGCCCAGCGAGCGGAACTCCGCCGCGCCCCGCCGCTGCAGGTAGGGCAGGTTGGCCAGGGTCTCCACGTTGCTCACCAGGGTGGGTCGCCCGCCGACGCCCTGCTGAAATGGCCGCGGCGGCTTGTCCGTTGGCTTGACCGGTCCCCCGTTGATCGCGCGGGTGACCGCGGTTTCCTCGCCGGCGATGTACCCCGGCGCGACGTTGACCACCTCGATCGCGACGTCGCCGACCGCGTGCTCCGCGAGGGCGGTCTGCACGCTGCGGGCCGAATCCGCGTCGGACAGGTAGACGTAGGCGCGGTCGGCGGTCACCATCGCCGCGGCCAGCCGCAGCCCGTCGAGGACCAGGTGCGGCCGGTGCCGCAGCAGCCACCGATCCTTGATCGAGGCGGGTTCACCCTCCTCTCCGTTGGCGACGACGACCGAGCCGCCCGCGGCGCGCCCGTTGTCACGCACCGCGCGCAGCTTCACCGCCATCGGAAAGGCCGCGCCGCCGCGGCCCTGCAGCCCGCTGCGTTCGACTTCGCCGAGCAGGCCGTCGGGGTCGGCGAGCGGGCGATAGCCGCCGAGTTCGAGGTAGGCCGCGTAGTTTTCCCTCGTGGGCACCGGCGGATCGCCCAGCAGCCGTGGCGGGCAGCCGGGCCAGGTCGTGACGGTGATATCCATCGACTAGCCCCCCGCTAAAATAGTCGTCGCGGTTAGTCTGTCGCACATGCGAACCGCGGTAGTGCGAGTCAACGTCGACCCTGCCGGTGCGCTCACGGCTGAACAGCTAGGCGACGGCATGACCGCACTCCTCGGGCTTGCCGGCGAGCGGGGCTTGGAAGTGGTCGAGAACAATTTGTCGGCCATGCCGGTTGGACGCCGTGAGGTGGAGCTGCTCGTCGCCGGCGACGATGCCGACGCCGTCAAGCGCGTCGGAGTCGAGCTGTGCGGCAGAGCTTTTGGCGGTTTCAACACCGCGCCGGTGCCCGGCGTGGTCACGTTCATCAGCCGGGGAACCGACGACGACGCGCACGGCGTGCTGTCGGCGTTCGGGCTCGTCGGCGAGGTCGTCCGGACCCCCGGCGACGAGGGGTTCGACATCGTCTACGTGACCCTGCGCGAGGCCGACCTTGATCGCGTTCCGGAAAGCCGGATCCACACCGCCCTCGAGGCGTCGCTCAACTGCGAGGTTCACATTCGCACCGGGTAAACGCATCAGGAGCCCAAGAATTCGAGGATCGCGGGGGCGGCCTGCACCCAGGTGTCGAACATGTTGAAGTGCGACACCCTGCCCGCCGCACGGTCCTCGGACGCCCGCTCCCAGGCGTCCTCCGGCCAGGGCGGGTCGATCAGCTTGGAGCCCTTGATCAGGCAGCTGACCTCCAGCGACGTCCGTTTGGGGTGATCCATGTCGTTCTCACCGCCACGAATGATCAACGTGGGGACCTTGATTCGGTCGAACATCTCGTCCTCGACACCCGGAATCGTCTGTCCGGGCTTGGAGACGAACGCGTTGAGCCAGCGCAGCATGACCTTGAGAAATTCGTCTTTGTCGAAGTCGAGGAACCGCTGCTTGTTGTTCGGATTCTGCTCGATGCGCTCGCGCCATTCCTGCACCTTCACCACGCCGTCCATCCCGGTGCCGCGCACCGCTAGAATGCTCGGGACGATGTAGAAGGAGCCCAGCACGAACGTGCCGTAGATGCCGCCGACGATGTTCCACACCACGAGCTTGGTGACCATCTCGGGGTAGAGCATCGTCGTCAGCATGGAATCCCTTGCGCCGCCGGAGCCCCCGGCCAGGATGCAGCGCTCGAAGCCCAGCCCGGTCACCAGCTTGTGCAGCGTCTCGGCGCGCATGTGCGACTCGCTCTGGCCGTAGAACTGCACGTCCGAGGCCCCGCAGTTGGGCCGATCCCACAGCAGCACCCGATAGCCTCCGGCGGCCAACGCATCGGCGAGCGGGCGCAGGCCCTCGATCTCCTTGCTGAACCGCCCGCCGGGCGTAAGGGCAATGAGATCGCCTGTGTCGCCGAGGATTTCGTAGACAACGTTTCCGCCATTCACCTCGATAGTCGACACAGATGCTCCCGTCGCGTCACGCCATCACCAGAACGTCGTTGCCGACGACCCGCACCGGATAGGTGCGGATGCTCCACTCCGGCTTGACCGCCGTCGTGCCGGTCGCCAGCTCGAAACCCCATTGGTGCCAGGGGCAGTAGATGTACTCCAGGTCGCGCACCATGACCGCGTCGCCGGCGGCGGTCTCGTCGACGACGGTGCGGCCGCGGGCGCGTCCCGAGCACAGCGGGCCGCCCTGGTGCGGGCAGTAATTCGCGATGGCGTAGAAGGAGCCGTTGACGTTGTAGACGCCGACGCCGTGCCGCCCTATCGGCACCAGTTTGTGGCTGCCGGGCGGGATTTCGTCCACGGTCGCCACGACGTGCTCGCGGCCCTGCGCGAGGCGGGGCTGGGGCCGCCCGGTGGTTGCCCCTTCTTGCTCAGACGCCAACTCAGTACACCCGGGTCTGACCCTCGAGGACCGGCACCGTCTCCGGGAGGTGGTACGTCGCGATCCCGTTCTTGAACATCACCGCGTCGCGCGCCGCCTTGGGCAGGTGCTTGACCAGCCAGCGCGGGTCGTCGAACGTCCAGTGCGGGTAGTCCGAGGAGAACAGCAGGATCTTGTCGCACTCCATCCACTCCAGGGCCCGGGTCAGCTCGGTCTTGTCTTCCGGGTAGTCCAGCGGCTGGGTGGTGAACTTGATGTGGTCCTTCACGTATTCCGATGGCTTGCGCTTGATGTCCACCCGTGACTTGCGGGCCTCGTAGATCGCGTCCATGCGCCACATCAGTGGCAGGATCCAGGTGAACGCGTGCTCGACGAACACGATGCGCAGCGTCGGGAACCGGTCGAAGACGCCGTCGAAGATCAGGCTCATGACCTGGTTGGCGGCCAAGAGCGAGTACGTCACCATAAAATCGTGGTTGTAGCTGGGCAGGCCGACCGGCGGCGTCGGCAGCATCTCGTAGTTGCTCCGCGACAGGTGACAGCTCACCGTGATGTCGTGCTTGGTGGCGGCCTGCCAGATCGGATAGTACTTCGGGTGGCCCCATGACGGCCGCGGCTCGGCCTTGATCAGGATCTGCGCCATGTACGGATGGCCGGCCCACGTCTCGATCTCGCGGGCCGCGCCCTCGGGATCCTCGATCGCCGCGCAGATCGAACCGCGCCAGCGCTCATGCCAGTTGTTGTGGCTGTCGAGCCAGTGGTTCGCCTGCCAGTGATTGAGCGCGGTCGAGAACGCCTGGTGCGCCTCGGCCAGGCGCGGCGTGCGACCGGCGGGCTCCAAGATCGCGATGTCGGAGCCCGCTTGCATGATCAGCTGGCGGAACGCCATGTCGGGGTCGCTGCCCGGAAACTCTCCGTCCGGCGGGAAGGTGTCGGTGCGCATCGCGAAGGCGTGCGCGTAATCGGGAGCGTCGTAGTAGATCAGCTCGCCCACCTTGTGTTCGAGGAAGAACTTGCTGCGCCACGGTTCGGGGATGTACGGCGTAATCTCGCCGCGCTTGGGTACTGGGTGGACGTCCGAGTCGACGCACCGGACCGCAATACGCTCGGTGGCGGGAACCCGTTCGTGGATGTGAGTCAGCGTCATCTCTGTCTCCTCAGTCTCCCTATGTCCCTATTCTGCGACTAGCCTGCCGCCAGGTCGACCGAAACGTCGATCCCGTACACCTCGGCCGCGTTGCGCCAGCACAGCTTGTCGCGCTGTTCGGCGGACAGCGATGCCGGCAGCCTGCGGACGTCGTTGTTCTGCCAGTGCGGATAGCTGGAGCCGAACATCACCATGTTTTCCTTGCCGGTGAAGCCGAACCATTCGCCGGCGAAGTCGCTGTCCGGCGGGCCGTCCAGGCTGCCCTGCACGAAGTAGACGTGACCGGGGATGTAGTCGCTGGGGATTCGCGGGGCCCAGGGCGTCTGTTCCAGGTGCGGCCGGCCGAAGGTGTCCATCCGCCAGAGGAACGGCGTGAGGAAGTCCGCGGCGCCGTCGGCCCAGACGAACTTCAGGGTCGAGAAGCGCTCGAACACACCCTCGGCGATCATGTTCATCAAGTGATACAGGTAGTTCAGCGCCATGAAGCTGACGTACTGCTCGTAGGTAAGGGTGTGCCCGGACGGCGTCGGGGGAAAGCCGATGCCCTCGCCCGTTTCGATGTGCACGGCGACCGGCAGGCCCGCGTCGGCGGCGGCCTCCCACAGCGGCCAGAACTGGGGCTTGCCGTACAGCTCGCGGGATTGCAGCGGGACACCGATCTGCACGACGCGCGGGTGGGCGCGCCACTTTTCGATCTCGCGCAGGGCGCCGGCGATGTCGTCGGGGTTGACCCGGATCGTGCCGCGGAAGCGTTCGCCGAATTCGGCGGAGTCCAGCCAGCGCGACACCATCATCTCGTTGTGGGCGGCGTGCAGCGCGGTGCCCAGGTGACGGTCGGGCATGATGCCGCGTCCCATCGGATGCAGGATCGCCACATCGACGCCGCGCTTCGAAAAGAGTTCCTTGGCAACGAATTCCGGATCCGAACCCGGGTATTCGCGGTCCGGGCCCTCGGTGTTCGGCGCGTATTCGCCGCCCGGCGCGCCGTACCAGTCCATCTCGTAGTCGGGGAAACCGCGGCTCTTGAAGGGCTCGCGCAACACGGAGCGCAGGTCCTTGTTGGACGGAAAGAAGATGTGCACGCTCGCGTCGATCAGCGGCGTGCGGGTCCCGTCAGGGTGTTCGATCACGTAAGCCGTCCCTCGGCTTGGGGAGCCAGAGCGAGCCCGATGAGGGCATCTGATAGATAAACTAACATTCTCGTGAGTCGCCAATCAACGGTGTTTCCGGTAAGCATTTCGGTTAATCATCGGCCCTGGTAGCCACTGGTTTCGGGATCATTCAGGTAAGTAGCGTTCTTGTATAAGGATAATAGCATTCTCCCTGTTGGCGGCCGAGCCCGGACCGGCGCATGCAAGTGCCGAAGCCGGCCTCCCGCGGACGGTACGATCCGTCGCGTGATCGCCGGGTGAGGGTTGTGCACGCGTCCATGGTGCGCTGGACCGGCCTGCTATTCGTGATCGGCGCGGCACTGTTCGCGCTCGGTGTCCTTCTTTCGCTGCTCCGCGCATTGCCGCCGCTGCTCTCGGCCGTGACCTACGCGATCGGGGCGGTGTTCTTCACGGCCGCCGCAACCCTGCAGCTCGTCGTCGCCCGCCGCGCGCTGCCCGAGGCCGAGCGGCACTCGCTGCCGTTGCGGGCGCGCACCGCCGATTGGCTGGCCGCGGCCATCCAGTTGTTGGGGACCGTGCTGTTCAACATCAACACGGTGGACGCCGCGGTAACGATCGGCGCGCGCCCGGAGCTCATCGACGTCGACGTGTGGGTGCCCGACATGGTCGGTTCCGTCGCGTTCCTGGTGTCCTCGGCCATCGCGATCGTTCCCGAGGTCCGGGCCCGGCGGCATTCCCACGCTGCCAGCGCCTCGCAGCGCATCGCCTTCCTCAACTTCGCGGGGTCCGTGCTGTTTCTCGCCTCGGCCGTGGGCGCGCTGGTGTTGCGGTCGGGGGCCGACGTCAGCCTGGTGTGGGCCAACGTCGGCACGTTCTTCGGCGCCCTGTGCTTCCTGTTGGCGGCCTGGCTTTTCGGCTGGCCGCCTCCTAACCGGGCCTTCGGGCGTCGCGTGTGAACTGTGGGCCTAGCGTGTGAATGCTGGGAGGAAAAATGGCCGAATTCCCTCCGCTGGTACACAATCAAAGCCGTTAGTGCACACTCAACGCGATTAGCCCGGAAGCGGTCGCACCGGGCCCACGGTGACGCCGGCGGCCCGCTCGAACGGTTTGATCACCGACGTGAAATCGGAATCCGGGCCTTCCTCGATCGCGGCCGCCTCCCAGAGCCGGCCCACCGTTTCGGCGACGTCGGCCGGTGCGCCGAGCGCTTTCGCCTCGTCGAGATACAGCCGCACGTCTTTGACCATCAGCCCCGTGGCGAAGCCGTAGTCGAAGGTGCGCGGGAGGATCGCGCGGGGGAACTTGTCGCGGCTCGCGCTCGTCGCACCAGAACCCGCGTTGAGCACCTCGATCATCACGCCCGGATCGAGGCCGGCCTTCACGCCCATCACGACGACCTCCGCCGTCGCGGCTAAAACGTTGGCCGCCAAGATGTTGTTGGCCAGCTTCATCGTCTGCGCCGAGCCGGGTTTCTCCCCGATGTAGTAGGGACGCCCGATCGTCTCGAGAGCGCTTCGTACGGCGTCGAATTCGTCGCGCGGGCCGGACACCATGAGCGCGAGCGAGCCCCGTTCGGCTCCGCCGACGCCGCCGCTGACCGGGCTGTCGATCGCGGCGATGTTCCGCTGCGCCAGCAGGTCATGGACGCGCACCGCCGTTCGACTGCCGACGGTCGAGAAGTCGACGTAGCGCTTGACGCGCGAACCCTCGATCACACCGGTGGAGCCGGTGGCGACATCGAAGGATGCGGCCGGCGTCGGGAGGCTGGCCATGACGGTCTCGACTTGATCGCCGACCTGTTTCGACGAGTCCGCGGCGCGCGCCCCGGCGGCGACGAGGCGCTCGAGCGCCGCGCCGTTGGTGTCGAACGCGACGACATCGTGGCCTTGCTGGAGGAGGCGACGCGCCATGGGAAACCCCATGTTTCCCAGGCCGATGAACCCGAGCTCCATCGCGAACCCCTAGCCCTCATCCACTTCGGCGAACGCCTCTCGCGCGATGCGAAAGCTGTCGACGGCGGCCGGCATTCCGGCGTAGATGGCGACCTGGAGGAATATCTCCCGGATTTCGTCGCGCGTGACGCCGTTGGTCAGCGCCGCCTTGACGTGCAAGCGTAATTCGTTGGGGCGGTTGAGGACCGAGATCATGGCCAGGTTGAGCATGCTGCGGGTCTTGAGGGCCAGTCCGTCGCGTCCCCAGACCGCGCCCCAGCAATACTCGGTGACGAGGTCTTGCAGCGGGTTGGTGAAGTCGTCCGCGCCGGCCAACGCCTGGCTGACATACTCCTCGCCCAGCACGGCGGAGCGGATCTCAAGGCCTCGCTGGTATGTTTCGCGATCCAATGGTCTTCTCCTTCGGGTTCATTGCGAGGAACGAATCGTACGGGAGCGGCGGTGCGTCACAGGCGCACGACGACGGTCTTGGTGGCCGTGAACTCATCGAGCGCCTGGTAGCCCTTCTCCCGGCCGTATCCGGACTTCTTGAAGCCGCCGAACGGCAGCTCCACGCCGCCGCCGGCGCCGTAGGTGTTGACATAGACCTGGCCGGCGCGGATCTCGGCCGCGAGCCGGTGGGCGCGCGACAAGTCCGAGGTCCACACCGCGCCGAGCAGGCCGTACTGCGTGCCGTTGGCCAGCCGGATCGCCTCGTCCTCCTCGAAGAACCGGTTCACGGTGAGGACGGGACCGAAGATTTCCTCTTGCGCGATCGGCGATGCGGGGTCGACGTCGGCGATCACCGTGGGCGCGAAGTATGCGCCGTCGGCCAGCCGGACATCCGCCGGGGGCGCACCACCGCAAAGGATTTCGCCCTTGGCGTTGTCGGAGACCATCGACTGGACCCGGCGCTGCTGCTTGCGTGAGATCAGCGGTCCGAGATCGTGATCCTCGATCCCGGGCCCAATCGTCGCCGAGGACATGAGCTGGCAGACCATCTCCACCAAGGCGTCGCGAACCGAATCGTGCACCAGCAGCCGCGAACCGGCCGAGCAGGTTTGACCGCCGTTCTGCAGGATCGCGCGCACGATCGACTCCGCGGCAGCTCCCAGGTTCGCGTCGGGAAAGACGATTTGTGGGGACTTACCGCCCAACTCGAGGGTGGTGGGAACCACCCTGTCCGCGGCGGCATGGGCTACGACCGATCCGGTCTGCGTCGATCCGACGAAGCCCAGGTGGTCGACGTCGGGGTGCGCCGCCAGGGCGGCGCCGGCCTCGGCGCCTATCCCGGTCACCACGTTGAGCACCCCGGGTGGCAGGCCCGCCTGAACCGCGAGGCGCGCCAATTCGACCGCGGTGCGAGGGGTTTCGTCGGCGGGCTTGACCACGGCGCAGTTGCCCGTCGCGATTGCTGGAGCCACGGCGCGCGCGAGCAACTGCATCGGATAGTTCCAGGCGATGATATGTCCGGTGACGCCGAGCGGCTCGCGTCGGGTGTATGCATGCAAATCCGTTGACAGCGGGATGGTTTGGCCGTAATAGCTGTCGATCGCGTGGCCATAGAAGCGGAAGTACCGTGCCGCGACGGTGGCGTCGGCACGTGCCTGCGCCAGCGGCTTTCCGGTGTCCTCGCTTTCGATTCGGGCCAACCGCTGGTGGTTTTGGTCGATCAGATCGGCGATCCGGGTTAGCAGTGTCGCCCGCTCAGCCGGCGGCGTGTCGCGCCAGCGCTTGGATACCGCGCGCCCCGCCGCGACCGCGCGATCCACCTCGTCCGCACCGGCGCGGGACACCGATCCCAGCGGCCGCCCCGTCGCCGGGTCGATGTTGTCGTAGACCTCGGTTGACGCCACCAATGCGCCATCGATGAACGACTGCGTGATGGTCACAGTGGCCCCTGACTCGATTGCGCCGTACCTACGGTTATCTATACGCAACTGTATATTTCTGTCAACCGCTTGAACCCCGCGCTCGTCAAATAGACAGATATGCACAAAAGTGTATATTTAGTGCTCATGGTGACGCCGACGCGGCGCGGCCGCCCCACGCAGGCGGAGGCAAAAAGGCTGCATCAGAAACTGCGCAAGGCCGCCGTCGCAACCTTCGTCAAGAACGGCTATGACGGGACCACCATGGACGCGATCGCCAAAGCGGCCGGCATCACCCGCCGAACCCTGTATGCCCGCTATCCCGACAAGCGCGCCGTTTTTCTCGACGTCATTCCCTGGGCGCTCACCCGTCGGACCGAGCGGGAAGCGAGTTACGACCTCGATGACGGTGATCTGCGTGCCTCGCTGCTCGCCGTCGGCCGTGCCGGGCTCGCGCGGGCGATAGACCCGGACATCGTGCGCCTGACCCGAATCGCGATGAACGAATCGGCCCGGTTCCCGGAGTTCGCCGTCAGCGCGCACTCGATGACCTGGTCGCCCCGGCATCGACAGGTGATGGACTTGCTGCGCCGGCACCATGAACTCGGAACCATCGAGGTCGGAGATTTCGAGTCAACCGCCGGCCACTTCATCGCGATGATCGAACACCTGCCCGCCCGGCTGGCCGATTTTGGCATCTATCGCAGCGCCGAGGAGGAGGAGCGACACTTGCAACACGCGGTCGATCTGTTCCTTTACGGCATATTGCGCCGCAACTGATTTCGCGGACAATCATCGGATGGCACTGCCCGGCCTCGTCCTGATACACGGCGGCGCGCATGCCGCCGACTGCTGGGAGCTCACCGTCGCAGAGTTGGCTGCCCAGGCGCCCGAATTGCGGGTACTCGCGGTCGACCTGCCAGGCCGCGCCGGCAGGCCGGCGGACCTGTCGACGGTCACGATCGCGGACTGGGTGAAGTCTGCGGTCGCCGACGTGGATGCCGCCGGGTTCGGCGACGTTGTGGTCGTTGGGCATTCGCTGGCCGGGCTGACCGTACCGGGCGTCGTCGCCGAGCTGGGGGCCGGGCGGGTTCGCGAGATGATCCTGCTGGCCGCCTTCGTTCCGCCCCAGGGAAAGTCGGTGGTCGACGCCCTGCGCGGGCCATTGGCTCCGCTGGCGAGGTCGGCCCGCGGGATGGAAAGAACTTCGTTCCCGATGCCCGTCGCCCTGGCGCGGTTTGCGTTTTGCAACGGCATGACCCGTGAGCAGCGCAGGCTGACGCTGTCGCGGCTGTGCATGGAGTCGCCGAACGTGATTTTCGAACCCGCCGATCGCAGCGACCTACCCGATCGCGTACCGCGGACCTGGATCATGACGCTGCGCGATCGGGCGCTGTCGGTCCGACAGCAGCTCACGGCGATCGAATCACTCGGCGGCGTCGACACGATGATCTGCATGGATGCCTGCCATGACGTGATGTTCAGCGAGCCGAAGTTGGTGGCCAAGGTTCTGGCCGATCGGTGCCGAGCGCGCTCCTGAATGGCGTTCCGGCCCATTGGTGCGTGGTACCTAGCGAGAGGTCATCGGCCCTCGACGGGCCGGTTCTATTAATATACAGTCGTGTCTACTTAATGAGGCCCGGCCGAAGAGGAGTCACCGATGACGTCAGCAACTGAGCGCCTCGTGCAGTTGGTCGGGGCCCAGGATTGTTTCGACATCACCCCCGACGATCTGCTGCCCATCCAGCTGGAAGCGGCGAACGAGCGCCTGCAAGGCCAGGCCGACGCCATTCCGCTCTTGGCGAACCGGGCCGAATCGGCTGGGCTCAAAGAGGTCAAGCGGGTCGATGACCTGGTGCCCCTGCTGTTCGCCCACACCACTTACAAGACCTACGCGGAAGGTTGGCTCAACGAGGGGCGCTGGGATCGCATGGGCAAGTGGCTGGCCACGGTGTCCACCCGTGGGGTGGAGGGTCTCGACACCGCCGGTGTCGAGTCGCTCGACGACTGGATCAAGCGACTGGAAACCGTCGGTCACTACCTCTCCTGCTCGAGCGGGACCACGGGAAAACCGGCCATGCTGTCGTGCACCGAGGGCGACATCGAACTGTCGGCGAAGATCAACATCGAGGCGCTGTTGTGGGCAACGGGCCTCGCCCGCGGCGAGGACCGCAAGTTCCTGGGCCTGGGGCCACAATTCGCCGCACCGCGCGAGGATGCGATCCGGCAGGCCATGGTCGACTGCTTTTCGTCCCGATACCCGCCCTATCAGTTCGGCGACGGCGAGCCGATTACCGTCGGCTCGATGGTGGACATGATCACGTTGCGGCGCAAGCTGACCGACGGCACGGCACGACCGAATGAAGTCGCGGAGTTCGAACGCATCGCCGCGCAGCGAGCGAGCGACATGGAGACGTCGGCCAAGAAGGCGATCGACGCGGTGATCGAGGCCCGCGAGGTGCCGCTGCTGGCCACCGGCATGTTCGCCACCCTCTATCAGATCGCCGACGGCATCCGCGCCAAGGGCAATGGCGGGGCGGACTTCAACCCGACCAACGCGATGATGGTTGCCGGTGGCCTCAAAGGCGCTGCGCTGCCGGACAATTACCGCGAATACATCCTCGAGACGTTCAACGTCGCCGAGGAGCGGCTGTACCACGCGTACAGCATGCGGGAGATCAACGCGACCTTCCCGCTGTGCCATGCGGGGCGTTATCACATTTCCCCGTGGGTGATCATGTTGCCGCTGGACAGCGCCGGTGAGCAGATCCTTGCCGCCGACACAGCTGAGATCGAGGCTCGGGCAGCGTTTTTCGACGCCTCGATCGAGGGCCGCTGGGGCGGGGTGATCAGCGGGGACAAGGTAAGCGTCAGCTTTGCGAAGTGCCGATGCGGCCACCAGGGTCCGACCGTTGGGCGCGACATCACGCGCTACGCCGATCTGCCGGGCGGTGACAAGATCAGCTGTGCGGGCAGCATCGACGCCTACGTGCGGGGTGTCGCATGACCACCTTATCGGCGCCTCATTTCGTCCGGGGCGCTCTTGTCGAAGGCGAGGCCGTTCGTCACCGCTCCCGCGATCTCGGCGCCGATTTCGTCACCCCGGCAATCGATCTCGACGCGCTCGTATGGCCGCGCTCGCAGCTGCCCCCGCTGCTCGACGTCAAGCTCGCCGAGATCATCGATTTCCTCGTCGAAACGGGCGAGCGACTGCGGCTGGATCGCAACCCCCACTTGCAGGAATGCCTCGAACTGATCGCGGCGACCAACCCGTTGCCGCGGCGCGTGGTGGAGAACCTCTACCGTCAGGCGCCGTTCTATCTCAACAGGCAGCTGCTCGAGAGCATCGTCGATTCCAACTTCGCCGACCGCGAGGCCCTCGATGGGTGGGTCGAGCGGGTCGACGTGTACGGCAACAAGGGGGCGGTCCGCGCCTTCCCGCCCCGCATGGTCCACATGTTGGCGGGCAACGCCCCGTCCGGTTGTGTCTCCTCGATCGCCCAGGGGGCGCTGGTGAAGGCCGTCAACCTGTTCAAAATGCCGTCCAGTGATCCGTTCACAACCGTGGCCGTGCTGCGCACCATGGCGGAGATCGATCCCAAACACCCTGTGGTGCGGTCGATGTCGGCGGTGTACTGGCCCGGTGGGGACACCTCGATCGAGCGCACGCTCTACCGGCCGCAGTACTTCGACAAGATCGTCGCCTGGGGTGGCGGCGATGCCATCGCCAACGTGATCCAATACCTGGGCCCCGGAATCCAATTGGTCTCCTTCGACCCGAAGTCGTCGATCTCGATGATCGGGCGCGAGGCGTTTGAATCCGAGGACCGCATCGCCGAGGTTGCCGAGCTGCTGGCCGCGGACACCACGGTGTTCAACCAGGAGGCCTGCCTCGCCAGCCGCTACGCCTTCGTTGAAGCCCAAGGGGCCCAGGCCGAATCGCTCTGCGCCAAGCTGGCCGAGCGGCTCAATGTGGACCGCGACTTCGCGTCGGCGCAGGGTCCGCCGTTGCCGGCGGAATCGCGGGAAGAGATCGAAGTCATGGAGGCGATGGGTGACCTCAAGACCTGGGGCGGGTTCGACGGCCGCGGCTTGGTGATCCTCTCGGATCGGCCCGTCGAGTTTCAGCCCACCAACAAGACATCGAACGTCGTGTCGGTCGATTCGCTCGACGACGCGGTCCGCTACGTCAACGTCGCCACCCAGACCATCGGCGTGTACCCGTACGAACGCAAGGCGCGGCTGCGCGATCGATTGGCCAGCGCCGGGGCGCAGCGGCTGTGTCGCCTGGGAACGGCCAACGCGCACGTCCTCGGCAGCCCGCACGACGCCATGTACCCGCTGCAGCGTTTCGTCCACTGGATGGGCGACGACGACATCGCATAGGTTGCATCGGGGAGTCGACGCTGGAAGGGAGCGGCCGTGACGGGAGCAACCAGTGATGTCTGGGAGGTCATGGCCACCGCGCGGACGATCCGTCGGTTCACCGACGAGGCGGTCGACGATGCGACGCTGGCGCGCTGCCTCATGGCGGCCAGGTGGGCTCCGTCGGGCGCGAACGCGCAGGGTTGGCGGTTCGTCGTACTGCGCTCGCCCGAGCAGCGCGCCGTCGTGGCCAAGGCGGCCGCCCACGCCCTGGAAGTGATCGAGCCCGTCTACGGGATGAGCCGCCCCGCCGACGACGACACCAGCCGCCGCGCCCGCACCTACCGCGCCACCTACGAATTGCACGATCGTGCGGGCGAATTCACGTCGGTCTTGTTCGCCCAACAGCACTACCCGACCGCGTCCGAGCTGCTGCTGGGCGGCTCGATCTTCCCCGCCATGCAGAACTTCCTGCTGGCCGCGCGCGCCCAGGGCCTCGGCGCGTGCCTCACTAGCTGGGCTTCCTACGGCGGCGAGCAGTTGCTGCGGGAGGCCGTCGGCGTGCCCGACGACTGGATGGTCGCCGGCCACATCGTGGTGGGTTGGCCCAAGGGCAACCACGGGCCGCTGCGCCGGCGCCCGCTTGCCGAGTTCGTCAATCTCGACCGGTGGGACGAACCGGCCGACGCACTGGTGGCCCGCTCGGGCACCCCATAACCGCTTTCCGAGATTATTACTTCCGCGATGGAGAATGCTATTCTCGCGAAAGCGGCGACGACAGGAGGCGGCCCGGATGCTGTTGGAGTTCGATGCTGATCAGCGCCTGTGGCAGCAGACCGTTCGCGACGCCCTCGCCAAGCAGTGCCCGCCGTCGCTGGTGCGCAGCGTGGCCGAGGACGGCGTCGACCCGAGCCCGCTATGGAAGTCCTACGTGGACCAGGGCTGGACGGAGCTGAACGACTCTGCGAGCGCCGTGGAACTGGCCATCGTGCTCGAGGAGCTGGGGCGCGCGACCGATCCCACCCCGTTCCTGGCGACGATGAGCCAATTCGCCCCGCTCGTCGCGGATCGGTTCGACCCGCACGAGGCCGGGACCGCCGTGTACGGCGGGGTTTCCGCGCATCGGGACGCCGACGGCTGGGTGCTGGACGGCACCGCACGCCACGTCCTCGACGGCGATCGCGTCGACCGGTTGGCGGTGGTGACCGACGCCGGGGTGTTCGTCGTCGCGGCCAACCAGGTGTCGGCGCGCCGCTCGGCGGTGTTCGACCCCGTCCTGCACGTCGCCGACCTGTCGTTCGGCGAAGTCCGGGTGCCCGACAGCGCCCGGCTCACCGTCGACGCGGAACGCGCCGAGCACGTCGCGCTGACGGGCATGGCGATCACCATGGTCGGCGCCTGCCAACGCATCCTCGACCTGGTCCTCGAGCACGTGCGCAGCCGGCAGCAGTTCGGCGTGCCGATCGGTTCGTTCCAGGCCGTTCAGCACAAGGCCGCCGACATGCACATAGCGGTGGAGCGCGCCCGGGCGCTGGCCTACTTCGCCGCCTTGACGATCGCGGCCGACGATCCGCGGCGCCGGCTGGCGGCCGCGATGGCCAAGGCGTCGGCGGGGGAGTGCCAGTCGCTCGTATTCCGGCACGGCTTACAGCTTTTCGGCGCGATGGGGTTCACTTGGGAGAACGATCTGCAGTTCGCGCTCAAGCGGGCCAAGGCGGGTGAGCTCATGCTCGGCGGCGCCGCGCAACACCGGGCGCGGATCGCAGAGGAATACCGTGCAGCTGACTTTTGATCCCGACGTCGAGGCGTTCCGGGCGGAGTTCGCGGCATTCCTCGACGAAAACCTGCCCGACGCAAGCGAAACGCTGGAACGCCCGCGGTCGGTGTCGCACATGCCGCAGTGGGCGCGCCGTTGGCAGCGGCTGCTTTTCGACAACGGCTGGCTGCTGCCCAGCCAGCCACCGGAATTCGGTGGCCGCAACGCGACGGTCATTCAGCAGTTCGTCTATTTGGAGGAACTCAGCCGCCGCCGGATCTATCACAGCTTCAACCCGCAGGGCGTGAATATCGTTGCGGCGTCGCTGTTGTCGTTCGGCAGTGACGAACAGAAGCGGCGCTGGGCGGTGCCGATCCTGCGGGCCGAGATCACCGCCTCGCTGGGGATGAGCGAACCCAGCGCGGGCTCCGACCTGGCGTCGTTGCGCACCCGCGCCGTGCTGGACGGCGATCACTTCGTGGTCAACGGGCAGAAGGTGTGGACATCCGGCGCCCACGATGCCGACGTCTTGCTGACGTTCGTGCGGACCAATCCAGATGCGCCGAAGCACAAGGGAATCAGCGCGCTGATCATCCCCACCGACACCCCGGGTCTGGCGCGCCGGCCGTTCCCGTCGATCTGCGGCGCCGACGATCTGGATTTCAACGAGGTGTTCTTCACCGATGTGCGGGTGCCGGCGGAGAACCTGGTCGGCGAGCTCGACCAGGGCTGGCGGGTGGCCAACGGGTCGCTGGGGCACGAACGCACGATGATGTGGTTGGGTTTCGCCGACCGGATCGACAATATGATCGACGACTTTCGCCCCAGCACCGAAGTCGAGCGCGACCAGTACGCCAGCACGATCATGGACAAGCAGGCGCTGCGCTTGCTGGGTTCGGTTGCCCTGGCCCGCGCGTCGCGCGGCGAAGACGACGTGGCCGCGATCTCGGTGCTCAAGCTGCTCGGGTCCGAGGCCGAGCTGCGCGGCATGGAACTTGCGCTGACGTCCGCGGGATTCGACGGGCTGATCCACCCCGGGCAGAGCGGCCCGTACGCGCACATGAACCTGGACCACTACTTCGCCAGCTGGTTCGAGCGTTATGCCCGAAGCTTTTCCGGCACCATCGCCGGGGGCACCTCGGAGATCCAGCGCAACATCATCGCGCAGCGGGTGCTCGGCCTGCCCCGCGGCTAGGTTTGTGCGTCGACCGTGCTGCCAGCTTCACGCTCGGCGGTCGGGGGCCGCGGGCGCCGTGCCCGGCAACGGAATCCGGGACACGTCCGGAGTGCCCAGCCGGCCGGCCAGCCATGGCAACGCGGTGGCGAAAGCGGTTCCGGCCGTGGGCCAGTCGTGCTTGCCCGGCTGGGCTACCACCGCGCAGTCGATGCCGTTGGCCCGGCCAAGCGCGCACAGGGAAGCGGCGGCCGCGGCCTGGTTAGCCGGGTCGGCGGCGGCGCCGCGCCCGGCGGCGATCATCGCGGAGCCGTCCACCACCGTCATGTCGTGATGCGGTGCGGGCGAACCACCCGACGAGGTCGCGAACCAACCGGACACTCCGCTGTAACGGCCGTGGCGGCTGATCACCGTCGTCGGGTCGAATGTCGCCCATGCGTCGGCATTGCCGCCGAACAAGCTGGCGATGGTTTGCGCCTTGCTGCCCGTGTTGGGGGTCAGGTCGCCTTCGATGTCGACGAACGTGCTGAACAGCGTGGGGTGCATGACGGTCAGATCCACCGCGCAGGTCCCACCCATCGAGAAGCCCACGACGCCCCAGCGCGACGGGTCCGCGCTGACCCCGAAATTCGAGACCATGTAGGGCACCACATCTTTGGTGAGGTGGTCCGCCGCATTGCCGCGGCTTCCGTTGACGCATTCGGTGTCGTTGTCGAACGCCCCGCCCGGGTCGACGAACACCAGCACCGGCGCGTTGCCACCGTGCGCGGCCGCGAAGGCGTCGACGGTTTCCACCGCGTTGCCGGCGCGCACCCAGTCGGCGGGTGTGTTGATCATGCCGCCGATCATCATCACCGTCGGCAGCTGGGGCGGCGGAGAACTCGCGAACCAGGCCGGCGGCAGGTAAACCAGTTCCTCGCGGTGCTTGAAGTGCGAGGCGTCGTTGGGAATCTGCACGGGCACCAGGCGCCCGCGGGACGGCTTGGTGCCGTGCGCCGCCATGGCGGTGACGGTGGCCTTGTCGGTCTGGTCGGGCAGCGGGGCGGACGTGAGTTGATCCCACGCGCTCTGCACCGTCTGCACATACCCGACCCACTGGTTCAGCACCAGCAGCGAGCAGAGCACACACAGCGGCAGGGACAAGATCGATGCCACGCGCCGCCACCAGTGTGCACCCCACCAGCCCAGGATCACGACGGCCAAAGCCGTTCCGGCCAACGCAATCCACACATAGAGCGCGCGCGGCGCCGGTTCGGTTGCGATACCGCCGATGTACCACTGCGCCCCGGCGGCCGCCGCGACGCCGACGACCGCGGCAACGGGCAGCCACAACAGGAGCCACCGACGGGAGCGCCGCCCGACGGCCAGTCCCAGCGCGATCGCGGTGGCGACCTCGACTGTCGCCGGCACCCATCCGTGCATCAAGGAGATGTGGTTACTCAGGAGCTGCATGGTGATTCCTCCTCCCAGCGGCGATGCGTGCTGGGAGAAGGATTGAATGCCGGCCTCTACGAAGCCTCTACGAATTCTTGGAGTTTCTGGCGCATGGAAGCGCCAGCTGCTAGATCGGCTCGAACTTGGTGATCAGCCAGCTGCCGTTGATGCGATTCATGCTCACCAGCACGGTGCTGGCCGCCAACGTGGGGTCGGGCCGGTCCTTGCTCGTCGTGCTCTGGTCGACATACACCAGAACCACGGCCGAATCCGGATGCAACTCCTGCACCCCCGCGCCCATGACGTGCGCGGTGGTTTTGAGCGACTTCTCTTTGGCCGCCGGGGCCACGATCTGGTCGGTGAACTGGGTGTAGTACGACAGGAAATCCCCGGAAAGGTGCGACTTGGCGGTGGCGAAGTCCTTGTCGAGCGACTCGGGCGAATACGACAGCAGCGCAACCGTTCCGTCGGACGCCGCACTGACCACCGCCCGGGCGACGGCGGGGTCGGTGCGTTGGTTCGGCTGGTAGCGCTCGAAGTACATCCACGCCGCCGCGCCGGCAGACATCAGCAGCAGCAGGACCAGGATCACGGGAACGAGCGGGACGTTGCCTGGAATACGGGGCCGCGCCCAGCGCCGGCGTATCTTCGGCTCGGGTGACTCATCAACCGGCGCGTCGGCTGAGTCGGTGTCCTTGGCTTCCGCGGCGCTCTCGTTGGATTCGGTGTCGCGATCGGTCACGGTACGAAGTCCACTTTCGACATCTTGTACTGTCCGCCGTCTTCGGTCACGGTGACCCTGAGCCGAAACACGCGCGGTTCATCCTTGGCGCCTGCGGCATTGGTGATCTTGGACGTCGCCGACACCAACACCGATGCGGAATTGCCGTCCATCGATTCGAGCGCCGCCGCGTTGACCGTCCCTTGCGTCGTCACTTTGGACTGCTCGACCACCGACGTGAAATCCTTTGCGCGCTGCGCAAAGTCGTCCCTGAACTGGCCGGTGGAGCTGTCGATCACCCGTTGGACGTCTTCCTTGGCGTGGTTGAAGTCGAGGGAGGTCATGTTGATGATTCCCTGCCTGGCCCCGGCCAGGAAGTTGGCGGCGCGCCGTGATCGCTCTGTGGCCTCGTGGTCTTGCCACGCCATGTATCCGGTGACGCCGACAAAGCCCAAGATGAGGACGACGGCCGCGACTTTGAGAGTTGTCGACCACGACGGCAACCGTAATCGCCGCCTCGACGGTCTGGATTGCGGTTCCGCGGCCTCGACGGTCTCCTCGGGGGCGTCCTCATCGCTCTGCGCGCCGGAATCTTCGACTGTGTCGTCGGCGTCGGCGTCGGCGACGTCGTCGGCGTCCGACGGTGGCGTTTCGGTGTCGGCGGCGTCGTCGGCGTCCGACGGTGGCTTTTCGGTGTCGGGGGTCTCGGCGGCTTCAGTGGTTTCGGCGGCCTCGGGGGTCTGGGCGGCCTCGGCCAGCGCTTCACGCCGGAGCCGGGCGGCGCGGGCTCGGGCGCGCGCCGCGGCGGCCAGCGCCTCGGCTTCGGCGGCTTCCGCCTCCGCTTCTTCGAGCAACGCCCTCGCGTCGGCTTTTGCGGTGGCCGAGTCTTCCGGCGGTTCTTTCCCGTCAGCCACCCCGTTTACCGCCCGTCACCATCGTCATCGACCGAACACCGGTATCTCGCACTGTACTGACCATTCCTGATAGCAACGTGCCCGCGAAACGGCGCGCTTGATCGCGGACGAAAGGCTTCGAAGGGCAAGGGTGGTCGCGGCTACCATCGCACGAACGAGAACGGGTACGTGGTGGTGCCCCCTGGGCCGCCGCCACAGCCCGTGTCGAACGTTGAGTCGACCTGACCCGTCAGCGTCACTGGATCCCATGAATAGACGTCGTGCGAGGGAAAGAACTGGACCACGCAGCGCACACCGTCGGGAACATCGACAACCAAGTTGTAGCGGCCGTTGGACAAATGAGCGTCTGACTTCCAGGGCGCGGCTTGCCCGTTTGGTTGCGCAATCGCTTGGACGGTCAAGCATTCCGGTCCTTCGTTATACCTGCACGGTCGGATCGCGAAAATCCAGACGTGGCCGGGATCCCGGTCGGTGACCAGCCGGTAATTGCCGACCTGCATGTCCGCGCGGGCGGTCGGCGTAAGAGTCAGCGCGGCCATGGCAAGCGCCAGGCTCACTGCGAAAGTCTTCACCGATGCGTCTCCCATCCCTGCACCCGCTCGGCCCAAATATAAGGCGCGGTTACGCTGAACATGCCTACTCGGAAAAATTGCGGCGGTCAACGGCTCATTTCGGTACCTAGCGTGACCCTGAGCTGCGCGGTCTAGTCGATTACCGCCGCTTCCTTGCGCTCGGTGATCGGCCTGGCCAGCTCTTGCTCGTCGCAGACGCGTTGCAGCTTCTCCAGCGTCTCGTCCAGGCCCGCTCCGATCCTGCGCCCGGGCGTGAAGGTCGCCGGCAGCTTGCGCATGCCCTGGATGACGCCGATGGTCTCGTAGTGGACGGTGCCTTCGGGGTCGCACGCGTAGTCGGGCATCCGGTCGAGGACCGCGGTGAGCATGGACTTGAACACGGTGCGGGCCACGTTCGATCCGGCGCAGCGGTGTACACCGAGCCCAAAGCTGAAGTGCCGGTTGCCTTTGCGATCGAGGACGATGTCGTCCGGGTCGTGGAACACCGCGGGGTCGCGGTTGGCCATGGCCCACGAAATCCACAGCCGCTCGCCCTCCTTGAAGGTGATGCCGTCGAGTTCGACGTCGTCGGCGAAGGTCCTGCCGTCGCCGGGCGCCGGGGTGAAGTAGCGCAGGAACTCTTCGGTCGCGGGATCGAGGAGCGTCTCGCGCTGCTTACTGAGCAGCTCCCGCTGATCGGGATTCTGGGAAAGCCATTCCAGCGAATGGGCCGTGAGCGCCGTGGTGGTGTCGAAGCCGCCACCGATGATCAATCCGAGGTTTCCGATGATTTCCAGATCGGGCGCGGGCTCGCCGTCGATCCGCATTTCGAGCAGGGCATTGACCAGGCCGGGGCGCGGATTCTCCCGAATCTCGATCATGTTGTTGATCAGGTCGATCCCCATTTGGCGGTGCATCTCGGTGACCCGCTGGATGTCGGGGGAATGCTCCGGGGTGTACACCGCGGCATGCGTCGGCTCGCTGTACATCTGCCAGTTTTTGAGCGGGATGCCCATCATCGCCAGCGTCAGCACGGCCGGCACGACGTTCGCCAGGTCATCGACGAAGTCGATGCGGCCTTCCTCGATCTTCTCGTCGAGGCAGGCGCGCGTCACGTCGTCGATGAACGGCTCCCAGCGCTTGACCGCGGCCGGCGACAAGTAGGGGTTCAGCACGGCCCGGTAGGTTTTGTGCTCGGGGTTGTCCATCTCCAGGATGCCGCCGCGGATACCGTTGATGCGGCTGGCCGTCGGGATCGAAATGCCTTTGTAGCCGCGGCGTTCGTTGTTCACGTCGTGATCGTTGGAGACCGCGGGGCAGCGGGCGAGCTCGAAGACCTCGTGGCTGCCGGCCGCCACCCAATGCCCGCCGTAAGTGTCGCTCCACGCCATCGGGCACCGGGCGTGCATCTCCTCGGTGACATCTTTGAACCGCGCCCGGTAGTCCGCGGAGTGCCGATCGAAGTGATACCGGTTCCGTTTACGGTCGCTGTCGCTGACCTGGTCATCAACGCTGTCGTCGACACTCAAGGCGCTGTCTCCCTTTACGTTTCATCCGTGACGACGATCGCCTGCTCCGGGCAGGAGTGGGCGGCTTCGCGAACCTGATCCTCCTTGTCGGCCGGCACCACCTCGTCGATCGCCGACGAACTGCCGTCGATGTCGTTGAGCTGGAACGAGTCCGGTGCGATCATCGCGCACAGGGTGTGGCCCTGGCAGCGTTCCGGATCAACCCAGACCTTCACGGTGTCGCGCCCTCTCCCACACTGTCTCCTTTTGAGTCGATGCTCAGGTGTTCCGGCCGCCGTTGACGCCCAGGATCTGACCGGTGATGTAGCCGGCTTCCTCGGAGATCAGAAAAGCGCACGCGGCGGCGATGTCTTCCGGCCTGCCGATCCGGCGCACCGGGGTCCGGGCGATGGTCTCATCGATGTCGCCGAGGAACCCCTTCTTCTCGGCGGCGCGCAGCATCGGGGTGTCGATGAACCCCGGCGGTACGGCGTTCACGGTGATGCCGTTGGGTCCGTACTCCAGGGCCAGCGACTTGGTCAGGCCGTTGACCGCGGACTTGGCCGCCACGTAGTGGCTCATGTAGGGCGCGCCGGAATGGGTGCTCGACGACGAGATGTTGACGATGCGTCCCCAGCCGGCCTCGACCATGTCGGGCAGCACCGCCTGGGTCACGTGGAAGACGCCGTGGAGGTTGACGTCGACCACCCGCTGCCAGTCTTCGAAGGTGATGTTGGCGAAACGCTTGAAGCCGTCCAGACCCGCGGCGTTGACGAGGACCGTCACCGGACCCAGCTGCGCGCGGATGCCCGCGAGCGCGGCGTCCACCTGCGACCGGTCGGTGACGTCGGCGGTGAAGGCGAAGTCGGCTTCGGACGGCCGGAGGTCGATCGTGGCGACGTCGAGTCCGTCGGCCCGCAGCCGTTGCGCGACCGCCTGACCGATGCCGGATCCGCCACCGGTGACCACCGCGGTCTTCACATTGAGACCTCATCTCCCAAACCTGGCCGTCTCGGCCACAAAGAATCTCGCTTACAATTATGAGAACCTTACTCTCGCCCTGGAGCGGCATGCAACATGGGTACAAAAACGCGCGCGGCCTGCGCCGAGAGCCCACGTCCCGCGACTACAGAGCCGGTCAGCGGCCGGATCCCGATTCCTGAGAGTTTCTTGAATTATCGAGACCCGAATGTAAGATTCGCCGGGGAAGAGAATGAAATTTTCGTGACCGTCACCACATGAGGGAGTACGGATGCCAGTGCAGGACACGGCAGAGACCACCGCGAAGACGATTGCGGATGCCGCGCCCGAGGCACAGGTCGATCGCCGACTTCTGATTGACGGCCGGCTTGTCACCGCCGATAAGACGTTCCCCTCGATCAACCCCGCCACCGGTGCGGTCATCGGGCATGCGCCGGACGCCGGCGTCGAGCAGGCGCAAGCGGCGATCTCGGCGGCACGGCACGCCTTCGATACCACCGACTGGTCGACCGACGTCGAGTCGCGGATCCGCTGCCTCGACCAGCTGCACACGGCGCTGGTCGAGCACGCCGAGGAGCTGCGTGAGCTGACCATCGCCGAGGTCGGCGCAACCCGCGCGCTAACCCACGGCGCTCAGCTCGACGACCCGATCAAGATCGTGCGCTTCTACGCCGACCTGCTGCGCACCTATCAGTTCTCCGAAGACCTCGGCGAGGTCGAATCGCGGGGCATGCTTCATCACCGCTGGGTGGAGAAGGAAGCCGCGGGCGTGGTGGCCGCCATCATCGCCTACAACTATCCGAACCAGCTCGCGCTCGCCAAGCTGGCCCCGGCGCTGGCTGCCGGATGCACCGTGGTGCTCAAGGGGGCGCCGGACACCCCGCTGGTCACGCTGGCGCTCGGCGAGCTGATCGCCAACCACACCGACATCCCGGCCGGCGTGGTCAACGTCCTTACTTCCTCGGACGCGGCCGTCGGGGAGGCGCTGACCACCAGCCCCGACGTCGACGTCGTCACCTTCACCGGATCCACCGCCGTCGGGCGCAAGATCATGGCCGCCGCGAGCGAGACCGTCAAACGCGTCTTCCTGGAGCTGGGCGGCAAGTCGGCCGTGATCATGCTCGACGACGCGGACTTCGCCGGTGCGAGCATGTTCGCGGCGTTCAGCATGGTCACCCACGCCGGGCAGGGCTGCGCGCTCACGTCGCGGCTGTTGGTGCCCAGGTCGCATCACGACGAGATTGTCGAGCTGATCGCGGCCAACTTCGCCAAGGTGCGCCACGGCGACCCCGCCGATCCGAAGACGCTCATGGGTCCGCTCATCAACGAGCGCCAGCGCGACAAGGTCGACGGCATGGTCCAGCGGGCCGTCGCCGCGGGCGCGACCCTGGTCACCGGCGGCAAGCGGTTGGACCCCGGCTACTTCTATGCGCCCACGCTGCTCACCGACATCGACCCCGACAGCGAAATCGCCCAGGACGAGGTCTTCGGGCCGGTGCTGGTGGTCATCGCGTTCGACGACGACGACGAAGCGGTGCGCATCGCCAACAACTCGATCTACGGCCTGGCCGGCGCGGTCTTCAGCCGCGACCAGGACCGCGCCCTGGCGGTGGCGCGCCGGATCCGCACCGGATCGTTTTCCATCAACGGCGGCAACTACTTCGCCGCCGACAGCCCGTTCGGGGGCTTCAAGCAGTCCGGTGTCGGCCGCGAGATGGGCGTCGCGGGGATGGAGGAGTTCTTGGAGGGCAAGACTTTTGCCGTTCCCGTTGTGGGGGCGCCCGCATGAGGCCGCTGGAGGGCATCCGCGTCCTGGAGGTCGCCATGTACGGGTTCGTCCCGTCGGCCGGCGCCGTGCTCGCCGAGTGGGGGGCCGACGTGGTCAAGGTCGAGCACGCCGTGACCGGCGACCCGCAACGCGGGCTGCGGCAGACCGGCATGCTGCGCGTCGAGGGTGACCCGAACCCCAACATCGAACACGCCAACCGCGGCAAGCGCAGCATCGGACTCGACATGTCGGTGCCCGAGGGCAAGGAGGTGCTCTACGAGCTGGCCCGCCGGTCCGACGTGTTCCTCACGAGCTTCCTTCCCGCTCACCGGAAGAAGTTCGGCATCGATGTCGACGACATTCGTACGGTCAATCCGAACATCGTCTACGCCCGCGGGAGCGCGCTCGGCCCCCGGGGAACCGAATCGGAAAAGGGCGGCTACGACATGACCGCGTTCTGGTGCCGGGCCGGCACCGCCGCGACCATCACCCCTGCCGGGATGCCCGGCATGATCGCGCCCCCCGGGCCGGCCTACGGCGACACCATCTCCGGTACCAACCTCGCCGGCGGCATCGCGGCGGCCTTGCTCAAGCGCGAGCGCACCGGCGAACCGTCGGTCGTCGACGTGTCGCTGCTGGGCAGTGGCTTCTGGGCCATGGGACATACGGTCGCGCTGACGAAGCATCTGGGACAGCGGCTGGAACCGCCGCCACCCGGTGTGCACGGCGCGCCGAACAATCCGTTGGTCGGGTTGTACGCCACGTCCGACGGCCGCTACATCTCCTTCGTGATGATGCAGCCCACCAAGTTCTGGGCCGACGTTTGCCAGCACGTCGAGCTGCCGGAGCTGGCCGACGATCCCCGCTTCGCCACCGTCGAGAAAATCGCCGCCAACACCGCGGATGCCGTCGAGATCTTGACCAAGGTGATCGCAACCCGCACGCTTGCCGAGTGGAGCGAACGCTTTGCCACGCTTGCCGGTCCGTGGGCGCCCGTGCAGGACACCTTGCAGGCGGTCGACGACGCCCAAATCCGGGCCAACGAGTACCTGGTTCGCGCAGGCGAACTCGACCTGGTCGCCAACCCGGTGCAGTTCGATGTCACGGCTCCGCGCACGGGCCCGGCGCCCGGTTTCGCCGAGCAGACCGAAGAAATCCTGCTGGAAATCGGGCTCGATTGGGACCGCATCATCGAGCTCAAGACGGCTGGCGCCGTCACTTGAGTGCTACAGGGACTGGAGCCAAGCCTGAGATGTCCGAGCAGAACACAGACTGTCCGATAACGGTTTTAAATTTTCCGTTCCCCCGGGACGCGGCATGAGTCATAATCGCCGAACGCTTCAAGACAAGGGGCCCCTCGTTATGGAGCGCCAACTCACGCAACAGAATGGAGGCCTGGCGTGAGGATGGAATCGGTTGTGGCGCCGGAGCCAGATGCCGGAATGTGTCTGCCCGTTGGGCATTTCGTCGTCCACTGTACGAATTCGTTGCCGGCCCCGCCGATTTTTCAGACTGTCGGTCTTGTGATGCTCAGAGGATTTGACGCCTATGGCAGATAAGGCTGGCGACCGTTGGTCACCGGGATTGCCCCCGCTGAAACTGAAATGGGACCTCTCTGGGCCCCTGCAGGGTGTCGGGGGTTTATTTGCGATGTCGGCGGATGCGATCAAGTTCGCGTTCCGCCGGCCCTTCCAAGGGCGCGAGTTCCTGGAACAGTCTTGGTTCATCGCCCGAGTCGCGCTGGTGCCGACATTGTTGGTGGCCATCCCTTTTACCACCCTGATCAGCTTTACGCTCAACATCCTCTTGCGTGAACTCGGTGCTGCCGACCTGTCGGGCGCCGGGGCGGCGTTTGGTGCGGTCACCCAGGTCGGCCCGGTCGTGACCGTGTTGATCGTCGCCGGCGCGGGTGCGACGGCGATCTGCGCGGATCTGGGTTCGCGTACCATCCGCGAGGAAATCGACGCTATGGAGGTGCTGGGCATCGACCCGGTCCAACGCTTGGTCACGCCGCGAATGCTGGCCTCCGGGCTGGTGGCCTTGCTGCTGAACAGCTTGGTGTGCATCATCGGGATCGTCGGCGGCTACATCTTTTCGGTGTTTGTGCAAGACGTCAATCCGGGTGCGTTCGCCGCGGGCATCACCTTGTTGACCGGAGTGCCCGAAGTGATCATTTCTTGTGTCAAGGCAGCGCTTTTCGGCCTCATCGCGGGGCTGGTCGCCTGCTATCGCGGCTTGATCATCAGCGGCGGGGGTGCCAAGGCTGTCGGCAATGCGGTGAACGAAACGGTGGTCTACGCCTTCATGTCGCTCTTCGTGGTCAATGTTTTGGTCACCGCCATCGGCATCAAGATGACGGCGAAGTGACGGCGGGAAGAGGCGGATGATGACGCTGCGAGCCGCCTATCCCAGGCTCTTCAACCAACTCGACCGGCCTGTCGGAACGTTGGGTCGAATCGGCGATCACACGCTTTTCTACGCCAAGGCGCTAGCCGCTGCGCCGTTCGCGGCGGTGCATTACCGGCGCGAAGTGATTCGGCTGATCGCCGAGATCAGCATGGGCGCCGGCACTTTGGCGATGATTGGCGGCACGGTGGTGATCGTCGGGTTCCTGACGCTTGCCACCGGCGGTGTCCTGGCGGTGCAGGGGTATTCGTCGCTGGGCAACATCGGCATCGAGGCGTTGACCGGCTTTTTGGCCGCCTTCATCAATGTGCGTATCTCGGCGCCGGTGGTCGTCGGGATCGGTCTGGCGGCAACCTTCGGGGCCGGGGTGACCGCTCAGCTGGGCGCGATGCGGATCAACGAAGAGATCGACGCGCTGGAAAGCATGGCTATTCGCCCGATTTCGTACCTGGTCAGTACCCGAATCCTGGCCGGAATGCTCGCGATCACGCCGCTGTACAGCATCGCCGTCATCCTGTCGTTCGTCGCGAGCCAGTTCACCACGACGTTTTTGCTCGGGCAGTCCTCCGGTCTGTACGAGCACTACTTCGACACGTTCCTGAACCCGATCGACTTGTTGTGGTCTTTCCTGCAAGCGATCCTGATGGCGCTCACCGTCCTGCTGATACACACCTATTACGGCTATTTCGCTTCCGGTGGGCCCGCGGGTGTGGGCGTAGCGACAGGAAACGCGGTGCGCACCTCGCTGATCGTGGTGGTTTCGGTAACGCTACTGGTCTCGCTCTCTATTTACGGTAGTAACGGCAACTTCAACCTGTCGGGATAGGCGACGATGGGAACAGGAAAGTGACGCGAAATCTCGGGCCGGGTCCCATCCACCGGTCCGAAACCACCAGTGCGGCATCGCCGATCGGCGCCAGGCCGGGGCAGCACTTCGGCGCCCGCTCGTACACACGCCCGTTGGCCGGACTGGCCACCATCGCGGTGATCGCGGTCATCTTCGCGGTCGCGATAGGTCTATTCCAAGGCAGCTTCACCAACACCGTGCCGGTGACGGTGCTGTCGCCGCGCGCCGGCCTGGTCATGAACGCGGACGCGAAGGTGAAGTTGCGCGGGGTGCAGGTGGGCAAAGTTGCCTCGATCGAATCGCTCCCGAATGGGCAAGCGGCTCTTCACCTGGCGATGTACCCGTCGGAGTTGCGTTTCATTCCGGCCAACGTGCTCGTCAACATCACCTCGTCAACGGTGTTCGGCGCCAAGTTCGTCGAACTGGTGGCGCCCGACGCGCCCTCGGCGCAGCGGCTCCACGCCGGTCAGACGCTGGAGGGCCAACACGTCATGGTCGAAGTCAACACGGTGTTCCAGCAACTGGTCTCCGTGCTGGCCCAGATCGACCCCGCGAAGCTGAACGAGTCACTGGGTGCGCTGGCGCAAGCGTTCAGTGGACGGGGCCCACAGCTGGGCCAGTCGCTGAGCGACTTGGACTCGTTTCTGGCCAGGCTGGAGCCGAGCCTTCCGGCACTCAGGCATGACCTCGCGGTCCTGCCGGCGGTGTCCAACGCCTATGCCGACGCGGCGCCGAACCTGGTGAAGGCCGCAGCCAACGCGACCCGGATCAGCAAGACCGTTGTCGACGAGCAGCACAACCTCGATGCGTTGCTGATCAGCGCGATTGGCTTGGCAGACATCGGCAACGATGTCCTGTCGACGAACCGCCAACCGCTGACGGACGTGCTGCATCTGCTGGTGCCGACCACCGATCTGACCAGCCAGTACCACGAAGTGTTCACCTGTGGTTTCGGCGGGCTGATAACCCTCGCGCACGGTCCACCGCTGTCCGAACCGAGCATCAACATATCGGCGAGCCTCACCTGGGGCGGCGAACGCTATCGGTATCCGACCAACCTGCCCAAGGTTGCCGCGACCGGCGGCCCGAAGTGCATGGGCCTGCCGATCCTTCCGTTCAACACGGCTCCGCCGCAATTCATCACCGATATCGGCGCCGACCCGGTGGGGTACGGAAACCCGCAGGTGCTGATCAACTCCGATCTCCTCAAACAGCTGCTATACGGGCCGATCGCCGGTCCGCCACGCAACTCCGCCATGATCGGAATGCCCGGATGAGAACCCGCGCCACGCTGGTCAAGTTCACGATCTTTGCGGTCGTGATGGCAATGTTGACCGGCTTCTTGTTCTTCATCTTCGGCCAGTACCGGACGGGTTCGACGACCGGGTATTCGGCGGTGTTCGCCGACGTGTCGCGCCTCAAGCCGGGGCAGTCGGTGCGGGTCGCCGGGATCCGGGTGGGCACGGTCAACAGCGTTTCGCTGCAGCCGGACAAAAAGGTTGTGGTGAAGTTCGACGCCGACCGCAACGTGGTGCTCACCGAGGGCTCCAGGGCGGCGGTTCGCTACCTCAACCTGGTGGGTGATCGCTACCTCGAACTCCTCGACGGGCCGGGCCCGAGCAAGCGGCTACCGGCCGGCGGTCAGATTCCGGTCAGCCGCACCGCGCCGGCGCTCGACCTCGATCTGCTGCTCGGCGGGCTGAAACCCGTTACCCAGGGCCTGAATGCGCGCGATGTCAACGCCCTGACGTCAGGATTGCTGCAGGTCTTCCAGGGGCAAGGCGGGACACTCGATTCGCTGTTCACCAAGGCGACGTCGTTTTCGAACGCCTTGGCCGACAACGATCAAACCGTGCAGCAACTGATCGACAACCTCAACGTTGTGATCGGCACGATCAACAAGGACGGCAAGCAGTTCTCCGCCGCGGTCGATCGCCTCCAGCAGCTCGTCAGCGGGCTGTCGGACGATCGCCAAACCATCGGTTCCGCCATCGACGCGCTGGACCAGGGAACCGCCTCGCTGGCGGACCTGCTGAGCAGCGCGCGGCCTCCGCTGTCCGGCACCATAGATCAGTTGAATAGGCTTGCGCCGATTATCGATAACGACAAGGACCGCCTCGACGCCGCAATCGGGAGGGCGCCAAAGAACTACCGCAAGCTGGTCCGGCTCGGCGTGAACGGCGCGACCATCCCGTACTACCTGTGCCAGTTGGAGTTGCGCGGCACGGATCTTCAGGGCAGGACCGTGAAAGCCCCCATATTTAGGTCAGAAGCCGGAAGGTGCACCGAACCCTAATGCTTAGGTATCGCGGAACTGGGCTCGTCAAGGCCGGACTCGTCGGAGCGGCCCTGATAGTGCTGGTCATTCTGGTGGGCCTCTCGCCTGATCGGTTCATTACCTGGGCGACGATGGTCAGGTATCAGGCACTGTTCTCCGAAGCCGGCGGCCTTGCGACGGGCAACCCCGTGACGGTGTCGGGGATGAAGGTCGGCTCGGTGTCGGACGTGAAGCTGCGCCACGGCGAGGCTCTGGTGACGTTCGCGCTGAAGGGCAACGTCCTGCTCGGGTCGGAGACTTCCGCGCACATCCGCACCGGCACGCTGTTGGGCGAACGGATGCTCACCTTGGAGTCCGCCGGCACCGGCACGCTGCATCCGATGGCGCTGATTCCCGTCTCGCGCACGTCTTCGCCCTACTCGCTGACGGAAGCGGTCAGCGACTTCACCACCGACACTGCCGGAACCAGCACGACGGCGCTGAACCAGTCGCTGGACACGCTGTCGGCGACGCTTGACCAGATCGCACCCCACATGGGGCCGGCGTTCGACGCAATCACCCGGCTATCGCGAACTCTCAACAGTCGTAACAAGAGCCTGGGCGAGCTGTTCAAGAGTGCCGGCGACGTCACCGGGATTCTTTCCGAACGCAGCCAGCAGGTGAACAAGCTCATCCTCAACTCCGACGATCTGCTCCAAGTCCTGGTGGCGCGCCGACAGGAGATCGTGGACCTGTTGGCCAACACGTCGGTGGTGGCCAAGCAGCTGACGGCGTTGGTGCACGAGAACGAAAGCAAATTGGCGCCGACGCTCGAGCGGCTCAATTCGGTGCTCGCGATGCTGGAAAAGAACCGCGACAACATCAGCAAGGCGCTGCCGGGTCTCGCGAAATTCGAGATCACGGTCGGTGAGGCGATCTCGAGTATGTACGCCTACTCGGCGTTCGTCCCGAACTTCCTTGCCCCGCAAATCTTCCAACCGTTCCTCGACTACCTCTGGGGATTCCGCACGTTCGACACGTCCAAGGGTCCGGGCTACCCGTCGCCGGTGCCTCGGTCGCTGATTCCCTGGCCGTACAACGGTATTCCGGTGTGCCCCAATTGCACGTTGGGCGGCAGGATTGGAGGATCGCAGTGACCTCCAGGATCCCGCGCAGCAGGGTGGTGGCCGTGGGGGCGGTTGTCCTCGTCGCGCTCATCATTGCCGGCGCCGCCATTCTGGTCCGCAATGCGTTCTTCGGCCCAAGGACTATTACCGCCTATTTCACCACCGCCACCGCGATCTATCCCAATGACGAGGTGCGGGTCGCGGGTGTCAAAGTCGGTCGCATCAAATCCATTCAGCCGCAGGGCACCCAGGCCAAGATGGTCCTCAAGGTCGACCACGGCGTGCCCATTCCGGCGGACGCCAAGGCGATCATCGTCGCCCAGAACCTGGTGTCTGCCCGCTACGTTCAACTTTCGCCGGCCTACCGAGACAGTGGCCCGATCATGCACGATGGGGCGGTCATACCGGTCGAACGGACCGCGGTGCCGGTCGAGTGGGACGAGGTGAAAACCCAGTTAATGCGGCTGGCAACGGATTTGGGACCCAAGAGCGGTGTATCGGGCACGTCGGTGGGCCGGTTCATCGACAGCGCCGCCAACGCGCTCGACGGCAACGGTGACAAGCTGCGGCAAACGCTCGGTCAACTGTCGGGGGTGGGCCGGATCCTCGCCAACGGGAGCGGCAACATCGTCGACATCATCAAAAACCTGCAGACCTTCGTCGGCGCGCTGCGCGACAGCAACGTCCAGATCGTGCAGTTCAACGACCGCCTCGCCACGCTCACCAGCGTGGTCGATGACAGCAAATCCGACCTCGACACGGCGCTTACCGATCTGTCGACGGCGGTCGGCGAGGTGCAGCGCTTCATCGCCGGCACACGCGACCAGACCAGTGAGCAGATCGCCCGATTGGCCGATGTCACGCAGATCCTGGTCGACAAGCACATGGCTCTGGAAAATATCCTGCACGGCGCGCCGAACGCGCTCGGCAACTTCTTCAACGACTACAACGCCGACACCGGGACCATCGTGGGCGGGTTCGGGATCATGAACTTCGCGAACGCCACTTTTTCGGGGTTGCTGGTTCCGATTCCCATACCTGGCTGCACGGCCGTCGGCGCAATCGAGAACGTCACCGCAGTTGAATCGGGCAAGCTGTGTTCCCTGTTCCTCGGGCCCGGGCTGCGGGTACTCAACTTCAACAGCCTGCCGATTCCGATCAACATCTTCCTGCAGAAGTCGGTAGACCCGTCCAAGATCCTCTACAGCGAACAGCGCCTCGCGCCCGGCGGCGAGGGCCCCAAACCCGGACCGCCCGAGACACCGCCCGAGGTGTCGGCCTACACCGGCTTGCCCGGTGATCCGATCGGACCGCCCGGCGCGGTGCCGCCGGCGCGGATACCGGGTGCGGCGATGCCGCTGCCGCCCCCGCCCTCGACACCGGCGGAACCGCCACCGCCACCACCGGCGCCGGCGGCGGGCCTGTCAGGAATGCTGCTGCCGGCCGACGGGCCAGGGCAATGATCGCCCGGGTGGCGGCGCGGCGGGTGTTCGCCGTCGGCTGTTGCGTGGCGGTGACGGCGACGGGATGCGCATTCCACGGCCTGAATTCGCTACCGCTGCCCGGCGCGGTCGGGCGCGGGCCGGGCGCCAACATCTACCACGTCGAACTCCCGAATGTCGGCACGATGGAGTCGAATTCGCCCGTGCTGGTCGACGACGTCGTGGTCGGCAGTGTCGGCACGATGAGGGTGCAAGGTTGGCACGCCGACGTCGAGATCTCGGTGAAGCGCGATGTCGTGATCCCGGCCAACGTGGTAGCCACCGTCGGTCAGACCAGCCTGCTCGGGTCGATGCATGTGGAGCTCAACACGCCACTCGGCCAGCAGGGAAGCGGACGGCTGCAGCCGGGCGCCACCATCCCGCTCAGTCGGTCGTCGGCCTACCCGTCGACCGAGCAGACGTTGTCGTCGCTGGGGGCGGTCGTCAACGGCGGGGGGTTGGGCCAGATCGGTGAAATCATCCACAATTTCTCGGCCGCCCTGTCCGGGCGCGAGGGCGCAATACGCGATCTGATCACTCGGTTGGACACCTTCGTTGGAACACTGGACGAGCAGCGGGACAACCTCGTCGACTCCATCCACGCGCTGAACCGGCTTGCCGGCACATTCGCCGACCAACGCGACGTTGTCACCCAGGCGCTGCAGAAGATACCGCCCGCGCTCGACGTCCTGGTCAAGGAGCGCCCGCGGCTAACCGCCGCGCTGGACCACCTTCGCGTCTTCAGCAACACCGCCACCCGGTTGATCAACGACTCTCAGGCAGATCTGGTCAAGAATCTGCAAAACCTGGAGCCGACCATCCGCGCGCTCGCCGACGTCGGACCGGAGCTCGGCACGGCGGTCGCGGCGGGGTTCGTGTTCCCGTTCACCCAGAACTTCGTCGACCGCGCGGTCCGGGGTGACTACTTCAACCTGCATGTCGATTTGGACCTGTCGATTCCGCGGCTCAAGCGAGGCCTGATGTTGGGGACCCACTGGGGGCAACTGGACCAGCCGTTGGTACCGGCGCCCGGGGACCCGTATTACCTGCAATACACGCATGATCCGATGCACGACCCGGTGCGGCCACCGTGGGTCGATCCCAATGCGCTGCCGCCGCTGCCGGGGCCGCCGCCCGGCGCCCCAGTACCGGGGCCCCCGCCGTATGCCGCTCCGCAGCCTGCCGCTGGCCTTGGTCAAACGCCACCACCCGCGGAGGCACCTGCGACCGGGGCGGGTGGATAGATGCTCAAGCGCTTCGTTCGGATCCAGCTGGCGATCTTCTCGATCGTCGGGACCATTGGCGTGATCGCGATGGTCCTCTACTACATCCAAGCCCCCACCCTGCTGGGCATCGGTCGGATGACGGTGACGCTGGAGCTGCCGGCCACGGGTGGCCTGTATCGGTTTTCCAACGTGACCTACCGTGGGGTTCAGCTTGGCAAGGTCACCTCGGTGGGTTTGACGCCTACGGGCGCGAAAGCGACGCTGTCGCTTAGCACTTCACCGAAGGTCCCCGCGGACCTGACAGCGCATGTGCTCAGCGTCTCGGCCGTGGGTGAACAATACGTGGACCTGCGGCCCAAAACCGATACGCCGCCCTACCTGCACGACGGCTCGGTCATCGCGGTGCGCGACACGACGATTCCGCAGCCGGTCGGCCCAATGCTCGATCAGGTCAATGCCTTGGTACAAAGCATCCCGAAGACGAAACTCGGCCAATTGCTCGACGAGACCTTCCAGGGCCTCAACGGTACCGGCTACGACTTTGGGTCACTGATCGATTCGACCAAGACGCTGTCCCGCGACGCCAACGGCGTCGTCGATCGCACCCGGGCTCTCACCGAAGACACTGGGCCGCTGTTGGATACGCAAGCGCAAACCACCGATTCGATCAGAACGTGGGCGCGTAGCCTCGCGGGGATTACGCAGGTGTTCGCAAACGACGATTCGAGCGTTCGCACCATTCTGCGAAACGGACCCGACGCGGCGAACGAGGCGTCTCGGCTTCTCGAACAAATCAAACCGACGCTGCCGGTGTTGCTCGCCAACCTGACCACCATCGGGCAGATCGGCGTCACCTACCACGCCTCGCTGGAGCAGCTGCTGGTGTTGCTGCCGTCGGCGGTCGCCATCGAGAACGCCGCCGCCGGGCCAAACCATCCCGACGGTACGGCCCAGGGTGACTTCGCGCTCACGATCGACGATCCGCCGATTTGCACGGTCGGCTTCATGCCTCAGCACACGTGGCGGTCCCCGGACGACCTTTCCGACATCGACACACCGGACGGGCTGTATTGCAAACTGCCGCAGGATTCACCGCTTTCGGTCCGCGGTGCGCGCAACTACCCGTGCATGGGTCACCCAGGCAAGCGCGCTCCCACGGTCGAGATCTGCAACAGCGACAAGCCGTTCATGCCGCTGGCGATGCGCCAGCATGTGCTCGGTCCCTCCCCGCTGGATCCAAATTTGCTTTCGCAGGGCGTCCCGCCCGATGACCGAGTTACCGTGAACGACAGGCTTTTCGGCCCACTCGAGGGAACGCCGCTGCCACCGGGTGCGGTGCCGCGTGGCACACCGGCGGGGCCGCGGGGCGAAAACCCGCCACCGGGGACGGTTGGAGCGGCGGTACCGCCCGTGCCGTCGTCGGGACCGCCTCCGCTGGCGCCGATGTCGAGAATGTCGGCCGAGCTTCCGCCGATAGCGCCACTCGACGTCCCCGCGGCCGGTGAACTTCCCGCGCCGCCGGCCGCGCCCGCACCGCCCACTCCTCCCGATGCCGCGCCACCCGACGCGGGCGGCGGCGGGCCGCAGGCTGCGCCAAGCTCATTCGGTGGTGGGGCAGATAAGCCAGTGCCGTCCGTTACCTTCGCCCGGTACGACCCGCATACGGGTCGTTATGTTGGTCCGGACGGGAAGTTGTACCAGCAGTCGGATCTGGTTGCTCCCAAAGCGCACAAGACGTGGAAGGACATGCTGCCCACCTGATGCAGCCCCGCGAAGCGATCTGCGAAGCAGCGGGGAGAGATTGAGCTACGAACGCCCGCTCAGCTCAGCCTGTCCAGGCGTAGCGGCATCGTGATGTCAAGCCACTGGTTCTGCCCGCAAGCACCGGTCGGGCCGACGGTCTTGTCCTTGCCGGCGTACGTCGACGACCCGAGTTGGTATCCACCGTATTCGTTCACCGGATAGAAAAAGAAGGTCTGCTGTCCAGTGAACGCGGTACCGTCTTGGCACCGCTCCCAGTTCGGCACTTCGTGTTTGAGCTTCCACATCTCCCCATCGTTCATGTACATGGGCGCGGTCCATCCCTGGTCGCTGGTCACCGTGCCGTGGCATTCCAGAAACGTGTCGCACGTCGAGCTGATGGTCCACGTCTGGACGACCGTCGGCTCGCCGAAGTACTGATCATTCCGCTGGGCCCAATCGCCGATTGACGTCGCGCGGAACGTCCCGTTGACGGCCACTTCTTCCTTGGTGGTTGCCCGGGCTATGGATGCCGTGCCAAAACCGCCAAACGCGGTGGCAACCAACAGCGTTGCGGTGGTGAGTGTTCGAACTGAACGCATGAGGCGCTCCTTCACCCGCTTCAATCAACCGACATCGTTATGCGGTTTTCCACATAACTTGCGGCTTTTCGTGCAATGAGATTAACACCGCTTCGGCCCCGACAAAATGCCGATTGAACCAAACGGCGGCTGTCAGGACAGCGGATCCAGCTGCGAGATCAGCCACGAACCCTTGACTTTCGTCACCGTCACCCGGGCGCTGCTCGCGGTCGTCTGCGGTTCCGGCTTCGCCTTGCTCGTGGCGGTCTGGTTGATGAACACCAGCACAACGGCCGAATCCGGGTGCAACTCTGAAACGGCGGCGCGAACCACCTGGGCTGTCTGCGTGACCTGCTTCTGCTGGGCCATCGCCGCGATCTGTTCTGTGAACTTGGTGTAGTAGGAGAGAAAATTGCCGGTGAGATATGACTTTGCCTTCGCGAAATTACGATCCAAATTGTCGGGGGCGTAGGACAGCACCGCCACGGAACCGTCCGACGCCACCTGGATTGCCCGGTGCGCCGCCGCCTCGTCGACTTGCTGATCCGGGCGGTACACAATGAAGTAGATTCCGGCAGCGACACCCACCGCGGTGACGACCAACAATGTCGCGACGATTGAACGCCACCTCGCCAAACACCTGCGGGCCCAGCGGTTGACCGTGGCCAGCCGGTTGGTGCGTTCGGGACCCGGGGAAGCGGGCGGCGGATCCGTCTCGCCGGACGGTGTGGTTTCCATGCCGTCCACCGACGCGTCGTGCTCGACAGTCATTGCAGGAAATCGACTTTCGACATTTTGAGCTGACCGCCGTCCCGGTTGAGGCTAACGCTGATCCGCCACACGACGGGTGGCCGCTTCGTGTTGTCTGCATTGGTGATATCGGATTTCGCCGCGACAAGCACGACCGCCGAATCGTTGCTCAGCGACTCGACCGCGACTGCTTCCACGGTGGCCTTGCTGCTGACCTTCGATTCCTCGGCCTGCTTGGCCATGAGGCTCGACATCACTGACAGTTGGCTCTTGAAGTCGCCCGTGGAGCCGTCGATGATGCGCTGAAAGTCGTCCCTGGCATGGTTAGGGTCAATCGACATCAGCTCCGTGACCCGTTGCCGGGCTGCGGTGGCGAATTCCGCCGCGAGCCGCTGTTTGTCCGCGGTGGTGTGGTGTTGCCACAGCATGTAAGCGCTCGCTGCGAGGGAGGCAGAGGCGAGCACGATGCCGACGCCGGCGGCGATTGACTTGCGCCCTGGACCTCGGAGCCACCGCGGTCGCCCGGGACGCCGCGGCAAGCGAAGCCGCGCCCGGATCGATTTTGCGGGGCGCGGCTCGGCGTCCTGGGATGCGGTGTCGCCGTCCGTGTCCCCGGTTTCGGCTGCCTCGCGCAGCCTTTCCAGGCGTGCCCGAGCGGCCTCGGCGCGCGCTTCAGCCTCGGCAACTTCGCCTTCTGGGTCCACTTCGGATTCGGGCGCCAAGTCGCTGGGGTTGACCCCTGAGCGCGACTGCGATTCGTCGGCATCGGTCACGTCCGCCGGGGCATCAGAATGGTCGGCGTGATGCCGCTCCGGGTCTTGCACGAAGAAGGAGCTTATCACTTCGGCCTGAGCCGAACGGTCTCATGAGGTGTCCTCATTTGTGGCTCCTACGTGCGGAAATTGCCGTTCGTGCGGAGAATGGGTGAAAGCGGGTGTTTGGCTGATTTGGCGAGAAGATCGTTTTTGCTTGATCGATCTTCTCAGTAGTGGGCCAGTTCGAACGCGAGTAGCGTTAAGCGGACGATGCGCAACGTGGCGACATGACGTTCTGGGAGAAGACCACCATGCAGACCCGCGATCTCAGCCGCGGCCGGCGAGTAATTCGCGCCGGCGGTCAACGCCGTTCCAGCTATGTCGCCGCGGTGGTCGCCCTGGCCGTCGCCGTCCTGCCCATCGCCTCGGTGGTGCTGATGGGGGCGTCGTCCGCTCACGCTGACGCCGGCGTCGAGGGATACGCTCACTGCCTAGGGGGCGGCGCCAAGCCCCCGCCGCCAGGGGTGAGTGCAGAGGATTGGTTTCCCAGCGTTCATGTGATTACGACGGACTTCGATGCTGGCGTGCCTTCCGCCCAAATAATTCAAAGATTGGTGGAAATGGGAGTCGCTCCGAATGATGCGGCTACCCGGGTGCAGTGTTTTCTCGCTAACCAGCCGCACGGAATGGGCCATTGACGCGAACGGGCGCGGCCCGGGCCGCGCGTGGATGGGAACTCAAAACTGACCCTCTCCAACCAGCAGAAATTTCTTCTCAAGTGTGGCAAAGTAATCGAGTGCGATTCATCGTGGCACTGGCTGCTGCGTTGCTCGGTGTGAGTGTGCTGGGGGCGTCGCCTTCCTCCGCCGGGCCGACAGTTTGCGACTACCCCGCCTGCACACCGGGCATCATGGCGCACCAAGTCCTCGGAGCCCCATGCGAAAACACCACCTACTACGCCTTCGGCGTCGATGACAGTTACGTTCCGCCGGCCGGGCAGCCCGGCCGGCTGATGTTCTGCGGCTCGCCGAGGAGATACCAGCCGCGGTGGTTCCGGTCACCTCCGATGGCAGGGGTCAAGGACGAGGGCGCGAGCTGCGAGAATTACCAGAACTACGTCGCGCAGGCGCCCGATGGTCTGTTCCTGATCTGTTATGCCCACGACGGCATTTTGAGCTGGATCCGCGCCGATACGTAGCCCGGTTAACCGGGTGTCGTGCGATGCAGGCCAAGCAGGCGCCGGCTGAGTACGGTGAGGCGGTCGAGCAGTGTGTCGTCATCGATGTCCGCGACCAGTGGGTGCATCACGGCGGCGCTAATCGCACCGGAGAACATGGCCGCCTCGATCCGCCCGTCCAAGCCGGCATCGCTCAGCAGCACGTTGTAGAGGCGCTGCATAAAACGTTGGAGCGGCTCGTGTTCGGCCAGCAGGCGGACCACGACGGGATCGAATTGCAGCGTCCGCACCAACCGGCGGTCGCGAACCGCCATCTCGACCATGCTCACCAGGAGCGCGTCGCGGGCTTCTAGCCCGTCGTCGTGTGCCTCCGCCGCCTCGAGTGCAGGACCCAGCCGAAAGAGTTCACGCTCGGTGACCGCGAGCACGATCCGCTCTTTGGTGCGGAATTGGTGGTAGACAGCGGCTTTCGTCACCCCGACGGCGTCGGCAATCATCTGTAACGACGTTCCGCTGACGCCATGCTGGGCGAACAGATCCAGCGCGGCATCGAGCACGCGCGTCCGGGCGGCGCTGTGGTGGACGATCCGCCCTTCGGTGCTCGACTGCCGCGCTGTTGTCACACAAAGAGACTAGACCACCGCTATTGACCGAAGCTAGCCGATCGGCTAGCTTCGCTGACTAGCTGGATCGGTAGACGACCGCGTCCGGGAAGGGGTACCGATGTCCGACATCGGCGGGGGCGATGCCGTAACACGCCGCGGTGCACTGCGCCGGACGGACGGTGAGCTGATCCTGCTCTGGACGTTGCCCGCGACGGTGATCATCTGGGTCGCTTGCTTTTTCCTGTTTCCGGGATTCAATCCGCCGATGTCACCCAGCATGTCGGCCGAGCAGGTGGCCGCGTTCTACCGCGATCCGGCGCACCTGCCGCAGATCCGCTACAGCATGATCGTGTTCAACTGGTTTGGCGTCTGCCTCGTCCCGGTCCTGACCCTGATCGTGCTGCAGATCCGTAGGATGGCACATCGGACGCCGATCTTCTCCTACGCGATGCTGGGTTGCATGGCCGGCGGTCCGACGCTGTTTCTCGTCGCCAACGTCTGCTGGCTGCTGGCCGCCTTCCGTCCCGAAAGACGCCCGGAGCTGACTCAGCTGCTCAACGATTTCGGCTGGATCACGTTCACCATCGTGGTCCCGTTCCTGATCGGCCAAAGCGTAATCCTGGCCTTGGCAATCTATTTCGACGATCAGGCGCAGCCGATATTCGGCCGCTGGGTGGCCCACTTCAACCTTTTGGTGGCGGCCGCGCTGGTGCCCGCCGCGTTCGTTGGCGTGTCATTGACGGGGCCGCTGGCCTGGGACGGCTTCTTGTCGTTCTGGGTGAAAAACGTTGCCATCGCCGTCTGGATCGTCGTGATGGGAGTGGTTCTGGGGCAAGCCATCTACCGGGAGCGCGCCGAGAACCGTAAGCACGGTGACGAACTGGTCGGCGCGTGAATGCCCTAGCGGCGCAGGAGGTTTCTCCGGCCACGCCGCCCTCGGGGCCGCTGCCGCAGCGGATCGCCTGGCACCTGTGGCGCGGCCCCAAGCGCGAGCTGTGGCTGGCCTGGGCTGCGCTGATGGTCTTCTACAACGCCTTCTTCCCGGTGTTCTTCATCGTGGCGCAGGTCCAGCCGCCGCCGCAGCCCACGTGGGATCTCGCAACGCAGGTGCACTGGTTCCACGAACGCCACCTCGGGATACCCGTCGGATTCGGCGTCATCTTCGCCATCAGCGGCATGATCGCGACCAACAACGCCCTCATCGCTTATTCGATGCGACGAATGTCGGTCAGCCGCGCGTTCGCATACTCGTATCTGCTCATCTACTCGTTCAGCGCGATTCCCGGGATGCTGCTGCTCAACGTCGCGCTGGTCGTCGGCACGCTGCGACAAGAGCGAGACCCCGAAGCGATCGGTTGGCTCTACGACTTCGCCTTCCTGTCCTTCGACGGCACCATGGGAGTCTTCCTGATCGGCTCGCTGATCTGGATGCTCGCGATCCTGCTCGACAAGAACCGGGTGTTCCCCAAGTGGTTCGGCTATCTCAACCTGTGCAACGCGCTGACCGAAGTTGTCGTGGCGCCCTGCTGGATCTTTCGGCGCGGCGTGCTGGCATGGAACGGTCAGATCGCGTGGTGGCTGGACATGGTGGTGTTCGGCATCTACCAAGTCACGTTCATCGTCATGCTGTTTCGGATGATTCAGCGCGAGGACTTCGGCGACGGGCCGTTGCCCGACCGCGCGCGGCCGAAGGCGGTTGTCCCGTGACCGACACGGCCGACAAGACCAACAGCGCGAGGTTCGTGCCCGGCCAGCCCGACATGTGGGCCTTTGTGTTGTTCGAGACCCTTGTCTTCACAGGGTATTTCGGCTTCTACCTGTTTTATCGCGCCCGAAGCCCCGAGCTCTTCCTGCACTCCCAGGCGCAGCTGGACCTGCGCATCGGGGTCTTCAACACCCTGGTCCTGCTGCTCAGCTCGTGGTCGGTGGCGCGCTGCGTTCAATCGTCCCGCGCCGGCGCCTACCGCGCGGCGCTGCGGGATGTGGTCATCACGGTCGCATTGGCCGCAGTGTTCCTATTTTTCAAGGTGTTCGAGTGGGCCCGGTTGATCCGCATGGGAAATGGGTTCGGCAGCAACGACTTTTTCACCTACTACTTCTTCCTCACCGGAATCCACTTCGTGCACCTGTTGATTGGCTTCGTCGTCCTCGGAGTCATCGTCTACCAACTGCGGCGATCCCAGCAGCTTGTCGAAACCTGCGCCACGTACTGGCACACCGTCGACTTCCTCTGGGTGCTCATCTTCGCGTTGCTGTACGTGGTGAGGTGATCGACATCAAATTCAACAAGAGGCTGCTGATCGTCTGGCTCGTGCTGGCGTCGTTGACGCTCGCCTACCTATGGATAGATCATTCGCTCAATGGAACGCTGAGGGCCAGCGCGGTGGTCACGTCGAGCGTAATTGTGATCGCACTCGTCAAGGTGCGCATCATCTTTCGGGAGTTCATGGAGGTGCGTCAGGCCCCCGCGCTACTGTGCCGACTGACGGACGCCTGGGTTGTGCTCATGGCCGTCGCGCTCCTCGGCTGCTACTTCATCGGCAGGACGCTCGCCTAATAATTAGGGCACCGTTGTCAACACGCTTGACGCGAACGCGCGTGGTGTCATGCAGATATACGTCTTGCATAACGGTTGAATAACGGTTATCCGGCAGTGTCTTTGGCGTTTCATTCACGCTCAATAGCATCTGCCAGATCTCGTAATACGCCGACAAAGCGGGTGGCGCCATGACGTTTCTCATTGCCGCACCGGCGACGGTGGCCGCGGCGGCCACGGAGCTGGCCGGCATCGGTTCGACACTTACCGCGGCCCATGCGGCCGCCGCCGCCGGAACCACCGCGGTGCTGCCCGCCGCCGGCGATGAGGTGTCGGCCGCGATCGCGTCGCTGTTCTCCGGCTACGCCCGCGCCTATCAGTCGCTGAACGCCCGCGCGGCGGCCTTCAACCAACGGTTCGTGCAGGCGTTGAACGGCGCGGCGAACGCGTATGCGGTCGCGGAGGCGGCCAACGCCTCACCGTTGCAGGCCCTGGAGGGGGACGTGCTGGGTCTGATCAACGCGCCCACGAACGCGCTGCTGGGTCGTCCACTGATCGGAAACGGCGCCGACGGGGCGCCGGGAACCGGGCAGCCCGGCGGCCCAGGCGGGCTGCTGGCCGGCAACGGCGGCAACGGTGGGTCTGGCGACACTGGCCGGCCCGGCGGCCGAGGCGGTGACGCAGGCCTGTTCGGCAACGGAGGCCGGGGCGGTGCCGGCGGACCCGGCACGGTCGGTGCCGCGGGCTCGCCGGGTGTCAACGGCGGCAACGGAGGGGCCGGCGGCGCGGGCGGCCACGGCGGTCTGTTTTTCGGTGACGGCGGCGTCGGCGGTAACGGCGGCGACGGCGGTGACGGTGCCCTGGGCGGCAGCGGCGGCGCGGGCGGTGCGGGCGGCCAAGGTTCGGCGATGTCCGGCCATCCGGGCGCAAACGGTGGCAAGGGCCACGACGGGACCAGCCTCGGCGGCGGCACCGGCGATCCCGGCACCGGCGGTCCCGGCACCGGCGGCACCGGATCGGGCGTCTACTCGCCCTACGTCGACATCACGCTCTGGCCCGGTCCCAACGGATATGACTTCGCGACCGCCGCCCAGCACGGAGTCAAAAACGCCACGCTTGCCTTCATCAACGCCGACCCGAACGGGAACGCCTCTTGGGGTGGCTACTCGGCGTACGACGTAACGGGCGGATCCCAGAGCGCTTTCATCGATAACCAGATCGCCAACATGAAAGCCGCCGGCATCAACGGGACCATCTCGTTCGGCGGCGCGTTCGGCACCGATCTGTCTGCCGTCAACGGTCAGACCCCCACCGCGCTGGCGCAGCAGTACGCGTCGATCGTGAACACCTACAAGATCTACAATCTCGACTTCGACGTCGAGGGCGCGTTGCAGGGCAACACCCAAGCGATGAACACCCAATCGAAGGCCATCGCCATCCTGCAGCAACAGGAGGCGGCCAACGGCACGCCCGTGACCGTCTCGTACACGCTCCCGGTGCTGCCCACGGGCCTGGTCGAGGGGCAGGGCGGCGGGCTGAACGTAATCCAGACCGCTACGGCCAATGGCGTCAACGTATCCCGGGTGAACATCATGGCCATGGATTACGGCAACGGTTTCGACCAGACCGGCAACCCCGGCATGGGCGCGTACGCGATCGATGCCGCGACGGCCACCCATACCCAGTTGATGACGCTTTACCCCTCGCTGACCAGCCAGCAGGCCTGGCACATGCTCGGGGTGACGCCGTTGATCGGAATCAACGACGATCCCAGCGAAATCTTCGGCCTCGCCGACGCCCGGCAGCTGACCACCTTTGCCGAGCAGCACGACATCGGCGAGCTCTCCATGTGGGAACTGCCCCGCGACCAGACCGGCACGTTGGGAGCGGTGGACGCCGTCGATGGAAGCGGGATCGCGCAAACGCCGTTCGAGTTCTCTGGGATCTTCGAGCAGATCGAAACCGCATCCCAACCCTGACGCCCGCGCCCGCTGGGCTCGGCAGTTGGGCCGGGACCGCCCTAGCCGTTTGGCGTGAACGTCAGGTGGAGTTCGCTGAGCCCGCGCAGGATGTACGTCGGCTCATAGGTGTAGCGACGATCGTCGGCGGGGCCGTGCTTGGCCTCGCTGATGTTGATGTCGCTCATCCGGTCCAGGATGCGCTCGATGGAGACGCGGCCCTCGACCCGGGCGAGCGGCCCGCCCGGACACGAGTGCACGCCGCGCGCGAAAGCCATGTGCTCGCGCACATTCTTTCGGCGAAGGTCGAACTCGTGCGGGTTGTCGAACCGGCGTGGGTCGCGGTTGGCCGCGCCCGGCAACACCATGACGACGGTGCCGGCGGGGATCTCGACTCCGCCGACCGTGGTGGCCCGCCGTGCCAGCCGAGAGTCGCACTTGACGGGGCTGTCCATCCGCAGCGATTCCTCGATGAACCCGGGAATGAGGCTGCGGTCGTCGCGAAGCTCCTTCTGAATGTCGGGCCGCTCGCCGATCACCTGCAGTGCGGCGCTGAGCAACTTGGCCGTGGTTTCCTGACCGGCGGCGAAAAGGAATGTGGCGGAACGAACGACTTCGATGACCTCGGGGGTGGACCCGTCGGGGTACTTCGCCGTCGCCAGGGACGTCAGGACGTCGTTGCGTGGCTCGCGGCGCCGGTCCTCGATGTAGCCACAGAATTTGTCGTCGAGCCACTCCAGCGGGTTGATGCCGATCGTCTCGTTTTCGAGATTGCCCACCCGCGACTCGGGACGGTCGGCACCCAGCACGGTGCGGAACTCCTTGTGGTCCTCCTCGGGAACGCCGAGCAGGTCGGCGATCACCAAGGTGGCGAAGGGCTTTGAGTACTCGCTGATGAACTCGCACTCGCCGTTGGTCAGGAACTCGTCGAGCTGACGGTCGGCGAGGCGCCACATGAACTCCTCGTTGTGCTTGAGCCGGCTCGGGGTCAGCAGCTTGCTCAGCACCGAGCGCGCGCGGGTGTGGTCGGGTGGATCCATCGTCACCATGTGCTCGAACATCGGAAAGTAACTGCGGTGCTCGTCGATCTGGGCGCTGATGTCGTCACCCTCGGGCTGGAACGGCAGCGGCGGGAACGGCCCACCGAGCGCGACGATGTTCGAGAACGTCTCGGGGTCCTTGTAGACCTCGCAGGCCTCCTCGTAGCCGGTGACCGCGACGACCCCGTGGTGCGGCAGCCGCAGCACCGGGTTCTGGCCGCGCAGGTAGTCGAAGTAGGGGTGCGGATCCGGGACCAGAGATTGATCCGTGAAGTAGTCGATCGTCTCGAAGCTGCTCATAGGACTGCGTCTCCCTGGGCTGGGTCTACCGGTGAGGATCGGCGGCAAGCCGCACCGCCCCCATTTCCGAAAGCCAAAAATATGCTGAGCACCTGCTTAGCATGGCGGTATTGTCAGGGTCAAGGTCGCAACGCCGTGCCGCGATACCATCCGTGTGGTGGGCACCAACGCAGAAATACGGAGCTGGGAATGACTTCGGCCCGCAGGCTCGGGGCGCCGGACGCGAAGAATCGCGCCCTGCTGCTCGACGCGGCCGAGCGGTTGATGCTCGAAGAAGGCTACGCCGCGGTGACGTCGCGCCGCCTGGCGAGCAAGGCGGGTTTGAAGCCGCAGCTGGTGCACTACTACTTCCGGACCATGGACGAGCTGTTCCTCGAGGTCTTCCGCCGCCGCGGTGAAGAAGCGCTCGCGGTGCACGCACAGCTGATGAAGTCGCCGCAGCCGCTGTGGGCGCTGTGGCGATTCGGCACCGATCCCGCGTTCACCCGGATCTCAATGGAATTCATGGCGCTGGCCAATCACCGCAAGGAAATGCGCGCCGAAATCGCTTATTACGCAGAGCGTTTCCGTGAAGAGGAGCGGCAAACGGTGGCGACTGCCCTGCGGCAGTATGGAGCGGCCAGAGACGAGATGCCGCCGGTGGTGGTTGCCGTGCTCATGTCCAGCTTGTCCAGATTCCTGGTGCTCGAGCAGGCGATCGGCGTGTCCAGCGGCCACGCCGAAACCGTGGAGTTGGTCGAGAGCCATCTGCGCCGATTGGAAGGCGAACCGCAGCCGATCGAGGATGTGCCGGAGACGTGGGTGGTTCACCAGTGACGTGGGTGGTTCACCAGTTACGCAGCGAGCAAAGCGCGCCTTTGGGGCCGCCGTTGGATACGACGACGGCCCCGTCCACCGCCAGAACGCAGTGAATTCCCGGCGTGCCGGGCTCCGTGCCGGTGCTCGCCACGACCATCGCGTAGTGATCGGGGTCCGTCATGTCCAGATCGAAGGTCCACGGTTTGCCCGGAGCGATATCGACGTCGACGTGGGGTGTGAACGAGTACGGGTCGTGGCTGTAATCGGAGAACCTTGCCGGCTGGTGGTCCAGGTAGTAGATGTCCGTGTAGATCGGATTCTCCGCCGTGACGGCGTACTTGACGTGATGCATCACCGGCTCGGGGTCGGCGTAAACCAGTGGAGCGCTAGCGGCAAAACCGGCGGTCACCAACAGCCCCGTCAAGGTCGTCGCCGATCCGGCTCGCACCATTCTGTTCATGCGTGTCATGTCGCTCCTCCGGTTGCCCGACGCTTGCTGGCAGCGCGGTTGGTTACCCGCTCAGCTGCCTGCCAGTGGGCGTCGGCGACCCACAGCCGTGCAAAGGATGCTATCGCCTCGTCGGCCGGAACTCCGCTGATTACGCGCTTTATTTCCGCCGCCGGCTGACGGGCCAGCGACCTCGCGATCGATCGCCAGCCGTCGTCGAACGACGCGCGGGGCAATACCAGATCCACGAGGCCCATCCGCTCGGCATCGACCGCGTCGAGGGCCGTTCCGGACCCGGCAAGAAGGAGCGCCCTTCCCTTGCCGACGAGCGCGGCCAGCCGCTCGGCGCCACCCCAGGCCGGCATGATTTCCAGATCCACCTGGTTGAAGGCGATCTTGATGTCGTCGGCGGCCACCCGAATGTCGGCGGCCACGGCCACTTCCGCGCCGCCGCCGAAGGCGTGGCCGTTCAGCGCGGCGATCACCGGGGCCGGGAAGCCGGCGAGCTGATCGCAGATCGACCGCATCCGCTTGGCCATCGCCGAGGCGTCCTCCTCGGTCCGCAGCTTGCTCAGTTCCTTGAGATCGCCGCCCGACACGAATGCCCGATCGCCCGCGCCCGTGATGACGAGGGCGGATGAGCCCGCCGCCGCGTCGAGCGCCTTCTCCAGCTGCTCCATGGTGTCCAGCGAGATGGCGTTGCGGGCGTGGGGGCGATCGATGGTGATGACCGCCAAACCGTCGTCGATCTCCAGGTCCACCATGCGTTTATCGCTCCAGGGAATAAGGACAGTCGAGAACGTCCGATATTGGCATTCTCTTTGCCGGAGAATAACATCATCGCAATAGGCCCAGTAGTTTCGTGACCCAGGATCGAGGCGGCCCTGTGCGCAACCGATTCCCGATGTTGGCCGCCGCCGCGCTCGCCATTGCTCTCCTCGCGTCATGCACGGCGCGGCCGCCAACCCAGCTCTCCAGCACGGCGTCGGTGAACATCAACGGGAACGGCGCGGATTTCCATATCGTCAAGTGCAGCCAGATGGAATGGAACCGGATGATCGACATCGGCAGCGATTTCGCCGGGGCCAGGATCGTCATTGACGAGCGCACGGAGCCGGCCATCGCCGACTCGGTACGGATCCGAAATCTGAGCGGCTTCACCGGCATGTACTCGCACGACGGCGCGGGCGACGCCAATCTGACCGTGAACAGCGACAAGGTCACGATCGCCGGTACCGCCAACGGCTACAAGACCGACAAACCGAACGAGCCGGCGAGCGCCACGTTCAAGATCACCGCCACCTGCTGACCACGCCCGACTCGGCCCCCAGGCGGGGCACGTTGCGGACGGGCGCCCGGAGAGAATAGTATTCTCACAAATTGCGAAGGAGGATCTCATGGGCCAGTTGTCACACCGGGAGGACGTCCCGTTTCCGATCTTTGATGCGGATAACCATCTCTACGAGCCGCCCGAGGCGCTGACCAAATTCCTGCCCAAGCAGTACAAGGATTACGTCCAGTACGTGCAGGTCAACGGGCGCACCAAGATCGCGATCCGCGGCCACATCAGCAACTACATTCCCAACCCCACGTTCGAGGTCGTCGCCCGGCCTGGGGCCTGGGAGGAGTACTTCAAGTACGGCAACCCGGAAGGCAAGAGCAAGCGCGAGCTGTTCGGCGAGCCGATGCGCGCGATCCCGGCGTTCTTCGAGCCCGGCCCGCGGCTGGAAAAGATGAACGAGCTTGGGCTGGACCGCACGCTGATGTTCCCGACGCTGGCCAGCCTGCTCGAGGAGCGGCTGCGCGACGACCCGGTCGCCATCCACGTCCTCATCCATGCGCTGAACGAGTGGCTCGATGAGGTCTGGGGCTTCAACTACGAGAACCGGATCTTCACCACCCCGGTCATCACCCTGCCGATCGTCGAGAAGGCGATCGAGGAGCTCGAATGGGTGGTCAAGCGCGGCGCCCGCTGCATCCTGATCCGCCCGGCTCCGGTCCCCGGCTTCCGCGGCCCCCGGTCGTTCGCGCTGCCCGAGTTCGACCCGTTCTGGGAGCGGGTCGTCGAGCACGACCTGCTGGTCGGCATGCACTCCAGCGACAGCGGCTACTCGCGGTACACCTCCGAGTGGGACGGTGCCGAGCAGGAGATGCTGCCGTTCCAGACCAATGCCATGGGCATCCTCAACGAGTGGCGGCCGATCCAGGACGCGGTGGGGTCGTGGGTAATCCACGGCGCGCTCTACCGGCACCCGAAGCTGAAGGTCGCGATCGTCGAGGCCGGTTCGAAGTGGATGACTCCGTTGCTCGACGGCTTGGCCGAGGTCTTCCGCAAGGCCCCGGAGGCCTTCCCGAGCGACCCGGTCGAGATGGTCAAGAACCGGATCCACGTCAGCCCGTTCTTCGAGGACGGCATCGACGATCTGGTCAACCTCGTCGGTGTGGACCGGGTGCTGTACGGCTCGGACTGGCCGCACCCAGAAGGGCTGGCGGAGCCGACGTTCTACGTCAACGCCCTGTCGCACCTGTCCGTTGAGGACCAGGCGAAGATCATGGGCGGCAACCTCGGTCGGCTCGTCACGGTGTGACGTTGCGCCGCCGGCCGGCGACGATGCAGAGCGCGAAGCGCGATGAGGAGGAGTCGGCCAATCGAACCGCGGCCGGCGACGATGCAGAGCGCGAAGCGCGATGAGGAGGAGTCGGCCAATCGAGCCTGAGTGGGACACCATCCCCGAGATGGTCTTGAGCGCGGCGGACCGCTTCGGCGACGCGGAAGCGGTCGTCGACGGTCCGCTGCGCTTGACGTTCAACGACGTCGTCGAGCGAATACGTTGCGCCGCCGGTGCTTTCGCGGAACTCGGTGTCGACAAGGGAGACCGGGTCGCGATCTGGGCGCCCAACTCGGCGGAGTGGATCATCGCGGCGTTCGGGCTGCTCACCGCGGGCGGGGTGCTGGTGCCGGTCAACACGCGGTTCAAGACCGAAGAAGCCGGCGACATCATCGCCCGCAGCGGGGTGAAGGCCGTCCTGGCGCAGAAGGGATTTCTGGGCCAGGACTACACCGCGCCGGCGGGGGTACCGGTCATCGATCTGAAGTCCGACTTCCTTTCCGGCGGTTCACCGTTCGAGCGGGCGGTGAGCGGCACCGACATCTCGGACATCATCTTCACCTCGGGCACGACCGGCCGCCCGAAGGGCGCGATGATGAATCATCGCCAGACGCTGCGGATGTATGAGGCGTGGGCGACGCTCGCGGATCTCCGGCGCGGCGACCGCTACCTGCAGATCAACCCGTACTTCCACACCTTCGGCCTGAAGGCGGGACTGATCACGTCCTTTCTCCGCGGCGCGACGATGCTGCCGGTCGCAGTGTTCGACGTCGACACGGTGGTGGATCTTATTGCGCGCGAGGGCATCACGATGCTCCCCGGTCCGCCGACGTTGTACCACTCGTTGCTGACGGTTCGCGACAAGTCCAAGTTGTCGACGCTGCGCGCCGGTGTGACCGGCGCCGCCGACATCCCCGTGGAGCTGGTTCGTCGCATCCACGACGAACTTCCGTTCCAGACGCTGATGACCGGATACGGGCTCACCGAGGCCGGCAACGTGACGCTGTCCCGGCCCGGCGATTCCTTCGAGGACGTGGCCACCACCGCTGGCCTGCCGTGCGAGGGGGTCGAGGTGCGCATCGACGACGACGGCGAGGTGCTGGTCCGTGGCTACGGCGTCATGCAGGGCTATCTCGACGATCCCGTCGCCACGGCGGAGGCGATCGACGCGGACGGCTGGCTGCACACCGGGGACCTCGGCAACTTCGACGGGGCGGGCCGGCTCCGCATCGTCGGGCGCAAGAAGGAAATGTTCATCGTGGGTGGCTTCAACGCCTACCCGGCGGAGATCGAGGGGTTCATGCTCGAGCACCCCGCGGTCGCGCAGGCCGCCGTGATCGGGGTTCCCGATGAGCGCCTCGGCCAGGTGGGTAAGGCCTTTGTGGTGGCGAAAAGTAAGGTGTCGGCAGACGACCTGTTCGCGTGGTGCCGAGATCGGATGGCGGGATACAAAGTGCCTCGATTCATCGACTTTCGCGACGAGCTGCCGCTCAACGCCACGGGGAAAGTGATGAAAGACCAACTCCGTTGAGCACCGGCGACATTCACTCGATGGTGATCGCGTCGGACTATCGCATCCCGGACCCGACCCGGGTGTGGCCGCTGCTCGAGCGCAACAAGGCGGCGCTTGCCGACATCGGCGCCCACCACGTGCTGGTGTACACGTCCACCCACGACCACGGGCGCGTGCTGGTGATGATCGGGGTGCACACCCGCGAGCCCATCGTGGAGCTGCTGCGCTCGCGAGTCTTCTTCGACTGGTTCGACGCCGCCGGCGTCGAGGACATACCCGCCGTCTTTGCCGGCGAGATCATCGACAGGTTTATCCCGCAGCCGTCGCCCAAACCGGCGGCGCCCGGCGTGGTGGTGTGCGCGATCGCGTCCGTCGAGGACGTGGCGACCCTCACCGCGGGGTTCCGCTCGGCCATGGACGGGCTCACGGCGGCCGGCGTCCGAAAGACCTCGGTCTTCCAGGCTTTTGACGACGACCACGAGGTCATGATCCTGTCGGAGTTTCCCGACGAGGACGGCGCGCGGCGTTGGATCGAACATCCCGACGCCGCGGCGCAATGGATGTCGGGCGTGGGCGTCGGTGCCCACCCGCCGGTGTTCGTCGGCCGGCTGTTCGACACGATGCGCATCGAGGGCGACTGAGCGCGCCTTATGTTCGTCTGCCTGTGCAACGGGGTCACCAGCCAGACCGTCGCTGAGACCGTCGCCGCCGGCGCGTCGACAACCAAGGAGGTCGCCCAAGCGTGTGGCGCCGGCGCCGACTGCGGACGCTGCCGGCGCACCGTGCAGGCGATGCTGCGCTCGTCAACCCCGGGTCGGACGGTGCGGTCGCCCTAGGCAAATCAGCGGCGCGCGCTGCCCGGCGGCGACATCGACCCCACGAGTTGGCCGAGCAGGCGCGGGATCTCGAGGCGCGGCAGGACCACCTCGACGAATACCATGCGGTCCTGGTGTGCCGCCGCCGCGGTGAAGGCGTCGTCGAGTTCGCCGTAGGTCTGCGCCCGGAACGCCAGGTGGTTGGCCACCCCCAGCGTGCGGGGGATGTCGGTCCAACTCCAGCTCACGATGTCGTTGTAGGGGGCCGTCTTTCCGTGAATCGCCCGCTCGACGGTGTAGCCGTCGTTGTTGACCACCACGATGACCGGGGACAGCCCCTCGCGGGAGAAGGTGCCGAGTTCCTGCACGGTCAGTTGCGCGGCGCCGTCGCCGATCAGCAGCACCGTCCGGCGGTCCGGATGCGCCACCGCGGCCCCGACCGCCGCGGGCAGGGTGTAACCGATTGAACCCCAAAGCGGTTGGCCGATGAAGGTGACCCCGTGCGGCAATCGATGATCCGCCATGCCGTAGAACGACGTGCCCTGATCGGCCAGCACCACGTTGCCCGGCGTGAGCGCGACGCATAGCCGGTCCCACACCATCTGTTGGGTGAGTGGTTGGTCGCGCGCCGGGGCCGGCGGCAGCGGCTCGGGTGGCGGCGACGCCACGGGGGGCGAGGTGATTCCACGCCGGACCAGGATTTCGGCCAACGCCTCGAGCGCGGCGCCCATCTCCATCGGCGCGAAAACCTCACCGGCCACACTGCTTTGGTACTGCCCGACGTCGATCGTCCTCGCCGGGTCGATCCGCTGGCTGAAGAAGCCGCTGACCATGTCGGTGAACACCACCCCCGCCGTCACCAACACCGGCGCGTCCTCGATCGCCGCGCGCACGAATTCGGCGCTGGCCGAACCGGCGTAGATGCCAAGGAAATTGGGGGAGCTCTCGTCGAGCAGGCTCTTTCCCCACATCAAGGTGGCGTGGGGCACCACGTCCGCCGCCAGCAACGCCTCCAGCTCCTTGACGGCTTGCAGGCGGTGGACCAGCAAGTCGGCGAGCACGGTCAGCTGGTGATCGCCGATGAGCTCGGCCGCCGCCTCGACGAACAGCGACAGCGCGCGGGGGCTGGTGCCGCCGGTGTAGCGGGGCAGCGGCGCGTCGGGCGGTTCGGTGGGGAAGCGCGCCACGTCGGTGGACAGCAGTATGTATCCGGGCCGCTTTTGTTCGCGCACCTCCGACAGCACCCGGTCGATTTCCCTGCACGCGGTGGCCGGCATGAGATTTGCCTGGGCGCAAGTGATTTCGCGGCTGATCCGAAAGAAGTGCTCGAAGTCGCCGTCGCCGAGCGAATGGTGCAGCGCTCGCCGGGTGCCCTGCGCGTCTTTCGAGGGACCGCCGACGATGTGTACGACGGGCACGTGCTCGGCGTAGCTACCCGCGATCGCGTTGGTGGCCGAGAGTTCGCCCACCCCGAATGTCGTTACCACGGCGGACATTCCGCGCAGCCGCCCGTACCCGTCGGCGGCGTACCCGGCGTTGAGCTCGTTGGCGCTGCCCACCCAGCGAATGGTCGGGTGGGCGACGATGTGGTCCAGGAATTCCAGGTTGTAGTCGCCGGGAACGCCGAAGATCTCGGAGACGCCGAGTTCGGCGAGCCGGTCCAACAGGTAGTCGCCGACTGTGTAGACGAGGGGATCAGTCACAAGCACGACGGTACGCCCGGTCCAAACCATTCCGCCCGACACGCGGGTTCGTCTATCGTGCGGGCCATGGCTATCAAAGAATCCCGCGACATCGTCATCGAAGCCGGCCCCGAGGAGATTCTGGACGTCATCGCCGACTTCGAAGCGATGCCCGAGTGGTCGGATCCCCACCAGAGTGCGGAGATCCTCGAGACCGGGGACGACGGGCGGCCTAGCAAGGTGAAGATGAAGGTCAGGACCGCGGGCATCACCGACGAACAGGTGGTGGCCTACACGTGGAGCGGCAACGAGGTGAGCTGGACGCTGGTCAGCTCCGGCCAGCAGAAGTCGCAGGACGGCAAGTACACCTTGATTCCGCAGGGACAGGCGACGCTGCTCAAGATGGAGATCACCGTCGACCCCAACGTGCCGCTACCGGGCTTCGTGCTCAAACGGGCCGTCAAGGGGACGATCGACTCCGCGACCAAGGCGCTGCGCGAGCGGGTGCTTGCGGTGAAGAAGGGCCAATAGCTGCGGTGGCGAGCACGGGTCCCCTGGCCGGGGTGCGGGTGATCGAACTCGGCGGCATCGGGCCGGGCCCGCACGCCGGGATGATGCTCGCCGACCTGGGCGCCGATGTGGTGCGGGTGCGCCGGCCCGGTGGGCTGACGATGCCGCCTGAGGACCGCGACCTGCTGCACCGCGGCAAGCGGATCGTCGACCTTGACGTCAAGTCGCAGCCCGGGGCGCTGCTGGAGCTGGCCGCCAAGGCCGACGTGCTGCTCGACTGCTTCCGTCCCGGCACGTGCGAGCGACTCGGCATCGGGCCCGAGGACTGCGCGGCGGTCAATCCGCGGCTGATCTTCGCGCGGATCACCGGGTGGGGACAGCACGGTCCGGTGGCCCAGACCGCGGGCCACGACATCAACTACCTGTCGCAAACCGGTGCGCTCTCGGCGCTCGGCTATCGGGACCGACCGCCGATGCCGCCGCTGAACCTGGTCGCCGACTTCGGCGGCGGTTCGATGCTGGTGCTCCTGGGCATCGCGGTCGCGCTCTACGAGCGGCAACGGTCGGGCAAGGGCCAGGTCATCGACGCCGCGATGGTCGACGGGGTCAGCCTGCTCGCCCAGATGATGTGGACGATGAAGTCCACCGGTTCGCTGCGCGACGAGCGCGAATCGTTCCTGCTCGACGGCGGCGCCCCGTTCTACCGGTGCTACGAGACCTCCGACGGCAGGTACATGGCCGTCGGCGCCATCGAGCCGCAATTCTTCGCGGCGCTGCTGACCGGGCTCGGCCTGTCGCCCGATGAGGTGCCCGGCCAGTTCGACATCGGTTCGTATCAACGGATGTACGACACCTTCGCGGCGCGCTTCGCCAGCCGGACCCGCGACGAATGGACGGAGATTTTCGCGGGCACCGATGCGTGCGTCACGCCGGTGCTGACGTGGAACGAGGCCGCCGCCGACGACCATCTGACCGCCCGCTCGACGGTGATCACCGCCCATGGCGTCGAACAGGCCGCACCCGCGCCGCGCTTCTCGCGAACCCCGGCCGGCCCGGTCGGCCCGCCGCCCGCGACTACCACAGCGCTCGACGAAATCGGCTGGTAAGCAGAGATTTACGGCGAACCCTGCCCACGCGTGGGGCGCTGGGGTTAGTTTGTTCCTTAGTGGCCGTAAAAGCATCACGGGAATTTGTCGTTGACGCGCCGCCGGAAGTGGTCATGGAGGCGCTGACAGATGTCGGCGTCCTCTCGTCGTGGTCGCCGCTGCACAAACACGTCGAAGTGATCGACCGTTATCCCGACGGTCTCCCGCACCATGTCAAGACCAAGATCAAGATCTTGGGGCTGGTCGACAAGGAGATCCTGGAATACCACTGGGGGCCCGACTGGGTCGTCTACGACGCCAAGCGGACCGCCCAACAGCATGGCCAGCACATCGAGTACAACCTCAAGCCCGAGGGGCTCGACAAGACGCGCGTGCGGTTCGACATCACCGTCGAACCGGCCGGGCCCATACCCGCGTTCGTCGTCAAGCGGGCCACGGAAAAGGTTCTGGACGCCTCGGTGAAGGGCCTGAGTGAGCTGTTGACGGGCGGTGCGGAATCGGGCGGTGCTACCTAGCCGGTGGCCGTCCAAGCATCGTCGGAAATCGTCATCGACGCGCCCCCGGAAGCCATCATGGACGCGCTCGCCGACATGGACAACGTCCCGTCGTGGTCCGCTGTGCACAAAAAAGCCGAAGTCATCGACACCTATCCCGACGGGCGACCGTGCCACGTGAAGATGACGATCAGGGTGATGGGCATTTTTGACACGCAGCTCCTGGAGTACCACTGGGGGCCGGACTGGATGGTGTGGGACGCCGAAAAGACCATCCACCAACACGGCCAGCACGGCGAGTACAACCTGACCCGCGAGGCCGACGACAAAACGCGGGTGCGATTCGGCATCACGCTCGAACCGTCGGCGCCGTTGCCCGAGTTCTTCATCAACCGGGTCCGCAAGAAGATCCTGCACGCCGCCCTGGAGGGGCTTCGCAAGCGGGTTATGGGACCCGCAGCGCCGCCAGGCGGCTGATCGCCTCGTCGAGGGTGTCCTCGCGTTTGCAGAACGTGAAGCGCACCAGGTGATTCCACACGTCCGCGTGGGGTGCCGCCGGATCGCAGAACGCCGACATCGGTATCGCGGCCACGCCGACCTTCTCCGGCAGCGCCGCGCAAAACGCGGTGCTATCGGCGTATCCGAGCGGGCGCGGGTCGGCGCACAAGAAGTAAGTGCCGTCGCTGTCGTGCACCGCAAAGCCGACCTCGGTCAGCCCGGCGGCCAGCCGGTCGCGCCTGGCCTGCAGGGAGCGGCGAAGGTCGGCGACCCAGGCGTCCTCGGTGTCCAGCGCGAGCGCCACCGCGGGCTGGAACGGCGCGCCGCCGACGTAGCTCAGATACTGTTTGGCCGCGCGCACCCCGGCGATGAGTTGCGCTGGGCCGCAGGCCCACCCGATCTTCCAGCCGGTGCAGTTGAACATCTTGGCCGCGCTGGAGATGGTGACCGTGCGCTCGGCCATGCCGTCGAAGCCGGCCAGCGGGACATGGCGGTTGCCGTCAAACACCAGGTGCTCGTACACCTCGTCGGTGATTACCAAAAGGTCGGCCGCCACCGCGATCTCGGCGATGGCGGTGAGATCCGCCGCGCTCAGCACCGTGCCGGTGGGGTTGTGCGGCGAGTTGACGATCAGCGCGCGGGTCCGCGGCGTGACCGCCCGCCGCAGGGCGTCGGCGTCCAGCGCGAAGCCACGGCCGTCGGGCACCAGCGGCACGGTCATCCGGTGCGCGCCGGCCATCGCCACCACCGGCGAGTAGGAATCGTAGAAGGGCTCGATGAGGACGACCTCCGAGCCCGGCTCGACCAGCCCGATCACCGCCGCGGCGATGGCCTCGGTGGCCCCGACCGTCACCAATATCTCGGCGTCCGGGTCGTACTCGATGCCGAAGTGCCGGCGGCGCTGGGCGGCGATGGCCTGGCGCAGCGGCGCGATGCCGATGCCGGGCGGGTATTGGTTGGCGCCCGCGGCGATCGCGTCCTGGGCGGCCTTCAGCAATGCCGGAGGCCCGTCCTCGTCGGGGAAGCCCTGGCCGAGGTTCACCGCGCCGATGCGCGCGGCCAGCGCCGACATCTCGGCGAACACCGTCGTCGCGTACGGCCGCAGCCGCGACACCGTCATGGTGGTCGAGCTTAGGGCCGCCGGTCTGGCCGAGCGTGAAGCTGGCCGCACGTTCGGCGCCCAGCGTGCGGCTGGCTGCACAGTCGGCGTCCTGACCAGCGCCATTACTCCCAACCAACAGGTTGGTTTAGGGTGTAATCCGGATCCGAACCCCCATTTGTGAAGAGGAAGCCGACATGTCCGAAGAAGCCTTCATCTACGAGGCGATCCGCACGCCCCGCGGCAAGCAGAAGAACGGCTCGCTGACCGAGGTCAAGCCGCTGAGCCTGGTCGTCGGCCTGATCGAGGAGCTGCGCAGGCGCCATCCCGATCTGGACGAGAGCCTGATCAGCGACGTCGTCCTGGGTTGCGTTTCACCCGTGGGTGATCAGGGCGGCGATATCGCCCGCACCGCGGTGATCGCGGCCGGCATGCCCGACACCGTCGGCGGCGTGCAGCTCAACCGCTTCTGCGCCTCAGGGCTCGAGGCCGTCAACACCGCCGCGCAGAAGGTCCGCTCCGGCTGGGACGACCTGGTGCTCGCGGGTGGCGTGGAGTCGATGAGCCGCGTTCCGATGGGCTCCGACGGCGGCGCGATGATGGCCGACCCGGCCACCTCCTACGACGCATACATCGTCCCGCAGGGCATCGGCGCGGACCTGATCGCCACCATCGAGGGCTTCTCCCGCGAGGACGTCGACGCGTACGCGCTGCGCTCGCAGGAGCTGGCGGCGGCGGCCTGGTCCGGCGGCTACTTCGCCAAGTCGGTGGTTCCCGTCCGCGACCAGAACGGGCTGCTGATCCTCGACCACGACGAGCACATGCGCCCCGATACCACGATGGAGGGCCTGGGCAAGCTGAAGCCCGCTTTCGAGGGCCTGGCCGCGATGGCCGGCTTCGACGACGTGGCGCTGCAGAAGTATCACTGGGTAGAGAAGATCAACCACGTCCACACCGGCGGCAACAGCTCGGGCATCGTGGACGGCTCGGCGCTGGTGCTCATCGGCAACGAAAAGGCCGGCACCTCGCAGGGCCTGACGCCCCGGGCCCGCATCGTCGCCACCGCCACCACCGGCGCCGACCCGACCATCATGCTCACCGGCCCGACACCGGCCACCCAGAAGGCGCTCGACCGGGCCGGGCTGACCGTCGACGACATCGACCTGTTCGAGCTGAACGAGGCATTCGCGTCGGTCGTCCTGAAGTTCCAGAAGGACCTGAACATTCCGGACGAGAAGCTCAACGTCAACGGTGGGGCCATCGCTATGGGCCACCCGCTGGGCGCCACCGGCGCCATGATCCTGGGCACCATGGTCGACGAGCTCGAGCGCCGCAACGCGCGCCGCGCGCTGATCACGCTGTGCATCGGCGGCGGCATGGGCGTCGCCACCATTATTGAGAGGGTTTAAGACCATGGCAGAGAACACCATTCAGTGGGACAAGGACGCCGACGGCATCGTCACGCTGACGCTGGACGACCCGACCGGGTCGGCCAACGTGATGAACGAGCACTACAAGGAATCGATGCACAACGCCGTCGAACGCCTTGTCGCGGAGACGGATTCGATCACCGGTGTGGTGATCACCAGCGCCAAGAAGACGTTCTTCGCGGGCGGTGACCTGAAGCACATGATCAACGCCGGCCCGGAGAACGCCGGCGAGGTCTTCGCCGAGGTCGAGGACATCAAGCGTGACCTGCGCACGCTGGAGACCCTGGGCAAGCCGGTGGTGGCCGCCATCAACGGCGCTGCGCTCGGCGGCGGCCTGGAGATCGCGCTCGCCTGTCACCACCGCATCGTCGCCGACGTCAAGGGCGTCCAGCTCGGGCTGCCCGAGGTCACGCTGGGCCTGCTGCCCGGCGGCGGCGGCGTCACCCGCACCGTGCGGATGCTGGGCATCCAGAACGCCTTCGTCAACGTGCTGAGCCAGGGCACCCGCTTCAAGCCGGCCGCGGCCAAGGACAACGGCCTCGTCGACGAGATCGTCTCTAGCGTCGACGAATTGGTGCCGGCGGCGAAGGCGTGGATCAAGTCCAACCCCGAGTCGCACACCCAGCCCTGGGACGTCAAGGGCTACAAGATTCCCGGCGGCACCCCGTCGTCACCGGCGCTGGCGGCGATCCTGCCGTCGTTCCCGTCGCTGCTGCGCAAGCAGCTCAAGGGCGCGCCGATGCCGGCGCCGCGGGCCATCCTGGCCGCGGCCGTCGAGGGCACGCAGGTGGACTTCGACACCGCCACCCGCATCGAGAGCCGCTACTTCACGCAACTGGTCACCGGCCAGGTCGCCAAGAACATGATCCAGGCGTTCTTCTTCGACCTGCAGCACATCAACGGCGGCGGCTCGCGTCCGGACGGCATCGAGCCGGTCAAGATCAACAAGATCGGCGTGCTGGGTGCGGGCATGATGGGCGCCGGCATCGCCTACGTGTCGGCCAAGGCCGGGTACGACGTCGTGCTCAAGGACGTCAGCATCGAGGCCGCCGAGAAGGGCAAGAACTACTCGGAAAAGCTTGAGGCCAAGGCGCTTCAGCGCGGCAAGACCACCGAGGAGAAGAGCAAGGCGCTGCTGGACCGCATCACGCCATCGGCCGACCCCGCGGACTTCAAGGGCGTCGACTTCGTCATCGAGGCGGTCTTCGAGAACCAGGACCTCAAGCACAAGGTCTTCCAGGAGATCGAGGACATCGTCGAGCCCAACGCGCTGCTCGGGTCGAACACCTCCACCCTGCCGATCACCGGTCTGGCGACCGGCGTGAAGCGCCAGGAGGACTTCATCGGGATCCACTTCTTCTCACCGGTCGACAAGATGCCCCTGGTCGAGATCATCAAGGGCGAGAAGACTTCTGACGAGGCGCTGGCCCGCGTGTTCGACTACACGCTGGCCATCGGCAAGACCCCGATCGTCGTCAACGACAGCCGCGGCTTCTTCACTTCGCGTGTGATCGGCACGTTCGTGAACGAGGCTTTGGCCATGCTGGGCGAGGGTGTGGAGCCGGCCAGCATCGAGCACGCCGGGTCGCAGGCGGGCTACCCGGCGCCGCCGCTGCAGCTCTCCGACGAGCTCAACCTGGAGCTGATGCACAAGATCGCCGCGGCCACCCGCAAGGGCGTCGAGGACGCCGGCGGCACCTACGAGCCGCACCCGGCCGAGGCCGTGGTCGACAAGATGATCGAGCTCGGCCGCCCGTCGCGGTTGAAGGGTGCCGGCTTCTACGAGTACGTCGACGGCAAGCGCACCCAGCTCTGGCCGGGCCTGCGGGAGACGTTCAAGTCCGGTGCGTCGCAGCCGCCGCTGCAGGACATGATCGACCGGATGCTGTTCGCCGAGGCGCTGGAAACTCAGAAGTGCCTTGACGAGGGCGTGCTGACGTCGACGGCCGACGCCAACATCGGTTCGATCATGGGCATCGGGTTCCCGCCGTGGACCGGTGGTAGCGCGCAGTTCATCGTCGGCTACCAGGGTGCCGGCGGGACGGGCAAGGCCGCCTTCGTGGCCCGGGCCCGCGAGCTGGCCGCCAAGTACGGCGACCGTTTCCTGCCGCCGGACTCGCTTACGTAGCTCGGCCACCAGACGCAAAGCCCCCAAAACCTAGTGTTTTCGGGGGCTTTTGCGTCTGCTCGCGCTAGAGGGCCGCGGCGATTCGGCGCCACTGCTCGCGCGGGAATTCCGTCGGGTCGGCCGTCAGCACCTGCACGCAGACATGGTCGGCGCCGGCCGCCCGGTGCTCGCCGACCCTGCGCATCACGGCGGCTTCGTCACCCCAGGCGATGATCGCGTTGAAGAGGCGGTCGCTGACCTGGGCCAGGTCGTCTTTGGAGAACCCGCTGCGCGACAGGTTATTTGCGTAGTTGGGAAACGCCAAATGCGCGCGCAGCCAATCGGTTCCGATGCGGCGCGCCTCGTCGGCGCTGTCACATAGGATCACGGTCTGCTCGGGTAGCAGCAACGGGCCCTCGCCCAAAGCCGAACGGGCGGAAGCGGTGTGCTCGGGGGTGACGAGGTAGGGGTGGGCCCCACGGGCGCGGGTTGCCGACAGTTCGAGCATCTTGGGGCCGAGCGCGGCGAGGACGCGGGCTTCGGCGGGCACGGGTCGGGGTGCGGCGTCCAGCCCGTCCAGGAACGACGCCGTCGCCGCCAGCGGCTTGCGATACCGCCCCGGCTGGCCGGCGTCGATCAGGGGCGCGTGGCTGACGCCGATCCCCAGCAGGAAGCGGTCGCCGTGCTCGGCGGTGAGCGCGGCGAAGGATTCGGCGACGTCGCCGGCCGCGTGCATCCAGAGATTGAGGATTCCCGTGGCGATCACGGTCCGTGCCGTCGCGGCGAGCAGGCGCCCCACCGCGTCGAACACCGGCCCGCCCACGTCGGGAATCCACAGCGCCGTGAAGCCAAGCTCGTCCAATTCCGCTGCGGCGTCGGCGACTTCGGCCGCATCGCCGTAGCGCAGTTGACTGCTCCAGATCCCAACGCCGGCAAGGTCCACGGGCCGTCATCCCCTTCGCGTCAGACTTCGACTTCGCTGTAGTCGGGCACCCGCATCGAGTCGTGCAAGCGAACGCCCTTGGTGTTCAGCCTCGCGAGCGCCCTGGAGAGCGACCCGGGCATCGACGAGACTAGCTGAACCCCGCGGGTCAACGCCCAAACGCCGGCCCGCGAACCGGGAATGAGGGTCCTGGCGGCGCCCCGCGCGAAGGTCCGGCTGAGATGCACCGGCTCGTGCATCTGCAGCTCGTAGGCGGCGAACGCGCGCAGGTGATCGCCGTCGGCCTTGGCGAGCTCCCCGGCCAGCACGTAGGCGCCGAGCACGGCCAGGCTGGTGCTGCCGCCGACCGCGGGGCCGGGGCAGTACCCGGCGTCGCCGACCAGCGTGACCCGCCGGCGCGACCAGATGTTCATCCGCAGTTGGGTGATCGCATCGAAGTAGAACGCCGGGGTCCGGTCGATTTCGCCCAGCCAGTCGTCCACCTGGGGATGCATGCCTGCGAAAGCGTCCCGCAGTAACCCCTTCTGCCGCAACGAATCCTGATAGTCGTAGTCGAGCTCCTCCTTGCTACGGAACAGAAACACCGCGCGTGCGTCGTCCAAATGCGCTGCGCTGTAAATCGCCGCGAGGCGCCCGACGCCGATGTGGCCGACGGTCTCGCCGGGCTTGGCCAGCGACTTGGGAGCGGACACCACCGCCAGATACCCACCGAGGAAACGGGTCAGGCTGTCCTCGGCGCCGAAGGTCAGGCGCCGGACGTTGGAGTGCAGCCCGTCGGCGCCCACGATGACGTCGAAACGGCGCGCGGGGGCGCGCTCGAATGTCACCTCGCCGTCGTGGTCGATCTCCGTGATCGAGTCGCCGAACACGTACTCGACGTCGTCGCGCCCGGCGTCGTAGTAGATCTCGCTGAGGTCGTCCCGCATGATTTCCACGTGGCGGTCGGAGGCGGCGCCGTAGATCTTGGTGAGGTCGACCTCGATGGGCTGCTCCCGCCCCTCGCGATGCATTGTCATGCGGTCGATTTGGGTGCCGAGTGCCTCGATGCGCGGCAAGACGCCCATCTGCTCCGAGATTTCCATCGCCGGGCGGAACAGGTCGACGGCGTGGCCCCCGGTCTTGCGGAGCGTCGGCGCGCGCTCGACGACGGTGACGTCGAAGCCATAACGGGTAAGCCAGTACGCCAGCACCGGCCCGGCGATGCTCGCGCCGGAGATCAGAACCCGCATAGCGGGTAAGCCTAACGGCCGGTTGCGGCGCCCAAGCAGCGCTAGTTCTGGTCCTGGGCGTTCTGCTGGAAGATGTCGCCGGAGGTCTGGCCGTTGTCGTTGACGAAATTGGTGTCGTCGGTGGCGAACGGCGCGGTGACCGAGGGGCCAGTGGCGGTGTCCGACGGAGGCGAGGCGTTGCACAGTGCGAGCGCCGCGGCGGCCGCGGCCCCGGCGAAGAACAGTCGCACCGCGCGGATTGTCCGACGGCGAGATTGGTTGATGTCCTGCCCGAGGGTTGTCATGGATTCTGTCTAAGGCTTCGTTGTCGGTGGCCGCTTTGGCCAAGCTATTGATCCGCTGTGAGGCCGCATCGTCGCCCGGCTAAAGTCCCTTGCTATGCGCTTTGGTCTCTTCATCCCGCAGGGCTGGCGGATGGATCTCGTCGGCATCGAACCCGAAAAGCAATGGGCGGTGATGCGCGACCTGGCCACCTACGCCGACGACGGCACCTGGGACTCGCTGTGGGTCTACGACCACTTCCACACCGTCCCGATGCCGACGGGCGAGGCCACCCACGAGGCGTGGTCGCTGATGGCGGCCTACGCGGCGACGACGTCGCGGATCAAGCTCGGCCAGATGTGCACGGCGATGAGTTACCGCAATCCGGTGTACCTGGCCAAGGTGGCCGCGACGGCGGACATCATCTCCGGCGGCCGCATCCAGATGGGGATCGGCGGCGGATGGTACGAACACGAGTGGCGCGCTTACGGTTACGGTTTCCCGTCGGCCAAGGTGCGGTTGGGCCGGTTGGACGAGGGCGTGCAGATCATGCGCGACGCGTGGCGGGACGGCAAGGTCAGCTTCGATGGCGAGCACTACCAGGTCGACGGCGCGATCGTCGCGCCGAAGCCATTGCAGGGCAACGGTATTCCGCTGTGGATCGCCGGCGGCGGCGAGAAGGTGACGCTGCGCATCGCGGCAAAATACGCGCAGTTCACCAACTTCACCCCGGAGCGCGAGGCGTTCGCCCACAAGTCGTCGTTGCTCGAAGCGCACTGTCGCGACGTCGGCACTGACTTCGAGGCGATCGTGCGTTCGGTCAACCTCAACGTGATCGTCGGAACGTCGGACGCCGACGTCAAGGATCGGGTGCGGCGGATCCGCGACCGGTTGGCCGGCTACATGCCCGAGGCCACGGCCGATGCCATGATCGGCGGCATCACCGGGCCGGATTCGCCGGTGGGTACGCCGGACCAGGTGATCGAGCGGATCGCCAAGATCCGTGACCTCGGGTGCGAGTATGGGATCTGCTACTTCCCGGAGGCCGCGTACGACCGCTCGGGCATCGAGCTGTTTGAGCGGGAAGTCATCCCCGCGCTGAGTTAGATGTCGGTGGTCACGTACCGAGTCTTGACCGGAGGTGCCGCGAGCAGTGGGGGCAACTCCGTCAGCTTGCCTTCACCGGCCCGGAACGCGCGGTAGGCCTCGTCGTGCTCGACGGTGTCCCAGAGTTCGTAGATGACCCAGTGCGCCTCGTCGTCCTCGTCGACGAGCACGTCGGTCCCGAGGTTGCCGAAGAACGCCCGGGTGTCCTGGAGTGTCCGGCGCATGAGATCGCGCGCCGCGGACACCGCCTCGGGCTTCAGCCTGAGTTCGAGTAGCACTGTGACCAGCATGATCGTTCTCCTCGGTTCGTCACGTCGTGTTGCTCGCCGCGAGCACGTAATTGAACCTACGGTCGACCCACTCGGCGAAGTCGGGCGCCTCCGGAATCTGGTCGGCGGACGCGAAGAGATTGGCGAGCCGTTGTTCGGCGCCCACCACTTTGTCGTCGAGGGCGATCGGCAGCCGCCGCAGGTGACTCTGGGCAAGCTCGGCCATCTTGAGGTCCAGACCGACGGCCTTCGCGTACTTGGCGGACCACTCGGAGGGGTTGTCCCGCGACCACTGGGCCGCCCTGTCGTAGCGGGCCAGCAGGTCGGCCAGTGCGGAATTGCGTCTCGGATCCGTCAGCGCCTGGACGGACGCGCTGCCGAACTGGTAGCCGTTGTCGGCGGATCCGATGCTGCGCACCTTGAGCGTCAGCGTGGCCTGCGCCGTGTAGGGCTCCCAGACGACCCAGGCGTCGCCCTGCCCGTTGGCAAAGGCCGACAGCGCGTCGGCGGGCTGCAGGAAGACCAGCTTGACGTCTTTCGGGCGCAGCCCGGCGTCGGCTAGATGTTCGAGAACGTTGGCGTGCGCCGCACTGCCCTTGGCGACCAGGATCGTCCGGCCCTTCAGGTCAGGCACCGAGTTGATCGACGAAGTCGTGCGCACCAGGATCTGCTCGCCGGCCGCGGCGCCGTCCCAGGCCGCGACCACGCGGGTCTTGGAGTTGGCCGCCGCACCGAAGACCGGCGGGGTATTGCCGGTCACCGCGAAATCGATCTTGCCCGCCGTCAACGCCTCAATCTGGGGCGGCCCCGAGGTGAAGGTCGAGAACACAATCCTGTACGGCAGATTGTCCAGCGCGTGGGCCGCGCGCAGCAGCGCCTCGGTACCGCCCTTCTGGTCGCCCACCTGCAGGGTCACCCCGGAAAGATCCGACAACGGCACCGTCGCCGGAACACCGATCAGCTGCGGTCCCAGCGACCTCGATACACATGCCGGCGCGCCGATGACGAGCGCCAGCGCGAGGGCCAGCCGCACGGCGGCGCGGCGTTGCGCCCTCAAAGCCCAACGCCGAGCTTGTCGAGCAGCTCCACGCGGTACTGATCGTGCCGGGCGGTGCGCTCCGACGGTGTGGGCCGCGGATCTTCGATCTCGATGGTGTGGGCCACTCGCCCGTCCTCGAGGACCACGACCCGGTCGGCCAGCTCGATCGCCTCCTCGACATCGTGGGTGACCAGCAGCACCCCGAAGCCGTGACGGCGCCACAACTGAAGCAGCAGCCCGCGCATGGAAAGCCGGGTGAGCGCGTCGAGCGCGCCGAAGGGCTCGTCGAGGAGCAGCAACTGGGGTTCGGCCACCAGCGCGCGCGCCAGCGAAACCCGTTGTGCCTGACCGCCGGACAGCGTCAGCGGCCACGCCTTGGCATGGTTGGTAAGCCCGATCTCGGCCAGCGCCTGCTCGGACCGTTGACGGGCCGCGTCGCGCGAGAGGGCGGCGCGGTTGAGCCCGTAGCGCACGTTGGTGAGCACGTCCCGCCACGGGAACAGCCGCGGCTCCTGAAAGGCAACCGCCGGCGCGCCCGAGACCTCGCGTTTACCGGTGTGGTCCGTCGAGAGGCCGGCCAGCACCCGCAGCACGGTCGACTTGCCGCAGCCGCTGCGGCCGACCAACGCGACGATCTCGTGGGTGCGGATCTGCAGGGAGATGTCGTGCAGGATCTGCCGGCTGCCATACCACTTGTCGACATTGCTCAGGCTGCCGACGACGGTAGTCCGCCGCTGCGATGTCAGGGTCATGTGCGATACCTCAGGGCTCGACGTTCAAGCGTTCGGACTATGCCGTCGGTCGTGATGCCCAGCAGCGCGTAGACGACCAGACAGAAGATGATGATGTCGATGCGCAAGAAGTCGCGCGCATTGTTGATCAAATACCCAATGCCCTTGTCGGCGTTGATCTGCTCGGCGACGATCAGCGTCAGCCAAGCGATCGCCAGCGACTGGCGCAGGCCGACCAGCACCTGCGGCGCCGCACTCGGCAGGATGATGATGCGCAACCGTTGCCATAACGAAAAGCCCAGAATGTCAGCGGTTTCCAGCAGCTTGGGGTCGACCTGGCGGATCGCGGAAAAGGTGTTGAGGTAGAGCGGGAAGCTGACCCCCAGCGCAACCAGCAGGACCTTGGGCAGCTCGCCGATGCCGAACCACAGGATGAACAACGGGATGAGGCCGAGGTGCGGCAGCGCGCGCACCATCTGCAGGGGAGGGTCGACGGTGGCCTCGAACCACCGCGACAAGCCGACGGCCACACCCAATGCGACTCCGACGACGCCGCCCAGCAGCAGGCCTTCGACGACGCGGAGCCCGGAGACCTCCAGGGCCTCGGCGAGCTTGCCGTTTCGGATCAGCTGCAGCCCGGCATCGAAGATCAACTGCGGGGCCGGCAGCACGTCCTGAGGTATCAAGCCGGTGGCGCTGAGGGCCTGCCACAGCGCCAGCAGCAGCACCGGCGACGAAATCCGGATGACGGTCCAGCGGCGCTGGTCCCTGACTTTGGCGGCTGCGGAGGCCGGCGAGGATGCGGCGGCTGTCTCGGCGGGAGTGCTCACGGTGATGAGAGGTACCTCGTGTGTTCGAGCGTGCTGCGCTGGCGGGCGACAGCGGTGGTGCCCGGGTCGACGGTAGGCGGGTCGGTTCGCGGCCTGAAGGGTTTCGCTCGGTCTGAGAGGAAGCCGGGTCTGATCAGGCAACGCTCGGTTAGGAGAATGCGGTTTCCACTTTTCGGAAAGCTGTTATACGGTCTCAGTAAGCATTGTTCTGTTCGGACGCTGGAGGATCCCTTAATGCAGAAGGCGCTGGCCCCCGAAATCTCCACCTGGCCCGACGAGAACCCGCAGCTGATCGGAAGTCGATGCGGCGCCTGCGGTGCCACCACGTTCCCGGTGCAGCAGTGGTGTCCTCGCTGCAGCGGCGGCGAGATGACCGAGTTGTTGCTGCCCCGCCGCGGCACCCTGGTGGCGTGGACCACCCAGGGCTTCCCGCCCGGGGCGCCATACGCCGGCCCGGTCGGCGACGATTTCGTGCCGTTCGGCGTCGGCCTGGTGCAGCTGGGCGACATCATCCGGGTCGAGGCGCGGCTGACCGAAAACGACCCCGCCAAGCTGCAATTCGGCCAAGAGGTCGAGCTGACGATGGTGCCGCTGGCCACCGACGCCGAGGGCGCCGAGGTCATGACGTTCGCTTTCCAGCCTGTTTCGAAGGGAGCCTGACATGACCAACGACGTGGCCATCATCGGCGTGGGCCTGCACCCGTTCGGCAGGTTCGACAAGACGGCGATGCAGATGGGGGCCGAGGCCATCCAGTCCGCACTGGCCGACGCCCACGTGGAGTGGAAGGACATCCAGTTCGGCTTCGGCGGCAGCCACGAGGTGTCCAACCCCGACGCGGTGACCCGCCTGGTCGGGCTGACCGGCATCACGTTCACCAACGTGTTCAACGCCTGCGCCACCGCCGCCAGCGCGATTCAGCAGACCGCCGACACCATCCGGCTGGGCAAGTACGACATCGGCATCGCCATCGGCCTGGACAAGCACCCGCGCGGCGCGTTCACCGACGACCCCGCCAAGCTGGCGCTGCCGCAGTGGTACGCGCAGAACGGGCAGTTCGTCACCACCAAGTTCTTCGGCATGAAGGCCAACAAGTACATCCACGACCACAACATCTCCCAGGCCACGCTGGCCAAGGTCGCCGCCAAGAACTTCCGCAACGGCGCGCTCAACCCGAATGCGTTCCGCCGCAAGCCGATTCCCGAGGAGCAGATCCTCAACTCGCCGGTGCTCAACTACCCGCTGACGCAGTACATGTTCTGCGCGCCGGACGAGGGCGCCGCGGCGGTGGTCATGTGCCGGGCCGACATCGCGCACAAGTACACCGACAAGCCGGTGTACGTGCGTGCCTGCGAAATCCGGACCCGCCGGTACGGCGCCTACGAGGTGCACGCCACCTTCGCCCCGCTGGACGAGGATGTCTCCCCGACGGTGTACGCGTCCAAGGCGGCCTACGAGGCCGCCGGCATCGGGCCCGAGGACGTCGACGTGGCCCAACTGCAGGACACCGACGCCGGCAACGAGGTCATCCACATGGCCGAGACCGGCCTGTGTGCCGACGGTGAGCAGGAGAAGCTGCTGGCCGACGGCGCCACCGAGATCCACGGCTCGATGCCGGTCAACACCGACGGCGGGCTGATCGCCAACGGCGAGCCGATCGGCGCGTCGGGCCTGCGCCAGATGCACGAGCTGGTGCGTCAGCTGCGCGGCGAGGCGGGCGAGCGTCAGGTGCCCGGCAACCCGCGCGTCGGGCTCGCGCAGGTGTACGGCGCGCCGGGGACCGCGTCGGCGACGATCCTGTCGCTCTAGTTCCTCTGGCAGTGTTCGCCGGGCCCTGCCCCGCCACCAGACGCAAAATCGCCCAGAATGCCTTGCGCGAGGGCGATTTTGCGTCTGCTCGCGAGGGGTGGTGACCCCTAAATCGCGGGGCCGAGTAGGTCGTCCGCGTCGCGGATGATGTAGCCGTACCCCTGCTCGGCTAGGAAGCGTTGGCGGTGCGCGGCGTAGTCGGCGTCGAGGCTGTCACGGGCCACCACGGAATAGAACATCGCGCCGCCGCCGTCGTGCTTGGGCCGCAGCAGCCGGCCCAGCCGCTGGGCCTCCTCCTGTCGCGAGCCGAACGTCCCCGAAACCTGCACGGCCACGGACGCTTCCGGCAAGTCGATGGAGAAGTTGGCCACCTTGGACACCACCAGGGTTGACACCTCGCCACGGCGAAACGCGTCGAACAACGCCTCCCGCTCCTTCGTTCGGGTCGAGCCCTGGATCACCGGTGCGTTCAGCTCGGCGCCGAGTTCGTCGAGCTGATCCAGGTAGGCGCCGATCACCAGCGTCTGTTCGCCGGGGTGTTTCTCCAGGATCGACTTCACCACAGCGATTTTGGTGTGCACCGTCGAGCACAGCCGGTATCGCTCCTCGGGTTCGGCGGTGGCGTACATCATCCGCTCGTTGTCGGTCATGGTGACCCGCACCTCGACGCACTCCGCCGGCGCGATCCAGCCCTGCGCCTCGATGTCCTTCCACGGCGCGTCGTACCGCTTGGGCCCGATCAGAGAGAACACGTCACCCTCGCGGCCGTCTTCGCGAATCAAGGTGGCGGTCAGGCCAAGTCGCCGCTTGGACTGCAGGTCGGCCGTCATCCGGAACACCGGCGCCGGCAGGAGGTGCACCTCGTCGTAGATGATCAGCCCCCAGTCGCGGCTGTCGAAGAGCTCCAAGTGCCGGTATTCGCCCTTGGTGCGCCGCGTGATCATCTGGTACGTCGAGATGGTGACGGGCCGAATCTCCTTGCGTTCGCCCGAGTATTCGCCGATCTCGTCCTCGGTCAGCGAGGTGCGCGCGACCAGCTCGCGTTTCCATTGCCGGGCCGCGACGATGTTGGTCACCAGGATCAGCGTCGTCGCACCGGCCTTGGCCATGGCGGCCGCGCCGACGAGCGTCTTGCCGGCACCGCACGGCAGCACCACCACCCCGGAACCGCCCGACCAGAACGAGTCGGCCGCCAGCTGCTGGTAGTCACGCAGGTGCCAGCCGTCCTGCTCCAGGGTGATCGGGTGCGCCTCGCCGTCGACGTAACCGGCGAGATCCTCTGCGGGCCAGCCGATCTTGAGGAGCATCTGCTTGACCCGACCCCGCTCGCTGGGGTGCACGACGACGGTGTCGTCGTCGATGCGCGCGCCGAGCATCGGCGCGATCTTCTTGTTGCGCAGCACCTCCTCGAGCACCGCTCGATCGAAGCTCACCAGCGTCAGGCCGTGCGCCGGGTGCTTGACCAGCTGCAGCCGGCCGTAGCGGGCCATGGTGTCGACGATGTCGACCAGCAGCGGCTGGGGCACCGCGTAGCGGGAGAAGCTGACCAGCGCGTCGACGACCTGTTCGGCGTCGTGGCCGGCGGCCCGGGCGTTCCACAGCGCCAGCGGGGTGATGCGGTAGGTGTGCACGTGCTCGGGTGCGCGTTCCAGCTCGGCGAACGGCGCGATGGCGGCGCGCGCCGCGCCGGCCAGCTCGTGGTCCACTTCGAGCAGCACCGTCTTGTCGGACTGCACGATCAAGGGTCCGTCGGACATTTAGCGCCACTCCTCCTCATCGCGCTACGCGTCCCCCTCGCCGCTTCGCGGCTGGGGGTGCCCCCACTGCATCGTGGTCGGCGCGCATACCTGCATTATCCGGACTCGGCCGACACCACCGACGTGATGCGGTGAATGGCGAAGTCACGCAGCCGCCCGGACGCCGAATCGAACGCGACCAGCTGCCCTCCCCTTACGGAGATCGGCGACACGACCCGCTGGGTGGCCACGCCGGCGGCGTCGAGATAGCCGATCACCAGCGTGTCCTGGTCCTTGGCCGCGCGCTGCAGCAGCGACATGGTGACCGCGGGGTCGACGCGGATATTGCCGAACGGCGCAGCGGTCACCTTGCGCAGCACCGAGACGACGGCGTTGAGCGTCTCGGCGCTGGGGCGGGGCGCGGCACGGTAGGGCCGGCGTTGTTGCGGGGTGGGCACCCTGGCTCCGCGCGGCCGGACGTCGACGATCGACCCGGAGGAATCCTCGGCGGCCGGGGCGAAACCCGCGTGGCGCAACCTCACGAGCACCTCGGCGATGGGCGCCGGCGACACCGCGACCGTCGGCGCCAGGGCGCGCAACTGCAGGTCCTCCGCGGCGGCCACCGCCTGCGCCAGCAGCGCCGGGTCCTCGCACCGCACGAACGACGAGGCCATGCCGATCCGGAGCTGGCCATGCCGGCGGGCGATGTCATCGATGAGGTAGGTGAGCCCTTGCGGCACTGGGGTTTTGGAGTGCCTGCCGAAAAGGTCGTGCATCCAGTCGCGGGTTTTGCCGATGTCAAGTGCATGCCGGATGGACTGCTCGCTGATGCGGTACACCATCGCCGTGCCGGCCGATTCGACGCTCGCGACGGTGGCCAGGTCCTCGGCGAGGTCGCGCTGCAGCGGCCCGGGCACCACGACGGTCAGGTCGGCCTGCAACAGGAAATGGTCGATCGGTGCGGGCATCGCCCGCGCCATGGCCTCCACGGCGATCCCCGGATCGCCGGCTTCGTCGAGCAGCGCCCGGCCGGGCGTGCTGATCGCCCCGCGACCGACCAGGCCCAGCGCCTGGCATTCGGCCAGCAGATCGGACACGGGCTGCGGCTGCAGTCGCCTGGCCCAGCGCGGGCGCCGCCAGATCAGCGCCGCCGAGGCGGTGACGGCGTCGACACCGGCCCCGGCTGGCAGTCCGGCCAGCATGCCCAGCAGGAGTCGGCGGTCCAGCGGCGCGGCCGTCGAATACAGCGAATCCGTCAGGGCGCCATAGGGTTTGGCGTCGGGTCCGCGGGTGCCGATCAACGCCGGCCGGCCCGGTAGGTCAAGCCACGTGCTGGCCAGCAGGTGCCAGCGCTCGGCGGCCGACATCGCGGAGAACCGTTCGGTGGCCGCCGTCGGCGCCCAATACGGTCCGTCGCCGTCGGTGGGCTCCGGGTCCGGCATGCCGCTGGCGATCAAGCCGGCCGCGGCGCCGATCTCGAGGATCAGGCCCAGCCGCGGTTCCTCGATGCCGGTCGTCTTGGCCAGCCGCTTGAGGTCGCGAATCCCCAGTCCGCCGCTGCGCAGCTCGGAAACCGGTGCGGCGCCGAGGGTTTGCAGCAGCACGTCGAACTCCCGGAGCACATCGATGACGGCACCCGCCGCCACCGCATCGACATCGTCCGCGGTGGTGGTCGACACCACCGGGTCGGGGGCCGTGAGCCGCATGGGGCCGGGGTCCTCGCCCCGCAGCACCTGCCCGACGTGCCGGGGCAAGATGACGGTCTCGGCATCGATGCGCCGCAGCAGGCCCAGCGCCAGCAGCTGCGGCACCGGCCGATCCGCCGGCGCGCCCGGCGCGGCGTCGCGGGTGCGGCCCATGGGCGAACCCTCGAGCAGTTTGTAGAGCACGTCGAGCTGCGCCTGGTCGAGCGCGTCGACGAGGGCGGCGATCTCCTCGCCCGTGCGTGAGCTGTCCTCGAGCGTGACTTGGCCTGGGTGCCATGGCAAAGCCGTGCCGGCGTCGGCCGCCACCCGGACCGCCGCCTCGCCCCACGCCAGGGCGCGCTGCCGCAAGTCGTCCAGCGCGCCGATCACCTCGGCTTCGGGGGCCCGATCCCCGATGAGCGCAAGCAGCTTGGCGACCTGCACCGGGGCGGAATCGGCCTGCAGCACCAGCAGCGCATCGAGGACCGCCAGCCGCAAGAAGTCCAGGTCGTCGGTGGCGGCCTTGACCGACTGGCGCGCCTGCGCGCGGGCGGCCAGCGCCGCGATGCTGCCAGGCGGCGGCTGCGCGAGGTCCGGCCGTAGTTCCAGCAGTCGGATCAGCCGCTCGTCGGGCAAGTCGGCCAGCCAGGACCCCAGCGGGATGTCCGGGGAGTTGTCGGTCATTGCTGACCAGCGTAAAGCAGTCGCGCCTACCGGCTCGTACGCAAAGCCCACGGTCAGCATGGCCTTGCGCTACAGGCGGGGGCGCGACCTGTCAGAATGGACCCCGTGGCTGACACTGCTGAAGGCAAGGCGCGCAAGACCAACTACGTCGACAACGGCTGGCCGACGACCGACCCTGACGACCATGCCGTGAGCGAATTGGTGGCCGATCGCACGGGTGCGTTGTCACCCTTCGGTGAGCTGGTCTTCCCGTTGCCCGCGACCGACCTGCCCTACGTTCACCCGGTTACGGTCGTCAACCGATAACCGATGGCTAGGGCCCCGGAGGCCGCCAAGGCCTCGGCAGGCACGCTCTCGCATCTGGACGAGCGCGGCGCGGCGCACATGGTCGACGTCACGGAAAAGGGCGCGACTCGGCGCACCGCCGTCGCGGCGGGTGCCCTGCGCACCTCGCCGGAGGTGGTGGCGCTCATCTCGACGGGTGGCCTGCCCAAGGGCGACGCCTTGGCCACCGCCCGGGTGGCGGGCATCCTGGCGGCCAAGCGCACCAGCGACCTGATCCCGCTCTGCCATCAGCTCGCGCTCACCGGGGTCGAGGTCGATTTCACCGTCGGCGATGCCGACATCGAGATCACCGCGACGGTGCGCAGCACCGACCGAACGGGCGTGGAGATGGAGGCCCTGACCGCCGTCAGCGTGGCGGGCCTCACGCTGTACGACATGATCAAAGCCGTCGACCCGGCCGCTCGCCTCGACGACATCCGGGTGCTTCGCAAGCAGGGCGGCAAAACCGGAAATTGGGAGCGGTGATGGGCGCGCGTTCCGCACGAATAATCATCGCGTCGACCCGAGCGTCGTCCGGCGTGTACGACGACCGGTGCGGGCCGATCATCGCGGAATGGCTTGAGCAGCATGGGTTTTCGCCCGTGCAGCCCGAGGTGGTGGCCGACGGGGCTCCGGTCGGCGAGGCGCTGCGTGGGGCGCTCGACGCCGACGTCGACCTCATCCTCACCTCCGGCGGCACCGGCATCTCGCCCAGCGACGGCACGCCGGACCAGACGGTGGCGGTGCTGGACTACATGATCCCCGGGCTCGCCGACGCCATCCGCCACGCCGGGCTGCCCAAGGTGCCGACGTCGGTGCTGTCGCGCGGCGTGTGCGGCGTGGCGGGCCGCACGCTGATCGTGAATCTGCCAGGATCACCCGGCGGGGTGCGCGATGGGCTCGGGGTGCTCGCCGACGTGCTCGATCACGCGCTCGACCAGATCGCCGGCGGGGACCACCAGGGATGACGCGCGTTCTGCGCGCCGCCATGACCGAAGAGCCGATCGTTCTGGCGGAGCACGAAGAGCTGGTCGGCCATCAGTCGGCCGGGGCAGTCGTCGGGTTTGTCGGCATGATTCGCGACCACGACGGGGGCCGCCGGGTGGTGCGGTTGGAGTACTCCGCGCACCCGTCGGCCGAGCAGGTCCTGGCCCAGGTCGTCGGCGAGGTCGCCGAGGGGTCGAGCGGGGTGCGCGCGATCGCGGCCAGCCACCGCATCGGCGTGCTGCGCATCGGGGAGGCGGCACTGGTGGCCGCGGTTGCCGCGGACCATCGACAGGCGGCCTTCGACACCTGCGCCCAGCTGGTGGACACCATCAAGGCGCGGCTACCGGTGTGGAAGCACCAGTTCTTCGACGACGGGACCGAAGAATGGGTGGGCTCGGCCTAGAGACGGACCCGGCGCCCTCCCGCAGTCGGCAGGTTCGCGGGAGGGCGCCGGGCGTCTGAAGTAACGGTGTCAGCCGGCCTGAGGCGGCTGCGCCAGCGCGTCCAGCGCGTCGTTCCCGTGGATGTCCGCGCCGCGGATCGCTTCCCACAGTTGCCGGGTGTAGCCCACGGTCGAAGCGTGCTGCGGTTCGGCCGGCACGTCCGCGGGAGGCGCGGGCGGCGGGGCGTCCGCGGGAGGCGCGGCGTCCGCGGGAGGCGCGGCGTCCGCGGGAGGCGCGGCGTCCGCGGGGGGCGCCGGGGGTGTCACGTCCGGCGGCGGCGCGGGTTGCCCCATCGCCGTCAGCGTCACCGGCGGGGCCGGATCGGCGGGCGGCGGCGGCGGAGGAGCGTCCGGCGGCGGGGCGTCCGCGGGCGGTGGTGCCAGCGGCGGCAAGCCGTTGAGCCCGGGCAAGTCGAGGGGGTTATCCATGCCCGCCGGCACTGGCGCGGGAACCTCGCGCGGGCTGGGGCCCGATAGCGGACCGCCGCACACGGGCCAGGCGCCGCGACCCTGGGTCGCGAGCACGCGCTCGGCGACCGCGATCTGTTGTTCCTTGGTTGCCAGTTCGGCCGACGGGGCGTATTGGCCGCCGCCGTGCGCGGCCCAGGTGCTCGAGCTGAACTGCACACCGCCGTGGTAGCCGTTGCCGGTGTTGATGCCCCAGTTGCCGCCGGACTCGCAGCGGGCTACCTGGTCCCACTCGCCGTCGGTGGCCGCGGCGGCCTGGGCGGCCATGGCGATGCTGCCGCCACCAAGAACCGCCCCCGTGAAGGCGATTTTGGCGACGCTGATGCTGGATGTTGTGGGCTTACGGTGACGTCCACTCATACGCGCCGGAATATTCCTCTCGTGTGACGCGCCTACGAGGTCAGCTGTCGGGTTCGGGTTGGAGAGGCCACCCGGCCGTCGCCGCACTCCGCATGGGAGCCGGCGTCGGCTTCACCCCTAGGAGCCGCAAGCGGCCCCAGTCCGATCACGGTGGACCGGTGGGTCCCCCGCCTCCATCCGCTTTCGGTCACCCCCGCCTATTGGATGGAGCTCGGCGCGATAGGAAGGGAGGAACGCCGTTCGGTAGATCGACGAACCGTCGGAGACGCTAGCGCGTTCTGTTCGTCTCGTCACGTCTTGCGAAACCCGGCGTTTCCCTCACGGCCATCTGCGAAAAGCCCAGGAACGCTAGGGATTTCCGCTGGTCAATACGCCCGAGATCGGAGCGTGATTTAGCCGTTATCGTTCCGTTACGTGAGTTATCTCACAGTTTTAGCCGCCGGCGAAGGGCGGCAGAACGTCGATCGTGTCACCGCTCTGTAACGGAGTGGTTTCGTCGCGGACGGCGATGCCGTCGCGCAGGTATGAGCATCGGCTCAGCACGGTGGCGAGGCGAGAACCCCGGATGCCGAGGCGCTCGACCAAGTCGGCCACCGTGGTGCCCGGACACACCACCACGGTCTCCGATTCGGCGCCCGCCGCGGCGCGCGCGGCGGCGAAGTAGCGCACCGTCACCTGCATTCCCTGCGCGTCGGCCGGGGCCTGACCCATGGGGCTAGCCACCGATCGCGCTCATCGGGCGGGCGGGCTGAACGAAGTCGGGATCGTTGATGCCATGGCCGGCGGGCTTGCTCCACATCGCGGCGCGCCACGCCGCCTCGATGGCGTCGTCGCCGGCCCCGCCGCGCAGCAGCCCGCGAAGGTCGGTCTCCTCGGTCGAGAACAGGCAACTGCGGATCTGGCCGTCGGCCGTCAGCCGGGTGCGGTCGCAGGTCGAGCAGAACGCGTGCGACACCGACGCGATGACACCGAACTTCGCGCTCGGCGTGTTCGGGCCCGTGTCGACCAGCCACAGCTCGGCGGGGGCCGAACCGCGCGGCGCCGGGTCCGGGTGCAGCCGGAAGTGCGGGCTCAGCACCGCCAGCACGTCGTCCGCGGTCAGCGCGGCGCCTCGGCGCCACCGATGCCCGGCGTCCAGCGGCATCTGCTCGATGACCCGCAATTGATAGCCATGCTCGAGGCAGAACCGCAGCAGGCCGACGACGTCCTCACGACCGGTCGCGGGATCGAGCACGGCGTTGACCTTGACCGGTGTCAGTCCCGCCTCCTTGGCGGCCGCGAGGCCGTCCAGCACGGCGGCGAGCCGGTCGCGGCGGGTGATGGCGGCGAAGTGGTCCGGGTCGACGCTGTCCATCGACACGTTGACCCGATCCAGGCCGGCCGCGGCGAGCGCGGCGGCCCGCCGCGCCAGCCCCACACCGTTGGTGGTCAGCGAGATCTCGGGGCGCGGTCGCAGCCCGGCCGCCGCCGCGACGACCTGTTCCAGATGGCGGGCGAGCAAGGGCTCACCACCGGTGAACCGGACGCTGGTGATGCCGAGCCGGGTGACGGCGATATGCATCAGCCTGGCCAGCTCGTCGGGGCTCAGCAATTGCTCCCCGGGCAGCCAGTCCAAGCCCTCGGCCGGCATGCAGTAGGTGCACCGCAGATTGCACCGATCGGTCAGCGACACCCGCAGATCGGTGGCGGCGCGTCCGTAGGTGTCCAGCAACGGGCCGCTGCCCGGAACCTCGCGAGCGACGGGATCGCCGGTGCGGCTTGGCACCGACGGTAAGCCCAGGGCGGTCAGCGTCATGCGGGCACCGTTGCGAATCGGGTGGGGGAGCTGACGGGAACGATTTCCTTACCCAGCGGCATCAACGACACCGGGATCAACTTGAGGTTGGCCACCGCCAGCGGTATCCCGACGATCGTGACCGCCATGGCCAGTGCGCTCACCAGATGGCCGATCGCCAGCCACACCCCAAACAGCAGGACCCAGACGACATTTCCGATCAGGGCGCCGGTGCCGGCGGTCGGCTTGTCGACGATCGTGCGGCCGAACGGCCACAGGGCGTACGACGCGATGCGCAGCGACGCGAAGCCGAAGGGGATGGTGACGATGAGCAGAAAACTCACCAGCGCCGCCAGCAGATATCCGGCGGCCATCCACAGGCCGCCGAACACGAGCCAGATGACGTTCAGGATCAGGCGCATATCTCCTCCAGCGGTACCGCCAGACTACCGAGTCACGGGCGACGGGGGTGCTCGCCGGGGGCGCGGCCGAGTAGGATCAGAATCCAACATGCGTCCTGCGCAGGCGGGACGCTTCTTGCGTCGTCCATCCTAGTAATCCGTCAGACAAGCAGGTGAGACCAGTGCCGACCGGCAAGGTTAAGTGGTACGACACCGAAAAGGGATTCGGCTTCCTGTCACAGGAGGACGGGGAGGACGTGTACGTCCGCTCGTCGGCGTTGCCCGAAGGGGTGGAGGGACTCAAGTCGGGGCAGCGGGTGGAGTTCGGCGTGGCCTCCGGCCGGCGCGGTCCGCAAGCGTTGAGCCTCAAGCTGATCGATCCCCCGCCCAGCCTCGCCAAGACGCGCCGCGAGGCGACACCCGTCGAGCACAAGCACAGCCCCGACGAGCTGCACGGGATGGTCGAGGACATGATCACCCTGCTGGAAGGCGCCGTGCAGCCGGAGCTGCGCAAGGGGCGATACCCCGACCGCAAGACCGCCCGCCGCGTCTCCGAGGTGGTCAAGGCGGTCGCCCGGGAGCTCGACTCCTAACTGGGCCGACGACTCGCAACTAACCGGTGTGCTGCGAAGCTACTCGGTGGTAACTTCGACATTCGTAGGTCAATTGTTCCGCCCGCAGGCGGGTACTTAGACCTCGATGTGAGTCGTTAGCGAGGAGGCGGCGATGGCACAGCAAGCGCAGGTCACCGAGGAACAAGCGAGGGCCCTCGCCGAGGAATCCCGCGAAAGCGGTTGGGACAAACCGTCATTCGCCAAGGGGCTCTTTCTCGGTCACTTCCCGATAGAGCTCATCCACCCGTTTCCCAAACCAACCGAGGCCGACGAGGCGCGCATTCGCGCCTTCCTCGGCAAGGTGCGGGACTTCCTCGACACCGTCGACGGCAGCGTCATCGAGCGCGACTCGCAGATCCCCGACGAATACGTGAAGGCCCTGGCCGAACTGGGCTGCTTCGGCATGAAGATACCCACCGAATACGGCGGCCTGGGCATGTCGCAAGTGGCGTACAACCGGGCGCTGGTGATGATCTCGTCGGTTCATCCCAGCCTCGGCGCGCTGCTGTCCGCCCACCAGTCGATCGGGGTACCCGAGCCGCTCAAACTCGCCGGGACGCCCGAACAGAAGCGGAAGTTCTTGCCGCGCTGCGCCGCTGGCGCCATATCGGCGTTCCTACTCACCGAACCGGACGTGGGCTCGGACCCGGCCCGGCTGGCGTCGACGGCGACGCCGATCGAGGACGGGAAGGCGTACGAACTCGAGGGCGTGAAGTTGTGGACCACCAACGGCGTGGTCGCCGAACTGCTGGTGATCATGGCCCGGGTGCCCAAGAGCGAGGGGCACCGCGGCGGAATCAGCGCCTTCGTCGTCGAGGCCGACTCGCCCGGGATCACCGTGGAGCGGCGCAACAAGTTCATGGGACTGCGCGGCATCGAGAACGGCGTGACCCGGCTGCACCGGGTGCGGGTGCCCGCCGAAAACCTGATCGGCCGGGAAGGCGACGGCCTGAAGATCGCGCTGACCACGCTCAACGCCGGGCGGCTGTCGATTCCAGCGAGCGCGACGGGATCGTCGAAGTGGGCGCTGAAGATCGCCCGCGAGTGGTCGGGGGAGCGCGTGCAATGGGGCAAGCCACTGGCCAAACACGAAGCGGTCGCGAGCAAGATCTCGTTCATCGCGGCCACCACTTACGCGCTTGACGCCGTACTCGAACTGTCCGCCCAGATGGCCGACGAAGGCCGCAACGACATCCGGATCGAGGCGGCGCTGGCCAAGTTGTGGTCTAGCGAGATGGCCTGCCTGATCGCCGACGAACTCGTGCAGATCCGCGGCGGGCGCGGCTACGAGACCGCCGAGTCGCTGGCCGCGCGGGGGGAGCGCGCGGTGCCGGCCGAGCAGGTGGTGCGCGACCTGCGGATCAACCGCATCTTCGAGGGATCCAGCGAGATCATGCGGCTGCTCATCGCGCGGGAGGCGGTCGACGCCCACCTGAGCGTGGCGGGTGACCTCGCCAAGCCCGACACCGGTTTGCGCGAGAAGGCCGCCGCGGCCGTCGGAGCGAGCGGTTTCTACGCAAAGTGGTTGCCGCAGTTGGTATTCGGCGAAGGGCAGCGGCCCCGGGCCTACAGCGAGTTCGGCCAGCTGGCGTCGCACCTGCGGTTCGTCGAACGCTCCACCCGCAAGCTGGCCCGCAACACCTTCTACGGGATGGCGCGCTGGCAGGCCAAGCTCGAGCAGCGGCAGGGATTCCTCGGGCGCGTCGTCGACATCGGCGCGGAGCTGTTCGCGATGTCCGCGGCGTGTGTGCGCGCCGAGGGTCAGCGGGCGGCGGACCCGGCCGTCGGCCGCCAGGCCTACGAGCTGGCCGACACCTTCTGTCAACAAGCGACCCTGCGGGTCGAGGCCCTCTTCCAGGCGCTGTGGACCAACACCGACAGCAGCGACGTTCGGCTGACCCACGACGTGCTGGAAGGCCGGTACACCTGGCTCGAGGACGGGATCGTCGATCAGTCCGAGGGCACCGGACCGTGGATCGCACATTGGGAACCGGCGGAGTCGACCGAGACCAACCTCGCTCGTCGGTTCCTGTCGGCGTCGACGCCGACGGAGGCGAATCGGTAACTGCGGCAGAATCGATGCCATGGCCTCCTATGTCGCCCCGGCGGGCGAATTCACCCGCGACACCAACTACATCAACACCCGCATCACCGCCGACGGCCGCGACGGCTACCCCGTAGAGCCCGGCCGGTATCGGCTCATCGTGGCGCGCGCTTGTCCGTGGGCCAACCGCGCGATCATCGTCCGGCGGCTGCTGGGGCTGGAAGACGTTCTCTCCATTGGTTTTTGCGGGCCCACCCACGACAAGCGGAGCTGGACCTTCGACCTCGACCCGGGCGGCGTCGACCCGGTGCTCAAAATCCCGCGGCTGCAGGACGCCTACTTCAAACGCTTCCCCGACTACCCCAAAGGCATCACGGTGCCGGCGATCGTGGACATCCCGACCGGCGCGGTGGTCACCAACGATTTCGCGCAGATGACGCTGGACCTCTCCACCGAGTGGACGGCCTATCACCGCGAGGGCGCTCCTCAGCTATACCCCGAGCCGCTGCGCGCCGAGATCGACGAGGTGAGCCGGCGGATCTACACCGAGATCAACAACGGCGTCTACCGCTGCGGTTTCGCCGGCACCCAGGACGCCTACGAAGCGGCCTACGACCGGCTGTTCACCGCGTTGGACTGGGTCAGCGATCGCCTGGCCAACCAGCGATACCTGGTGGGCGACACCATCACCGAGGCCGACGTCCGGCTGTTCACCACCCTGGCCCGCTTCGACCCGGTCTACCACGGGCACTTCAAGTGCAATCGGTCCAAGCTGTCCGAAATGCCGGTCCTGTGGGCCTATGCGCGCGACCTGTTCCAGACGCCGGGCTTCGGCGACACCGTCGACTTCGTCCAGATCAAGCAGCACTACTACATCGTGCACGCCGACATCAATCCGACCCGCATCGTGCCCAAGGGCCCGGACCTGGCCGGCTGGCTCGCCCCGCACAGCCGGGAAACCTTGGGCGGCAGGCCGTTCGGGGACGGAACGCCTCCCGGGCCGCCGGTCGAGGGCGAGCGGGTGCCGCCGGGTCACGGCGCGTGACTGGCCTCTAGGCCGAACGTCGAGTTGTTGCGCGAAACTGCGGGGCGGATTCATACGGTCAACGCAACATCCATGGATTTAAGGAGTTGCGATGCCGAGTGGTTACCCGCATCCGCTGTC
>NZ_LZSE01000104.1 GCF_001665295.1 Mycobacterium sp. 1554424.7 | reverse complement strand
CCCGCGTCGCCGACGAGGGCCACTCGGCCTTTCGACCAGCGGTCCATCTTGACCTGAGACATCTCGTCGAAGTAGAAGTCTGGCGCGGTCCGCATGTACTGCAGCAGCTGCGGGCGCACCCAGCCGTCGTCGGCCATCCGGCGCTCCAGCTCGGCGAACACGGCCTCGGTGTCGCGGTAATCGATTCGCAGGTCGGCCTCCATGAAGCCCACCATGGCCCGGGCCTCGGTGTTGTTGCGGGCGCTGTAGACGCCGACCATGGTGTTGTCGCCGTAATGCCAGGTCTGCCAGTAGTCGAGGTCCAGGAAGTTGGGCACCGTGAAGATCGCCGCGTAGGTGCCCAGCCGCTCGACGAATTGCGCCTCCGGGCCGAAGACCAGCCGGCGCACGTTGGAGTGCAGGCCGTCGGCACCGATCACCAGGTCGAAGTTGCGCGCCTCGGCGCGCTCGAACGTCACCTTGACCGCGCTGCCGTCGTCCTCCAGCGCGGAGATGCTGTCGTCGAACAGGTATTCCGTGTTCAATTTGGTTGTGTCATAGATCAATTCGATAAGATCGTCGCGCAGCAGCTCGATATCGGGGTTGGCAATTATCCCACCGGTGGGCGTCGATTCGGTGTCCTCGGACAGCTCGTTGCCGTCGGCGTCGACGACGGACGCGCCGCGGATGCGGGTCCGCACGTGGTCGGCGGCGGCCCGCAGCATCATGCGTTCGAGCACCGTCAGCGCCGGGCCCCGCACGTCGATCGCCTGGCCGCCCGGCCGCAGCCCCGGATGGCGCTCCACCACGGTGACCGAATAGCCATGGCGGGCAAGCCAATACGCCGCCGTCATACCGGCCACGCTGGCACCGGAAACCAGAACGTCGGTCACGTGATTCCTGCCAACCTCTTAGCGTCAGTGAAGATGTCGTCGAGCATTACGGGAGTCAACCTACCGGTGAACATGTTTTGCTGGCTCGGGTGGTAGCAGCCAAGCAGCCGCACACCCGATCCCAGGTCCGCGACGACGCCGTGACCGAACCGCGCCTTGGGCGTCCCCGACACCAGCCGCAGCGCGATCTGCCACGCGAACCCGCCCAGGGCCACGATCACGCGGACATGCTCGGACACCAGCCGCCATTCGGCCTGAAGCCACGGCCAGCAGGTGTCCCGCTCCGCAGGGGTCGGCGCGTTGGCTGGCGGCGCGCACCGCACCGGCGCGGCGATCCGAATCCCGTTGGCGCGCAGGCCGTCCGCCGCATCCACGCTGGTCGGCTGATTGACCAGCCCGGCCCGGTGCAGCGCCGCGTACAACTGGTCGCCGGAGCGGTCGCCGGTGAACATCCGCCCGGTCCGGTTGGCGCCGTGCGCGGCGGGCGCCAGCCCGACGATCAGCAGCCAGGGCCGCTCCGACCCCCAGCCCGGCACCGGGCGCCCCCAATAGGGCTGGTCGGCGAACGCCCGGCGCTTGGTGGCGGCGACCTCCTCGCGCCAGGTGACCAGCCGCGGGCAGGCCCGGCAGACGCTGATCAGCGCGTCCAGTTCCGGTATCGACGCGACCTGGGCGCTCGATGCGGCGACCTGGGTCGGATCGGCGGCCACCGGCGTCCCCGGCGTGGCCGGGTCGCCCGGCCATCCGGAGCCGGGCACCACCGGGGACGCGAACGCGTGGCCGGTATTCGGGTGGGCGAGCACATGAACATCCTGCATGAGCCCAAAAATCGGTCGCCGGAAATGGGGCCTTGGCGCTACATTCAGCCGCGATATCCCATGAAAAGCAGAGGCCCGGCGGTTCTGATCCTGTTCGCCACGCTGGTGGCGACGGCGGGCACCGGCATCTCGATCGTCGCGTTCCCGTGGCTGGCGTTGCAGCACCACGACAGCGCCAAGGACGCGTCCATCGTGGCCGCGGCCATGACGTTGCCCCTGGTGCTCTCCACGTTGGTGGCTGGCACCGCGGTCGACTTTTTCGGGCGACGACGGGTGTCGCTGGTCTCCGATTCGCTGTCCGGCACGGCGGTGGCGGCGGTGCCGCTGACCGCGTTGTTGTTTGGCGCCGACGCGATCAACGTCGCCGAGCTGGCCGTGTTGGCCTTCTTCTCGGCCGCGTTCGATCCGGCCGGCACCACGGCGCGCCAGTCGATGCTGCCCGAGGCCGCCTCCCGGGCCGGCTGGTCGCTGGACCGCACCAACAGCATCTACGAGGCGATCCTCAACCTGGCCTACATCGTGGGCCCGGGAATCGGGGGGTTGATGATCGCGACGGTCGGCGGCGTCAACACGATGTGGGTCACGGCGGGCCTATTCGGGTTGTCCTTCTTGGCAATTGGCGGCCTGCGGCTGGAGGGCGTCGGCACGCCGCACCCCGCGACGCGACCCCAGGGACTGGTGTCCGGCGTCGCCGAGGGGATGCGATTCGTCTGGAACCTGCGGGTGCTGCGGACGCTCGGGCTGATCGACCTCTTCGTGACCGCGTTGTACCTGCCAATGGAGAGCGTGCTGTTTCCCAAATACTTCAGCGACCATCACCAGCCCGCGCAGCTGGGCTGGGCCTTGATGGCGCTCGGGGGCGGCGGCGTCGTCGGCGCGCTCGGCTACGCCGTGCTGTCCAAACACACGCGGCGGCGCACGGCGGTGCTGACGGCGATGCTGACCTTCGGGGCGGCGGCGGTCGGCATCGCATTCCTGCCGCCGTTGCCGGTGATCCTGGTGCTGTGCGCGGTGATCGGCGTCGTCTACGGGCCGATCCAGCCGATCTACAACTACGTGATGCAGACCCGGGCCCCGCATCATCTGCGCGGCCGGGTGGTCGGGGTGATGGCGGGGCTGACCTACGCGGCCGGGCCGCTGGGGTTGCTGGTCGCCGGTCCGCTCGCCGACGCCGCCGGACTGCGGGTCACGTTCCTGGCGCTGGCGGTGCCGATCCTGCTGATCGGCCTCATCGCGTGCGGCATGCCGTCGCTGCGGGAGCTGGACCGCGCCACCAAGCCGGATTTGACGTCGCAGCGGCGTGGGGCGACTAAACTAAGTCCATGACTAAGTCCGCCGCGATCAGGGTCGGGGTGCACGAGGCGAAGTCCCGGCTCTCGGAGCTGCTGCGACTAGTCGAAGCGGGCCAGGAGGTGGAAATCGCTCGCGGCGGCGAACCCATCGCGAAGCTCTCGCCATTCCATACCCAAAGCGCCCGCCGCCTGGGCATCGACCGCGGCGTCTACACGGTGCCCGACGATTTCGACGCCGCACTGCCCGACGATGTCCTCGAAAGCTTCCACCGGTGAAGCGCTACCTCATCGACACCCATGTCTGGTTGTGGATGCAGTCCGCGCCCGATCGGATGAGCGACGAGACACGCGCGATCGTTGCGGACGTGCGCAACGTCATCCTCTTGTCGGCGGCCAGCGCCTGGGAGATCGCCATCAAGTACCGGCTGGGCAAACTCGCGCTGCCCGAACCGCCGGCCTCCTACGTCCCGGATCGCATGCGTCGCTCCGGCACCTCTCCCCTGACGGTCGACCACGTGCACACGCTGAAGACCGCCGATCTTCCCGATCACCACCGCGATCCGTTCGACCGGGTCCTCGTCGCTCAGGCACAACTGCTCGACCTGACCATCGTCACCGCGGACGACCAGCTGTCTGCCTACGATGTCGCGATCGTCGCTGCTTAGGATCGGGTCGTGGACGCCTCCCTGGCCGAGTTGATCGCCAAGCTGCCCGACGGGATGGTCGTCACCGACCCCACCATCACCGAGGGCTACCGCCAGGACCGCGCCTTCGACCCGTCGGCCGGCAAGCCGCTGGCCGTGGTCCGGCCGCGGCGCACCGAGGAGGTGCAGACCGTCATGCGCTGGGCCTCGGCCCACCGGGTGCCGGTGGTGACCCGGGGCGCCGGCAGCGGCCTGTCCGGCGGGGCGACGGCGGTGGACAACGGCATCGTGCTGTCGACGGAGAAGATGCGTGACATCACGGTGGACCCCGTCACGCGCACCGCGGTGTGCCAGCCGGGCCTGTTCAACGCGGAGGTGAAACAGGCCGTCGCCGAGTACGGGCTGTGGTATCCGCCGGATCCGTCGTCGTTCGAGATCTGCAGCATCGGCGGCAACATCGCCACCAACGCCGGCGGGTTGTGCTGCGTGAAGTACGGCGTCACCACCGATTACGTTTTGGGCCTGCAGGTGGTGCTGGCCGACGGCACCGCCGTGCGCCTCGGCGGCCCCCGGCTGAAGGACGTGGCGGGTCTCTCGCTGACGAAGCTGTTCGTCGGCAGCGAGGGAACTTTGGGCGTCGTCACGGAGGTAACGCTGCGCCTGCTGCCGGCGCAGAACGTCTCCAGCGTGGTGGTGGCGTCGTTCGCCTCGGTGGCGGCGGCCGTCGACGCCGTGCTGGGAGTCGTTGCGCGGCTGCGGCCTTCGATGCTGGAGTTCATGGATGCGGTGGCGATCAACGCTGTCGAGGACGCCATGCGCATGGACCTGGATCGCGGGGCGGCCGCGATGCTGGTGGCCGGCTCCGATGAGCGCGGGCGGGCCAGCGGCGAGGACGCGGCGGTGATCGCCGAGGTGTTCGCGGAAAACGGTGCGACGGAAGTCTTTTCGACCGACGATCCCGACGAGGGCGAGGCATTTATCGCCGCCCGCCGGTTCTGCATTCCGGCGGTGGAGGCGAAGGGCTCGCTGCTGCTGGAGGACGTCGGGGTGCCGCTGCCCGCGCTGGGGTCGTTGGTGACGGGAATCGAACGCATCGCCGCCGAACGCGACCTGATGATCTCGGTGATCGCGCACGCGGGCGACGGCAACACCCACCCGCTCATCGTGTACGACCCCGCCGATGCCGCGATGACCGAGCGCGCGCACCTGGCGTTCGGCGAGATCATGGACCTGGCCGTCGGCCTGGGCGGCACGATTACCGGTGAGCACGGCGTCGGCCGGTTGAAGCGACCCTGGCTGGACGGCTACCTCGGGCCCGAGGTGATGGAGCTGAACCAGCGCATCAAGCGGGCGCTGGACCCGCTCGGGATCCTGAATCCCGGCGCGGCGATCTAGAACTCGAAGCGGTTGAGCACGTCGTAATTTCGCATCGGCGTGGCGTTGATCAGCCGCCACAGCAGCCGCACCGGCGCCGAAGGGACACGCTCGTAGAGCGCGATCACCGGAGCCTGCTCGCGCAAGCGCAGCCGCGGGTTCCATCGCTCCAGTTCGCGGGCGTCGCCGATGCCCCACTTGGTGATGCCCTTGGTCAGCACCCTGGACAGCCGCGGCCCCAGCGGCGACGTTGTGTCGAAGAGCATCTCGCCGCCGGCGAACCGATCCGTGAGGCGCCGCAGCAGCGCGCGCACCTCGGGCTCGAGGAGGTACATGAGGAGTCCCTCCGCGATCACCAGCGTCGGGCGATCGGCGGGTATCTCGTTTAGCCACGCCCCGTCGGTCACCGACGAGCCGATCATCCGGTAGCCGTCGCGGTCGTCATAAAGCTTGCGCCGCAAGGAGATTACCTCCGGTTGGTCGACGTCGAACCATTGCACGGCGTCCGGCGGGTGCAACCGGAACGCCCGGGTGTCCATGCCGCACCCGAGGTGTAGCACGACGGCGTCCGGGTGGCGGCGCAGGAAGTCGGCGGTCCAGTCGTCGAGCCGTTTGGCGCGGATGGTGACCATGTACTGGTTGGATCCGGGGTGCATGGCGCGGCGCATGCGGGCCCAGTCGTATTCGATGCGGTCCACCGCCTCGGCGGCCGCCTTGTCATCGAGAATCGGTGCCGGCGAACGGCTTTCGTAGGCCCGCAGGTACAGCGTGCACAGGTTGGTCCATGCCACCGACCCCCACGCCACGTCGCTGAAGTCGACCTTGTCCGTCCTCGTCATGACCGTCTTTTTCCCTCCCGATATTCGGTCCACATCCGCATCAGCTGGTCGCGGTAGTCCCGGGTGCAGAACTCGCAGAAGTCGCGGAAGTCCTCGACGCGCTCGCGCTGTTCGGCGCGGTCCTCCCCCAGCACCGACAGGGCGAACTCGGCGGGCTCGACGCCGAGGCGCATCAGCGACAGCTGCGTGTCCATCACGCTGGTGAACCCGCCCGGGGTGACGCGGTAGAGGTGTTGACGGTTGGGGCTCGGCAGCCGCTCGATCATGCCGCCCTCCTGCAGCTGCCGGGCGACGGTGCTGATCGAGGCCTTGCTCACCGCCAGCGCGTCGGCCAGCTCGGTCAGCGACTGCTGCGGCGGGTGGCAGATCAGCAGCCACCCGTAGACCCGGCCCATGGTGCGGGTGGCGCCGAGGAGCTCGAAGAACAGCCCGAGGCGGTCGACGAACTCGGTTTCCTCCGGGGACACCTGGCTCCTCTGGTTTGTTAAGTACGACCTGAACGTAGTGTACATACTTTGGGCGCCCATGGCGCCGAGACTGCGCCCAGCGCTACGCCGCGGCGGGAATTGGCGCGCTGGACGCAGTCTCGGCGAATGGTGCGTGGTTGACATCGCTACCGCGATGCCTTACGAATAAGACATGTCGCCGGTGATGTCTCACGGGTTTCGGCTGGCCACCGCCGAGACGTGGCCCAACCCCTGGCCGATGTACCGCGCGCTGCGCGACCACGACCCGGTGCACCACGTCGTCCCCGACGGCCGCCCCGACCGCGACTACTACGTGCTGTCCCGGCATGCCGACGTCTGGGCGGCCGCGCGCGATCACGAGACGTTCTCCTCCGCGCAGGGCCTGACCGTTGAGTACGGCGAGCTCGAACTGATTGGGCTGCAAGATAATCCGCCGTTCGTGATGCAGGATCCCCCAGTGCACACGGAGTTTCGCAAGCTGGTGTCGCGCGGTTTCACGCCGCGCCAGGTCGAGGCGGTCGAGCCCAAGGTGCGCGAGTTCGTCGTCGAGCGCATCGAAAAGCTGCGCGCCGACGGCGGCGGCGACATCGTCACCGAGCTGTTCAAGCCGCTGCCGTCGATGGTCGTCGCGCACTACCTCGGCGTGCCCGAGGAGGACCGCGCGCAGTTCGACGGCTGGACACAGGCGATCGTCGCGGCGAATACGTCCGAGGGGGGAATCGGCACCTCGCTGGACGCGGTCGGGTCGATGATGGCCTACTTCACCTCCCTGATCGAGCGGCGCCGGGCCGAACCCGAGGACGACACGATCTCGCATCTGGTGGCGGCCGGGGTGGGCTCCGACGGGGACTTCGCCGGGACGCTGTCGGTGCTGGCGTTCACGTTCACAATGGTCACCGGCGGCAATGACACGGTCACCGGGATGCTGGGCGGCTCAATGCCGTTGCTGCACGAGCGGCCGGACCAGCGCCGGCGCCTGGCCGACGACCCGGGGCTGATCCCCGACGCGGTCGAGGAGCTGCTGCGGTTGACCTCGCCGGTGCAGGGCCTGGCGCGCACTACCACCCGCGACGTGACCGTCGAGGGCACCACCGTCCCGGCGGGCCGCAAGGTCCTGCTGCTCTACGGGTCGGCCAACCGCGACGAACGCCAATACGGGCCGGACGCAGGCGAACTCGACGTCACCCGCTGCCCGCGCAACATCCTGACCTTCAGCCACGGCGCGCACCACTGCCTGGGCGCGGCCGCGGCCCGGATGCAGTCTCGGGTCGCGCTGACCGAATTGCTGTCCCGCTGCCCCGATTTCGAGGTCGACGAGTCGGGGATTGTGTGGTCGGGCGGCAGCTACGTGCGCCGGCCGTTGTCGGTGCCGATTCGGGTGACCGCCTGATGCCCGACTGGCTGGCCGCGCACCGCGGCGAGGCGGCCGCCGACCGGATACTCGACGCGGCCGAGCAGCTCTACACGCGCCGCGACCAGGCGTCCATCGGGATGAACGAAATCGCCAGGGCCGCGGGCTGTTCCCGGGCGACGCTGTATCGCTACTTCGAGAACCGCGAGGCGCTGCGCACCGCGTACGTGCACCGTGAGGCGCGCCGGCTCGGCCGCGCGATCGCCGACGAGATCGGCGGCATGGACGACCCGCGCGAACGGCTGGTGGCGAGCATGATCGCCGCGCTGCGGATGGTGCGCGAAAGTGAGGCGCTCTCAGCGTGGTTCGCCGCCACCCGCCCGCCGATCGGCGGCGAGCTGGCGCAGTCGGAGGTGATCACGGCGCTGGCGGCGGCGTTCGTCGGCTCGCTCGGTCCGGAAGACGCCGCCGTCGTGCAGCGCCGGGCGCGCTGGGTGGTGCGGGTGCTCACGTCGCTGCTGACCTACCCCGGCCGGGACGAGGCCGACGAGCGGGCGATGATCGAGGAGTTCGTTGTCCCGACCGTGGCGCCGGTCGGGGCCAGGGGCTAGTTCGTCGCTTCCGGCACACCGGCCTCCCGGCGGGATTATTATGTCCGAGACCGCCTCAGTCGCCAACTCGTCCTGCGCTGAGGCCTAGTCCTGGCTCTGGGCCAGCTCCTCCAGCGAGGCCGGGGTGACATCTAAAAGATTCCATGAGTGACTCTCCTTACCGTGCGGCTGCCGAGGTGCTATCGCGTTGCTGCGCAGCAGGTTCACCCGTTGTGCCCGACCGGGTCGGGCTGAGGTGTCTGGTGAATGTCGAGTGCCGCCGCCTCCACAGGGGCACGCTGGGCGGTTTCGCTGCCGGTGCCCGCGGTGGCGCCATCCCCCTCGCCCGCGGTCTTCTCGGTGGCGGCCTCAGCCGGATCTTCCTCGGTGGGGGTTTCCTCGGCGGCGGGGGCCGACGCGGGCTGGGTCTGCTGGCTCATAGAAGTGATCTGCTGGACCGAACCCATGGTCTGGTTGACCAGATTCAAGTGCTGAGACGCATGCCCCGAGAGCGTGGCGGCCCGCCCCGACCACGCGCTCACCTCGGCCAGGGTCGGCATTCTCACCGTCGGCGCAACCACCGCCGCACCGACGGCGGCGGCCTCCCCCGCACCCTGCACCCCGCTAAGGGCGGCGCGCAGGCCCGCCGAACCGCTGGCGTCGCCCGGCGTGGCATCCCCGGAAGTCGCACCGGCACCCGGCACAGCGCCAAGGGCACCGCGCTGTTCCCGCCCACGGTTAGCCACGCCGGCCGACCCGGCCCCGTCCGCCGGATCCGACACGCCCGACCTGCTGCTCGAGGTGGCCTCAAAGCTGGACACGGCCGACGCCTGCGCTGCCGCCGCCTTCGGCCGAATGGACGTGTCCGTGCCGCCGTCCGCCAGCTGCTGGTATTGGCCAGCCACACCGTCCGCCTTGTTTTTGTTGATGTACGAAAAGGTGAGCACAGTGGCCATCCCTGCGGCGGCAGCAATATTCCCTAGGATGCAAGCGGTCAGTGCCCACGTCCGCCCCGCCGTCGAGGCCGTTGGCGTCATTGCGAAAAGCAGTTGCTCAACGATGTACGCCGCGAAAAGCAAACCCTTCAACGTCCCGAAGCCCAAACGAACGTCGGTGTTGATATCGGCTTGGTTCGCGATGATCGCTGCCAGCTCAGAGTCCAGGTCGGCCAGCGTGCCTGCGCGTTCTTGTTGGCCGGCGTTGCGGTCGGCGTAGGTTTGCGACGCCGGCCCCTGCCAGCTCTCGCCCGGAAACGCAGACGTCAATCGCGCGGATACGGTCCCGAACTGTTCTGACCCGACCTTCAGGTCCTCTCCGTCATACGCTGGCCCGAACCCGAGCGTGTATTCGAGGGCTTCGACAACGACGATCGTCCACAGGATGGGATCTTGATTTAAAAGCCGTTTCTCCCGTCGCTCTATCCCACCTTGACGGTTCCTAACCGTAGATATTTCGGTGTCACCGCGATGGTTTAGCCACCTTGCTTGTCCACGTGTCCAAGGGCGGAGTTTCGCGTCGAGCCGATTCAGCGCGAATGAAGTGATGAGCGTCGAACCGGATGAGGTCGTGCTGGTCAGGTTGGCCGCCAAGTATTTACCGTTGGTCTGGAATGATTCAGGGCCGGACGCCTCGATGCCACCGCCGGCCTCCTGGATACCGGTGAAGTGTTCGGTCAGGGTAGTTAACCCACTGAGGATCCGCACCATCTCCAGGCCAACCATTGAGACATCTACCTTTCGCACGCGATCCCAGTAGCATGAGCGCGAGATCGACTAATCGGGCGTTGTACGCCAAAACGCTACCAGCGTCACGGACGGGCTGACTCACCAAAATCTGCGCCACGATCAGAGCCTTTGGATCGGCTGTAGCAGGCGACCTCCGATCCCGCTGCGCAGGCTCGTCGGTGGTCAGTTCTGTCGGGTACGGCGTGGCCTTTGAGGAGTTTTGCTTCATCGAGGAGCGCTCCGGCGTGCAAAATGGCGACCGGGTGGGCATTGACCGCTCGCCAGCGAGTTTGTGCGGCGTCGATCAGCTTGTAGGCCATGGCAATCCGGCCGGACGTGAACCGCGGCCTTCGGCCGGGCTTTGGTGCGCAACTGCATCGTAGTAGATCTTGCTCGCCGCGATCGCGGCCGGTGAGCCGATTTTCGGAAGACACATCCAGCAGCTCACACATCAATGCCGTAGGTGGCCTTCTACGCCCGAATCACCCGGCATACTTCTACCGGTTGTGTTGGGAGACAACGAAGGCCGCGGTCTACTTGCAACTCCGCGCCAAACGCAATTCGGTGCTCCCGAAACTCCACAATCTACGCGCCCGACGTACGAACATCCTTCCCCACGAGGCCAGCTACCGCACCAGCAGGTGTCAACCTCAATGCCGTTGTAAGCCAAGGGTGATCGGCCCCCGTTCATTGGCTGGGTCGCTGCGGCCGATTGCGATGGTGGCCGCCCTGCGCGATCCCACCGCAGGAACCCACTGCGCCGAGCCATGCGCCCAGCAGCGTAAAACCCTTTGCGCTGTTAGAGATTTGTGCGCAGGGACCCGGTCAAAGTAAGAACAGGCGTGGTTGTATTCTGCCCGCAGCACTGCGGGCCATGGCTACTACGATGTGCCGACGAAAAGGTCTGCACCCCTTGCTATATCGCCGCCCGACAAATTCAGCGCTGTCCGCGGCGATCTGAAGGACTCTCTCTCCCATGTACGCAGCCGTCGGTTCCGATGCGGTGCATGTCGAGGATGGGTGTCGATGGAAGTCGCCGGACAAGTGACCAGTACATTCACTTCAATTGATCCATTGTCCCGCTTGGGGTCCGGGCACCCGCTCGCCGGCCAACAGCGACCGCGCCAATCTTCAGCAGGCACCGGAGCTGGCTCGTGAAGGGGCTATCACTTCAAGGCCGCCGTGCCGCGAACGTCGGCAGCCATGCCAAAGTGACTGTGGGCGATCGTGCGCACCGAGAGCTACATGCGTTGGATTCTCCCAGTGCGCAAAGGTCTTCCGTGTCGAAACCCATACGCAGCGGCCAGCCCATTGACCTCGACGATATAGATCCGTCAATCGGGGGGGACGAACCCATCCGGGTTCTAGCCGGTCAGCCGATAGCGATCGCCAAAACGGCGCGGCACCCTAGCAGTGTGGTCCGGAACACACACTACCCGAGAGCCGCCATCGGTTTATTTCCTCGAAGGAGAAGTCCGTGTCTTTCGTCACGACGGCACCAGAAGTACTGACTGTCGCGGCCGACAACTTGCAGCATCTCGGCTCTGCGATGGATGCGCAGAATGCCGCTGCGGCGGGTCCGACTACCGGGGTGATTCCGGCTGCAGGTGACTCGGTATCTGCGCTGACCGCTACGCAGTTTGCTGTTCATGCGCAGATGTATCAGGCACTCAGCGCCCAAGCCGCAGCGATCAATGAACAGTTTGTGATCACGTTAGGGACCAGTGCCCGTTCTTATTCGGCCACCGAAGCCGCCAACGCTTCCGCGACCGGCGGCTGAGCGGTCGAGGATCAGGAATGGATTTCGCAGCGTTACCGCCGGAGATTAACTCCGCCAGTATATATGCTGGCCCCGGCTCGGGGCCGATGATGGCGGCTGCGGCAGCGTGGGACGACTTGGCGGCCGAATTGCATTGGACGGCAGCCTCCTACGCCTCGGTGATCTCGGGGCTAACCAGCGGTCCGTGGCTTGGTCCCGCGTCGGTATCGATGATGGCGGCGGCCACGCCGTATGTGGCATGGATGAGCGCAACAGCTCGCCAGGCCGCGCACGCAGGCGCCCAGGCCAAGGCGGCGGCCGCCGCCTACGAAGCGGCGTTCGCGATGACGGTGCCGCCGCCGGTAATCGCGGCCAACCGCGCCTTGTTGATGATGCTGGTTGCGACCAACATCCTTGGTCAGAACACCCCCGCGATCATGGACACCGAGGCCTGCTACGCCGAGATGTGGGCGCAAGACGCGGCTGCCATGTATGGATACGCTGCTGCCTCGGCGGCCGCAACGAGGTTGACGCCGTTCACATCGCCGCCACATACAACCACGCCCGCGGGGCTGGCCGGGCAGGCCGCTGCCGTTGCTCGGGCGAGCGGCGGTCTGCCCGGAACCCACGCGCCGACGATCATGTTGAGGGGCTCACAGATAATCTCTGCGGTGCCCCAGGCGCTGGGCCGGCTCTCGTTGACGCCCGGCCCCCTGTACGACCTCATAGAGTTCTTGGCCGACGTTTCTGCGTTTGTTGTCATGAGCGCGCAGGTGCTTGCGACATGCATGGGGACGATCGGCAGCATCAATGGAGTCATCAACGGCGCGGCACACGCGGCGAGTGCTCCTGCGATGGCGGCGATAGGCGGACTAAGTTCCGGCATGGGCGCGCTCGGCTCAGCAGGCCTAGGGGCCGGGGCTGTGTCGGCGGGCCTGGGTCGGGCCGCCGCGATCGGATCACTATCGGTGCCCCCGAGCTGGGCGCCTCCCGCCCTGCCGGCAAGCCCGCTCGCTTCGGCCTTGGGCAGCAAACCCTTCATCGCGCCCCCCGGCAGCGCGGCGCCCGGGATGCTCGGGATGCCGTTAACGGGTCTAGGCGCCAACGCCAACGGCAACGGCAACGGCGTTCTGAAATACGGATTCCGCCCCACCGTCATCGCCCGCTCGCCAGTCGGAGGCTAACGGAAAGCCATGCAATGCTGATCCTTCGGCGGACCAGTGTCGCCGGGCGGGGCGGCACCGTGCCAAGCATGCCGCCCTCGCTGCAGACGTCAGCGGTGCCAAGGTGGCGCCGGCAAAGAACCTAGCGGAAGTGCACCCATCGAGGCTGCGTCGGTCAACATCCACGAGGCACATGAGCCAAACCCGATGGCCATCGCCTAAAACCGCCCGCGCGTCCCAAGAGTCAAGCGAATCGAACAATTGAGGTCACACTAGTGTCCAAACCAGCTGGCAACCATATGAAAGACATTGAAGGCCTACTTCACTCCTATGACATGCAGATGCGGGGGTTACCGTCGGATCTGGCGCACATGGCCCGCTGCGAGCGGGATGGTTCGCTGCTGCGGGTCGTGGGCCAGGTCCGTGGTTTGATCTGCGCCCCAGCAGACATTGGACTGCGAGGTATCGAATTGGACCGGTTGATTGGCCGGCAGCGTGAATACTTCGCCGCGCGGGGCGAGGCGGTGGAATGGAAAACGCATGGCCACGACAAGCCAGATGACCTGACTGATCGCCTACGTGCGGCCGGCTTCATTCCCGAAAAGCAGGAAATGGTGATGATCGGCCTTGCCGATCAGATGACGGTGGCGCCGCCATTGCCCGATGGGCTGGTCGTTCGTCAAGTTACCGCGTCCGGCGATATGCAGCGAATCTCTGCGCTGCAATCAGCGGTTTGGCAGCAGGATTGGGGTTGGCTCGCCGACGATCTCACAGCAAGGGTCGCGAACGCGCCGGATGAGACCGCAGTTTTCATTGCCGAGGCCGACAGTGAGATTGTTTCGGCAGGGTGGCTGGGCTTGCATCCGGGCACAGAGTTCGCCAGCTTATGGGGTGGATCGACATTGCCCCACTGGCGGGGCCGGGGGATCTATCGCGCACTGGTTGCCACTCGCGCCCGCATCGCAGTTGCCCGTGGTGTGAGACTTCTGCAGGTGGATGCCTCCGCTGACAGTGCACCGATCTTGCGTCGGCTAGGTTTTGATGCGGTGACGACGACCACGCCCTACGTGTGGTCACCTCGTTGCGAAGAATAAAGCAGGAATTCGGCAATGGGCGTCGGGATCCACCCACTGGCGACCACGAAACTCCCCGATGCTGGCTCCCATCCGAACTGCCGCCTGCGGACCCGGATCATCCACGTGCCGCCGCCCCTCGTTGAGTCCCCGGCCCGACGCGAGGAGTCTGTTGACCGCGGCGGGGTTGCGGATGATCCTGTGCATGCCCCGGCGCTTATTCGATCTTGTGTTGCACATTCTTTCTGCCCGACACCGGGCAACGAAGTCGCTCCACGACTTGATCTGTCCCCGCGGTTTCCAGCCGTGGTTACGCGAGTTGAGGGATCGAATAGGTCCAGAGCGTTCTGAACTCTGTGGGGCTGATGTTACCGAGTATCCTGCACGATCTCGAGCAGATGGGGAGCCATGACGCTGCGGTCGTGATCGATCCAGATCCCGGCCCACATACCGTAATCGGCTACCTCAAGTGCTTGTAGCGCACACCAGCGGCGGCGCGGGCAGACCAAGCAGTGCCGGCGCGCGTAGTTGCGATGGTCTCGATCGACCCAGCGTTCGGGTTCGCGCTGGCATGGTGTCGGTGTCATTGCTCACGCGCTCCGGGCGGTTCCGACCAGCGGCCGCCCATCGGCAGCTTCGCGAGCTCAGCCATGGGCTCTGCCTCGTTAAAGCCGGGCCAAGTCGTACTCGGCGATGTGATCGACCAGCACATGCAGGTGATCCAGCGAGGAGCCCAGCGTGTGCTCGATGGCGGTCAGTCGGGCGGCGTAGTGGCTGACGGGATGTTCTGCGGTAATCCCGATGCCGCCGTGCAGCTGGATCGCCTCCTGTGCGATGTGCCGCGCGGACCTGCCGACCTGGAGTTTGGCCCGCGAGGCGATCACCGGGTCGAGGTTGCCGTCGGCGATCGACATGGCGGCGTAAAAGCTCATGCTGCGGGCCAATTCCAGCGACACGTACATGTCAGCGGCGCGCTGGGTGAGCGCCTGGAATTTGTTGAGCGTGACGCCGAATTGCTTGCGGGTTTTTAGGTAGTCGGTGGTGAGCCGCAACGCCTCCTCCATGGCACCGACGGCTTCGCAGCATAGGGCGGACTGGATGCGGATGATCGCGTCGCGGATGGTGGGCGCGGCGTCTACCGCCTCGCCGAGGGGCTCGGCCGGTGCGGCGGCGAGTTCAATCTGAGCGCCGCGCTGGCCGTCAAACGTGGGGAAGGGGTGCCGGTTCACTGCGCCACCGTCGACGAGGAACAATCCGGTGCCGCCGTCCGGCAGTTCCGCGCTGACCACCAGCGTGTCGGCGCAGTCGCCCGCCAGGACCGGGGTCTTCGTTCCGCTCACTGTCCACGAATTGCCTTGCCGTGCGGCCTGAGTGGAGACGGTCGCGGTAGGTTTCCGGCGACCGGCTTCCAGGTGAGCGAACGCGAGCAGCTTTCGACCGGCCGCGACCTCGTCGAGCAGTTGCTTTTGCGCGTCGCTGCCGCGCTCGGCGATCAACGCCCCGGGCGCCAGGGCGGCGTGCACGACGGGCTCGGGCGCCAGCCTTCGGCCGATCTCGGTGAGCACCACCATGATCTCGATCTGGCCCGACTCGTCCGGGGCGAACCCGAGGCTCAAAATGCCGGTGTCGGCGAGCTGGGTCCAGACCTCCCGGCTCCAGCCGAGATCGCTCTCGATGATCGTGTTGCGGCTTTCCGGGTCGTAGGTACGCGACAGCAGGTCGCGGGTGGTGTCGCACAGCAAGGCCTGTTCGTCGCTCAGCTGAAAGTCCATGGCTGCCTCACAATCCCAGAATGGTGGACGCGATGATGTTGCGCTGCACTTCGTTGCTGCCGCCGTAGATCGATGTCTTGCGGTAGTTGAGATAGTGCGGGGCACTGGTCTGCGCCCACGCCGGGGACGAAATGTCTTCAGCGTTGGCGGGCAGCGCGTCCGGGCCCGCCACCTCGACCAGCAGCTCCGTGGCAATCTGCTGAAGTTGGCTGCCACGCATCTTGAGCACCGACGACGCCGGGTTGGGCTGGCCGTCCGCGGAGTCGGTGGTTACCCGCGACTGGGTGAGTTCCAGTGCCAGCACCTCGTTTTCGGCCTCGGCGAGGCGCGCCGCGAACAACGGGTCGTCGAGTAGACCCGTTTCCCTCGCGTGCTTTTTCACCTCCAGCAGGCGAACCTTGGTCCAGCCCACCCCGGCGATGCCGGTACGTTCGTTGCCAAGCAGGAATTTTGCGTACGTCCAGCCCTGATTTTCTTGCCCGACAAGCTGGTCGGCCGGAACGCGGACGTCGGAGAAGAACACTTCATTGACTTCGCGGCCCCCGTCGATCGTCGTGATCGGGCGCAGGCCGATGCCCGGCGTCGCCATGTCGATGAGCAGAAACGAAATGCCGGCCTGCCGCTTGGGCGCATGCGGGTCGGTGCGCACCAGGCAGAAAATCCAGTCCGCGTACTGGCCCAGCGTCGTCCAGGTCTTCTGGCCGTTGACCACGTAGCTGTCGCCGTCGCGGACCGCGGTGGTGCGCAGCGACGCCAGGTCGGAACCGGCCTCAGGCTCGGAAAAACCTTGGCACCACCAGATGTCGAGGCTGGCCGTCGGCGGCAGGAAGCGCTGCTTGATTTCCTGGGAACCGAATTCGGCGATCACCGGGCCCACCATCTTGGTGTTGAAATGCAGCGGCTCGGGCACGCACGCCAGCTGCATCTCGTCGGCCCAGATCTGGTACTGGGTGGGCGTCCAGTCCTTGCCGCCCCATTCGACCGGCCAGCTCGGCACCGCGAGCCCGTTATCGTTCTGGATCTTGTGGCTGGCGACGATCTGATCGCGCGACAGGACAGAGCCCTGTCGCACAGCCTCGCGGAGCTCCTCCGGGATCTGGGTGGTGTAGAAGGTGCGGAGTTCGTCGCGGAATGCGGCTTCCTCGGGTGTGAGCGCCAGTTTCATGGCAGCCTCCTTCGTCTGGCGGTGAACGTGGCAACGCACCGCGGACGGGAGTGTCCGGTCCCGGTCGTCACTCCGGCATCCATCTCAACCCATCCCGTGCGGTGGTTGCGCATCCGGTGTCGAGCCCACCGGTGTTGCGGCACGCAACATTTGAGCGCTTCGGTGACGGGCCCGTTCCACCGGTCGATACGACCAGGGTCATGGCCGAGCCGACGTTTGTCAGCTCTTGCACGCCTCAAAAGAACCCGACGCGGCTGTTTTGAGCCTGATCGGTAGTCGATGCCCGATACCGAGATCCCAAGTGTGGAACCAACACGCCTCGCGTCGGTACCACCGATCGGCGGCTTTGATGGTCAATGTTTGTCCACCGATCGGCGGAGAGTCGATGCGGTGCACAAGAAGCCCGTGCGCGTGATCAGACCGCGGGTATTCGAAAACCTCGGCGGTGTCCTGCTGGCCTGCGCTGTCATCCATGCACATAGCAACCAATGAATCGACAGGGCAAACCTACATGTCGAGCAATCGCAGCGCACCCGCGGCGAAGGTCCGCGGTTCTTCGAGCTGCGGATAATGCCCCAGGCCCGGCAGTTCGAAGACGGGAGCAGTAGGTCGAAGTTCCTGCAACCCGTTGAGCACATGGATCGTGGCGACGGGGTCACGCAGTGCCCACAAGAATCCGAGCGGCTTGGGCCAGTTGCGGACCGCACCGTGCCAACGCGACGCGAACTGCTGTCGCTCGTTGAGATAGGAGATCAGCAGGTGAGCGATGCGATGTCCCCCATTGTGGGACAAAAGCATCCATTGAGCCTGGGCCTCCTCCGAAGACAGCGGATACTCAGGGCTAAACAGGCGCGCCAGACCGCGGATAAACATGCGCCGGTTGAAAAGTCGCGCCGCGATCGGACCCAACGGGCCGCGCAGCACCTTCTGGATGGGTCGCAAGCTAGCCCGGTCGAGGATCACACTCCCGTTGGTCAGCACGGCCCGCCGCAGGTCAAAACCCAAGGTGCCCTCGAGGTCGCGAGCTAGCAGCTCGGTTGCCACCGAGCTGCCCATGTTGTGGGCGATCAGAACCACCGGACCAGAGCACGTGCGGGCAATGACCTGTTGCACCAAATCAGCTTGCTCAAGCACGCTGTAGCGGTGCGGCCGCGGCTTATCCGATAGCCCGAAGCCAAGAAAATCCATCGTCACCCATGCGCGACCCGTCAGGTGCGGAGCACGGTTCGGAAGTCGAATGAGCTCGACGGATAGCCGTGTAACAGCAGCACCGTCGGGCCATCGCCGTCACTGGAGCGGACAAATATCGATCCCGCGGTTGTGGGTAGCCATCGGCCGCCCGCGCGCCAGGCATGCACGCTGGGGGGTATCACCCGATTTCAACTCGGTGCAGGTCGGGGCCCAACTCGACGCGGCCACCAAACGCGGAAGCCGCCAGCTCACGCCACTGCTGTTCTTGCTCGGGCGCCGGCGCAGGCACATAGTGCGTCAAGATCAACGTGCCCACCCCAGCCCGGGCCGCGGTGGAAGCGGCTTCTTCGACCGACGAGTGATACCCGCAAATGTCCTTCAGACGCTGCAGTGGGGCCAGCGCGATCAAATCCTTACGGATCGCAGTGTGCACCAAAGCATCTGCCCCACGAGCCAGCTCGTCAAGGCTCGCACACGGCACCGTGTCACCGGCCAACACCACCGCCACGTCCTCATGCTCAATGCGAAACCCGATCGTGGGCTCCACCGGCCGATGATCAGTGGGTGCAGCGACGATACGGACGCCGTCGCGCTCCCACACCACACCATCAACGTGTTCGCAGACCTCGACGGCCGGGGGGTGGCTTAGATCGTCATGATGGGTCAACCGATAACCGATATCGCTGCCCAGAGCCGCCAACGTCGCTTCGACCACCGCGGCGGTACCCGGCGGCCCGATAATGGGCAACGGAGCCTGCTCGGGCCCAAACGTCGTCGTCCATCGCGTAATCAAGACGTCACCCAGATCGGTGATGTGGTCACTATGCAGATGCGTAAGCAGCAACGCAGACAACGCCGCCGCACCAACCCCAATGCCTGCCGCCCGCTGCAATACACCGCGCCCGCAATCGACCAAAAGCACCTGCCCACCGGCACGCACCAACGTCGAAGGACCCGCACGCAACGGATCAGGGATAGGACTACCCGTCCCCAGCAACGTGATATCGATCATGACCCCTCGCCCACGACCGCGCTCGCCGACCCCACAACCACACCAACCGCCACCCCACACCCCTCCAGACACGAAACCCCGAACCCATACCGGACCGAACATTTCATCGCCATGACCGCAAACCGTAGGAACCCACCACCGAGGCACGCCATCCCCCAATCAGCCGACCAAACCGTGGAACCAAAACCCCCCAATCAAACGACCACCACGACAACGAGATGTTTGGGTACTCAGCCGGCTGCTGGTCTCCGTTCCCGTCAGCCCGGCCACCAGACCCAGGCCGTCAACGCGCGGATGCCGCACCGGGTCAATTTTCACGTGCGCCGAAACCGTTTGCAATGAACGCTGTCTGAGTGCGAGTTCGCAACGAATTACGCAGTGCGAAAAGAAATGCGCCGCCTAGGCCAGACACGAGCCTGCCGCAAGCCGATCTTCCACAAGCAAATCGAGACCGTGTTGCAAGGAGCGCACCGTACGATCCGAGCGGCCCTCTTTGGCTAGGTCCTACCCACCAGAACGACCGCCGATCACGATGTCGTCCGACCCGCCGTAGTGCTCGTGGTTCGGCCTTCGAACAGCGTGGCCCATGCCGTCCGCTGGTTGCTCACACATTGATCGCAACCGCTATTACCGAGTAATCAGCCGGCACACGGTGTTTCACGTTCCCGCGCTAGCATTTGGATGCTCGACGGCCGATCGGCCTTCCCTGCAACGGCGGGCGTCACGCCAGCCGACTGATCGCCGTTGGAAGCGATACCGCCAGATCCCTTGCAAGAAGGGCACTAATGCGCTCATGGCAGTGAAGGGTCGCGGAAGGCGACTACGCGCTCGGCGATGTGGTGCAACAGGACAACACCGACGGTTCTAGCGCGTCGAGCTCTCCGAGCCGCGAAGACTGGACACGGAGACCCGCCAGGGCGCCGACATAGCCAACAGTAAATGTCATGCTCCTGGGCGCGCACCGTGCCTACGTTACCTACGATTAGCGCACCACCGATCACAGTGCGACCGACCGCCGCAGCACTTCACCACACTCGGTCTCGACGCCTATGCGCCAGCGGTGTTTATCCGTTATCCGCGCGCGCAACCGCAGACAACGGTCGAACACTCCTTGACCATCTCGGCCGGGCCGTGGGCAATCTGCCCATCAAACTGCTGCGTTTGCCGGGTGAAAACTGCGGTACGCTTAACCCCGTTGTTCTTGGAACTTCAGCAGACAGGCGCGATTTCGCCCTCTCAGTCGTTGCACGAGGCCCTCAGGTCCTGCGAGTCTGAAAGGTTGCGAAGCCTTCGGGGAACCAAGGGCCTCGGCTGACGGTACAACACTAGTTGTTTGGGCTACAAGGAGTGCGGGTGACGCGCGGGTCTGACGGGATGCGGTATGAGGCATGTGGTCACTGACGACCCGACCGCACCGGCATGTGAGGTGCGGTCTGCAGGTCGCGCAACGACGGCACGGTCACCTCGCCTCGCGACATCCTTTATGGATGCAAGCGAATTGCCATGCAGTGGACCCAGACTCGTTGTCGATGCCGGAAAACCCTTTGGAGCGTGAGTCGCTCAGCGAGGCCACCGAGGCGGTGCTACGCGGGTGCGCACCCAGATCGGCTCAGCCATCGGCGAAGTCGCTGCGATCCATAGAGTGTCGTGGCCGACCACCTTCCGCGCGTTCGTAAACAGCACGCGGCAACCCACAGCTCGTGCCGATGCCCGGAAAAACTCGAAGTACCGTTCAAACGGCACAGACAAGCCCGAGTCGGCCCAGTGGTCGTAAATGTGAAGTCTCCCCAGCACGCACTAAATAATATAGGAGGATACAATGCCAGTTAGTTGGAGCCCCCAGCTAGAGATAGTCAAAGTTGTTAAGAACCGCTCGTTAGATAATCCTACGGCCAATAAATCGGCTAGTGAGATTGGTCGCAATAGGCGTTTATCTAGTATTCGTAAGCTAAGAAAAAAAAGAGATTTGCTGGCAAAAGAGAACGGGTGGCCCAGCAGGATAATCCTGGCCGCTCTAACCACCCTCTTGGGCATGCAGCAATTGGCTGGTGCGTCGATACCATTTGGCGGGTCGGCGTGGAAGGGATCGCCTACCAATCCGTTCCAGGGCGATTGCTTCGAAAGCGGTTCACGGGACTTCACTGACGTCGCCGACCTGCTGCGGATGGCCGTTCCGCAAAGCTGGCAGGGCGCGGCGGCGGACGCCTATACCACGGCGAACTCCGCACTCATCACTCAAGCCCAGACGATGACCGATCTGGACCGCGAGATGGAAAAGCTTGTGAAAGACCACGCCGAGTGCGTTAGTCAGACGCAATTGGGGATAGGGATAGAGCAGGATGTCCTTATCGCGGTATACCCGATGATCGTTTTCCTGGAATCCAACTATTACACTTTCTTCAAGGCGCGCACTGCGGCAATCGCGGTCTCCGCGGCTGCGGTAGGTGCTGCCGTGGCTCTGCTCAGCTGGTGTCTGGGCACCTCGATACAAACCCAACAAGCGGTGAACAGGCTGGCCTACGGTGACGTGCTCGCGGCCGTGCTGGCGGCGATCGAAGCCTATGCGTCAGCCCCTGCGCCGCAATCTAATGCGTCGGTCGCTTCGGATGGCGCGTACGACTCCAGCACCGTGTCGGTGTCGTCGCGGACCGCGGGCACGCCGACCGCGGCCTCCTCGCCCGGCTCGACTAGCGGTTCGGGCCCGCAGCGAACGTCGCTGGATGCGTCAACCGGTGAGGGCCAACGTCTCAGCGTGCACTCACCGGAGGTCGCCGCGACACCGCATCGAGGGGCAGCTTTGACGCCGGGGTCGCCGATGCCCAGCGTGGCTCAGCCGGGCCAACGGTCGGGGCAAGCCGCAAACCTCGCCGGCAGCCTCACCTCGCCCAGCAACAGCAGCAACCCGCCGGGCGAACCGGCCGTCCCCGAACAGGCCGTCCGCGCCGGCGAGAGCGAAGACACCGAGGCCGCCTCGGGAACGCAGCGGAACGAGCGGGCACCGATCGACGTCACGGCAGCCGGCCTTGAACAGACGCCGGCTCCAGCGCCGGCGGACGCGCTGTGAAAACTGCGACGCGCCACAAACGCAGCACATCCGCGATCAACCGTTAAGGAAATTCATGTCAGGTGTAACCGTCGAGCCAGACGAGCTCAAGCAAGCGGCTGACTATCAGCTCCGAGCAGCCGCCGAGGCCGGCGTCGGGGTGCAGGCGACCGAAAGCGTCGATCTCAGGGGCAGGCTCTATGAAACCCACGGTCTAATCAGCGGCTTGTCCAACGAAGCGATAAGCGGTCGGGCGGGCGTGCGCGAAGAAGCGGGTCGCGCCATACAACAGGCCTGCCTCACGCTCGCCGCAGCGTTGAACACGGCCGCAGCCTGCTACACCGACACCGACTCGGACGCTGGCGGGAACCTCGACAACCAAATGCAAAGCTGATCGACCCCGCGCCGCGCTGACCGGTCGCACGACATTGGAGCTTGTAGTAGTGCGCGTAGCTGCCCTGCGAATAGCGACGAGGCCCATTGGCTCCGTGGCACGCGGTGGATGCGGGTGGCCGTCCGCGCTCAGAAATCTCGCCGGATGGGCTCAGGTCGCCCCGCGGTGTCCGACGGCGCTAGTCATTGGGAAAGAACCAGCTCCTGACGGTCTGGCGCACGCGTGAACAGATCTGATCTACCGCCGTTGCGGTTTCGGCGACGACGAACGCCGAGCCGAGTTGGAGCGAATCGATAAGTGACCGTGTAGCCGGGTATGAGCGTCCGCGTTCAATTTTGATCGTGGTGTCAATCACGCCCTCAATGCGACGCAGCTCGGAATCGGGATCGGCGGCGACGCTGCTGCCGGCGCGCTCGATGTTGAAAAAAACGATGGCGCCCTGCGTGTTAAGGGAGTATCCACCCGACCCCGCGTAGCCGCTGCCGTCGCCGCGGTTACACACCGAATTTGCGTAGGCGCTCTCCGCATGAATCTGGGAGTTGCCGGTCAGGTGGAACGTCATCGACGGAATACCTGCCCCAGCCGCGCGGGCGCCAAAGTCAACGAGCCGTGGGCCGCAGCTGCCCATGATGATCTCTAGGTGGGTGGGGCCGTTTTTGACGCCCAATGCGTCGAGGACCCGACGGCTGTAGTCGACGAGCGACGAGAAGTGCTGATGGTCGGGACCTATCCATACTGATCGTTGGTAAACGAATACCCCAGCAGAAAGAGTTTTTTCGTATACGCATGCAGAAATCACGTCGTGTGTGCCTGCGTGCGAAAACGTGTCGACGACGTACTCGTCGCCTGGGTAATACTCTTGCAGTAGGGCCGCCACTGGACCACCGAAGAATCCGGGGTGAGCCAGCATCGTTGCAACAGCGTTGCGTGCGGCAGCGCGGTTGGCGACCATTTCAACGTCCACAGACCCCGAACCACGCGACGGCTTGACAATGCATTGCGATTCTTCTGTCAAGCTTCCGAGCTGACTGTCTAAGTCGTCTAAGTCCACGATCTGTCTTGTCTGCAGATGCGGAACCCCTGCCTCGGCGAGAGCGCGCATCATGTCAAATTTGTCCCACCGTCGGGACGGCTTCTCCGGCGCGTTTTGCGGGCACCATGGCAGCAAACTTCGTAGCTGTTCGCACAGTTCGATCGAGGACTCGCATCCCGCCACAACATATCCGACGTCGCGGCGCACGCAGTAGTCGCCAAGCCGCCGTACATCGCCCGAAAAGTCGGTCTCGAAGTCGACCGCACCAGGTGTGGGGGCATGACGGCCCACCGCCAGTGCGCCAGGCGTGTCCACCAGAATGGTCGGCAGTCCGAATCTTCCCAATGCCGCCGGGTATAACTGTCCTGAACTGACGGGATCAACCACCAGCACGCTACGCTGACTCGATCGCGGCGGGTCGTCGATGAGACAACCTCCATCGCGGGGTCGGTGGCCCAGATCGCTCGCTGTCTGATTCACGCCTGCACCGCCCATATTCGATGCCCTGATGACATGTCATTCAATAGCCGCGTGGCCATCCTGCGAAAGCATTGGCGCGTATTGGGGTTTGCCGTCCTCCATGGAGCCGCATACGGTCGGGACGCTGATTCGGCATACAGAATCTGTGCCGCGCGTTCGACTTTCATGTCCATACCTTCCGTGCCGTACTCCTGATGGCTGCAGGCATGACCCACTTGGTACCGCGTCGCTGGGCGGACTGTGGTGGACGGTTCTTGTGCCACATCGCAAATGGTAGGTCGTTTTTGCCTTGCTATGGATCCGACGATCGGACGGTCCTCAGGGGGAATCGCTTTCCTCATAACGCCCGACCGGTGTGCATGGCCGCGTCCGCTGTACCGCAGTTCTAGGTGCTTCGGGCCGCGCATCACTCTCCTGCGTGCGCGAGGATCTATCCGTTATTTCCCAGGTGGCTGTAGCTGTTTGGCGCTGGCGCGACTTGGCACTTGTGAGGATGCAGCGTGCCCTCGGTGATGGACCGATAACGCTCGCCACGTGTCCCCCGATGGTGGGACACGGATTCAAGGGGATTAGGACCGGATCGGAGGATTTCCGCTCCGGGCTACCCGTCGTAGCCTGCCTGTTATGACGATGGCAGCTTCCCTGATCGACGACGGGCCCGTGCCCGGCGATGACCAGGGCAGCACTGTGGGCACGTCGCCGGCCGCGACCGGTGCGAAGCCCACACGCGCCCGCGTTCCAGCGGTGATCTGGATTCTCCTTGGCGCCAATTTGTTGGTGCGCTCGGCCGGATTCGCCTATCCCTTCATGGCGTTCCATGTCGCCGGGCGTGGCCACGGCGCGCACGCGGTCAGCCTCGTTCTGGCGGCGTTCGGAGTGGGTTGGGTTGTGGGGCAGCTTGTCTGCGGCGGGCTGGTTGACCGTGTCGGATGCCGGTCGACGTTGGTGGTGACCATGGGGCTATCTACGGTCGTTCTCATGGCGTTGGCTGGGGCTGAGACGTTCTCGACCTTGCTGATTGGGGCTGCGCTCGCCGGCGCTGTTTTTGACGCGCTTCGTCCGGTGACCGGGGCTATCGTCACGGCATTGCTGCCGGAACCCGAAATTCGGGCAAGGGTGGACGCATGGCGCTTCGCGATCGTGGTGAATGTAGGCGCCGGCATCGCGGGCGGAGTCGGGGCGATGCTTGCCGATTTGATAGGCACGCCTGGGCTTTTCGTGATCAATTCCATCGCCTGCGCGGTGGTCGCGGCGATCGGAGTCTGGTGCCTACCGCGCGACCGCGTTCAGCGCATGACGTCATCCAAGGCGAGTTACCGCCAGGCACTGCGTGATATTCGGCTGGTGTTGCTGTTTTTCTCCAGCGTGGCGACCTTGACGACGGTGATCGGCTTGTATGCCGTGATACCGCTGCTGATGACGGCTCACGGCATGAGCGCAAGTGCCTACAGCCTGGTGCTGGTGGTCGATGCGGTTGCCATCACTGCGCTTACCCCGCTGATCACACCGTGGTTGAGCAGGCGGGTTGCGGTTCGCGCCAGGCTTGACATCATGGCCGCCGCGGCGGGATGGGCGCTGGTCAGCATGGCAGCGGCAGCGTTCGCGCGTAACACGGTGAGCTTCAGTGTGGCGGTGGCGGCGATTGCTCCAGCCGTGATTGCGTGGTTTGTCGTTGCCGCCGACATCCTGCACCGCATCGCTCCGCCCGCGCAGCTTGGGCGATACCACGGACTGTGGGGGTCGGCGCTGGCGGTCGCCGCGGTCGTGGCCCCCGTGCTCGGTTCGGCCAGCCTCATCAGCGGCGGCACGCAGCTGGTGGGAGCGACGACCGCGGCGGTCGGCGCCATTGGCGTCGCGCTGTGCTTGCCGCTAGCTCGAGTGATCGCGCCTCGCTGACACGCACCGACCGTCTGTGCTGTGTCGACCAGCGGCAGTCGGCGCCGTATCGGGCGCTGCGCAATCTGTTGGAGCGGGGCGGATGCCGTCGAAACATTGCGAAGGTCAACGACGATCGACGCGGCGCGGAGCGTCGCCGTTGCGTGCGACGTGCGGTCATGGCCGCGAGCATGCACGCTTGATCTCCCGCACTGACTGGACTGACCACTTCGTATGTGCTGTAACGGTTTCGTTGATGAACGGTTGAAGTTCGATCGCGCGCCACATAACCCGAGAGCAGATACCGCGCCGCGCAGCGCATCGGTGCGCGGCGCGCGGCCCGCAGCGAAAGCGTTGCACCGCTTACGCTCAGCGGCGGATGTCCCGCGCCGGTAACGCAAAGCCCCAACCGCGTCCCGTTTGGATAGCTCGGCAACCACCTCGGCCGATAAGCGAATCTCCTACAACGGCGGAACGTGTTTCGACCGCTGCATCGGCCGATCGGAGGGCAGACCCAGACCCCGCAACGAGATCTGATTAAGCGTCGGGTTCACCGGCGACCGCGACGACGCGACCGTCGGGTAGCGGTCGGAAATATCTGCCCCAGGCAGGTCACGTCACGGCCGCGAACATATTGCCTGGAATGAGTGGATGGGGAGGCTCTCGTATGCGAATCTTAGGGCTAGTCAAGCCGATTGCATTCGGTGGGGATGGTGGCAATAGCTGTCTTATGGTCTGCCCGGATAGCACCGGCAGATCCCGGCGCCGCTCCTCCCAGCCCCGCGACCGGCACGAGTGGCCCATCTGACGTGCAGTCAGCGGCCGGCGCGACTAAGTATCACTGTTCAATAAAGGTTGATAATGCCCACAATTCAACACACGAACCGGGAACCATAAATGTTGAGGCAAAAGCATCATGCCTTCCGACGGGCATGGTGGTGACCCTGTGGAACAGGAACCCACCTCTGCGGGACATTCCGGTCAATAGCTCAGGCCCCATCGTGGGAACATACGGCCGAGCAGCGATACCGTGTCTTGCCGGGACCTACTACGGCGCCGCCGACGCATGGATCGTCTTTCCGCCCCGAGCAATCCCCCCGGCCGGGGCTATTGGAGATAAGAGCGCGGCCGTACCCATCACCTGCTGACATGAGCCACCGAGAATCGCTACTCGACACATTCGCGGGCCGCTTGTTCATTGACCACCTGCGATTCTTCCACCGCTTCAGCGAACTATCACCCACGGCGTTCGTCGCCGGGATGTCACGGAAGGATTTGATCCGTGCCGCGACCATCGGGGCCACCAGCTATCTCTACTGGGGCGGGTGTGCAGAGGCCTTGTATCTGGATGTCACCGAACCGGTTGTCCGCGAGTTCGACATCGCGGGACTGGCGGCCCTGGCGAAACTGTCCACATTCGGCTCTCCGCAAATTCATCAAGGAACCGTTACGGAGCTGCACGAACCCACCATCGACAATCGAGATCCATTGAGCGCCTTGCCCAATGGAGCGTTCTGGACCTCGAGCCCGGTTGACGAAGCCGACGATTCATGGACCTTGTGCGGGGAAAACTTGAAGCAGGGCAGCCCCCGCTGGGAAGTTCACTTCGACGTGACACGTGTGCGCGTCGCGCGGGTGGATTCAGCCCGCGACTGGATGCACTTGATCGACGCGAACACCATCACAGCGCACTCGTGCAAATACCCAAACTGGCCGGCAATCGCCCAATCCTGGGATGCGATCCACCTATCACCCACGGGTCTGCTGCTGGCCCACCCCACGATTTCGACAACCCCATTCACCACGACCGACGGGTCGGGCCACGCGCATAGTCGATCCGGGCCCTATGCGAGCGTGGGAGACTGGTCCGCCGTCTCCACGGCATGGCTACACAAGCCACCAGACGCGAGGCTCAGCCCGGCAGGCGCCAGCACGTAATCGGTGGAGAGCATCTTCATGTTGAACGCCGGTGGCGGCGTAACGGGCCGGGCTTTGGTGCCCGGGGACGAATATCGGCGGTCATCGTGCTCATCGAGGATCGAGACAATCTTGGTCGCGCGCCCGGTCGGTGATGGAGTCCAACGCACCCCCACTGCCTACCGTCTGGTGGGCGCAAGAGCGGTGCCGCCAGTGGCGCGGCGAAGGAGGTTCTGTGGCGTTGACGGCGTCGCCGCGGCACGGGTGGTCCTTGATCGCGCAAAGGCGTTGGGTCTTCCCATGATTGACAGCAGCTAGCTGTCTTGGGCGTCGCGATAGGCAGTCCGGAACTTGCGCTGTGAGTGGCCGGCGGGGTGCTGGCGAAGGTAGGTGCCGCAACCTCGCATCGGGTCTTGGGGTGTGGTCGAAAGCGGGCTGGTGTCGTTGATGGTGCGGTGGTGCATGACGACGCGGCGCGCGAAGCGTTCGCCGACCCCAGCCGTCGCTTATGACGGTGTATGAAAGCGTTGCGTCGCCTACCAGCGGAGGATGTCCCGCGCCGGTAACACAAAGCCTCACCGCTTGCAGCCTTGCGTAGCGCCCGCGACGATGTCGGCCAAGCAGTCAAATCTCCTACAAATTGCGTAACTTGATTCGACCGATGCAGGGGCCGATCGGAGGAAAGGCCTCGGCGCCGCAACACGATACTAATTAGGCGTCGGGTTCACCACTAAGCGAGAGGCGGCGACCGTATATGGAGGCCGGGACTTGTGTGCAGCCATTGCTTGAGCACGAGCTAACTCTCGTGGGCGCAGACGAACTGGCCCATAGCTGCACGGGGACTCGCTAAGTCTCTCGTCCGACGTTGCAATGGCGGCCGCCCCCGCAGGGGGCGGCCGCCATCCCAGCATTGTGTCCCGCCAGATGCGACGATCGCGCTGCGCTGACCTTTGTTGCCCTGACCGCGATGAACGACCGCTACCCGTTGAACACCGAAGCGCCACTGACCCCATACCGGCGAGCAGGCTCCGCGCAAGTCATCTCACCAGCCAGCACGACAGCACGCTCCGCGCCTTGTCTTCGACCGGGAGCTTCGTCCGCCGCGACTCGGCAGCCAGCCCAAAAGCCATCGGACACCTGCTGCCAGGATTAGATCTCGCCGACGCATCCAGAACCCTGGCGCACTGGACTGCGACGAGGTGCGACGCCGGGCCAGGACCGAAGCCGTGCCCGAGTGTTGCGCGAGGCCGTGCGGGCCCGTCGGGGCCGTTGTAAACCGGCGGTTGAGGCGGTTGAGGCGGTTGTCGCGTCGAGCGCCCGGCCAACGGCCCCGGCCGGGTGTCGCGTCAAATCGAGTGTGAGCGCCGTCCCTTTGGCCGCCGATCTCGTTCGCGGGGTGGGATGCGCGGGACGCGACCACGTGTACGGGAATGTCGTCAAAGCCAAAGCGGTCGACCGTCGACTTGTGGACCGGCTATCCCCCACCAAACCGGCCATCTGGAGGAGGGCGCATTTTGCCGCGCGCGTGACATGCTTCGTACGGAAAGCTGTCGCAGCAGGCAGCAGCGTGACAATGAGACACCGCCGCCGTCACAAATTTCGAGCGTACGCACGCAGCGGCTGAAATCTCGCCGCAACCGACGAGCACGGCGATATGGTGACCACAGAAAGGGCCGGTAGTGGCGGATTTTCAGGGCAAGATCGAGCTGGACATCCGTGACTCCCAGCCCGATTGGACTCCCTACGCAGCGCCGACAGCACCTGACGGCGCACCCAACGTCCTGTATGTCGTCTGGGACGACATCGGCATTGGCACCTGGGATTGCTTTGGCGGGCTTGTCGAGATGCCTGCCATGGCGCGCATCGCCGAACGGGGTGTACGGCTCTCGCAGTTCCACACCAGCGCGCTGTGTTCGCCGACGCGGGCAGCACTGCTCACAGGTCGTAACCCCACCACCGTCGGTATGGCAACCGTGGAGGAATTCACCGACGGATTTCCAAACACCAACGGCCGGATCCCCTATGAGACGGCGCTACTTTCGGAGGTGCTGGCCGAGCGTGGCTGGAACACCTATTGCATCGGCAAGTGGCACCTGACACCCATCGAGGAATCCAATCTCGCGTCCACCAAACGGCATTGGCCGACCGGGCGCGGATTCGAGCGTTTCTATGGCTTCCTTGGCGGCGAGACCGACCAGTGGTATCCCGACCTGGTCTACGACAACCACCCGGTGGCGCCGCCGGCGACTCCCGAGGAGGGCTACCACCTATCGAAGGACATCGCCGACAAGACTATCGAGTTCATTCGCGATGCAAAGGTGATCGCACCGGCCAAGCCCTGGTTCGCGTACTTCTGCCCCGGCGCCGGACACGCGCCCCACCACGTCTTCAAAGAGTGGGCTGACCGCTACGCCGGTCGCTTCGACATGGGCTACGAACGCTACCGCGAGATCGTGCTTGAAAACCAAAAGAACGCTGGCCTAATACCTGAAGACACGGAGCTTTCGCCGGTGAACCCCTACCTCGATGTCAAGGGGTCCCACGGAGAACAGTGGCCCCGGCAGGACACCGTGCGGCCGTGGGATTCGTTGGATGATGAAGAGAAGAAGCTGTTTTGCCGGATGGCCGAGGTGTTCGCGGGATTCCAGAGCTACACCGACGCCCAAATCGGGCGGATACTCGACTACCTGGAGGAATCCGATCAGCTGGAGAACACGATCATTGTCGTCATTTCCGACAACGGTGCCAGCGGTGAAGGCGGCCCGAATGGATCGGTCAACGAGGCGAAGTTCTTCAACGGCTATATCGACACCGTTGAAGAAAGCATGGGTTGCTACGACACCCTCGGCGGCCCGGAGACATACAACCATTACCCGACCGGGTGGGCAATGGCATTCAACACGCCGTACAAGCTGTTCAAGCGCTACGCCTCCCACGAGGGTGGGATCGCCGATCCGGCCATTATCTCCTGGCCCAACGGCATTGCAGCACGTGGTGAAATCCGCGACTGCTACGTAAACGTCTGCGATGTCACCCCCACCGTGTACGAGCTGCTCGGGATCACGCCACCTCAGTCCGTCCGCGGGGTAACGCAGAAGCCGCTCGACGGGGTGAGTTTCAAGGCAGTACTTGATGATCCGACAGCGGCTACTGGCAAGGAGACCCAGTTCTACACGATGCTGGGCACGCGCGGGATCTGGCACAAGGGCTGGTTCGCCAACACCGTCCACGCCGCGTCGCCGGCCGGGTGGTCGGGTTTCGATGACGACCGCTGGGAGCTGTTCCACATCGAATCCGATCGCAGCCAATGCCACGACCTGGCGGTCAAGCGGCCCGAGAAGCTCGAAGAGATGCAGGCGTTGTGGTTTTCCGAGGCGGACAAGTACAACGGTCTGCCGTTGGCCGACCTCAACATCATCGAAACGTTGACCCGGTGGCGGCCACGCTTGGCCGATCAACGGGATTCCTACACGTACTATCCGGGCACCGCGGACGTCGGTCTGGGAGCGGGAGTCGAAATTTTTGGCCGGTCCTTCGCCCTACTGGCCGAAGTAACGGTCGATAGCGCCGAGGTGCAGGGGGTGCTGTTCAAACAAGGCAGTGGCCACGGTGGCCATGTGTTGTACGTTCAGGACGGGCGACTGCACTATGTCTACAACTTCCTCGGCGAGGAAGAACAGAAGCTGTCCTCGCCCGACATTGTGCCACGGGGCAAACACCTTTTCGGCGTCGCGTATGAGCGCAGCGGCACCCTCGAAGGCAGCCACACGCCGGTGGGCATCGCGACGTTGTATATCGACGACGTTGTGGTCGCCAGACTGGAAGGCATGAAGACGCAGCCGGGTACGTTTGGTCTAGCCGGCGCGGCTATCAGCGTCGGACGCAACACTGGGTTAGGTGTGTCGCGCAGCTACAAGGCGCCGTTCGCATTCACCGGTGGCAGCATCGCAAAGGTCAACATGGACTTCTCGGGCAAGCCCTACGTGGACTTGGAGATGGAGTTCGCGGCAGCCTTCGCACGCGACTGAGTCACACACTGGTGCGCCCCCAATGAGCTAATCGCGGTGCCCGGCGGATCCTTCCGGATGGGTTCGACGGGCTTCTACGCCAAAGAGGCGCCCATCCACATCGTCCTCGTCGATGGGTTCGCGCTCGAGCGTCATCCGGTCACCAACGCGCAGTTCTGCGAATTCGTCAGCGCCACTGGCTATATCACTATCGCCGAACGTTAACTCGACCCGGCGCTATACCCGGGTGCGAACCCGGCCGACCTGGTTCCGAGCCGGCTGGTATTCCGGCCAACCGCGGGACCCGTCGATCTACGCGACTGGCGACGATCATGACATTGGGCACGGGGCGCTAGGGGAGCTGGCGCCACCCGTTCGGGCCGGACCCGCGAATCGACAACAAAGCCGATCACCCGGTCGTTCAGGTCGCCTACGCCGACGCAAAAGCCTACGCCGACTGTGCAGGCCGCCGGTTACCGACGGAGGCGTAGTGGGAGTACGCCGCGCGCGCCGGCAGCACCACCACACACCTTGGAACCATGGCCGAAGCACTCGGGCGGGCGGTACTGCAGTTATGTTCCACGTTCGCGGCGGGCTCGCAGCCTGCGACTGGTGCTCAGGCAATCAGCTCGTAGCGGGTTGGGTTGTCGGGAAGTATCCAGTGGAACCCTTCCAAGAAGAAGATCATCCCGAGATTGGCTGCGATGAGCAGCACGGCGAGGCCGAGGGTCCATTTGGACACCCACCCGAACGAGATCACCCCGGGCAGCAATTCGTCGGCGAAGACCAGGCTCACGCCGACAAAGACGATGACGGTCAGGAACGTGATGAGGGCCCACGTATAGGGGTGCAGCCCCATAACGGGGCTGCCGTAGCCGGGATCCCCGGGCAGGACGTGGAGCAAAATCTGACGGCTTGACATCGCCATCCCCGCGATTGCCGCGATGAGACTCATCCCATAGCCGGTCGTGTAATCACGCATCGCCACGTCGCCATATCGGGCCCTCGAGATGATGTACGCGGGTCCGAGCATTACCAGGATCATTGCCATCCGCTGGAGCATGCATAGCGGACACGGCAGCTCGTGTCCTATGAACTGAAGCGCGAAGCCAGCGATCAGGATCGCACAGTAGGCCAGGAGGAAGAGATGCGCGCACCAGAAGCCGACCTTGTTACTGCTCATCAGAATCCGAGAAGAAGGCTGTTGGTTACGTGACATTTGAATAACAGCAGCGTCGCAATGAGTCCTGCAGCGAAAAGCCATAGCGCCGTAGAGCGGGTGGCGCCGCGAATGATGAGCCACGCCGCCAGCAGTATGAAGCCGAATATGAAGGTGTCCATGACTATTGGTCGTTGCTGTGAACAGCAAGCGGGTCGCTTGCCGGACCTTGTCGATTCACGGGAGGTTCCTCTTCGTCGAGCCGAGCGCCCGCGTCGGGCAATGAGAGCAATGAGAGCGGGCCGAGGTCGCGGCACATCCCACGGCACCTCGTCGTAGCCCCGCTGAGCCGGCCCGGCTCACTCGATGTCTTTGGCGGTAGGCATTCAGTTGCATATTTTCCTGTCATCATGCGACTTCGACCGAGTCGGTCGAAGTCGGGTTGGCGCGCGAAAACTGCAGTGCGGCAGACGGTTTAGTGCTGCTGCTAACCGGGCATCTGTTCCTGCGTAACACTGCCGGTAAAGATGCGTCGACGAGGGCATGCTCGACTCTGGGCCAACGAACCGCCAATCGACGCTTGGCGGACACCGACCCCGGTCAGTGGCGGGAACGATATCTTCTCCGAATCAGCTGCGCCGCTGACCAGATCGTCACTGGCCCTCGGGGAGGGACACTATCGACGTCGCGATAAGGTCGCCCCGGTCCAGTGCCGCGGCGCGGTGCTCGTGGAGCGCTGCGTATTCCTCATTGGTCACCATGGCGATGAACGCGGCCGGCGAAGGATACCGGACGATTACTATCGCTTCCCACCATGGCCGCCGCCCATCACCGATGACAACCCCAGGCGTGGTGCCGCCAAAGAGTATCTCCGCGCCCACCCGTTCCAGATGTCCCGCGACCTGCTGCGCATATTGCCCATAGCGCTCAAGACCACCCGGGCTCTTGAACTGAAGCAGGTTGACCATCACCACCGGGACATCCTTCGGCCGCGCGGCCAGAGCCGCGAACTGTTCGGCGGTGGGCTCAAGGCTCATGAACTCGCCACCTGCACCGCCGCCACCGTTACGATCGGCCTCGCGAGCGCGCCTTGTCGCGGCGCGACGCGTTCGACGCGAACGGCGCCGCCGGTGCCCGCCGCCCTGCGAGTCACCGTCGCGGCACATGAATGGTGTCGTGGGCGGCGCACCGGCGATCGCAAGGTGCCGTCACCGCTCCGGGTCGCGTGAATGGCTTGCCGAAGACGCATGTTGTCCTTCCTGTCATGTGGTGTGTCTCGTGCACCGTGTGCATCCTTGCTACGAATGCGATCCGCAGGCACGGATCACCATTGACGCTACTTTGCGGCGGCCGCCGCAAACTCAATCGATCAGACGAAGGAGACAACGATGGCGAGCCAGCTATTCAACTGACACATAACCCCATCTTCTGGCGGAGGTACTGGATTCGCGGCTGCCCGATGAATGGATCGAACCTCGGCGTTGGTTAGCTACCGTGCCACTGCGCGAGCACTTGAGGGCGATCACAAACGTGTTCCGCTCCAGCTGCCCGCGTGATTGAGCCGCCGTGCCCTACCTACCAGAGGATCGTCAATCGTGGTGAACTAGCACGACTTTGGGATCGTGACTTATCCGAAAGTCAAGCCCTGCGCGGACGAATTCATCGACCTGGCCGGCTGTGCGGGTGTCAACATCGTTGAGCGCACTCAGAGGTGTGCGGCGGCGTCTTCGGCCATTCTGCGTTGAGCGAAGCCAGCGGTGCTTCACTGTGCGCCACGATTATGTGTCCGGGTCTACGTGCACCCAGGCTGGTCGCGGTCGCCTGTGGGTAGTATGCGGCCGATTAGCGAAATGCATCGCCTTCTGGACGAACGCATCATCTTCTTTGCGTCTTGAGTGCGCAGAAGCCCAGCAAACCAAAGGGTTTCGGCCTGATTGGTATTCGGGTGGCGCGTTTCGTGGTTCGAGCCGCAGTCGCGCCGGGGATCGACCGCTCCTCGATGAGGCTTCGAAGGTGGCGTTCGTCTTGGTGTCCGCCATAGCCACGCAGCCACGTTCTGCACTTTTGCAGCAGATCGGGTTCCAGTGGGATTCGTTTAGTCTCAATTGTTCTCAACAGTCCCCGAATCGCTGCGAAGGTTTCGCCACTACCGATCGCCACAAAGACCGCGTTACGTTCAACCTCGCTCAGGTGAGGCCTGACGGTGTCCGCGACCGCCCAGGCCAGGTCGGCTTCCTGCACAAGTGGTTTCACAAACATGACGCACAGCGAGTCGCTGTGGGGTCAACCTTGGGGGCTGACCGTTGTGGCGGCGAAGAGATTTTCACGACATCCCACGGGCAAGCTATGCGCCTGCAACCGTCATTGGTTTTAAACTGGATGAGGACGGTGCCGATATCGCTGATGGTGCCAATACGCATCCCCACTTGTATTTTCTCGCCAATGTGGAATTTCACGTGCCTACCTCCAAGCCTGCCCAGTCATCGCCTGCAGCATCGTCGTTTGCCACGGGTGGATCACGGCCATCCCCGTCCGTTATCGAGTCGGGGAATGTTCAATTCGGCGCGAGCATGCCAAGAAAGTTCATCGCGCCCCCTCCGCCAGTGGACTTTGTACCGGGTTCCATCCGTGTCGACGATGGTGCCGATACCCTGCCGATTGTGGGCCCGTAGCAAAACCGTGTCACCGATCACCGGGGTGCGCGGATTACGCCCGACAATCACTGGCCCGGCGCCCCTGCTCGGTGCTTGGTCTCACTGCCCGGGGATAAGCCATCGACGTCACCCCACACAGCCGAGCCGATGTGGGCTTACGGTGTCGGCGGCGCAGCGGGCCTTGATCGTTCGGCCGATCGCCTCGTTGATCACGCTCGGCACCTCGTCGGCCAGCATGTGTCCGGCATATGCAACGTGAACACGCTCTGCGCCGCGGATGCCTGCGGCTAGGTCGGCCGCGTGCGACGGCGGCGTCAACGGGTCCGCGCCACCGCTAATTACCACCGTACGAGCGCGGATCGATCCCAGAGTGGCGTATTGGTTGTAAGCCCGCAAGCCGGGCAAAAACCCCACCGCGGTGGTCACCGATGTGGTGGCCAACGCAGCGACGATTGTCGCTGCCACGCCCGCGCCGCGCCCGTGTCCACGCCAGCGGCTTAGAGCCGCGCGCACCGGAGCGGTGAGGGAGCGCCGTGCATACTCGGGCGTATGCTCGACAAGCCCGACTAACGCCGCAGTGGCCGGGGTCGCCAATAGCCGGGCAAGCCCACGTTCAGCGAGCTTGCCTGCGGCGGTGGCAATTAACACCAACCCATGCGCCTCGACCGGACGCTGGGCGGTGGGCCGGCCCATATAGGCTAGCGCCGTCATCCCACCCATCGAATGTCCTACCAGGGTGAGCGGCCCGGTCACCTCAAGGGTCTCCAGCACGCGCGCCAGGTCATCGGCAAGTTGGTCGATTCGGTAAGTGTGCATGGGCGCCGCCGTCGACCCGCCGTGGCCGCGGTGGTCATAGCAGATGACGCGCACCGATCGCCCATATCGGCGAGACAGATAGGCGATTTGCCCTTCCCACCAGGTGTGATCCAGACAAAGCCCATGCAGGAAAAGCACGGTGTGTTCGGCGACCCGGGGGCCGCTGTCGTACACCGCCAAGTGCACCCCATCGCCGGTGCGGACAAATGATTGTTTGAAATAGCGCCGCCAACCCGGTTGGCGAAAACGAACGCGGCAATCAACTGCCGCGGCTGCCGTATTGCAAAGGCTGCCCCCCACCGCGGCCGGCGCCGCGATGACGCGCTTAGAAAGCATTAGTCCGGGTATCATCGGCGATCCCTGCCCTGGAATGAGGCTATAGAAATAGCGATTTGTATCACCAATTACGCTAGCGGGGCGGTGGCTGGAGTGAAATCCGGTGATAGGACCGAAGGCATGATGATTGCTAGCCGGGTGTTTAACTGAGGCATAGCATCCATCGTCTGGCGGATCTACGGCGGTCTCAGGCGTTTACGACAAACGGCGGATCTGGCCTTCATTAACTAGCTGGCCAGCAGGTCGTTTGGGCCTTTGAAGTGCGTAAACGGGGTCGGCGCAGCCTCCGGCTCGCCACACATCGCGCCGTACCCCGCCCGCCAAGAGCGGGCGAATGGTGACCAGAATGAGGCACGTAGAGGCCTGTTCATGGGGAGATTGCCGCGGACGCCGTAATGGGCGTGTTGGCCGAGCAGATGATTCGGCGGATCTCCGTAATTTTAATGTTGCGCATTCTTCCTACAAAGTCCAGATGGAAAAGACCCAGCACTTTTGGTAACCGTCGCGCTGGGCATTCCGAGGTGGTGGCCTATCTTGCAGCGGAATTGCAGGACAAAGCCGCGATGAGGGCGGCTGATACGAGTGTCAGTTTTTCTGCCACCGTGCGGGGTGCATGCGTTATCCGGTAGAACGGCGCAGCTTCGAAGGCTGCGGTCGCCCCTTTAGTAATGGGTTGAGTTCTTGATCGATGAGGCTTCGGTAGATGGGTGACTGGTGCAGCAATTCAGTGTGAGTGCCGCGGGCGTGAACGCTTCCCTCTCGGAGGATGAGGATCTGGTCAGCTTTCGTCACCGTGGACAGGCGGTGGGCGACAACGAGCAGGCTGCGGCGCCCACGGGCTTGCAGCAGGTTGCGTATGACGTCGTACGCCTCGGTAACCCCGGCTTGGATTCAACACGACTGCGTCGCAGGCGAACCGCCGAGCACCGACGGGACAACGAGACGTCGAACGTCGACGGTGGCCCATACACACCGGCCGCCTGCAGCAGGGATTCGCAAACGCGCCGATGTCGTTGCTGCCGGCCACCCACACCGACAAAAGGGATTACCGCGTAGCCTCCCGCCATCGATTATGCCGGCGAGCCGATCGGTCCGGCTGTGGTCGCCGCCAAGCTGCACCGACGGCAGCCACTCACCGCACCGGTGCGCCCCTGACATAGACGGTCCTCGGCTCGGGCGTCATTCGAGGAGTCGGCGGCGCATGGCTTCGGCTACGACGGCCCCGCGGTCGGATACCCCGAGTTTGGCGTAGAGGTTTTGCACGTGGGTTTTGATGGTGCTGGCACCCAGCTGCAACTGTGAAGCCATCTGCGGCACGGATAATCCCTCGGCGATCATGCGCAGCACTTCACGTTCGCGCGCGGTCAATAATGCGGCCTCGCCCTTGGCGCGCTGTTTGACCTCCCCGGCGAGCAATCCGCCCACCTCGGGTGGTAAATAGCCGCCGCCGCGCGCGCACGTGAGGACCGCAGTGATGATTTGGTCGCTGTCGGCTTCCTTGGTCAGATACCCCTTAGCGCCTGCAGCCAGGGCTTTGTAGACCACCGCGCTGTCATCGAAGGCGCTGAGCAACACGATATTGGTGGCCAATTCGTCGCGTATCACCGCGTGGACCACCTCCAGGCCGTCGAGTTCCGGCATCCTGTAGTCGAGCAGGGCCACCGCGGGCTGCAGTTCACGGATAGCGCTCAGGGCCGCGCGCCCGTCAGCGACTTCGGCGACGACATCGATTTTTCCGCTGGATTTCAGCGCGCGTACCACGCCTGCGCGAGTGACGGGGTGATCATCGGCGACAATGACGCTGATCCGTGTCGGGCCGTATGTCATGGGCTGCTCCGAATACCTCCAAGTCATCCCGCGGATCGCAGGTCGTCCCGCCCCAGCAAGGGCGCTCCCCCATTCTGACCTACCCCACCACCAAACACCCAAATATCAGAAAATCGGCCACACCTGAATGGGTGCCGAATCAGCCGACCCGGTGCGACCCGGTCGAATGTGGTTTTTGCCTGCGCCCGGTTTGATCTCTGCTATCGCCTCGCTCGTCTGTGCGAGGCGGACTTTGCGCAGTTGAGCTCGCCCGTGTGTTCGCGAGGTAGGACACTGCGGCGCTGCCCCGCGAGCTGGGCGTGTCAGAGACGAACTAGGACCGGTGGAGTCATCAGTTCTGTGGGCTGAAGGCCGAGGAAACAAACGGCTCGAGGGACCTTGAGCGTGACAACACGACGCTCCAACCGCGGTTGGCCGATGCAGCGTTAGAGACGCGTTCAACCAGGACGCGAAGGCAGAGGGGTCGCGATCGGTAGCGCGCGGGGCGCGGCGGTTCTTCCTACATCGCGGTGCCGGCGCCGTTGGCCATGCTCATCATCGCCGGGAGACCGATTCGACTCGCGTACTGATCTAGTCGATCGTCCTGGTTCCCAGCTGGCTGATGCGACCATTTCTCGCAGCAGTTTGTTGACCTCGTTAGGCTGCTTAAGAATCCCGCAATGACCGCCTGGCAGTTCGACGAAGTCGGCCAGATCGGAGGCCGCGTCGGCGAGCTTAGGGGAGCACCGAATCGCAACAGTCGACCGTTCTTGCTGCGGAAGACCAACGTCGGCAGCAGTGCCATGGTCGAACCGGTGGGTTTGCCTCGAGCCTCAGCAGGCGGATATTCGGAAAAGTCTTCAGCGACAGGCCAGAGCGCGGCCACATCGTCAGCGGCTCATCGCGGCGGCGGGCGCTTACTCCGTCTCCGGGCGTCATCGGCTCATGAGACAGCCACGAGACCGTCCTCTTCGAGAAGGCCAAGAGCAGCGCCAATCCCATTATTCGGCAAGTGAACTGGACTGAGTCTTCCGCCCGATCAGGCCGGCAGTCCTAGGGCGTGGGCGTCTAGGCGGCACCACCACCTGCTCATCGAAGAGCTCGCGAACGTCTCAGTTAACGCGAGCTCGGCATCGAGTACAGCGACGCCGCTTGCGGGCGGCGGTCGGCACATCGGCCTCCACGCCGACCCTCGACTACGGCGGCATCGACGAGTGGCAGGCGGTTCCGCATGAACGCCGAGGCTTGACAGAATCTGGTATCGGCCGCGACCGCGGTGATGCGTTGACCCGATCACCGCCGCACAACTGCGTTGACGCACCCTCGCCCATTGCGTACGGGAAACGCGACCTCCGAATGATCACTCCCCGCTTGACTCTCACAACGTGGACCGACAGCACGGGCTGACTCCAACGCGAGTTCGCATGGCTCGCAGCCTATTTCCGGCCCTTTATTCCAATCGCACGGCGATTTCGGGGCACACGCGCCGGCCTGACCGCGGAAGCCGGCGTTGTTGGCGTAGCCATTGCGAAGTCGTCGAAGTCGAAGCCTGGCACCACGACACAGCTAACCAGACTAGGCTCGTCATCGCGGGGACGGGCTCGCTGCCAGTAGCCCGGCGGCACTCGGAGCTGCGGCTGTTCGAAGGCTGAAACGTCAGGGCCAACGACATGTGTTACGGCTTCCGACTGTTCCCGCCCAATCTCCAATAGCATCGGGCTGCCGCGATGGTAGAACCATAGCTCGGGGCTGCGCACTGTGTGCCAAGCCGATTGCTGACCGGGCAGCAGCATGAATAAGGTCGCAGTTCCCGCACTGCGGACGCCGGAATAGCCAGGCGGCAGCGCCGCCTGGGAGATCGTGATGTCGCTACGCCATGTTTCGCGAAACCAACCCCCCTCGGGGTGGGGAATCAGGCCAAGCGGCCAAGCCCAATCGGGTAGCTCACTCACTGCAGTACCGCCCTCAATCCTTCGTCGATGTCGCCGTCACGAAGAGCTCGGATGGTTGTGCTCATCCCACGGTGCGTCACGACCACTGTGAATTGAATCTCCCCAAGGCAAGCGAACATGGTGTCGGCACTAACGCTGATTCAGCCGTAAATAGTGTCGGAGTTGCTTTCTAACAGTCACTGCCAGTGAGTATTTCGCGACAGATCGGCGGTGTCTTCGGGCAACTGGTTGATGCAGAGGATGAATTGCGCATCCCCCGAATGAGGGTCCTGTCGGATGCGGGCTCTCCGGCGCCGGGAACTCGATGGCCGGATGGTCAGCACATCGCCTGGCTCGTCGTTCTACGGTCAGTGCTTCGGCGACAGGATTCCAACCCACCTAAGGGCCAGGCGGATTATTTGCGCCGGCGCCAATGGCGTCGCGCTCAGTGGTTGGCGACGCGCGTAGGGCCATGGCTGGTTTCGTTCCGGGACGGCCGTGGCTCGCACTTGTTTCAGCTGCGACTTCAGGTACTCCCGCAGATCGTGCAGGCTGGCATCGGTCCACCGATTGTCGGATTCGATCGGATCGGCCACCAAGTCGTAGAGCTCCCATTGGTCGTCAATCGGGCTCGTCCGATAGGCCTCCCCGCCAAGGCCATTCGCGGCGAGATGGCGAACTCCCGGTTCTGTCCACGTCGCCGGGTCATCGAACGTGCGGACCAACTTCCACAGGTGGCCGGCACCCCCCATGGCTGTCACATCCTCAACGCGTGCAACCAGGCCTTCGAAGTTCGATCCGACGTGCGCAGGCACCGAGATACGCAGCGGTGCTGGTGGATTCGCCGTCCACTTCACACGGCGGGCCAGACCTGAGGCACCGCTGTCGCCTTCGAGCATGTTGTCACGTGTCATTAGGTAGACGGGTCGGTTCGCGTCAGCCGGCGCCCCGTCGACGACCGGCATGAGATTGCGGCCGGGTAGGTCGTGCACTTCGGAAAATGACTCGGCCAGCGTGGCGGCCACGGATGCGACTTCAACACCGGCGGCGCCGAGCAGCGTCGGGACAAGGTCGATATGTGATGTCGGCGCCGAAACCACCCGCGGTTGAGTCGCCCGTTCGCCGATGCGCGCGATCACAAACGGCACACGGGTTGCCTCGTCGTAAAGATTGAACCATTTCTGGTGCAACCCACCATGGGCGCCAAGAAGGTCGCCATGATCGGCCGTCCGCACCAGCACCGCGTTGTCGGAACCATTGTCTGTGACGGCGCGGCGAACACGGTCGATCGGTCCGTCGACCTCGGCGTGCAGCCGGTAGTAGAGGTCACGGTAGCGCTGGGCGTTGCGGTCGTAGATCCAGTCGATCACCGCCGACGGACCGTAACCTGAGAGGTACGCCTGCCGAAAGGCGAGCTGCGCGGCCGGCTTTGTGCGCAAGTCCTCCTTCGCGGTCGGCGCCGGGGGCACCGGCGGCGGATCCAGCCGCGACGGCCTCACCGGACTGCAGTGCACCCACGCCGGGAACAGCACGATGTCGTGGGGGTTGACAAAGCTTACGACGAGAAGAAACGGGCGCAACGCGGCGGGCTCGCCGGCGCGGCGGCGGGCGTAACGCTCTGTCAGCCAGGCGACGACGCGGTCGGCGATCAACGGGTCACGGCGAATGCCGGCGTTGGCTAGCTGCGCCCCATGAGGCTCTGGACCTACCCATCCGGAAAAGCCAAACGGTTCCAGTGGATTGGTTTCGAGGTACCGCTTCACCGCCGCCGGGTTGACAACGCCAGCGCCGTCGTTGGTCGCCAACGGGTGCCCAGTTGCCGGGTCGGTCAAATCAGCGTGCGAGATATGCCATTTGCCGTCGTAGTGCGTGTCATACCCGGCGGCACGAAACCAGTTTCCGAGCGTTGGAACCTCGCCCTGGCGCAGCCAGCGCATGCGGGAATCGTCGAAGGTTTTGCCGATCCCGTCGGTCTGGGTGACGCCGTGGACGTCGGGGTAGTGCCCAGTGAAAATCGTTGGACGACTGGGCACGCAAGCGAGCGAGCCGGTATAGTGCCGCTGAAAAATAACGCCGTGCTCATCGAACCACTTTCGGCCGAGCAGCGTTCGATCCCGCCACGCGACCACTTCGGGAGCTTCGTACGGAGGCACGGCACGCTCTTCGTCGGTCATCAAGACGATGATGTCGGGGCGATTAGACATGAGCCTCTCCAATCGATTTGCATGTCGCCAGCATTGCGTCGGTTTCGGTGGCCGAGGATGGACTCCGCGGTTGCTGTCCACGCGCATTTGGGGTCGCCTTTGTGGGCGTTGATGGAATCCCGGATCGAAGGGACGAGGTCGAGCACGGAGCGAGACTCCGCGCCGCAACGCTTTGCCGGTCAGTTCCCTAAACCAGCGTTCGACGAGGTTGAGCCACGAGGACGCGGTCGAAGTGAAGTGAAGGTGAAACATGGGCCAGAGCCGAACGTTCGCTCGGCAACGTTCCTGCAGACAGGCGTGGCGCCGATGACGGGAATCGAACCCGCGTAACTGCCCTGGCGCCGTTGTCCGCTGGTTGAAACACGCCCAGGTGGTACATGCTGCCGGGGTACTCTTTGGCGCCCACGACTTGGGAAAGCGGCGTGCGGACCGGCCTTCCGTTCGCCACTCTGGCGGCGATCGTGTTCAGATCGAACCGCGGACGCCATCCCAGGTCGTGCCGAGCCCGGGTGTTGACGTACACGCGGTCCAGGACATCCGGAAATCGCCACCCCTGCTCCTTCCACACGGCCGCAGCCAACGGCGCGCGGCGGGCGAATACCGCTGTAGCGTCAGTCCGCAACTCCGCCATGTCCTCTGGTTGGAAAGGTGTGGTGGCCGATACCACGTAGCGCCCGAACCCAAGGCGCGGCGCCTGCTCCGCAGCCCGCAGGTGTGCGTCCACGGCGTCCTCGATCGCGACCCGGCGATATGCGTATTCGTTGGCCTTGATGTTGTCGTCGCTGCGACCATCGTGATGCTGTGGCATGTCGTCGAACTCGGCGAAGAAGCGTGCCGTCCGTAGCACAATGCAGGCCAGGCCGTCGTTGCGGTGCGCCAGTTGGCAGAGGTCCTCGGCGCTGGCTTTGGTGACGCCGTACATGTTCTTCGGCACAGACACGATGGACTCGTCGATCCACGTCGCGGGCTGACCTGCCGGCGGGATCAATGAGTCTCCGAAAACCGTTGTCGAGGAGGTCATCACGAAGGCACCCACGCCTGCAGCGGCCGCAGCTTCCAGAACGATGTGCGTGCCGACGATGTTGGTGTCCACGAATGCCGTGCCCGGCATGAAGGCCAGTTGTGGCTTATGCAGGGCGGCCATGTGGAACACCACCTCGGTGCCGGCCATAACCTCGCGGATCAAGTCCCGATCAGTCACGGAACCGACGACGTCCGTCCACGGCGACGGTCGGCTGTCGAGGCCGACGACGTCAGCGCCACCCGCCCGTAGCGTGCGCATCATCGCCTCGCCGAGGTGGCCCGAACTGCCAGTGACGAGCGCACGCATGCCGCGCCCCGGGAAGCGCGCCGCCGGAGGGCTCAGCACCCGCGAGAGCAATTGCTTCGGCAGCACGCCAGCATGAATCCTCGCGGCGTCGTCCGGGTCCACGTTTGTGCATGAAGCGGAACGCGGAGGAGTAAGCAGCATTGGCGTGGTGTGCATTGGTGTCCCTTGGTCGAGCGTGTGCGGGCGGCCACTGGCCACCCCTAGCCACGCCACAGCCCGGTGTGCGGCGATGCTGATATCGATGCGGCTTGGCTGGCGGGTGTCCGCGTCCTGACCGGTGCTCAAGGCCGTGTGATCAGTGTGCCAGCCGCCATCGACGCGCGGGTTGGGCCTTTCGGTCTATTGCGAGGATGAAGTTGTCTCCCCCAATCGGGGGTGAGCGCCCAATACGAAGTCGGCATGCGTTTACCGCCGGCGTTGGTTGGGGTGCGGTCGGGGCCTCGCTCGATACCCACAGCTGGCGGATGTGCCGAGGTGCCACGGTGGGCGGTTCAAGCCACGGCAGCCTGCATCGCCGTCGCGTGCTTGTTGTGAGTGGTCGCCGACGACCGGCGGTCAAAGCCGTTGGTTACCGGGAATATTCGTGCACGGACCCCACTCGCAGCGCTGCTAGCCTGAACAGACATCAACAGGGTGCGCAGGTTCAGCGCGCACCCAGGCGCCGTGTCAGGGGTCAACTTTAGGTCAGCGGGCTTGTGCGGCCTCGATGAGCCTGGAGGCCGTTGGACTATGTTTCTCTGCAGCACGAGAGGACGGATCATGACAGCGGACAACTGGATCCCGGCAGCGCATATCGAGCGTGCGGAGTCCCGATGATCGAGTTCATCCTGATGAGAACCTCGACGGCGTCGATCGAGACCGTTTTCGACACCATGACCGACCATCGCGCGATCGCAGAGTATGTATGGGCGTGCCGACGGAGCACGCTGGATCGGGAGGGAAGCCCCGCCCCAAACGGGGTCGGCGCGATCAGGCGTCTGATGGTGATCGGTCCCCCATTCGTCGAGGAGATCATCGAGTACGAGCGACCCAACGGCTATGCGTACAAGATGCTCTCGGGCGCACCGACGCGCGATCACATCGGCAGGATCAAGCTGCGCGACGCAGGCGCAAGGACCGAGGTCAGCTGGCATCTACAGTCGACGCTGAAGATCCCGGGTGTTGACCGGCTGATGCTACCCGTGTTCAAGAAGATTATCGGCGAGCTCCTCAACGGCGGCATCAGTGCCGCCGAACGCCGCGGCTGAACACTGCGGCGTTTGTGCGCCGTAGCCAGCGCCAGCCGCGCCGAGATGAATCTCGGTAAATCACCCCTCCATATCTCTGACTGCTGCGGCTTCCGCGCCTATCTGGGCCATTACCGACTGTGGCCGGGCCCATGGACTAATCCACGAGGGTCCGGTCAGGAGTTCACACGCCTGGTCAGCGACAGTAAAGGCAAGTGCGGCACGAAAACGGTTGATACTCAGAGAGATAGACGCGGAAGGCACGAACGCGGACGGTGCGAGGCCACGGCGTTCCAATGCGGCCACGTCGCTAGTGGTCGGACAGTCCGAGTACTCAATCTCCGGATCTGCCGGGACGATCCAGTGCAGCAACTACTCATACCCTATGGGCAATGCCCGTCCGGGTGATCGCCCATGTATCCCTGCCCGGACAACCCCTGGGGCAGGAAGGCAATTGGTGGATCAGCAGTCCCCACGCAAAACCACCAATTGGTGGTTACCGTGCAACGAGGTGGGAAGCCACGCTTGCAGCGGTCAGGGTTCGTCGGTGTCATGAGGAATGTGCTTTTGGGACTGCGCCCGCAGATGCGCGTGCAGGAATGGACACCAGCTTTCCCTGGCTAAGCACAATATGCTCACAGCAATAGCGAACGTGTCCGTCTACTATATGCACCGAACGAAGGCACCATGTACACCGCACCATCGCCCTTTGACGACCCCACTACGCCGATCGATGCGCAAGCCTTGCGGGCATGGTGGACGCGCCAGCGTAATGAAACGCAAGTAATCGAGCCACGCGAGCCAGAGCGTCGTGCACATCCGTCAGAGGCCGAGAGACCGCGCCCCCGTCGTGTTGAGCCTCTAGGCAATGCGCATGGGCGGACTGATGGCTGGACGCGCGGCGACGTGCGTGGCCTAAGCAATGCTCGGTTGGCGTATCCGGCGAGCGAGACGAACTATCCGGCCCACCCACGCGTGGCGGGACCGTATTTCCCGATCGGCCGGCCCAGGGGCACTCACAACGCCCCCACCGGCAGCGCTAGATTCCCCCACTAATTCGTCGTGTTTCCCCCGCTTGGACGAACGAGTGCCGGCCGACCTTGACGACAGCCCATTCACCTGAGCGTAGGACTTTTGCACTGCTAAGGCCCGCCAGTTGGTGCCTGGCGATTCACCGTCACGAGGCGCCGATGCGGGTGTCGTCGGCGGTGCTGGCGGCCAGAACATGTCAGGAGGTAGGTGCCATTAAAGATGCTGAGGCGCAACAAGATTACCGCAGCGGACCAGGCGGGCTCCGCTGGGGAGTGATAGGCAACAGCAGCGGAAGAAATCCAATGACACACGATGAGCAAACCCGGCACAGCGCGCCAGACGACGCCGACGCAGGCGTTGAACCGGACTACAGGTTCACCCTGGCTAATGAGCGGACCTATCTTGCGTGGCAGCGGACGGCGCTTGGGCTCTTGGCCGCGGCGGTCGCGGTGGTCCAACTGATGCCCGAATTGCGAGTCGCTGCGGCCCGCCACGTCCTTCCAGCGCTGCTTGCGTTGCTGGCAATCCTCACCGCCGGCATGGGCCTGCGCCGCTGGGCGCAGGTTGATCGCGCCATCCGCCGTAGCATGCCGTTGCCGCGCGGGCCGGCACCGCTGTATCTGGGACTGGGACTTGCCATGCTTGGCCTGTTGACGCTGCTGTTGACGATCGTTGCGGCGGTCAACGGTTGACCGCACGTGTAACGCAGCGCACCCCGAATAGCGGTCTGCAGGCCGAACGAACCGCACTTTCCTGGACTCGCACGTCGTTTGCGGTGTTCGCTAACGGTGCACTGCTGTTACTGAAGCATCTGGATGGCCACAAAGGATGGTCCGGATTCTTCCCGGCGTCGCTGGCTGCGATGATCGCACTAACGACATATCTGATCGGCGTGAAGCGCCGAGAGACACTTGGGCGCCGCCCAGTGCCAAAACACATCACTCCCAGACGAGAGGTACACGCTCTCGGCATTATGGTCGTTGCGCTCATCGCCGTCGTGGCGTTCGGTCTCTTCACTTGACTAACCGCATACCAACTGCGGGTGAATGCGGCGGTAGTGTGAAACGCGTTGGAGCGTAAAGGAATTGTGGCCTGCTACCTCGCGGCATTGTGACACGGACTGCCGCTGGCGCGAGCAGAACGCGCTCGGTGGGCTTCCGGCTAGCACAGCGTCGGTGCCGAAGCGCGAGTACGCAGGCCGCAGCCGCACCGATCTAAGTGGTTATAAAAGTGTCGTGGGAAACGGACGTGTTGCTCACACGGCGTGCCCCCTGGTATCGAGGTCCCTGCGCGCGGCGGAGCTTCCCGTCCGGCTCACGAAGCTAGGTCGAGCGGTGCCGGAGCGCGAACGCTCTCCAAACTCGCGCGCCGCGACAAAACCAATCCCCTCGCATGGGTTAAGGAATCTCATCCGCCCAAACCAGCCGATCGATGGATCCGGCGGGTGCAACCGGTGACCCACACTAGCGGTTCAGGCGAGGAGGGTGCGGTGCGCTGGTACCGAAAAGGGCAAACCGTCACGGCCCAAAGAGACATCGACGGGATGAATAGACCCCATGTTCCGAAGGGCTCGTTGGGCACCATCGTCGCGACGACGCTGATTGGCAGGCCCAAGGGCGTTCAGTTCGCCCTACTGACCGAATGGGGCCCAAAGCAGTTTCGCGTCGAGGTTCGCCGGGGGGACGTCAAATAGCCTGTGCCGAGAGTTCATCGAGCAGGGCCATCCCCTAGGATCCGCAGGGGCTCTGTCGCGTCATCGCCGGCGACGTTCCGGCGTCGATCGCCCGGTCGGCCACTCGGCTGAAGCGCAGATGTGGGTCGATAACGGATTCCCTGCGCAGCAGCTGGACATCGGCCCAATAATCCTTTGACATCGACCACGCCGCGCCGGTGCCTTGGCGGGGCAGTTGTTCAAGGGAACGCTTGACGTAGCCGGCGCCGAAATCGAGCAACGGCCGAGTGAGCATGTCCGGGTCGCTCACCTCAGCGCGACAGGCGTCGTAACCCTGGGCATCCATGTGCTCGAGCAGCCGGCAGAAATGCTCACAGAGCAGGCCCACCTTGAGCGTCCAGGACGAGTTCGTGTAGCCGATTGCGAACGCGAAGTTCGGAACGCCGCTTAGCATCATGCCCTTGTAAGCCACCGTGTGCGGCAGGCTCACCGACTCGCCATCGACGATCAGCGACATGCCGCCGAACAGCTGAAGGTTCAGTCCGGTGGCGGTGACGATGATGTCGGCCTCGAGGTGCTGGCCGGACGCCAATTGGATTCCGGTCTCGGTGAAACCGAGGATGCGGTCGGTGACCACCGAGGCCGACCCGTTGCGGATCGCGGCGAACAGGTCACCGTCGGGCACGGCGCACAGCCGCTGATCCCAGGGGTTGTAGGTCGGGTTGAAGTGGACGTCGACTGGATAGCCGTCGGGCAACTGCTTGGCATTCAGGTGCCGCAGCACCTTCCGTGCCGCCCGCGGATAACGCTGGCAGGCCCGCCAGATGAACTGCTGCTGGGCGATGTTCTTGCGGCGCGCGGCCGCGAAGCCACGCTCTGCGCCGAGCACCTTCTGCAGGGCGTTGGCGACCGCGTCTTTGGCGGGCACCGGCAAGATGTAGGTCGGCGACCGCTGCAGCATCGTGACATGGTCAGCGGCTTCGGCCATCGCGGGTACCAGTGTCACCGCGGTCGCGCCGCTGCCGATCACTACGACCTTCTTGCCGGCGTAGTCGAGGTCTTCGGGCCAGTGCTGCGGATGCACGATCTGGCCCTTGTAACGGTCGCGGCCCTCAAAGTGCGGGGTGTAGCCCTCGTCGTAGCGGTAGTAGCCGCCGGCGCAGAAGATCCAATTAGCGCTGATTTGTACCCGCACGTTGGTGTCAGTGCGATCCACGTCGACCAGCCATCGTGCTTCATCGGTCGACCATGCGGCCCCGACCACCTTATGGTTCACACGGATGTGCTCGTCGATGCCGTTCTCCGCGGCGCTCTCGCGAAGGTAAGCCAGGACCTTCTCAGCACTGGCGATTGAGTCCTCGTCGCGCCACGGTTTAAACTCGTAGCCGAATGTTTGCAGGTCCGAATCTGAACGGATCCCGGGATAGCGGAACAGATCCCACGTACCGCCGGTCGATCCCCGCGCCTCCAGGATGACGAACGATTTCGCCGGTACCTCGCGCTTGAGGTAATAGGCGGCGCCGATACCAGAGATCCCGGCTCCGACGATCAAGACGTCGACCTGTTCGATGTGCCGTGAACGCATCGGTGTCATCGGTGGTGCTCCCTTGAGGCATAGCTTGCTGTTGGGTCCATGGTCAAGCAGGCAAGCCCGTAGCCCCAAGGGCGTCACCACCCATTCTGTTCATTTGGATGGTGCACTGTGCACCACGGGATCTACAGTGGTTCCGTGCAATGGTCGGGGCCATCGCCACGTGTCCGTGAATTGATCCGCGCCGGGGCCGAAATCGTTCTGAATGCTCCGCCGGCGTGGCTCGACGAGCTTGATCGGGCGACTCTGGCGGCGAATCTGGAGATCGCCGAAGACCCCGAGTTGGCTGCGGCGTCTAAACGCACGAACCGCGCGAATCTGCTCCATTGGGCGGCGGCTAACGTAACCGACCCCGGCGATCCGGTACCGGCCAAGCTCGGCGCCGAACAGTTGGGTATCGCCCGCGACATGGTGCGGCGAGGCTTCGACGAACGTGCCCTCGAGGCGTACCGCGTCGGCCAAAACGTCGCTTGGCGGCGTTGGATGGAGATCGCTTTCGGCCTGACCGACGATCCACGGGAATTGCACGAATTGCTCGATGTCACGTCGGCGTCGATCAGTGGCTTCATTGATGCCACGCTTGCGGATATCCGAGAGCAAATGCAACGTGAGCGTGATGAACTCGTCGGCGGGGCGCACGCCGAACGCCGGGAAGTAGTGGCGCTGATAGTCGACGGCGCCCCGATCACCCGAAACCGTGCCGAGCAACGACTCGGGTACCGGCTCGACCAGAACCACACCGCCGCCATCGTATGGAGCGACAAACCCGACATCGACACTCGCGACCTTGACCAGGTGGCCGAAGCCATTGGCCGCGCGGCAGGGACACGGCCCCTCAGCATTCTGGCGAGCACCGCTACCCGGTGGGTATGGGTGGCAACCCCAACCGGTTTCGATGACAATTACGTCCGGGAAGCAATTTCGCGGGGCCCGAATATCCGCGTCGCGATAGGCCCGACATCCACGGGCATGGATGGCTTCCGCGGGAGCCACCTAGATGCCCTCACAACACAGCGGATGCTATCCCGCTTGGGTTCAGCGCAGCAGATGGCACACTTCAGCGACGTCGAACTAGTCTCGCTACTCACGCAAGAAAACGAACGAGCAGACCAGTTCATTCGCCACACCCTCGGCGAGTTAGCTAATGCCGACGCACAACTGCGGCGAAGCGTTCTGACCTACATCGACCACCAATGCAATGCGACCAAGGCCGCCGAACGCCTGTATACGCACCGAAATACGTTGTTGCGCCGGATCGCTCGTGCAGAGGAACTGTTACCCAAGGCCTTGGACGACTCGAGCGTGCACGTCGCCGTCGCTCTGGAGATACTGAACTGGACTGAAACGCGCCCCGACGGTACTTAACGCCCGCGGCACGGCGCGGTCGGCCCGGCGAGTGCCGCAAGCCGCCTGTGGAATTAACTCGCAACCGAGTGGCCAGGCTCTGTAATCGGCGGCCTCCGCATCGTCTCACCGCTCTGCGCAAGCCAGCCGGAGATGCGGCGGCACAACGACTTGGCCAGCGGTGCCGGCCGGCACTGCGCACCGGCCGAGACGACACCAGACCAACCTCCACAGACTTGGTTTTGTTGCATCCACGACTGGAAACCACCCGGAGTCACCGACTCATTTTTCGACCGCAACCGATACGAGGAGCCGCCAGACACCACTCGAGCAGATGCGATGTGTTCAAGGGTGCTAGGTGAGCACAGTGCCCCGCACCCGACGCACTCGCTTGCGTTTGACTGATCGCCGGTCGAGATCGCCTGTCGCCGAATTAAAATGTGAATCTGGACGACCTATGCGGGAATGGTCCAGTCCTGACTGCAAATCCCGGAATGCGCAGGGCACCCATCGCAATCCCTACTGGACGAGACAGATAACAGCGGCACCAGGTTTCAAGCACGTGCGTGAGCCTGAAATACCGACTTCGACGACGACAGCCAACATCCAGAAGACACCGTCAAGCCAACCCTCTAGGCGGTGATAACCCCCACATCCACCAAACACCGGACAACCATTCATCCTCTGCGCACCCCGATCGGAGAGTCGTCGTCCCGTTCTCGGGCGGCTAGCGTGAATGCTGCGCTGTGAGCGCTGAATACAGTTTTCTTTACCCGAATCTTCAACGAATGCAGGAACATGACGACGGGCAACGACGGACGGCCGCGGTCATGCGCGGCCAACCCCGAAATGACTGGCCGACGGGGCCGTTGTGCGCCCAACCCGAACCGCAACGGACGTTGCATGAACGAGAAACGGCGATGGAACCTCACTCGAAGGGCCGCAGCACCGCAGGCCCACCAAGCTGCCCTCCCAATGGGGCATTTCTTCGGCACGTCCAGCACTGACCGGCGAACAGAGGATCTTCCAATGAGGCTGATTGGCTACAGGCTGATTGGTTACGGCGCAGCGCCGAGCAGTATTTGGGCTGTCAACGGCACCGGACGGCACCCGGCTGGTCGATGGCCGCGGTTGCGGGCCAAACGCACCCTGGCGCTGTGCATAGTGCTCATGCTGAGCATGGCCCTGTGCGCCGCCGAGGTCGTCGCCCGCGACAGGGTGCGCGTGATGGTCACCGATAGTGCGCGACGCGTGCTGAACACGGCGGCACTAGCGGTCGACATCGGCTCGTCACCCATGCTGATCAATCTTGTCTCCGACCAGATCTCAGCAATTTCCATCGTGGCCAAAAACGCCTCGTTCTGCCGGTTGAGCGGCATTGATGTGTCGGCCGTACTGCATGACGTGTCGGTATCCCGCGGGCCAACCGTTTCACACACCGATGTGGTCATCACCATGAATCCCACCGCGATCCAGCACGCCCTCGCCGAAGCGACACGGACAGACCCGGCGACCGTGTCGGTGGCAACCGACGATGGGCTGATCCACCTACACACCGGGCCCAGCGGAAAGCTCACCGTAGATATCGCCCCCGAAATCGACGGGTCGGACTTGGTCTTCATGCCTCGTTCGATGGCCCTTGACGGCCACCCGCTAGATCCCCAGGTGGTCTCGGCACTCGACCGTAGCAACCGGGTCCAGCGACGCAGAAGCCTCGCCGGCCTTCCGCTCGGTCTGGTGGCCACAAGCGTAAAAGTCACCAATTCGGCCCTAATGCTGTACCTGACTGGAGGGGCCGCGCCGTTGAAGGTTGACGCGTCACGACCGTGCGGCGATCGATGATGTTCAAGCGCAGTGCCACCACCAACGTGGCCGGTGAAAGCCAAGCACCGTCGGCGCCGGTAGCGGGCATACGCGGTGGTGTGCCGGCGGCAATCGCGGTCATCGCCGGCTATGGCTTCGCCGGCGCAGTGTTCGCTGGACTATGGATGTGGCACAGCACCGATCCGTTGTGGGAGGAGGCGGCCCGCCTGCTAACCCTGCTGGCAATAGTCACCGTGCTTTCGAGCATTCGCCATAAGCGCGCAGCAAAGCAAGACGCGAAGGCGCCAACGCCGCTCGGAAGATTCATCATCGCCAAGTTGGCCTTGGTCATCGTGGCTGTCATCGCCACACTGCTGCTCGAACAAACGACACTCAACGCTGGTATGTGGGTAGCAGTCGGGATGGCGACAATGGTAAGCGTGGTGGGGCCGGCAATTCATCCATGGCTTAGCCATTCCTCCCGCCAAGTTCGCTGTGTCGCCCGACGGTGAGCACAGGTCGCCGAGGAGCTGAACGACTGAGCGGTCCAGCCATCGACGAAGCCTGAGCTCAGGGCAAACTTCCAATCCGGTCTTCTACCCACGCTGCGGGCGACGCGCCGCAGGCGGGCCCACGCAACGGTCGTCGGCCAACCGCCAAAAACATCTATCCGAGCGCTGGTGAGCAACTGCGCGAAAGAGCTCGACCAACGGCTGGGTAGGTCAGCGACAATCAACCCCAGTGCCACGCAATGTGATTGGTGTGTCTGGAAGCCGCCGTGGGGTCTAGCTGGCGCGGCGACCATGCCGCGGCCTCACCGCCCAATACCGCGCGCCGATCAGTCAACGCTGTTGATTACCAGGTATCTTTGTGCGCCGACTGGGCGCAGCCTTTGTTGGGCTGAACACATAGCTAACTCGATACGAATGTTCCAGCGCCTCACCGGTTCAAACGCGAAGGCCCGTGTGTCGATGCACATCTAGAGGCCGCCTGGCATCCTCGGTGACGTGACTGTTCTAGGCCGACAGTTCGGTCGTCCCAACCGCCTTCAACTCGGCTCGGCAGGGCGGGAAACCACTCGCGGCTTTCCTGACGAGAGACGGCGGGGTGCAACGTCGCCGGCCTATGCCGAGCGCACATTTCACTGCCAATGTTGCGCAGGCTGTGATGCCGGTAACTTGTGTTGGTCTGTCAGTCATTCTGCTGTAGCTCTGGATGCCAATTTGCTGCCACATAGTCCAGGCACTCCCGGCGGGTGCCGCGAGAAGCCACACGCCAGCTCGCCGGAACCGGTGCGAACTCGGGCCACAGCGAGTGGTGTCCTTGACCGTTCACCAAAACGCAGAACTGAAGGGGCTCGTCATCGAACCGGTTAACCATGCCACATCCGCTCTAGTGATGCTCCAGCTTGCTCGGTCGCCGACCACCCAAAATGGAACCAGCCGCCGCCGCCGCGACACATCCACCGTTTCGACGATTAATGCGATGAATTAGACCCATCCCGATCATGAATGGGTCTCCTGCGATCGGCCGGTGCTAGTCACGCCGACGAACACCGATAGCCTGAGGCATCAATTTCGCAAAGGTCGCGACAGTATGTCGGATGTATGGACATTGGGTTGGGCCACAATCTATCTGGGAGGCAGCAGGCCGCTGGTCGTCGCAAGCTTTTGAAGGTTGGATACATGCCGGCCTCGGGCATGGCGAGCAGCGCACACGAGGGCGGTGCCGGCGCGTCCGGTGCTTGGGGAATCCACTGTGGCGGCTAAGTGTTATTCGCGCCCGCTGTGATCTGCCAGCTGCTGCACGATGGTGGCCACCGTGGCGTCGATGTCCGGGGCGATCTCGTTGACGAACTAGAGCATTCCAGCTGCGCGGAAAAGCCGATCGTAGATCTCGCGAATCACGGCCTGCTTGCGCCGATTGTAGTCCATGACATTGCCGCCACCGGGAACCGCGGAGTACTTCGCGGCCTCGTAGCGTTCGCGATCGTCAGGATGCTCACGCAGCCAGTCCCGGAACATGCGATGCCGGATGGTTTCTGGACAATGCGGACCGAACACATGCAGATTCACACGCGGGTCGGTCAAATGTAGGCAGCGGTGCTCGTGGAAGGTCCGTTCCCTGACCGTGAGCACATAGCCCAGGCCGGTCAACGCAGGTATGTACACGGCCTCATCGCGCGGATCGTCGACGGTGAGGTCGATGTCGATAATGTCTTTGGCGGCCAACCCCGGAACCGAAGTCGACCCGACGTGCTCGATATCGACCACAGCAGCGCCAAGTGCAGTGCAGATCTGGTCGGCGAGCAACTTAAAATGAGCTGGCCAACTCGGGTCGTAGGCGACGATCGTCACTGGTTCGGGAGGCGGCGGTCCATTCACCCAGGGGTTCTCCGACGGATCGGGATCCCTGTGACGAGTGATCTCTGCGAATGTAGGCACCAGACACCGTAGCGCGCAATGCCGCGAGCCTCACCAAACACGCCGCGGGTGCCATCAGGCTGCACGCCCCGGCTCCGACGGAACGAACCAGTCAACTACCGCGATCCACAGATCTTGACAATTCGTCCGCAGACCAGCGATGCAAGCTAGCGGCGTTTACTGTCCAACGATCGGGGGAGGCAAATTCGTCTGAAGACAGTGTGATCGGCGGATACCCCTTTGCGCCGCAGTGTCACACACTTTCAGGTGATGCTGCGCAAGGGCATGACCTATCGACACAGTGGAACGAAAAGAAATGATCAAACCACCCCCGAAAGGCATGTCCTCCAACCGATGCGAGCACGCCTGCCTCGACATTTCGACAGCTGAACCTGCCAGTACAGTCCGCGCATACACAGCGCTCTTTGGCTGGCAGGTTTAGCGGAGGCCCGCACAAGCCACGCAGTTAAATCCGCTGGCGTACCGCGAAAATTCGTCCGAGGCCCCCGAGGGACCATCCAGCGCCACACGCGCTACTACAGCGCCAAGAACAACCGAGACAAGGGATACGCAGTGCTTAATAGGAATTCGCTTAATTTCACTGACGAAGAGTGGGGGACTATGGCCCGTGCCGCCGCGGCGGCCGAAGCTGATGTAGCCATCCTCAAAGGCGCGATAACCACCATCGAAGGGCTGCAATCACAAAATGGATCCGGAACTCCCGATGTGGGAGCCGGTTTCGCAGTCGGTGAAATGTTGATGAAACAAGCCGCAGACCGTCTGTCCTCAGCCGATCCGGGCCCCGCCTGGCAAGGTCCGGCGGCGATAGCCTATGCCGACCAGAACGACACACAACGGCATCGCGTGGGCATCGTGGCCCAGTTGGACGCCAAGATGCAAGAATTACTCGAAGACGAAGCCCGCCTGGTCACTGGGCTGCGCGGTCGCATCGCAGGCATCCTCGAGGGACTTGCCGCGGCGATCCCAAAGGCCAAAGCCCTTTACGCGCAGGGGCCTCAAGGCCAGGCAGCGTCGATCCAGTTCCAAACAGATTGGGCCGCGTGGGAACTCGAGAGCGTCAACCGCGACATGCGGCTAATGGGCGCAATGGCGGAATCCAACGCATCGCTAGTCAACCGCTGGACTGGCGACTATCTCGAGGTGTCCTCGATGGCGACGGTCGCAACGCCGTCCGCTTCTGCTATGACGCCCTCGACACTCGAACCGCGCTACCTACTGGGTCTGGCCGGAGCACAGGCTGGCGCGTCACTCGAGCTCGGCAAAGCGGCGGAGGCGACCGACGGCGCCGACAAGGAAGTCGCGATCACCCACGGTGAGACCTGCGCAGCCACCGCTACTGCTGTGACAGCCGCTGTCGCCGCGCGCAAAGCCGCGATCAAGAGCCTACAAGCGGTCTGCATGGACCGTGCAAAACAGCTGCATTTCACCGCCGCGAAATATGAGGGCACGTCGGCGGATGCGGCCGACGAACTCTACGGAGTTCTATAACCAGACGGAGGATAGCCGATGATGTCTGCTAGTCAGGCGCGCATCATCGCGGAGGCCCGCACAAGCCACACAACCAACACAAGGGATACGCGGTGCTTAATAAGAATTCGCTTAATTTCACTGACGAAGAGTGGGGGACTATGGCCCGTGCCGCCGCGGCGGCCGAAGCTGATGTAGCCATCCTCAAAGGCGCGATAACCACCATCGAAGGGCTGCAATCACAAAATGGATCCGGAACTCCCGATGTGGGAGCCGGTTTCGCAGTCGGTGAAATGTTGATGAAACAAGCCGCAGACCGTCTGTCCTCAGCCGATCCGGGCCCCGCCTGGCAAGGTCCGGCGGCGATAGCCTATGCCGACCAGAACGACACACAACGGCATCGCGTGGGCATCGTGGCCCAGTTGGACGCCAAGATGCAAGAATTACTCGAAGACGAAGCCCGCCTGGTCACTGGGCTGCGCGGTCGCATCGCAGGCATCCTCGAGGGACTTGCCGCGGCGATCCCAAAGGCCAAAGCCCTTTACGCGCAGGGGCCTCAAGGCCAGGCAGCGTCGATCCAGTTCCAAACAGATTGGGCCGCGTGGGAACTCGAGAGCGTCAACCGCGACATGCGGCTAATGGGCGCAATGGCGGAATCCAACGCATCGCTAGTCAACCGCTGGACTGGCGACTATCTCGAGGTGTCCTCGATGGCGACGGTCGCAACGCCGTCCGCTTCTGCTATGACGCCCTCGACACTCGAACCGCGCTACCTACTGGGTCTGGCCGGAGCACAGGCTGGCGCGTCACTCGAGCTCGGCAAAGCGGCGGAGGCGACCGACGGCGCCGACAAGGAAGTCGCGATCACCCACGGTGAGACCTGCGCAGCCACCGCTACTGCTGTGACAGCCGCTGTCGCCGCGCGCAAAGCCGCGATCAAGAGCCTACAAGCGGTCTGCATGGACCGTGCAAAACAGCTGCATTTCACCGCCGCGAAATATGAGGGCACGTCGGCGGATGCGGCCGACGAACTCTATGGAGTTCTATAACCAGATGGGTGGTGAACGTCGCCCAGTCGGGGCCGCCGGTTCTACCGGACCGGCCCGATGACACGGCACACCCCGTCGCCGATCGCGGCCATGTCGTCGCGATCGCACCGGCGTGTCGCGCCAGGCCATAGCCCGCGGGGTGCGGGGGTGAAGTCGCGCTTAACGCTATTTGCGCCGCCAAACGACGCCGGGGTCCGATTCCGCCTCGAAATGGCCGCGCCTATGCCTGGCAGATCATTCGTAGGCCGAAGAGTCCATGCGAACTCTTTCTATTCGGTTGGAACGCTTCCTCCCATCCGGTGCTTTCCGTTAATCGTGAAAAACTAGGTTCGCTTGGGCGTCTTATTCGCCAATAGCGGTTTTCGCGGATGAACGATCCTTGGTGATCGGCGGCACTATATCTCGCCCTCGGTTCGCTGGCGTATTGCTGGAGTCGGTCGCCGGCCGCTGCGCGATACTAGAGCCCTCGAGCAATCAGTACGTCGGTCTACGCAGGGATTGTCGTGGGATTGCATAGCATGCCTCGACGAGCAACGATCGTTTGTTGCGGAACAACACTGGGCGGGTTAACGCATATGCTTAAAAAACTGAGGCGGAGCCGATGAGCATCAGCGATCTCGGGAGGGTGCGACGACAACACCGGCTGCGGTCACTCCGCGCCGGCTACACGTTTCGTCTGTGCCTGGTCGCATTGATGTTCGCGGGGTGGATGGCGCCGATCGAGCGAAGCACTGGCAATCAGGGCCTAGTGATCCTGGCATATGCCGTTGTCGTGCTGTGCGCGGTGATCTTGGTGTTTTCCCCTGCCAGCTACCTGGTGACTGGCGATGCGGTGGTGCTGACCCTGACCTTGGTCGACGTTGTCGCCGTGGTGGGTTTCAAAATGTCGGCTCCAGGAGCCTATCTTCCGCTGTTGGTGATGGGGCTGCTGCCACTGACGGTGGCAATCGGAGTGTCATGGCGGCCGGCGGCGGCAACTTTGGCACTGATCTTCGTGGTCTTTACCGCCGAACTCTGGCTGGATAGCGCAATTAGGACTCGCCTGGGCCAGGCCGGTATTTGGCTTCTGGTGGCCATGTATGCATTCGTGTGCGGTGCACGGATGGTGGTGGCCGCGGTCCGCCCGCGATATGAAGACGAAATCGCGCGGATTATGGCCTCTCGCGAGGAGCTGCTGGCCGACATCATGACCGCCTCGGAATCACAGCGGCGCCAAATCTCTGAATTCATCCACGATGGGGCGCTGCAGAACGTGCTGGCAGCCCGCCGAGACATCGCCGATTTCCTCAAAACGACGCCCGCCGCGCCGCTGGAGCGCGCGGCAACGAATTTGCACGACGCGTCGAAGCAACTACGTGACGCAACCTTCGAGCTGCATCCATCAGTGCTGGAGCAGGCCGGGTTGGGGGCCGCCGTGGAAAAATTGGCCTCCCTGACCAGCGAGCGTTCCGGCATCAGCATCACCGCCATTGTCGATTACCCACAGCCCAACGCGATCGACCCTATGGTTTTTGGGGTTGCACGCGAACTGTTATCCAACGTGGTGCGTCATTCGCGGGCGACTGCAGCTTCGCTCAGATTGACGGTGGTTGATCAACGGTGCTGCCTTGATGTGATCGACAACGGGATTGGGATAGACCGCGATGCGGCCGCACGCCGCCTAGCGGAAGGTCACATCGGCTTAGCTTCGCACCGGGCCCGGGTGGAGGCTGCCGGGGGCAGCATGAGTATTGTCGACGAGCCGGTGGGCGCACACATATGCATGAAGCTACCGCTGCAAAGTAATCGACCGGCGTCGCTGTCAATCCGCCCGTCGCGCCGCGATAGCACAGCCAGTTCAGCGGGCTGAAGGCCGCGATCACGCCCTCACCCAGGCCGCATCGGCGACCGCGACGGAATCTGAAGCAACACTTTCCGACTCGCTACGGTTGCGACTGCGCTGACGGGTTGCACACGCCGTGGCCCACATGTGCGGCCCACGCCCATACCTGCGCGGTCTGCGGCGCAGCGCCCTGCCAGACATGGCGAGCGTCTGTTCGCACAATCGCGACATGGCCGCCGCCGCCGTTTGGTAATGGCTCTCGCCAACGCTGGTGCAGCCGCTGCCAACTATCCGGCTTGCCATTTGCTCAGAGGGTTCGCCCACTGACGGTGGCTTTCGCTGCCTAATTTTGGTGCACGAGGCTCGCCCAGCGGCAAATAGAATTGACTAATGTCCAGCGCCGCTGGACAGGGTGATACCCCCAAGGAAGGCGTTACAGGAGCGGTCTGCACATGGAATCGATGTCAATTAATCCGGCAGTCGCTGCAATTGGAACACAAATGGTCGATGTCGCCGGCCGTGGCCTGGGCTCCGTTGCCGCGGCGGCGCCGTCGCTAACCGCGTTGGCGCCGGCCGGCGCTGAAGAGGTCTCGATGCAGGCGGCGATGGCGTTCGCGACAGAGGCCGCGGCAGTTTTGGCCTTGAACACCGCGGCCCAGGAGGAGCTTGCCCGGGCAGGCGCGGCGGTGATGGATATCGCCCGGCTATATGCGCAGGTCGACGGCGATGCCGCAGGCACTTTGATGGAGGGCGGCAGCCGATTCTCCAACGAGTCGTTCGCAGCTGGAACCGGCGCAAACGGCAGCGCCCTACTAATTCGCTCCGAGACGCTGTCTGGTGCGCGCGGGCCGGCTGCCCGCACGTCACTGACGACCACTCTGACCGAGACTGTGGCCACGTCGAACCCAAAGACGGCCGTGCCGGTGGCAGCTAACGCCGCGTCCACGGCGTTAGGCGCGGGCACTGTCCCGCTCAGCTCCATCGCATCGGCGGGTGGCGCCGCCGGGTCAGTGCCGGCGGCTGCCCAGCCGGGCCTCGTGTCCTCCCTCGAGCCGGAGCAGGACGAAGGCGAGGGCGACAACTTCGGCGACGAGCAACCGGGTGGGCAGCTGCTGTAGATCCGAGGCTTTCGCAAGCAGCGGCAACTAGCATCCCGTCACCGGCAAACCACCGACCTCAGTGAACTCCCCCTGCCCGACCGGGCCATCACCCCACCAGTCCCTTCGGGCGACGCCGGATCCGATCACCATGGGCGCCTCGTCGAAGGTCGGCATGCGGCTCGTGCCCGACCATGTGGCGGCGAGCCGGAAACACTTAGGATGTACGCGGGCGCGATCCGGAAGACTTGCGCGACTACGGCAAGCAGGCGCCGCGGCTAGACGGATGGAGCGAATGCAGGTGCACCGTATCTTCCTGGCCGCGGCCGCACTAATGTTCGCGTTGCTCACCGCGCCGCCCGCGTTGGCGATCGCCCCGCCCACGATCGACCCGGGCGCGGTGCCGCCCGACGTGACCGGGCCCGATCAGCCTCTTGAACAGCGCCGCGTGTGCACGGCGCCATTGGCGCTGCCGGTGACAAAATTCCACGATCCGCCGTGGGCCAATGCCTACCTGGGCATCGGGGAGGCCCACAGATTCGCCACTGGTGCCGGCGTCACGGTGGCGATTATCGACACCGGCGTGGACGCCTCTGCGCGGGTCCCGGCCGAGCCAGGCGGTGATTTCGTCATGAAGACCGGCGACGGCCTGTCGGACTGCGATGCCCACGGCACGCTCACCGCATCGATCATCGCCGGCCGGCCCGCGCTCATCGATGGGTTCGTCGGCGTTGCGCCTGACGCGCGGCTGATCTCGGTGCGCCAGACGTCGGGAGCCTTCGAAGCGAAGGACAATCAAGCCAACCAGAACGACCCCAACGCAACCCCGGCAGCTGGGTCCATTCGTAGCCTGGCCCGCGCGGTGGTGCACGCCGCCAATCTCGGCGCGAGCGTGATCAACATCAGCGAAGCGGCCTGCTTCAAGGTGAGGATGCCGGTCGATGAGTCCACCCTGGGCGCTGCTCTCAACTACGCAGTCAACGTCAAGGGCGCGGTGATCATCGCCGCGGCCGGCAACGCCGGCGGCGACTGCGCGCAGAACCCACTCCCCGACCCGTCACTGCCTGCAGACCCACGCGGCTGGCAGCAGGTGCAGACCATCGTCACACCTGCGTGGTATTCGCCGCTGCTGCTGGCCGTCGGAGGCGTCGGGCAGAACGGGGCGCCGAGCCAGTTCTCGATGCGGGGTCCGTGGGTGGGTGCCGCGGCGCCGGCGGAAAACATCACCGCGCTCGGTCCCGGGGGGGAGCCGGTGGACGCTTTGCCGGGCAAGGACGGTCCGGTGCCGATCGCCGGTACCTCGTTCGCCGCGGCGTACGTCTCCGGTCTGGCGGCGCTGCTGCGACAGCGGTTCCCGGAGCTGACGCCAGCACAGATCCTCAACCGGATCACGGCCACCGCGCGCCACCCCGGCGGGGGCGTCGACGATGCGGTCGGTGCCGGACCTATCAACGCGGTCGCGGCGCTGACGTGGGACATCCCGGCGGGGCCCGCAACGGTCCCGTTCAGCGTTAAACGAATTCAACCCCCGGTCGCGACGCCGGGGCCCGACCATGGGCCCGTCACGGGCGTGGCGCTGGGCGTCGTGGGCCTGTTGCTGGGGCTGGGGCTGGCCGCACTGGCCGGGCGCGCCCTGCGGCGACAGTAAAGAGCGCCATGAGATCACTGCGATTACGGTTCAGCAGCGGGCACGCAATGTGGGTCGCGGCGTTGGCACCACTGTGCATCGTGGCGTTTTTGCGCACGCGCTACCCGTGGGCGGGGCCAACTCTGGTGGCACTGGCGGCGGTCTTGGCGCTGGTAACCTTCCGGGGCCGCCGGCTGACCGGTTGGTTGGTGGCGGTAGGCGGATGGCTCCGACGGCGCCGCAGGCCGCCGACCGCTCCCTCGGGGCCCACGGTGGGTGCGACGGTGAAGCCGGGAGATCACGTCGCTGTGCGCTGGCAAGGCGGGTTCCTGATCTCGGTCATCGAGCTCGTTCCCCGGCCCTTTACGCCGACGGTCATCGTCGATGGGCACGCCAGAACCGACGATGTGGTCGATACCCGGCTGCTGGAGCAACTGCTGTCGGTGCACTGTCCCGACTTAGAGGCCGACTTCGTGTCCGCCGGCTATCGTGTTGCCTCGGCCGGGTCGGCGGAGGTCCTGAACCTGTACCAGCAGGTGATCGGGTCTGACCCGGCCCCAGCACACCGCCGGACCTGGATCATCCTGCGCGCCGAGTCGCAGCGGACCCACAAGTCGGCGCAGCGGCGCGACGCCGGCGTCACGGGGCTAGCCCGGTATTTGGTGGCGTCGACGACGCGCATCGCCGACCAACTGGCCCGCAATGGTATCGACGCGGTATGCGCGCGCAGCTTCGACGATTTCGACCACGCCACGGAGGTCAGCTTCGAACGGGAAGGATGGTCGAAGATCAAAGGATCCGAAAGCTTCACCGCCGCATACACCGCGCCCGGCGGCCCGGACGTGTGGTGGTCGGCATGCGCTGACCACACCATCACGAGGGTCCGGGTCGTTCCCGGGATGGCGCCGCAGTCCACGGTCCTACTGACCACGCGCGCGGAGCCGAAAACGCCGCGCGGGTTTTCCCGCGTGTCGGGGGGCCAGCGCGCAGCGCTGCAAGGCCAGACGGTCGTCCCCGACCGCCACTATGAGCTGCCGATAGGATCAGCGGGTTTACTGGTGGGCCAGACGGTGAGCAGCTACCCCGTCTACATGCCATTCGATGACGTCGACCTCGCCATCAACCTGGGCGATGAACGGACATTTATGCAGTTCGCCCTAAGGGCGACGGCCACGGGTGGGATCGTCACATTAGGGCCGCATCTTCGGGAGTTCGCCGAGCTCATCGACGCACAAATCGGGCAGGAGGCCAAGGTCAAGTGGCCTAGCGCGACCACCTACCTAGGCCGGCGCCCAGGCATCGACGAGGTGACGCTGCGGCACAACATCATCAGCACCCCGCGGCATCGCAAGTTGCATATTCGGCCGATCACCCCGCCCGCGGAAAGCCGCTATCAGGCGGCGCTACCGAGCTAGGTACGACGGTTCCCACCATCGGCACAGCAACAGCGCCTCGAGCCCTGATCAACATCAGTGCTTCGCGCACCGAAGCGGTGGGTTGACAGACCGAAACGCGGCGGTGGCAAAGCCGCGGCGGCATGCGTCCGACTCCGTGCCGGCTAGGGCCGCGGGGCGCTTTCACCGACCCAGCAAGCTAAACGGAGCGCAGCAGCACGCCGCCCAGCACTCGTCATGCGCGCCGATTTTGCCGCAGTTAGCCCGCCTGGACGTCGATTAGGCTTATCAACCATGATGTCTGGCACCTTCCCACGGCAGACAAGTCGGTCGGGATCGCCGGGCCGGCCGAAGACAGCCAACATCCTGACCGACAACCTGCCCGCGGCCGCCGTCCCGGTGGGCGTGAGCTGCGCGGCGTGTTCGGCGCTGGGAGAGGTATAGACGATGGGCATGGCCAAGCCGACGGGCGGATATTCTGAGCAAATGCTCGATCCGGGTGGGTGGCCGGAGGTCGATGAGGATGCCCTCCACGACCGAGCGCATGAATACACCCAGGCTTTGCGGCAGGTCACCGAGGTGTTGGAGACCTGCCAGCGCCAGCGGGGCGAGATTTTCGACGGGGGTATCTGGTCGGGCGCTGCCGCCGGCGCCGCAAACGGCGAGCTGGGAACCAACATCGGTGAGCTGGTCAGATTGCAGGACGCTCTCGCCAGAGTGATTACTTGGAATAGGTATGTGGCCGCGGCGACCGTAGAAGCCAAGACAGAAATCAGCGACAACGTCGAAGCCGCCGACCACCAGATCAACGTCCTGGAGAACGACGCCAACCTGGACATCGCCGAGCGAACCACTGCGATCAATACGGTGGTCATAGCAACCCACGAGGCCAATGTCAGTGTCGTCGCTCAGGCAGCGGAGCACATTCTGGCAAGCAAGAGCTGGACACCCCCGAGCGATGCCCTCAAGGACCTCCTCGACCAGAAAACACCGCCTCCAGCCAGTCTTCCAGACACTGCACCCGCTGAACAGGAAGAACGCCCGTGGCCCAGCCTCACGCCACTGACACCTGTGACATCGGAACCTCTATCCCCGGCGCCGGTTTCGCATGGCGGGTCGCCGCAGGCACCCCTCGCGCCCCCAGCGCCAACGCCGGCGCAGCCAACTCCGGGAACACCCGTATCACCAGCACCTTCTCCCGGCGACTCCAGTCCGACGGCGCCCGCAGACCCGGGCGACGGACCGGCGGCTCCGTTGAGTCCAGCAGCGTCGGCAGCTCCGCTGCAGCCGGCGGCGTCGGCCGGCACGCTGGGCGCGGGTGGGACTGGCAAGGGCATGACTCCGGCGTCGGCGCCGGCGGGGTCGACGCCACTGGCGGCTCGACCGGAAGACTCCGCTGCAACGGGGCCAGCCGGAGCGACTGGCATACCGGCCGGGCCGATGGCGGGGGGCGGTGCGGGCGGTGGCCGCGCCGGTCGGGCCGATGGGGCCGGCGCGAAGTCGGCTGCTGCGGCCGGACAGAAGGCGCCCTCCACACGACCGGCAGCGACCAAGCCGACTGCGCCGCGACCGGCGTCCGCTGCCCGTCCCAAGTCTCCTGTCCAGCGCGCTGAGTCGGCGGATGCCGTTACGGTGGCGCCGACTATCCCGGTGTCGGCGGCGCGGGCCGAACGCGACGCCATCGCCGAGGCCGCCACCGCTGAGGCAGCGCGCCGGGCCGGGCCTGACCCGTTACAGTTGGCGCGGCGCATTGCCGCGGCGTTGAATGCGCCTGGCAATGGCGGCGAGGACGATTTTGGGTTCTTCTGGGTGACCGCGGTGACCACCGGCGGCACGATCGTGGTGGCCAACAGCTATGGGCTGGCCTACATACCCGACGAGGTGGTGTTACCGGAAAAGGTGCACATGGCGACCGCCGATGAGGCGATCCCCGCGGCCGAGCGGGCACGCTGGGCCACCTACCCGGTGCTGGCCGTGCAGGGCTGGGCGGCCCATCACGGCGTCGAGCTGCGGGCCGTAATCGCCACCAAGGAGCAGTTGGCGAACTCCGATCCCGGCGTGGCCAAGGTCGTTCTGGAACCGGACGACATCCCGAACAGCGGCGCCACGGCCGGCCGATCCCGGCTGGAAGTCGTGGATCCCGAGGCGGCGGACCGGCTGGCAGCGACCCCTGATCCACGCTTGACCGCGCTATTGCCCCCGGCGCCAGCAGATGCCAGCCGACCGGCCGACCTGCGCCCTTTGTTGTGGTTCGACGCCATGAAACCCTTTATGAGCCGGGCGAGCGGCCGCGAGGTCGCACATCTAGGGGCGTTTCAGGCCTACGCTGCCGCCGCCCAAGAAGCCGTCCTCAGCGAGGCCCACACCGCCGTCGAACCGGCTACCCAGCGCTCGGCTGTCGCCGACTGGCTGTACTGGAAACACGTCACCGGATTGCTTAACGCCGCCCTGGCCAACGCATCCTGAGTCAGAGGCGTAGGCGTCCACCCGCGACGACGAATCCCACGCCGACGGCCTAGGCGCAGGCCACACCGCACCGCCCGGCCGCTCGCCCGCCCGCCCGCGCATCCTCCGCAATGGTCGGAGGCCGGTAAGTGCGAGTCCTCAGGTCAGGTCAAGCCCAGCGTCTTCTTGATTGACGCAGCAATGTCGGCCAGCGACTCGATGAGCTGCTCGTGCTCGGTGTCAAGCGCCGCGGTCGCGACAGCATGCGCGTTGATCAGCGCTTCGTTGATGCGCTGACCCACCGCTTCGGCGCCCAGCCGCAGCAGACCGTCTTCGATGCGAAGGTCGGTTAGACAGCATTGCGCATTGACTGCGGCTTCGACGCTCTTGGCTTCATCGGTTGCCGCGAAGCGTTCGGTCTTCGCGCGGTTTTGCTGCTCTTCGAGGGCCGACTGAAACTCCTGCGCTTGCCGCAGCGCCTCAGCGACCTGCGGGTGCATAGGGGTGGTCATTTAGGGCCTTGCTCCTCGTTGTCCAACAGCGACACAGGCCGGCGACGGCCAATGACGCCCTCGGT
>NZ_LZSE01000103.1 GCF_001665295.1 Mycobacterium sp. 1554424.7 | reverse complement strand
GCCGCACGGCGAGCACGGCGGCCACGCAGCCCGCTATATAGAAGCCGGCGAAGATGTGGGTGAGGTCCTTGTGGCCCATTGCCGAGTCGACCGCGTAACCGATGGCGGTCGCGGATACCGCGATGAGCAGGGCAGCCCACCACGGCACGCCTGGGATCCTGGGATGGATCGAGCGGTGGCTAGCCTCAACCGCCGATCTTCCCCGCTGTGGTGACACATGTAGACCGTACCGGGAATGAGCCGAAACGCCCGTAAAGACCTTGTTAGCCACGGTGGGCGTGCCCTCGAAAAACAAAGCCGCACGCACGGACGAACCGCCGCGACCGGAGCCTTAGACTTGGTTCCCCGTGAGCCTCAGCCTTGGAATCGTTGGCCTGCCCAACGTCGGCAAGTCGACGCTGTTCAACGCGCTGACCCGGAACAACGTCGTGGCGGCGAACTATCCGTTCGCGACCATCGAACCGAACGAGGGCGTGGTGTCGCTGCCGGATCCCCGGTTGGACAAGCTGGCGGAGCTTTTCGCCTCGGAGCGCATCGTGCCGGCGCCGGTCACGTTCGTCGACATCGCAGGCCTGGTCAAGGGCGCTTCCGAGGGGGCCGGGCTGGGCAACAAGTTCCTGGCCCACATCCGCGAATGTGACGCCATCTGCCAGGTGGTGCGGGTGTTTTCCGACGACGATGTGACGCACGTCGCAGGCGAGGTGGACCCCAAGTCCGACATCGAGGTCGTCGAGACCGAATTGATCCTGGCCGACATGCAAACCCTTGAGCGCGCCCTACCGCGGCTGGAAAAGGAGGCGCGCACCAACAAGGAGCGCAAGCCCGTGCACGACGCCGCCGTCGCCGCGCAGGCCGTGCTGGACGGCGGCAAGACGCTGTTCGGCGCGGGGACCGACGCTTCGTTGCTGCGCGAGCTGAACCTGTTGACCACCAAGCCGTTCCTGTACGTCTTCAACGCCGACGAGGCGGTGCTCACCGACGCCGCGCGGGTCGCCGCGCTGCGCGAGCTTGTCGCGCCCGCCGACGCCGTATTCCTCGACGCCGCAATCGAATCCGAGCTGGTCGAGCTCGACGACGAGTCGGCCGCCGAGCTGCTGGAGTCGATCGGGCAGACCGAGCGCGGCCTGGACGCGCTGGCCCGGGCCGGTTTTCACACGCTCAAGCTGCAGACCTTCCTGACGGCGGGCCCAAAAGAGGCGCGTGCGTGGGTAATTCATCAAGGCGATACCGCGCCCAAGGCCGCTGGGGTGATCCACACCGACTTCGAGAAGGGCTTCATCAAGGCCGAGATCGTGTCCTACGACGACCTGATCGCTGCCGGGTCCATGGCCGCGGCCAAGGCCGCCGGCAAGGTTCGCATGGAGGGTAAGGACTACGTCATGGCCGACGGCGACGTGGTCGAATTCCGGTTCAACGTCTAGCCAAGAGAAGAAGCAAAGCTCGTTCGTTCCTCGCCGGTCTGGGTCTTTCGGCTGGACAGGTGTCCAGCTATTGTGGCGATAGTGACGGAAAGCAGAGCTGGGGATGACATGAGCAAGGTCCCGAGCCGCGAGGCTCGCTTAGCGCACGCGTCCAAGCACGCCGAGCTGTGGAATGCGGGCAAGAAGGACGAGTGGGTGGCGTCATGGCGCACCATCTGTCCCGGCGAGGTTCGCATGTTCGACCCGGTCGGCACGGAAGAAAAGCATGGCTTTGAGACGGCCACGTCGGAAGCCTTCGACATGTTCCAGTCGATCCTCAAGATCAAGATGATCACGGTTCAGGTCAACGGGAACGAGATGGCCTGGGTCTGCGAGAACCACTTCGGCACTGAGCCGAACGTGCAGATGGCATACAGCATCGAGACATTCGCGTGGGACGACGACGGCAACCTGCTCATCAAGACGTACTACCCGATGCCGGAATCCGTTGGGGCCGAGGCAGACCCGTATGCGCATCTGCTCGAAGGACAGCAGTAGACGCCGGGCGCGCCGATTCCGGGCGCAGCAGGCGCTCCGGAGGTCGAAAGAAAGCCAGCGCACGCTAGAATTCTGTACATGACGACGCTTCCGCTGGCCGAGGTGCGGGCAAATCTATCGAAGCTCGTCGATGAGGCCGTCCGCACTCACCAGCGAATCGAGGTCACCCGACAAGGCCGCCGGGCCGCGGTGATTCTCAGTGCAGAGGACTTCGACTCGATCATGGAAACGCTTGCGATCCTCAGCGACCAGGATCTAATGATCGAGGTTCGTGAAGCTGAGGCGCAAGCAGAAAAAGGCGAGATCTACACACTGGACGAGGTGACGGAGGAGATGCGCGCCGCTGGGCGGCTTCCTCGGTGACATATCGGATTGAATTGACCAAATCTGCGAGGCAGGCGCTGACCGAACTCCTGCCCGAGTCGGTGGCCGTTGCGTGCTGGGAGTTCATCCGCGGCCCGCTTGCCGAAAATCCATACCGGGTCGGCAAGCCACTGCGCGATCAGTCGGAGGGCCGGTACTCGGCGCGGCGCGGCGAATTCCGGGTGATTTACCAGATTTTCGATGACCGTGTCGTCGTCCGCGTCTTCCACATCGCGCACCGTCGCGATGTTTATCGGTGACGCAATTCGGTGGGATTAAGGTTCAACGCCTAGCGGGCCGGAAGGGAACGGACACACAGCGATGTCAATCCACGTGAACGTCGACAACTTCGTCCGGGCGGAGACCCACCGGATGTTTCGCGACATCCAGGCTTCCGCCGGGGGCATCGGGATCTTTCGGCACAACCGCACACCGGCCCGCATCGACGAACAGACCGTCATCAGGCTCAACCGAGACACGTTGTACAGCTTCGCGATCGTCGATCTGGCCGAACCGGCCCGGCTCACGTTGCCCGACGCCGACGGCCGCTATGTCTCGGCGATGATCGTCAACGAGGACCACTTCGTCAACGACGTCCTGCATGACCCGGGCGACTATCCGCTCACCAGCGACCGGTACGGATCTCGCTACGTGCTCGTCGGGGTTCGAATATTGGTCGACCCCACCGACGACGCCGACGTGGCCGCCGTCGGGGCGATCCAGGACCGCCTCGCGATCGACGCGGGCTCGGCACAAGCGTTTGTCATGCCGGACTACGACCTCGAAAGCCTCGATGCGACAAGGGGCGCGCTGCTTGCCTTGGCCGGGGGCCTCAAAAACTTCGAGCGGACGTTCGGTAAGCGGGACGAGGTCGATCCGGTTCGGCATCTGATCGGGTGCGCGGCGGGGTGGGGCGGGCTCCCCACTTCGGAAGCGGCTTACATCGGCGTGGCTCCGAATCTTCCACCCGGCGACTATGAGTTGGTCTTCGATGACGTTCCCGTCGACGCGTTCTGGTCGGTGTCCGTGTACAACCGGCGGGGATTCTTCGAGCCGAACCAGAAAGACCTCTACACGGTCAACAGCGTCACCGGGCAGCGCAGCGCCGATGGCTCGATCACAGTCCGTTTCGTTGCGTCGGCAGAAGGCGAAAGCCCGCCAAACGCGATCGTCACGCCGGAGGGCTGGAACTACCTCATCCGGCTGTACCGGCCGCGCGCGGAGGTTCTCGACGGCCGCTGGTCACCGCCGGCGCTCACGCCGCGCGGCCCCCGCGGCGTTAAGGTAGGTCGTGGCCGCTGAGGAGCGCGACGACGCCGAGAACGAGCCCGGGCTCGATGCGGAATTGCATAACCGCGAGAAGGCTCTGGCGCGGCGCGAGACCGAGCTCTCCAGGCGCGAGCGGGTCGCCGACGAACGAGATCGCGTCGCCGACGAGCGGGACCGCCTCGCCGATGATCGCGAGCAAGCTGCCGACGATCGCGAGGTGCGTGCGGACGAACGCGAGGGTGCGACCGCGCAGCGGGAGCGCGAGCGACTGCGCCGCGTCGATGAACGGACGGAGCGCCGGCGAGCCTCTGCCAATCGGGAGAATGCCGAAGTCAGGCGTGCGGTGGCCGAGAGCCGACGGGCTCTGGAGTATCTCTCGTCGACGCCGGAGGAGGGGAGCGCGAAATAGTGGACTCCTGGAAGATGGCGAACCTGAGCCGGTGGGCTGCGAGCGTGCTGGGCGGATTGGCCTTGCTCGCCTTTGGGCTGGCCGGCGGACCCGGCCCATGGGCGCAGGCGTCTCCCATCCCCAGCAATCACTGGTGCCCGGGTGATCCATGGGACGCGGCCTGGGGCACCGCCTACAACTGGGACTGGAACCACTGCCACGACTGGCAGGGCCTGCCGGGCCCGGCAGGCTGGGGACCCTGGGGACCCCCGCCGGGCTGGGCGCCGCCACAGCCACCCCCGCCAGCCTGGGCGCCCGGGGCTCGCCTGATGTGGAACCCGACGCTCAACAGCTGGGGATTCTGGAACAACGGGGTCTGGACCTCGGCCTAGCCGTCCTTGTCGGCGGTGCCGCCTAGCCTGGCGTCGACGCGGGACACCGCGCGCCGATCGCCACAGGGAGGGCTCCATGAAATTCGTTTCGACCCGCATCATCACCGCCGACGTCACCCGGCTCGTCACCTTCTACGAGATGGTCACCGGGGTCTCCGCGGCATGGGCGAACGAGCTTTTCGCCGAGATCGCGACCCCGGTTGGCACGTTGGCCATCGGCAGCGACAAGACGGTGCCGCTGTTCGGGGCGGGATCCGCCGAGCCGGCGGCCAACCGCAGCGCGATCGTGGAATTCCTCGTCGAGGACGTGGACGCGGAATACGAGCGGCTTCGCGACGGCGTCGGCGAGGTGGTGACCGAGCCGACAACCATGCCATGGGGAAACCGGGCTCTACTGTTCCGCGATCCGGACGGCAATCTCGTCAACCTGTTCACGCCCGTCACCGACGCGGCCCGCGCCAAGTTCGGAGTATGACTGTCGCGCAATAGGATTCGACGGCTCAGCGCCGCTTGACGGCGTGCGCGCGCACCGACGGCGCGATCCAGTCGGCCAGGAAGGCCCGCAGCCTCCTGCCGGTGCGGGCGGGGCGTCCGGGGTCCACGATGAGCGACTGCAGCATGCGCAGCATGATCTCGACGAGTTCGTCGAGCTTGCCGTCGGCGAATCCCGCTGCGGCCCAGTCGACTTCGAACCGCTGCAGGATCGCCCTGCCGAACGAGATCGCCATGTCCGAGGTCACCCCGGTGGTCAGCGCGCTGGCCTTGCCGGGCTGCATGACCAGGCTGAGGTACTTGTCGTGGGCGATCTGCTCGTATGTGTAGGCGATGCCTTCCACGACGGCCTCGGTTGGGTCGGTGATCGACCCCAGATGGGCGGCAAGCCGATCCAGGAATCCCTCGACGGCCGAGAGGGCCGTCGCACCCAAGAGTGCCTCCTGGGTCGGGAAGTAGCGATAGACGGTCTGACGCGTGACGCCCAGGCTTTGGGCGACCTCGGAGACGCTCACGGTGCCGCGCTCGTCGATGGCGGTCCGAGCCGCGTCGATGATGCGAGCGACCGCTTCGTCGTCATCCGTGGGGATGTCCCCCGACCAGCCGTGTCGTCGCATTGCGTGATCGTCGCACAAAGGTACGCAGGGGCTTGACAATACAAACTGTCATGATTGTATGGTCAGATGGCTCTAGTGAGTGGCACCGACGAGACCCTGACCCGGCGCGGGTTGCGGCACGCCCTGGATGGCACGACGGACCTGGCCGATCGGGAACTGAGGGTGCCGCTGCACTATTACCGCGATCCGAAGATCACCGAGATCGAGGAGTCGCAGATCCTGCGCAAGGTGCCGTTGGCCATCGTCCCGTCGGCGCAGGTGCCGGAAAAGAACGACTACGTGGTCCGCTCGGTGCTGGGCGATTCGCTGTTGGTGACGCGCGACCGCTTTGGCGTCAGCCACGTCCTGCTCAACTACTGTCGCCACCGTGGGGCCATGCCGGCGTGCGGTTCCGGCAATGCCTCGCGATTCGTATGTCCCTATCACGCCTGGACATACCGGAACACCGGTGAGCTGTTCATGGTTCCGGGCAAGGCCGGCTTCGATTCCATGGACACCAAGAAATACGGGTTGGTCGAACTGCCGTCCGACGAGCGCCACGGCTTCATCTGGGCGGTGCTGGGCGCCGATGCGACCCTCGACCTCGACGCGCACCTGGGCGCCCTCGACGCCGAGCTGGCGCTGTGGAACTACGATGCGTACGGGTATCACACGCAGCGCGAGTTCACCTCCGAGGTGTCATGGAAGGGCGCGCTGGAAGCGTTCGCCGAGGGATACCACTTTCCCTACGTCCACGGCCAGAGCCTTATTGGCCAAAACACCCTGGCCAACACCATGGTCTACGACGAGTTCGGCAAGCATCACCGCATCGGCTTCCCGTTCAACTGGATCACCAACGTGGACACCGACCCCACCGCGTCGGCGGAACCGCTGATGAACATGGGGGTGATCTATTGGGTGTATCCGAATCTCATCCTCGCCAATAGCCCTGTGGGCGTGGAGATTATCGACATATTGCCCGACGGTGCGCCGACGCGCTGCACGGTCCGGCACAGCTGGATGGCCCGGATCCCGGCGACCAACGACGACATGAGGGCCGGATACGACGCGGTCTACGAAGGGGTGCACGCGGCCGTCCGCGACGAGGATTTCGCGATGCTGCCCCAATGCGGCGAAGGCGTGAAGCACGGCCAGCACGACCATATGATCATCGGCCGCAACGAGATTGGCGTCCAGCACATGATCAAGGTGTTCGGCCAAGAACTCGGCGTGGCGCTGCAATGACCGCACCCAAGCGGCCCCGGCAGCTGGATTCGCCGCTGCTGCCGGTCATCTTCCGCCACATGAGCAGGGCGCAGGTGTGGGTGTACCGCAAGACGAACGGGCGCATCGGGGGCAAGTGGCGGATCGGCGCCGGCTTCCGCAAACCGGTGCCGACACTGCTGCTCGAACACCGCGGCCGCAAATCGGGCAAGCTGTTCACGGTGCCGCTGCTCTATCTGCGCGACGGGCGGGACGTGGTCGTGGTCGCCTCCCAAGGGGGACTGCCGAACCATCCGCAGTGGTACCGCAATCTGGTCGCCAACCCCGATACGACAGTTCAAATCGGCGGCGAGCGGCGACCGGTGCGCGCGGCGACCGCCGACGCACAGGAGCGGGGCCGCCTGTGGCCGCGGCTGGTCGGGCTCTACGCGGACTTCGGCACCTATCAGAGTTGGACCGAACGCGAGATTCCGGTCGTGATCTTGCGGCCGCGCTCGGGGAGCCCCGCGGGCTGACCGAGTTTCTCGTCTAGAGATTTGCTGGTTCGTTATCCGTTCGCTATCTGATGTGGCGCAGGCCATTCTCAAATTTACGCATGACGAAGGCCACAAATTTTGGTTCGCCATGAACGTAATTGCTAGCGTGCCTGCCCATGGTTGTACTAGCTACATTGATGGGACTCATCAATCAGGTCTCCGGGACGCCCTATATTCCGGGTGGAGATTCTCCCGCCGGGACCGATTGCTCTGGGCTCGCTTCCTGGGTCGCCAACGCGGCGACCGACAGGCCGGTCTTCGGCAGCCGGTTCAACACCGGCAACGAGGAGGCCGCGCTGTTACAGCGCGGCTTCCAGTACGGGACCGCCCCCAACGCGTTGGTGATCGGCTGGAACGGCGGTCACACCGCGGTGACGCTGCCGGACGGTACGCCGGTATCCAGCGGTGAACGCGGCGGGGTGCACATCGGCGGTGCCGGTGCCTACCAGGCCGGATTCACGCACCACATGTTCCTGCCGATGCCGGACGGCGACCTCGCGCTGCCGCCGCCGCCCGACGCGCCGCCGCCGGCGCCGGACGCTCCGCCGCCGCCCCCGGAGGCCCCGGCTCCGCCGGCGGTTCTGGTCGACGCGCCGGCGCCCGCGCCGCCGGCCCCCGACGCGCCGCCACCCGGCGAACCAGCAATTCCCACTTCATAACGAATTCGGTTTGCGCCGGTCTCATTTTTGCGAATAGCGGCGCATTACCGACGAATGTGAACCGATCCGGATTATCGACCGGTTGTGACGCGCGTCACTTGATTGGGCGCATATGGCCGTGAGATATCCAATAGCAGAAATTCGCCCAGGCGTCAAAGTGGACGCCTAGGCGAATTTTGCTGGAGAACCGCTGATGGCCGGTAGCCTCGCGGCACGTATCCTGCGGCCATGATCTTTATCGTCGTCAAGTTCGAGACCAAGCCCGAGTGGACCGACCGCTGGCCGGAACTGGTCGGCCCGTTCACCGCCGCCAGCCGTGCCGAAGCGGGCAACCTGTGGTTCGAGTGGTCGCGCAGCCTGGACAATCCGGCGGAGTACGTCCTCGTGGAGGCGTTCCGGGACGGTGATGCGGGAGGCGTCCACGTCAACAGCGAGCATTTCAAGCGCGCAATGCAGGAGCTCCCGCAGGCGCTGACCTCCACGCCCAAGATCATCAGCCAGACCATCGACGCGACGGGGTGGTCCGAGCTGGGCGAAATGACGGTCGATTAGCCGACGGCAACCGCGATTTCGCTGCCCAGCTGGTAGCCCGGGGCCAGCGGAAGCGTGTCACCGCTCCAAAACGAGCCCGGGTCAAACCAATTCGCGTCCTTGTCCGTGACGAGCAGGCCCATCTCCTCGTAGGTGATCGCCACCGTCTCCGCGCAGTATGCCGTCTCCAGGCTCACCTTGCGCTCCTGCCTGCGGCGCCGCGTCTGTTCGCGAACCTTCCTGTCCACCAATGGGATTCCGCGCACCCAGTCGTTGATGGTCGGGAGCCGGCCGCGGAACCACCGGCCGGTCAGTCGGGCGGTGGTGGGAAATGCGGTGCCGTCCATCCGCGCGATCGTCCGCAGCAGCCTGTCCTCCTGTTCGCGGGTGGCGTAGGGCGTCAACTGACGTAGCCAGCACCGCTGGTGGTAGCGATCGGTCCACTGCAGCACGGCCTGGCGCAGATCGTTGAGCTGTACGCCACGGTGGTTGGTGCCGGTCCAGACGTCGACGAGTTTGTCGCCCAGTTCGGCGTGCCAGATCAGCGGGGGCAGGTCGTCGATCGCCACCGTCATGCCGACGTGGTTCACCGGAGCGTTCGTCAACGTCTGAATCGCCCGGTCGGGTCCCGAGCGGCCGCGGAACAGCCAGAGGTCGCCGGTCCGGGTCTCGTCCAACGCCTGGTCCAGTGTCAGCATGTAAGTCCGCTCGTCGCTTCGGGTTTCGCCATTGCAGTCATTATGAGCCCGGGAGGACTTCGCGGGCGGCCTTGCGTGGTAATAGCCTGTCAGTTATGGGCAAAGTTTGGAAGTGGATCGGGCTCGCCGGTGTCGCCGGCGTCGTCGCCGGGGGAGTGCTGGTGGCCCGCGACCAACGCAAGCGGCGCGCCTACACCCCCGACGAGATCCGCGCGCGACTCCACCAGCGGCTGGCCGAATCCGATGCGGCGAGCTTTCAGTCCAAGTCGGGATCGGCCTCGGCCTCGACGGAGAACAAGCGGTAGCTGCCCGAAAAGCCCTTCAACTCGACGTCGCGGCCGTCGTCGAATCGGATGCCGTCACAGTCGCGCAGGGCGTCTCGCACCGGCTCGCTCACCAGGATCTCGCCACCGACGGCCTGTGCGGCGACGCGTGCCGCCATCGCGACGTTGCGCCCGAAAAGGTCGTCGCCGCGGCGCACCGAGCGGCCCATGTGGATGCCGATCCGCACCCGAATCTGTTGGTGCCGCTTGCGTTTCGCGTCTTCGCGCAGCGCGTCCTGCAGGTCGATGCCGCAGCGCACCGCCTCCTCGGCGCGGGAGAAGGCGATCATGTAGCCGTCGCCCTGGCTCTTGACCACATGACCGGACCGTTGCCGGACGAGTCCCGAGACGAGCTTGTCGTGCGAGCTGATCAGCTTGACCCAGGCGCGGTCGCCGATCCGCTCGTTGAGCGCGGTCGACTCCTCGATGTCGGAGAACAGGATCACCACCCGGCCGTCGGGGGTGACCCGGGCAAGGTCGGGCCGCTCGACCTCGGCCCAGTCGGCGAGGTCCTCGATCGAGCTGCGCACGACGGCGCCGAAGCCCTCCTTGCGCATCACATTGGCGGCGTTCCACACCCGTTTGACCGCCTCGCGACCGCCGGACAGCAGCTGAGTGCGGGCGTCGGTCCGCGCTCGCAGCTCCTCTAGCTCCCGGCGGCCGCGCACCAGCAGCACCGAGAGCACGGCGATGGCGCCGGCTTCGATCGCGGCCACCCCGGCGAGCGCGTAGACCGCGAGATGCAGCATGTCACCCACGCTTGGCATCCTGCCAAAGCCCGCCCCGACGCTTTCGGGTTGTCGGGCTCAGGGGCAATGTTTAGGGTTGAGCACGGGCCGCCGCGGGTAGCGAATCTCGAGGGAGGTGCGCGTCTTGGCCGACGGTGACAGTAGCTCGTCAAATCTTCTGGTGATCTTCGGAATTACCGGTGATCTGGCCCGCAAGATGACCTACCGCGCGCTGTACCGGCTCGAGTCGCGTGGCCAGCTGAAGTGCCCGATCATCGGCGTGGCCAGTGACGACATGCCCCTCGAGAAGCTGGTCGAGCGGGCGCGCCAGGCGATCGGCGACTCCGGCGAGAAGCTCGACGACGAGGTGTTCGACCGGTTCGCGGCCCGCCTGTCCTACCTGCACGGCGACGTCACCGATCCCGCGCTCTACGACGAGCTCGCCAAGCGGATCGGCAAGGACTCCCGCCCGCTGTACTACCTGGAGATGCCGCCGTCGCTGTTCGCGCCGATCGTCGAAAACCTGGCGAAGGTCGACCTGCTGGAGGGCGCGCGCGTCGCGGTGGAAAAGCCGTTCGGCCACGACCTGGCGTCCGCGCGCGATTTGAACGCCCGGCTGCGCGCGGTGCTCGACGAGGACCAAATCCTGCGCGTGGACCACTTTTTGGGCAAACAGCCCGTCGAGGAACTGCAGTACCTGCGCTTCGCGAACAACGGGCTGGCCAAGGTGTGGGACCGCGACAGCATTTCCGAAATCCACATCACCATGGCCGAGGACTTCGGGATCGAGGACCGCGGCAAGTTCTACGACGCGGTGGGCACCTTGCGCGACGTCGTGCAGAACCACCTGCTGCAGGTGCTCGCGCTCGTCGCGATGGAGCCGCCGGTCGGCCCCAGCGACGACGACCTGAACGACAAGAAGGCCGAGGTGTTTCGCGCGATGCCGGCGCTGGATCCCGAGCGGTGCGTGCGCGGCCAGTACCGCGGCTACACCGACGTCGCCGGGGTGGCGAAGGATTCGCAGACCGAGACCTACATCGCGCTGCGGACCGAGATCGACAACTGGCGCTGGGCCGGCGTGCCGATCTTCCTGCGCGCCGGCAAGGCCCTGCCGGAGCGGGTCACCGAGGTTCGGATGTTCCTGCACCACGTCCCCGGGTTTTCCTTCCTGCCCAACCGCCGGCCGCCCGAGCCCAACCAGATCGTGCTGCGCATCGACCCCGATCCTGGGTTGCGGCTGCAGCTGTCCGCCCAGGCCGGAAACTCCTGGCACGACGTGCACCTCGACTCGTCGTTCGCCGAGGACCTCGGCGAGGCGGTGCGGCCCTACGAACGGCTCCTCTACGCCGCATTCACCGGCGATCGCCAGCTCTTCGCCCGCGAGGACGCCATCGAGGAGACGTGGCGCATCGTGCAGCCAGTGCTGGACGAGCCGGGCCGCATCCACCACTACGACCCCGGCTCCTGGGGACCCGAGGCCGCGCAGTCGCTGCTGCACGGTCACCACAGTTGGCAGGAGCCATGGCTACCCCACCGCACGCAGGCAACCAATTAAGGAGACGGGACAGATGCAGCTAGGGATGATCGGCCTCGGCCGCATGGGCGCCAACATCGTTCGGCGTGTGGCCAAGGGCGGCCACGAATGCGTGGTGTACGACCACAGCCCCGATGCGGTGCAGGCGATGGCCGGCGAGGACAACACGACGGGGGTGTCTTCGCTGGCGGAGCTGGCCGAAAAGCTCAGCGCCCCTCGGGTTGTCTGGGTGATGGTGCCGGCGGGGACCATCACGACGGGGGTGATCGATGAGCTGGCGAAGACGCTGGAGCCCGGCGACATCGTGATCGACGGCGGCAACTCCTACTACCGCGACGACATCCGTCACTCGAAGACGTTGGGGGCAAACGGCATTCGCCTGCTTGACTGCGGCACCAGCGGCGGTGTGTGGGGCCGCGAACGGGGCTATTGCCTGATGATCGGTGGCGACGACGACGCGTTCGAGCATGCCGAGCCGATCTTCGCCACCGTCGCGCCCGGGGTGGACGCGGCGCCGCGGACGCCCGGCCGCGACGGCGAGGTCGCGCAGGCGGAGAAGGGCTACCTGCACTGCGGCCCGTCCGGGGCGGGGCACTTCGTCAAGATGGTGCACAACGGCATCGAGTACGGGATGATGGCCTCGCTCGCCGAGGGGCTGAACATCCTGCGCAACGCCGACATCGGCAAGCAGATACAGCAGGGGGACGCCGAAACCGCGCCGCTGTCCAATCCCGAGTTCTACCAATACGACTTCGACATCCCGGACGTGGCCGAGGTGTGGCGCCGCGGCAGCGTCATCGGCTCGTGGCTGCTGGACCTGACCGCGATCGCGCTGCACGAATCGCCGGAGCTGAAGGACTTCTCGGGGCGGGTCTCGGACTCCGGGGAGGGCCGCTGGACCGCGATCGCGGCGATCGACGAGGGGGTTCCATCGCCGGTGTTGACGACCGCGCTGCAGTCGCGCTTCGCTAGCCGTCAGCTCGACGACTTCGCCAACAAGGCGCTATCGGCGATGCGCAAGCAGTTCGGCGGGCACGCGGAAAAGCCGGCTAACTAGCTCTCTCGACGAAGGCGACGACGGCGTCGCTGAAGGCGTCGTTGTCGTCGCCGGCGGCGGTGTGGCCCGCGTTGGACAGCTCGACGAACTCGGCGCGCGGCACCTGCGTCAGGAAATGCTGGACGCCCTCGGGGCTCACGACGTCGGACAGCTTGCCGCGGATCAATAGGACCGGGATGCTCAGGTTGGTCGCGGCGTGCTCGAATTTCTCGGTGCGCAGTTCGGGGTCGTCCCCGGGCTTGGTCATGAACGCCGGGTCCCAGTGCCAGTACCAGCGCCCGTCGCGCAGGCGCAGGTTCTTCTTCAGCCCCTCCGGGCTGCGCGGCTTCTGCCGGTAGGGCAGGTAGGCGGCGACGGCGTCGGCGGCCTGCTCCAGGGACTCGAACCCGTCGAGGCCGCTGAACATGAAGTCGCGGATGCGGGCGCTGCCGCCCTTCTCGAATCGGGGCACCACGTCGACGAGCACCAGTTGCGTCACCCGCTCGGGGCCGGCGCGGTCGGCGGCCAGGATGCCGGTCAGCCCGCCCATGCTCGCGCCGATGATGGCGACGGGCCGGCCGATGGCATCCAGCACGTGCATCACGTCCGTGGTCAGCGTTTCCACGTCGTAGTCGGCGTCCGGTGCGCGATCGCTGTCACCATGCCCCCGCGAATCCAGCGCCACCACGTGAAACCCGTCGTCGGCCAGGATCTGGCCAGTGTTTTTCCAGGAAAACCGGTTCTGGCCGCCACCGTGCAACATCAGGATGGTGGGCCGGTCGGCCGCCTTCGCGGAGCCGCGGTTCCATTCGTCGGCGACGAGGGTGATCCCCTGGTGGCCCGAAAACTCGACCGTCTGAAAACTGCTGCTCACGGCGCTCATAGGCGTCCTCTCGATAGATCGCCCTTCGACGTTACCTAGGCAATCTATTCAGTCGGGCGCTGGGCCCCCGGTGGCAACATTCTTTGGGCGCGCCGGTGAGTTCCCGTCGCCGCCGCGGTCTATCAATGGGACACACCTACGACGAATGCAAGGAGACAGCCATGCCATCGATCACGCCCTCGCTGTGGTTCGACAACAACCTGGAAGAGGCGGCGGAGTTTTACACCTCGGTGTTCCCCAACTCGCGAATCGAGGGCTTCAACCGGACCACGGAGGCCGGGCCCGGCGAGCCGGGCACGGTCCTCTCGGGCAGCTTCGTGCTCGACGGGGCCCGGTTCATCGGCATCAACGGTGGCCCGCACTTCCACTTCAGCGAGGCGGTGTCCTTCACGGTTCACTGCAAGGATCAGGACGAGGTCGACTATTACTGGGAGCGGCTGACCGATGGCGGCGAGGAATCGCAGTGCGGCTGGTGCAAGGACCGCTTCGGCCTGAGCTGGCAGATCGTCCCCGACCGGCTCTACGAATTGATCGGCGGCGCGGATCGGGAGCGCGCGGCGGCGGCCACCGCGGCGATGTACGGCATGCGCAAGATCGTCATCGCCGACCTGGAGCGGGCGGCGGCCGGCGAGCTCGCCCGGTAGGCCGGTCGGTCCCTTCACGCCGGGCGGGCAGGCGTTAGGTTGGTCGGTGCGGACGCGCGCCGACCAGGGGAGCGAACATGGCTGAGGATGCCGGTGATGGGTGAACCGGGCTGGATCGACGTGCCCGGTCCGGCCGGCGACCTGAAGGCCCTTACCTGGGGGCCGCCAGATGCCCCGATCGCGTTGTGTCTGCACGGCTTCCCCGACACCCCCTACGCCTGGCGCAATTTCGCTCCCCGGCTGGCCGAGGCGGGGTGGCGCGTGATCGCGCCGTTCATGCGCGGGTATGCGCCGTCGTCGATCCCGACCGACGGAGATTTTCACATCGGCGCGCTGATCGACGACGCCCTGCGCGTGCGCTCGGCCGCGGGTGGCACCGAGCACGACGTCGTGATCGGCCACGACTGGGGCGCGATGGCGGCCACCGGCCTGGCCGCGATGCCCGACAGCCCGTTCGCCAAAGCGGTGATCATGTCGGTGCCCGTCTCGGCCGGGTTCCGTCGGAGGGGCGGCGTGGCCGAACGGGTGCGCCTGCTCGGCCACCTACCGCCGCAGCTGCTGCGCAGCTGGTACATCCTCTACTTCCAATTGCCTTGGCTGCCTGAGCGTTCCGCCTCCTGGGTGCTGCCGCTGCTGTGGCGACGGTGGTCGCCGGGCTATCACGCCGACGAGGACCTGCGGCACGTCGACGCCGCGATCGGCACACCGGAGAGCTGGCGGGCGGCGCTGGGGCCGTACCGCGCCACCATCCGCGCGCCGCGGCCGCCGGCGCGGTACGCCGAATTGAACCGGCTGTGGACCGAGGCGCCGCTGCTGCCGTGTTTGTATCTGCACGGCCGCGACGACGGTTGCATGACATCGGCTTTCACCCGGTGGACGGAAAAGGCGCTGCCGGCCGGCAGCGAGACCGCCATCGTCGACCACGCGGGTCATTTCCTGCAGCTCGAACAGCCGGACAAGGTCGCCAATCTGGTCCTCACGTTCATAGGCTCGCCCGGCTGAGGCCATGGCGGCCCGGCGGATGACGGCCGTCGACGCGCAGTTCTACTGGATGTCGGCCAAGATTCCCAACGACGAGTTCCTGCTGTACGCATTCGACGGCGAGCCCGCGGATCTCGGGCGCGCGATCGAGCGGGTGTGCCGCCGGGCGCGCGAGTGCCCCGGCCTGGCGGTTCGGGTCGCCGAGCGTGGCCGGCTGGCCTATCCGCTGTGGGTGCCCGCGGTGGTTTCCCCGGAGTGGGTGGTCCGCCACGACGCCGAGCGCGGCTGGAGCGATTGCCTGACGGCCGTCGTCGCGCTCGCCGAGGACCAGCTGGACGTGCGCCGGATGCCGTGGCGGCTGCACGTGTTCACCCCGGTGCGTGGCATCCCGGGTGTCGCGGGCGCGGGCACCGTCGCGGTCCTCCAGGTCGCACACGCGCTGGCCGACGGCGCGCGCGCCTCGGCGATGGCGGCCTGGCTGTTCGGCAGGGACGCGCCGGTGCCGGAGGTGGCCGGGGCGCCGGCGGGGTTTTTGCCCTGGCGGGCCGTCGAGGCGGCGCGCGCCCACCGCGGGCTGGTCCGCGATACCCGCGCCGGGTTGTTGGCGCCGCCGCTCGGGCCGCGGCCGCTGCAGGCCACCAACGCCCGCCCCGGCGGCATCCGCTCGGTGCGCACGCTGGTGCGGCGTCGTTCGCAGCTGCGCGGCCCCACGGTCACGGTCGGGGCGCTGGCCGCGGTCTCCACCGCGCTGTCGGCCCTGCTCGGCGAGGGTTCGGATTCGCTGGGCGCCGAGGTGCCGATGGCCAAACCTGGTGTGCCGCAGGCGCATAACCACTTCGGCAATGTCGTTGTCGGGTTGTACCCGACACTTGGGCTCGATGCGCGCATCGAGCGGATCGCTGCCGACCTGGCCAATGGCCGGCGCCGCTTCGAGCATGTGGCCACGCGTGCGGCCGACCGGGCGTTCGCCACGGTGCCCGCGGCGCTACTGCGCTGGGGCATCACCCAGTTCGACGCCGACACCCGCCCGACGCAGGTCTCCGGCAACACCGTGGTGTCCAGCGTCAACCGCGGCGCCGCCGACCTGAGCTTCGGCGGCGCCCGGGTGGCGCTGACGGCCGGATACCCCGCGCTGTCCCCCGCGATGGGGCTGACCCACGGCGTACACGGCATCGGCGACACCGTCGCGATCAGCGTGCACGCCGCCGAGTCCGCGGTGCCCGACATCGACGAGTACGTCGAGTTACTGACCGCTGCGCTGTAAGCTATTGCGCGTCACCGGATCTCGCCGCTTCCTCGCGGGTCATGCCCATGGCGCCGATCAGTTCCTCGTGCAGCTCGAACCACACGGTGTGATACGAGTCGACGAGCGGTCTGGCCAGCCACGCGGTATCGCCGGCCTTGATCTTGTCGAGTGCCGCGCCCAGCTTCGCCGCGTAGGCGTTCAGCCGCGGCAACTGGGCCGCGGCCGCGGCGACGATCGGCAGCACCCGCGCGTGCACCCCGTCGAGGCGGCCCAACACCGCGGCGTCGTATTCGGCGTCATCGTGGGCGTTGGGCGTGCCCTCGGCTCCGCCCTTGAGCTGCCAATCGGTGACCAGGGCCTTGAAATCGGTGTTCACCGGCCGGAATTCGTGGTAGGCGGCGGTGATCGCGGCCGGGTCGACACCCGCGCGCTCCTCGGTGAGCAACTCCTGCAGCCGGGCGCGGCCGCTGGGGCTGATCCGCAAGGCCGCGCCGTCGACCAGCAGGCCCGACGCGACCAGCCCCTCGACGGTGTCGGCGATGTCGTCAAGGTCACCGCCGAGGGTCGCGGCCAGGTCGGCCGGGCGCACCCGGCCCTTCAGCCGAACCGCCTGCAGCACCAGCAATTCGATCACCCGGCGCCCCCCGCCGTCAGCCGCAGCGCGGTCAGCATGACAACCAGCGGGGCGGCCGAAACCACGTCGGTGTGCCCCGCGTCGATGGCCGCGCGGACCGCGGCATCGGAGGTGTCGTCAAGCCTCGGGTGGTCGCCGTCGGCGTGCGCGCGCAGCGGGCTGATTCGCCGCGCGATGTCGGCCAGTTCCCGCAGTTCCGGCGTATCGTCCTCCGTCCACGCCGACAGGCTCAGGATGCCCTCGCGCACTTCACCTTCCGAGCCGTCGACGGTGATCCGCCTGCCGGCCAGCGCCGTCGCGGCGCCGCGGCCGCAGCCCACGACCGCCACCCGTCCGAGTTCGCGGCTGACCACCGCGGCGTGGCTGGCGGCGCCGCCGACCTCGGTTACGATCCCCTGGGCGGCCAGCATGCCGAGGACGTCTTCGGGCCGGGTGTGATCGCGCACCAGGATGACGGCTTCGCCCCGGTCGGCCGCGTCGAGCGCCTCGTCGACGTCGGTGTACGCCGTGCCGGATGCCACGCCGGGACACGCCGGCAGTCCCGTGGCCAAAAGCGGCGCAGCCAAACGTGTTTCGGGCTGTAGCGAGGGCAGCAGCAGGGCCTCGACATGCGCCGGGGTGACCCGGCGCAGCGCCTCGGCGTCGTCGATGAGCCCCTCGTGCCGCAGTTGGATGGCCAGTCGCACCGCCGCCTGCGCCGAGCGCTCGGCCGCCCGCGTCTGCAGCAGCCACAGCGTGCCGTCGTCGACGGTGAACTCGATCTCCTGGACGTCGGACGCGAGCCGCTCCAAGCGGCGGGCGGCGTCCGTCAGCTCGTGGTAGACGGCCGGTTGCTCGTCGCGCAGGGCCGTGATCGGTCCCACGTCGACGAGACCCGACACCACGTCGTCGCCCTGGCCGCCGGGAAGCCACTCGCCGAAGGGCTCGTCGGCGCCGGTTATGGGGTTGCGCGAAAAGAACGCGCCGGCACCGGAATCGGGGCCCCGGTTGCCGAACGCCATCGCCTGCACGACGACCGCGGTGCCGCCCCGACCGTCGAGGCCGTAGTGGGCGCGGTAGGCGAGCGCGCGGGGCGAATCCCAGGAGGCGAACACCGCCTCGATCGCGGCGCGCAGCTGCGCGTAGGGATCGGCTGGCACCGGCTCACCCACGATGCGCTGATACGCCTGCGTGAAGCGCCGGCGGGTGTCGCGCGCGAACCGTGGGTCGCCTTCCGCCGCGAGCGCCTGTTCGACGGCGTCTGTCATTCCCAGGTCCAGGATCGTGTCCATCATGCCGGGCATGGACTGCGTGGCGCCTGAGCGCACGCTGACCAACAGCGGCCGCGGGCCGCGCCCGAAGGTGCGTGCGGTTTCCGCTTCCAGCCAGCGCATCCGGTCGAGCACGTCATCCCAGATCTCGTCCATCGTCGCCGCGGGGTCGGCGAGGCATCGAAGCCCCACCTCGGTGGTGATGCAGAACGCGGGCGGGACGGGCAGATTGTGGCGGCGCATCGCGTCGATGCCGTGCCCCTTGTTGCCGAGAAGTTCGCGGGGGTGACGCGCGCCGCCGTCCAGCGCGACCACGGCGGTGAAGCGAGTCGTGGTGCACCCCCTCGTCGTGCGGCATGCCGCGCCGGGACCGTCCCGGCGGGCCTCGACGAGTATGTCAGGACCGGCCGCGCAGCAACCCGAAGCCGAAGTTGGTGCCCAGCCCGCGGCGCAGCGCCAGGTGGATCCACAGCAGGCCGTAGGGCTCGAGCACCCGCGCCAAGGTCAGGCCGCCGACGTCGACGGTCTCGAAACCGAGCTCGCGGACCAGCCGGGCGGTGACCGCCTTGGCGTCGTCGTCGTCGCCGCAGACGAACATCACCGGCCGGCCGGGCAGCCGGGCGGCGTCCATCATCGGGGCCCCGATTTGGTTCATCGCCTTGCAGACGCGGGCGCCGGGCGCCCACTTCGCGACTTCTTCGGCCCCCGAGTTGTCGAACCCGACCTCGAGCGCCGCGACGTCGGGGGTCAGCGGGTTGGTGCAATCGATGAGCACCTTGCCCGTCAGATCGCCGCAGCCGCGCACCGCCTCCCGCGTGCTCTGCCACGGCGTGCACAGCACCGCGACGTCGGCTGCGGCCGTGGCGAATTCGTTGGTCTCGACCGCGTCGAGCGACGCGTACTTGGGGTCGTCGGGATCGCGGACCCCGAACATGATCTTGTGGCCCCGGTTGCGCCACGCGGTGCCCAACGCGTTCCCGACCTTGCCCGCGCCGATGATCGCGATCTTGATGTCGCGCTCCTTTCCGGTTCGCGAGGGCTACCCGCTAGGTTTGCACCTATGAATGTGTATGACGTCGGGTTACTGCTCCTGCGGCTGGTGCTGGGACTGACGCTCGCCGCGCACGGCTTCAACAAGTTTTTCGGCGGCGGCCGGATACCGGGCACGGCCCGGTGGTTCGAGAGCATCGGCATGAAGCCGGGAAAGTTCCACGCCGCCGTGGCCGCCACCACCGAGGTGTCCGCCGGGCTAGGCCTGGCGGCCGGGCTGCTCACGCCGATTCCGGCGGCGGGCTTCGTCTCGCTGATGCTGGTCGCGGCGTGGACCGTGCACCGCGCCAACGGCTTTTTCATCGTCAAGGAGGGCTGGGAGTACAACCTGGTGCTGGCGGTCAGCGCCGTCGCGGTGGCCACGCTGGGGGCCGGCCGGCTCAGCCTGGACTGGCTGATCTTCGGCAAGAACTGGTTCGACGGGTGGCCCGGCCTGGTCATCTCGGCGGGGCTCGGCCTCGCCGGCGCGGTCGGGCAGTTGGTGATCTTCTACCGGCCGCCGGTCAAGCAGGCGGGGTAGCCGACTCCCTCTCGTCCCAGGAGCCGCGTTCGGCTCGTGCGGCGCCGACCGGCTAGGGCGTCCCGTTGTTCCCGTTCTGGCCGACCAGGACCCCGGCGTCGCCGCCCGTGCCCGGCGTGCCGGGCGGGTTGCCCGGGTTGCCGCCATTGCCGCCGTTGCCGCCATCGCCGATCGCCACGGCGTTGCCGCCATTGCCGCCGGCGCCGCCCGCGCCGCCGTGACCGGACCCGCCGGCGCCGCCGTCACCGCCGTTGCCGATCAGCCCGCCCTTGCCGCCGGCGCCGCCTGCGCCGCCGGGGGTCAGCGGGCTGGCGCCGGCAAGTCCTCCGCCGCCGCCGGCGCCGCCGGAGCCGGTGAGCGCGCCGGCGTTGCCACCGGCGCCACCGGCTCCACCCCGGGAATCGCCGGCGCCACCAGCGCCTCCGGTCCCGCCGTCGCCGAACAGCATGCCGCCGTTGCCGCCGGCGCCGCCAGCCCCGGCGGTGAAGTCGCTGCTTCCGCCGGCGCCGCCGGCCCCGCCGCTGGCGCCCATGCTCAGCACGCCGGCATTGCCGCCGCGCCCGCCGGCGCCGGCGGTGGTTTGTCCGACTCCGCCGGCGCCGCCGGCACCGCCGCCGCCGAACAGCCCGCCGTTGCCGCCGTTGCCGCCGCCGCCGCTGCTACCACCGAGGCTGCTGTATCCGCCGGCGCCGCCGGCCCCGCCGTCGCCGGACAACATGCCGCCCGCGCCGCCGCCCCCGCCGGCGCCGCTGGTGATGCCGAAGCCGCCGTCGCCGCCGAGACCGCCGCGGGCGAACAGCCCGCCGGTGCCACCCGCCCCGCCGGCGCCGCCCGTCCCGTTGCCGCCGACGCCTGGTGTGAAGGCGACGCCGCCGGCGCCGCCATTCCCGGCGGCACCCCCGACGATGCCGGCGTTGCCGCCCGCGCCGCCGGCTCCTCCGGTGTTGGCGCTCGGTGCCCTGCCACCGGCGCCGCCCGTCCCGCCGGCGCCGAACAGCCCGCCGTTGCCGCCGGCCCCGCCTGCCCCGCCGTTGCCGGTCGCCGACGAGCCGCCGGCGCCGCCGGCGCCGCCGGCACCGAACAGGCCGCCGCCGGCCCCACCATTGCCGCCGGCGAAGTTGCTACCGAACCCGGCGCCCCCAGTCCCGCCGTTGCCGAACAGGATTCCGCCGTCCCCGCCGGCACCCCCGATCCCGGCAACACCATTGGCGCCGTTGCCGATCAGCGGGCGCCCGGTCAGCGCCTCGGTGGGGCCGTTGATCGCGTTGAGCGCCTGTTGCTGAATGGTGTGTAGTGGGTTGGCGCTGGCGGGAGCGTTGAAGCCGTCCAGGCCCAACAGCTGACCGCCGATGCCGCCGGTGCCCGTCGCGCCCCGCACGAGGCCGAGACCGCCGTTACCGCCGTTACCGCCGTCGCCGATCAGCATGCCGTTGCCGCCGGCC
>NZ_LZSE01000102.1 GCF_001665295.1 Mycobacterium sp. 1554424.7 | reverse complement strand
TTCCGCTTGTCGCGCGAAAGCTATGAATTCCGTTGAGCGCCATCGGATCCACACCATTGCGGCTGCCCGCCGCGGCCTTCGTCGTCGGCGCGGCTCTTGTCGCACCGGCGCAGGCCTTCGCGGAGCCTAACGGCGACTTCGCTTTCCAGACTCCGTCGGGAGACATCGCGTGCTATCTGGGTCCGGCCGCGGCGGGCGGCACCAACGGCCAAGTCGGCTGCGAGATCGGTGACCACACTTATGTGGCGCTACCGCGTCCAGCAACATGTCACGTCGGGTGGGGCGACCGGTTCGTGTTGAGCCAAGGCACTGCGCCAACTCTGGCCTGCCACGGCGACACCCTGCGGAGCGGAAACCTGAAGACGCTTGATTACGACGAGACCGCATTCTCCGGTGCAATCCGTTGCTCGATCGAGCCCGCCGGAGTCACCTGCACGGATACCACGACCAACCACTTCTTTCGTGTCTCAAGGGATTCCTATGAACTGCACTGAGTACGCCCGACCGATGACTAGATCGTTGTGCCCCAAAAGTATTCGTTCATGAGGTCGTCGCCCGTCGGCGCGCCTCGCATTGGCGTGCCATCTCATGGCCTCGATGGGGGATGCCTGTGGCCGAGTAGGGCAGCCGTCAACGTCGCCGTCGGCAACTCACGCACACGGCACAAGCCGCATGATCCTGCGGCCACGAAACAGCTTCAAGCACGGGGGGTTTGGTGACAACGGATGGGAGGATGGCGATGTCATATCTGGTGGCGTCTCCAGAGTTTTTAGGTTCGGCGGCAACTGAGCTGTCCAACATCGGCTCGGCGCTCACCGAGGCGAACGCGGCAGCGGCGGCACCGACCACCGGGATGCTGGCCGCCGGCAGCGATGAAGTGTCGAGGGCGGTGGCATCGCTGTTTTCCGGGTACGGCCAGGCCTTCCAGGCGCTCAGCGCCCAGGCGGCGAATTTCCATTCCCAGTTTGTGCGGACGTTGAACGCTGCGGGGGGCGCCTACGCCGCAACCGAGGCCGCCAGCGCCTCGCCGTTGC
>NZ_LZSE01000101.1 GCF_001665295.1 Mycobacterium sp. 1554424.7 | reverse complement strand
CACCGCTACCGATGTCTGTGGTGCCCGTGCCGCCATCGCCGCCCTGACCGCCGGACCCGCCGTTGCCGCCGCTGCCGAACAAGATCCCGCCGGCCCCGCCGGGGGCGCCGGTCCCGGCGGCGCCGTTGGCGCCATTGCCGATCAGCGGGCGGCCCAGGAACGTCAGGAACGGCGTATTGATCGCGCCCAGCACGATTTCCAATGGCGAGGCGTTGGCCGCCTCTGCGCTGGCATACAACCCACCCGCGCCGGCCAACGCCTCCGCGAACTGGTTGTGGAACGCCGCCGCCTGAGCGCTGACCGCCTGAAACTCCTGCGCGTGACTGGAAAACAGCGACGCGATCGCCGCCGACACCTCGTCACCGGCGGCGGCGAGCACCCCGGTGGTCGGAGCCACGGCCGCCGCCCTGGCCTCGCCGATCGTCGCCCCGATATCGGCCACATCCGAAGCCGCCGACGCCATCATTTCCGGCACTGCGATCACAAAAGACATCCCGCACCTCCCACAAGGTCGCGACAGACAAGGAACGTCCCGCACCTTCGCTCGCTGCACGAGCCGATGGAGGGTGATGAGGACTGGCCAACCGTAACCCGGCGCCGGCCGGATCTGCGGTTTTCCCGACGATTCGGCCATGTCACCGCCTCGGAGATCGGAAGAGCGCCGCGGGCGGCTACATCGCGAAGCAGCAAGGCGATTTTGCCAGGTAAGGCGGGGTTTCAGCTCATAGCTGCTACTTAACTAGCGCATAGCCACAACTACTCTTAACGCCCGCATCATTTGTCTCATGAGTGAAACATCTGAAACCCCAACCGTGCGGACCGCTACCGCAACTGAACCCGCGCCGGCCGCAGCGCCGGTGCTGTACCGGACCCCCCGGGTCTTCCTGGCCGCGGCATGGGTTGCCATTGTCGCTGGAGTCGTGTTCATCATCTCGGTGATCTTCTTCACCGGAATGGCGCTTGGGCACGGCCACGGCGGTATGCACCACCACAAGCACCACGCGGCGTTCATGCATCCGCACCGCTTCGGCCCCGGCGGTCCGGGCGGCCCCGGTGGACCCGGCGGTGGGCCCGCGGCGATCCAGGGCGGTGGACCGGCTTCGGCCACCCCCGGCGCCCCGGGACCCAGCCAGATTCCGTCGTCGGTCGCCCCGTCCCCGTCCCGGACGCCGTAGTCCCGACGGGTCGTTGAACCCACCTCCAGTGGCCCGGCGCTCGCGTGAGCGCCGGGCCTTTCGATTCACAGCAACATTTGTGTCTCGAACCTGTTATCGCGCTTGGCGGCAGGGGCAGTATTCAAGGCATGACCGAAACGCCTGAACCGTCAACGCAACCGACGTCCGTCGCCGCGGCACCGCCCGCGTACGCGACGGTCAAGCCCCCCCGGGTGTATGTGGCCGCCGCGTGGGTGGTGATCGTCGCCGGGATCGTCTTCATCCTCTCGACCGTCTTCTTCGCCGGTGCGATGGTCGTGGGGATCAGCCACCACTGGCACCACTACAAGCACCATCACGGCATGATGTACGGACCCGGCGGTCCCGGCGGTCCTGGCGGTCCCGGCGGTGGGCCGTGGCAATACGGCGGGCCGTGGGGCCCGGGCGCGGTCGGCCCGTGGGGTCCGCCGCCGGGTTACGGTCCGGGTGGGCCGGGTGGTCCGTTCGGCCCGCCGCCGGGCTTCGGTCCGGGCGGCCCGAGCCAGACGGCGACGCCCAGCCCGCCGGCGCCGGCGCCGAACACCCCGGGTAATCCGCGCCCCTAGGCGCTTTTCTTGAACCATTACAGAGAAGCCTCGTCGCGCTCTTCCGGGCCCATCGGACCGAAAGTCGTTGGGCTGACTAGGGTTACGCGAAGGCCTCCAGTCCTATCCCCGGGATAGGGTGGCGCACAACGCCATTCGACGTATAGGCCAGCGCGACGTCGACCCAGATCCCGGCGGGGAGGGCGGCCAGGGATCCGGCTCGATAATCGGTGTTCGCCACCCTGCGGCCGCCCTGGCATGATCGAAACCCATGACCATGCGCAGCCGCGCGGCGGTGATGATCATCGGTGTGGCGGTCGGGGGAGCGTTGGGTGCCCCGGTGGCGGCCGCTCACCCGTCGGAGCCGGGGGTGGTGAATTACGCGGTGCTGCCGAAGGGATCGGTCGGCAACATCGTCGGCGGACCGATGGGCTGGGAGTCGGTGTTCACGCAGCCGTTCCAGGGCTATTCGGTCGACGTGCCGGTGTGCAACAACTGGGCCGACATCGGGCTGCCCGAGGTGTTCGACGATCCGGATCTGGCGTCGTTCAACGGGGCGACCACCCAGACGTCGGCCAGCGACCAGACCCACTTCGTCAAGCAGGCCGTCGGGGTTTTCGCCAACAACGACGCGGCCGGGCGGGCCTTTCATCGCGTGGTGGACCGAACCGTCGGCTGCTCGGGTCAGACCACCACGATGCGTCTGGACAACGGCATCACGCAGGTGTGGTCCTTCGACGGCGGCCCGGCGGCGGGCGCCGACGCGAACTGGACGAAGCAGGAAGCGGGCACCGACCGCCGGTGCTTCGATCAAACCAGGCTGCGAGAAAACGTGTTGTTGCAGGCCAAAGTCTGCCAATCTGGCAACGCGGGACCCGCGGTCAACGTGCTGGCCGGGGCTATGCAGAACGCGCTGGGTCAGTAGCGTGGACCCGAATCCTCCAATGCGCCGTGCCAGGAAAGTCCGACGAGACGGGAATATGTCGGTGCGATCTGCAAGATGAAGTAGTGGCGTTGAAATTTCCGATGGCTAAGCGGCCAGCGGCCCGTCCTGGAGGGATCGTGATATGACGTTCGCCCCGGTCAGCGCCGCTCAGGCCGAAATGGCCGACGCTTCGGCCGCCGCCAAATACATCGCCGAGGGCTGCCTCGTCGACGGCCCGCTGAACCGCGTCGGTCTCGAGCTGGAAGGGCATTGCCACGACCCGGCCGACCCGCACCGCAGGCCCGGCTGGGAGGAGATCACCGACGTCCTCGACCATCTCCCCGCCCTGCCGGGCGGCAGCGCCGTCACGGTGGAGCCCGGCGGGGCCGTCGAGTTGTCCGGCCCGCCCGCGGACGGCGTGCTGGCTTCCATCGATGCGATGAAGCGGGATCAGGCCGTGCTGCGATCGGCCTTCGCCGATGCCGGGCTGGGTCTGGTTTTCCTCGGGGCGGATCCGCTGCGCCCACCGAAACGCATCAACCCGGGTGCGCGCTACAGCGCGATGGAACAGTTCTTCCGCGCCAGCCGCTCCGGCGCGGCCGGTGCGGCGATGATGACGTCCACCGCGTCGATTCAGGTCAACCTGGACGCGGGGCCGCGCGACGGCTGGGCGGCGCGGGTCCGGCTGGCGCATGCCCTAGGGCCCACGATGATCGCGATCGCCGCCAACTCCCCGATGCTGGGCGGCGAATTCACCGGCTGGGTCTCCACCCGGCAGCGGGTGTGGGGCGACATGGACTCCGCGCGCTGCGGGCCCATCCTGGGCGCCAGCGGCGACGACCCGGGCACCGACTGGGCGCGCTATGCGCTCAAGGCCCCGGTGATGCTGGTGCACACCCCGGACGCCGAGCCCGTCACGCGGTGGGTGCCCTTCGCCGACTGGGTGGACGGCCGGGTGCTCCTCGGGGACCGCCGCCCGACGATCGCCGACCTCGAGTACCACCTGACGACGCTGTTCCCACCGGTGCGGCCGAGGCAGTGGCTGGAGATCCGCTACCTCGACAGCGTGCCGGACGCGCTGTGGCCCGCGGTGGTGTTCACGTTGGTGGCGCTGCTCGATGACCCGGTCGCCGCCGACATCGCCGCCGAGGCCGTCGAACCGGTTTCCACGGCCTGGGACACCGCGGCCCGGGTGGGCCTGCGTGATCGGCGACTCTACGACGCGGCCAACACGTGCGTGGCCGTCGCCGCCGAGCGGGCGCCTGCGGAGCTGGCCGACGCCATGCAGCGGTTGGTCAGCGGCGTGGAGCGGGGCCGATGTCCCGGCGACGACTTCTCTGACCAGGTAATCGAACATGGCATCGCGGCGACGGTCTCCGAGGCCGCGCGCTGGCCAGAAGGGGGCCCGTGACTTCCCGGGAAAGGCTGGCCGACGATTTGGCGCGGGCGCGGGCGCGGACACTGCGGCTGGTCGAGTTCGACGACGCCGAACTGTTTCGGCAGTACGACCCGCTGATGAGCCCGCTGGTGTGGGACCTCGCGCACATCGGCCAACAGGAAGAGTTCTGGTTGCTGCGCGGCGGTGATCCGTCCCGGCCGGGGATTCTGCCGCCGGCCGTCGAGGGCCTGTACGACGCCTTCGAACACTCCCGGGCCAGCCGCGTCGAGCTGCCGCTGCTGTCCCCCGACCAGGCCCGGTCCTATTGCCGCACCGTGCGATCCGCCGCGCTGGACGCGCTGGACGCCCTGCCCGACGACCCCGCCAGCGCGGAAGCGGCGTTCGCCTTCGGGCTGGTGGTCAGCCACGAAAACCAGCACGACGAAACCATGCTGCAGGCGCTCAACCTGCGCACCGGCGCGCCGCTGCTGCGCGACGGCCCGGCCCTGCCCGCGGGCCGGCCGGGGCTGGCGGGAACGGCGGTCCTGGTCCCCGGCGGCCCGTTCGTGCTGGGCGTGGACGCCGCCAGCGAACCGTACTCGCTCGACAACGAACGCCCCGCCCACGTCGTCGACGTGCCGGCGTTCCGGATCGGCCGGGTCCCGGTCACCAACGGCGAGTGGCGGCAGTTCATCGACGACGGCGGCTACGACGAGCCGCGGTGGTGGTCTGAGCGCGGCTGGGAGCACCGCCAGGCCGCGGGTCTGACCGCGCCGCAGTTTTGGAGTTCCGACGGCCGAACGCGCGCCCGGTTCGGCTACATCGAGGACATCCCCGCCGACGAGCCGGTGCAGCACGTCACCTACTTCGAGGCCGAGGCGTACGCGGCGTGGGCCGGCGCCCGGCTGCCCACCGAGATCGAGTGGGAGAAGGCCTGCGCGTGGGATCCGGCGACCGGCGCCCGGCGCCGCTACCCGTGGGGGGAGCGGGAGCCGTCGGAAGCCTTGGTCAACCTGGGTGGCGCCGCGCTGCGGCCCGCGCCCGTCGGCGCGTACCCGGCGGGCGCCTCGGCCTACGGCGCCGAGCAGATGCTGGGCGACGTCTGGGAGTGGACCGCCTCGCCGCTGCGTCCCTGGCCCGGTTTCGTCCCGATGATCTACGAGCGCTACTCGCGGCCGTTCTTCGACGGCGACTACCGGGTGCTGCGCGGCGGCTCGTGGGCCGTGGAGCCGGGAATCGTGCGGCCCAGCTTCCGCAACTGGGACCACCCGATCCGGCGTCAGATCTTCTCCGGTGTCCGGCTGGCCTGGGACGTGACCGACTGATGTGCCGTCACCTGGGCTGGCTCGGCGCCGACGTGACCGTCTCCTCGCTGGTGCTGGACCCGCCGAGCGGGCTGCGGGTGCAGTCGTACGCCCCGCGCCGCCAGAAGCACGGCCTGATGAACGCCGACGGGTGGGGCATCGGGTTTTTCGATCGCGACACGCCGCGGCGCTGGCGCAGCCCGGCGCCGCTGTGGGGCGACGCGTCGTTCGACTCGATCGCGCCGGTGCTGCACAGCCACTGCGTGGTGGCAGCGGTGCGCTCGGCGACGGTCGGCATGCCGATCGAGGCCAGCGCCACCGCCCCCTTCACCGACGGCCGCTGGCTGTTGTCGCACAACGGCATCGTCGACCGCGCGGTGCTGCCGCTCACCTCGTCGGCCGAATCGGTATGCGACAGCGCCATACTCGCTGCCGCCATCTTCGAGCGCGGGCTGGACGCGCTGGGCGACACCATCGCCGAGATCGGAACGGCCGACCCGCTGGCGCGGCTGAACATCTTGGCCGCCAACGGCTCTCGGCTGCTGGCGACCGCCTGGGGCGACACCCTGTTCATCCTGCGCCGCGACGACGGGGTGCTGCTGGCCAGCGAACCGTACGACGACTCGCCCGACTGGGAAGACGTGCCGGACCGGCACCTGGTTCAGGTCACCGAGCGGGGGGTCACGCTGACTCCCCTTAATCCGAAAGGCTCTGTATGACGCTGACGCTGTCCAACCACCTCGCCGCCGACTCGGCGTATCACGCGCTGCGTCGCGACGTGCTCGACGGCCTGCAGCAGACACCGAAGTCGTTGCCGCCCAAGTGGTTCTACGATTCGGTGGGCAGCGACCTGTTCGACCAGATCACCCGGCTGCCCGAGTACTACCCGACCCGCGCCGAGGCCGAGATCCTGCGCGACCAATCGGCCGAGGTCGCGTCCGCCAGCGAGGCCGACACGCTGGTCGAATTGGGCGCCGGCACCTCGGAGAAGACCCGGCGGCTGCTGGACGCGCTGCGCGACCGCGGCTCGCTGCGCGGTTTCGTGCCGTTCGACGTCGACGCCGGCATGCTGTCCGCGACCGCGACCGCCATCCAGCGCGAATACCCGGGCGTCGAAATCAGCGCCGTCTGCGGGGATTTCGAGGAACACCTGACCGAGATACCCGACGGCGGGCGGCGCCTGTTCGTGTTCCTGGGGTCGACGATCGGCAACCTCACGCCCGAGCCGCGCGCGCAGTTCCTGGCGACGCTGGCCGGGGTGATGAGGCCGGGGGACAGCCTGCTGCTGGGCACCGACCTGGTCAAGGATGCCGACCGGCTGGTGCGCGCCTATGACGACGCCGCCGGCGTGACGGCCCGGTTCAACCGCAACGTGCTCGCGGTGATCAACCGCCAACTCGACGCCGACTTCGACGTCGAGGCCTACCAGCACGTCGCGCGCTGGAACACCGACGAGGAACGCATCGAGATGTGGCTGCGGGCCGGCCGCCGCCAGCGGGTGCGGGTCAGCGCGCTCGACCTGACCGTCGATTTCGCCGAGGGCGAGGAAATGCTCACCGAGGTGTCGTGCAAGTTCCGCCCCGACGGGGTGAGCGCCGAATTGGCCGGCGCCGGCCTGCGCCGCATCCGATGGTGGACCGACGCCGCGGGCGACTTCGGGCTGTCGCTGGCCGTGAAGTGAGCCTGGCCGACCGGTGGCGGGCCGCGCGCCCGCCGATGGCCGGTCTGCACCTGGACAGCGCCGCCTGCTCGCGCCAGAGTCTCGCGGCCATGGACGCGGCCGCCAAGCACGCCTTGCACGAGTCCGAGGTCGGCGGGTACGTCGCGGCCGAGGCGGCCGCCCCGGTGCTGGACGCCGGACGCGCCGCGGTCGCGACGCTGTGCGGCGCGCCCGACGCCGAGGTGGTGTTCACCACCGGCTCCCTGCATGCGCTGGATCTGCTGCTGGGTAGTTGGCCGGCCGACCGGCGCCGACTGGCCTGTCTGCCCGGCGAGTACGGCCCCAACCTCGTCGTGATGGCCGCCCACGGGTTCGAGGTGCGGACCTTGCCGAGCCTCGACGACGGCAGGCTGGCGCTGGACGAGGCGGCGTTCGAACTCGAAAGCGACCCACCGGATTTGGTGCATCTCACCCCGCTGGCCAGCCACCGCGGCGTGGTGCAACCGCTTGCCATGGTGGCCGAGCTCTGCCGTCAACTGGGCGTGCCGCTGGTGGTCGACGCCGCCCAGGCGTTGGGCCACATCGACTGCGCCGTGGGCCCCGACGCCATGTATTCGTCGTCGCGAAAGTGGATCGCCGGGCCCCGCGGCGTCGGCGTCCTGGCCGCGCGGCCCCAACTGATGGGCGGGCTGGTCCCGCGGCTGCCGGCGCTGCACTGGGCGCCCGGGTTGTCCGTGGCGCAGCAACTCGGCTTCGGCGAGGCCAATGTCGCCGCGCGCGTGGGCTTTTCGGTTGCCGTGGGGGAGCACCTGGCATACGGACCGGATTCGGTGCATGCCCGGCTGGCCGAGCTCGGCGAGGTAACCCGCACCGCGCTGGCCGATGTCGACGGCTGGCTGGTGGTCGAGGAGGCCGAGGAGCCCAGCGCCATCACGACGCTGGCCCCCGTCGACGGCGCCGACCCCGAAGCGGTGCGGGCGTGGCTGCTCGCCGAGCGGCGGATCGTGACGACCTACGCGGGGGTGGCGCGCGCGCCGCAGGAACTCTCCGCTCCGGTGCTGCGGATCTCGCCCCACGTCGACACCACCGCCGACGACCTGGAGGCCTTCGCCGAGGCGCTGGTCGCGGCCACCGCGGCGACCAGCACCTAGGCCACGCCGCCGCCCACGGAAAATACCGGACTCGTCAATTTGGTCTTTGAATTTGACCGAAAGTACGAAAAAGCCTGTTCTTATTAGGCACGTGTGGGGTAGCTTTTGGCTTCAGTAACGCGCAGCGGACGACGACGTAGCCGGCGAGAAGAGGTGAGATGAACTTCTCAACGTTGCCCTCGGAGACCGACTCGGTCCGCATGTTCGCGGGAGTGCGGCCGGAGGCGGCGGTCGGACGGCCTCACCGGCGAATCAGCCTCGGCCGCGGCCTGTTTCAACTCGGTGACTTCGAGGCCGGCGGCCGGCCGACCCGTCTCTATGCCGTGAAAGGAGATGGCGATGTCATTTGTGATCACCGTGCCGGAAGTGGTGCAGGGTGCAGCCCAGGACTTGGCGGGCATTCGCGCCTCGCTGACCCAGGCCGCCGCGACCGCCGGCCCGACCACGGGGATAGCGGCGTCCGCAGGAGACGAGGTATCGGTCGCGATCGCTTCCCTGTTCGGCAGCGCCGGCCAGCAATTTCAAGCGCTCAGCGCTCAAGCACAGGCGTTCCAAGCGGAGTTCGAAAGCCTCTTGAGTGCCGGCGCGGCGGCATACCTCGGCGCTGAAGCTGCCAACGCAGCACAAGCGGTCCCCGCCGCGGTGCCCGCAGCGACCTACAGGACCTACAGCCTTTTCAACAACCTCCTCGACATCAATATCGGGACGGGTGGCATCCAATTCACCATCAGCACGCCCGGGGTCATCCTGCCGGCCGTGCACGTACCTCCGATAACCGTCGCACCCTTCAATCTGCCCCAGCTCACGATCCCGGCCGTCAACTTCCCGGCCGGCGCCACGCTCGCGAATCTCACGGTGAGTCCGTTCAACCTGCCGCAGCTGTCGATACCGTCCATCAACATCCCGGGCGGGACGACGCCACCCAACATCACCGTCGGCGCGTTCGACCTGCCGCAGATAACGACCCCCGCCATCACGGTGCCGCCGATCAACCTGCCCGCGGTGACGATACCGCCGTTCCAGACGCCCCAAATTGAGGTGTCGGGCTGGAGCCTGCCCTCGATAACGGTTCCCCGAATCGATCTTCCCCAGATACAGGTCCCGGATATCAGCGTTCCCGGTGGCGGCCAGACGGTGGTCCACTTGCATACCGGCAACATCCTCTTCCCGGACTACGACATCAACCTCGAAACGTTCGATCTCGCGCCATCACTCGGCTTCAACACGCCCGGCTTTATCACCCAATTCGGCATCCCCAGCATCCAGGTCGGGCCGCTCACCCTGCCGATCCTGAGCATCAGTAACCCGAACGGGCTCGGTGGCGCCTACGTATTCCCGTCCATCGGCCTTTCCGGCTTCAGCATCCCGTCGATCACCATCCCGCCCATCGCCGTCGACGGTTTCACGCTGCCTCAGATCAGCTGGCCGGCGTTCGCCACGGCGCCGCTGACCATCCCGCCGATCGGTGTCGGCGGCTTCACGCTGCCGCAGGTGAGCTGGCCGGCTTTCGCCACGCAGCAGCTGACCATCCCGCAGATCGGCGTCGGCGGCTTCAGCCTGCCCGACGTCAACGTCCCCAACATCACCGTGGCCCCCGTTCAGCAATACCAGTTCACGATCCCGCCCATCCCCAGCTGGCCCAACGGACTGACCATCGAAGGGGGCGGCTTCCTTTCGCTCGTGAACGACATAGCGGCCAGCCTGCTGGGCACGGGGCCCTGACCCGCCGCGTGGCGCTTTAGGACCTCAGCCCGCCTTGTGCGCCGACAGCAGGAACGCGGGCAACTTCATCCGGCCCTTCTCGTCGCGGTCGTGCGGCGGAAACTCGAACGGCGCGTTCGAGATCGGGGGAACGTTCGCGTGGATGAAGGCGGGCCGGACGTCGTCGATCTCCCAGTACTTGCTCACCGCCGCTCGCAACTCGTCCTCGTCGACCTCGTTCGGCTTGGGGTCCATCTCGGCGGGAAACGCGCCCTTGGCGAACACCAGCACGAAATAGCTCGCGCCCGGTGCGGCCGCGCGGTGGACCGAGCGCAGGTACCCGTCGCGGCCCTCCACCGGCAGCGAATGGAACAGCGTCGAGTCCGCGATCGTGGAGAAGCGCCCGTCATAGCCGGTGAAGGACGTGATGTCGGCCTGCTCGAAGGTGGCGGTGGTCAGGCCTCGCTCGGCGGCCGCCTTGGTGGCGGCGGCGACGGCGGTCGGGGTGAGGTCGATGCCGACCACGGTGTAGCCCTGCGCGGCCAGCGCCAGCGACAGCTCGGCATACCCGCATCCCGCGTCGAGCACGTCGCTGCGAAACTTTCCGGAGGCGATCAGCGCCGCCAATTCCGGCTGCGGCTCACCGATGTTCCACGGCGGCGGCCCCTGGAATTCGCCTTCCTCGCGGTATGCGCCGTCCCAGTCCATGATGTCGGATGACATGGTCCCCCTATCGATCCCACGTGTGCACCGGCTCGTTGCTATGCATGTGTTCGCAGTACCGTCGCAGCATCTCGGCGAGCGCCGCGGGCCGGCTCATACCGCCATCCTCCAGCCTACGCACGGTGGACACCTGCCAGCTGGCCCCGTTGCGGCCGGCCCGGGCGCGCCCCTCGATGACACCCAGGAAACGGTCGCGCACCTCCGCGTCGACGCCCCAGCGGCGTAATCCCTCGTCGGCAATCGGCAGCAGCGTGTCGAGCACCAGCTCCCGCGCCGGCACTCTGCCCCTGCCGGGCCAGAGCAGGCTGGCGTCGATGCCGTCGCGCGCCGCCGCGACGAAATTCTCCCGTGCCACAAGGAATCCCATCCTGTTCCACAGCGGGTCCTCTTCTTCGGACAGGCCCCGCAGCACACCGTAATAGAAGGCAGAATTCCCCAGCATGTCGATGACCGTCGGCCCGGCGGGCAACACCCGGTTCTCCAGCCGCAGATGCGCGCGCCCGTCCACCACGTCGTACACCGGCCGGTTCCATCGGTACACGGTGCCGTTGTGCAGGCGCAGTTCCGGGAGCTGCGGGGTTCGCCCGGCGGCCAGCTCGGCGACGGGGTCTTCGTCGGAAACCTCGGGCAGCAGGGAGGGGAAGTATTGGATGTTCTCGCCGAACAGGTCCAGCACGGAGGTGATCCAGCGTTCGCCGAACCACACCCGCGGCCGTACGCCCTGGGCCTTGAGCTCCTCGGTCCGCGTGTCGGTGGACTGGGTGAACACCTCGATCCGGGTCTCCGACCACAGCTGGTGGCCGAAGAAATACGGGGAGTTGGCGCCCAGCGCCAGCTGCGGACCCGCGATGATCTGGGCCGCGTTCCAGTTGGCGGCGAACTCCGCCGGCGCCAGCTGCAGGTGCAATTGCATGCTGGTGCAAGCGGATTCGGGCGCGATGGTGGCGGCGTTCCAGCTCAGCGGCTCGGGGCCGGAGATGTCGATCGGGATGTCCTCACCCCGCGCGGAAAAGATCGAGTCGTTGAGGGCGGCATACCGCATCGACTCGCTCATCCAGCCGTCGTCGAGGTGTTCGGGCATCAGCGTGGGCAGGATGCCGATCATCACGATGTGCGCGCCGCCCGAGTTGGCCTTGGCCTCGGCGTCATTCAGGCTGGCCCGCACCTCGGCCTCGAGATCCAGCCCGGTATGCCCGGGCAGCGGCCGGGGCGGCACGTTGAATTCGATGTTGTAGGCGCCCAATTCGGTCTGGAAGGCCGGGTCGGCGATGGCCGCCAGCACCGACCAGTTGGACATGGCGGGCTGATAGTCGGCGTCGACGAGGTTGCATTCGATCTCCATGCCGGTGAGCGGCCGGTCGGAGTCGAAGCGCGACTGGGCAAGCATCGTCTCGAAGACGTTCAGGCATAACCGCAGCTTGCGCCGGTATTCCGAGCGTTGTGCGCGGTCATACGTGGTGCGCTTGACCTCTTCGCCCACAACGCCGATGCAACAGGTTTACCGGCGGCAACGCAAGGGCGACAGGCTGACCAGTGCTGACGGCGGCCGGGTCGGTAGACCATCATGGACGTACAGCCGTCACAGCGTGGAGGAGAGCTAGTTGGCCGAGTCCGCTGAATTCGTCGCCGCAATCGATCAGGGCACCACCAGCACCCGCTGCATGATCTTCGATCACGACGGTGCCGAAGTGGCTCGGCATCAGCTCGAGCACGAGCAGATCCTGCCCCGCGCCGGCTGGGTTGAGCACGACCCGGTGGAGATCTGGGAGCGGACGTCGTCGGTGCTGACGTCGGTGTTGAACCGGGCCAATCTTGCGCCGAAAGACCTGGCCGCCCTTGGCATTACGAATCAGCGTGAGACCACGCTGGTGTGGAACAAGCGGACCGGCCGGCCCTACTACAACGCCATCGTCTGGCAGGACACCCGCACCGACCGGATCGCGTCGGCGCTGGACCGGGACGGCCGCGGCGATGTGATTCGCCGCAAGGCCGGCCTGCCGCCGGCGACGTATTTCTCCGGGGGCAAGCTGCAGTGGATCCTGGACAACGTCGATGGGGTGCGCGAGGCCGCCGAGGGCGGGGACGCCCTGTTCGGCACCGCCGACACCTGGGTGTTGTGGAACCTCACCGGGGGCCCGCGGGGCGGCGTGCACGTCACCGACGTGACCAACGCCAGCCGAACCATGCTGATGAACCTGGAAACGCTGGACTGGGACGACGAGCTGTTGTCGCTTTTTTCCATCCCGCGCGCGATGCTGCCGGCGATCGCGGCGTCCTCGCCCCTGCAGCCCTACGGCGTGACGCTGGAAACCGGGCCGCTGGGCGGCGAGGTGCCGATCACCGGCATGCTCGGCGACCAGCATGCGGCGATGGTCGGCCAGGTGTGCCTGGCCGAGGGGGAGGCGAAAAACACCTACGGCACCGGCAATTTCCTGCTGCTCAACACCGGCGAGACGATCGTGCGGTCGAACAACGGCCTGCTGACCACGGTCTGCTATCAGTTCGGTGACGCCAAACCCGTGTACGCGCTTGAGGGTTCGATCGCGGTCACGGGGTCGGCGGTGCAGTGGCTGCGCGACCAGCTGGGCATCATCAGCGGCGCCGCGCAGAGCGAATCGCTGGCCCGTCAGGTCCCGGACAACGGCGGGGTGTACTTCGTCCCGGCGTTTTCCGGTTTGTTCGCGCCCTACTGGCGATCCGACGCTCGCGGCGCGATCGTGGGGCTGTCGCGGTTCAACACCAACGCGCACCTGGCGCGCGCGACGCTGGAGGCGATCTGCTACCAGAGCCGCGACGTGGTGGACGCGATGAAGGCGGATTCCGGTGTGCGCCTTGAAGTGCTGAAGGTCGACGGCGGCATCACCGCCAACGACCTGTGCATGCAGATCCAGGCCGATGTGCTGGGCGTGGACGTGGTGCGGCCGGTGGTCGCCGAGACGACCGCGCTCGGAGCCGCCTATGCGGCGGGTTTGGCGGTCGGGTTCTGGGCCGATCCGTCCGATCTGCGGACGAACTGGCAGGAGGACAAGCGCTGGACGCCGTCGTGGGACGACGAGCAGCGGGAGTCGGGATACGCGGGTTGGCGCAAGGCGGTGCAGCGGACCCTGGACTGGGTCGATGTGTCCTAGTCCAGAGCCCGCTGCAGCCGGTTAGTCCTCGCCGAGGATGCCGTAGACCTCGCGGCGGGCGTTGTTGATGATCTCGACGATGCGCTGCTGCTGCTCGTCCGTGGCGGTGTGCGCGGACTGCGCGACCGCGCCGAACAGCTGGCCCATGGCCGCGCGCAGGTTGACCGCACCCGGGTCGGCGCCGTCGGCGATCTCGTCCCACGGCTTGGTCTCGATCTTCTCGGCCGCCGCGCGTCCCTCGTCGGTCAGCTCGAAAAGCTTCTTGCTGCCGTCGGTTTCGCTGGCGCTGATCAGGCCTTCGTCGTCCAGCAGCTGCAGCGTCGGGTACACCGACCCCGGGCTGGGCCGCCAGATCCCGTTGCTGCGCTCGGCGATCTGCTGGATCATCTCGTAGCCGTGCATCGGCCGCTCGGCCAGCAGGGCAAGGATGGCCGCGCGCACGTCGCCGCGTCGCCCGCGGCCGGAGCCGCCGCGGCGCCGTCCGCCGCGCCGCCCGCCGGGACCGAAGCCGAAGCCGAAGCCCGGGCCGAACCCGGGACCGAATCCCGGCCCGAAACCGGGGCCGAAGTGGTCGCCGGCGTGGTCGCGGAGGTGTTCGCGGAATTCCCGCCGGGCCTGTCGCCGGGCGTCGTGCAGGGCGCGCCGGTCCACCGGGCCGGGGCCGAAGCCGAATCCGGGCCGGCCCGCGAAGGGGCCCTCGGGGGGAGTGAATGGGTTACTCATGGTTGGTAGTTCCTCTCAAGTGTTTGTGGGTAACGCGCCGGTCGCGCGCTACGGTATATCACGATATATCGTAAACTAACGCGATGCAACGAGATATTCCGTTATGCGCGGCGGGCGCTCCCTGAAAACGCCTCTCATCTGCCGAAAGAGAATTTTGTCCGGGTGCTGCTGCGCGGTTTGCATCGCTATCGCGGCGGGTAGGAACAGTGGGATGAACGCTGACAACAACCAGACGCTCGGGGGCCGGACCCAACGCGTGGCCGAGCCCACGCGCGGGGACGCCACCGGGGGCCGCCCGGCGTGGCCATGGGTCAACTGGGGGTTGGCGCTGGCGACGGTGCCCGCCGCGGCCATCGTGATGCTGTTCGCGCTCGGTGCGGTGATGAGCACCGACGGGTGCAGCGACCGCAGTTGTCCCAACCTGGGCCGCGGGGGCATCGATTTCGGCGTCGCGTTCTACGGGGCGCCGGTGGTGGCGTTCGTCGTCCTCGTCATCTCGTTCTTCACGGCCAAGCGCCGCGGCGGCATCGCGGTTCCGTTGGTCGGTTGGGCGCTGCTCGTCGCCGACGTCGCGCTCATGGCGGCGGCCGTCTCCGGTTAGGCGGGCGGCGCGAATCCGCCGGGATCCGGCCGCGCCTGAGGGGCCGGCTGCTGTGGGGGCTGTTGCGGCCAGGCTGCGACGGGTGGGCCCGGCGGCCAGGGGCCCGCGGGAGGCATGGGTGGCAGTTGGGGCTGCAGTCGCGCCAGTTCGCGGCGGTGCCGCTCGGCGAGTACCGCGGCGAGCACCAACTCGGGCGGGGCGCCGGGCGGCGGCGGGGGTGCGATGCTCGACGCGATGTCGCCGGCGATCCGGTAGGCCATCTGTAGCCGCAAGGGGGCGTCGAGTTGCGGTGCGCGGGAAAGGAATTGACGTGCGACCTCGGCGTGGCCGGCGCTCAATCCGGACAGCTGCAGCGAGGATGCCCACCACGCCAGCGACGGCGGCATCATTGGCGGTGGGCTCAGCCGCGGCCCGCGCTCGCTGACCACGACGGTGCCGGCAAAGACGTCGCCGATGCGCTTTCCCTTGGTCGAGAAGATGCTGCAGATGACGGCGGGGCTGCCCGCGAGCATCCAAATCTCCACCACGGAGGCAAGCGCGCGAAACAGGGCCTGCCGAAAGCGTTCCGGGCCGCCGTCCTCGGACACCACGCGCAGGCCCATGGCGATCTTGCCCACCGACCTTCCGCGCGTGGCGGTTTCGAATGCCAGCGGGTAGCCGACGATCACCAGCACCGTGAAGATGAGCAGGACAGCGGCGCTCAGCGCGGTGTCGAACTGGGTGAGGGTGGCCGCCCACAGCATCAGGCCGAGCACGTAGCAGATGAAGATCACGGTGATGTCGATCAGCGCGCTGGCCGCCCGCACCGGCAACTGGGCGATCTGCACGTCGAGCACCACGGCGTCCCCGGTCACCACCTCCGACATAACACCGAACGGTACAGGCCGATTAGGCTGCGCAGGGTGGACGTCGACGCATTCGTGCTGACCCATCGCGGAACATGGGACCGGCTCGACCAGTTGGTCAAGAGGCGCCGGTCGCTGACCGGCGCGGAGGTCGACGAACTCGTCGAGCTCTACCAGCGGGTGTCCACCCATCTGTCGATGCTGCGGTCGGCGTCCTCGGATTCGCTGCTGATCGGCCGGCTGTCGAGCCTGGTCGCGCGGGCCCGTTCCGTGGTGACCGGCGCCCACGCGCCGCTGAGCAGCTCGTTCGTCCGCTTCTGGACGGTGTCGTTCCCGGTGGTTGCCTACCGCACCTGGCGGTGGTGGTTGGGCACGGCGGTGGCGTTTTTCGTCGTCGCGGTGGTCATCGCGATGTGGGTGGCCGGCAATCCGGAGGTGCAGTCCGCCCTCGGAACGCCAAGTGACATAGACGAATTGGTCAACCACGATGTCGCTGCCTACTACAGCGAGCACCCCGCCGCCGCGTTCGCGCTGCAGGTCTGGATCAACAACTCCTGGGTTGCCGCGCAGTGCATCGCCATGTCGGTCGTGTTGGGGCTGCCGATCCCGATCATCTTGTTCAACAACGCCGCCAACCTCGGGCTGATCGCGGGGTTGATGTTTCAGGCCGGCAAGGGCGGGATCCTGCTGGGCCTGCTGGCCCCCCACGGACTGCTGGAGCTGACGGCGGTATTCCTCGCGGGCGCAACGGGGATGCGGTTGGGCTGGTCGGTGATTGCGCCCGGGGATCGGCCCCGCGGGCAGGTGCTTGCCGAACAGGGTCGTGGCGTGGTTGCGGTCGCCGTCGGGCTGGTCGGGGTGCTGTTGGTCTCGGGGCTCATCGAAGCGCTGGTAACGCCGTCGCCGTTGCCGACGTTCGTCCGGGTGGGCATCGGAGTCATCGCCGAGGTCGCGTTCCTGTCCTACATCGTCTATTTCGGCCGGCGCGCGGTGAAGGCCGGTGAGACCGGCGATACCGAGGACGCGCCCGATGTGGTGCCGACCGGCTGAAAGTTACAGTCGCCCGGTGGCTTTCATCGCCAGGTAGCGGTCGGCGAGGGCGGGCGCGATCTCGGTGGGCGGCGCGTCGACGACCTCCACACCACCGCGGCGCAGCCGCGTCGCGATCGCGCCCCGGTCGTTGCGGGACCGTTCCGCGGCCGCCGCGTCATAGACGGCGGCCGCGTCCGAGCGCCCGGCGGCCATCTGGTCGACGCGGGGATCGCCGACGGCTGCGATCATCACGTGGTGTTTGGCCGACAGCTGCGGCAGCACCGGCAGCAGCCCCTCGTCCAATGCGGTCGCGTTGAGGTCGGTCAGCAGCACCACCAGCGATCGACGGCGGGTGCGCCGCAGGATGGCGGCGACCATTGCGCGCCAGTCGGATTCGATCAGCGCGGGCTGCAGCGGGGCCATCGCGTCGACCAGCTGGGCCAGCAGCTCGGTGCGCGACGCGCCGAACACCCCGGCACGGCTCACCCGGTCGTGGGCGAGGAAGTCGACGTGGTCACCGGCCCGCGACGCGAGCGCGGCCAGCAGCAGGGCGGCGTCCATCGCCCAGTCCAGCCGCGGCCACCCGGCGGGGTCGGCGGCGGTCGGGTCGACACCCACGCGACCTGCCGCCGTGCGCCCGGTGTCGAGCGCGATCACCACGCGCCGGTCGCGTTCGGGTCGCCAGGTGCGGACCACCACGTCGGCCCGACGCGCGGAGGCGCGCCAGTCGATCGAGCGCACGTCATCGCCGACGACATATTCTCGCAGCGAGTCGAATTCGGTTCCCTGGCCGCGTATCAGCGTCGGCAAGAGACCGTCGATCTCCCGCAGCTTGGCGAGTCGCGACGGCAGGTGCTTGCGCGACAAGAACGGCGGCAGCACCCGCACCTGGCCCGGCACCGCGCGCGAGCCCTGGCGTCCGGCCAGCCCCAGCGGCCCGATCGATCGCGCCGTCACCGCGGCCGCGCGCTGATCGCCGCGACGAACCGGCCGCAGCAGGGTCGCGAGCGGCAGCGCCTGCCCGGCCGCGATGTTGACGGCGTGAATGCGCGGCTCGGCGGAGGCGCTGGGCGGCCAGGCATCGCGGATCTGCCCGCGGAATCGGCGCCGGCCGTCGTTGTGAACCTGCAGGCTTACTTTCACCTGCTGCGCGAGCCGCGCCGAGCAGTCCGGCGAGCGGGTATAACGCAACGCTCGGGTGCTGGCCGCCAGCGCGGCGTCGGTGACCACCAGAATCACCAGCAACGCCAGCAGTACCACGAAAGCCCTTGCCGGCCAAGGTGATACCGCGATGGGCAGGACGCTGATCAGCGCCAGCAGCCCGGTGCGTCCGGTCAGTACCATCGGCGCCGCTCCTTCTCATCGCTGCGCTCTGCATCGTCGCCGACGCAAATCACTAGCGTGGCACCGGCACCGACGCCAGGATTCCGTCGAGCACGCCGTCGGGCGTCGCGCCTTCGAGCTCGGCCTCGGGACGCAGCATCACCCGGTGCCGCAGGGTCGGGCGCGCCATGGCCTTCACGTCGTCGGGGGTGACGTAGTTGCGGCCGGACAGCCACGCCCAGGACCGCGCGGTGCCCAGCAGCGCGGTCGCCCCGCGCGGCGACACGCCCAGCTGCAGCGCGGGGGAGGAGCGGGTGGCGCCGACGATGTCGACGATGTAGCCCAGCACCTCGTCGCCGATCAGGACTTGTTGCACCGCGTGGCGCCCGGCCGCGAGCTGGTCCGGTCCGGCCACCGGGTTGATCTCCGAGAGGTCGCGGGGATCGAAGCCGTGGGCGTGCCGGCCGAGGATGGCGATCTCGGCGTCGCGCGACGGCAGCGTCACGTTCAGCTTGAGCAGGAAGCGATCCAGCTGTGCCTCGGGCAGCTGGTAGGTGCCCTCGTATTCGATCGGGTTCTGCGTGGCGGCGACGATGAACGGGTCGGGCAGCGGCTTGGCCTCGCCGTCGACGCTGACCTGACGCTCTTCCATCGCCTCGAGCAGCGCGGCCTGGGTTTTGGGCGGCGTGCGGTTGATCTCGTCGGCCAGTAGCAGATTGGTGAACACCGGACCCGGCCGGAACACGAAGGCGGCGGTGCGCGCGTCGTACACCAGCGAACCGGTTACGTCGCCGGGCATCAGGTCCGGGGTGAACTGCACGCGCTTGAACTCCAGCTGCAAGGCGGCCGACATCGCGCGCACCAGCAGCGTCTTCGCCACTCCCGGAACACCTTCCAGCAGCACGTGGCCGCGGCACAGCAGCGCGATCACCAGGCCGCTGACCACCCCTTCCTGCCCGACGACGGCCTTGCCGAGCTCGGCTCGCAGCGCCAGCAGCGCCTCGCGCGCCGCCTCAGCCGTGGGAGTTTGCGATTGCGTCACGTTCGTGTGACCTGCCTTTCGATGTCGTCGAGCGCACGGGCAAGTTGTAGCAAGTCGAGGTCGGTGGCCGGCGGCGGCCCGAACAGGTGGTAGGAGACGAATCCCGGGTCGGCGCCGCAGCGCCGCGCCACGGTCGCCACCACCGCGGGCGCCGGCGCACCCGGGCCCAGGCCCAGCCGGGGGAGCAGGCGTTGCACGGTGGCGGCGCGCAACGCCGCGGCGGCGCGGTCGCGGGCCCGCCGGGAGCGGTAGAGCCGGCCGCGGCCCTCGACGGTTTCCGACGCGCGCACCACCACGGGCAGCTCCTCCGCCACCAACGGGCCCGGGCGGCGGCCCTTCCACAGGGCGACCAGGAGCACGACCACGCACAGCTGCCACACGATCCAGGTGACGTTTTCCGGGATCAGATCGGAAATCGTTGCGGGGGAGGATGTTTCACCCTCGATGCGGTGGGGCGCGTACCAGACCAGCCGGGGCCGGGCGCCCGCCAGGTTCATCGCCAGCGCCGCGTTGCCCGCCTGCAGCAGGCTCCCGTTGGTCATGAAGTCGGTGCTGCCGACCGCGGTGACGGTTCGTCCGCCGTCCCGATACCGGATGAGTATCCCGTCGTAACAGCTCGTGATGGCCCGGCTGTCGGTGGCCCGATAGGTATCGCTCGGCCCGAATCGCACCGCTCCGGCGCGATTGGCCTCTCGCAGCGGGCAATTCGGGTTGCTGTCGAACGACGTGCTGCCGGCCGACATGCGCACCCCCGGCATCAGCGCCTCGCGGGCGCGGACGGTCGGCTCGACCAGGAGCAGGTCGGCGGGGACGTTCGCCAGCCGGTCCAGCAGCGTGGTGTCGGTGAGGTATTGGCTCTGCGCCACCAGGATCTGCGTGCCCGGCCGCGCCACCCGTTCGACGTCGGCGACGGTGTCGGCCACCACGACCTCGACGCCGCCGTCGCGGAGCAGGGTCACCAGCGCGTGCGCCCCGTCGGGCTCGGTCGACTTCGGATCCATCCGGGCGCCGGGCCGCGGCGCGGTCAGGTAGGCGCCGACCCCGGCGATGACGGCGAGCGCGACGACGGTGAGAACCGCCCAGGCCCATGTCCGCCACCGCCGCACCGGTGTCCCCACCGCCGGCCGCGTCGTCGTCATCGGACCTGCGCCCAGGAATCGGTGGCCGTGGGGTGGCCGGCCACCGGGGCCCCGGCGGGCGAACGCGAGCGCAGGTGGTCGTCGAGGGCGACGATCATCCGGTAGGCGGCCTCCGTTCCGGGCCGCTCGCCGTAGGTCACGTCATTGAACGCCGTTGCGGCCTCGGATAATTCGCTTCCAAGGTGCGGCAGCGCCGCTCCGGCGTCGCGGGCCAGTTCGTTGGCGGTGCGGCCGGGGGCCGGTTCCAGCACGCCGGTCTCCTCGAGCTGGCGTGCGACGGCGCGCAGGCGGTGCCGGATCGCCGCCGCCCAATCCCCCTGCGCCGCATAGCTTTCAGCGGTGGCGCGGTGCTGCGCCGCGGTGAGCTGGGCGGCCTCGAACAACTGGTAGTCGCCGCCGCGGTTGGTGCGCATGGTGCGTCGCGCGATGCGGATCGCGACCACGACCGCGATCACCAGCAGGATCAGCAGCACGCTGGTGGTGAACCAGCCGCCCGGTATCGAGGCGGTCTTGTCCAGCAGCCGGTAGATCAATTGGTTGACCCACTCGGCGAATTGCTGGGCCGCCGAGCCCTTGGAGTAGATCGGTTTGCCGAGTTCAATCTGCGCTGCCTGATGCGCGGCATCACGGTCGATGTCGATGGAAGGCACTGTCAGCTGGTCCTAAACCGGCCGGGTCAGCCAGAGGTTGTCGGTGGACGCGGCCGCGTAGGGGCCGCCGGCGGCGCCGGTCTGCAGCACCAGGTCGAACGCCTCGGCCCGCATCCGGCGGTCGGTGTAGAGCAGCGTGATGACTCCCGCGTTGAACGGCGCAATGATGATCTGGCCGATCGCCGCCCCGACGGACGCGATCGCGCTGCTCAGCAGCAGGGCCCCGGTGGACGGGGCTCCGCCGCTGATGAGCAAGACCTGGCCGGCGATGCTGAACGGCAGCGCGACGGCGTTGCCGATGAAGGACGACACAACGAACGTCAGCGCCCGGATCCCCAGCACCCGCCAGAAGCCGTTTCGGATCAGCCTGAACGATCGGGTGATCGCATCGAGGACGGGCAACCGCTCCAGCACGATCAGCACCGGCGCGAACAACACGACGGTGTACAGGTAGACCAGCGCCACGATGGCCGCCAGCACCAGCGGGAGGCCGAGGAGGACCGCCAGCGCCGGGGCGCCGGCGACCGCAAACAGCGCGATGATCACCGCCACGAGCCCGAAAAGGGCCGTCACGGCGGCGCCCTCCAGCAACGCCAGGCCGAGCAACGAGAGCAGCCGCCCCCGAATCTTGGCCCACGTTTCGCCGATGGTGATCGGGGAGCCGAACACCGCGCGTCCCACGATGACGGTGAGCATGCCGGACAGCAGCATGCCGCCGAGCCAGGTGACCACCATGCCCGCGGCCACCGACCCCAGCCATGCGCCGACGACGCCCCCGCTCAGCTCGCTGGAGCGCGCGACGGTGAGCCTGCCGTAGGCGGCCAACGGGCCGAACGTCGCGAGCAAGGAGATGAGCTGCATGACCACGACCACCAGCGCGGTCAGTCCCAGCGTCGCGCGGGGGTTGGCCCGGATGTAGCCGACCGCGCCATTGAAGATGTCGCTCAGCGTCAGCGGCCGCAGCGGGATGATGCCGGGTTTGAGCGCCGCCCCCGGGACCAACTGCGGCGGACCATATCCGCCGTAGCCCGGCGGCGGGCCGTAGCCGCCGTATCCCGGCGGGGCTCCGTATCCCGGCGGCGGGCCGTAGCCGGGCGGCGGGCCGTAGCCGGGCGGCGCGCGATACCCGGGCGGCGGGCCATACCCGGGCGGCGGGCCGTATCCCGGCGGCGGGCCATACCCGACCGTCGGGTAGCCGACGGGCGCGTACTGACCGGGTGGGGGGAACGCCGGGTAACCGGGCGGCGGCAGCGTGTTCACCGCGGGTAGCGGCCTTCGAAAGGTTTGCGGCCGGGCCCGTCGTTCGTCATGGGCTCCATCCTGTCGGCGGTCCGGGCATTTCTCAATCTTGGCCGGCGCCGCGGCGCGTAGCGTCTCAGCCATGGCGGAACTGAAATCCCGGCTGCGGGCCGACCTCACCCAGGCGATGAAGACCCAGGACAAGTTGCGAACCGCGACTCTGCGCATGTTGCTGGCCGCGATCCAGACCGAGGAGGTCTCCGGCAAGCAGGCGCGCGAGCTCTCCGACGACGACGTCATCAAGGTGCTGGCCAGGGAGTCGCGCAAGCGCGCCGAGGCGGCCGAAATCTACACCCAGAACGGTCGCGGCGAGCTCGCCGCCAACGAGCACGCCGAGGCCCGGATCATCGACGAGTACCTGCCCACGCCGCTCACCGAGGCCGAGCTGGCCGACGTTGCCGATACGGCGATCGCACAGGTCGCCGAGGAGATCGGTGAGCGGCCGGGGATGAAGCAGATGGGGATGGTGATGAAGGCGGCCACCGCGATCGCGGCGGGAAAGGCCGACGGCGCGCGCCTGTCGGCCGCGGTGAAGGAGCGCCTCTAGGGCCAATCACCCTGTGCCGCTAGGGAATCTCGGCGCGACCCGCGCCGGCAGCGGCTCTATCATCCAGTCATGCTGACCCGGGTCCCCCCGATCCGGAGCGCACTGGGCGTGCTGCGTGCCAAGGATCCGGAGCGCGACGCGCTGCGGCGCGCCGTCCGTGCGGCGATCATGGTGCCGGCCACGGCCGGGTTCGCCTTCGTCGTCGTGGGCGGCAAGGTGGTGCCGCTGTACGCGCTGCTCGGTGCCTTCTGGCTGCTGGTGGTGACCGAATTCCCGGGCAACCGCCAGCAGCGTGCGGTGGCCTACCTGGGCCTGGCCGTCAACGGTTTCGTCCTGATCACCGTCGGCACGCTGGTGGCTCCCACCGCGTGGCTGGCGGTGACGTTGATGTTTTTCCTCGGCGTGGGGGTGGTCCTGGCCGGCATGCTGAGCGCGACGATGTCGGCCGGCCAACGCGCGACCCTGTTGTTCTACGTCTGGCCCGTCTGCACGCCGGGCGGCCCGATCAACGAGCGACTGCTGGGATGGGCGATCGCGCTGGCGATGTGCGTGCCGGCGGCCCTGTTCCTCCTTCCCCCGCGGCAGTACGACGAACTGCGCCGCCGGGCAGGCAAGGTGTGCGCGACGCTGGCCGATCGGATCGAGGGTGTCGGCTCGGGTGCGGAGGTGTCCGAGGCGATGGACGCGCTGCGGACCAACTTCATGGCCGCCAATTTCCGGCCGGTTGGCCTGAGCGCCGGCAGCCGCGCGCTGGTGCGCCTCGTCGACTTCCTCGAACTGGTCGCGGCCCTCGTCGATGAGGACGCGGTGGCGACCTTGGGGCCGGTGAAGTCGCCGGCCGTCGACGTCCTGCGTCGCTGCGCCTGCTTGCTCGACGCGGCGCAATCGGGCCAGCTGGCCGCGAACCGCGCCGCCCTCGACGAGGCGCTGCCCAAGTTGCGTTCGCTGGCGCGGGGCGCCTATCGCGACGAGGTGGTGCTGATCCTCGGCGCCCCGGACGACGCGGCGGCGGCCGCGATCGGCGAGCGGCTGCTGACCTGCCGGGTGGTCGCGGCGACCGTCACCCTCTCGGGACGGGTAATCGCCGCGGCCGCGGCCGCCGATGCCCGGCCGGTGTGGGCGCGGGCCCTCGGCTTGCAAGTGCCGCCCACCGGCTTCGCCGACCGGCTGTCGCCGGAAACGGCGGCCGGCACGGCCATCGTCAGCTCGTTCCTGACGACCCGTTCGGTGGCGGCGCACAACGGCCTCCGCATGGGGATCGGGTTGGCCCTGGCCATCGCCGTCACCCATCTGCACCTGCTCGACCGCGGCTTCTGGGTCGTGGTGGGAACGATGCTGGTGCTCAGCAGCAGCGCGCTGTGCACCCGAAACAGGGTCGTGCAGGCCGTGGTGGGTACCGCGTTGGGGATCGTCCTGGGCGGGGTGCTGCTGGCGGCCGTCGGGGCGGATCCGGTGGTGCTGTGGCTGCTGATGCCCGTCACGGTGTTCGGGTCGACGTACCTGCCGCGGTTCGTCTCCCTGACCGCGGTGCAGGCCATGGGCGCGCTGAATCTGTTGATCATCCTCGGCCTCACCATCCCCACCGGCTGGCGCATCGGACTGGTCCGCGTCGAAGACGTCGCGGTGGGCGCGGCGATGGGCATGGGCGTATCGCTGGTCCTGTGGCCCCGGGGAGCCACGGCCGCGGTGTCCGCCCTGATCGACGCCGCGCGTGACGTGAACGTGCGCTACCTGCAGGCCGCCGTGGCGCGCGTCACCCGTGGCCGTTCGCAGGAGACGGACGTCAACCTCGCGGCCCTGAGTCACGACGCGGTGGTGGGCAGTCGAAGGGTCGATGACGCTGTGCGCCACTATCTTTCGGAGACGGGCAACGGCGCCAACCTGCGCAGCCCGGTGGTGCGGGCGGCCAACCGGGCCACCTGGGTGCGCCTCACGGCGGACATAATCGCCGACATCAAGACGCTTCCGCCGACGGGAGCCTACCCATCCACCCGGGCGTTGCTGCAGGTCCACCTGCAATCCGCCGCCGACCAGATCTCCGGGCGCGAGACCGCGACCGGCCGGCCGATGGCCGCGGAATTCGTCCGCGCGCTGCGCGCGGAAGCCGGTGACCAAGGGGAGCCGGCCGAGACCGCACAGCCGCTCGTCACGGTGGCGGCCAATCTGGCCCAGCTCGAGCTGGTTTCGGCCGTCGAATACGAAAAATCTTCTCCCGCAACAGTTTCCGTTACCGACTGACGAGGACCGTGCGGGTGCCGTCGTCGGCCCGCCTGGTGACGCGCCGATCGTCGAGCTGCTCGAGCAGCGGCACGGCGACCCGGCGGGTGGTGCCCAGCGCGCGGCGGGCCTCGCTGACGGTGAACGGCTGCGGCAGCGTGGCGAGGACACCGGCCGCCCGATCGAACGCGTCGGGGCCCAGCACCACGCCGTCGGCGATCCGGGCCAGCCGCCCGGCGCGCACCGCGGCGGCCAGCTCGCGCGGGCCGAGCTTCAGGTCGGCCAGTTCGTGGGCCTCCGGTGCGCGAAAGGGTTCCGCGGCCAGCCAGTCCTCGATCGCGCGCACCGCCTTGTCGACGCGGGGCGGCAGGCGCGCATCGGGGCGGCGTACCAACCCGTCGGCCACCTCCAGGCCGGTGCCGGCGAGCAGCGGGGGCACCAATTCGGCGGCGGGCAGCCCGGCGCGCTGCCGCAGCGTCTCGAGCGGCATCCCCGCCGCGACGTCGTGGTCGTCCGCCCAGCCGCGCACGGCCGCGGTGGCGAGGTCGCGCCGCGCGGCCCACCACTGCGGGTCCACCACCCAGTCGCCCACCCGCTGCCCGTGCGGCGGCAGGCCCATGGCGCGCAGTTCGCTGGCGCGCGCGCAGTCGGGGGGACGGGCCCGGCCGGTCGCCAGCTCGGCGGCGCGGTCGCGCGCAGCGCCCCGGCGGCGCAGGCCCGGCGGCCGGACGTCGAGCACCTCGATCCCCGCGGCGATCCGGTGCTCGCCGGGGTCGCGCAACAGCCCGACGTCTCCGACCCGCAACGGCAGCGGCCTCGCCAGGCGCAGCCGCGCCGCGGCGGTGCCCAATGGGCGCACCCGGACCGGCACGGCCGCGGACCCGACGTGCAGCACCAGCTGGCGGTGCAGCGGGCCGGCCGACCGCAGCCCGACGTCGATCTCCGTGGTGTCCAGCCAGACGCCCGGCGTCCGGACGGCGTCCCCGCGGCCGATGGCGTGGCGGTCCACGCCCCGCAGGTTCAGCGCGACGCGCGCCACGGCGCCGACCGCGGTCTCGTCCCGGCCCAGCGATTGCAGCCCGCGAACCGTCACGCGCCGGCCGGCGTGTTCCAGCTCGTCGCCCACCCGGATGGTGCCGGCCGCCAGCGTTCCCGTCACCACCGTGCCGGCGCCGCGGACGGTGAACGATCGGTCGACCCACAGTCGCACGTCGGCGTCGCGGTCCGGCGGCGGCAGCCGGTCGGTCAGGGCCAGCAGTTCCGCGCGCACCCGCTCGAGGTCCGTGCCGATCGCGACGGGCACGTCGCCGAGCGAGGTGGTGGCGAACCGTTCGCGAGCCCGCGCGACGGCCGGGCCGGGATCGGCGAGGTCGGCCTTGCTGATCACCAGCAGCCCGTGCCGGACCCCGAGGGCGTCGAGCGCCGACAGGTGTTCCTCGGACTGCGGCATCCAGCCCTCGGTGGCGGCGACGACGAACAAGACGGCCGGCGCCGCGCCGACTCCGGCGAGCATGTTGGCGACGAACCGTTCGTGGCCGGGCACGTCGACGAACGCGACGCGACGGCCGCCGATCTCGGTCCACGCGAAGCCGAGGTCGATGGTCAGGCCGCGGCGGCGCTCTTCGGCCAGCCGGTCCGGCCACATGCCGGTGAGCCGGTGCAGCAGGGTCGACTTGCCGTGGTCGACGTGCCCGGCGGTGGCTACGACGAACACGCCCGCACCGCCGCCGCCAGCAGCTCGTCGTCCTCGGGCGCCACGGTGCGCAGGTCGAGCAGGCAGCGGCCGGATTCGAGGCGGCCGACGACCGGCGGGCTGCCGGCGCGCAGCGCGGCGGCGTAGGACTCGGGCAGGCTCACCGCGGCGCTGGGCAGCTCGACGCCCGGCGCGCCCCCGCCGCCGACCGCGGCGACGCAGTCCACCGCGACCGCCTCGGGCAGCTGGTCGGCAAGCGACTCGGCGCGGGCCCGCAGCCGCGCGACGTCGGCGCCCAGCGCCTCGGCGACGGGCGGCGGCGGGCCGGTCAGCGTGGCCTCCAGCGCGGCGAGGGTGAGCTTGTCCACGCGCAGGGCGCGTGCCGCCGGGTGGCGGCGCAGCCGTTCGATGAGTTCGGCGTCGCCGAGCAGCAGGCCGGCCTGCGGGCCGCCGAGCAGCTTGTCGCCGCTCGCGGTGACCAGGCTGGCGCCGTCGCGCAGCATCGACGTGGCGTCGGGCTCGTCGGGCAGCAGCGGGTGCGGCGCCAGCAGCCCGGAGCCGATGTCGACGACCAGCGGCACGCCCAGGTTCGCCAGCTCCGCGACGTCGACGGCCGAGGTGAACCCGGTGACGTGGAAGTTGGACGGGTGCACCTTCAGCACGAAGCCGGTGTCGGGCCCGATCGCGTCGGCGTAGTCGCGCAGGCTGGTGCGGTTGGTGGTGCCGACCTCGCGCAGCCGCGAACCGGTGGACGCCAGCAGCTCGGGGATGCGGAACCCGTCGCCGATTTCGACGAGCTCGCCGCGGCTGAGCACGATCTCCTTGCCCCTAGACTCGCCCCCAGCCAGCGTCAGCGCGGTGAGCAGCAGCGCGGCGGCGTTGTTGTTGACCACGTGCACGCCGCCCGCCGTCGGGACTGCCCGGGCCAGCGCGGCCAGCGCGCCCCGGCCGCGGCGCGCGCGCCGGCCGGTAGCCAGGTCGAACTCGACGTCCGTCGTCCCGGCCGCGGCGACCACCGCATCGACCGCCGCCCGAGACAGCGGCGCCCGACCCAAGTTGGTGTGCACCACCACGCCGGTGGCGTTGACGACGGGCCGCAGGCTCGCCGCGGTGGCCGGAAGCGCGGCGACGGCGTGCTCGGCGACGCGCTCGGGCTCGATCTCGCCGGCGCGGGCGCGCCGCTGGGCCTCGACGATCACCGACTTCACCAGCGCGCGGCCCAGCACGCGCTGCGCCTCGACCAGGCGCGGGTCGGCGAGCAGCACGTCGGTGCGGGGCACGAGCCGGCGCGGGTCGGTCATGTCGGGCCCGAGGGAGTATGGCGGAGGCGGACGGGAATCGAACCCGCCAGCGGCAGCGTCTGCCGTTCGACGGTTTTGAAGACCGCGCCGGTCACCAGACCGGACACGCCTCCCTGGACCATGCGGACATTATGTAACCGTGGCTTATCGACTGACCCAGTACGCCCACGGCGGCGGCTGCGCGTGCAAGATCCCGCCCGGTGAACTCGAAGAAGTCGTCCGCGGACTCGGGTCGGCCGCGCCGCGCGACCCGCTCGGCGAATTGCTGGTCGGGCTCGACCACGGCGACGACGCCGCGGTGGTACGTGTCGAGAACGGCACCGCCCTGATCGCGACGACGGACTTCTTCACCCCGGTGGTCGACGACGCCTACGACTGGGGCCGCATCGCCGCCACCAACGCGCTGTCCGACGTCTACGCGATGGGCGGGCGCCCGGTGGTCGCGGTGAACCTGCTGGGCTGGCCGCGCGACGTGCTGCCGTTCGAGCTGGCCACCGAGACGCTGCGCGGCGGGCTGGACGTGTGCGGCCTGGCCGGCTGCCACCTCGCCGGCGGGCACAGCGTCGACGACCCGGAACCCAAATACGGGCTGGCCGTCACCGGGATCGCGGACCCGAACCGGTTGCTGCGCAACGACTCCGGCAAGCCCGGCACGCCGCTTTCGCTGACCAAGCCGCTGGGCGTCGGCGTGCTGAACAGCAGGCACAAGGCCACCGGGGAGCGATTCGAGCAGGCGATCGAGGCGATGACCACCCTCAACGCCGACGCGGCCGCCGCGGCGCTGGCGGCGGGGGTCGAATGCGCAACGGACGTAACGGGTTTCGGATTGCTGGGCCACCTTTACAAGTTAGCGCGGGCAAGCGGCGTCACGGCGGTGATCGACGCGGCGGCGGTGCCCTATCTCGACGGGGCGCGCGAGGCGCTGGCGGCCGGCTACGTCAGCGGCGGCACCCGGCGAAACCTCGACTGGGTGGCGCCGCACGCCGACCTGTCCGCGGTCGGCGAGGACGAGGCCCTGCTGCTCGCCGATGCGCAAACCTCCGGCGGTTTGCTGATCGCCGGCGAGATCCCCGGCGCACCCGTCATCGGGGAGCTGGTGCCCCGCGGCGAGCACACGATCGTGGTGCGCTGAGCGGGCGTTGTTTTGGTGTGACGCACTAGGGTAGAGCCCATGGCTATGCGCAAGCTTTTCCTGGAGTGGCCCGTCGTTCGTCAGCTGCGCTCGGGGGACAAGCTCGGCCGCGGCTCGGCGGTGACCTCCAAGCACACCCGCAGCCTCGCCCCGCGCACGGTGACCGCCGACCGGGTGGTGCAGAGCGTGTGCCCGTACTGCGCCGTCGGCTGCGGTCAGCGGGTGTACGTCAAGGACGAGCGCGTCGTCCAGATCGAGGGTGACCCCGACTCGCCGATCTCGCGGGGGCGGTTGTGCCCGAAGGGATCCGCGAGCGAGCAACTCGTCAATTCCCCTGGCCGCCAACTGAAGGTGCTGTACCGCGCGCCGCGGGCCACCGAATGGCAGCCACTGGAACTGGACACCGCGATCGACATGATCGCCGACCGCTTCCTGGAGTCCCGCCGCCACACCTGGCAGGACATCGACAAGAAGGGGCAGCTGCTGCGCCGCACCATGGGCATCGCCTCGCTGGGCGGCGCGACGCTGGACAACGAGGAGAACTACCTCATCAAGAAGCTGTTCACCGCCGCGGGCGCGATCCAGATCGAGAACCAAGCTCGTATTTGACACTCCTCAACGGTTCCCGGTCTGGGAACCTCCTTCGGGCGCGGCGGCGCCACCCAATCACTGCAAGACATGGCCAACGCCGATTGCATCATCATCCAGGGCTCCAACATGGCCGAGTGCCATCCGGTCGGGTTCCAGTGGGTGGAGGAGGCCAGGGCGCGGGGTGCCCGGGTGATCCACGTCGACCCGCGCTTCACCCGCACCTCGGCGGTGTCGGACCGGCACATCCCGATCCGGGCCGGCTCCGACGTGGTCCTGCTCGGCGCGCTGATCAACCACGTGCTCGCCAACGACCTGTGGTTCAAGGAGTACGTCCTCGCGTACACCAACGCGGCCACCCTGATCAACGAAAACTTCCGGGACACCGAGGATCTCGGCGGTTTGTTCTCCGGTTTCGATCCCGAGACGGGGCAGTACGACACGTCGACGTGGGCGTACGACGAACAAGGCAACGGTCAGGTCGAGTCCGCGGGCGGCGGCCACACGCACGGCGGGACCGCCGCCCAAAGCGCTGCGGGTGACGAGCACGGCAGCGGCGGCCCGCCGCTCGCGCACGCCCGGGTGAAGCGCGACGACACCCTGGCGCACCCGCGCACGGTATTCCAGATCCTCAAGCGGCACTACGCGCGCTACACCCCGGAGATGGTCCGGGACGTGTGCGGCATCGGCGCCGAGGATTTCGACTACCTCGCACGCTCCATCGTCGAGAACTCCGGGCGCGAGCGCACCACCTGCTTCGCGTACGCCGTCGGGTGGACGCAGCACACCCTCGGGGCCCAATTCATCCGCACCGCAACCATTTTGCAGCTGCTGATGGGCAACGTCGGCCGGCCGGGCAGCGGCATCATGGCGTTGCGCGGCCACGCCAGCATCCAAGGGTCCACCGACATTCCCACGCTGTTCAACCTGCTGCCCGGATACCTGCCGATGCCCAAGGCGGGCACCCACGACAACCTGCGCGACTACCTCGACGCGGTGGGATCCAAACGGCAGAAAGGCTTTTGGGCCAACGCCGACGCCTACACGATCAGTCTGCTCAAGGCGTGGTGGGGCGACGCGGCCCGCGCGGACAACGACTGGGCCTACGACTACCTGCCCCGCCTGACCGGCCCGCACGGCACCTACCAGACGGTCACCGGGATGCTGGCCGACGAGGTGGAGGGCTACTTCCTGCTGGGCCAGAATCCCGCGGTCGGTTCGGCGCACGGCCGGATGCAGCGCCTGGGCATGTCGCACCTCAAGTGGCTGGTGGTCCGCGACCTCAACCTGATCGAGTCGGCCACCTGGTGGAAGGACGGCCCCGAGATCGCCTCCGGCGAACTGAAAACCGAGGAAATCGAGACCGAGGTGTTCTTCCTGCCCGCGGCGACGCACGTGGAGAAGGCCGGGTCGTTCACCCAGACGCAGCGACTCTTGCAGTGGCGCCACAAGGCGGTCGAGCCGCCCGGCGACTGCCAAAGCGAATTGGCCTTCTTCTACGAGCTGGGCAAGCGCATCAGGCAGCGCCTGGCCGGCTCGACCGACGAGCGCGACCGGCCGCTGCTGGACCTCACGTGGGACTACCCGACCGACGAGCACGGCGACCCCGACGGCGAGGCGGTGCTGGCCGAAATCAACGGCTATCACGTCGATGAGCGAGATCCGTTGTCCTCCTACACCGAGTTGCGCACCGACGGGTCGACGGCGGCCGGATGCTGGATCTACACCGGGGTGTACGCCAACGCCGTCAACCAGGCCGCGCGGCGGGTGCCGCGCGGCGGTGAGTCGCCCAGCCAATCGGAGTGGGGCTGGGCGTGGCCGGCCGATCGGCGGATCCTCTACAACCGCGCGTCCGCCGACCCGGACGGCAACCCGTGGAGCGAGCGCAAGCGATACGTCTGGTGGGACTCCGACGAGCGGAGGTGGGTCGGCCATGACGTGCCCGACTTCGTTGCCGACCGGGCGCCGGGCGCCCGCCCCGCCCCCGACGTCGGCGGCCCCGACGGGCTGGCCGGCGACGACCCGTTCATCATGCAGGCCGACGGCAAGGGCTGGTTGTTCGCGCCGAAGGGCGTGCTCGACGGGCCGCTGCCCACCCACTACGAACCGCAGGAGTCGCCGGTCGCCAACGCGCTGTATCCCCAGCAACGGAACCCGGCGCGAATCACCTTCCCGCGCAAGGACAATCTGAGCGCGCCCAGCGCCGGGGAGCCCGGGGCCGACGTGTATCCCTACGTGTTCACCACCTACCGGCTCACCGAACACCACACCGCGGGCGGCATGAGCCGCTGGCTGCCCTACCTGTCGGAGCTGCAGCCGGAGATGTTCTGCGAGGTGTCCCCGGAGCTGGCCGCCGAACGCGGCCTCGAGCCCTACGGGTGGGCCACCATCATCTCGCCGCGCGCGGCGATCGAAGCCCGGGTGCTGGTCACCGACCGGGTGGCCCCGCTGGTCATCGGGGGGCACACGGTGCACCAGATCGGGTTGCCGTACCACTGGGGTGTGGGCAGCGACGCGGTGGTGAGCGGGGACGCGGCCAACGACCTGCTCGGCGTGACGCTGGATCCCAACGTGCAGATCCAGGAGTCGAAGGCAGGGTCGTGCGACATCCGGGCCGGCCGGCGGCCGCAGGGCGAAGAACTGCTGCGCCTGATCGCCGAGTACCAGTCCCGGTCCGGTGCCACCGCGGAGACCGGCAATGTACGAGTGAGCGAAGGCGTCTGGGAAGGGGGAGCCGATGGGCCAGCTCAGCGGACCGACTGACCCGGCCGCCGACGCGGGTTGGGCAGATCGCAAGCCGCGCAAGGGATTCTTCACCGACACCTCGATCTGCATCGGGTGCAAGGCCTGCGAGGTGGCGTGCAAGGAATGGAACCGCAACCCGCAGGACGGCGACCTGGAGCTGTTGGGCTCGTCGAGCAACAAGAAGATCGAGCCGGTGCCGCCGACACCGTCGTGCTCGTTGGCGCCGTAGAGGCGGGCCTCGGTCAGTCCCTGGGCGTGCAGCGCGGCCACCCGCTCGCGCGCCTTGACCACCAGATCGTCGTGATCGCCGAACTTGATCGAGGTGGTCGGGCACGTCTGGGCGCACGCCGGGGTCTGGTCCTCGACGAGGCGGTCGTAGCACAGGGTGCACTTCTGGGCGACTCCGGTGACGGGTTTTTCGTGCGGGGCACCAGGTCGTTGCGCCGGCGTCGTGTAGGTGCCGTCGCTGCGGCGTTCGACCACGCCGAAGGGGCATCCCGCGACGCACGTGCCGCACCCGTTGCAGACGTCGTCCTGCACGACGACGGTGCCGAATTCGGTGCGGAACAGCGCGCCGGTCGGGCAGACGTCGAGGCACCCGGCGTGCGCCCAGACGTGCCCGACCACCTCGATCAAGTTCGGCGATCACGACGATCTGGTGGTCAAGGCGCGCGAGCGGGTGGCCGCGCTGCACGCCCAGGGACTGACCGAGGCCCGCCTCTACGGCGCCAACGAGCACGACGGTGTCGGCGGCACCGGCTCGATCTTCTTGTTGCTCGACGAGCCC
>NZ_LZSE01000100.1 GCF_001665295.1 Mycobacterium sp. 1554424.7 | reverse complement strand
GGACGAGGATGTCGATGCGCGCAAACCAGCGGTCGCCTTCGCGACCGATGATGCGCATGCGGGAGGTCGCGGTGCGACCATCAGGCATCTGCATCGGCATATCGACGAGCAGCTCGTTGCCGTAGCGTGTCGGATAGTCGGCGACCTTGGCACCCTGCTCTTCGAAACCCTTCCGGATTTCTTCGCGCAGTTCCTCCCACACCCCCCCGGATCGGGGCGCCGCGGCGACGCTCATCTGGATGCCGGAGTTGCCGAGCATGACGAGGATGCGGTCCTCGGGGCCGACGCCCCACTCCCGCAGCCGGTTGGCGACCCGGTTCGAGCGGGCGGACATCTCGGCGAAGGAGACCCGGACCTCGGAGCCGTCCTCCTCGACGATGTGCAGCGCGGTGCGCCCGTTGCCGTCGGCGATCGCGTCGAACCAGTCCAGGGCCCAGTTGAAGTGCTCGGGCCGGGGCCACCGGAACCCCTCGTAGGCGGCGGTGTAGTCCTCACGGTGCTCCAGCAGGAAGTCCCGTGCGCCGCGATGAAGCTGCGCGCCGTCGTCATCCCGGCCACCCCGCTGCTCGGCCCCGCCGACCTGCGCGACCGGGTCGACCGCGGCCGGGTGCGGCACGTGATCGTGCGCGCCGAGGACACCGGCAAGTTCGCCGACGTGCCCGGCGACTACACGCGGATCGCGGTCGGTGGCACGTTGCCGACCAGCGGGCGGCCCAGCAATGCGTTGGTTGGCGCGTTGATCACGCCCAGAATGTCATCCTCAAGGGTCTGCAAGGGTGACGCGTTGGCTGCCTCGGCAGCCGCATACGCGCCCGCGCCAGCGTCCAACGCCCGCACGAACTCGTCATGGAAAATCGCCGTCCGCGCACTCAGCGCCTGGAAATCCTGGGCATAGGTGCCGAACAGCCGCGCGATCGCAGCCGACACCTCGTCGGCGGCCGCGGGCAAAACCCGCGTCGTCGAGGCCGCCGCTGCCGCATTGGCATTCGTGATCGCGGACCCGATTCCGATCAGGTTCTCGGCCGCTGCCCCTAACGCGCCCGGCGTTGCCATCAGATACGACACCTTCGGCTCCCATCACCCCGGGCAGGCGGACACACACGCGACAGTTCCGAGACTGTACGCGAGCAAAGTGGGCCCAGAGCCGAATTCGTGGGTTCTCCTCGCTAACACCTATGTCGTGGCCAGGACCGCAAATGCCCACACCAACGTCCCGAGAGCCATAAAGGCGTCGGGTGGTTCGACGGCCGTTTCCTCACGTGACCCACGGGTATCACTTTGGGATGCGTTTGATCGACAACCGACGCAAACGCCGGTCCGGCCACGACCCGCGTTTCGTCATCCAGCCGAGCGACAGCGACCACTACGAGCTTGGCCTCGAGATCGACGGCGTGCTGGTGTCCTGGGCGATACCCAACCACAGCCGGATGGCCCGCCGCACCGCTGACCTGCCCCTCGACGAGCTCGAGCGTGACGTCGACGGCGACCGCGGCACCTATGTCAACGCGACGCCCTACGACATGACCGATTGCCTTGACCGCGGCCATCTTTCGTTCTTTCTGTGCGGCGAGTGGTTGCGCGGCTGGTACACGCTGACCCGGATCCGGGACGGCCATCATGAGACCTGGCTGCTGATGCGGCGCAAAGACGACGAGGACGCCGACACGCTGCGCCAGCCCGCGCTGACCGGCCACTCACTGGACGACGTGTCATGACCGACTTCGCCGCCCTGCCGGAATCGGTGCGCGCGGCGCTGCGCGACGAGCCGGTGCCCGACTGGCGGGCACCCACGCTGGCCACCCTGACGGACCGGCGGTTTTCCGATCCGCACTGGATCTTCGAGCGCAAATTCGATGGGATGCGTTGCCTCGGCTTCCGCGACGGCGACCGGGTGCGGCTGCTGTCGCGAAACCGCCAGCCGCTCAACGGAACCTATCCCGAGCTGGTCGACGCGCTCGCCGCGCAGCGCACCACGCGGTTCGTCGTGGACGGCGAGGTGGTGGCGTTCGCGGGCCGCCGGACCAGCTTCGAACGGCTGCAGGGCCGGCTGGGCATCACCGACGCGGAGGTGGCCCGCGCGTCCCCGGTCCTCGTCTTCTACTACGTGTTCGACTTGCTGCACCTCGACGGCAAATCCACCACCGATGCGCCGCAGCTGTGGCGAAAGAAGCTGTTGCGCAGGGCGATTGACTTCGGCGATCCCCTTCGTTTCGCGGTGCACCGCGTCGAGGACGGGATCGGCGCCTATGAGGCGGCATGCCGGCGTGGTGACGAGGGGGTGATCGCCAAGCGGGCCGACGCCACGTACGAAGGCGGTCGGTCGAAGAACTGGCTGAAGTTCAAATGCGTGCGCGACCAGGAATTCGTCGTCGGCGGCTACACCAGCCCCAAGGGCAGCCGCATCGAGCTGGGCGCGCTGCTGCTCGGTTACCACGACGGCGGCGATCTGGTGTACGCCGGCAAGGTGGGGACCGGGTTCGACGAGCCCACGCTGCGCAGCCTGCACGAGCGGCTGTCCCCCCTCGAGCAGGACAAACCGCCGTTCACCCGGGGCCTGGTGCGCGAGAACGGCGCCCACTGGGTGCGCCCGGAGTTGGTGGCCCAGATCGGGTTCAGCGAGTGGACCCGCGACGGCAAGCTGCGCCACCCGCGCTACCAGGGGCTGCGCACCGACAAGGACCCCGCCGGCGTCGTGCGGGAGACACGCTGATGCCGCGCGTCGAGGTCGAGGTCACCCACCCGGACCGGGTGATGTTCCCGAACGACGGGATCACCAAAGGCGAGCTGGTCGCCTACTACGGCGAGGTGGCCGAAACGATGCTGCCGCACCTGCGGGACCGGGCGCTCACCGTGCAGCGGTTCCCGCGCGGCATCGGCGAACAGGGTTGGGTGCAACAGGATTTCGCCGATTCGCTGCCCGACTGGATGGGCCGCGTGGAGGTCGCCAAACAGGACGGCACCCTGGTGCATCCCGTGGCGGAACGCCCAGAAGCGTTGCGCTGGCTGGCGAATCAGAACTGCGTCACGCTGCACGTGTGGCAGTCGCGGCGAGACCGGCTGCACAAGCCCGACCGGCTGGTGTTCGACCTGGACCCCTCCGACACCGACTTCGCCATGGTGCGGGCGGCGGCCCACGCGGTGGCCGGGGTTTTGGACGACCTCGGGCTTGCCCGCTTCGTGCAGACCACCGGGTCGCGCGGGTTGCACGGTGGTGCTGGCGGTGCCGGCGGCGCCGGCGGCGCCGGCGGGCTCCTGGGCGGTAACGGCGGGCCGGGCGGGGTCGGCGGCGCAGGCGCGGTCGGCGCGGCGGGCCTTGCCGGTGGGTCCGGCGGAGCCGGTGGCGTGGGCGGCCTGGATAGGGCCTTGGTTGGCTGGTCGGGCGGCGCCGGCGGTAGCGGCGGGGCTGGAGGCGCCGGTGGGGCCGGCGCGGACGGCACCGGTAATGCGGGTGGCAACGGCGGGGCCGGTGGTTCCGGCGGTCAGGGCGGGGGCGCCGCTGGCTTCGGCGGAGCCGCCGGCAGCAGCGGCACGGGCGGTACCGGCGGCCAGGGCGGCCAGGGCGGCACGGTGCCCGCCGGCGCGGCGGCTGGCGCCGGGACCGGCGGACAGGGCGGTGGCGGCGGTACCGGCGGGGTTGCGGCTGCGACGGGCAGCGGCGCGGTCGTGGGTAACGGCGGCCACGGGGGTGCCGGCGGAGACGGAGGCGCCGGCGTCAACGGCGCAGACGGCAGCGGGGCCGCGGGCGGCGCCGCTGGTCAGGGCGGTCAGGGTGGGCAGGGCGGCAACGCCGGCGGCGTCGGAGGTGTCCGCGGCGATGGCGGGGCCGGCGGGCACGGCGGCAGCGGCGGTAATGGGGGCTCCGGAACCCTGGACGCGGGTAGCGGCGCTGGAGCCGGCGGGTCGGGGGGCAACGGCGGTAAGGGCGGAACCGGTGGGCTGGCGGGCGCGGTCGGCAGCGGCGGTTCGGTCGGCGCCGGCGGCAACGCCGGTGATGGTGGTCGCGGCGGAGCGGGCGCGGTCGGCATGGATGGCATCGGAGATGACGGGGGCGCCGGTGGCGTCGGCGGTGTTGGTGGTCAGGGTGGAAGTGCAGGCGGCCCGGGCGGCTCCGCTGGCACTAGCGGTAAAGGTGGCGCCGGCGGTCAGGGCGGGCAGGGGGGCACGGTGCCCCGCGGTGCGTTGGGTGTCGGGGTCGGCGGGCAGGGCGGCGCCGGCGGCGCCGGCGGCGAAGCGGCCGTGCTGGGCGGCGGCGCGACGGTGGGTCACGGCGGCGATGGTGGGATCGGTGGTCAGGGCGGAGCCGGAATCGATGGCGGCGCCGGCAGCGGGGTCGCGGGCGGCACGGGTGGTCAGGGCGGCGCCGGGGGAGCCGGCGGGAATGCGGGCGGCGCCACCGGCAGCAACGGTAGTGGCGGTGGCGGCGGCGCGGGCGGCCACGGCGGCAGCGGCGGCTCAGGGGCCTCGAATAGCGGCTCCGGCGGCACCGGCGGCGGCGGCGGCAAGGCCGGGGCCGGCGGCGCGGCAGGCGTGGGTGGTGTCGGCGGCATCGCGGGCAGCGGCGGCCAAGGTGGCGACGCCGGTATGGGCGGCGATGGCGGCTCCGCGGGCAACGCCGGCACCGCCGGCGCCGGCGGCGCCGGCGGTATCGCGGGCAACGGTGGCGATGGTGGCGCCGCGACCGGGGTAGGCGGTGTTGCCGGCAACGGCGGCAAGGGCGGCGCCGGCGGCACCGGGGGCGCCGGGGGCAATGCCGGCCTCAACGGCCAGGCGGGCGCCGGCGGCAGCGCCGGTGCCGGCGGCAACGGTGGCAATGGCGGCGCCGCGAGCGGCGCGGGGGGCACCGCCGGCACTGGCGGAGACGGTGGCGTCGGCGGTGTCGCCGGCGCCGGCGGCACCGCAACCGGATCCGGCGGCGGCGGGGGCAAGGGCGGCACCGGCGGCAACGGCGGCAGCGGCGGCAGCGGCGGCGCCGGACCCGCCGGCGGCGTTGCAGGTGCCGGTGGCCACGGCGGCGCGGCCGGCGCTGGCGGCGCCGGGGGCGACACCCCGATCGGCACCGGAACCGGCGGCGGCTACGGCGGCCTGGGCGGCGGCGGCGGCACCGGCGGCAGCGGAGGCAATGGCGGGGTGGCCGGCACCGCCGGCAGCGGGGGCATCGGTGGGGCGGCGGGCGCCGGAGGCGCCGGCGGCGCGGGCGGCGATTCACCCGACTTCACCGGCTTCGGCGGCAACGGCGGCGCCGGCGGCTTCGGCGGTGTCGGCGGCCAAGGCGGGGCCGCCGATGCCACGGGAATCAACGGTGACGGCGGGGCCGGCGGCCGAGGCGGTGTCGGCGGTCAAGGCGGCGCTATCGGCGTCTTAGGCCTGAACGGCAACGGCGGCACCGGCGGTAACGGTGGCAACGGCGGGGCCGCAGGCGCCGGCCCGGGCACCGCGGGTAACGCGGGCGCCGGCGGCAACGCGGGCAACGGCGGCAATGGCGGCACCGGCGGCACCGGACCCGACGGCGCCGTTGGCAACCTGGCCGACGGCGGCAAGGCCGGCAACGGCGGCGCGGGAGGCACCGGCGGCAACGCCGGTAGCGCTACTGCCACCAACGGCGACGGCGGGGCCGGGGGCCAGGGCGGCCACGGCGGCAAAGGGGGCGCGGGCGCGGCGGACACGGGCATCGGCGGCGGCGATGGCGGCACCGGCGGCACCGGCGGCAAGGGCGGGGCCGGCGGCGCCGCTGGCAGCGGCGGTGTCGGTGGGACCGCCGGCAACGGCGGCCGGGGCGGTGACGCCGGTGCGGGCGGCGACGGCGCTGATGCCGGATCCAGCGGCGTTGCCGGCGACGGCGGCAGCGGCGGCACGGCGGGCAATGGTGGCAATGGCGGCGCCGCGAACGCGGCCGGCGGCGTTGCCGGCAACGGCGGAAGCGGTGGCGCCGGCGGCGCCGGCGGCAAGGGCGGCGACGCCGGCCTCAACGCTTTAGGAGGCAAGGGTGGCAGCGCCGGCGGTGGCGGCACCGGCGGTACGGGCGGCGCGGCTACCGGGGCCGGTGGCACCGCCGGCACAGGGGGCGATGGTGGCATCGGCGGTGCTGCCGGCGCCGGCGGCGCCTCAACGGGAATCGCCGGCAACAGTGGCGCCGGTGGCACTGGCGGTAGCGGCGGCAGCGGCGGCACCGGTGGCGCCGGGCCCGCCGGCGGCATTGCCGGCGCCGGCGGCCACGGTGGCGCGGCGGGCGCCGGGGGGGCCGGTGGAGGCGGCGGAACTTTCGGCGGCGGTGGCGTCGCAGGCCCGGGCGGCAAGGGCGGTATCGGCGGTGGCGGCGGCAATGGTGGGGCGGCCGGCACCGGCGGCAAAGGAGGCACGGGCGGGGCGGCGGGCGCCGGTGGCGCCGGAGGCGCGGGCGGCGACCCACCGAACTTCAGCGGCTTTGGCGGCAACGGCGGTCAAGGCGGAGCGGGCGGCACCGGTGGCCAAGGCGGGGCCGCCGATGCCACGGGAATCAACGGCGACGGCGGGGCGGGTGGCCAAGGCGGGGCCGGCGGTCGAGGCGGCGTGATCGGCTTCGCGGGCATTAACGGCAATGGCGGCGCCGGCGGTAACGGTGGCAACGGTGGAGCCGCCGGGGTCGGCGCGGGGACCGCGGGCACCGCGGGTGACGGCGGCAACGCGGGCAACGGCGGCAACGGCGGCAACGGTGCCAACGGCACCGACGGCCTCGGCGGCACCGGGGGCAACGGCGCCAAGGGCGGCAACGGCGGCCGGGGCGGCAACGCCGGTGGCGCCACTGCCACCAACGGCAACGGCGGGGCCGGAGGCCAAGGCGGCCAAGGCGGCAGCGGCGGCTCGGGCAAGGCGGACATCGGCAGCGGTCCCGGCTCCGGCGGCGCCGGCGGCAACGGCGGCATGGGCGGCACTGGCGGCCTGGCCGGCAACGGCGCCGGAAACCCGGGCACCGACGGCGCCAGCGGCAACGGCGGCAACGGCGGCAACGGCGGGGCCGGCGCCCCCGGGGCGGCCGGCACCGGCCGCACCGGTGGCACGGGTGGCGCCGCCGGCAATGGCGGCACGGGTGGCAGCTCGGTAAGCGCCACCATCGCCGCCGGCGCCGGCGGCAGTGGCGGTAACGGCGGCGCCGGCGGCACCGGCGGCAGCGTGCGCGACGGTAACACCGCCGGCACTGGCGGCGGCGGCGGCAGCGGCGGCACCGGGGGCGCGGGCGGGTCGGCCCTCACCGCCGCCAGCGGCAACGGTGGCGCGGGCGGTATCGGCGGCCAAGGCGGCAACGGCGGGTCGGGCTTAGCGGACACCGGCAGCGGCGCCGGCAACGGCGGCGACGCGGGCATTGGGGGCAACGGCGGCTTCGGCGGCACCGCGGGCACCGGCGGCGGCGCGGCAGGCACCGCCGGCAATGGCGGAGACGGCGGCGCCGGGGGCAACGGAGGCAAGGGCGGCAACGGCTCTGCCAACAGCGGCCACAACGGCGGCGGCGCGGGCACCGGCGGCGGTGGCGGCACCGGCGGCAATGCCGGCGGCGGCACCGGTACCAGCGGCAGCGGCGGCAGAGGCGGCACCGGCGGTCAGGGCGGCGATGGCGGCACGGGCACCACAGACATCGGTAGCGGTGCCGGTACCGGTGGCAGCGGCGGCAGTGGCGGTAACGGCGGCACCGGCGGCGCGGCGGGCACCGGGGGCGCGGCGGGGACGGTCGGCAACGGCGGCAATGCCGGCGTCGGCGGCCAAGGCGGCAACGGCGCCGCCGGGTTGAACGGCACCGGCCACGCCGGGGGCAACGGCGGCCTCGGCGGCACTGGCGGCCAAGGCGGCGCGACGGGCACCGGCGGCGCCGGCGGAACCAATGGCAACGGCGGCGCCGGCGGCCAAGGCGGGGCCGGCGGACAAGGCGGCACCGGCAGCGCGGGCGTCGCCGGCGATGGGGGCACCGGGGGCAGCGGCGGCAACGGCGGCGACGGCGGCTACGGCGGCGCGGCCGGCAACGGTTCTGGTGCCGCGGGTATCGGCGGCGCCGGCGCCCAGGGCGGCGTCGCAGGCAACGGCGGCACCGGCGGCGCGGGCGACCCGCTCGGCAACTTCAACGGTGGCACTGGCGGCCAAGGCGGCCTCGGCGGCAACGGCGGAGCCGGCGGTGCCACGGGCGGTGCGGGCGGCCAAGGCGCCGGCGGCGGCACCGGCGGCGCCGGCGGGGCGGCCGCCGGCACAGGCAGCGGCGGCAATGGTGGCAACGGTGGCGATGGCGGCGACGGCGGCGTTGGGGCGGGCGCGCCCGGAGGCCTCGGCGGCACGGCCGGCAAGGGTGGCCTGGGAACTGCGCCGGGCGGTAACGACGGCAGCGACGGCGCAGACGGCGCCAACGGCTGATCGCCGAAGTCGCCGACTAGCTGCGGGTTTGCCAGGTGAGCTGGATGCCGTCGCCTGACAGCCAGCCGAGCAGGTCGTAGTCGTGGCGGGCGAGGCCGTCGATCGCGTGGATCGCGTGCCGCACCGCCCGCTCGGCGACCTCCGACGTCAGCAGGCCGTGGCGCACGGCCTCGAGCAGCTCGTCGATGTCGGCCAGCTCCGCCCCGGAGCCGGTGCGGACGACGATGTCGAGGTAATGGTCTTCCGAGCGCCACACCTTCGGGCCGGGCGTGTACTCGCCCACGTCGAGGTAGTAGTCCTGGTCGCGTTCGTGCCCCGGATTGAAGTGAAAGACGGTGGCGCGCAAGCCTAACGACGGCAGCAGCCACGATTCGAGATAGTGAAACTGGGCGCGGCCGGGGGTGGGGCGGGCGACGTAGAGGCCCCACGGGTGCACGACGTATTCGTCGACGGCCCGCACAATGCCCTTCGGATCGGTGTTGGTGCGGGCGACCAGGTCGAACGTCTCGTGTTTCGGGGGATGGATGATTTCACCCTAGTTGCCGGTGGTGTTGGGAGGCATCACGATGTCACAGTGAGCGACCTCAGCGGAAAGACAGCCCTCGTCACCGGCGGGAATTCGGGCATCGGGTTGGCGACCGCGCAGCGGCTGGCCGACGCGGGCGCCCATGTCTTCCTGACCGGCCGTAATCAGGACACCATCGACGCCGCGGTGGCCTCGATCGGTGACGGGGCGACGGGCATCCGCGCCGACGTGGCCAACCTCGACGACGTCGCGGCGATCGCCGGCGCCATCGCATCCCGCGGGGACGGCCTCGACGTGCTCTTCGCCAACGCGGGCGGGGGAGAATTCGCGGCGCTGGGCGACATTTCGGTCGAACACTTCACGTCCACGTTCATGACCAACGTGGGTGGCACGTTGTTCACGGTGCAAGCCATGCTGCCGCTGCTCAACCGCGGCTCGTCGATCGTGCTGACCGGCTCGACCGCCGCCTACAACGGGACCCCGGCGTTCAGCGTTTACGCGGCGACCAAGGCGGCGATCCGCTCGTTCGGGCGGACCTGGGCGGCCGAACTCGTAGGCCGCGGGATTCGGGTCAACACGATCGTTCCCGGGCCGGTCGAGACTCCAGGGCTGCTGGGACTGGCGCCGGCCGGACGAGAGCAGGAGCTACGCGAAGGCGAGGCCGCCAAGGTCCCGATGGGCCGCCTGGGCAGGCCCGAGGAGGTCGCCGCGGCAGTGCTTTTCCTCGCGTCGGACGAAAGCAGCTTCATGACCGGCAGCGAGTTGTTCGTCGACGGCGGAGCGGAGCAGATCTAGGGTCGGCCCGGCCTAACGCCGCAACCGGATTTTCCACCGCACAAAGGTGCCGTAGAACACCGACAGCGCGGCCAGCATGCCCATGTCGATCAGCCAGACCTTCGACGTGTGCTCCCAGAACCGGTCTTGGGCGAGCAGCGAATCGGGCACCAGGTGGCGCAGGTCGACCGTCGACGCCGCCGCGGCGTAGCCCCAGCGCGCCGGCAGCGCGAAGGACAGCTGGTCGAGACCCAGCCGGCCGGTCACCGGGACCATCCCGCCGCACAGCACCAGCTGCGCCATCACCGTGACCACGAACAGCGGCATGATCTGTTCGCTGGAGCGGACCAGCGACGAAATGGCCAGCCCGAGGATGGCCGAGGCGACACAGGTCCCCGCCACGGTCAGGAAAAGCTCGAGGGTGGCCCCGGCCGTCGAATGGCCGAGCAGAACGGCGCCGCGCGTCGGGGCGCTCTTGCCGATCACCACGATCGCGGTGACGATCGCCGACTGCAGAATCGCGAACCCGCAGAACACCGCCGTCTTCGCCAGCAGGTACGCCGTCGTCGACAGCCCGACCGCCTGCTCGCGCTGGAAGATGGCCCGCTCGCCGACCAGGTCGCGGATCGTCAGCGCGGTGCCCATGAACGCCGCGGCCGGCAGCAGCAGGGCCAGGATCTGCGCGGCCTCGTCGGGCGTCCCCGCATTCGGGGCCGGCACCTGGAATCCGTGGTTGCCCGGCACCGTCAGCGACAGCGAACCCAGGATGAACGGCAACAGCGCCAGGAACACGAAGTAGGCGCGGTCGGCGACGACGAGCCGGACCTGCCGGCGGGCGACCGTGGAAATCTGGCGCCGCACGCTGGTGTGCACCGGCTCGCCCAGGTCGCCGGGCTCGTCGGTCCGGGCCGGCAGCAGTTTCTGCGGCCGCCTCTGGGCCTCGGCCCGCTCCTGGAAGCGCCGGTTGGCCTCCTCCGGGTCGGCGCCCACCTTGGTGAAGATCTTGGCCCAGTTGGTGGTGCCCATCGCGTCGCCGATCTGGTCGGGCGGGCCGAAGTAGGCCGTTTTGCCGCCCGGGGCGACCAACAGCAGCTGATCGCAGATGTCCAGGTAGGACAGCATGTGGGTCACCACGATCACCACACGGCCGGCGTCGGCGAGCTGGCGCAGCATCGTCATGACCTGGTGGTCCAGCGCCGGGTCCAGGCCCGAGGTCGGCTCGTCGAGGATCAGCAGCGACGGACCGGTCAGCAGCTCCAGCGCCACCGAGGCGCGCTTGCGCTGGCCGCCGGAGAGCTTGTCGACGCGGGTGTCGGCGTGCTTGGTCAGGTCCAGCTCCTCGAGCACCTGGGCGACCACCTTGGCGCGGTCGGCCTTGCTGGTGTCCGGCGGCAGCCGCAGTTCGGCCGCGTAGCCCAGGGCCTGGTTGACCGTGAGCTGGCGGTGCACCACGTCGTCCTGGGGGACCATGCCGATCCTGCTGCGCAGCGACGCGTATTCGCCGTGGATGTCGTGGCCCTCGAAGCTGACCGAACCCGAGGTGGGGCTGGTGTAGCCGGCGATCAGCCGGGCCAGCGTGCTCTTGCCGGCGCCCGACCCGCCGATCACCGCGGTCAGCGTCCCCGGCCGGGCGGTCAGCGAGATGTCGTCGAGCAGTTGCTTGCCGTTGTCGACGACGTAGCGGACGTTGCGCACCTCGAGGCCGCCGGTGCGCGCCGCGGCCGCGCCGCCCTGGACCAGGGTGCCGTCGCGGAACACCAGGTCGACGTTGCCGATGGTGACGACGTCGCCGTCGGTCAGGATCGCGGACCCGACCCGGGTGCCGTTGACGAAGGTGCCGTTGATGCTGTTGTCGCGGATCTCGGTCCCGAGCGGGGTCTGCAGCAGCGTGGCGTGATGGCGCGAGGCCAGAACGTCGTAGACGACGATGTCGCTCTCGGCCGCGCGCCCGATCGTCTTGGCGCCGGCCGTGCCCGCGGCCGCCGACATGCGCGGCGAGAGCAGCTTCACGAACCTCGTGGCCAGGTTGGAGACGTCGGCCGTCCTGGCGTCGACCACGGTGGACTCGGCCGGTGGTGGCGCGTCCGGCCGGATCGCCGGCTCGACGTTCACGGTCGTCACCTGGTCCGGCGGCGTCGCACGCAGCGGCGGCGCCTGCCGGGGCTGCGGAGGACGCGGTGGCCTTGGTGGCTGCCGAGGCGGGCCCTGGGGCGGCATCGGGCGCGGGGGGACGGGCTGCCTGGGCTGGCTCCCCGTCTGGCCGCGCCGGGGGCCGGGTGGTGCCGTGGGATTCGTCCGCTCCGGCAGCGCGGACCACGCCACGGTGGGCGGCCCGGAGTCCCGCGCCGGCCTGGCCGGGGGCGGGCCGCTGGCGTGGCCGTGCTGCGGCCCGACCGCGAACGTCAGTCGCGGTCCCTGCGGGTTGCCGACGTTGATGCTCTGGCCGTCGTGGATGTCGATGACCGGCATCCGGTAGCCGTTCACGTAGGTCCCGTTCAGCGAGCCGTTGTCGATCGCCAGCCAGCGGCCCTGGTCGAACCGGACGATCAGGTGCGCGCGGGAGATGCGGGGATCCGGAATCCGCATGTCCGCGTTGGCGTCACGCCCGACGACGACCTCGTGGCCGGCCGCGAACGAGCGTTGCGACCCGTCGTGCCGGATTGTCAGGACGGGCGGGGCGGGTCGGGTCACTCCTCAAGTATCGGTCGGCGGTTTGAGTGGTCTCCATGGGACTCGCCTGTGATTTGTCTTTGTTTCGGTTCGGTCACTCATAGCTGGGTCATAGCTTGCTGAGACTTAGCGCCCACCGAGATCGGGCATCATTCGGACGTGAGGGGAGTGACACCAGAGGAAAGAGGGGGCAGCGATTGACGGACGATCACAAGGGCACTACCCGGCGCATCGACGCCGGGCGACGGCTGCTGAGCAACCCACGTCTGGCGCGTGAGGCGCTGCGCGCGGGCTTTCATTCCGGTCCCTCGGCGACCGTCGCGCACCTGTTTCGCCGCATCCCGCCGGTCAACTCGACCCCGAACGCCCAGCCTCCGGTCGCTGTGCCCCGCGCCGAGTCCAGCGGATCTCGCCTCGCGCTGAGCAGCGGCGCGCCGTTCGCGGGGTACACGATCCTGCGGCAGCTCGGCGCCGGCGGCATGGCCGAGGTGTACCTGGCGCTGCATCCCCGGCTGCCGCGTCGCGACGTGATCAAGGTGCTCGCCGAGGCTGTCACCGCCGACCCCGAGTTCCGTGAGCGGTTCAACCGCGAGGCCGATTTGGCCGCGACGCTGTGGCACCCGCACATCGTCGGCGTCCACGACCGCGGCGAATTCGACGGTCAGCTCTGGATTTCCATGGACTACGTCGAGGGCACCGACGCCGCCCGACTGGTCAAGGAGCGCTACCCGGACGGGATGCCGATCGACGAGGTGTGTGCCATCGTGCAGGCCGTCGCCGGGGCGCTCGACTACGCGCACGACCGCGGCCTGCTGCACCGCGACGTCAAGCCCGCCAACATCCTGCTCACCCATCCCGAGGACGGGGAGCGCCGAATCCTGTTGGCGGACTTCGGCGTAGCGCGCCACCTGGCCAACATCAGCGGCATCACCGAGACGAATGTCGCGGTCGGAACGGTGGCCTACGCCGCGCCCGAGCAACTGACGGGCCGCAACATCGACGGCCGGGCGGACCAATATGCGTTGGCGGCCACGGCATTTCATCTGCTCACCGGCGCGCCGCCGTTCCAGCATTCCAATCCGGTCGCGGTGATCAGCCAGCACCTGCACGACGATCCGCCCCGGCTCAGCGATCACCGCCCCGACCTGGCGTACCTCGACGACGTGTTCTTCAGGGCGCTGGCCAAGCAGCCCGAGGACCGCTTCGACCGGTGCCGCGCGTTTGCCGCCGCGGTCAGCGAGCAGGTGGACGGCGAGTCCGAGGCGGTCCCCGCCCCAGCGGTGGTGACACCGGCGCGCAGGTTTTCGTCGCGGGCCCGGTGGGCGACCGCGTTGCTGTGCGCGGTGCTGATCGCCGTCGCCGCGACCTGGTCGCTCCTGTACTCCTTTCAGCCGGACAGTCCCGCGCCCAGCGTCCCGGCTCTGGCCTCGAGCCCGTCGGTGCCCGCGCCCAGTGCCGCGCCCGCGAAACCCGGCGGGCCGGTGGAAAACGGCACCTTCAAGCTGACCTTCGACCGCAGCAAGCTGACCGGCAACGGCATCCCGATCCGCCACGACGGTGCCGGCACCGCCTGGTGGGCGTTCCACTGGGTGTGCACCGCCACCAACGGGTGCGCGGCCACGGGGACTCAGCTCGACGACGCCAACCACCAGGTCGCCAGCACTGTCGATGGCGGCGAGACGGACACGCTGCACTACATCTCCGGCTACTGGCAGGGCGCTCCCCAGCAGGAACGCGTGGGTTGCACTCAGCCGAACGGTCAGGTCACCGCCACCCAGCAGGAAACCATCGCGTGGTCGTTGGCGCCGCAAGCCGACGGCTCCCTGCGCGGCACGCAGACCGAGACGGTGCTGAGCAACGAGTGCGGCGCCCAGGGCGCGGTGGTGCGCGTGCCCATGGTGGCCACCCGCGTCGGTGACGCCCCGGCCGGCGTGGCACTGGCCGATCCCAACCAGTTGCTCAGCGCCTCGAACGCGTCGTCGCAGTCGGCACCGCCCGTGCTGGGCGGGCCATGCGGCGACGTCGACAAGCTCGCCTACGACCCGACCACCAACCAGCAAGTCGTCTGCGAGGGCAGTACCTGGGCCAAGGCGCCCATCACGATGGGCGTGCACGCCACCGGCAGCTCATGCAATCGGCCGAACACCTCGGTGTTCGCCATGTCCACGTCGAACGACGGCTATCTGCTGCAGTGCGATCCGGTCAACCGCACGTGGACGCGCCCCGGGGCCTAGCGTCGTTTTGGCCGGCCTCCTTGGTCGCGAGCGTGCGTGTCTGCACGCCGACACACCGCGTAGCGTGTCGTTCTGCGCACGCTCGCGGGAGAAGCGGCGGGCGCACTTGTCGGTACGCCGCTCTACCCTGGTGCCATGGCCTTTGCCACTGAACACCCTGTCGTCGCGCACTCGGAATACCGCCCGGCCGCCGAGGAGGTCGAAGGGCTGGTGCGCGCCGGCGGCCGCTTCGAGGTGGTCAGCCCGCACGCACCTGCCGGCGACCAGCCCGCGGCCATCGACGAGCTGGAGCGCCGGATCCGGGCGGGCGAGCGCGACGTGGTCCTGCTCGGCGCCACCGGCACCGGAAAGTCGGCCACCACGGCCTGGCTCATCGAACGGCTGCAGCGCCCCACGCTGGTGATGGCGCCCAACAAGACGCTGGCCGCCCAGCTGGCCAACGAGCTGCGAGAGATGTTGCCTCACAACGCGGTCGAGTACTTCGTGTCGTACTACGACTACTACCAGCCGGAGGCGTACATCGCGCAGACCGACACCTACATCGAGAAGGACAGCTCCATCAACGACGACGTGGAGCGGCTGCGGCACTCGGCGACGTCGGCGCTGCTGTCGCGGCGCGATGTGGTGGTGGTGGCGTCGGTGTCGTGCATCTACGGCCTGGGCACGCCGCAGTCCTACCTGGACCGCTCCGTCGAACTGCAGGTCGGGACCGAGGTGCCCCGCGACGGGCTGCTGCGGCTGCTGGTCGACGTCCAGTACACCCGCAACGACCTGTCCTTCACCCGCGGGTCGTTCCGGGTGCGCGGCGACACCGTGGAGATCATCCCGTCCTACGAGGAGTTGGCGGTCCGCATCGAGTTCTTCGGCGACGAGGTGGAGGCGCTGTATTACCTGCACCCGCTGACCGGTGAGGTGGTTCGCCAGGTCGACGCGCTGCGGATCTTCCCCGCCACCCACTACGTGGCCGGCCCGGAGCGGATGGCCCACGCGATCTCGACCATCGAGGAGGAGCTCGCCGAGCGGCTCGCCGAATTCGAGCGCCAGGGCAAGCTTTTGGAGGCCCAGCGGCTGCGGATGCGCACGAACTACGACATCGAGATGATGCGCCAGGTCGGGTTCTGCTCGGGCATCGAGAACTACTCGCGGCACATCGACGGGCGGGGACCGGGCTCGCCGCCGGCGACGCTGCTCGACTACTTCCCGGAGGACTTCCTGCTCGTCATCGACGAGTCGCACGTCACCGTGCCGCAGATCGGCGGGATGTACGAGGGTGACATGTCGCGGAAGCGCAACCTGGTGGAGTACGGGTTCCGGCTGCCGTCGGCGTGCGACAACCGGCCGCTGACCTGGGAGGAGTTCGCCGACCGGATCGGGCAGACGGTGTATCTGTCGGCCACACCCGGGCCGTACGAGCTGAGTCAGACCGGCGGTGAGTTCGTCGAGCAGGTCATCCGCCCGACGGGCCTGGTGGATCCCAAGGTGCTGGTCAAGCCGACGAAGGGCCAGATCGACGACCTGATCGGGGAGATCCGCAAGCGCGCCGCCGCCGACGAGCGGGTGCTGGTCACGACGCTGACCAAGAAGATGGCCGAGGACCTCACCGATTATCTGCTGGAGATGGGCATCCGGGTGCGCTACCTGCACTCCGAGGTCGACACACTGCGCCGGGTGGAGCTGCTGCGCCAGCTGCGCCTCGGCGACTACGACGTGCTGGTCGGCATCAACCTGCTGCGCGAGGGCCTCGACCTGCCCGAGGTGTCGCTGGTGGCGATCCTCGACGCCGACAAGGAAGGGTTCCTGCGCTCGACGCGCAGCCTGATCCAGACCATTGGCCGCGCGGCCCGCAACGTGTCCGGCGAGGTGCACCTGTACGCCGACACCATGACCGACTCGATGAAGGAAGCCATCGACGAGACCGAGCGGCGGCGGGCCAAGCAGACCGCCTACAACGAGGCCAACGGCATCGACCCGCAGCCCCTGCGCAAGAAGATCGCCGACATCCTCGACCGGGTCTACGCCGAGGCCGACGACAGTGACACCGTCGAAATCGGCTCCGGGCGCAGCATCTCCCGTGGCCGGCGCGCCCAGGGCGAGCCGGGTCGCGCGGTCAGTGCCGGTGTCTTCGAGGGCCGCGACACGTCGAACATGCCGCGCGCCGAACTGGCCGACCTGATCAAGGACCTCACCGCGCAGATGATGGCCGCCGCCCGCGATCTGCAGTTCGAGCTGGCGGCCCGGTTCCGCGACGAAATCGCCGACCTGAAAAAGGAACTGCGCGGGATGGACGCCGCCGGCCTGAAGTGACGCACACCGACGCCATCACCGGCAGCTGGCGCGAGCTGCTGGGCGCCAAATACCTGGGCACCTCGATTGTGCTGGCCGGTGGCGTCGCGCTGTACGCCACCAACGAGTTCCTGACCATCAGCCTGCTGCCGAACACCGTGGCCGAGATCGGCGGTAGCCGCCTCTACGCGTGGGTGACGACCCTGTACCTGGTCGGCTCGGTGGTCGCGGCGACCATGGTCAATCCGATGCTGGTGCGCATCGGGGCGCGCTCGTCGTTCCTGTTGGGGCTGGCCGTGTTTGGTGTCGCGAGCCTGGCATGCGGGGCGGCCCCCAACATGGAGGTCCTGATCGCGGCGCGCACCCTGCAGGGCGTGGCCGGCGGCCTGCTGGCCGGTCTTGGCTACGCGGTGATCAACGCGGCGCTGCCCCGCTCGCTGTGGACCCGGGCCTCGGCGCTGGTGTCGGCGATGTGGGGGGTCGCGACGGTGGTGGGGCCCGCGACCGGCGGCCTGTTCGCCCAATTCGGGCTGTGGCGGTGGGCGTTCGTCGCGATGGCCATTCTGACGGCGCTGATGGCCACGCTGGTGCCGATCGCGCTGCCCGCCGGCCGGAGCGCCGACGCACCGCCGCTGCGGATCCCGGTGTGGTCGCTGGTGCTGATCGGCGCGGCGGCCCTGGCGGTCAGCGTCGCCCAGATCCCACACAACGTCGCCGCGACCGCCGGGCTGCTCGCCGCCGCCGTCGTGCTGGTCGGGTTGTTCGCGATCGTCGACCGGCGCATGCGCGCGGCGGTGCTGCCGCCCAGCGTGTTCGGGCCCGGCCCGCTGAAGTGGATCTACCTGGCCATGGGCCTGCTGATGATCGGGGCGATGGTGGACACCTACGTGCCGCTGTTCGGCCAGCGGTTGGCGCACATGACGCCGCTCGCCGCCGGGTTCCTGGGTGCGGCGCTGGCGGTCGGCTGGACGGTCTCCGAGATCGTGAGCGCGTCGCTGGAGAGCCCGCGGGCGATCGGTCGGGTGATCGTGGCGGCGCCGGTGGTGGTGGCGTCCGGCCTGGCGCTGGGTGCGCTCACCCAGCGCGACAACGCGTCGGCCGGGACCGTAGCGGCGTGGACGCTGGCGCTGCTCGTCGCGGGGATCGGGATTGGGATGGCCTGGCCCCATTTATCCGTGCGCGCAATGGATTCCGTCGACGACCCGGCCGAAGGTGTCGCGGCGGCCGCCGCGATCAATACGGTGCAGCTGATCTCGGGGGCGTTCGGCGCCGGCGTGGCCGGTGTCGTGGTCAACGCGACCCAGGGCGGCGACGCGATGGCGGCCCGCTGGTTGTTCGCCGTGTTCACCGTGTTGACCGGGGCCGGTGTCGTGGCGTCATACCGCGCCGTCCGCGCCAACCGCTGAGGTCAGTCCGGTTCCTCCCCGCCGCGCAGCACGGCGACGACCCCGTCGACCCCGGTGAAAACCTCTGTGGCGTTGCCCATCTTGGCGCCCGACAGTGTCATCGTCACCCTGACCTCGCCGTCGTCGATGTCGTGGGCATCCGCGTCGAGTTCGGTGAGCTGCCAGTCCCGCTGCCCGCAGATCCGCAGCAGCTCCCGCAGCACGCCGCGGCCGTTCTCGTAGATGATGGTCAGCCGGCGGGTCCCGCGCAGCCGGGCGGTGAGCTGACGCTCCACGGCGCTGAACGCGAGCGCGCTGACGAAGTGCAGCGCCACGACGGCGATGGCCAGCAGCAGCAGGCCCGCGCCCACCGCCATGCCGATTGCGGCGGATTCCCAGACCGCCGCCGCCGTGGTGAGCCCGTGCACGGCACCTCGGCGCGTGATGATGATGCCGGCACCCAAAAAGCCCACCCCGGAGACGATTTGGGCGGCGACGCGGGACGGGTCGAGCGAGACGGTCCCTTCGTGCACGATATCGAAGAAACCGAATTTGCTGACCAGCATGATCAATGCCGACGACGTGCCGACGATGGTCTGGGTACGCAGGCCCGCGCTCTTGCCCTGGATCGTTCGTTCCAGGCCGATGAGTGCTGTCAACCCGAAGGCGGCCAACAGTTCGACGACGTGACGCACGCCCTGCACGTCGCCGTCCAGCAGCGGGGTGGCCAGCAGAATCTGCATGCCCGTCAACTACCCACGGATGGCGCTCCTACGCCTCGTCACCGCGTCGACTTCACGACCTGCGAGTAATGGAACTGCCAACGCTCGACGATGTGGAACCCGAGGTAGCTCGGGAACCGATAGGCCGGGGCGCGTCCGAAGGCGGTTCCCGGCGGTAACGACTGTCCCGCTTGGTGATCCGGCAGCGAGCCGTCCTTGTTGGTGATGGTCCAGATGGCCGGGCACTTGTTGATCTTGGCCGTCGTCAGCCACACGGCGACGTGGCCGTCCCACAGCCAGCCCACCTTGGGACCGTAGACCCCGCGTTCCACGTCGATCAGCGAATGAAAGGCCGCCGGCCGGGTGGCCAGCAGGGCGCGGATCGGCCCGGGGCGCCAGGGCACGGTGTTGTCCACCATGAGGCAGTCACCGGGCGCGGCATGGGAGCCGATCAGGTCGGCCACCTGGCTGTAATCCCAGCCCTCTTTGGCGTACGGCCAGCGCTGGATGAACAGGTAATTCGGCACCGCCGCGGCGGCGAACGTCAGGACCACCGCCGCGATCGGCCGGGGTTTGCGCGCGAACGTGACGATGGCGACCGCCATGACGACGGCCGCCGCGGGCGTGGTGAGGATCAGGTAGCGGGGAAAGTAGATCGGTTCGATGACGGCCGAGTAGACGACCACGAGCGCGGTGGGCAGGACGATCCACGCCGCACACATGACCAGCAGGAGGCCCACGTCGCCCGCCGGGCCCCGCGCGCCCCTCCGCCACGCCACGACCGCCGCGACGAGAAGCACCGCCGTGAGAATCGCGACGGGAACGCTGTGGTCGAAGTACTGCCGCAGGACGATGTCGAAGGCGTAGTGCCAGCTGACTGGAAAGAGCCAGTTCACCTGGTACACCTGGCCATGGGCGAACACGAGGAACGGCGTCATGGCGCCGACGGCGACGGCCGAGGCGACCGCCCACCGAGTCACCGGGGACCTGCGGGATGCCTTCGGCGCCAGCAGCGGCACCATCACCGCGTACACCAGCACCAACAGGACCAGGTTGAGGCTGAGCAGGATCGACAGCATCAGGGCCAGCGCGTAGCCGACCCACAATCGCGGCCGGTTGCTCCGGACGGCGGCGACCAGCAACACCGTCAGCCAGATGGCCGCGGCCGCTGCGAAGGCATATGAGCGCGCTTCCATGCCGGCCCAGGTGGTGCGCGGCAAGATCGCGAAGACCGCGCCCGCGCACACCGCGGTGGCGCGCCCGGCGACGAACTGCCTGGTAAACACCGTGACGCCGGCGGCGGCCGCCCCGACCGCCAGGGCGCTGGGCGCCCGCGACCAGAACTCCGTCGGCGGAAACATCGCGAACCAGCCGTGCATCAGCAGGTAATACAGCCCGTGAACAGCGTCGATGTGGCCCAGCAGCTTCCACAGCTCGGGCAAAGTCCTGCTGGCCGAGGCCGAAATGGTGGCTCCCTCGTCGAACCACAGCGACGGCCTGCAGGCCCAGGAAGCGCTGACGACGGCGGCGAAAACGGCGATCGCCCACGGATCGAGCAGCCGGCCGCGCGGGCGCGCGGGTGGCGCCTCGTCGGCGACGTCTGAGCCGTCGAATGCGCGCTGATCAGCGGTGGATAGGGCCATGATGATTGTCACTGTAAGGGGCGCCAAGTGAACTGGCTCGCTGCCGGCCCGGCGGGTGACGGTAGGGTGCTCGCGCGCGTTTCCGGCGGGCCCGCGCAGTTCGCCAAAAGCGGGGCCGGTCAACGCTTTCGACGTCCGTCCTGCTCAGTTCGCCTTTTGATGATCGGGCAAATCGGTCCGGGGTGCCGCGCGACCTGGGCGAACGCCGGTTGCTCGACGCCACGCTGAGTCGGAAATCTTTCTCCTTTCCATCCGGCAAACGCGATACTGTCTTTGCTTGGCTGACCAACCGAAACTGGGAGGGTAAATGAGTGCCTATCGGACCGTGGTGGTCGGGACCGACGGCTCGGATTCGTCGTTTCGTGCGGTGGACCGGGCAGCGCAGATCGCGGGGGACGACGCAAAGCTGATCATCGCGTCGGCGTATCTGCCCCAACACGAGGACACTCGGGCCGCCGACGCACTGCGGGACGAGAGCTACAAGGTGTCCGGGACCGCGCCGATTTACGCGATCCTGCAGGACGCCAAGGAGCGGGCGCACAAGGCGGGCGCAAAGAACGTGGAAGACCGATCGATCGTCGGCGCGCCCGTCGACGCGCTGGTCAAGCTGGCAGAGGACGAAAAAGCCGACCTGCTGGTCGTCGGCAACGTTGGCCTGAGCACGATCGCGGGACGGCTGCTCGGATCGGTGCCGGCCAACGTCTCGCGCCGGGCCAAGGTCGACGTGCTGATCGTGCACACCACGTAGTCAGCTTCGGGATCGAGTGTGCATGTAGGGCCTTGAGTGTGTGTCGCGGGCGGCAAAATCGCCAGAATCCCGCCCCCTGTGCACACGGAAAGCCGTCAGTTCACACTCGGCCGCTCCAACCGCGCTTCTACCAGCCGCGCTCGCGCCATTCGGCCAGGTGCGGGCGCTCGGCGCCCAACACGGTGTCGTCGCCGTGGCCGGGATAGATGACCGTGGAGTCGTCGTACACGTCGAACACCCTGGTGGTGACGTCGTCGAGCAGCTGCGTGAAGTCTCCGGCCTGCCACGTCTTGCCCACGCCGCCGGGGAACAGGCAGTCCCCGGTGAACAACTGCGTGACCCCGCCGGTCGCGGGCCCGTCCAGGGCCAGCGCGACCGAACCGGGCGTGTGCCCGCGCAGGTGGATGACGTCGAAGCTCAGCTCGCCGATCTGAACGGTGTCGCCGCCCGCCAGCAAACGGTCGGGCGGGACCGGCAGCGGTTCGGCGTCGATCTCGTTGGCGGCGGTCGGCGCGCCGGTGGCCTTCGCGACGGCTTCGAGCGCCTGCCAGTGATCGAAGTGCTGATGGCTGGTGACGATCAGCGAGAGCTTCGGGGCGTACCGGCGGATCAGGTCGAGCAGGACGTCGGCGTCGTTGGCGGCGTCGATCAGCAGCGTTTCGCCCGTAGCCGAACACGTCACCAGATACGCATTGTTGTCCATCGGGCCGACCGACGCCTTTAGAATCGTGGCGCCGGGTAGGGTCCGGCGGGCCGCGGTACCAGGGTCGACGTGTCCGGTGTAATTGTCGCTTGGCTGAACCGAGACGGTCATAGCGGCCACGTTACTGGTCACCGGCCGCTTGTCGGTATGGGCACATAGCATGGAATGCGCCGTGCGCATTAACGGCTACAGCACCTGAGAGATTCACCGAAAGAAGGCAGCGTGGCTGACCGCCTGATCGTCAAGGGCGCCCGCGAGCACAACCTGCGCGGCGTCGACCTCGACCTGCCGCGCGACTCGTTGATCGTGTTCACCGGGCTGTCCGGGTCGGGCAAATCGTCGCTGGCGTTCGACACCATCTTCGCCGAGGGCCAGCGCCGCTACGTGGAGTCGCTGTCCGCCTACGCGCGCCAGTTCCTGGGGCAGATGGACAAGCCGGACGTCGACTTCATCGAGGGCCTGTCCCCGGCGGTGTCGATCGACCAGAAGTCCACCAACCGCAACCCGCGATCGACCGTCGGGACCATCACCGAGGTCTACGACTACCTGCGGTTGCTCTACGCCCGCGCGGGCACGCCGCACTGCCCGGTCTGCGGCGAGCGCATCGCCCGGCAGACGCCCCAGCAAATCGTCGACCAGGTGCTGGCGATGCCGGAGGGCACCCGGTTCCAGGTGCTCGCGCCCGTGGTGCGCACCCGCAAGGGCGAGTTCGCCGACCTGTTCGAGAAGCTCAACGCGCAGGGCTACAGCCGGGTGCGGGTCGACGGCGTCGTGCATTCGCTGACCGACCCGCCGAAGCTGAAGAAGCAGGAAAAGCACGACATCGAGGTGGTGGTGGACCGGCTAACCGTCAAGGCCAGCGCCAAGCAGCGGCTCACCGACTCGGTGGAGACGGCGCTGAACCTGGCCGACGGCATCGTGGTGCTGGAATTCGTCGACCACGAGCACGACGCGCACAACCGGGAGCAACGGTTCTCCGAGAAGCTGGCCTGCCCCAACGGGCACGCGCTCGCCGTCGACGACCTGGAGCCGCGGTCGTTCTCGTTCAACTCGCCCTACGGCGCCTGCCCCGAGTGCACCGGCCTGGGCATCCGCAAGGAGGTCGACCCCGACCTGGTGGTTCCCGATCCCGAGCGCACGCTGGCCGACGGCGCGGTGGCGCCCTGGTCGACGGGCCACACGGCGGAGTACTTCACCCGGATGATGGCCGGCCTCGGCGAGGAGCTGGGCTTCGACGTCGACACGCCGTGGCGCAAGCTGCCGGCCAAGGCGCGCAAGGCGATCCTCGAGGGATCCGACCACCAGGTACACGTGCGCTACCGCAACCGGTACGGGCGCACCCGGTCCTACTACGCCGATTTCGAGGGCGTGCTGGCGTTCCTGCAGCGCAAGATGGCGCAGACGGAATCCGAGCAGATGAAGGAACGCTACGAGGGCTTCATGCGTGACGTGCCCTGCCCGGTCTGCGAGGGCACCCGGCTCAAGCCGGAGATCCTGGCGGTCACGCTGGCGGCCGGACGGCACGGCAAGAAGTCCATCGCCGAAGTGTCCGAGCTGTCGATCTCGGATTGCTCGGACTTCCTGAACGCGCTCACCCTGGGGGCGCGCGAACAGGCGATCGCGGGACAGGTGCTCAAGGAAATCCAGTCGCGGCTCGGGTTTTTGCTCGACGTCGGGCTGGACTACCTGTCGCTGTCGCGGGCGGCGGCAACGCTGTCCGGCGGTGAGGCCCAACGCATCCGGCTGGCCACCCAGATCGGGTCCGGCCTGGTGGGCGTGCTCTACGTGCTCGACGAGCCGTCCATCGGGCTGCACCAGCGCGACAACCGTCGGCTCATCGAAACCCTCACCCGCCTAAGGGATTTGGGAAATACGCTGATCGTGGTCGAGCACGACGAGGACACCATCGCGCACGCCGACTGGATCGTCGACATCGGCCCGAGGGCCGGCGAGCACGGCGGCCAGATCGTGCACAGCGGAACCTACGCCGAGCTGCTCGCCAACAAGGACTCGATCACCGGCGCCTACCTGTCGGGCAAGGAAAAGATCGAGATCCCCGCCATCCGGCGGCCCGTCAACCACAAGCGCCAGCTCACCGTCGTCGGCGCGCGCGAGCACAACCTGCGCGGCATCGACGTGTCCTTCCCGCTCGGCGTGCTGACCGCGGTGACGGGGGTGTCGGGCTCGGGCAAGTCGACGCTGGTGAACGACATCCTGGCCGCGGTGCTCGCCAACCGGCTCAACGGCGCCCGGCAGGTCCCGGGGCGTCACACCCGGGTCACCGGGCTGGATCACCTGGACAAGCTGGTGCGCGTCGACCAGTCGCCGATCGGCCGCACGCCGCGGTCCAACCCGGCCACCTACACCGGGGTGTTCGACAAGATCCGCACCCTGTTCGCGGCCACCACCGAGGCCAAAGTCCGTGGCTACCAGCCCGGTCGATTCTCGTTCAACGTCAAGGGCGGTCGCTGCGAGGCGTGCACGGGCGACGGCACCATCAAGATCGAGATGAACTTCCTGCCCGACGTGTACGTGCCGTGCGAGGTCTGCCACGGCGCCCGCTACAACCGGGAAACCCTGGAAGTGCATTACAAGGGCAAGACGATCTCCGAAGTACTGGACATGTCGATCGAGGAGGCCGCGGAGTTCTTCGAGCCGATCAGCGGCATCCACCGCTATCTGCGCACGCTCGTTGACGTCGGGCTGGGATACGTCCGGCTGGGCCAGCCCGCGCCGACGCTGTCGGGTGGTGAGGCGCAGCGGGTAAAGCTGGCCGCCGAACTGCAGAAGCGCTCGACGGGCCGGACCATCTACATCCTCGACGAGCCCACCACCGGGCTGCATTTCGACGACATCCGCAAGCTGCTGAGCGTTATCAACGGCCTTGTGGACAAGGGCAATACGGTCATCGTCATCGAGCACAACCTGGACGTCATCAAGACGTCGGACTGGATCGTCGACATGGGTCCGGAGGGTGGCGCCGAGGGCGGAACCGTTGTGGCCGAAGGCACCCCGGAGGACATCGCCGCGGTGCCGGAAAGCTACACCGGGAAATTCCTCGCCGACGTCGTCGGCTCGTCGGGCGCCGCGCCGCGGCGGTCGAACGGGCGTCGCAAGGTCACGGCCTGACCAAGAGGCCGCACCGAAACTGCGCTCAGCGCCTCGATTTCGCGAAATCCGCGCGCTGACCGCAGTCTCGGTGGGTCTACACGATCAGCCCGACCCGGCGCCGGCCTTCGACAGCGGCGACGGAAAGCGCGGCTTGATCCGCACGCCGTCCAGCCACGAGGTGAGCTCGTCGGCGCGTCGCTGCAGGGCACGCCGTCCGTCGCGGCCGGGGTCCTCGAGGAGCTGCAGCCGGACGCGGGCGCCGTCGTCCTGATACCAGCCGCCCACCACGCGCCCGTTCCACCAGGCCGTGGGGCCGGCGTTGCCGTTGCCGTCGAAAACCTGGGCGCGATGCGGGTCGAGGTACCAATCGCGCTGAAACCAGCCCATTGTGGTGACGTCCAGGCCCGGCAGCAGCGCGCACCACGGCGCCGCGTCGGGTTCGGGATCGAGGTCGTCGGGCAGCGCCCAGCCGGTCCCGCTGCCGTGCAGGTCGACTTCCACCGCCCCGACGTCGGACAGGGCCTGTCGCGCCGCGGTCAGCGTGGTACCGAACCACCACTTGATATCCGCGACGGTCGCCGGCCCAAAGGCGGCCAGCCAGCGGCGAGTCAGCTCGGCCCGGGCTTGCCGTTCCGGTGGCGGTTCGCCGACGTGGCCGAGCCAATCCGCGGTGCTGGCCCAGCGCGGCCGCGACGTGGTCCAGGCGCCGTCGTTCGGTCCACGCACGATCGCGCCTCGCGCCGAGAGCACCGTCAGCACCCGCGGGCCGACGGGAACGTGGCCGCCCCAACGCTTTCCGGGTGCCGGGTCGTAGGTTCCGGCCAGCTCGGGCAGCGCGGCCCGCAGTTCGGTGCTGCTGGCCGGGCCGTTGTCGCCGAGGTGGCCCACCACCGCGGAGCACGCCAGGTCGACCCACCGGTCGCCGTCGGTTGCCACCCCGGCCTTGCGGACGTCGGCCGCCAGCCGGCGACGTTCGTTGTCGGCGACCCGGTCACTGGCGGCCGCCTGGATCAGCGTCAGGTCGTCGCTCATTACCAGCCACAGCGTTCGCCGCATCGCCAGATGCCTGACAGCGGAACGCTTCCGGTACAGCTGCGCGTCAAGGTCGTCGGTCACGAAACCGGGCGACCGCGCCCACAGCGACAGGTAGGGCGTGGCGGGATCGGTCGCGTGCAGGCCGAGCAGCCCGGCGATCACCCGCGCTATCGGCGCTGTGTCGCCCGGGGAAAGGAAGTGCCTGCGCGCCAAGCGGTTACGCCGCTCGTCGACCGTGAACGCACGCACCTCAACGCTCGTCGGAGCGCATCGACTCCCGGATTTGCGCCAACCTCTCGGCCGCGGCGCGCTGGCGGTCTTCGTACTGCTCCTCGACGGCGCGGCCCTCGGCGGTGTCGGCGTCGAGCTCCGCCCCACCCTCTGCCGTCGCATACCGGGACTCGATCTTTTCGCGGACGGATTCGAAAGTCGGCACGCCGGCGCTGTCGTACCCAGCGTCGGGTTCGGGGACTGTCGGTTCGTCGGCCATGACGCCACGCTACTGCGCTCGGCGGTCCAAATAGCGCACCATCTGCTCCCAATACACCAGCGTCAGGGCCATCTGTACCGCGGTGGCGAATGCGGCCGGCCCCAATCGATGGCGGCGGGCGGCGACGACTGCGCCCAGCGCGGACGCGGACGTCACGGCGCTGACCAGCATGGCCGCGTCTCGGGGTCGACGGCTCACCCACAGTTCCTCGCCCAGCATCGCCCGGGTTGACCAGGCGCGTTCGTGCGCCGGCTTGCCGAAGACGACGGGGTTGACCGCGAACCACAGCGCGATCCACGCCGCGTGGCGCCATCGCCGCGTCCAGATCGGCACGAGCGTGAGCGGCGTGCTCGCCCAGCGCGTCCAGGCGCTCCACGGGTTGCAGTGCCGCGCAAAAATCGCACGCCGGACGCGCGCCACGGTCGGCCGCCTGCTCACGACGTCGATTCTGCGCTAACCGCCGGCAGCTTCGCGAAGAGCCACCCGCCGCCGCTCGCTTTAAACACGATCAGTTGCCAAACATCGGCCCGCGAACGAAATCGCCCGGCTCTGCAATTCCGCGCCTTCGCCGCCACGACGCCGGTACGCAAAATCCCGTAAACCCACGAAAGCCGGAGGAAAAACGCGCCCGATTTCCCGCGGGGTCGCAGCAAACTTGTGCCACACCGGCCGCCGCGGCACAGGGAATCCACAGGTAGAAGCCCTCACGGCCGTCGGGTTGAATCATCTGGGTGTGCATCGGCCCGGCCGCGTTAAGTGAAGGTCATCGCCGCTTGGGAAGCGCCCCACGCCGGCGCGAGGCGCCACGGCCTACCCGGTCGGGGCGGGCAAATCGATCACCGGGCAGGTCATCAACGGGGTCATCCCCCGTCGCCCCGCGCAAACTTTCGACTCGTTGCCGATTACTGATCGGTAACACTAACGCTTTGGCCACGACAAACGATACTCAAGAGAATAAATACTCCTGGTTATTTGTCATGCGCATATTTTAGGAAATAATTCGAGACACGCCGGCGAAATAGTCCGGTTGTCCTGGCTTGAAGGCGAAGGGATACCTATGGAAGCGGCTCAGCTCACCGGCGAGGCGATTAACGGCTCGTGGTTGGAAGGCGGAGCGGGCTGGCGCGATGAGGCGACGGGGTGTTGGATCGCCGCGTCCACGCCGGAGGCGGATCCCGAGCTGTGGGATCAGTACCTGGAGGGCGCGTTTCGCAGCTATCGCCGGCACGGGCTGGAATGGGTGCTCGACCTGGACGCGGTGCGCGACGGTGCCGACACGACGCTGTTCTTCGCCGCGGTCAATCCGGCGGGCCGGGTGGTCGGCGGTACGCGCGTCGTGGGTCCCCTGCGCGCACCGGAGGACTCCCATGCGCTTGAGGAGTGGAACGGCAGCCCGGGGCGCGCCGTGCTGCGACACATGATTGCCAACCGCATCCCCTTCGGCGTGGTGGAGGTCAAGAGCGCCTGGACCGACTCTCGCGATTACGGCGGCCGGGCGCTGTCGCGGATGCTGGCGCGGACCGCGCTGCCGATGATGACGCTGCTGGGCGTCCAGTTCGTCATGGCCACCGCGGCGGCCCACGTGTTGGAGCAGTGGCGATCCTCCGGAGGCGTCGTGGCCTCTCGGATTCCGGCGGCCGCCTATCCCACCGACGAATACCGCACCAAGGTGATGTGGTGGGACCGGCGCACCATCGCGACGCACGCCGAGCCCGAACAATTCAAGCTGATGTGCGCCGAAAACTCCGAAATTCTCGGTCGTATCTCGGCTTAGGAGAAATCAGGCGGATGCAGCGCCGATCTGGTTGGCGCCCCGTTGAACGATTAGCCGACGCTGTACTCACTGCCATGCCGGAAAAGCGAACCGATTGAGACGGTCTAGGGTCGAGTCGTGTCCAGCACGGAGCAGGCTGTGGGCGACGTTGCCGCGCTGCCGTTAGCCCCCAAGAATCCGCTTGGGTACCGCGAACGCCTGAAGGCGATCAGGGAATTCCATACCGGCACGAACAAACTTCGGGATGCCGGCGGACCCGTAACCCGGGTTACTTTGGGGCCAAGGTGGCTGATTCCGCCGATCGTGTTGGCGACATCACCGCAAGGCATCCGCGACATCGTCAGCGCGCGAGACGGTTCCGTCGACAAGACCAGCACGGTGACCACCGAGTTGCGCCGGCTGCTCGGCGGGAACCTGTTCGTCTTGCCCCACACCGAGTGGTTGCCGCGCCGGCGCACCCTGCAGCCGGTGTTCACCCGCCAGCGTGTCCGCGAGTTTGGCGGACACATGGCCGAGGCAGCGGAGACGGTGTGTGCCACGTGGGAAGAGGGCACCGAGATCGATCTCGATGCGCAGTGCCGCACGCTGACGTTGCGGGCGTTGGGTCGCTCGGTGCTGGGTCTAGACCTCGATGAGCGATCCGACGCGATCGCCGAGCCGCTGCGTGTGGCGACGAGTTACGCCGTGAGGCGCGCGCTGCGGCCGCTGCGCGCACCGGAGTGGATGCCCACACCCGCGCGGCGGCGTGCCCGAGCCGCGGCCCGTGCGATTCGTGAGCTTGCGGACGAGATTCTCCAGGCGTGTCGCGTCGACCCCGACAGAGAGGCGCCTCTGGTCCATGCGCTGATCGCCGCCACCGACCCGGAAACCGGGCAGTCGTTATCGGACACCGAGATCCGTGACGAAATGATCATCTTCTTGTTCGCCGGCCATGACACAACGGCGACGACGCTGACGTATGCGTTGTGGGCGTTGGGCCGCCATCCCGACTTACAGGAACGCGTCGCGACCGAAGTCGCAGAGCTCGGGGATCGCCAGCTCACACCCGATGACGTTGCCCGGCTGGGTTTCACGGTCCGGGTTCTGCAGGAGGCGCTGCGACTGTGCCCCCCGGGGCCGACCGGGACCCGGATGGCGACTCGTGATCTCGAGGTCGCGGGCTATCGCGTAAAAGCCGGTACCATGCTGGCGTTCGGAAGAATGGCCGTACAGACCGATCCGAAGCTGTGGGACGATCCGCTGCGATTCGACCCGGATCGATTCAGTCCCGAACGTGAAAAAGGACGCGACCGTTGGCAATACGTTCCGTTCGGCGGCGGTCCGCGCTCTTGCATCGGAGATCATTTCGCGATGCTGGAAGCCACACTCGCGTTGGCTACCATCATTCGCCGAGTTGAAATCGAGTCTCTGTCCGATGATTTCCCGCTCGCCGTGCCCTTCACGATGGTGGCGGCGGCTCCGGTCTGGGCCAACATACGACTACGTCGCTGACCATTGGCGGCCGGGGTCCGGGACCGGCCCGCCGTCGGGAATGCCATCATTACGGTCATGGCTTCTAAACACAGGCGATTTCGGTTCTTCTATCGGGTCGGTTTCACGCCGTGGGAAGGTCATTCAATCGGGCAGGGTCTGCGAGATCTGGTAGAGGGAACCCCTGACACGCCTGCGCTGCCGGCAGGATCGGCCCTCGACGTCGGATGCGGTACCGGAGATTGCGCTATCTACCTCGCTCAACACGGCTGGAAGGTCACGGGAGTCGACTACGTCGAAAAGCCTCTCGAGAAGGCGCGCGCCAAAGCGTGCACCGCCGAGGTGGCGGTCAACTTTGCCCGGGCTGACGTCACGCAGCTGAGTCAGTCCGGGATCGGTGAGGGTTTCCAGTTGATTGTCGACAACGGCTGCATCCACAACATGAGCGCCGCCGATCGCGAGGCATATGTGCGGGAAGTCAGCGCCGTGGCAGCGCCCGACGCGCGGCTATACATCGTCGCGTTCCCCCCCGGCGGGAGGTTGGGCGTGCCCGGCATTGACCGGGCCGAGATCGAACGACGATTCTCGTCGCGCTGGACGCTGTTGTCGACGGGTGATGAGCGCGAGCTCGACGACAAGACCCCGACGTACTACTACCTGTTTCAACGTCGTCTCTGAGCGGCGGTCAGCCCGGGATGCGGTGATACGAAACGGTCCGCGGACTTGGACGGCGCGCGCTCTTTCCCCGTCATTTACCCGGTGGCTCGACCGGCACATTGGGAAAGTCGAGCGCTATTGCCCCCTTGGCCAACAGCGATTCCATCGCCGTGCTGTCGAGCGGACGGGACAGTAAAAACCCTTGCGCGCGATGGCAACCGAGGGCGAGCAGTGTCTGGGCTGCGGCTACGGTTTCGACGCCTTCGGCGACGACGTCGAGCCCGAAGGCCTCCGCCAGGGCCAATGTTGAGCGCACGATCGCCAGATCGCCTGCGTCGGTGTCGACGCTGCAGACGAACCCCTTGTCGATCTTGAGTGTGTCGACCGGCAGCGACTTCAGATAGGTCAGCACGCTGTATCCGGTGCCGAAGTCGTCGATGGCGATCTGCACCCCAATGTCCTTCAGCCCGAAGAGTGTCTTGCGCGTGGCGTCGATATCTTGGACCACGACGCTTTCGGTGATCTCCAGACATACCGTGCTGGGATCGAGGCCGAACTCCGCCAGGGTTGTGGCGACCGTGTCAACGATGCCATCCGTGACGAGCTGCACGGGCGATACGTTGATGCGCAGAACCGCGCCACGTCCCACGCCGTGTGATTGCCAGAGCCCGAATTGCCGGCATGCCGAGCGCATTACGAGACGACCGAGTTTGGCGCCCAGGTTGATGGACTCGACCACCTGAATGAACGAATCCGGCATCAACAATCCCAATGTCGCGTGTTGCCAGCGGATTAACGCCTCGGTACCGAGGATCTCGCCGGTACGCATGTCGAACTCCGGAAGATAGTGCAACACCAAGGCACCGCTGCTGCTGTCGATCATCCCTTCCAGATGCAGCTCGATGTCGTTGCGGATCATGTTGGTTCGCGACATCTCCGGGCTGAAGGTTGCGATCCTGTCGCCGCCCAAACTTTTTGCCGATCGCAACGCCTGATCGACCCGCCGCAATACGTCCGAGGTGCTGTCGTGACCGGGAGCGCCCGCTGCGACGCCGATACTGACGGTGCGGGCGAGCATCTCACCATCGATCACCACGTGCTTGTGGAGTTGATCTTGGAGCGACTGCGCGAACGTTTCGGCGGCTTCGACGTCCATTGGTGAAGCGGGTACGACGACAAACTCGTCACCGCCGAAGCGGGCGAAGACCGACGGAATGTCGGTGGCTTCGCGCAGCAGCGTGGCGAAGGCCTCGATGAAACGGTCGCCGGCGTCTTGACCGAGATGGTCATTGACAACCTTGAAGCGGTCCAAGGTAAGGAAAACCACCGAGACCGGGCCAGGCTGGCCCTTAGCCAGCCGCGTGTCGAGGTAAGCGATCAGCGCCCTGCGGTTGAGCAGGCCGGTGAGGTCATCGTGTTCGGCGAGGTACTGGAGTTGCTCTTCGGCGACGACGCGGGCCTGCAACTGGGCGAAGAGCGCGGCGATGGTCTGCAGGGCGTTGAGCTCCTCCGGTAGCCATTCGCGATCCCCGAGCTTGCCGAATGCCAGCGTGCCGGTGGTGACATCCCCGGACAGAAGCGGCACCGCCGCCAAGGAGACCGGCGGATACCCGGTGCCCTCTTCGATGTGGCGTTGATATTCCTCGGTGGCCGGCTCGGGGCGTACTACGTCGGGCGCTTTAAGGTGTTCTGTCTTGGCGAAGACGGCGTCGGCGTCGGCGAAATACACCACACCGATCGGGTCGGGGTCGGCATTTCTGGGCGGGTATTCGGCGATGAGCACGGTCGCGCGGATCGCGTGATCGTTGTGGCGCAGGAAGCTGAAGTCCACGGCCAGGTCGCGAACCAAGTTGCCGAGCACCCGCTCACTGATCGCCGCAGAGTCAGCCGCGCTTGCCGCCATCAATTCGGCGGCGGCGGCGGTGACCATATCGTCCAGCGTGCCTGACATTTCCCTTACCGTAGCTGTTACTGGTCCGCGACGTCGGTATTGAGTCCCGCGTCACCGATTCACATGCGCACCCGTGCCCGGTCAAGGCGGCGGCGGCTCGATACCGACGGAGGCGGGCCGGCGCCCAACCGTAGTACCAGTGCGATGGAATCGTCGGCAGGTATCGCTGTCACGTTTCGAAAGTCGCTCTGCAGCTGCGTTAGCTGATCGGCGAACTGGAGCGACAACTCGTCGGTTTCAGCGCGGTCGTGGGAGTACAGGAAGACCGGTGAGACCGGCTGCACGGTGAGCCCTTCCCGCTGGGCGATGATCCAGACCAGTTCGACGGCCGCGCCGCCCCGCGCGTAGTCACGAAGGTCGCGTCCGCACACACTGATGACGGCCAGCGCGGAGCTGGCCAGTATCCGGTCGCGGGTGTCCTCGCCCAGCGCGCTGCCGGCGTTCCATTCGGCGAGATGGGCCATGACGTCAGCGCGGCGCAGGATATCGAGCATCGCCATTTCGCTCTCTTTGATTTCGAGGCTGCGCACGTCGATACCGGTGTCGGGATCGGCGTCCCCGGGCCAGCGCAGTTCGGAGATCATGTCGTTGTGCAGGTGCGGTGTCAGGTAGCGAATGCGATCGGTCGCGGCCAGAATCGTTGCCGCACGATCGATGTCGTCCCTGCCGGTGATCAGTCGCAGCGCCGCGTCTTCGCGTTGTGCCGCGGCGGTGAGCGCCTCGAGTATGCCGTTGCTGATCGGTTCAGGGTTGCCGTGGTGGCGGTTGGTTTCGCGCTCGAGCATCGGGTGGTAGAGGTCGGCGAGGCCGGGGTCGCTACCGTCGGCGAATTTCAGGCTGGCGCGCAGCGGCGATCCGTCAACGTGCTCGCTGACGGTCACGGGTCCGAGGCAGTGATGGGCGGCGGCGGCGATTCGAGCGTTCAGCAGCGCGGCGCCGACCGCGACGGCACTGGCTCGGAACCCGACGTCCATCGTCGAAGAGTGTTGGACGGCAACGTCGATGGTGATGTCGGTGGGTCCAGCCTCAACGAGCCAGGGTTGGACGTTTCCCCCGGACGGGGCGCGGATTGCGGCGGCGGCGATGATCCCGGGTATCCCGGGTAGTGCCGGCGGCTCGTGATGTTCCGGCGGTGCGGGGTGCTGCTGGGCCGTGTCGGGTTCGTCGAGTTGGTTGAGCGCTCCGCCGATATCGATGCGGGTTCGGCCCGAGCGCAGCTCCTCGCCGAGCCCGATCCTTCGCACGGCCTCGGCCATCGCCGACGCGCCCAGCACGACGTCCGAGGCCAGCTGCGGCCAGGTCGAAAGTGAGCGGTCGATCTCAAGAAGGGAGGCGGCCGCGCGGGACGAAAGTCGTTCGGCCTCAAGGTGACGCAGGATATGGGGGACCTTTTCGCGGCTGCTCATACCGGGAAGCAACGCGATGTCGAGGTCGCCGAGCAGACCGTGCAGGATCGGGCGCTGAGGATCTTGGTCGAAACGCTCCACGTCGACTATCCCGCGGTCACTGGTGGCCATCAGCACCGGAATGCCGCGCGCGCGTGCGGCCTGCCGCAGGCCGGCCTTGATTTCAAGCGAGTCGCACTCCTCAACGACGATGTCCAAGCCTTCGACGAACACGTCGACGGTGTCCATCGTGAGCCCGGCATCGAATACTTCGACCTGCAGATAGGGATCGAGCTCGGCCACCCGACGCGCGGCCACGCGGGCCTTGTTGATGCCAAGGTCGAACACAGTGGCCGGCACCCGGTTCAGGTTGGATAGTTCGAGATGGTCGAAGTCGGCAAGGCGCAGGACGCCGCACAATCCCTGGGCGGCCAGAGTATGCGCGATGACGTGGCCCACGCTGAGGCCGGCGACGCCGACGCGCAGCGCGCCGAGTTTGTCCTGTTCGTGGGGCGTGATGTTGTTGCGGTTGCGGTCCAGGCGCACCGCGCGGTAGCCGCGCGGGCCCAGCACCGCGACGACCGATCGCCGCCAGGGATAGTAAGCCCACCGGGGCCGTTCGCCGAGGAGTTCTGAATCCGGTGGTGGCCGAAGGCTGCGCAGGTTGGCCAGTTGTGCATCGAGCCGGTCGATCACCTCGATGGTGGGCTCGGTCCGTAGCCGATCCAGAACCAAATTGTCGCCAGGGTCGTCGGGATCGAGAATTTCTGCGCTGTAGGCGGTTATCTCCGGCTCGTCCATGGTGTTTCGTGTATAGCACCTGACCGGCGTGCCAGCCGCTCAACTGGCCCGCTTGTCCGCTCACCAGGCGATGATGTCCCCGTCCGGGTGTTCGTCCTGCGCGAGGAAATGTCCTCGGCGTAGCAGGCTGGTGACGGCCGCGTCCCAGCGCCGCAGCTGGGGCTCGGTGAAGAACGGCTCGCCCAGAAAGAGCTCGATGTACGGATGCAAGATGATGGCGCCGACGCGCAGAATGATCGGGTTGAGTAGCGCCCAATCAGGATCAAGGTCGGGTCGGGCGGTGCCTTGCGCCACGAACTGGTCGCGCTGGCCCGTACTGATACCAATCAGGCCATTGAAGATCACCGACCCGAACGCGCCGCCCTCGGCGAGCGCGCGTCCCAGGTAGCTCATCACATCGGGGCGTTGGGCCATCAGCCCGGTTAGCCGTCGGCCGGCTTCGTGCAGTGCGTCGGATGGCGGCTCGGGCAACGCCGTCGACTCCAGTGCCTCACTTAGCACCTGTAGCACGTACTGATCGACGGCGGCGATTAACGTGGCCTTCGTTCGGAAGTGATGCTGCACCAACCCAATCGACACCTCCGCGGTCTCGGCGACCGCGCGCAGAGGCGTGGCGGCGATGCCATGAAGAGCGAAGCAGCCCAGGGCGGCGTCGCGAATCCGCTCCTTGGGTGAGGGCTCTGGCGGAGGCGGCGGCTCGTAGGGAAACAGTTTGGGGGGTCCCACGACCGGACAATACACCCACATGGCACCGCGATATGGCGATATCGGACTACAATATTGACGTATCGTCACCCGTGAGTGTGCTATGCGCGAACGGGCAGTGGCCGACACGATGCATGGGGATATCGCGGAATGGCTGTGATCACTTATCCGGGCGCCGGCGCGCAGTTGCCCGGCTATCTCGCCATCCCAGAGGGGCGGGGCCCGTGGCCCGGCGTGGTGGTCGTCCAGGATATTCTCGGCATGACGGCCAACTTGCGCTACGTCGCGGACCGGTTGGCTCACAAGGGATTTCTGGCGCTGGCCCCGGCGCTGTACGGCGGCCGTGGCCCCAAGATCGGGTGCATGATGCGCACCGTCCGTGCGCATGTCGCCGGCCACGGCGCCGCCCACGAGGATCTCGTCGCCGCCCGCAATCATCTGGTTGCCGACGAGCGGTGCTCCGGCAAGGTCGGACTGATCGGGTTCTGCATGGGTGCGGGCTTCGTGCTGCAGCTGGGCCCCCGCGGCGTGTTCGACGCGACGTCGCCGAACTACGGGCTGCTACCCAAGGACGTCGCAGCGTTGCGCGGGTCGTGCCCCGTGGTGGCAAGTTTCGGCGCGAACGACCCTGTCGTGCGTCGCGGCACGGCCGCCAAGCTCGAGAAGGTGTTGGCGGAGGGTGACGTACCACGTGACATCAAGGAATACCCCAACGCGGGCCACAGCTTCATGAACGACCACTGCGTGCCCGGCCCGATCCGCATCATCGCCGGGCTCGCGGGGATGGGCTATTCGGAACCCGAGTCGGAGGACGCCTGGCGGCGGATCACCGCGTTTTTCAACGAGCACCTGCGGTAGCGGAACGCTGTGCCGGGACCACCTGGGCCGGCGGCGCGGACGGCGGGGAAACGCCGGGCGGCGCCGGCAGTGCCGTCCGGGGGACCCCCGGGGTGCCCAGCCGGCCGGCCAGCCACGGCAGCGCGGCCGCGAAAGCCCGGCCCGCGAACGGCCAGTCGTGCTTGCCCGGCTGGGGGAGGACCGCGCAGTCGATGCCGTTGGCGCGGCCCAGCCCGCACAGCGAGTAGGCGGCCGCGGTCTGGTTACCCGGGTTGGTTGCGGCGAGGCGCATTGCGCCGGCGTCGGTTACGGCCACGTCGTATCGCGACGACGGCGGGCCATCCGAGGAGATCGCGAACCAGCCGGCCACGTTGCCGTAGGCGCCGTGGCGGCCGATCACGGTGGTCGGATCGAAAGCCGCCCACGCGTCGGTGTTTCCGCCGAACAGCCGCGCGATGGTCTGGGCTTTGTTGCCGGCGTTCGGGTAGAAGTCGCCCGCGATGTCGACGAACGCGCTGAACAATTCCGGATGCACGACGGTCAGATCCACCGCGCACGTCCCGCCCATCGACCAGCCCGCGATGCCCCAATTGGACCGCTCGGCACTCACACCAAACTGCGAAACCATATAGGGAACAACGTCTTTCGTCAGGTGATCGGCGGCGTTACCGCGAACTCCGTTGACGCATTCGGTGTCGTTGTTGAAGGCCCCTCCGGCATCGACGAACACCAGCACCGGCGCCTTGCCGTCGTTGGCGGCCGCGAAGTCGTCGATCGTCCTGACCGCGTTGCCCGCCCGCGTCCAGTCCGCGGGCGTGTTGAACTGTCCGCCGATCATCATCACAGTCGGCAGGGCCGGCGGCGGGCTACTGGCAAACCATTCGGGCGGGAGGTAGACGAGTTCGCCGCGGTGCTTGAAATGCGATGCGTCCGAGGGGATCACCACCGGCACCACGCTGCCGTGTGGTGGGCGGGCCCGTTTCGCGGCCATCGCGGTGACGGTGGCCGGGTCGGTCTGATCGGGCAGGGGACCGGAGGTGAGCTGGTTCCATGCCGCCGGCACCGTCGGGAAGTAACCAACCCACAGGTTGAGCGCCAGCGCGGCGCACAGCAAGCACAGCGGCACGGCCAGGGCGGTCGCGCCGCGCCGCCACGGCCGCGCGCTGCGCCAGCCCGCAATCAGCACCGCGGCGGCCATGCCCGACAATGCGATCCACACCCACAGCCCCGGCGGCGCCGGTTCGTCGGACAGGCCGCGGTCGACGATGTACCAGTGCGTCAGATAGGCCGCGGCGCCCCCGACCGCGGCGGCCAGCGGCAGCCACACGACCCGCCAGCGGCGCGACCGCCAGCCCACGGCCAGCGTCAGCACGACGGCAGTCGCGACCTGGATGGTCGCGGGTATCCACCCGTGCATCAGCGAGGTGAGATTACTGGCCAGCACGTGCTTCAGTGTGAGCCACCGTTAACACTCCCGGAACATTTTCACCGGATGTTCGCGGTGCGCTCGCCGGGCGTACCGGGCCGGGCTAATGCGGCTTGGCCAGCGGGAATGGCAGGGTTTCGCGAATGCTTCGGCCGGTTATGAGCATGACGAGCCGATCGATGCCCATGCCGAGCCCGCCCGTGGGCGGCATCGCGTACTCCATGGCTTGCAGGAAATCTTCGTCGAGCTCCATCGCTTCGGGGTCCCCGCCGGCGGCCAGCAGCGACTGCTCCTGCAGGCGGCGTCGCTGCTCCACCGGGTCGGTCAGCTCGCTGTAGGCGGTCCCGAGCTCGACGCCCCACGCCACCAGGTCCCACCGCTCCGCCACCCCGCGCTGGCTGCGGTGCGGCCGGGTCAGCGGCGACACCGAGGTGGGGAAGTCGATGTAGAACGTCGGTTGCTCGGTCCTGTCCTCCACCAGGTGCTCGTAGAGCTCCAGCACCACCGCGCCGGAGTCCCAATGCGCCCGATACGGAATGTGCACGGCGTCGGACATCCTGCGCAGGGCGGCCAGCGACGTGTCGGTGTCGATGTGTTCGCCCAGCGCCTCCGAGACCGCGTCGTACACCGTCTTCACCGGCCAGGCGCCGGAGATGTCGACCGGTTCGAGGCGGCCGTCGCTGCCGTCACTTCCGGCGCGGGGGCGCAGGACGGTCTGCTCGCCGTTGGCCGCCTGCGCGGCGTTCTGGATGAGCTCACGGCATCCGTCGATCCACACCTTGTAGTCGGCGTGCGCCTGGTAGGCCTCCAGCAGGGTGAACTCCGGGTTGTGGCTGAAGTCGACGCCCTCGTTGCGGAAGGCCCGGCCCAGCTCGAACACCCGCTCCACGCCGCCGACGCACAGCCGCTTCAGGTAGAGCTCCGGCGCGATGCGCAGGAACAGGTCCATGTCGTAGGTGTTGATGTGGGTGACGAACGGGCGGGCGGTGGCTCCGCCGTGGATCTGTTGCAGGATCGGCGTCTCGACCTCGATGAAACCCTTGGCGAACAGCGTTTCCCGAACGGAGCGCAACACGTTGCTGCGGGCCGTGATCAGTTCGCGGGACTCGGGATTGACGGCCAGGTCGACGTAGCGGGTGCGAACCCGCGCCTCGGGGTCGGTCAACCCCTTCCACTTATTCGGCAACGGCCGCAGGCACTTGCCGATCATCCGCCAGTCGTGCACGATCAGCGAGCGGGTTCCCTTTTTGGAAAAGCCCATGTGGCCGGTCATCTCGACCAGGTCACCGAGATCGATGGCCGCGGTGAAATCGGCGGTGCGGCCGCGCCCCAGATGCGAATTGTCCAGCAGCACTTGAATTTCGCCCGACCAGTCCCGCACCTGGGCGAACAGCACGCCGCCGTAGTCGCGGATCCGCAGAATGCGGCCGGCCACCGATACGTCTTCCTGGTCGTCGGCGTCCAACGCGGCGGCGACCGAATGGCTGGGCGGGCAGCCCACCGGGTAGGCGTCAACGCCGTTGCGCTGCAAGATCTTCAGCTTGGCCAGGCGCACCCGCACCTGCTCCGGCAGGCGGGCCCTCGACTCCTCGGCCTCGGCGGCCTTGACGCCGCGTCGCAGGTCGCTCACGTCGGGCGTCGACCCGTCGTGGTGCAGCAGCCCGGACTCCGCCAGCCGGGCCGGCACCGCGGGGTGATGCCCGGTGTGCACCTTCTCCCGCCGGCTGAACGGCAGGACCAGGAAACCCTCCGCGATCACCGACGCGACGCCGACCCGCGGAATCAGCCGGGCGTCTTCGTAACACGCGTACCGGGGAACCCACTCGGGCTGGTACTTCATGTTGGAGCGGTACAGCGTCTCGAGCTGCCACCACCGCGAGAAGAACAGCAGGAACCCGCGCCACAACCGGGCGACCGGGCCGGCGCCGAGCTGGGCGCCCTGCTCGAACGCGGAGCGGAACATGGCGAAGTTCAGCGAAATGCGAATGATGCCAAGGGCTTCGGCGTTCAGGGCGAGCTCGCTGACCATGAGCTCGATGGTGCCGTTGGGGGATTGCGGGGAACGGCGCATGAGGTCCAGGGAGACGCCGGTGCTTCCCCACGGGACCAGCGACAGCATCGCGACGACGTGGCCCTCGCGGTCGATGGCTTCGACCAGCAGGCAGTCGCCGTCGGCCGGATCGCCGAGCCGGCCCAGCGCCATCGAAAAGCCGCGTTCGGTTTGGGTGTCGCGCCAGGCGTCGGCGCGTGAAATGGTTTCGGCCATCTCCTCGGCGGAGATGTCGCGGTGCCGCCGGATGCGCACCGTCAGCCCGGCCCTGCGGGCTCGCGTCACCGCCTGGCGCACCCCCCGCATGTCGGGGCCGGACAGCTTGTAATCGGAGGTCCGCAGGATCGCCTCGTCGCCCAGCTCGAGGGCGTTCAGTCCGGCCTCCCGAAACACCTGGGCCCCTTGCGAACTGGCGCCCATGACGCCGGGCGCCCAGCCGTAGGTCTGGCACAGCCCCAACCACGCGTCGACGGCCTGCGGCCACGCCCTCGGGTCGCCGATGGGGTCGCCGCTGGCCAGGCAGACGCCGATCTCGACCCGGTAGGTGATGGCCGCGCGGCCGCTCGGGGCGAACACCACCGACTTGTCGCGGCGGGTGGCGAAGTAGCCGAGGGAGTCGTGCTTGCCGTACAGCTCGAGCAGCCCGCGGATGGCGGACTCGTCCTCACCCGTCAGCGCGTTATCGGCGCGCTGGGACTGGAACAGCACGATCGTCGCCGCGATCAGCGCGAGCGCGCCGAACAACCCGAAGATCGCGTTGAGCAGGACGTGCGGCCGGCCGGTGAACGCGTCGGGATCCACGATGGAGAACCCGACCACCCGGTTGACCACGTACCAGAAGCGCGAATCGGGGGCCAGGGTGCCGGGCCACATCTCGACCAGGCCCCAGGACGCCAGGATGCCGATCACGAGCCCGGTGACCAGGACCGCGGCCGCTTTGAACAGCGCGGCCTTGCGCACCTTGGCCCAGAACTGCCGATAGGACAGGACGAGCAGGACGATCGCGACGATGTGCACGGCGAAGCCGAGGTTCTCCCCGAATGACTCGGCCGCGGTGTTGTCGCCCGCGGCGATGTCCGCGGCGTTCAGCGCGGCGGCGAGGACCATGTTCCCGAGCAGCAGCACCCAGGCGATGCGTTTTCGCGCGGTGAGCGCCGCGGCCAGCAGGGCCAGCACGAACGACCACGCGATGCTGGTGTCGGGGAAGTTGAACAGGTAGTCGTTGATGAATTCCCGCGGGACCTTGATCAGCCACCGGATCAGCGGTGACACGCTGGCGATCAGCGACACGGTGGCGATGACGCCAACGGTCCAGCCCGCCGCCGCCGGTACCCACCGATACCGGGAGTTCGGCTGGCTGCCCGAACGCGGGCCGAAGCGGGACGTAGCGAGTGTCACAGACCGCGAGGATATGCCGTCAAGCCGTGAAAATCCTGGCGAAGCGCCAGGAGTGCCGGGGAGCGGTTGGCCGGGTTTGGGGAACGTGGGCGACGCACGCCGGAGGCCCGTCCGGCCGCAGACGTGCAGGAAGACGCGTCATGGCTGCTAAACTATCGACTGCGACCATCCCGGTGAACGCCGGGGACAGTAAGTGGAGTCCCACTCCCACCGCTGGCCACGAGATTTTTCCAGGCTCAGCGGTCCGGTCACGGGCATCGTGGATGCCTGTTCCGCGGGTAGCGCGGGCGGCTGGAGCAATCCGAGCCGCGATCGGTCGGCATTGGGCCCTGCTTTTGCAGGGCTTTTTTGCTGATGGTGTGGTTTTCCCCCGCTGAGGCCGCCACGAGAAAGAAAAAAGCCCAACAAGGGAGGCCCCATCAGCACTGAGACCCGCGTCAACGAGCGCATCCGCGTACCTGAAGTCCGATTGATCGGCCCAGGGGGAGAACAGGTAGGCATAGTGCGCATCGAGGACGCACTGCGCGTCGCCGCGGACGCCGATCTCGACCTCGTCGAAGTTGCCCCGAACGCCAGACCCCCGGTCTGCAAGATCATGGACTACGGCAAGTTCAAATACGAGGCGGCGCAAAAGGCGCGCGAATCCCGCCGGAACCAGCAGCAGACCGTCGTCAAAGAACAAAAGCTGCGACCGAAAATCGACGATCACGATTACGAGACCAAGAAGGGTCACGTAATCCGCTTCCTGGAGGCGGGATCGAAGGTCAAGGTCACCATCATGTTTCGCGGACGTGAGCAGTCGCGGCCCGAGCTGGGCTACCGATTGCTGCAGCGCCTGGGCGCGGACGTCGCCGACTACGGATTCGTCGAAACGTCCGCCAAGCAGGACGGCCGCAACATGACGATGGTGCTGGCACCGCACCGCGGCGCGAAGACCCGCGCCAGGGCGCGGCACCCGGAAGGACCCGGGGGCGCGGCGGCGGAGTCCGATGCGGCGCCCGAAGCCAACCCGTCGACCAACTGACCTGACAGGAACGAGTACCAGCCAGCACCGAAATGCTGGAAGTGCCGAAAAGTACTGACAAGTACTGAAAGTAGAGGAAACATGCCCAAGGCCAAGACCCACAGCGGGTCTTCGAAGCGGTTCCGGCGCACCGGTACCGGGAAGATCCTGCGCGAGAAAACCAACCGCCGGCACCTGCTGGAGCACAAGCCGTCGACCCGGACCCGGCGGCTGGAGGGCCGCACCACCGTGTCGGCCAACGACACGAAGCGCGTCAACAAGCTGCTCAACGGCTGACCGGCCGCACCCGACCATTTCGAACCATTTACTGCCTGAACGAGAGTAGGAACATCCATGGCACGCGTGAAGCGGGCGGTCAACGCCCACAAGAAGAGGCGCAGCGTCTTAAAGGCCTCGAAGGGCTATCGCGGCCAGCGGTCCCGGCTCTATCGCAAAGCCAAAGAGCAGCAACTGCATTCGTTGCAGTACGCCTACCGCGACCGTCGTGCGCGTAAGGGCGAGTTCCGCAAGTTGTGGATCTCGCGGATCAACGCGGCGGCCCGCGCCAACGACATCACCTACAACCGATTGATCCAGGGGCTCAAGGCCGCCGGTGTCGAGGTGGACCGCAAGAACCTCGCCGACATCGCGATCACCGATCCGGCGGCGTTCACCGCGTTGGTGGACGTCGCCCGGGCGGCACTGCCCGAGGACGTCAACGCCCCCTCGGACTCCGGAGAGGCCGCCTAACTGCCGGCGACGCCGGCGCCGCTCACCGAACGCTCGGCCAGGGTAGCCGCGGCGGTCAAATTGCATCGGCACGTCGGGCGCCGCCGGGCGGGACGATTCCTGGCCGAGGGCCCAAACCTGGTCGGGGCGGCAGCCGCCCGCGGTTTGGTCCGCGACGTGTTCGTGACCGAAGCCGCGGCGCAGCGGCACGCGGCCTTGCTGGCCGCGCAGCAGTGCTCGGTGCACCTGGTGACCGAGCGGGCCGCAAAGGCGCTCTCCGACACGGTCACCCCGGCGGGGCTGGTGGCGGTCTGCGAGATGCCGGCGACCGCTCTCGAGGACGCGCTGGCCGGCCCGCCGCGGCTGGTCGCGGTTCCGGTCGAGATCGGTGAGCCGGGAAACGCCGGCACCCTGATTCGCATCGCCGACGCGATGGGCGCGGGGGCGGTGGTGCTGGGCGGGCACAGCGTCGACCCGTACAACGGCAAGTGTCTGCGCGCGTCGGCCGGCAGCATCTTCTCGATCCCGGTTGTCGCCGCACCCGACGCCGTCGGCGCGGTGGCCGCGTTGCGCGCCGCCGGGTTGCGGGTCCTGGCCACCACTGTGGACGGCGAGACCCGCCTTGACGAGGCGAGCCTTGCCGCGCCGACGGCCTGGCTGTTCGGAGCCGAATCGCACGGCTTGCCGGCCGAGCTTGCCGCGGCGGCGGACCAGCGCGTGCGCATCCCGCTGTCCGGCGGCGCCGAGAGCCTCAACGTGGCCGCCGCCGCCGCGATCTGCCTGTACCAGAGCGCCCTGGCGCTCGGCCGCCTTTGAGCCTCTGCAGCAAACTGCGTCGGAGGGTATGTGCCTACCTCGGCGGCCTTCTTCCCGGCGTTTCGATCCGGTGGCCGCTGAGCGTGGTCAGGCCGCCTTGGGCCCGCGGCCCCGGGCGGGCCGCAGGCCGGTAAGCGAAAGCGTGCCGTGCACCAACGATCCCGCGCGCTCCATCAGGAACTTGGCGGGGTCGAGGGGGGTACGAGGGGCGAAGCGGGAACGGGGCGGAAAGTAATGCATCGGCAGCCCGCGGCGGTCGCGCGGGGGTGCCACGAACGCAGGTGCCTCCACCAACGGCGCGTCGCTGGGCAGCCGCCCTTCGGCGCGGCGGTAGGCGGCCAGCGCCCGCGGGTGCAGCCGGACCTCGTCGGGAACGGCCAGGAAGGCCAGCTCGACCAGCTTGCCGAACACGCGTAGCAGCACCTCGTCGCCCGGCGTCCAACGCATGCCCGCCTTCTCGCGCACCGCCGGCTCGAACAGCCCGGCCGCGATCCAGCGCTGACCGGCCACCAGCGGCCTGAACAACTGGTCCCAGATCGGCGTCGGCATCAGGACGAACTTGGGCTTGGGAATCCGGATCTTGAAGATGTCGCGCGTCGCCTGGTTGATTTCCAGCTCCTCGCGGCACACCCGATCCCAATACTCCAGGAACTCCTCCCACGATCGGGGCACCGGCCGCATGCTCATGCCGTACAGGCGGTACCACTGCACGTGCTCGTCGAACAGCTGCCGCTTCTCCGCCTCGGTGAGGCCCCCGCAGAAGTACTCGGCCACCTTGATGATGAGCATGAAAAAGGTGGCGTGCGCCCAATAGAACGTCTCCGGGTTGAGCGCGTGATACCGGCGTCCCGAGCCGTCGATGCCCTTGATGGTGCGGTGATAGCTCTTGATCTGCTGGCCGGTCTGCGCCGCGCGGTCGCCGTCGTAGACGACGCCCATGATCGGATACACCGAGCGGGCCACGCGCTGCAGGGGCTCGCGCAGCAGGATGGAATGCTCCTCGACGCCCGCGCCCAGTTCGGGATACATGTTCTGGATCGCGCCGATCCAGACGCCCATCATCCCGGTGCGGAGGTCACCGAAGTACTTCCAGGTGAGGGAGTCGGGCCCGAGCGGATCGGCGGATGTCGTTGGCATGGCAGTCATCTCGGCCTCCTGCGCTCACGATAACTTTGACAACGTGCGTTGTCTACGATTTCGCGGTCGCGTGCCGCAAGTGGTACCGAACGTGTGCGAACGCGTGATCGTGCGGTAGGCGCGACGAGATCTCGGCAAACTTCACCGGCCCGCGCAATTCGCCGGGTGAATTTGTCGAGGCTAAATGCATTGAAGCCGAAAAGGACTTTTGGCCCTCCGCCGAGAAAGGCCCTCGGCTGCTACCATCACTGCACCTCGACCGGCTCGGTAATCCGCTTTGGTAGCTATTCGGCGACGAAGGGGTGCTATGTCGTTTATCAGCGTTGCGCCGGACGTGGTGACTACGGCGAGCGCAAATCTTGCGAATATCGGATCTTCTATCCGCGTGGCCCATGCCGAGGCGGTGGCCCAGACGACGGCGATCGCGGCGCCAGGCGCCGATGAGGTCTCGGCGGCGGTCACCTCGTTTTTTGGTAGGGCCGGCCGGGAATTCCAGGCCCTCGGCGCGCAGGCCGCGGCGTATCACGACAACTTCGTGGGCGCATTGAACGGCGGGATCGGTCAGTACCTTTCCGCCGAGGCCGCCAATGTCCAGCAGACGTTGGCGAACGCGGTAAAGGCCCCGGCCCAGTCGCTGTCGGGCGTCCTCACCTCGGCCGCCGCCGCCCAAACCATCAACACGCCGATTGGTCCGGTAACGGTGTCGGGGGACGGGACGCTGCCCCCCATCGGCCAGAACGGCCCGTTCTCGGGATTCGCGAACGCGACGAACGCGCTGCTTGGTAACGCAAGCCTGACGGTGACCGGGAACGTTTTGACCGGCCCCTCCGGTCCGGGGACGGAACTCCAGGTAACGGGCGCGACCTTTAGCGCGCCCCAGCTGCTTTCATTTCTCAGTGCCACCACCGGTCCCGGCGTCTCGGGGAATGTCTCGCTGCTAAATACCGCCGCCACATTCGCCAGCGATTTGCAAACGGGAAACTTGGCGGGAGCCGCGTTTACGCTCGTTACCGCTCCCGGCAACTACTTGGCCGCGGTCACGATCGGCTCTACCACGGTCAACATTCCGATAGACACCACCGCCTACGGTGGGCCCGTCGGTACCTTGAGCATCCCCTTCAACGGCGTGTTTGCCACCCCCCAGCCGATAACGGCGTCGTGGCCAACGTTTGACGTCACGACCGGTGGAGTCACGTACAGGGTTCTGGGCGCCAACAACCTTCCCATCGGAAGTACGAGTGGCTTTGTTCCCTACCTGCTGGGCGGAATCGCGGGCCTGGTCGGTCTGTAGGCGACACGTGGCATTCTGACGAGGCTGCGATTGCGACCTCGGACACAGCGGCCGCAAGTGTCATTGCCCGCTTCTCCCGGTAGCACATAACCTGGCCAAGTGGAACTCGCGCCGCGCGATCCGGACCCGGGCGAGGCCTCGGAGACGGACCTGAAGACCGACCGCGAAGCGGTGGCGACGGCGTCTCCGGCTTCGGAACGGCGCTCGCCGGCGCGGTGGCTGCACTCGACCAATCACAGCCCGGGTGTGGTGTCGTTTCTCCGGCGGGCGCGACGGCTGTTGCCGGGGGACCCCGAGTTCGGCGACCCGCTGTCCACCGCGGGCGAGGGCGGCCCGCGCGCCGCGGCACGAGCCGCCGACCGCCTGCTGGGCGACCGCGATGCGGCGTCACGCGAGCTCAGCCTGGGCGTGTTGCAGGTTTGGCAGGCGCTGACCGAGACGGTTTCCCGGCGGCCGGCGAACCCGGAGGTCACGCTGGTTTTCACCGACCTGGTCGGCTTCTCGACGTGGTCGCTGCAAGCGGGAGACGAGGCGGCGCTCACCCTGCTGCGGCGCGTGGCCCGGGCCGTCGAGCCGCCCCTGCTCGACGCGGGCGGGCACATCGTCAAACGCATGGGCGACGGGCTCATGGCGGTATTCCGCGACCCGACGGTCGCCCTGCGCGCGTCGCTGGCCGCCGACGAGGCGCTGAAATCGGTCGAGGTCGCGGGCTACACCCCGCGGATGCGGGTCGGGATCCACACGGGCCGGCCGCAGCGTATGGCCGCGGACTGGCTCGGCGTCGACGTGAACGTGGCCGCTCGGGTTATGGAACGTGCCACCAAAGGTGGAATCATGGTGTCGAGCTCGACGTTGGATCAAATACCGCAAACCGAGCTGGACGCGTTGGGCATCGTCGCCAAGCGTGCACGCAAGCCCGTATTCGCGGGTAAAACCGCCGGCGTCCCCCCTGACCTGGGGATATATCGCCTGAAGACTCTTAGGGAGTTAACAGCCTTTGATCACACTTCCGAAACGAATTAGTCCACATAATGGATGTCAATGATTGGGGGCATCTTCTCCCGGCTTGCCCGGGTCCGGTTCACCGTGGGGTATGTGGCGGCGTTGCTTGCCATCAGTTGCGCCCTTCTGGCGCTGGGTCCGCACGCGCATGACGTGCTCGTTCAGCGGGCCAGCACCAACCTGCACAACCTGGCGCATGGCCATGTGGGCACCCTGTTGGGCAGCGCGCTGGTCGTCGACGCCGGACCGCTGTACTTCTGGTTGCCCTTCCTGACCTGCCTGCTCGCGCTCGCCGAGCTGCACCTGCGCACCATTCGGCTCGTGGTGGCGTTCCTGGTCGGCCACATCGGCGCCACGCTGCTGGTGGCCGCCGCCCTGGCCGCGGCCGTCGAGTTCGGCTGGATGCCCGTGTCGATCACCCGGGCCAGCGATGTGGGGATGAGCTACGGCGCGCTGGCGGTGCTCGGGGCCATGACGGCCGTGATCCCCGCGCGCTGGCGGGCCGCCTGGGTCGGCTGGTGGGTCGCGGCGGGCCTGGCCTCGGCGATCATCGGCGGCGATTTCACCGACGCGGGCCACACCGCCGCCGTGGTGCTGGGCGTGCTGGTGTCCGCCCGGTTCCGGCAGCCGATCCATTGGACGCCGACGCGGCTCGTGATGCTGGCGGCGTCCTCGGGCTTCGGATTCCTGATCCTGGCGCACCACTGGGGGACGATGGCCGCCGCGCCGGTGTTCGGCATCCTGGGCGCGCTGGCGGCCCACAAGGCCTACCAGTTCGTCACCGGCCGCCCTGCGCTGCCTGTTATGCCGGTGGTGGACGCCGCACCGCAGCCGGCCGCGACCGGCTAGTCCTCCCCGGTCGGCTCCGCGGCACGCGCCGAGCGCCGCGCACCAAATCGCCTATGATCGGCACTTGCGCTGGGCGCGTCCCGGCGCGTCCAACAGCCTCGTCAGCAAGGAGAGTGCCGCCGCGTGGGCGATCAACCCGTCGACCTGTCGCCGGAAGCCTTGGCCACGGCGGTCACCGCCGCCCGGCAGGCCGTCGAGGCCGCCGCCGACCTCGACGCGCTGGCGCGGGTCAAGACCGAGCACCTGGGCGATCGCTCGCCGCTGGCATTGGCCCGACAGGCGCTGGGCACGGTCCCCAAGGACGAGCGCGCCGACGCCGGCAAGCGCGTCAACGCCGCGCGCGGCGAGGCCCAACGCAGCTACGACGAACGGCTGGCGGCGCTGCGCGCCGAGCGGGACGCCGCGGTCCTGGTCGCCGAGGGCATCGATGTCACGTTGCCGTCGACCCGGCAGCCACCCGGGGCACGGCACCCGATCACGATCTTGGCCGAGCACATCGCCGATACCTTCATCGCGATGGGATGGGAGCTGGCGGAGGGACCCGAGGTCGAAACGGAGCAATTCAACTTCGACGCCCTGAACTTTCCCGCCGACCACCCCGCCCGCAGCGAACAGGACACCTTCTACGTCGCCCCCGAGGACTCCCGCCAGCTGCTGCGCACCCACACCTCGCCGGTTCAGGTGCGCACGCTCCTGGAGCGCGAGCTACCGGTCTACATCATCTCGATCGGCCGCACCTTCCGCACCGACGAACTCGACGCCACCCACACGCCCGTCTTCCACCAGGTCGAGGGCATGGCCGTCGACCGCGGCCTGTCCATGGCGCACCTGCGCGGGACGCTGGACGCGTTCGCCCGCGCCGAGTTCGGGCCGACCGCGCGCACCCGCATCCGGCCGCACTTCTTCCCGTTCACCGAACCGTCCGCCGAGGTCGACGTGTGGTTCGCCAACAAGAAGGGCGGCGCCGACTGGGTGGAGTGGGGCGGCTGCGGAATGATGCATCCAAACGTGTTGCGCGCCGCCGGAATCGACCCCGACGTTTACTCCGGCTTCGCGTTCGGCATGGGCCTGGAACGCACCCTGCAATTCCGCAACGGGATCCCTGACATGCGTGACATGGTCGAGGGCGACGTCCGGTTTTCGCTGCCGTTCGGGGTGGGTGCCTGATGCGCGTTCCCTACAGTTGGCTGCGCGAGGCGGTAACGGCCGGTGCGCCGGGCTGGGATGCGTCCCCCGAGGACATCGAGCAGACGCTGGTGCGCGTCGGCCACGAAGTGGAAGAGGTCGTCACCCTCGGCCCGGTCGACGGCCCCCTGACAGTCGGGCGCGTCATCTCCATCGAAGAGCTCACCGAATTCAAGAAGCCGATCCGCGCCTGCCTGGTGGACGTCGGTGAGAACAAGCCGTGCGAGATCGTCTGCGGGGCAACCAACTTCGAGGTCGGTGACTTGGTCGTGGTGGCCCTGCCCGGCACCACGTTGCCCGGCGGCTTCGCCATCACGGCCCGCAAGACCTACGGCCGCAGCTCAGACGGAATGATCTGCTCGGCCGCCGAACTCGGTTTGGGCGCAGAGCATTCCGGGATCCTGGTGCTGCCGCCGGGCACCGCCGCGCCGGGCGCCTCGGGCGCCGACGTGCTGGGTCTCGATGACGTGGTTTTCCATCTGGCGATCACCCCCGACCGCGGCTACTGCATGTCGGTGCGGGGCCTGGCGCGCGAGATCGCGTGCGCCTACGACCTCAACTTCGTCGACCCCGCGGACATCAAGCCGTTGCCGGTCGAGGGGGAGGCGTGGCCGCTCACTGTCGACGCCGAGACCGGCGTGCGCCGGTTCGCGCTGCGCCCCGTCACCGGGATCGACCCGGCCGCCGTGTCGCCGTGGTGGCTGCAGCGCCGGCTGCTGCTGGCCGGGATCCGCGCGACGTCCCCGGCGGTGGACGTCACCAACTACGTGATGCTCGAACTCGGCCACCCCATGCACGCGCACGACCGCAGCCGCATCACCGGAGGCCTCGCCGTGCGGTTCGCCCGGCCCGCCGAAACCGTTGTCACGCTGGACGATATCGAGCGCCGGCTGGATCCGGCCGACGTTCTCATCGTCGACGAGAAGGCGACCGCGGCGATCGGCGGCGTCATGGGTGCGGCGACCACCGAGGTGCGCGACGATTCCACCGACGTGCTGCTGGAGGCGGCCGTGTGGGATCCGGCCGGGGTGTCGCGCACCCAGCGACGGTTGCACCTGCCCAGCGAGGCGGCCCGCCGCTACGAGCGCGCCGTCGACCCGGCGATTTCGGTGGCCGCGCTGGACCGGTGTGCCGCGCTGCTCGCCGAGATCGCCGGGGGAGCGGTGTCGCCGACGCTGACCGATTGGCGGGGCGACCCGCCGCGCGAGGACTGGTCGCTCCCGCCGATCCGGATCAGCGTCGACCTGCCCGACCGCGTCGCCGGGGTGGCGTACGCCCCGGGCACGGCGGCCCGGCGACTCACCCAAATCGGCGCGGCCGTAGCCGAAAACGACGACGTCCTGATCGTGACGCCGCCGAGTTGGCGCCCCGATCTGTTGCAGCCCGCCGACCTCGTCGAGGAGGTCATGCGGCTGGAGGGGCTGGAGGTCATCCCGTCGGTGCTGCCGGCGGCCCCCGCCGGCCGGGGTCTCACTGCGGTGCAGAAGCGGCGCCGCGCGATCGGCAAGTCGCTGGCCCAGTCGGGCTACGTTGAGATCCTGCCGACACCGTTTTTGCCCGCCGGCGTCTTCGACCTGTGGGGGCTGCCGGCCGACGACCCGCGGCGCGCGGCGACGCATGTGCTCAACCCGCTGGAGGCCGACCGTCCCGCGCTGGCCACCACGCTGCTGCCGGCACTGTTGGAATCCTTGGGGCGCAACGTATCTCGCGGTCTCGGCGACGTCGCGCTGTTCGCCCTGGCGCAGGTGGTTCAGCCGACCGACGAAACCCGTGGCGTGGAGCTCATCCCGGTCGACCGCCGGCCCACCGACGCCGAGATCGCGATGCTGGACGCGTCCCTGCCGCGACAGCCCCAGCACGTTGCCGCGGTGCTGACCGGCCTGCGTGAACCGCGGGGGCCCTGGGGTTCCGGCCGCCGGGTCGAAGCCGCCGATGCGTTCGAGGCGGTGCGAATCGTGGCGCGCGCCAGTGGGATTGACGTTCGCCTGCGGGCGGCCCAGCACCTGCCCTGGCACCCGGGTCGGTGCGCCGAGGTGCTCGTGGGCCAGACGTGCGTCGGTTATGCGGGGCAGCTGCATCCCGCCGTGATCGAGCGGTCCGCGCTGCCGAAGGGCACCTGCGCGATGGAGCTGAACCTCGATGCGATCCCCATCGTCGACGTACTGCCGGCGCCGCGGTTCTCGCCGTTTCCCGCCGTGTTCCAGGACGTCAGCCTGGTGGTGGGCGCGCACGTGCCGGCCCAGGCCGTGGCGGACGCGGTTCGCGAGGGGGCCGGGGAACTGCTCGAAGACCTCCAGCTGTTCGACGTGTTCACCGGCCCGCAGATCGGCGAGGACCGCAAATCCCTGACGTTCGCCCTGCGCTTCCGGGCGCCGGATCGCACGCTGACGGAGGACGACGCCAGCGCGGCGCGCGACGCCGCCGTGCGTCGCGCCGCCGAGGTGGTCGGCGCCGAACTGCGCGCCTGAAAATTCGCCGCGCCCGATCTACGACCCCTCGCGCGGTTTTCTACGCCATTTGACCGATGGTCTTCGGCCCGCGACGCCGAAAAGATCTTACTTGCAAGTAAGAACTGGTCATCGGGCAAACAGTTGGGGAGATCGAGATGTCGTTTGTGAGCGTGGCGCCGCAGCTTCTGCAGGGCGCCGCACAGCAGTTGACGGGTGTTGGTTCGTCGCTGGCCGAGGCCGCCGCGACCGCGACGGGTCCGACCACCGGGATCGCCGCCGCCGCCGGCGACGAGGTGTCGGTCGCGATCGCCGCGATGTTCGGGAACGCCGGGCGGGAATTTCAGGCGTTGAGCGCCCAAGCGCAGGCGTTTCACTCGGAGTTCGTCTCGTTGATGACCGCCGGTGCGGGCGCCTATGTGGGCGCCGAGGCGGCCAACGTCGAGCAAGTTCTGCTGGACTTCGGTGCCACCGTCGCCGCCCCGTATCAGGCCTTGGTCGTCAATACCGCGAACAACCTCCAAAGCCTGGGCGGCGCCGTCACCGCGAACCCCGCGCCGCTTCTGAACCAGTTGCTCAGCAACCAACTCGGGTACGGCCAGGCCGTCGCGACGGGCTTTCAGAACGCGGTGGCCAACCTGCCCGCCGAGCTGGCCAACTTGCCGGCGGCCCTCCAGGGGCTGGCGGCGTTCAACCCCGCCTCGATAGCGCAGCTTGTCGTCGACCAACAGATCGGCTACGCGCAGCTGGTCGCCGTCTCGTTGCAGAACGCCGGCAACGATTTCCAGGCGGGTTTGACCGCGCTGCCGGCGAACCTGCAAACTGGGCTGCAAACCATCATGTCCGGCGACGTCACCGGCGGTCTCCTCGAAGTCGGCGGGGCCTTCCTGGCTCCGATCTTCACCGACCTCAACGTCACCATGGATCCGGTCACCGGCCTCCTCGACATCACGCCCGGCGGCGCCTTGGGCGATCTGCTGCCCATCCTCGGCATCCCCGCGCAGATGGCGCAGAACTTCACGAATCTCCTTCCCGCCGGGTCGATTCCGGCAACGGTGGCCCAGCACGCGACCAACCTCTTCGGCACGCTGACAGATCTGTCCCAGACGCTGGACCTGAACACCGGCAACCTGCACATCGGGTTGCCCGTGGTGCTCGCGCTTGACGCGCTGGGCCCGCCGGTCGCCACGCTGCAGGCGGCCGCGTCCAGCGCGAGCGCGTTCCTCGGCGCGGTGCAAACCGGGGACGCGCTCGGGGCGGTCGCCGCGCTGATCGATGCGCCGGCCGTCATCGCCAACGGCTTCCTCAACGGTCAAGCGGCGCTGCCCCTGCCGGCCCTGCTCGGCGGTCCCGGCGGTATCGAAACGATCACCGCGATCCCGGTCGGGGGGATCCTCACTCCGCTGCAGTTCGCGTCGCTCAGCATCCCGGCGCTCGGGCCGGGATCGCTCACGCTGAGCGGCACGACCTTCGGGGGGATCCTGCCCGGCCTGCTGGTCTTCCTGCCGGAAACCCTCGCGCAGGCAATCGGCGCGCCGCCGCTGGGGTAGGCGTTGCGGTGCCCTGAGCTGCGGCGTTGGGCTCGCCGCGTGCGATGCGGTTCGCGAGCCTAACGATTCCTGTGAAATCCGCATCACCACATTGACAAAAGCCGACGGCTTATTAGACTCACGTCTGTCTTGCTTACCGGCGGGTAAGTTTACCGCTCGGTAAGCAGCAGCAAGAAGAGTCGAGGGGGGCCTCGCGCACGTCCGTGTGCGGGGCCTTACTCGGCTGCGTACATGTGGGTGACCACTGGTCATTAACGGTGGTCCGAGGAGAGGGTGGATATGTCATTTGTGATCGCAATGCCGGACCTGGTCGAGAGCGCGGCCACGGATTTGGCCGGTATTCGTTCGTCGCTGGCCGAGGCGGCGGCAACCGCGGCGGCTCCCACGACCGGGATCGCGACCGCGGCATCCGACGAGGTATCGGTTGCGATCGCTTCGCTGTTCGGGAACTTCGGCCAGGAATTCCAGGCCGTCAGCGCGCAGGCGCAGGTGTTTCACCAGCAGTTCGTCAGCTTGCTGAACGCCGGGGCGAGCACCTATGCCGGCGCCGAGGCCGCCAACGCCGCGCAGGCCGCGCTGGGCGGCGGGATCGAACAGGGCCTCGGCGGCGCCGTCGCTGGGGAGATTCAGGCTGGCGCGCAAGCGATTTCGAATGCTATCGCCGCCTCGCCGATTGGTTTGGGTTCACTTCCGACGGGCGGGGCGTCCGCGCTGATGAGCGGAATCGGCTCGTTCGGCGCCACGGTGGCCGCGCCCTACCAGGCGCTGGTCTCGAACACCGCCGCCAATCTGCAGGCCATCGGGGGCACTGTCAGCGCCAACCCGTTCCCGTTCCTGCACCAACTCGTCAATAACCAGATCTTCTACGGACAGACGATCGCGACCGGCATCCAGAACTTGCCCGCGGAATTGGCCAGTCTGCCGGCGACCATTCAGGCCGGCATTCAGGGCCTGGCCACCGTCAACCCGGGCGCCCTGCTGCAGCAGTTGACCACCAGCCAGATCGCCAACGCCCAAGTGGTCGCCACGGGGTTGCAGAGCGCCGCGCATGATCTCGTCACCGGAATTCAGACCCTGCCGGCGGGCTTGCTGGAGGCCGGCCAGGATCTCCTGGCGGGCGACAATGGTGCCGCATACGGCGCCATCAACCGGACGCTGATCAATGCCTTCCTCCCTGGCTTCAATGGCGTTCAGGTGGCGTCGGACGGATCGACGCTCGTTACCGATATCGTGCCGATAGGTCCGCTGGGGGACCTGGCGCCCATCGTGGCCATCCCCGGACAGATGGCGCAGAACGTCGCGAACCTGTTCCCGGCCGGAACCATTCCGGGGCAGATCGCACAGCACGCGACGAATCTGATCAGCGCCTTCACCAACCTGGGGACGACGCTGACCATCTCGGATACGGCCGAGTTGAGCTTTGGGATCCCGCTGCAGCTGATCTTGGACGGGATCGGCGGGCCAGCGAATGCGCTCAGCGCACTCAACTCGACCGGCACGGCGCTGGTCAGCGCGGCGCAGGCCGGTAACGCGTCGGCGTTCGCCGCCACCTTCCTCGATGCCCCGGCCGTCGTCGCCAATGCCTTCCTGAACGGGACGACCGTCGTGACGTTGCCCTCGGCGACCGTCTCGCTGCTCGGCCTTTCTCTGCCGTCGACGACGTACTTGACCCTCGGCGGGGTTCTCGCCCCGCTCACTACCCCCGAGGTCTTAGTTGATCTGGATGGATTCCCGTTGCAGCTCCAACTCACAGGTGGAACGCCGATCGGTGGGCTGATTCCCGGCCTGCTTAGCTTCCCCGCCCAGCTGGCGGCGGACATCGCCGCCACCTGATCGGCCCGTCACCTATTCATTGAGGGGCGGGGCGTCGGAGTCGGCCGGCGTCCCGCCCTTCGTCGCGTTCCGAGGGGCCTCTCGAGCTGCGGGATTTGGCGCGTTGCGCCGGAAAAGATCGCCAACCGTAACGAACGCTGTGAAAACGGAAATTGTCTTTTTCGTTGCGGCCCGGGGCTTATTAGGCTCGTGTCAGTCAGGGTTACTGCCCGGTAAGTTTCGGGCCGATAACTGCAGCGAGTGCCTCGAGGGGGCCTCGCGCACGCGTTGCGCGGGGTCCTTGGGGTCTCCTACTGAACATCGGATGACCACCGGTCATCCGTACGAGTGCCCGAGGAGAGGGTGGAAATGTCGTTTGTGGTCGCAACGCCGGATCTGGTGCAGAGCGCTGCCCAGGATCTCGCCGGTATTCGTTCGTCGCTGGCGGAGGCCGCGGCCTCTGCGGCCGGTCCCACGACGGGGATAGCGACGGCCGCTCAGGACGAGGTATCGGTCGCGATCGCTTCGATGTTCGGCAACTTCGGCCAGGAATTCCAGGCCGTGACCTCCCAGGCGCAGGCCTTCCACGAACAGTTCGTCAACCTGATGAACGCGGGCGCCGGCGCCTACGCCAGCGCGGAGGCCGCCACGGCCGCGCAGCTGGGCGAGGGAAGCCTCGGCGCGTTCGGTGGCGAGATACAGGATGGCGCGCAGGCGATTTCGAACGCGATCGCCGGCTCGCCCATTGCGCTGGGTTCGCTCCCGACGGGCGGCGCGTCCGCGGCTATCACCGGCCTCAACTCGTTCGGCGCTGCCGTGGCCGCGCCGTACCAGGCGCTGGTCTCGAACACGGTCACCAACCTGCAGGCCATCGGAGGCACCTTCGCCGCCAATCCGTTCCCGTTCCTGCACCAACTGGCCAACAACCAGATCGGCTACGCGCAAACGATCGGTTCGTCGATCGTGACCGGCGTCCAAAACCTGCCGGCCGAGCTGGCCGGTCTGCCGGCGACCATCCAGACCGGCATCCAGGGCCTGTCGACGCTCAACCCCGGTGCGGTGCTGCAGCAGTTGATCACCAACCAAATCGGGTACGCCCAGACCGTCGTCACGAGTCTGCAGAATGCCGGCACCGACCTCGTCACCGGGTTGAGCGGCTTACCCGCCAGCTTCCAGGCCGCCGGTCAGGCCCTCGCGACAGGCGACGTCCAGGGCGCGGTGCACGCCGTCGCACAGGGCCTGGAAAACGTTGTGCTGCCCGGTTTCCAGCCGTTCAACGTTGACCTCGCTCAACTCGGCTCGCCCACGGCGCCGACGATGCCCGTCACCCCGCTTGGCCCACTGGGAGACCTCGCGCCCATCCTCGCCATCCCCGGGCAGATGGCGCAGAACGTCACCAACCTGTTCCCCCCGGGCTCGATCCCCGCGCAGATCTCGCAGAACTTCACCAACGTGGTCAGCACGCTCACGAACTTCGGGGTGGCGCTTAATCCGGGGAACTTCGAGATCACCTTCGGACTGCCCTTGCAGGTCCTTGTGGACGCGATAGGTGCGCCGGCCAACGCGTTGAGTGCCCTGAATTCGAGTGCGGTCGCATTTGTTACCGCGGTGCAGACGGGTGACCCACTGGGAGCCGCGGCGGCGCTGTTCGGTGCCCCGGGCGCGATCGCGAATGGCTTCCTCAACGGCCAGACGTTCATCAGCCTGCCGACGCTGACGGTCACCGTAACGTCTGACGGATTGCCCCTCCTGGACATCCCGTCAGTCGCCGAACTCCCATTGGGAGGGCTTCTAACTCCTCTAAGTCCCGTTGTCGATAACGTGTTGGGTCCGCTTCCGGGCACTCAAATCGGTGGCCTCATCCCGGGCTTGCTGAGCTTCGGGTCACAACTCGCGGCGGCGATCACACCGCTGTCGTAGTCGTGAAGCGCTCGTTTCGCCTCGCGGCCGCAGTAGCCGTCCTCTCTCTCGCCCGGACCGCGTATCTGCACTGTTCGTAGCGAGATCGTGACGCCACACAGGTCACGAAAATGTGCAATTTCCTCCAATTGCACATATGTCCCATTAACCTCATCTTCATCTTGGTCACCATCCGGTGATCTCCCTGATGAGCCGATGGGAGGCCAGCAATGTCTTTTGTCATTGCGCAGCCGGAGTTGGTCCAGGCGGCGGCCCAGCAGCTGGCGGGAATTCGCTCAGCGCTCGGCGAGGCCTGCGCGGCCGCCGCCAATCCCACGACCGGGGTGGCGGCGGCGGCCGCGGATGAGGTGTCGGGGGCGATCGCAGCGCTGTTCGGCAGCGTCGGCCAGGAATACCAAGCCATCAACGCGCAGGCGCAGGCGTTTCACGCCCAATTCGTCAGCCTGCTGAACGCGGGCGCGGGGGCCTACCTCAGCGCCGAGGCGGCCAACGCGGAGCAGGCCCTGGCGCAGGGGCTGCTCGGGGGAGGCGCCGCGGCGGCGACCGGCGACTTGGCCGGAATCGCCGGACCGTACGAAAGCCTCCTCGCGAACACGGCCGCCAATATGCAAGGCATCGGCGCTACGTGGGCCACGGTCACGGCGCCCGCCGTGCTGCAGGCCATGACCACCAACACCAATCCGCAGGTGATCCTTGGGGCGCTGCAGAGCGGCAACCCACTGCCGATCCTGAACACGAGCGGACAGTTTGCGCTGGGCTCGGCCAAACTGATCGGGGAGTTGACCGTGCCGGCCTCGCTGTCGGTGACGTCGATCAATCCGCCCGCGTTCGCCGTCGGCCTTGGGCTGCCGGAGCTGCTGGCTTTCGATGCGTTGGGCGCGCCGGTCAACGCGGGCCTCGCCGCATCGCTAAGCGGCGCAGCGTTTCTCGAGGGCGTAGGCACGGGCAACCCGCTGGCGGCGTTCACCGCGTTCGTCGATGCCCCGGCCAACATCGCGAACGCTTTCCTCAACGGCCAGCAGACGTTACCCGTGCAACTGGCGCCGGGCCTGACGGCGGACGTTGCCTTCTCCGGCCTCCTCGTTCCCGTGCACCCCGTTGTGACGACGGCGTCACTGTTCGGCAACCCGATCACCGTCAGCGGCCCGCCCGTCGGCGGGTTCCTTCCGGCGCTGCTGGACTACACGCCCCAACTGCTCGCATCTGCGTTCGGCGGCTAACTGAAGCGCCGCGGTTGCTTCGTGCATCCGTAGTACCCGACCCGAAATGACTTATTAGGCACGTGCTTACCTAGAGTTCTACCGGGTAACCGCGGGCGATGACCCGACGGGTTCGGCCACGTCGTTCCTGACGGTGGCGCCCCAGCAGGTGGAGGCGGCAGCCCGAGACTTGGCGGACATCCCGTTCGCTGGTGGAGGAGGCAGCGTCAAGCGCGGCCGGACCCACGACGGGGATTCTCCCCGCCGCCGCGGACGAGATATCGGCCGCCATGTCGGCGATGTTCGACAAGTTCGGCCAGGACTTTCAGTGGCTCAGCGCCCAAGCCCAGGCGTTCCACGCCGAGTTCGTCAAAGCGGTGAACGCTGCCGCGGGCGCCTACGCCGGCACCGAGGCCGCCAGCGCCGAACGGACTGCGGCGACCGCGATCAGCGGGACCGCGGCCTCCGCCCAGAGCGTGAGCGTCGCCGGCCTCCTCGGCGGCGGCACGTCCGGCGGCTCCCCTCTCGGCGGCCTAGGCTCGCTTGGAGACCTGGGCACACTCGGAAGCAATCTGGGATCGCTTGTGGCGGGCGCACTCCCCGGGTTGCCCACCACTCTTGGCGGACTGACGAATTCGCTTACCGGCGTTGGGAATTCGATACTTCCGGGCCTGCTGAACGCGCAGGCCGTCTCTGGCCCGTACTTCACGGGCATCGCGGGCCCGTACGAAGCGCTCGTCTACAACACATCGGTCAACCTGCAAAGCCTCATGGGCGGTTGGTTGGCCGATCCATTCCCGTTCCTGCGGCAGGTCGTCGCCAATCAGATGAGCTACGCCCAAGCCATCGCCACCGCATTCCAGACGGGCGATTTCCAGCCGGTTGCCGCCATACCCGGTCGCATCGCGCAGAACATTGCCAATGTCGTTGCGACACTCACGAATAACGGCGTCACGTCATCCCTGGTTGTTCAGTCACTCACCGTGCCCACCGATGTGACCGTGGACAACGCCGTCGGGCTGCCGATGGTGTTCGGCGCCGCCCTGATGGGCCCGCCGGCCACAATGATAGATGCGGCGGCTTACAGCGCGTCGACGTTTGCGGCGGCCGTCGAGGCCGGGAACGCCTCGGCGGCCTTCGCCGCCTTCGTCGATGCACCCGCCGTCATCGCGAACGGCTTCCTCAACGGCCAGGCGACAGTCCGGTACGCGCTGAACCTATCGAACCTCTCCGGGCCCGCCATGGGGAACATCGCCAACGTCACCGTGGTCGCCAACTTCCCGCTCGACGGCATACTCCATGCGCCCGGTTATTACCCAGTGACGGCGACAATCACGCTCCTGGACAACAGCGTGCTACCGCCGGTCAATGTCACCATTGGTGCCGGCAGCACGCCCTTCAGCGGGCTCCTGCCGTTCCTGGTGAACTACGTGCCCCAACGACTTGCTCAAGCGATCGGCGCGCTCGCGTCGCCCCCGCCGCTGGTATCGATACCTCCTAATCTTCTAGCCGCTTGGGTCGCCGAGACGGAGATCGGCGGAAAGGCCTTGTCGCTCGCGCGTTTTCGGTACACCGATACCAGTTTGACCGCCCTCGGATGGGCGCCATGTCGGTCCACCGCCGCTTGCGCTTCCTGGCGGGCCAAGCGGCTCCGATTGCTCGCCCGCATTCTTCGCCGTGCTCGCGTCCGCCGGGTCGTAGAGATGGGGGCCAGCGGAAAGGCCTTGTCATTCTCGTATTTTCGGTACGCGGATACCAATTCAAGGTATATTTTTCTTGCGATGTTTAAAGCGCGGGGCCAGTGGGAACCTCCCCTATTCGGCACATGCCGAATGCGATCACGTGTAGTCAAATTGTGACGACGAGGAGGCCCAGCGGACTGAAAATTGTTCAATAGCAAGGGGTTTGTACCTTAAGTATCGTGACCTGCGCCGTTCCGGTACGCTAGGTCTCCCCTGGCCGGTCCGCAGAATCGTAAATAGACCCGCTGGACCCTGTTGAAAACATCCGTTTTCGAATGTGCTTGTGTGGCACACCATTACGCTCAGCTTGCCTCGATAATTCGGGCTCACAAACGTATATGTCGTTCATTCGCGTGGGGAGATGAACATGTCTTTCGTCGTTGCAGTTCCCGATCTCATCGAGGTAGCAGCCCAAGATCTTGCGAGTATTCGCTCGGCAGTGGATGAGGTCACCCAGGCGATCGTCGCCCCGACCACCAGCATGGCGCCCGCCGCGGGGGATGAGGTATCGGCCGCCATCGCCGCGCTCTTCGCAAACGTCGGCCAGGAGTTCCAAGCGCTGAGTGCGCAAGCAGCCTCGTCCTACAACGCCTTCGTCAACACGCTGAGTGGCGGCGCGACCGCTTATGTGACCGCCGAAATCGCCAACAGCGCTGCGTTGCTCTCGGGCGGCGGCAATTTGGCGGCGGACTTCGGTGCTGCGCTTTCCGGGCTCGGTGCCTCGCTTAGCGCGTCTTTGTCGGCCGGCTTGAGTACCAGTTTGGGGGCGTCGCTCGGCGGTACGCTGGAAACGCTTCTGGGTGCCGGGCTCGGCGGAATCGCTTTCCAGACTGGCGGTTTCATCCTCTCGGGTATCGGCAACGGGATGGTCCAGACCGGGAACGCCATCGTCCAGGCCGGGCTCGCGCTAGAAAATAGCGGTGCGGCCTTGTCGGCCACGGGTGCCCAGCTGATGGCCCAGGCCAACGGCGCCCTGCAGGCGCTGCTGAACGCCAACTTCGCTGTTGACCTCAATGCGGCCCTATCGGCCAGCCTGGGTGGCAGCCTGAATGGCTTGGCCGCCAACCTTGCCGCGGGAATCAACGGACTGGGTAATTTGGCCGGCAACCTCGGGGCGGGTCTCAATGGGGCGCTTCAGACCGGTGAGACGCTGGCGGCGAACTTCCTGGCGTCGCTGCCGGGTCTGCCGGCGCTGACGATTCCGAACCTGGGTGCGTTCGGAGTGCAGCTCGGTGCTGCGCTGAATGGCTTGGGCGCCAACCTGAGTGCGTCGCTGAACGCGGCGTTGTCGGGGGCGTTGACGTTGCCGCCGATCAACCTGACGCTGCCGGGGCTGCCGAGCTTCACCTTGCCGCCGTTCCCGGGGCTGCCGCCGATCACGCTGCCCAACCTGGGGGCCGACATCAACGCGGCTCTCAATGCGGTGTTGTCGGGGGCGTTGACGTTGCCGCCGATCAACCTGACGCTGCCGGGGCTGCCGAGCTTCACCTTGCCGCCGTTCCCGGGTCTGCCGCCGATCACGCTGCCCAACCTGGGCGCCGACATCAACGCGGCGCTGAACGCGGTGTTGTCGGGGGCATTGACGCTGCCGCCTTTCACCTTCCCGGCCCTGCCTCCGTTCACGCTGCCTAACCTGGGTGCGCTGGGTGTCGGACTGAGCGCGGCGCTGAACGGGATCGGCGGTTCGATTAGCGCGTCGCTGAATGGGTTGGGTGCGTCGCTGAACGCGATGTTGTCGGGAAGCCTGAACCTGGGCACCAACCTCAACGCGTTTATTCAGACCGGTGAGAATCTGGCGGCCAACTTCGCCGGCAACTTCGCAGCGGGCCTGAACACGGCGATCCAGACCGGCGAGAGCCTGGCCGCCAACTTCGCTGCCGCGTTGTCGACGCTGTCCATTCCCAACCTGGGACTGTCCATCAATGCGGCGCTGTCGGCTAACCTCGGTGTCGCTCTGAATGGCCTGCTACAGGCCACCGGATCCCTGGCAGGCGGCCTCACCGGCGGCCTCGCGGGCCTGGTCCACGCGGGTGAAACCCTGGGCGGGAGCCTGGCGACGGGCCTGTCCGGGCTGGCCGGCACGGGTAACGCGTTGGTGACTATCTGGGAGAACACCGCAGCCCAGGTCGGCGGCGCGCTCTTCGGCGGTTTCGGGGCGACTCTGGGCGTGGGCGCTCCCGGCGTGCTCGGGCTCGCCACCGACCTGGCGACCGGCCTCTCCGGCGCGGCCTCCACGCTGGAACAGACCGGCGGCTCGGTCGTCGTGTCCATCAACACTGCCCTGACCGACCTCGAACTCGCGCTGCAGGCGGCCATCGAGGCCAGCTTGGGCATCGGGGTCGCCGCATAGCCCGGTGGCGCCCAGGAGAGTCGTGTAGGCCTCGCCCTTTCCGAAGCGAAGCGAAGCCTTGCCCGACGCGACCTCCTGGGCGCACACCGCCTCCGGTTCAGCAGGTCAGAATGGATTTGCAAACTACTGCATAACCATGCAGAATCGTCGAGATGGCCGACGTATTGAGGGTGGCGGTGGCCGGTGCCACCGGCTACGCAGGCGGGGAAATCCTACGGCTCCTGCTCGGGCATCCGCGCTACGCCGACGGCCGCCTTACGATCGGCGCTGTGACCGCGGCGGCGAGCGCCGGCAGCACCCTGGGTGAGCATCATCCGCATTTGCTTCCGTTGGCCCAACGCGTGGTCGAGCCCACCGATGCGGCCGTCCTGGAAGACCACAACGTAGTGTTCCTGGCCCTGCCGCACGGGCATTCGGCCGCGCTGGCCGAACGGCTCGGCCCCGAGACGTTGATCATCGACTGCGGCGCCGACTTTCGGCTCACCGACGCCGCGGCCTGGGAGCGGTTCTACGGAACGACCCACGCCGGCAGCTGGCCGTACGGGCTGCCCGAGTTGCCCGGCCGCCGCGAGCTGCTGCGCGGGGCCCGTCGCGTCGCGGTTCCGGGCTGTTACCCGACGGCGGCCCTGCTCGCGCTGTCGCCCGCGATGGCCGAGGGCCTCATCGAGCCGGCCGTCACGGTGGTCGCCGTCAGCGGCACGTCGGGCGCCGGCCGCGCCGCCAAGACCGACCTGCTCGGCTCGGAGGTCATCGGGTCGGCGCGGGCCTACAACATCGCCGGCGCGCACCGGCACACCCCCGAGATCGCCCAGGGCCTCGGGGCCGTCACCGACCACGACGTCGCCGTGTCGTTCACCCCGGTGCTGATCCCCACCTCCCGCGGCATCCTGGCCACCTGCACCGCGCGCACCCGAGCGCCGCTGTCGCAGCTGCGGGCCGCCTACGAAAAGGCCTACGACGCCGAGCCTTTCGTGTACCTGATGCCCGAGGGGCAGCTGCCCCGCACCGGGGCGGTGATCGGTAGCAACGCCGCGCACATCGCCGTCGCGGTGGACGAGGCCGCCGAGACGTTCGTGGCGATCGCCGCGATCGACAACCTGGTCAAGGGCACCGGCGGCGCCGCGGTGCAGTCGATGAACCTGGCGCTGGGTTGGCCTGAGGCCGAAGGCCTTTCGGTAGTGGGAGTGGCGCCGTGACCTCGACTGCCGCCGAGGCGCGGTTGCTGCGCGAGCAGGGCGTCACCGCCCCGGCCGGGTTTCGGGCCGCCGGCATCGCCGCCGGGATCAAGGCATCCGGGGCCCGCGACCTCGCGCTGGTCTTCAACGAAGGGCCCGACTACGCGGCCGCGGGGGTGTTCACCCGCAACAAGGTCAAGGCCGCGCCGGTCCTCTGGACCCAACAGGTGCTGACCACCGGAGCGCTGCGCGCGGTGATCCTCAACTCCGGCGGCGCCAACGCCTGCACCGGCCCCGGCGGCTTCCAGGACACCCACGCCACCGCGGAGGCGGTCGCCGCCGCGCTGTCGGACTGGGGCACCGAGACCGGCGCCATCGAGGTCGCGGTCTGCTCCACCGGTCTGATCGGCGACCGGCTGCCGATGGACAAGGTGCTCGCCGGGGTGCGCGAGATCGTGCACGAGATGGCCGGCGGGCTGACCGGCGGCGAGGACGCCGCCCAAGCCATCATGACCACCGACACCGTGCCCAAACAGGTTGCGCTGCACCATCCCGACAACTGGACGATCGGCGGGATGGCCAAGGGCGCGGGCATGCTGGCGCCGTCGCTGGCCACGATGCTGTGCGTGCTCACCACCGACGTGGTCGTCTCGCCGGACGCGCTCGACGCGGCGCTGCGCCACGCCACCGCCCGCACCTTCGACCGGCTTGACATTGACGGCTGCTGCTCGACCAACGACACCGTGCTGCTGCTGGCGTCGGGCGCCAGCGAGATCACCCCGTCGCAGGACGACCTCGACGAGGCGGTGCTGCGGGTATGCGACGACCTCTGTGCGCAGCTGCAGGCCGACGCCGAGGGCGTCACCAAGCGCGTCACCGTGACCGTGACCGGGGCCGCCTCCGAGGACGACGCGCTGACCGCCGCGCGCGCGATCGCCCGCGACAGCCTGGTCAAGACGGCGGTGTTCGGGTCCGACCCGAACTGGGGTCGGGTCCTCGCGGCCGTGGGCATGGCGCCGGTCACGCTCGAACCGGATCGAATCCAGGTGTCGTTCAACGGTTTCGCGGTGTGCGTCGACGGGGTCGGGGCGCCCGGCGCGCGCGAGGTCGACCTGTCGGGCGCCGACATCGACATCACCGTCGACCTCCGCGTCGGCGACGCCAGCGCCGCCGTCCGCACCACCGACCTGTCGCACGGCTACGTCGAAGAGAATTCGGCGTACAGCTCATGAGCCTCAACGTCGAACAGCTACACACCCAGGTCAAAGCGCAGGTGCTGGCCGAGGCCCTGCCGTGGCTCAAGCAGCTGCACGGCAAGATCGTCGTCATCAAATACGGCGGCAACGCCATGACCGACGACGCGCTGCGCCACGCCTTCGCGGCCGACATGGCGTTCCTGCGCAACTGCGGCATCCACCCCGTCGTCGTGCACGGGGGAGGTCCGCAAATCACCGCCATGCTGCGCCGGCTCGGCATCGAAGGCGACTTCAAGGGCGGCTTCCGGGTCACCACACCGGAAGTGCTCGACGTGGCGCGGATGGTCTTGTTCGGCCAGGTCGGCCGCGAACTGGTGAACCTGATCAACGCGCACGGACCCTACGCCGTCGGCATCACCGGCGAGGACGCGCAACTGTTCACCGCGGTGCGGCGCAGCGTCACGGTCGACGGCGTGGCCACCGACATCGGCCTGGTGGGCGACGTCGAGCTGGTCAACACCGACGCCGTGCTGGATCTGATTGCGGCGCGGCGTATCCCGGTGGTCTCGACGCTGGCGCCGGACGCCGAAGGCGTGGTCCACAACATCAACGCCGACACCGCTGCGGCGGCGCTGGCCGAAGCCCTGGGAGCCGAAAAGCTGTTGATGCTCACCGATGTCGAAGGCTTGTACACCAGCTGGCCGGACCGCGCGTCGTTGGTCAGCGAAATCGACACCGTCGCGCTGGCGCGGCTGCTGCCAACCCTGGAGACCGGCATGATCCCCAAGGTCGAGGCGTGCCTGCGGGCCGTCAGCGGCGGGGTGCCCAGCGCGCACGTCATCGACGGCCGGGTCGAACACTGCGTCCTGGTCGAGCTTTTCACCGATGCGGGCACCGGAACCAAGGTAATCAGCGCATGACGGCCACGGAGTCTTTGAAGCGGCGGTGGGACGCCGTGATGATGCACAACTACGGCACCCCGCCGGTGGCGCTGGCCAGCGGTGACGGCGCCGTCGTCACCGACGTGGACGGCAAGACCTACGTCGACCTGCTCGGCGGCATCGCGGTCAACGTCCTCGGCCATCGGCACCCCGCCGTCATCGAGGCCGTCACTCACCAGATGGCCACGCTGGGCCACACCTCCAACCTCTATGCCACCGAGCCGGGCGTCGCGCTGGCCGAGGAACTGGTCGCACTGCTGGGGGCCGACTCACCGGCGCGCGTGTTCTTCTGCAACTCCGGCACCGAGGCCAACGAGGTGGCGTTCAAGCTGTCGCGGCTGACTGGCCGCACGAAACTTGTTGCGGCACAAGAGGCGTTCCACGGCCGGACGATGGGATCGCTCGCGCTGACCGGCCAGCCGACCAAGCAGGCGCCGTTCGAGCCGCTGCCGGGCTATGTCACGCACGTGCCGTACGGCGACAGCGACGCGCTGGCCGCCGCGGTCGGCGACGACACCGCCGCGGTGTTCCTCGAGCCGATCATGGGGGAGAGCGGCGTCGTCGTCCCGCCCGAGGGCTACCTGGCCGCCGCGCGGGACATCACGGCGCGCCACGGCGCGCTGCTGGTGCTCGACGAGGTCCAGACCGGAATGGGCCGCACCGGCGCGTTTTTCGCCCACCAGCACGACGGCATCACCCCCGACGTGGTGACCATGGCCAAGGGGCTCGGCGGGGGACTGCCCATCGGGGCGTGCCTGGCCGTCGGGCCGGCCGCCGAGCTGCTCACCCCCGGCCTGCACGGCAGCACCTTCGGCGGCAACCCGATCTGCACCGCCGCGGCGCTGGCGGTGCTGCGGGTGATCGCCGCGGAGGACCTGGTGCGCCACGCGGAGGTGCTCGGCAAGTCGGTGCGCCACGGCATCGAACGGCTCGGGCACCCGCTGATCGACCACGTGCGCGGCCGCGGGTTGCTCTGGGGCATCGTGCTTTCGGCGCCGGCGGCCAAGGGCGCCGAGGCCGCGGCGCGGGACGCCGGGTTCCTGGTCAATGCGGCGGCCCCCGACGTCATCCGGCTGGCGCCGCCGCTGATCATCACCGAGGCCCAGATCGACGGCTTCATCGCCGCACTGCCGGGCATCCTGGACGGGGCCACAGCGTGACCCGGCACTTCCTGCGCGACGACGACCTGACGCCCGGCGAACAGGCCGAGGTGCTCGAGCTGGCGGCCGAGCTGAAGAAGGACCCGTTCGCCCGCCGACCCCTCGAGGGGCCGCGCGGGGTCGCGGTCATCTTCGACAAGAACTCGACCCGCACCCGGTTCTCGTTCGAGGTGGGCATCGCCCAACTCGGCGGCCACGCCGTCGTCGTCGACGCCCGCAGCACGCAGATGGGGCGCGACGAGACCCTGGGCGACACCGCGCAGGTGTTGTCCCGCTACGTCGACGCCATCGTCTGGCGCACGTTCGGGCAGGACCGGCTCGAGGCGATGGCCGCCACCGCGACGGTGCCGGTGGTGAATGCGCTCTCCGACGACTTCCATCCATGCCAGGTGCTGGCCGACCTGCAGACCATCGCCGAACGCAAGGGTTCGCTAAAGGGGTTGCGGCTCGCCTACTTCGGCGACGGCGCCAATAACATGGCCCACTCGCTGATCCTCGGCGGGGTCACCGCCGGCATCCACGTCACCGTCGCCGCCCCAGAGGGATTCGCGCCAGACCCGGCCGTGGTGGGCGCGGCCGGTAAGCGCGCCGAGGCCACCGGCGCGTCGGTCACGCTCACCGTCGACCCCGACGCGGCCGCCAAGGGCGCCGACGTCGTCGTCACCGACACGTGGACGTCGATGGGGCAGGAGAACGACGGGCTGGACCGGGTGGGGCCGTTCCGGCCGTTCCAGCTCAACGCGCGGCTGGTGGGGCTGGCAGACCCGGAAGCCGTTGTGCTGCATTGTCTTCCGGCCCACCGCGGCGAGGAGATCACCGACGAGGTGATGGACGGGTCGGCCAGCGCGGTGTGGGACGAGGCCGAAAACCGCCTGCACGCGCAGAAGGCGCTGCTGGTGTGGCTGCTGGAGCGGTCCCGATGACGCGCGCGGGCGAGACCACGCGCGCCGGGCGGCAGGCCCGCATCGTCGCGATCCTGTCGTCGGCGTCGATCAGCAGCCAAAGCGAACTGGCGGCCCGGCTGGCCGGCGAGGGCATTGACGTCACCCAGGCCACGCTGTCGCGCGATCTCGAGGAGCTGGGCGCGGTCAAGCTGCGCGGCGCCGACGGCGGCGTCGGCGTCTACATCGTTCCCGAGGACGGCAGCCCCGTGCGCGGGGTATCCGGCGGCACCGACCGGATGTCGCGACTGCTCGGCGAGTTGCTGGTGTCGACCGACGCCAGCGGCAACCTCGCGGTGCTGCGCACCCCACCGGGCGCGGCCCACTATCTGGCCAGCGCGATCGACCGCGCGGCCCTACCGTACGTAGTCGGCACCGTGGCCGGCGATGACACCATCCTGGTGGTTGCCCGCGAGCCGATGACCGGCGCGGAACTCGCCACGATGCTCGAGCAGATCAAGTAAGGAGACAGAGCAATGTCAGAACGCGTCATCCTGGCGTATTCGGGCGGGCTGGACACCTCGGTGGCGATCAGCTGGATCGGCAAGGAGACCGGCCGCGAGGTGGTCGCGGTCGCGATCGACCTCGGCCAGGGCGGCGAGGACATGGAGGTGGTGCGCCAGCGGGCCCTGGACTGCGGCGCCGTCGAGGCCGTCGTCGTCGACGCCCGCGACGAATTCGCCGAGGGCTACTGCCTGCCGACCGTGCTCAACAACGCGCTGTACATGGATCGCTACCCGCTGGTGTCGGCGATCAGCCGACCGCTGATCGTCAAGCATCTGGTCGCGGCGGCCCGCGAGCACGGCGGCAGCATCGTCGCGCACGGCTGCACCGGCAAGGGCAACGACCAGGTCCGCTTCGAGGTCGGATTCGCTTCGCTGGCACCCGATTTGGAGGTGCTGGCGCCGGTCCGCGACTATGCGTGGACGCGGGAGAAGGCGATCGCGTTCGCCGAGGAGAACGCCATCCCGATCAACGTCACCAAGCGCTCGCCGTTCTCGATCGACCAGAACGTGTGGGGCCGCGCGGTGGAAACCGGCTTCCTGGAACATCTTTGGAACGCGCCCACCAAGGACGTCTACTCCTACACCGAGGACCCGACGCTGAACTGGAGCACGCCCGACGAGGTGATCGTCGGGTTCGAGCGCGGGGTGCCCGTGTCCATCGACGGCAAGCGGGTGTCGATGCTGCAGGCCATCGAGGAACTCAACCGGCGCGCCGGCTCGCAGGGGGTGGGCCGCCTCGACGTGGTCGAGGACCGGCTGGTGGGCATCAAGAGCCGGGAGATCTACGAGGCGCCCGGCGCGATGGTGCTGATCACGGCGCACACCGAACTCGAGCACGTGACGCTGGAGCGCGAGCTGGGCCGGTTCAAGCGCCACACCGACCAGCGCTGGGCCGAGCTGGTGTACGACGGGCTCTGGTATTCGCCGCTGAAGGACGCGCTGGAAAGCTTCGTCGCCAAGACCCAGGAGCACGTGACCGGCGAGGTGCGGATGGTGTTGCACGGCGGGCACATCGCGGTCAACGGCCGGCGCAGCGCCGAGTCGCTCTACGACTTCAACCTGGCCACCTACGACGAGGGCGACAGCTTCGACCAGTCGGCCGCGAAGGGCTTCGTCTACGTGCACGGGCTGTCGTCGAAGATCGCGTCCCGCCGGGACCGGCAGTGACGTTCGTCCAGCGGTGTTCGCCGGGCCCTGCCCGGCCACCAGACGTGAAAGCCCCCGACACGCCGGGCCCAAAGGGGCTTTTGCGTCTGGTCGGCACAGAAAGGTGAGCACGCGCGAGGGGTCGTTGTGGGGCGGCCGGTTCGCCGACGGGCCGTCCGACGCGCTGGCCGCGCTGAGCAAGTCCACCCACTTCGACTGGGTGCTGGCGCCGTACGACGTCGTCGCCTCACGGGCGCACACCGTGATCCTGTTCCGGGCCGGGCTCCTCGACGAGGAGCAGCGCGACGGGCTGCTGGCCGGGCTGGACAGCCTCGCCGAGGACGTGGCCGACGGCAGCTTCACGCCGCTGGTGACCGACGAGGACGTGCACGCGGCGCTGGAGCGCGGGCTGATCGACCGGGTCGGGGCCGACCTCGGCGGCCGGCTGCGGGCCGGGCGGTCGCGAAACGACCAGGTGGCCACGCTGTTTCGGATGTGGCTTCGCGACGCGGTGCGCCGCGTCGCCGACGGGGCGCTCGAGGTCGTCGCCGCGCTGGCCGCCCAGGCCGCCGCGCACCCGGGCGCGATCATGCCCGGCAAGACCCACCTGCAGTCCGCCCAGCCGATCCTGCTGGCGCACCACCTGCTGGCGCACGCCCAGCCGCTGCTGCGCGACGTGGACCGGATCGTCGACTTCGACAGGCGCGCGGCGGTTTCCCCGTACGGCTCGGGCGCGCTGGCCGGGTCGTCGCTGGGGCTGGATCCGGACGCGATCGCCGCGGAGCTGGGCTTCGCGGCCGCCGCCGACAACTCCGTCGACGCGACCGCGGCGCGGGATTTCGCCGCCGAGGCCGCGTTCGTCTTCGCCATGATCGGCGTCGACCTGTCCCGGCTGGCCGAGGACATCATCCTTTGGAGCTCAACGGAATTCGGCTACGTCATCCTGCACGATTCCTGGTCCACCGGTAGCTCGATCATGCCGCAGAAGAAGAACCCCGACATCGCCGAGCTGGCCCGCGGCAAGGCCGGGCGGCTGATCGGAAACCTGGCCGGCCTGCTGGCGACGCTGAAGGCCCAGCCGCTCGCCTACAACCGTGACCTGCAGGAGGACAAGGAACCGGTGTTCGACGCGGTGGCCCAGCTGGAGCTGCTGCTGCCGGCGATGGCCGGATTGGTGGCCAGCCTCACGTTCGACGTCGAGCGGATGGCGGCGCTGGCCCCGGCCGGCTACACGCTGGCCACCGACATCGCGGAATGGCTTGTTCGACAGGGTATTCCGTTCCGCGCCGCCCACGAGGCCGCCGGGGCGGCGGTGCGGACAGCCGAGGGCCGCGGCGTCGGGCTCGACGAGCTGACCGACGACGAGCTGGCCGCGATCAGCCCCGAGCTGACGCCCGAAGTGCGCGACGTGCTGACCATCGAGGGCTCGGTGTCGTCGCGCGACGGTCGGGGTGGGACAGCGCCGGAACGCGTTGGCGAGCAACTGAATTCGGTTTTGGAGTCGGTTGAAGCGCTGAGGGAGCGGCTGCGCCGCTAGCCCGCGCGAGGGCCGCTCAACCGTGCGAGCCAGTGCTGCCGTTGGTGCCATTGCTGCCGGCCGGGCTGCCGGTCCCGCCGGTGCCCTTGGCGCCGCCGCCACCTCCCGTGCCGCCGACGCCCTGGGAGCCGCCGGCGCCGCCCGCGCCACCGTTGCCGCCGTTGGCGCCGTTGCCGCCATTGCCGCCGGCACCGCCGGTCGCGTCGCCGCCGTCGCCCCCGCCGCCTCCGGTACCGCCCTGGCCGCCGGTGCCGCCGGTGCCCGTTAGGGCCGTGCCGCCGGCGCCGCCGATGCTGCCGCCGCCGCCGTTCCCGCCGAGACCGCCGTGACCGCCGCCGGTTGCCGCGCCGCCGTGGCCGCCGTGGCCGCCGACGCCGCCCTGGCCGCCCGTGCCGCCGCCGCCCCCGAGCAGACCAAGAATTCCGCTGGCGCCGCCCTTGCCGCCGGCGCCGCTGGCGCCGCCGTTGCCCGCGGCGCCGCCGTGACCGCCGGCGGTGGCGGCGCCGCCGTTGCCGCCGACACCGCCGCCGCCGCCCATGCCGCCGTTGCCGCCGGCGAGGTCGAGGCCCAGCCCCGTGCCACCGGCGCCGCCCGTGCCGCCCTGGCCGCCGACACCGCCGGTGCCGCCGGTGCCGCCGTGAACGCCGCCGACGCCCGCACCGCCGGCCCCGCCCTGGCCGCCGGCCCCGCCGACGCCACCGGTCAGGCCGTTGCCGCCGTTGAGCAGACCGGCCAGGAGAGCGTCGCCGGTGCCGCCCGTCGCGCCGGTGCCGCCGTTGCCGCCGGTACCACCGGTCCCGATGGTGCCGGCGCCGTTTCCGATGCTGCCGGCCGCCCCGGCCGCCCCGCCGTTCCCGCCGGCGCCGCCGGCGCCACCGGCCGCGCCGGCCGTGCCCAGCCCGACACTGGTCCCGGCGTTGGCGCCGTTGCCGCCGGTGCCGCCGTTGCCGCCGCTGCCGCCGCTGCCGTTGGCCGCCCCGGTTCCGCCGGCGTTGCCGCCGGTGCCGCCGCCACCGCCGTTGCCGGCGTGGCCGCCCGCCCCGCCGGCGGTGCTGCCCACCACGTTGGTGCCGGCGGTGCCGTTCGCGCCGTTGCCGCCGTTGCCGCCGTTGCCGGCGTCGCCGCCGGCGCCGACGACCCCGGTGGCCGGATTGCCGCCGCTGCCCGCGGCCCCGCCGACCCCGCCGTTGCCGCCGGTGCCGCCGTTGCCACCGATGCCGCCATCGGTGCTGAACACGCCGCTCAGCACCGACGCCGAGGCCCCGGAGCCGCCGGTGCCGCCCTGACCGCCGTGGCCGCCGGCGCCGCCCGTGCCGTTGGTGCCGTTGTTGAAGCTGTTGCCGCCCGCCCCGCCGTGGCCGCCGGCACCGCCGTCGCCGGCGTTGCCGCCGCCGAGGCTGCCCAAGGCGTTGAGGATCGCTGCGCCGCTGCCGCCGTTGCCGCCGGCACCCCCGGTGCCGCCCTGGCCGCCGTTGCCGGCGGTGCCCGTGCCGCTCAGCCCGCCGCTGCCGGCATTGCCGCCGGCCCCGCCCACGCCGCCGTCGGCGCCCTTGCCGCCGGTGCCGCCGAGCAGTCCGCCGGCGCCGAGCATACCGTCGGCGCCAGCGCCGCCTTGGCCCCCGTTCCCGCCCTGGCCGCCGTTGCCGTTGGCGACCCCGGCCGCGCCGTTGCCTCCGGTGCCGCCGGCCCCGCCGGCGCCGCCGACAAATCCGTTGCCGCCGTTGAGGGTTCCGCCAATGGTGGCGCCGCTGTCTCCGGTGCCGCCGTTGCCGCCGTGTCCGCCGTTGCCGGCGGTCCCCGCTGCGCCCGCGGTGCCTGCGCCGGTGCCGCCCTGACCGGCCGCGCCGCCGGCCCCGGCGTTGCCACCATTGCCGCCGGCGCCGCCGACCGGGCCAGTGGTGCCGAGCCCCAGGCTGGAGCCGGCTTCGGCGCCGGCGCCGCCGGTGGCGCCGTTGCCACCGTGGCCGCCGCTGCCGTTGGCCGCGCCGTTGCCGCCGGCGTTGCCGCCGACCCCGCCCGCCCCGCCGTTGCCGGCGTGGCCGCCGGCCCCGCCGGCGCCGGTGATCCCCGGGG
>NZ_LZSE01000099.1 GCF_001665295.1 Mycobacterium sp. 1554424.7 | reverse complement strand
CGCCGGGTAAACCGCTGCCCGGAGCCGCATTTGTGCCATTACCGATCAACGGGCGTCCGAGCAGCGTTTGGGTGGGTGCGTTGACCACGCCGAGAATGTCCTGCTCGATTGTTTGCAATGGCGAGGCATTGGCGGCCTCGGCGAACGCATACGCGCCGCCCGCACCCTTCAATGCCCCCACGAATTGGTCATGAAATGCCGCCGTTTGCGCGCTCAGCGCCTGATAGTCCTGGGCGTAGCTGCCGAACAAGGCGGCGATCGCCGCCGACACCTCATCGTCGGCCGCCGCCGCCACCTGTGTCGTCGCACCCGCCGCGGCCGCGTTCGCCGCCCGAAGCGACGACCCGATCCCGCTCAAATTCGCCGACGCCGCCGCAAGGGCCTCCGCCGCGACAACCACGAATGAGGACACCAACGGCTCCCGTCAGTCGCCCCCGACTCGGCCCCACGACATTATTGACCATGGCGTCATCGCCATGCGCGACATACGCGAAAGTCACAGAAGCCACCAACCATTTCCAAACTTTCCGGCTTGAATTCAATTCAACATTGGTAAATTGCTCGGTCTTGATTTCGATGCACTTGCGCGGTAATACCGACGAGGACCGGTATCCGGCGA
>NZ_LZSE01000098.1 GCF_001665295.1 Mycobacterium sp. 1554424.7 | reverse complement strand
CGCCCGATGGCGGGATGCAGCCCGCTCAGGTCGAGCCGATCGGCCCGCGCCAGACCGTGACCGTCGGGCGGGACCGGGTTGCCATGGTGGTCAAGGATTTCGGCGCCCAGCGCGACGAGCATGCCGGCGCCGCCATCGGTGCTCGCGCTGCCCCCAACGGTGACGACGATGTCGCGGCAACCGTCGTCGAGCGCACGGCCGATCATGCTGCCCAACCCGTAGGTGGTGGCGGTCATCGGCGCCGGCGTCGCGGACGGCAACCGCTGCAGGCCGCAGACGTCGGCCAGCTCGATGACCGCGCGCCTGCCCCTCCGCGCGTAAGAGGTGTGCACCCCCGCACCGGTCGGTCCACTGACATAGGCGGGCATGCGCTCAAATCCGGTGGCCAGGACGGCGTTTAGCGTGCCTTCCCCGCCGTCCGCGACCGGACAGGCGACGATGATCGCCCGCGGGTCGGCCCGCCACACGCCCTGCTCCATCGCCCGGGCGGCCTCGTCCGCGCGCAACGACCCCTTGAACTTGTCGGGCGCCAGGACGATGTGGCCGCCCATCAAACGACCATCCAGCCGAGCCACGAGGTGCTCTGCAGGTACACCAGGACGCACATCAGTGCCAGCAACAGCAGGCTCCACTTGAATACCGTGCGGAACAGGTCGCCCTCTTTGCCTTTCATCTGCACCGCGGCAGTGGCGATGACCAGGCTCTGCGGCGAGAGCATCTTCCCGATCACGCCGCCCGAGGAGTTGGCCGCCGCCAGCAGGGTCGGACTCAGTCCGGCGGCGTGCGCCGCACTGACCTGCAGCACCCCGAAGAGCGAGTTGGAGGAGGTATCGGAACCGGTGACGGTGACCCCGAGCCAGCCGATGATCGGCGAGACGATCCCCAGCAGGCCGCCGGCGCCGGCGATCCACAGGCCCAGCGTGGTGGTTTCGCCGGACAGGTTCAGCAGGTACGCGAGCGCCAGCACGAGGCCGACAGTGATTGCGGCACTGCGCAATTGGATGGCCGCCTGTGCGTACGCCCGCGCCGCCTGGCGCGGGGAAGTGCGCAGCACGAGCATGGTGAGAAGGCCGCTGACGAGAAGCAACGTGCCCGCGGCGGCGAGGAAGTCGAGCTTGTAGACGGTCAGCGGCGACGCCTTGTGCGCGGCGTTGGCGACGTGCAGGCCGGGCCAGGCGACGCTGGTGCCGCCGCGCTTGAGCAGCGCGGTGAACGGCTTCCACATCGACAGCGAGAAGATCACGGTGACCATCACGTACGGCGCGTAGGCCAGCAGGACGTCCTTGCGGGAGTCGGCCACTTCGTCGCGCACCCCGCTCGCCGGCTGGGCGGTCAGCACCGATCCATTCGGGAGCACGGCGTGTGGGCGGCTTAACGGCCCTGCCGCGCCGTCGGTTTCGCGGTTGTCCGCAACCTCCGCGCCGTCGAGCGGGGCCTTCGGGCGCCACACCCGCAGCAGCAGCACGATGGAGCCGGCGCTGATGATCGATCCGGCGATGTCGGTGAGCTCGACGGAAAAGAAGTTGGAGCACAGGAATTGGACGATCGCGTAGACGCCGCCGCCCATCGCGGCCGCGGGCCAGGCCTGCTTGAGTCCCTTGCGGCCGTCGACCATGAAGATCAGGATGAACGGGACGATGCACGCCAGGATCGGGGTTTGCCGACCGACCATCGCCCCGAGCGTGTCCAGCGGCAGCCCGGTCACCCCCGACAGCGCGACGATCGGGATTCCCAAGGAGGCGAACGCCACCGGGGCGGTGTTGGCCACCAGCGCCACGGCGGCGGCCTTCAGCGGCGAGAAGCGCAGCGCGACCAACATCAGCGACGTGATGGCCACCGGGGTGCCGAAGCCGGCCAGGCCCTCGATGAGCGCGCCGAAGCAGAACGCGACGATGACGGCCTGGATCCGGTGGTCCGGCGAGATCGACGCCATCGAGCGACACAGCACGTCGCGGTGACCGGTCTGCACGGTCAGGTTGTAGATCCAGATCGCGTTGAGCACCAACCACATAATGGGAAACATCCCGTAGGCGAACCCGAGCGCGGCCGAGTCGGCGACCTGGGCCGCGGGCATGTGATAGACGCCCCACGCGATCAGCGCCGCCGTGGCGACGCCGACGGCGGCCGCGATGGGCGCCCGCACCCGGAGGCCGCCGAGCAGGACGAACATGATGACCAGCGGCACCGCGGCGACGGCGGCGCTCCAGCCGAGGGAATGGGCGACGGGCGTGTAGTCGGGCTGAAACATCTAGAGCACCGCCCCCGGGTTGAGGATGTTCTGCGGATCCAGGGCCGCCTTGATGCGGCGGGTCAGTTCCATCACGTCGGGGCCGACCTGGTCGGGCAGCCAGGCCTTCTTGAGCCGGCCCACGCCGTGCTCGCCGGTGATGGTGCCACCGAGTTCGATTGCCAGCTGCATGATTTCGCCGAAGGCCAAGTGCGCGCGCCGCGACTGGTCGGCATCGGCCGGGTCGTGCACGATCAGCGGGTGGGTGTTGCCGTCGCCGGCGTGTGCGATAACCGCGCAGACGATGCCACGCCGCTCCGCGATGGCCTCGATGCCTTCGACCAGCGCGGGTAGCGCCGGCAGCGGCACGCCGACGTCTTCGAGCAGCAGGTCGCCGAGGCGCTCGACGGCGGGGATGGCGAACCGTCGCGCCGCGGTGAAGGCCTCGCCCTCTTTCGGGTCGTCGGTTACGAAGACGTCGGTGGCGTTGGCGTGCGTGAAAGCCTGTGCGATGAAGGCCATTTCGTTGTCCCGGTCGCCGGGCGAGTCGGACTGTGCGATGAGCATCGCGCGGGCGCCGAGATCAAGGCCCATCCGGAGGTGGCTTTCGACCGCGGCGATCGCGGTCTTGTCCATGAACTCGAGCATGGCGGGCCGCATGACCCGGGTGATGTTGCAGACAGCTTCGGTGGCGTCGCGCACCGAGGCGAACGACGCGACGACGGTGCTGGCCGGCGGCTGCTGCGGCAGCAGCCGCAGCGTCAGCTCGGTGATGACGCCGAGGGTTCCCTCGCTACCCACGAACAGCTTGGTCAGCGACAGCCCGGCGGAATCTTTGAGGCGCGGCCCCCCGAGGCGCACCACGGTCCCATCAGCCAGGACCACTTCCAGCCCGAGAATGTAATCGGTCGTGACGCCGTACTTTACGCAGCACAGCCCGCCGGCGTTGGTCGCGGCGTTACCGCCGATGGAACAGAATTCGAAGGACGACGGATCGGGCGGATACCACAGACCGTGCTCGGCGACCGCGCGCTTGACCTCGGCGTTGGTCAGCCCCGGTTGCACCACCGCGGTCCGCGTCACCGGGTCGACGTCGATGTGGCGCATCAGCTCGGTGGTCAACACGATGCCGCCGTCGACCGCCGTGGCGCCGCCCGACAAACCCGAACCCGCGCCCCGCGGCACGACCGGGACCCCGGCTGCGGAGGCCCAGCGCAGCACCGCCCGGACGTCGTCGGTGCTCCTGGCCCGCACCACCGCCAACGGGCGCCCGGCATCCGGATCCTTGGCGCGGTCTTGTCGGTAGCCCTCGATCACATCGGGGTCGGTGAGCACGAGAACGTTCGGAATGCTGGTGACGAGGTCGAGTTCGTCTAGTGCCGTCATGGGCAAGTTCCATTTCGTATGCTGGAATTTTGATTTCGCTTCGGTCACCGTGGCATGGCTCACGTTTGACTGTCAAAGGAAACCCACGTTGTCAGTAACTCCTTTGTCCAACTGGGCTGTCGCTGAACAGCCTTGGCGCGAAATTCGCGTCCGCAGCGGTTGACAAGCCACGCGTCGGGGGCATTCACTGATTCCGTATTTCGGCTTATTAATTTCGTATTGCGGAAGGAATGCCGTGTCGTCTGCGACCTACGCGGTGAATTGCTCGATCCTGCTCACCGACCTGCCCCTGCTGAAGCGGCCGGCCGCGGCCCGGGAGGCGGGATTCGAGGCGGTGGAGTTTTGGTGGCCGTTCGCCGAGCCGGGACCGCCGGACGGGGACGTCGATGCGTTCGTCCGCGCCATCCGCAACGCCGGGGTTCAGCTGAGCGGACTGAACTTCGCGGCGGGTGACATGGCCGCCGGCGACCGTGGCATCCTGTCCGACCCCGGCTCGGTGAGCGCCTTCCGTGACAGCGTGGACGTTGCCGTCGAGATCGCGAAGACATTGGGCACCCGTGCCTTTAACGCGCTCTACGGCAACCGCATCGAGGGCCTGGCGCCGGCGGCCCAGGACGACGTGGCCGCCGAGAACCTCGCCTACGCGGCTCAGGCCGCCCAGCGCATCGGGGCCACCGTGCTCATCGAGCCGGTCAGCGGCGCACCCCGCTACCCCATCCGGACCGCGGCGGATGCCGCCCGGGTCGTCGATCGGGTGCGCAGCCGGGCGGGGTACGAAAACCTGCGCGTGCTGGCCGATCTCTACCACCTGCACGTCAACGGCGACGACGTGGCCGCCGCGCTGCACGCCCATGCCGACCGCGTGGGCCACGTCCAGATCGCGGACTCGCCGGGCCGCGGCGAGCCGGGCACCGGCGAGATCGCGCTCGACAAATATCTGGGAATGCTGCTCGACCGCGGGTACGGCGGGTATATCGGCCTGGAGTACAAGGCGAGCCGGCCCGACACTTTCGACTGGCTGCCGACGGCCGAACGGGGCCCCGGTGGCGTCAACGCCGAATCGCTTGCGGCACACGCGGGAACGAGGAACCAATGAGCACCATCGCTTTCGTCGGGTTGGGCATCATGGGCAGTCCCATGGCCTGCCACCTGGCCAGGGCCGGCCACACCGTCGTCGGCTACAACCGTTCGCCGGAGCGCACCGCCGCGCTGATCGAGGCGGGCGGGGTGGCGGCCGGGTCGATCGAGGAGGCGGTGAAGGACGCCGACGTGGTCGCCGTGATGGTTCCCGACTCCCCCGATGTGCAGGACGTGTTGGCCTCGGACGCAGGGGTTTTCGCGCACGCCCAGCCCGAAACGCTAGTGATCGACTTCTCCTCGATTCGCCCCGACGTCACCAGGGAACTCGCGGAGGAGGCGACGCGACGGGGCGTGCGCCTCATCGACGCCCCGGTCTCGGGCGGTGAGGCCGGCGCCAAGAACGCGTCGCTGTCGATCATGGTCGGGGGCCCCGCTCGCGATTTCGCCGCCGCCAAGCCAATCCTGGAGGTGGTCGGCAAGACGATCGTCCACGTCGGCCCCAACGGGGCGGGACAGACCGTCAAGGCCGCCAATCAGCTGATCGTCGCGGGAAACATCGAACTCCTCGCGGAGGCGATCACGTTCCTGCGGGCCTACGGGGTGGACCTGGACGCGGCGATCACGGTGCTGGGCGGCGGCCTGGCCGGCTCGGCGGTGCTGGATCAGAAGGCCGCCAAGATGTTGGCTCGTAACTTCGATCCGGGGTTTCGGATCGAGCTGCACCACAAGGACATGGGGATCGTGACCAGTGCGGCCCGCGAGGCCGACGTCGTCATCCCGTTGGGCGCCGTGGTCGCGCAGCTGATGGCGTCCGCGCTCGCCAACGGCGACGGGGCCCTCGATCACTCGGGCCTGCTGCTGGGCGTCGAACGCCTGTCGGGTCGCGGGGAAGGCTAGCGACATGGCACGGATGCGCACGGTCGACGCGGCCGTCAGGATTCTCGAGATCGAAGGCGCCACACAGGCATTCGGCCTGCCCGGCGCCGCGATCAACCCCTTCTATTCGGCGATGCGCGCCCACGGCGGGATCCGGCACGTGCTGGCGCGGCACGTCGAGGCCGCCAGCCACATGGCCGAGGGATACACGCGCGCCGCGGCCGGCAACATCGGCGTCTGCGTCGGCACCTCCGGCCCGGCGGGCACCGACATGATCACCGGGTTGTATTCGGCCAGCGCGGATTCCATCCCGATCCTGGCCATCACCGGTCAGGCGCCGGTGAACAGGCTGCACAAGGAGGACTTCCAGGCCGTCGACATCGCGGCGATCGCGGCACCGGTGACCAAGATGGCCATGACCGTGCTCGAACCCGGGCAGGTGCCCGGCGCGTTCGCCCAGGCGTTCCACCTGATGCGATCGGGCCGGCCGGGTCCGGTGCTGATCGACCTGCCCATCGACGTTCAGCTCGCCGAGATCGACTTCGACCCAACGGCTTACGCCCCGCTGCCGGTCTACAAGCCCTGCGCCGGCCCGGCGCAGATCAACAAGGCGCTCGACATGCTGCAGACGGCGCAGCGCCCGCTCATCGTCGCCGGCGGGGGCATCATCAACGCCGACGCCTGCGACCTGCTCGTCGAGCTGGCCGAGGTGCTCAACGTGCCCGTCGTGCCCACGCTGATGGGCTGGGGCGCGATCCCCGACGACCATCCGCTGGCGGCGGGGATGGTCGGGCTGCAGACCGCGCATCGCTACGGCAATGCCACGATGCTCGAGTCCGATTTCGTGCTGGGGATCGGAAACCGCTGGGCCAACCGCCACACCGGCGGGCTCGACACCTACCGCCGCGGCCGGCGCTTCGTCCACATCGACATCGAACCCACCCAGATCGGCCGGGTGTTCCCGCCCCACCTCGGCATCGTCTCCGACGCCAAGTCGGCGCTGGAACTGCTGGTGGCGCTCGGGGCGGCGCGCGCCGCCGCCGGGACGCTGCCGGACTGGAGCGATTGGGTGCGCGCCTGCGGGCACCGCAAGAAGACCCTGCACCGCAAGACCCACTTCGACGATGTGCCGATCAAGCCGCAGCGCGTCTACGAGGAGATGAACCGCGCCTTCGGCCGCGATGTCCGCTACGTCACCGCGATTGGGCTCTCGCAGATCGCCGGCGGCCAGTTCCTGAATGTGTTCAAGCCCCGGCACTGGATCAACTGCGGGCAGGCCGGGCCGCTCGGCTGGACCGTCCCCGCCGCCCTGGGCGTAGTCACCGCCGACCCCACCGCCACCGTGGTCGGTCTGTCGGGCGACTACGACTTTCAATTCCTGATCGAAGAGCTCGCCGTCGGCGCGCAGTTCAACCTGCCTTACGTCCACGTCGTGGTGAACAACTCCTATCTCGGGCTGATCCGCCAGGCCCAGCTGAACTTCGACATGGACTACTGCGTCTCGCTGGCCTTCGACAACATCAACGCCCAGGAGTCGGGCGACACCGACCTGCCCAAGGGGTATGGCGTCGACCACCGCGGCGTCGTGGAAGGGCTGGGCTGCAAGGCCATTCGGGTCACCGAGCCGTCCGACATCGCCCCGGCGCTGAGCCGGGCGCAACAACTGGCGCGCGAACACAAGGTCCCCGTCGTCGTCGAGGTCTTCCTGGAAAGGGTCACCAACATCGCAATGGGCACCGAGATCGACAACGTCACCGAATACAACGAGCTCGCGACGCTGCCCTCGGACTGACCTGCTTGCTGTCGGCGTCAATTTCGTGATACGAAAAAACGCAGGCGGGAAGACGGGCCCTCGGGGCTGGATCGGAAGCGGTGATGGCTCGCGAAGCTCCACGTACGGGCAGTGTTCAGTCGGTAGAGCGGGCGTTCGAGCTGCTGGAGATCCTGGCGACCATGGGTGGCACGGGTGCGCTCGGCGACCTCGCGTCGCGCGCCGACCTGCCGGCGCCGACCATCCACCGCCTCGCCCGCACCCTGTTGGGCATGGGGTACCTGCGGCAGCTACCGAACCGGCATTACTCGTTGGGGCCCAAGCTGATCCGGCTCGGCGAGAGCGCGGCGCACCTGGTCGGGACCTGGTCGCGGCCCCATCTGCTCGAACTGGTGGAGCGCACCGGCGAGACGGCCAACATGGCGCTGATGGACAACGACATGGCCGTCTACGTCGCGCAGGTGCCCTCGCCGCACTCGATGCGGATGTTCACCGAGGTGGGCCGGCGCGTCTACCCGCATTGCACCGGCGTCGGCAAGGCGCTGCTGATGCAGCTGCCCAACGACGCGGTGCGCGCCCTGGTGTCGCGAACGGGGATGCCCGCCGCGACCGAGAACTCGCACACGACCACCGAGGAGCTGCTGTCCGACATCGAGCTGTGCCGGTCCCGCGGTTACGCCGTCGACGAGGGCGAGCAGGAGGTCGGCGTGCGGTGTTTCGCCGTGCCGGTGCCCGACGCGCCGTCGCTGACCGCGATCTCGATCTCGGGCCCGGCGGCACGCGTCACGCTGAAATCCGCCACCGAGGTCACTCCCCTGCTGAAACGCGTCGCCCGCGACATCGCCTCGGAGTTCGACAAGGAGGCGGCCGGGTAGGCCTCAGAGCTCGGTTGGACACCGGCGGGTGTATCGGACGGGGAACCTGCGGGGGCCGGTGGCTAGTCATTGTGGTCCGCCAAATTGGCCGGAACGGCCGCGTTGACAGGCGGGCAGCCAGCCATGCCCGCCGGCGATTCGGCGCGCCGTGGCGCTGCGGCCATGCGCATGCGGCGCATCACCTCGCCGAGGAAACGTACGCGCACCCGTCGCGGCAGCAGGGCCATCGAGGTTGCGAGCAGCCGCGCACGGACACCCGGAATAACGCTGGCGCGCTTGCCTAATGCGGTGATAACGGCTTTGGCGACCACCTCTGGCCTAGTGGCCGAACCGTATTTCAGGCCCGCCCGAGCCTCGAAGCCGGTGTGTACGGGTCCCGGCTCCACCGCCAACGCGTCGATTCCCCGGTGCTTCAGCTCGTGATGCAGGCCTTCGGCGAGAACGCGCACGTACGCCTTCGTTGCGGCGTAGCAGCTGACCCACGGGACGCCCTGCCGGCCAAGGATCGATCCCACCAGCACGATGCCGCCATGGCCGTTACTCATCATCTGCTGCGCAAACGTATGGGCAAGGCGAGTCACTACGGTCACATTGAGGCAGATCATTTCCAGCTCGGGCGTCAGCGCCGCATCAGCGAATGGCCCACTAGTCGCAAAGCCTGCCGACAGGATGACGAGACCGATATCGAGATGGCGTGTCTCGTGCACGAGTTGGTCGACTCCGCCTGGTTGTACAAGGTCGGCGGTGACGACTCTGGTCTGTACCCCGTGTGCCGCTGCGAGGTCAGCAGCGATCGTCTCGAGCCGATCGCGGCGCCGCGCGCACAGGACGACGTTCACGCCCTGGGCGGCGATCTCGGCGGCCACCGCCTTACCGATCCCGTCGCTTGCCCCCGTGACGAGCGCCCACGGGCCATATCGGCTACGAAACCGTTGAGAGCGACGATTGTCGGCTGACCTAATTCGCTGTGCGGGCACCAATACTGGACCTTTCCCATCCGAGACTGGCTTGATCAATCGCAGGCGCCACGCGGCCGATGAACATCGGCTCGCCGAATCGGCCAGTTCGCTTTGGAGCTAGTCGTTGTAGCGGTCCTCGGCGGCGCGATCTGCTCCGCACAGTCTGTGCCTCGCGGGGCTGTCCGAACATCTGGATTCGTGCCGTCCATCCCACAAAAGCTGACATGATCCGCCTTTGTGGGTAGCGTCGTCGTCTGATGGCGAGAGGGCCGAAATCCCTTTGGGTGCAGGTGCTATCGGCCGCACCCACTAGCGTTACTACCCTCGCATTCTTCCCGCGGCGGCCAGCCTGGCACCCGGTCGTCGTGGGCGGCCACAGCTTGCCCCAGGACATCGAGTTGTGCCGTTCGCGCGGCTACGCCCGGGGCACACTGAAGTCCGCCACGGAGGCCACTCCCCTGCTCAAGCGCGTCGCCCGCGACATCGCCTCGGAGTTCGACAAGGACGCGGCGGGTAGGCCTCAGTGCGACGGCGGGTTCAGCCCGTAGCGCCGCCTGATGTCGTCCATCCACTCCGGGTTGCCGTACGTCAGCCCGTATTTGTTTGCCAATTCAGCGAATTCGGGCAGCTCGTGCAGGACCTTGCCGACGGGGTCGTTCGCGTGTTCGACGAGCAGCTCGCCGAGCTCGCGGAAGTAGTTCTCGAAGCCGCCGGGAGTGATGATCTCGATGATGCGGCCGGGCTCGCTGCCGGCGTTCCACATGGCGTGCATCTGCCCGCGCGGCTTGGTGATGTAGCCGCCGGGCCCCAGCACCACCTCACTGTCATCGGAGCGGAACCCGATCTCGCCCGCCAGCACGATCGAATGCTCGTCCTCGCGGGTGTGCCGGTGCGCGGCGGTGAGCACGCCGACTTCGAACGGGTGCTCGACGATGGACACCTCGCCCCCGTTGGTCTTGCAGGACAGCTTGAACACCGCGCCGAAACCGGGCAGGGCCACGTAATCACCCTCCCCGGGCTGGACGACCGTGACCCCGGTTTCACCCGCACCGGCCATGTGACGCACCTCCCGGACCTGTTATACCGGTTTTTGACTTGCGCAGCCACGCCCTTTGTTTCGCGGCCCGTCACCCCGAAAACGGAGGCACGGTGATGCCGACCGCGGCGTTTTCGTCCGGCGTCGCGAGCCGGTAGCCGTACCGCCCCGCGGTCTCGACGAAGCGCGCCACCTCTCGGGCGGTCGGCGGCGGCGAGCCCACGGGCCGCCCTACCTCGCGAAAAAACCTGCCCATGCGCGCCGTCGTGATGATCAGGTCGATGGCCGGTTCTTGTGAGACGTTGCGGTGCGCGTGCGCGACGTCGCCCGGCACCCGGACATAGTCTCCGGCGCGGGCCTCGCGCCATTCCATGCTGCCGCCGCTTTCGACAAGCACCTGGTGGCGGCCCGCCAGGATGTAGAAGTCCTCGAAGTCGTCGTGCCGGTGCAGCGGGACCACCACCCCGGGCGGGATGACCGCGCGCATGACGCAGAACTGATCTTCGTCCGGCGGAGTCATGAATTCCACGACGGGTCCGAATACTTCCAACACGTCCGCACTGTTGGGTGGTGTCACGTTGTCCTCACGCTATTCAGGCCCGGGGCGGTTCATCCGACAGCGGCCGGGCCGGTCGTCGTCTCGTCTTGAGGCGGCCACGGCGGCTCGGGCAGGTCGACGATGGCCACCTCTCCACCGTTGCTTCGGCTGTGTCCACCTCGCCCGGCTGCACGACCGTCACCGGGATCGGATTCGCCTCGACTGCCGACCTTCCCTTTACTGCACCGTTGCGATTTCCGACTTCAGCAGCCACGCCTCTTTTTCCAGTGCGTCAATGATTCCGTGCAACAGGTCGGCGGTCGAGGGGTCGGCGGCGTCGACGTCGTCGTGCACGGCGCGGATGGTGCTCACGACGGCATAGACCCGATTGGTGATCATGTCGACCGTGTCGGTGACGCTGAGCAGGCCCGGCGGCATGGCGGGCACCGTCGTTGTGGAAACGACCGTGTCCGAGCGGCCGTCGGGGACGGCGTCCAGAGCGCGCATTCGTTCGGCGATCGTGTCGCTGGCTTCGCGCGCGGCATCGACGATGCCGTCCAGCTGGAGATGGAGGTCGCGGAAGTTGGTGCCCACGACGTTCCAGTGCGCCTGCTTGGCCTGCAGGTGCAACTCGATCAAGTCGACGAGCACCCGCTGGAGGTCGTCCAACAAGCTGGCCGGCGCGTGGAACAGCCGGACCTCGTCGGCGTCACGCCGGTTCGTGGACAGTGATGTTGTCATGGCAATTCCTTTCTCATCCGACAGCGGCCAGGCGGGTCGTCGTCTCGTCTTGCGGCGGCCACAGCGGCTCGGGCACCTCGACGCCGAACGGCGCGTCCCAGTGGTTGCGGGACGAAACCTCGTGCACGGGGCGACGATTCGCGGCCACGCCCCACTTACCCAGCGGGTAGCCCAGGGTCAGCATGGCCGACATCTTCCAGCCTTCCTCGACGGGCACGCCCAGCATCTCGTTGACCTTGTCACGGAAGTTGTTGAGCACCATCGTCATCACGCCGCCGACGCCCTCGGCCCGGGCGGCCAGCAGCACGCTCCAGATCGCGGGGTAGATGTTGGCGCCGCCGAGATCGTCGATCGAGAAGACGAAAAGCAACAGGGGAACTTCGTCGAAGTGGTCGGCGAGGTAGTTGCCGGAGCCCTTGATCCGGCGCATTGTCTCGGCGTGAGCGGTGAGGTCCACGCCCGGCCCGGGCACAACCATCGGTCCCTGCCCCGTGCTGAACTTCTCGTATTCTAGGGCGCGGGCCTGCCGGAACAGTTCGCCGAATTCGTGGATGAGTTTCGGATCGTCGACCGCGACAAAGTGCCAGCGTTGGGTGTTGCCGCCGTTGGGTGCGCGCACGGCCGCATCGAGGATGCGCGCCTGCACGTCCAGCGGGATCGGGTCCGGCCGCAACCGCCGCATCATCCTGGTGGTGTACAGCGCCTCGTGGATCTCCATTTTTCCGCTCCCTTCCGTTATTCGGTCCGTTATTCGGGCCAATTGCTGTTGAGGACGAAGTCGACCATGTTTCCCGGCTTGAAGGTGGGGTCGAAGTGCGCCAGCACGTCGGCGTTCATCGTCCCGAAGGTCGTGTCGGGGCGATGCTTCATGCCGTCGTTGAAGGCCGCCAGGATGCGGTTCTTGAAGTCGGGACGCGGGTGGGCGGCGGTCACCGCGTCCACCGCTTCCGGGTCCAGGGCCTCGAGCCCCACACCGACCACGTCGATCTTGACACCGGCCGCCAGCAAGGCGGTTTCGGGGTCGAGGCGTGCGGGAACCTCGGGCGTCGAGTGCAGGGCGATGCCGAGCCACACCTTGTCGGCGTCGGACCGCGCTACGCCGCGCTCGAGCAGGAAGTCGCGCGCCGCGTCGGCGCCGTCCAGCTCGAAGCGCTGGGTCGAGGCGCCGTAACGCTCGGTCAGGCCGAGGTCGTGGAACATCGCCGCGACGTAGAGCAGTTCCGGGTCCGGCGCCAGGCCGAGCCGCTGACCGTGCAGCGCGCCGAACAGGAACACCCGCCGGGAATGGTGGAAGAGCACGTCGTCTTCGGCGCCGCGAACGAGGTCGGTAGCGTCCCGGACGAGTGCCGTGTCGGGGATGACGATGCCGGCTATGGTCTCGATGGACTGGATTGCCATGGTCGCCTCTCCTTCGTGAACTGGCTCTATCTTCCGGCGCCGCGCGCCCATTCACCCGTGCCGTTGCGGCCGTCTTTCCCACAGAATCCGACACACGTCGGGGACGTGCGAGCAGGTCAGGCCTGCGAAGTCGGCGTCGACGCCATGCTGACGCCGGGTAGCCGCGCGATGCTGTGCATGCGCTTTCTGGGTTTGGCGATCATCTGCAGCACCGTCGACGGATGGAACAACTCGGCGCGATCGCTGACCATGTTCATCATCCGCAGGAATTTCTGGACCATCACCGGCTCGGTCTCCGCGGCGGACAGCACGTGGTCCAGGAAGGCGTTGCGGAGCCGCACGGAGACGGTTCGATTCCCGGCTACGTGGGGCAAAGCCAGATCAGAACTTACCGCCGCCCGCCATGCCACGCCGATGTGTTGGGCGGCGAGGCCGAAGAACCGGCGCGGTAGGCCTTCTTCGCCTTCCTCAAGACAGTCACGCAGGATCAGCGCCTCGATGGCGGCAACCGACATTCCTTGGCCATAAAGGGGATTGAAGTTGCACATCGCGTCGCCCATCACGATCAGACCGTCGGGCGTGCGCGGGAGCTTGTCGTAGCGTCGCCACCGGTTGGAGGGAAACTTGTACTGCGCGACGTCGGTGAGTGGTTCCGCGGACCGCGCGGCGGCCAGGGCATGCGGGGGCGCGATGTCGGTCAGGCTGTTGAGCAAGGCGGCGCGATCGGCGGGCACCGGCCGCCCGGCCAGCGTTTGCACCGCGAGCACATAAGTGTCGTTTTCGCCGCCGAACATTGCAAACGCCGTGGGCCGCCCGGGCTCGGCCGCGGTGATCGTGAAGTTCTCCCGCAGCGTGCCCGGCGCTACGTGGACGCGCATGCTGGCGTAGGTGACATGCACGGCCAACTTGTCTTCGCGCGGACGTCTGTAGCCGAGTTGCTCGAGGAACATCGGAGTGCGTGAGCCGCGCCCGGTGGCGTCCACGACAAGATCCGCCGCGAGGGTCCGTTCGGCGCCCGAGTCGCGCGCGGCCAGCACGACCCCGGTCACGCGCCCTCGCTGCGGGGTCGATGTCAGCCGCACCGCGTCGTGGCCGTCCAGGAACGTCACGTTGGGTATGGAACGGACGCGGCGACACAGGCTCCACTCGAGAAATGGCCGGTGCGCGTGGTGAATAACGATGGACTCGGGGTCGGGAACCTTGCCGGATCGAAGCAGTGGGTGTCCGCTGAAGGTCAAGTCCAGCCGGGAGAGATCGCCGTCGTCCCACACTCGCGCGCCGCCGGCGACCAGCTCGTCGAGGAAGCCGGGGAACAGCCGGTCCATGATCCCTGCCGCCCGTGTTGCCAGGGTGTGAGGTTGAGCGCCCTGCGGCACCCCGCGACGCGTCACCGGCCCATCCGGGAGGACGTCGCGCTCGACCACGGTCACGGTGCTGTAGAAGTCGGAAAGTACCCGCGCGGCCAGCAGTCCACCGATGCTTGCGCCGAGAACCACTGCGGTGCCCCGAGATTCAGACGAGTTCATACCCACGCTTTCCTTGTGGTTTCGCCGCCCATCCGAAATCGGCTGCAGCGCTGCGATGGCGGCATGCGAAGTCGAGGCCGGTCAGCCGGCCTCGACGATTATTCGGCCGCGCCCCGCTGGGCGGCCCTTCCAAAGTGTGCCGCGGGCACCGCGCGGGCACCGATGCGATTTCGGACCGCTATCCCACAGTTCGCGACATCACCGGCCGAACCGGCGGCGGCTATTCGGGCCAGGCGTTGCCCAGGATGATGTCGACGAAGTTGTCGCGGACGAACGTCGGGTCGAAGCGCTCCAGCACATCCGCGTTGACCGTGCCGAACGTGCTGTGCGGGCGGTGCTTCATCCCGTCGTTGAAGGCGGCCAGGATGCGGCGCTTGAAATCCGGCCGCGGGTGGGCGGCGGTAACGGCGGCGAGCGCCTCGGGTGAGAGGTCCTCGCGGCCGATGCCCAGGACGTCGGTTTCGACACCCGCTGTGACCAAGGCGATTTCGGGGTCGAGGAATTCGGGGATGCCGGGGGTGGTGTGCAGCGCGATGCCCAGCCACACCTTGTCGGCATCGGCCTTGTCGACACCGTGTTGCAGCAGGAAATCGCGCGCCGCGTTGGCGCTGTCCACCTCGAAGCGCAGGGTGGACGTGCGATAGCGCTCGGTGAGGCCGAGGTCGTGAAACATCGCCCCGGCGTAGAGCAATTCGAGCTCCGGCTGCAGTCCCCGGCGCCGGCCCTGCAGCGCACCGAACAGGAACACGCGGCGGGAATGGTCGAAGAGCAGATCGTCCTCGGCGTCGCGGATGTACTCGGTGATCTCCCGCACCAGCGGGGTGTCCGGGATGACGATGTCGGCGATGGTTTCCATCGGCTGAGTGAACATGATCAACCTCCTGGGTTGGGCGATACTGGTTATTAGTGTCGGGCCGCTCGGCTCTGACCACCCGGGGCTTTCGAGCCGCGTTCACCACAGAACGCGACGCGATCGTCATGCGTTAGCCGGCCACCACGGGCCGGTGCGACATCTTTCCCACAGATTGCGACAATGGGCCCGTGGCGGAAGCCGGTGCGCGGTCGCGGGTTGTGGTCATCGTCGTGTTCGACGACGTGACAATGCTGGACGTCGCGGGAGCCGGCGAGGTATTCGCCGAAGCCAACCGCTTCGGCGCCGACTATCGAATCAAGATCGCGTCGGTGGACGGCCGCGACGTCACAACCTCGATCGGCACCCGGCTGGGCGTCACGGACGCCCTTTCGTCGATCGAGTCGGCCGACACCATCATGGTCGCCGGCAGCGACGACCTGCCCCGGCGGGCGATCGATCCCGCGCTCGTCGACGCGGTCAAGTCGGCCGCGGCGCGCACCCGGCGCCTGGCCTCGATCTGCACGGGGTCGTTCGTCCTGGCGCAGGCCGGCCTGCTCAACGGGCGGCGCGCCACCACGCATTGGCACGACGCCCGGCTGTTCGCCCGGGCCTTTCCCGACGTCGCCGTCGAGCCCGACGCGCTTTTCGTTCGGGACGGCGACGTCTTCACCTCGGCCGGGGTGTCGTCGGGCATCGACCTGGCGCTGGCGCTCGTCGAGATGGATCACGGGACCGAGCTGGTCCGCGACGTGGCGCGGTGGCTAGTCGTCTATCTCAAGCGGGCGGGCGGCCAATCGCAATTCTCGACGCTGGTCGAGGCCGACCCCCCGCCGCAGTCCCCGCTGCGCAAGGTCACCGAGGCGATCGCGGCCGACCCGTCAGGCAACCACAGCGTGAAAACGCTTGCCGCCCAAGCGGCCCTGAGCACGCGGCAGCTGACCCGGCTGTTTCAGTCCGAGCTCGGCACCACGCCGGCCCGCTACGTGGAGATGGTGCGCATCGACGCCGCCCGGGCCGCGCTCGACGCCGGCCGCAGCGTCGCCGACACGGCGCGCTTGGCCGGGTTCGGCAGCACGGAAAGCCTCCGGCGGGTGTTCGTCGACAACCTCGGCGTCTCGCCGAAGGCCTACCGGGACAGATTCCGGACCGCGTCCCGCGGGTAGGCGAGGGGGGATTACTGTTCCGCCATGCACATCGATGTGATGGCGGTCCCCCAACCGCTGGGCAAGGTCGGTGACCTGGCGCGTCGCACCCAGGCCGCGGGGTTCTCGGGCCTGCTGTTCACCGAGACCGGGCGCACGCCGTACCTCAACGCCGCCGTCGCCGCGCAGGCCGCGCCCGGCCTCGAGCTGTCCACCGGGGTCGCCGTGGCGTTCCCGCGCAGCCCGTTCATCACGGCGGCCACGGCGTGGGAACTGCAGGAGGCGACCGGCGGGAAGTTCCGGCTCGGCCTCGGCACGCAGGTGCGCACGCACGTCGTGCGGCGCTACGGCACGGCCTTCGAGCGCCCGGGCCCGCGGCTGCGCGACTACGTGCTGGCGGTGAAGTCGTGCTTCACCGCCTTCCGGACGGGCACGCTCGACCACCGCGGCGAGTTCTACAATCTCGACTTCATCAGCCCGCAGTGGAGCGCGGGACCCATCGACGCGCCGGACCCGAAAGTCGATGTGGCGGCGGTGAACCCGTGGATGCTGCGGATGGCCGGCGAGGTGGCCGACGGCGTGCACGTCCACCCGCTCGGCGAGCCGGGCTACCTCGCCCGTCACGTCGTGCCCAACCTCGCCGACGGGGCGGCGAAGGCGGGGCGCGCGCCGTCGGACATCGCGGTGATCGTGCCGGTGATGACGATCGTCGGCGACAGCGACGAAGAACGCGACAACGAACGGGAGTCGGTGCGCGCCAGCATGTCCTTCTACGGCAGCACCCCCAACTACGCGTTCATCTGGGACGAGGCCGGGTTCGAGGGGACGACGGCACGGATCCGGGAGAAGCAGAAGGCCGGCGACTTCGCCGGCATGGCGGCCCAGATCAGCGACGAGCACATCGCGGCCTTCGCCACCGAGTCGACGTGGGACGGGTTGGCCGACGCG
>NZ_LZSE01000097.1 GCF_001665295.1 Mycobacterium sp. 1554424.7 | reverse complement strand
TGCCGGTGGACAAGCAGGTCGATCCGGTCGCCGTCGCGGACTCCGACCGGGCCAGCATGCTTTTCGAGGGCAGCACCATCGTCGCCGGCCGCGCCCGCGCGATCGTGGTGGCCACCGGCGCCGGCACGGCCGCGCAGCGCGCGATGTCGGCGATCGCCGATGTGGAATCGGCCGCCGGGGTGCAGGCGCGGTTGCGGGAGTTGACCAGCAAGGTGCTGCCGCTGACGCTGGCCGGCGGCGCGGCGGTGACCGGTTTGGCCCTGGCGCACCAGGGCTCGCTGCGTCAGGCGGTCGCCGACGGCGTCGCGATCGCGGTGGCCGCCGTCCCGGAGGGCCTCCCGCTTGTCGCCACCCTGTCCCAGCTCGCCGCAGCCCAGCGGTTGTCGCGGCGCGGCGTGCTGGTCCGCACCCCGCGCGCCGTCGAAGCGCTGGGCCGGGTCCAGACGGTGTGTTTCGACAAGACCGGCACCCTCACCGAGAACCGCCTGCGGCTCGTCCGCGTGGTGCCGCAGGACACGAGCGCGGACGGCCCGTTCCCGGATCCCACCGAGCCGCGCGCCGCCGAGGTGCTGCGCATCGCCGCGCGCGCGTGCACCCAGCCGCACAACGGGCAGGGGCACGCGCACGCCACCGACGAGGCCATCCTGACCGCCGCCAATTCCCTTGATGGCCAAGCGGATTCGGACTGGACCGTGCTCGCGGAGGTGCCGTTCGAGTCCAGCCGCGGCTACTCGGCCTCGATCGTCGCCGCCACCGCCGCGACGGCGGAGCCGATGTTGATGGTCAAGGGCGCCCCCGAGGAGATCCTGCCGCGGTGCCGGTTCGCCGACCGCAACGGCGACCAAGGCCATGCCGAGTCTTTGGTGTTGGGGCTCGCCGGGCAGGGCCTGCGCGTGCTCGCGGTGGCGCGGCGCCGCTGGGACCACCCGACCGGCGAGGAGGACACCGACGCCGACACCGTCGACGCGGCCGCCCACGACCTCGAGTTGGTCGGCTTTGTCGGTCTGGCCGACACCGCACGCCCCTCGGCGCGGCCACTGATCGAGGCGCTGGTGGACGCCGGGCGCCGGGTCGTGCTGATCACCGGCGACCACCCGATCACGGCCCGGGCGATCGCGCGTCAACTGGGGCTCCCGTCGGATGCCCGCGAGGCGACGGGTGCCGAACTGGCCGCCCTCGACGAGGACGCCCGGGCCCGGCTCGCCGCGGACGTACAGGTTTTCGCCCGCGTCAGCCCCGAACAAAAGGTGCAGATCGTCGCCGCGCTGCAGCACAGTGGGCAGGCGGTCGCGATGGTCGGCGACGGGGCCAACGATGCCGCCGCGATCCGCATGGCCGATGTCGGCATCGGCGTCAGCGGGCGCGGTTCGTCGGCCGCGCGCGGGGCTGCCGATATCGTCTTGACCGACAACGACCTTGGCGTCCTGCTCGACGCGTTGGTCGAGGGCCGCGGCATGTGGGGCGGCGTGCGCGACGCGGTGAGCATTCTGGTCGGCGGCAACGTGGGTGAGGTCCTCTTCACCATCATCGGAACCGCGTTGGGCACCGGCCGGGCGCCGGTGGGCACGCGTCAACTGCTCCTGGTGAACCTGCTCACCGACATGTTTCCCGCGCTCGCGGTCGCGGTCACGCCGCAGTACCCGCAGCCCGAAGAGGATGAGGACGACTCCGACCGCGACGCCGAGGAGATGCAGCGGGCCTTCCAACTGGCCGCGCTGTCCGAACCCCCGCCGTCGCTGGACGCGCCGCTCATGCGCCAGATCGTCACCCGCGGCGCCGTCACCGCCGCCGGTGCGACGGCCGCGTGGGCCATCGGGCGTTGGACGCCCGGCACCGAACGGCGCACGTCGACAATGGGTCTCACCGCGCTGGTGACGACCCAGCTCGCGCAGACCCTGCTGACCCGCCGGCACAGCCCGCTGGTCTTGGCCACCGCGCTGGGCAGCGCCGGTGTGTTGGTCGCCATCGTCCAGACCCCGGGCGTCAGCCAGTTCTTCGGCTGCACGCCGTTGGGCCCGGTCGCGTGGTCCGGCGTGATCGGCTCGACCGCGGGCGCCACGGCCGTGTCGGTGCTGGCGCCCAATTGGCTGGCCAACAGGGTCGCCGCGCTGGAGCCCAAGAAGGACTGAACGTTCGCACCAGGGGGCACTGGTCGTGCCGGTCAGAATGCGGGGAGCAACGGGTGACTCGTGAATCCGATATCAGATGCGATATCAGATTCGCGGATCGGGTAACGGTCGACGGACCGCGCCCTCAGCTCGACAACTCCTTGCGCACCACCTTGCCCGCGGGATTGCGCGGGATGGCATCGACGATGTTGATGTCTCGCGGCTGTTCGAAGCGGGAAACCCTGCCCTTCAGGTAATCCCGTAGCCCCTCCGCGTCGACGCTGCACCCGGGCGCCGCGACCACGAAGGCGGCCAGCCGATGACCGAACTGCTCGTCGGGAACGCCGATGACCGCGTTGTCGGCGATGTCCGGGTGCTCGGCGAGCGCGTTCTCGACCGCGCGCGGGTAGACGTTCTCGCCCCCGGAGATGATCATGTCGTCCTCGCGGCCGACGATGTAGAGCCGGCCCACGTTGTCCAGATAGCCCATGTCGCCCGTGCTGGTCATGGTGCCCACGACCGCCTTGGCTCCGCCGTCCGTGTAGCCCTCGCTCGCCAGCTCGCCGCCGACGAAGATGCGGCCGGTGACGCGCGGGCCGACGGGCCGGTCGTTCTTGTCGAGGATGCGCACCGGGCAGCCGGCCACGGGCTTTCCAACGGTCTCGGGAGCCTCCCGCAGGTCGGCCGGCGTGGCCAGCGCGCCGATGCCGACTTCCGTTGAGCCGTAGCCGTTGTAGAGGATATCGCCGTAGGCGTCCATGAACCGCTGCCCGAGGTGGGGATCGAGCCGGTCCCCGCTGGACAGCACCACGCGCAGGTAGGTCAACGGGTTTCGCGCCCGCACCCGCTGCGGCAGATCCAGGATGCGTGCGAGCACCACCGGCACCGCGGTGAAGGCGTCGGCGCGATGCAGCGATGCCTGCGCCAGCGCGGCCTCGGCGTCGAAGTGGCGATTCGTCAGGACCGTGCCGCCGAGGGCCACGGTCAGCATCAGCATGCCGAGCCCCAAACCATGAAACATCGGCATTGCCACCGAGATCCGCGACCCGGTGCGCAGTCCGGTGCGATCGAGGATCGTCACCCAGACGCCCACCGCCGAACGCAGCTGCGGCGTGCGTGGCACACCCTTGGGCTTGCCCGTCGTGCCCGACGTCAGCAGGACGATCCGGCCGGGCGCGGCCACTTCGGGTCTCGACGACCGCCGGCCCGCGTCGTCCGCACCCACCGCCGCCGGGTCGACCAGGACGACCGAAGGATCGGCGGCGCGCACGCGCTCGGCGAACTCCTCGTCGGCGACCAACGTCGTGACCCGGTGTGACTGCATCGCGGCGGCCAGCGCGTCGGTGCGGAAATCCGTGTTGACGAGCACGACGTCGGCGCCGATCATCCCGGCGGCGAAGAAGCCCTTGACGAACCCTTGTCCGTTGCGGCACATCACCCCGACCGCCTGGCCCGGACCGGCCCCGGCACCGGACAACTCGCGGGCCAGGGATTCGGTTTCCGATCGCAGCTCCAGGTAGGTGAGTGCGCCGTCGTCGTCGACGATCGCGCCTCGGTTGGGCCACCGCGCCGCCGTGACCGCCAACAGGGTGTAGGGATTGGTGCCGCCGCGGCGCGCCTCGCGGATGAGCCGCACCCCCGCGACCGGCGACGGGGGGCTGAGCAGTCGGGAGCGCAGCAGCGCGCGGAGCGCGGTGAGAGCGACGCCGTCGGTCATCGTTGGGCCTCTTGGTTTTCGGTGCCGGCAAAAAACCGCCGGTGCCAAAGCCGCGCCGCGCGATCGGCGGGCCCGGCCAGCAGCACCGACGCCAGTTCGGCCGGCCACACCCAGGGCGGTTCGTTGGTGCGGGGCCGCTCGATCACCGCCTTGGCGATCGCGTCGGCGGCCTCATCCGGGGACAGGCCGGGAAGCCGGCCCAGGATCGGCGTGGGCGCGATCATCCGGGTGCGCACCAGCGCGAAGTAGACCGCGGTGACGTCGACGCCGTCGGCGTGCAATTCCGGTGCGACGCTGCGCAGCCAGCGATCGAAGGCGCCCTTGGAGGCCTGGTAGGCGCCCCATTGCGGACCGGGCACGACGCGGACACCGACGCTCGACACGTTGACGATGAGCCCGTCGCCGCGCTCGCGCATCGCCGGCAGCAGGCCCAGCAGCAGCCTGATCGGTCCCAGGTAGTTGACGTCGATGGTGCGCTGGAAGTCGTGGGGGCGGTCGTACTGCTCATGCAGCGAGCGGCGCAACGACTTGCCGGCGTTGCTCACCACGACGTCGACCGGGCCGTGGTCCTCGGTGATCCGCTTCGTCAGCTCGCTGACGGCGGACTCGTCGCTGAGGTCGGTCGGGTAGGCGACCGCCCGCCCGCCGCCGGCGTTGATGGCCGCGGCGAGGTCCTCGAGCCGCTCCGCCGATCGGGCGACCACCAGTACCGTCGCCCCCGCGGCGGCCATCTTGCGCGCCGTCGCCTCGCCGATTCCATACGACGCACCGGTCACCAACACGGTCTTGCCGCAGACGGTGGGACGCAGCCGGTCGGGATCCGAGATCCGCGCCGGATTTGCCAGCCGATCGGTGGCCGCCGCCAGCGCCCCTTCGAAGGCCTTCGCAAAAGGCTGAGTTATCACGTTAACGTTCACTGCCGCATTCACCCCGAATTGCACGCCGAGGGGCGGCGCTGGCTCGACCGTGTGCCTCGACTCGGACTACAGCAAGCAGACCACACCGGGGTCTGGGCCCGCGCTCCGGCCCGGCGTTCGGCACCTTTCGCGGCCGGTGACAGATCGGTCGTCGGCGCGCCGCCGCGCGTCCGCCGGACAATTTACGGATCTGAAATAATTCGCAGGAAGATCACTGTTTAGGCGGGCTTCCAGTTGGGCACAATTGCGGCATGATCGCACGTCACCTCCCTCGTTTACTCTGCCCAGCAGTGGTCGCGGCGGCGGGCCTATCCGCCTCCGTCCTCGCGCCCGCTATCCCCTTCGCCGCCGCCCAGCCGTGCCCAGACGTGCAGGTGGTCTTTGCCCGCGGTACCGACGAGCCGCCCGGTCTTGGCGCAACCGGCCAGGCGTTCGCCGACACCCTCCGCTCGCGCGTCGGAACAAGGTCGTTCGACGTCTATCCGGTCAACTACCCCGCCAGCCACGAGTGGGGGACGGGCGTCGACGGCATCAGGGACGCCGGCGCGCACGTGGTTTCCATGGCGCACGACTGCCCCAACACCAAGATGGTGCTCGGCGGCTTCTCCCAGGGCGCGGCCGTGATGGGCTTCGTCACCTCGTCCTCGGTGCCGGACGGGGTCGATCCCGCGACCGTGCCGAAACCGCTGGCTCCCGACGTCGCCAACCACGTCTCCTCGGTCGTGCTGTTCGGTACGCCGAACGTCCGGGCGATGAACTTCCTCAACCAGCCGCCGCTCTCGATCGGTCCGCTCTATCAGGGCAAGACGATCAAGGTCTGCGCCCCCGAGGACCCGGTGTGCTCTGACGGCATGAACTTCGCCGCACACGATGCCTACGCCGACGACGGGGCGATGATCGACAAGGGCGTCGCCTTTGCGGTGAGCCACCTTGGCGAGGGCCCCGCCGGCCCGGTGGGTCCCGCGGGGCCGACCACGGTCGTCGCGTCACCGAACGGCGGGAACTTCGGCAGCTGAGGGCAGGCCCAGCGGCGATCGCGAGAACGGCGACGCCGTCGGGACTAGTCGCTGACGAAGCCCTTGTTGCGCATCAGGTGATCCGCCAGGAACCCGTCGTGCGGAATTTCGGGGGCCGCGTAGAAGGTCGGGTGGTTTCCCCAATAGACGTTGGCGACCGTCGGTTCGGCGAGCAGATCGTCGACGAGCCGTTCGTCTCCGGTGAGGGCGGTGACCACCAATGAATGCCGCAGCGGCTCGACCCCGCCGGCGCGCGACCACGACGACACCCACACGCACGGAAACGGCAGCTCGGTGTTGAGCGTGTCGGTGAGCTGGCCGGAGCCGGGCTGCGCCAGCAGGTGCACCGCGGGGCGCAGCGCCGCGTAGCCGTCGGGGCCGGCGCCGATCGGGGCGACGACCTGGTCGGCACCCAACAGCGGCGTCGTTCCCGCGGCCTTGGCGGCCAAGTAGGCCGCAAGGGCACGCGCCTTGTCGAGGGGCTGGGTGGGCAGGATCGCGCGCTCGTCCTCGCTGGGCAGCGGCTGGATCGCCGCCAACCGCTCGGCGATGGCGTGAGCCAACGGGGCGGGGTCGCCCTCGTAGAGCACCGCGGTGGCGTTCACGCACGCCATTCCGCCCAGGTTGGCGATCGAGTCGACCACGAGGTCGACGTGGTCGCGCCAATCCTGGTCGGCGGTGATGAGGATCTTGGTTCGGCCGGGGCCGTTCACCACGACGGCGGGATCGTCGGCGTACTTGTCGACCAAGTCCTGGCCGCCATACACCAAGGCGAGATCCGCGGACCGGATGATCTCGTCGGCACCGCCGTGATCGGTGGGCAAGTAGACCGCGTCTTCGGGGCGAAATCCCGCCTGGCGCAAGGCATTCACCAGCCGGTGCGCGGTCAGCGGTTCGCGGCGAGACGGCCGCACCGCCACCCGGTATCCCAGCGCGAGCGCCTGGGGCCACAGGGCATGCACGCCCGGGCCGTTTCCCGCCGCGTGCACGGCGAACACCTCGCCGCGCCGCGCCCACACCGCACCGCCGCGCCGGATGCCCTCCTCGCGCCAGTCGAGCGCGGCGCCCGCGGGCCGAGCCGATCGCACCGCGGCGAACGCCGAGGCAATTCCGTCGGCAACACCGCGCGCCCCGGCCCGGGTGACCGCGATCGGCAGCCCGGAGATGCCGCTGGCCAGGCGCACGTACTGCTCGAAGTCCAGTCCGCCGATCACGGCGTCGGCAAAGGCATCGGCCGCGTCGGCCAGCGCCGCCTCACGCTGGGCGAGGGGTAGCGGCCGGGCCTTGCGCTGCGCGCCGATGGTGCGCGAAACGTACAGCGGCGGAACGATACTCAGTTCGGCCACCGCGGCGCCGGCGGTGCTCATGATGACCTCGCGGTTGCGGGTTCGATACTCGCCGCCCGCACCGAGCGCGTCGATGCGCACCAAACCGGTTGCGAGGGAGGCCGGTTGGCTTTCCACGGTCAGTAGACGCCTTCGATGACGGCTTCGCCGTCGAAGGTGGTCACGGGCCGCACCTCGCTGACCGAATCGCTGAGCTCGCCCGCCGGCCCGGGCAGCCGGATGGCGAGGTCCCGCTCCAGGTTGTTGGGTATGAACATGCCCTTGCTGATGTGGTTCATCACCACCTGGCCCCGTTGCCCGTACGGCACTCGTTCACCGGTGTCGGGGTCGACGACCCAGAACACGACATACGGTGTCCGCGGGTCGAATACGAACGAACCGCCGTCGGCGGTTCGGGTGACCGCCTGCGAAAGCACCATGGTGCTGCCGAAGGCCATGGTGATCGTCGTGTCCGGGAAGATGTCGCGCAGCAGATCGAGCGTGTCGGCATCGACGTGGGCACCGCTCAGCAATAGGTAGCGGACCTTGTCGTTCACCAGATCGACCACGCGGTCGTTTCGCGCGATGGCCTCCAGCAGCGGCGGGGTGGCGTGCAGATTGGCGATGCTCTGGGTCTGCAGAACGAACACCGCCTGCTCGACGACGTGGTCGACGTACGCGGCCACTTCGGCGGCCGCGTTGCGGGCCGCGAGTTTCTTCACCCAGCGCGGGTCGATGTCGATCGCATGGAAGACCGCGCCCAGCCGTTCGGAGACCAACCGAGAGAAATAGCCGACGCCGTGTGGCCCGCTCGGCATCAGGCACAGGAAGCCCTGCCCCCGGACAAAGCCGCCGGCCGCGAAGTCCTCGGTCTGCCATTCGACGACTTGGGCGATCCAATCCGGCAGCTGCACAGTGCGTTTGGGAGCCCCGGTGGTACCGCCGGATTCGAATATCTGGGGCAGCGGCGCCGGGGATCCCGGTGCGCCGTAACCGCGCGGGATGAGGTCCTCGACGGGCGCGCTGCGCAGCTCGTTGACGAGGTTGGGGAACAAACGCAGGTCCGCAAAGCTCTTGACGTCGGTCAACGGGTCGAAGTTCAGCGTCGGGGCGGTTCGCAACCAGAACGGGGAACCGGTGTCCTCGCCGAAGTGCCAGGCCATTGCGGCGCTGAGGTACGCCTCGGGGTCCGCGATCCGAACCGGTCGGGGAACGTCCAACAGCGAAAAGTCGCCCATGGGTTCGATCCTGTCGCATCGGCGACCGGCCGGACAACCGCGGCGGGGCCCGCCGGGCATACGGGCGCTGAACGTTGCCCCATGCCCCGGCGAACTCTTTGTGGCCGGCCGGGTTTCAGCCGTTGCGCGATTGGGCTAGGCCTCTATGGCCGCCGTGATCGCCTCGTTGAGGGCGGAATAGATCTCGTCGTAGACGCCGTCGCGTTCGGCGAACCGGTAAGGCCTGACCCGCTCCACGATGATCTCCTCGGCCTCCGGTTGCGTCTGCAACAGGCTCATCGTCTCGGCGATGTAGTCGTCCAGCGGCATCGCCCGGGGATCCGCCGTGTCGAATCCCCGCCCCCGCTGCAGAGCAGTCTCCACATGCGGCGGGATTATTTCGATCACCTGGACCGCCGTCCCGCGCAGCTGGTAACGCAGCGACTGGGTATAAGAGTGCAGCGCCGCTTTGGTCGCGCAATACGTCGGCGTGACGGCGCTCGGTATGAACGCGAGGCCCGACGTGACATTGAGGATCGCCGCCCGAGGCTTCTTCAGCAGCGACGGCAGCAGCGCGGCCGTGAGACGGATCGGGCCCAGCAGATTGATGGCGACGGTCAATTCCGCCGCGCCGGGGCTGGTCGTGGTGAGGTCCTCGACGCGCTGGACGGCGGCATTGTTGATGACGACGTTGAGGTCCGGGTAGCGGTCGGTCAGCTCGGTGGCGAACCGGCGGATGTCGGCGGGGTCGCCTTGTTCCAGCGAGAGCGTCTGGATGCCGGGATTGGCGGTCGCGACGGCCTGCAGCGGCTCGCGCCGGCGGCCCGCGATGACCACCTGGTTGCCCAGCCGGTGAAACGCCTCGGCCAAGCCGCGACCGATTCCGCTGCCGCCTCCGGTCACCAGCACCGTATTGCCCGTCGTCTGCATGCCGCTCCCCTCCTTCGGTTTCAAGTACCCCTCACTTTCGTGCTTTCGGGGGCCGATGGGTAGACCCCAGGCCGGTTCGGACGGCCAAATCGCGTAGAACCGCACGTCACGCGCCGACCGGATGCACGCGATGGCAGACCACGGTAAGGAAGACGTATGCGCTACATCGCCCTGGAAGAGGCGTTCTTCATTCCGGAACTGGCCGACCTGCAGCCGGCCCATCAGCGACTAATGCGGCTGCTGAAACCCGAATTCGCCGACCGATACGAGCGCCGGCTGCCCGATTTCACCGAATACCGGCTTGCGGAGATGGACGACGCCGGCATCGACCTTCAGGTCCTGTCGCTGACATCCCCGGGTTTGCAGGTCGACATCGACGCCGAGAAGGCGCGCACCAACGCCCGGCTCGCCAACGACTACCTGGCGAAAATCATTGCCCAGCATCCCGATCGGTTCCGCGGGTTCGCCGCCTTGCCGCTGCAGGACCCGGCCGCGGCCGCGGCGGAGCTGGAGCGCGCCGTCACCCAGGACGGGTTGTGCGGGGGCCTGGTCAACGACTGCATCAGCGGGCCCGGCGGGCGCTATTTGGACGCCCCCGAATACGACGAGTTGTGGTCCGCGGTGGAATCCCTTGGCCTGCCGCTGTATTTGCACCCGGGCGCGCCGCCGGCGGATCGCTGGCGCGTCATCGACGGGCGCCCGGAACTGTACGGCGCGACCTGGAGCTGGGCCGCCGAGGTCAGCGGGCACGCGCTGCGGCTGGTGTTCGGCGGCGTGTTCGACCGGCATCCGGGAGCGACGCTGATCCTGGGGCACATGGGTGAGTTCCTGCCGTTTCAGCGCAGCCGGCTGGACTCCCGCTACGCCACTATCGCGACAACGACTCCGCTGCGGCGCGTCCCGTCGGCGTACCTCGGCACGAACGTCGTCTTCACCAACAGCGGGGTGTTCTCTCCGGCGGTGATGCTGGGCGCGGTGCTGGAGGTCGGCGCCGACGCGGTGATGTTCTCGGTCGACTATCCCTACGAGTCGTCCCACGAGGCGGTCCAGGGGTTGGAGCGGACGACGCTGTCCGCGGCCGACCGGGACAAGATCGCCCACGGCAACGCCGAGCGGCTGCTGCGCATCGGTTAAGCCGCGCGTTCGGAAGGGAATTCGGAAGGAAAATTGTGCAGCCTGCGCGGGTCCACGCCCGCGCGGCGCCACGCCGCGGCCGCCCACGGCAGGTAGATGAAGGACACGGGCAGCCGGTTGATCAACGGATTGAGCGCGCGCACCGCGGCGGCGAACCGCTGGAATCGCTTCTCCTTCTTGGCATCCCACTGCAGCTGGCACACCTCGCGCATCTGCGGCGGCAGGGTGCCGACGAGCACCAGCCGGGTGTAGGCGTTGAGCGGCGCGGACAAGATCTTCCAGACGGGCGTGGGAATCCAGCGCGGACCGGGGATGCCCTTGCGGATGTAGCCCGTGCCGTACAGGACGGTCTTGTGCGGGACGAACCGCTCGAGCATCTCGTCCCAGTACGCGACGAACTCGTCGTACGTCTGCGGCTGGGCGCGGTCGCTCACCCCGTAGAGGCCGTACCAGATCTTGCCCTCGTTGAAGATCTGTTCCTTTTCCGCGCGGGACAACCGGCGGATGAACGTGTCGGCCGTGTAGATGACCTGATCGACGAAGGTGGCGTGCGCCCAGTAGAACAATTCCGGATTGAGCGCATGATACCTCGAGCCGTCGCTGATGGTGCCCTTGATCGGCTTGTGGAAATCGCGGACCTTGCGGCCCCACTCGTGCGGGTCCGCGGAGTAGACGGTCTTCATCAGGGGCGGAGCGGTTCGTTTGGCCCGGCCCAGCGTGTCGCTGAAGATCACCGAGTGGTCGAGCACGCCCTGGGCGAGTTGCTCGATGCAATTCTCCACGCCGGCGGTGCGCTGAAACCCGAAGAACTGGGTGCGGTGGTCCCCGTAGAACTTCCACGTCAACGACTCGGGTCCGAGCCGCGGCGCGGCCTCGGCGACGTCGTCGTCGACCGGCATGGGGACGGCTTCGCGAACCCCGGTGTCGAAACCCTGGTCGGCCCGTTGCGCCGTCATCCCAACCTCCTGCCCGACACGCTGGTGTGAAACAGAGAAACAAATACGTATCTTTGTGTCAGAGTAACAGCGTCGCGTCGAGATCGCCGGGAGGGTCGTGATCCATGCGGAACCGCAGCCCTGCCGGCAATGTCGCCGAAGCCACCGACGTCGACCGCACCATCCTGGACACCGCGCGAACGGTCTTCGAGACCTACGGCGTGCGTCGCGCGAACATCGAAGACGTCGCGGCCCGCGCCGGGGTCAGCCGCAGCACCGTCTACCGGCGATTTCCAACAAAGGACGACCTGTTCGAACAGGTGGTGCGGCGCGAGGCCGAGGTATTCTTCGCCACGCTCGACCGGGCCACCGCGGGCTGCACCCCGCAAGAGGCCGTGATCGAGGCGTTCGCGCTCGGGGTGCGACTCGTGCAGGACTCTCGCCTGTATTCGCGGATCGCCGAAAGCGAGCCCGAGCTGCTCGGCTTGTTTTCCCGGTCCCACGTCTTCCCGATTCGCCAGTTCGCCGACGGGATCGCGCACACGCTGCGGCGCTGCGGGACCGACATCCCCGACCCCGACCTCGCCGACATCGCCGACATCCTGCTGCGCGTCGCCCTGGGCATCATCGTGTTCCCCACCGACCGGCTCGACATCTCGGACCAGGCGGCCGTGCGCGACTACGCCGCCCGCTATCTGGTGCCGATCATCGGCCGCTAGCTTGGCCCGGCTTTGTCGGTGTGCTGCATTAGCCTTTAGTTCGTGGCTGGGTTTTCTGGGACACCACGAACCCGGTACGCCAGTTGCGGCGAGACCGACATCGCCTACCAAGTGTTCGGCGATGGGCCGATCGACCTGCTGCTGCTTCCCGGGCCGTCGATTCCGATCGACTCGGTCGACGCCGAGCCGTCGATGTACCGCTTTCATCGACGGTTGGCGTCCTTCGCCCGGGTGATCCGGCTCGACCAGCGCGGGATCGGGCTGTCGTCCCGCGTCTCCTCAATCGACATGATCGGGCCGCAGTTCTGGGCGAAGGACGTCGTCTCGGTGATGGACGCGGTGGGGTGCGAGCGGGCCACGATCGTGGCGCCGGGCTTCACCTCGATGACCGCGCTCACGCTGGCGGCCGAGTACCCGGAACGGGTCAGCAGCCTGGTCATCATCAACGGCGCGGCCCGCACCCTGTACGCCCCCGACTACCCGATGGGCGCCCAGATCGAGGACCTCGACCCGTATACCACCCTGGCCATCGACCCGGACGCGGTCGAGCGGGGCTTCGACATGCTCGGCATGATCGCGCCCAGCGTCGCGCGCGACGACGCCTTCCGCGCCTGGTGGGACGCCGCAGGCAACCGCGCCGCCTCGCCCAGCATGGCGCGCGCGATGATCCTGACCATCCGGCAGGCCGACGTGCGCGACACCCTGCCGCGCATCACCGCACCGACGCTGATCCTGCATCGCGCCGGCTCCGAATTCACCCCCGTCGAGCACGGTCGGTACCTGGCCGAGAACATCGCGGGATCGCGCTACGTGGAGCTACCGGGCGAAGACACTCTGTACTGGGTCGGCAACACCGCGCCGATGCTCGACGAGATCGAGGAGTTCATCACCGGCATGCGGGGCGGCTCGGACGCGGAGCGCCTGCTGACCACGATCGTGTTCACCGACATCGTCGGCTCGACCGAACGCGCCGCCGTGCTCGGCGACGGCAGGTGGCGCGACCTGCTGGACAACCACGACACCATCATTCGGCACGAACTGCAGCGGTTCGGCGGGCATGAGGTCAACACCGCCGGGGACGGGTTCGTCGCCACCTTCTCCAGCCCCAGCGCCGCGCTCGCCTGCGCCGACGACATCGTCGACGCGGTGCGTGTGCTGGGCATCGAGGTGCGGGTGGGCATCCACGCCGGCGAGGTCGAGGTGCGCGGGGCCTTGAAAAACGATATCGCCGGCATGGCCGTGCACATCGGCGCGCGGGTGGCGGCGCTCGCCGATCCCAGCGAGGTGCTGGTGTCCTCGACGGTGCGCGACATCGTCACAGGCTCGCGCCACAGGTTCGCCGACCGCGGCGAAAGCGCGCTCAAGGGCGTGCCGGGTCGGTGGCAGCTGTGCGCCCTGGTGCGCGAGCGCGCGCCCGTCCGGCGGTGACTGGCGGGTCGGCGTAGGCTGCCAGCAGGGGTATGTCGGAGCCGAACCTCATACACGGCGCCCACCTCGATTCCTGCTGCACCACTTGGTTTTTGATCGAAGGAGTGCCCGTGACCGACGTGCATGTCTCGCTGCCGCCCGCGCTGCGCCGAGCGCTTGATCTACTTGCCGACCCGCCGGCGGATCCCGACGTGAGCAAGGGGTACCTGGATCTGCTCGGCGCCGGCTCGGCCGACGACGACGCCGTCCCGAAGAACACCGGTCCGATACAGGCGGCGTGGGCGTCACCGATCGGGTCGATGCTCTACGACAACGCCCAGGCCCTGTCGCGCCGGCTGATCAGCGCGTGGCAACTGCCTCTCGAGTGGCTGAGCATCCCGCCTGGCGGTGTGGCGCTGGACATCGGCTCGGGCCCCGGCAACGTCACGGCGTCGCTGGCGCGCGCGGCGGGCCCGGAGGGGGTGGCCCTCGGCGTCGACATCTCCGAGGCCATGCTGGCCCGCGCCGTCCGTAACGAGGCCGGGCCGCAGGTCGGCTTCATCAAGGCGGACGCGCAGCGACTTCCGCTGCGCGACAACACCATTGACGCGGTCGTTTCGACGGCCGTGCTGCAGCTGGTTCCGAATCCCGCGACGGCGCTGGCCGAGATGGCCCGGGTGCTGAGGCCGGGCGGCCGGCTGGCCATCATGGTGCCCACCGTCGGGCAGGCCGCCAGGCTTTGGCAAAAGCTGCCGAACGTCGGGGCGCACGTGTTCGACGACGACGAAATCGCCGACATCCTGGAAGACAACGGATTCGCCAGCGTGCGGGTCAAGAGCTACGGCACGTTCCAGTGGGTGCGCGGTAAGAACAGCTGAGCGCTTCAGTCCCGTTTGAAGGCCGGGTGGCCGCGCCTCAGCACCGGCAGCAACAGCTCGGGGGGCGCGACCCGGAAGAACGCCGACGCCACCCGGTTCACGCGGCCCGGAACGACGACGGCCTTGCCGGCCGCGAGCCCGTCGATTCCGGCCTGCGCCACCTTGTCGGCGGGCACCCACATCACCCGTGGCAGGGCCGATTCGGCCTCCTCCTTGGAGAAACCGGCGGCCTCGCCGAATCCGGTATCCACCGGCCCCGGGCACAGCGCGGTCGCGCTGACCCCGGTGCCGCGCAGCTCACCCCGCAGGCTGTGGGTGTAGGACAACACGAACGCCTTCGCGCCGCCGTACGCGGCCTGGCCCGGCAGCGGACCCAACCCGGCGACCGACGCCACGTTCAGCACGGCGCCGCGACCGCGGTCGACCATTCCCGGCAGGAACCGGCTGCACAGGTCCACCACCGCGGCCACGTCGACCTCGACGAGGTTGAGTTCTTGCTCCGGAACGGATTTCGCGACGAGGCCCACCGTGGAAAGGCCGGCGTTGTTGACCAGGATGTCCGGAGTCAGGCCGAGGGCCGCGACGCGGTCCGGCAGGCCCGCCCGCTCGGCCCGATCGGACAGGTCGGCCGGCAGCGGGTGCGCTTGCGCGCCCAACCGCCCGGCCAGCGCCTCGAGGCGGTCGGCGCTGCGGGCCACCAGCACCACCTGATAGCCGCGCGCCGCGAGGATCCCGGCGAACTGTTCGCCAATTCCTGACGACGCGCCGGTCACGATGGCGGCGCGGTCGGCGCCCGGCGGCGGGAGGGCCATGTCAGCCGTCGCTTGCCTGGGCGAGCGTGGCGAGCCGGTCGATCGACTCGCGCAGCATGTCGGACGTGGTCGAGCTCGCCCTGGCGATCCGGGTGCTGTCGGTCAGTTCCGTCCAGTCATACGTGTGGGTCACGCTGGTGAGCGTCGCGTTGATCGGGTGCAGTTCCCAGCGCCACAGGTGGCCGGGCGGCAGCTTTTTCGGTTCGGCCGGGCGCCAGGCGATCTTGGTGCCTTCGATGAATTCCACGACGTGGTTCTCCCGCACGGCGCCGTTGGTCAGCGTCGTCTTGAACACGTCACCGACCTGGCGCACCCGTTGGCCGGGGGCCGCCGAGGCGAGGTTGTCGTTGCCGTCCCAGCTGGGCTGGAGAGCGGGATCGGCGATCAGTTCGAAAATCCGCTCGGCGCTCGCCGAGATGACGCGGGTGGCGCTCACGATGCGTTCCGATTCCATGTCGCCATCCAAACATGCCAACCGGAACGGCGCGGACGTGACTTTCGGCGGACCGTCGGGGACCCTCGGCCGTCGAGCCCGGTGGCCTGTCCGAAGTGCAGCAAGCCCATGGGTGAGGCCCCCACGGCCTGCTTGACCCACCGTCAGGAGACGGGGATCTGCCTTCGGACAGGCCATTTACGCGCCCGCCCCGGTTAGCCGACCCGGAGCGCCTCGACCGGCCCGGACAGCGCGGCCTTCACGTGCCGGGTGTCGTCGTCGGCTAGCACCTCCACGTCGCCGCGTTCGATGCCGTCGACGATCTGCCGCGCGACATCGCGTGGGTCATTCTTCGGCGCGTCGAAGCCGGAGGTCATTTCGGTCTCGGTGAAGCTCAGGTGCGCGCCGGTGACGAGCGTGCCCTGCTTTTCGAGCTCGATGCGCAGCGAGTTCGTCGCCGCCCACAAGGCCGCCTTGGAGTCGCCGTAGCCGCCGAAGCCGGCCACCCAGGACAGGATTGAAAGGGTGTTGACCAGGGCTCCGCCGCCGTTGTCGGCCAGGATCGGCGCGAACGCCTTCGCGACCCGAAGCGCGCCGAAGTAGTTCGTCTCGAACACCGTGCGCACCTCCTCGAGGTCGCTGCCGAGCAACTTCGACGCACCGATGATCCCGGCGTTGTTGATGACGATGTCGGCGTCGGACGCCGTAGCGGCCAGCGCCGCAACGGAATCCGGCTTCGTGACGTCCAGCTCGAGGCTGACCAACCGCGGATCCTCGCTGGGCTTGGGCGCCCTCGCGGTCGCGTAGACCTTCGCCGCGCCCCGCTGCAGAAACTCGTCCACGATGGCCTTGCCGAGACCGCGCTGCCCGCCGGTTACCACGACCGTCGAGCCTTGGATGTTGACCATGATATGTGCTCCTTGACGTATCTAAAAGTGCTTTGGCTCTGTCACCATAGTTGACGCTCGCGACATAGGCAAGTATATTTTGGATATGTCTACTACATGGCGTGCGTCACAGCGGTACGAGCTCGCCCCGGCCCCCGGCGGACTGGGTCTGGTACAGGACTTTCTCAACACGGTGGCCATCCAGCACTATGGGCCGGACCTGCTGGCCGAGCCCGCGCTCGCGCGGGACTGGGTGGTCGGCGCGGTGCGGACTTGGTCGGCCGCACGCGGCCTGGACGTGCAGCCGCCAGCCCTCACTGACGCGGACGTGGCGAAGCTTCGCTCCCTGCGCGACACCATCGCCGGCTTGGTCGCGGGGGAACCACAGACGGGCGCCGCCTCGGCCTCCTTGACGCTGTCGGAGACCGGCGAGGTACGGCTCGAACCCGCCGGAACCGGCTGGCGTTGGCTGGCCTCGGCGCTGTGGGGAGAGATTCTGCTGAGCCAGCGCGACGGCACCTGGCGACGGATCAAGCAATGCCACAACCCCGGCTGCGCGTCGACGTTTTATGACCGCTCGAAGAACAACAGCGGGGTGTGGCACGACGTGAAGACGTGCGGGAACGCCGCGAATTTGCGGGCGTCACGCGCCCGTCGACGCGAACGCGACCGCGCGGCGCAAGGGCGGCAGGCCGTCAGCAGCGCTCAACCCCCCGGGTCATGATCCGGGGAAGCTCGGCCCCTGGGCGGCTCCTGCTTTTCAGCACGGCCAGCAGAGCGTCGCACGCGCGCGCCTTGATCGGGGCGACTACGTCGAGGTTGGCCGGGCTCTGGCTCATCCAGTACTGCAGTGATGGCACGGTTATCCGTTCCCTTGTCCATTCGGCCAGTTCGCCGACTAATTGAATTGCACCGCAGCGGTTTTACGGGCGCGCCGCGCCGCGGTAAACGTCACGAAAAGCCCGATTGTGGCGTCGGGCACATTCGCGGTGCCGCGACGGGCCCATCACGGTTTGGTTCTGAACCGCCGCAGATAGCCGAACAGCCGATGCGCAGGTACCGGCCTGGGCCAGTCGTCGGCCCGGAAGTACGCGTCGGTCCCGCCGTCCACGAAAATGACGCTGCCGCAAAGGAAGTCGGCGGAATCCGACAGCATGAAGCGCATCCACTCGGCCAGGTGCCCAGCGTCGCCGAAACCGCCGACCGGGATCGGGAAAGACCGGACCGCCTTGGCCTGCCTGGGGTCCGACAGCTGTTCTTCCAGCAGGGGCGTCATGATGGCGCCCGGCGCCAGGGCGTTCAGGCGCACGCCCGAGCCGGCCCATTCGGGCAGCACCGCGTGCCGGCGCACCCACCGGGCCACGGCGATTTTCGATGCGGCGTACATCATCGTCGTCGCGGCCGGCCCGAACGGCCGCACCGACCGCACCGCCTTGTCCGCGTCGTGGGCGAGCAACGCTCGCACGGTGCGCCCGGGTACGGCGGGCACGGTCGTCGTGGAATTGCTTGAGACGACGACGACTTTGGCGCGTTCAGCCGCGGCCAGCACCGGGCGCAGGGCGACGAGCAGATCCACCACGCCGAGGTAGTTGACCTGAGCGATCAGCCGGGCCCGGTCGCGGCCCCGGCTCGGGCCCAGGCCGGCGGCCAGAATTGCGCCCTCGAGCTTGCCGCCGCAGGCCGCCAGGATGCCGTCGGCGGCCGCCTCGCGGCCGTGCGGGGTCGACAAGTCGGCGACCACGTCCGCGTCCTCCACGTCGACACCGATCACGGTATGCCCGTCGGCGCGGAGACGTTGCGCGGCCTCACGGCCCATCCCGGACGCCGATCCGGTTATCGCGTAGGTACCCATTCAGGCCGTGGCGGCGGCGCGCTCGACGTCGAGCAGCTGCTCGCCCCGGCGCTCCTCGTCGTAGGCCTTGCGACCGCCCCGCAGCCCGAACAGCCGTTTCGATATCAGCAGGTAGACCACGGCGGCCACGTTGATCGTGAAGGTGACCAAGCGGGTCATCGTGATGCCCTTGGCGAGGTCGTGGATTTCCAAAGGCAGGAAGACCGACGTCGCCACCACCGCGAAGTACTCGCCCCAGCGCTTCAGCAACCAAAGGCCGACGCCCTCGATGAGCTCGATCAGCGCGTAGACGACCAGCATCAAGGTCAGCAGGGCCAAGGTGGATGGCTTGGTGGCCAGCGCCTTTTCCAGCTCATGCACGATCGTCATCTGATCGACCTTGAACCCCGCCGCGCGGAAGATCGGAAGGTCACGGTCCAGGGTGGCCTGGATCGCCCCGCGTGCGCCGCGGAATTTCCAGACGGCATACGCGGCCAGCGCGATGACCACCGCCCGGAACAGCCGTTCGACCGCGAGCGCACGAATGATGATGGCCTGGCGTAAAGCCTTGCCGCGCATGATCATCGGCGCCTCGTCGGCGTGGCCCCGGCCGTGTGGTTCGCCGACGATGAATTCCCCGCACCGCAGGCAGCGCCAGACTTCGCCCAGCCCCGTGGTGCCGCTGAGCCTCTCGGCGAGCGCCTGCTCGTCCGGCGCGTACGTCACGTGCCCCGCCACCGCGCAGGTGACCAATTCCCACCGGTTGATGCCGCGATCTTTGCGCATGGCCGATCATTCAACGCCCGCGGCGAACGACGCAAGGGGGCGGGGTGTCAGAAGCGCACCCTGCCGCGTCGGCGCCGGGCGCTGGGGCTGACCGCGCCGAGCAGCGCGGCGAACTCGGCGACGGGGATCTCATCGAGGTGGTCGACAGCGGCGACGATGTCGTCGCGCAGCGCTTCGTCGCAGAACGGCTCGGCGAGCCAGCCGAACTTGTCGACGACGCGCTCCCAGGACATCGGCCGGGTGGGCGATCCCTCGTAATCGCTCTGCTCGCGGCCGAATTCCCGCCCGTCGCGCATGACCACGTGCACTCGGGCCGCGGTGCGTTGCGGGTAGGCCTCGGTCAGGTCGGGCGCGGCCTTGACGTCGACCCGGGCCAGCAGGTCCTGAACGTCGCCGTGCAGCAGGCGTTCCGTCTCGATCTGTGCGGGACCGACGCCCCCGTCGAACAGCGCCACCGCGCTGAGATATTTCAGGTTGTAGTCGGCCTGCTCCTTGGTCAGCGGATGATCCTTGGCGCCGTACGCTCCCCCGCCGGCGAAGTCGTAGGCGCCCTGGAAGACCTCGACGGTCACCCGAGCGACGTCCTCGCCACGCAGGTCGAAATCGCCGCGGATCGCCAAGACCGCGTCAATGACGGCCTGCCCGTGGATAAGTGAGCAGTACTGCTTCAGGTAGGTCTGCTCGACGCAGCCGAGCGTGCGGTCGGCGGTGTGGAAGTCGATGGGCTGATCGAAGAGCTCCACCAGGCCGTGCGGGCCATCGAACAGCGCCTTGGGTCCGGTGATGCCGCGGCCGGCCAACATCGTCGTGTACACCGCGCGCATGCCGGTGATCGCGGGCGAGATGCCCTTCCAGTTCGAGACCGGTTCGGTGTGCACGGCCGCGAGCGACACGTTGTCGGCGGTGGCGGCGGCAATCGCGTTGGCGGTCTGTTCGGCGTCGAGCCCCAGCAGTTTCGCCGATCCCGCCGCGACCGACATCGCCAGTTGCAGTGCGTGATTGAGCCCGCGCGCCATCACGGGAACCTGCGCGCTGAACCGGCATTGGATCTCGTAGGCGACCGCGAGGGCCAGCAGGAAATCGGCGCCGCTGGCGTTGACGTGCTCGGCCACGGCCAGGATCGCGCCGAAGTTGTCGGCGGGATGGCACAGTCCCCCCACCGTCAGATAGGTTTCGAGCAGATCGGGGTAGCGCACCAGGACCGCGTTGAAGAACGCCGCCTGATCGACCGAGGCCCGCCCGCCGCCGACGAGTGTCGCTGTGGGGACGCCGCTGAACTGGTCGGTGTGTTCGCGAATCGTGGCGATCAGCTCACCGTCCAGCGAGCCGACGGCGCAGGCGACGCTGTCCAGCACGTTGCGTTTCAGCAAGGCCCGGGGTTGTCCGGTCAGGTCCGCCTGTTCGGCGGCGACGACAAAAGCCGCGAGATCATCCACAACGTACTTGTGCGCCATCGGTTTTCGTCCTTCCCCGGGGCAGCCCTCGCGCTGGATCGCCGAGTGTGCAGCTGTTGCGAGATTTTCGCCATTTTCTCGCAGCCGTTTCACGTTGGGCGCGAAGGGCGCGGAAACTTAGACGGCGCGATCCACCTGCGGGTGTAGAGATCGTGCGATCGCCGCCGTTTCGTAGGTGAGTTTCTCGCCGATGAGCCGGATTTGCCTCGCGCTGAGCGGGCACAGCGGATGCACGGCCAGCATCAGCGCGGGTTGGCCACGATGATCGAACACGGGCGCCGCGATGGACGCGACCGGCTGCTTGCGTCGACCCGGGTTGTCGTCGGAGAGGAAGCCGATGGTGGTGAATTCGACGAGCAGCTGGTCCAGGATGTGCCGCACCGGGGTGGGCATCTCGTCGCTGTCCAGCGTCGCGACCACTTGGACGGCCTGGGCGAGCGCGGGGGTGGTCCAGTCGACGTCGAAGCCGCGCTCGCGCGTGTGCGCCAGGACGCGTTCGAGGCGCTCAACGCGATCGGTGTTGTCGCCGGCACCGCGACGGATCCACGCTCGTTGTTCCTCCTCGGCGTCCCAGGCCGCGAGCGCAACGCCGAAGGGAGGCGCGTAGGGGATGCGATCTCCCGGGATGCCCGCCGGCTGGGTGGCGGGGTCGCCCTCGAAGGCGGTGACCACCAACGAATCACCGAATCGCTCGACCACGGAGCCGGCGTAGCCCGTGTCGCGGGACAGTCGCAGCGCCGCGGTACGCGCGGCATGTGCAAGCGGGCGCGCGGTGTCCGTCCGCGCGGTTACCACGGCCAGCGCCGGGCCCAGCGTGAACGTCTTCGCGACGGGATCGCGGGTGGCCCAGCCACGATCGCACAGCGTCTTGAGGATCGCGTGGGCCGTCGCCTGGGTGAGATCCAGCTCGCGCACGACGTCGGAGAATCGCAGCCGCGCGTTCCCGGACCGGGCGAGGAGCTCGACGATGTCGAGCACCCGGGCGGTGGGCGCAGACGGAGATCCGCGAATGTCTTGACTCCCTCGGAGCGGGGTTCATACAGTTACACCGAACATTCGAGATCATATATCGATTATTCGAGAAAATAAATGAGGCTGAAGCGTTGCGCGCCGTCGTGCTGAGGGACGGCCGGCTCCAGGTCCGCGAAACACCGGACCCCGCGGCCGGCCCGGGCGAATTGCTGCTGCGGACCCTGAGCACGGCGATCTGCGCGTCCGATGTGCACTTCATGGACCACCCCGAACTGGCCGTCGACGATCCGACGGGCCGTTCGCTGTACGACCCCGACCGCGACATCGTGCTCGGTCATGAATTCGTCGGCGAGGTGATCGGGCACGGGCCCGGTTGCTCCGACCAGTTCGCGGTCGGCTCACGGGTGACGGCGATGCCGGTGCGCCTCGTCGACGGCGGCGCCGGCGGCATGCGCATCATCGGTCAGCACCCGGAGGCCCAGGGGAGTTTCGGTGAGCTGCTGGTGGTTTCGGAGGCGGCGGCCAAACCGGTCCCGGGTGACGTCGCCAGCGACGCGGTGGCCCTGACCGACGCGTTCGCCGTCGGCGAGTTCTACGTGCGATCGGCTCGCATCCAACCGGGTGAAATCGCCGTCGTCATCGGCGCCGGGGCGATCGGCCTTTCCGCCGTCGCGGCCCTGGCCAGTCGGGGCATCGACCCGATCATCGTGGCCGACTACAAACCCGACCGCCTGGCGCTGGCCCGCGACCGGTTCGGCGCCCACGTCGTCGTCGATCCGGCCGAGAAGTCGCCGTTCGACGCGTTCCGGGAGGTTCGCGCGCACCGCGGATTGCCCGGCCCAGCGATCGTATTCGAGTGTGTGGGCGCCCCCGGGCTCATCCAGAGCCTCGTCGAATCGGCCGAGATGGCCACCCGGATCTACTGCGCGGGTGGCTGGTACACCGGCGACACGCTGGACATCACCACCGCCACCCGGCAGGGCGTCACGATCCAATTCGGTGGCGGCCCGCACCCGCAGGACTGGTACGGAACCCTCGACGCCATCGCGTCGGGGCGACTGGATCCGCTGCCCAGCGTCGGTGAGGTCATTGGTCTCGACGAGGTGCCCGCCGCACTCGAGTTGGCCCGCAGGTCCGACGGCCCACCGCGCATCGTGGTTCACCCGAACGGAGAAGTCTGATGACCGACAACGGCGACCGGCAAGAGATTTCGGACCTGTTGGTTCGTTATGCGACCGGCATCGACCGCCGCGACTGGCCGCTGTTTCGAACGGTGTTCACTGAGGACTGCGAACTCGACTACGGCGAGATCGGCGCGTGGAGCGGCGTCGACGCCGTCACGGACTTCATGGACAAGACGCACGCCTTGGCGGGGCACACGCTGCACCGCTTGACCAACCAAGTCATCACGATCGACGGCGACAAGGCCACGGCGCGCACCTACGTCGACGCCCTGATCATGTTCGCCGACAACCAATCCGGTGCCAACGGGATCGGCTATTACGATGACGACATCGTCCGCACCGCCGACGGGTGGCGCATCGCACGGCGGCGCTTCACCGTCGTGCGCGTGAGCGCAGTTGGGAGCCCTTAGATGACATTCGCAGGCAGGTATGGGCCGTGGGCGCTGGTCGCCGGGGCTTCCGACGGTCTGGGCGCCGCGTTCGCCGCGGGCGCCGCCGAGCGCGGCATCAACGTCGTGCTGCTGGCCCGGCGCCAAGCGGCGCTGGATGACGTTGCGGCGCAGATCAATCTCCAGAGTCACGTTCAAACACGCACGCTCGCTATCGATCTCGCCCAGCCGGGCGCGGCATCGGCAATCGCCGCGGCCACCAGCGACCTGGAGATCGGCTTCCTCGTCTACTGCGCCGGTGCGGACCCGAATTACGAGCCGTTCCTTGCCAACCCGATCGAAGCCGCCGAGGCGATGGTGCAACGCAACTGCATGGTGCCGATGCAGCTGTGTCACCACTTCGCGCCGGCCATGGTCGAGCGGGGCAGCGGCGGCATCGTCATCTTCGGCTCCGGGGCCGGGCTGGCCGGCGGGGCCAACATGGTCGCCTACGGGGCCTCCAAGGCGTTCGACATGGTCTTCGCCGAGGCATTGTGGGCCGAGTTGCACGACAAGGGCGTCGACGTGGTCGGCCTGATTCTGGGAAAGACCGACACGCCCGCGCTGCGCCGGCTCGAATACAGCCGCGGACAAATAAGTTCACCCGACGAGGTGCCACCGGGCGCCGCCGCCGTGGACGACGTGATCGCCGAGGCTTTCGACAACCTCACCAACGGCCCGACCTGGTTCGTCGGCGATGTCATGCGCGCCGCCGAGCAGCTGACGAGTTCACTGACCCGCAACCAGACGGTCGGGCTCTTCGCGCAGGCCGCGGCCGCGGCGATGGGCCCCCCGGGTTAACCGGGCGCTCGCCAGAGGATCAGAGCCCGGCCGTAGAGCAGCCGCCGGATCTCGGCGCCGGGAAGCGTTGCGCGGGCATGGCCGCGCAGCTCTGCCAGGGTGGCGGCCGGCGGCCACTTGATCGGGGCGGTGTGTTCCCACTTTCCCCTGATGCGGTTGGCAACGCCGCACGCTACCCAACTCGCCAAGTGCCACAGGCCGTTTCGCAGTGAAGGTTTAACAAAGGTGACCACGGCGAGGGTCCCACGAGGACTGACCAGAGCTGCGAGGCGTTCCAATGCCGCGCCGGTGTCCTGCATGTGATGTAGGGCCGCGTTGGACAGCACCGCATCAAAGCCCGCCCCCGGAAGGTCCGCGGTCATCACGTCGGCCTGCAGCCAGTTCACGGGCGCCGCGGCAAACCGGGCCCGGGCGCGCTGCAGGACGGGCCCGTCGAGATCCAGCGCGGTCACGTCCGGAACGCGCCGTGTCAGGCGGGCGGCCAGGAAACCGTCCCCGCATCCGACGTCGAGCACCCGTCGGGCCGTGCGGGGAACCTTGGACTCCAGCAGCGCGTCGTAGTGGATGTTGATGTTCCACGGTTGTTCGGCGGAGCCCACTGTCCCGAAGTTAATCGAGCTATCTGTGGATCCGCGGATCGATCGGCGGCGCGCGGCCCGCCGACCGCTGTGCGGGCGGCTCAAAACGCCACCACAGGGCCGCGAAAGGTTTGCCAAAGTTTCAGATCAGCCGGCCCGAACTTTTGCCTCAGGCGATGTGGCCAGCGAAGACAGAATGCACCGCGCCGCCACTCCACTGCCCCGTCGCGTTGCTGGGCCATGGTTTCGCGGGTAGCTTTAGGAGCGGTTCGCCAGGCATGCGAACCAAAACAATCACCAATGATCGACACCCCTCTTCGAGTTCAAGGATGACGACGCTGTCCACAGACGGGCCCGCTGCCACAGTCCCGACGACATCGCGCACGCGGCGGTTCACCTTGGCCCGTTCGGCGCTGACCACCACGATCTTCATCGCCCCCGCGGTGGTGGTCCGGATCGCCGGCCTGCATCTGGACCCGGTCGGCGCCCTGCTGGTCTACGGGGCCGCGGTGGTCGCCGCCAGCTTCCTGCTGGCGTGGGCCGCCGAAGCCGCACAGATCGACGTCTCCGGCGGGCTGGCGATCGCGGTGCTCGCGCTGGTGGCGGTGCTGCCCGAATACGCCGTCGACCTCTACTACGCCTACGTGTCCGGCCACAATCCGGACTACACCCAGTACGCCGCCGCCAACATGACCGGGTCGAACCGACTGCTGATGGGGCTGGGCTGGCCGGTCGTCGTGCTGGTCAGCATCGTCGTCGCGCGGAAGGCGGGTGCCGCCAGATCCGCCCCCGAATCCACGGGGGTGGCGCTCGAACCGGCCAATCGAGTCGAACTCGGCTTCCTGCTGGTGGCCGGCATCGCCGCCTTCGTCATGCCGGCGACCGCACAGATCCACATGGCGCTGGGCCTGGCGTTGCTGGCCTGGTTCGGCTTCTACCTCTACAAGATCGGCCACGGCGACGTGGAGGAACCGGACCTCGTCGGCACCGCGGCCGCGCTCGGGGAGTTACCCGATCGCGCTCGGCGCGTCTGCGTCGTCGGTCTCTTCGCGGCATCGGGCGCCGTGATTCTGCTGTGCGCCAAGCCCTTCGCCGACAACCTCGTCGCGGCGGGCACCGAGCTGGGCATCGACCGGTTCCTGCTGGTCCAGTGGCTCGCACCGCTGGCTTCCGAGGCCCCCGAGTTCATCATCGCGGTCATCTTCGCCTCCCGCGGCAAGGGCACGGCGGCGATCGCCACCCTGATCTCCTCCAAGGTCAACCAGTGGACGCTGCTGATCGGATCGTTGCCCGTGGCGCACGTCCTCGGCGGCGGCGGATTCGCGCTGGCCCTCGACCCCCGCCAGGTCGAAGAAGTGCTACTGACGGCCACCCAGACGCTGATGGGCGTCGCGCTGATCCTCGGGCTACGGTTCCAGCGGACCGCGGCGTGCGCGCTGCTCGCGCTGTTCTTCGTCCAATTCCCGCTGGTCTCGACGCAGGGGCGGCTGGTGCTCTGTGGTGTCTATACGGCGGTGGCCGTCGTCGCCCTGGTCGTCAACCGCGGCCACCTGATCGACACGTTCCGGGCACCGTTCGTCGGCAGGGCGATCCGCCACAGCGGCCACCCCCACCACGACGCCGAGGGCTCCGCGCTCCCGGGCTAGCCCAAGGCAAGCCCGGTTCGCGGTCCGAAAACGCTCGGCGTATACGGTCCACCTATGAATCGAGTGTCGGTGATCACGGGCGGCGCGGGCGGTATGGGCCTGGCCACGGCCAAAATTGTCGGCCGCGACCACACCGTCGTCCTGTGCGACGTGCGGCAGGACCGCCTGGACAGCGCGGTCGCGACCCTGGCGGGCCTCGGGATGACTCCCACGGCCGTCAACTGCGACGTCACGGACCGGGGCGCGGTCGCAGGCCTGCTTGACACCGCGAACGGCCTGGGGACGGTCACCTCGGTTATCCACACGGCGGGGGTAAGCCCGAGCATGGGCCCCGCGGACTACGTCATGCGCACCAACGCGGTCGGCACCGTCAACGTCAACGAGGCGTTCTACGAGATCGCCGGTGAGGGCGCGGTGATCGTCAACGTGGCGTCCATGTCGGCATACATGCTGCCGGCGGAAATCGTTCCGACGCACCAATTTCCGCTGGCGCTTGAAGACGCCGAGGCCTTCATGGACGCCATGCTGAAGGCCTGCGACATCGCCCCCGAGGATGCGCGATCCGGCATCTCCTACGCGCTGAGCAAGACCTTCGTCAAGTGGTACAGCCAGGCACAGGCGGAGCGATTCAACGCGCGCGGGCTGCGCATCGTCTCCGTTTCGCCGGGGTCGACCGACACCGAGATGGGCAGGCTCGAAGAGCAGGCCGGTGCCGGCGCCATGGTCGCCGATGCCGCCGTCCCGCGGTGGGGCAAGCCCGAGGAGATGGCGGAGCTACTCGCGTTCTGCGCCAGCGACAAAGCCGGTTACCTCACCGGCACCGACATCCTCAACGACGGCGGGGTGATCGCCTCGATGACGGAGCGGGCCCGGCTGGCCGCGGCGAATCAGACGAGGTAGTAAAGCTCGGCTTGGTCGGGCGCCGCCGCCAAGGGCCCTTTGAGTTTCAGTTCGGCGAGCTTGTTGTGGGCGTAGCGCACCGCTTTGAGCGTCGCGGAGTATTCCTCGTCTTCCTCGGGAAAGACGTGGTCCGCGGGGAACCAGCCTTGGAATCCAACGTTTTTCAAAAGCGCGAGCGTATCGGAGCGCACTCCGGCGAGCAGGACGGTGACGCCGCGCGCCGCCTCGTCGCGCAGGAAGTGCTCGATGCGCTCGATGCAGACAACGTCGGGATGGCGGACCCGCTTGAGCCGCAACACCACGAACTTGATGTCGTCGTTCTCGATCCGCTGCCGGATCTCCAACAGGTAGCGGTCCAATTCCGGTGCGGCGCCGAAGAAGAGCTCACCTTCCACGTCGTAGATGACGATCGACGGATCCGCTGATTCGCCCGGGATGCGTTCGCGGACAACGCGTTCGGGCGTGACGATCAGCTCCTTGGCCTTGAGCTTGGCCGCGCGGGGCACGAACAGCAGGATCGACAGGATCACGCCCAGCAGAACGGACTTGTCGAGGTCGATCGCCACCCCCGTGAACGCGGTGACGATCACCAGACCGGCGTCATAGCGCGACGCCTTCAGCGTGTAGATCAGGCGCTTGAAATCGACGAGGCGCGCGGCCGTGACGAGCAGCAGCCCGGCCAGGGCCGCCTGGGGGACGTAACGCAACAGCGGCGCGAACAACAGCAACGCCGCGGCAACCGTTGCGGCCGAGACGATCCCGGAGAACCGCGTCCGCCCGCCGGACTGGAAGTTGATCGCCGATCGCGACAGCGACCCCGAGCCCGGCAGGCACTGAAAGAATCCGCCGGTGAGGTTGGCCAGGCCTTCGGCCATGATCTGCCGGTTGTAGTCGATCTCCTGGCGTGTTTGGTAGGCAACGGCTTTGGCGATCGACAGCGCCTCGATGATGCCGACGAACGCGATGGCCAGCGCGCCCGCCGACAGCTCGGACAGCTCGGGCAGCCAGCCGGTGTGCACCTCGGGGATGTGCGGGGCGGGCAGGCTGCGCGGGATCTTTGCGGCCACCGCGACGGCGGTGTGGCCGTTGGCGCCCGGAATCGACCACCCCGCCAAGTAGGCGATCAGCGCGGTGACGACCAGCACCGCGAGCATGTCGATCTGCGGCAATCCGTAGCGTTGCACCAGCTTGCGCAGCAGGACCGCCAGCACCACCGCAGCGACGGACAGCGTCATGGCGCGGCAGTTGATCGCATCGCCGTGGGTAAGGGTGAGCCACACCCGGCGCAAGACCTGCATGTGCCCGTTTCCCTTGTCGCGCACGCCCAACGCGTTGCCGAGCTGCCCGACGGCGAGCAGAAACGCCGCGGCCGCCATGAAGCCGATGATCACCGACTCGGATATGTAGCGGGTCAGGTTGCCGAGCTTGAACAGGCTGATCACGATCTGAAATCCGCCAACCAGGACGGCCAGCAGGAACAGCGCCTCGAAAAGTTGGGTGCTGTTCTCCGAGTCGACGAAGGCCAGGGCGCCGAAGACCAGCAGCGAGATGGCGCTCGTCGGCCCGTTGATCAGGTGCGACGACGAGCCGAAGATCGAGGCGACGATCGTCACGATGATCGCCGAGTAGACGCCGAACCTCGGGTCCACGCCGGCGATCAACGCGTATGCCATCGCCTGCGGAAACGAAATGGCGGCGACCGTGAGGCCGGCGATGAGATCGTGCCGGCCCTTCACCAGGTCGTAATTCAAAGCCAAGCCCACGGTGGGTTCAGTCTTTCCGCTAAGTCGCAGCCGCCGCACCCGGCGGCGCCGAGATCGAGTCGAGGATTCCGTTGACGCCGAAGAACTGCTCGCGCGCGTCGCTCCAGTCCTTGGCGATGGCGCCGATCGGGAACAACGTGAGCGGTGGCAGCCGGTCGGCATGCTTGGCCAGGATCTCCTGCTTGAACGGGCGGTAGCCGTATTGCGCCACCTGCTCCTGCGCGGCGTCGGTGAACAAGTAATCGAGGTACGCCTTGGCGTTGGCCGCCGTCTTCGGGTCGGTGACGTTCGCATCGACCCAGGCGACCGCCGGCTCGGCGAGGATGCTGACCGGTGGATAGACCACCTGCAGTTCGTCTTTGTTGGCGCCGACCTCGCGCAACGCCTCGTTCTCCCATGTCAGCTGCACGTCGCCGATCTTCGCCAGGGTGAAGCTGTCGCCCGCACCGCTGGCACCGGCGTCCGAGACCGCCACGTGGCGCAACAGCGACCGCAGGAAGTCGGTCGCCTGGGCCTGGCTACCGCCCCGGGTGGTGACCGAGCCCCACGCCGCCAGGACGCTCAGCTGGCCGTTGCCCGAGCTGCGCGGGTTGGGGCTGACCACGGACACGTCACCCTTGATCAGGTCCGGCCAGTCGTGGATGGCCTTGGGATTGCCCTTGCGGACGACGAACACGATCGTCGATGTGTACGGCACCGAGTTGTTCGGCAGCCGCCGCCGCCAATCGGGCGCGACGAGGCCCCGCTTGCTCAGGGTGTCGACGTCGCTGATCAGCGCCAGCGACACCACGCTGGCCTTCTGGCTGCCGTCCAGGACGCTGCGCAGCTGACGGCCCGAACCGCCGTGAGACTCCTTGATGTCCAGGCTGATTCCGGTGTGCGCGCGATATTGCGGGATGAACGCCTTGTCGATCGCCCCGTACAACTCGCGGGTCGGGTCGTAGGAGACGTTGAGGATTTGGTTGGTTCCCCCACCGGGAACGTTCTTGACGACGATTGCGGTGGCGGCGAGGACGATCGCGACAACGCCGATCACGTTGAGCCAGCCGACGCGGAACCGGGGGCGGCGGAGACGCTCGAACGCCGGACGCGCTTTCAACATCCAGGCGTCCTCTCACGGCAGAACACCGGCCGATTTCGTCCGGCGCCAATATTTTCAATGATGTTAACGATCGGGCCACTTCGGCACAGCGTTGAGAATCAGCCTGAAGCTAACTACAAAACCGGCGCCATACCTATGCTGAGCAGATGCCGCAACGGGCGTTGCGTGACCGCCTGATCGAACTGGAAGTACCCGAGCAGGATGTGGCGCGCGGCCGGGCGCTGCGCGCGAGCGCTCCCCGGCGCGCCCTTGCGCAGCTGACCCCCGCGGCCCGATCGGCCACGGAAATCCTCGTCGCCCAAAACGCCGGTCGGCTGGGCGAACTTGTCCCGCTCCGATTCGCCCGCATGCTCGTCGACCCGTTCTCCTTTTACCGGGGCTCCGCGGCGGTCATGGCCGCCGACCTCGCCGCCGGCCCTACCAGCGGGATCGAAGTCATGTGCTGCGGCGACGCGCACGTGTCGAACTTCGGGCTGTACGCCGCGCCGGACCGCTCAATCGTGTTCGACCTGAACGACTTCGACGAGGCCGCCGTGGCCCCCGCCGAGTGGGACGTCAAACGGCTGGTCACCAGCGCGATCGTCGGGGCCCGCCATGCCGGCTACCCGGCCAAGGCAGTCCGCCGCTGCGTCGAACAGGCGCTGGCGGGCTACCAAAGCAGCCTGGAGGCAATGCTCGAAGAGATGAACGTGCTGGACCGCTACTACCTGCGGGTGGAACCCGAGCGCTACGCCGGGAAGGTCTCCAAAGGCCTGCAGGCGGTGATTGAGAAAACGACCTCCCGGGCACGCACCCGGACCTCGGCGCGTGTCTTCCAGCAGATCATGGAGATCGGCCCGGACGGAACCCCGCGGCTGCGCGAGTCACCCCCGGTCCTGCAGCACGTCGACGAGCACATCGAAGCGCCGTTGGTCGAGGCGGTTCAGGAGTATCTCGCCGTGGTGCCCGCCGACGTCGCGCTGCTGCTGTCGCACTTTCGCATCACGGATGTCGCTCTGCGCGTGGTGGGTGTCGGCAGCGTCGGCACCCGGTGTTACCTCGTTATTCTCGTCGGCCCCAATGGAACTCCGCTGATCCTTCAGATCAAAGAGGCGGTGCGCTCGGTGCTCGAGGAATACGGCGGGTGGGCCCAGCCGGACAGCCTGAACGCGGCCGTCGAAGCCAAGGGCCAGGGTGTGCGCGTCATCGATGGCCAGCTGATCCTGCAGGCGATGTCCGATGTGTTCCTCGGGACGACGCGCAAGGACGGCCGGGACTACTACGTCCGCCAGTTCCACGACATGAAGGGCAGCGTCGACACCGAGGGGATGTCGGCCTCCACCTTCTCCGAATACGTCGTCGCGTGCGCGGTGCTGCTGGCACGCGCACACTCCCAGAGCGCCAACGCTTCGATCTTGCGCGGCTACGTCGGCACCAGCAGCACCGTGCACGAGGCGGTCGCCGAGTGGTCCTACGCGTACGCCGAGAAGTCACTCGACGATTTTCATCAGCTGCGCGCGGCGGCCGCGGCCGGCGACATCGAGGTGTCCGACGATCCCGCCCGCTGAAAAGCCGGGTACCTCACGCGGGCGCCAGACGGACCGCCAGGCGGGTCGGTCCGCGGAGCAAGCTATTGGTGGACCACTGCGGCGCGCCGACGACGGAAATTCGGCTAACGTGGCTGACCACCTCACTCAGCACCGCCTGAGCCTCCAGGCGGGTCAATTGCGCTCCAATGCACAGGTGCGCACCGAACCCAAACGTCATGTGCTGGCTAGGGTTTCGAGTCACCAGGAACGCGTCGGGTTCGTCGAAGGCCCGCGGATCCCGATTGGCCGCGCCGATCGACAGCATGATCCGCGCACCCGCCGGAATCGTGGTATCGCCGACCCGGTAGTCGCGCAGCGCGGTGCGATACACGTTCTGCGCCGGTGACAGATAGCGCAGTAACTCCTCGACCGCCATCGGCACCAGGCCGGGATCGGCGCGCAGCAGGTCATACTGCTCCGGGTGCGCGGCCAAGGTGTCGAACATGCCGCCGAGCAGGTTGGTCGTGGTCTCGTTGCCCGCCAGCAGCAGCAGCATCGCGAAGTAGAACAACTCGCGGTCGGGCAGGGAACCGGCCTCGTTCTCCGCCAGCAGCCGTCCCAGGATCGTGTCGGAACCCTTCAGGCCTCCCACCGCGAACTGCCGCGTGAAATAGCGGTGCATCGCAAACGAACCGCGCATCGAGCCCGCGAGCTTGCGAGCACCGCGTGCCGTGAGGTCGACGTCGGTGATCTGTACCGACGCTTCGGACCACCGCCGAAAATCGTCGACATCGGTGTCGGGAACACCCAGCAACCGGGCGATGAGGCGCACCGGCAGCGGTACCGCCAGCCGCTGCACCACGTCGCACCCCGGGTTGGCCATCACGTCGTGGACCGTCTCCGCGGCCAGCCTGTCGATGATCGGACGCCAGCTGTCGAGCGCCGCCTTGGTGAAGGCCGGCAGGACCTGACGTCGCTGCCGGGCGTGGGCTTCGCCGTCGAGCGAAACCAGGATCGGGGTCCGTATCCGGGTCAGCATGGGCCCGTCGGCGCTGGACAGGTTGGCGTCGTCGCGGGCGGCTGCCCGGACATCGTCCAACCGGCTCAGGACAAACACTCTGCGCTTCGGGTTGAACTGCACCCGGGCTCCGGCGTGCAATCGGCGATAGGCCTCGTGTGGCTGGGCCGCCGTCGCCGCGTCCAGCGGATCGTAGGCGGTGATGTCCGCATCGAGCGGCAAGCGCCGGCGGGCGCCAGCCGCGTTGGCCAACGCGGCGCCGGCCAGCGTGCGCGCCGCCGAGCCGGTGAAGCGAACTCCGTCAGTGAGCGCCATCGATCACCTAACCTGTATTGTTACGCACTGGACCGTAACGTAAGATTCCGTAATCGACAAGGGTCGTCGCAGTGGACATGACAATCGACGAACTCGCGCGCCGCGTCGATATGACGGCGCGGAACATTCGCGAGTGGCAAACCAACGGATTGCTGCCACCGCCGCAGCGACGCGGCCGCATCGGGATTTACGGCGACGACCACATCGCGCACATCGAGCGGATCAAATCGCTTCGGGTGCAAGGGTTTCCGCTTGACATCATCCGGCGAATCCTGGATCAGTCGGGTGAGTCGGCGCCCGAGCTGCGGCGCATGACCTCGGAGGTCCTCAGCCCCGCCAACGTCACCGGATCGATGGAGATGAAACGGGTCGACCTGGCCGAACAGTTCGGCCCCGACGCGGAACAGCACCTGACCGGCTGCGGGCTGATCGACGTGATAAACGACGAGCTGCTCGTCGTCACCGACACACGAACGTTCGACTACGTCGAGAAGCTCGTCGCGATCGGCCTGCCCTTGGAAAGGATCGCCTGGGCGCTGACCCACATGACCAATCACCAGATCGCGAGCATGCAGGCGTTCGTCGACCTCTATCGCGACGAAGTCTGGGAGCCGTTCCTGCGCGCCGGGCTACCCATCGACGACTGGCCCGCGATCGCCGAGAAGACCGTCCAATTACGGTCGCTGGGAATCGGTCTCGGCATGCAGGCGTTCCGCAGGGCGATAGACAACGTGGCGGGCAGGATCGCCACCGAGGAAGCCGCCAAGCTGGACGTGCCGAGGACGCCCCGAAAGCGGCGCCGCACCACTTGAATGGTGCACCCAATCCCGCGGCCGCAACCGCCAGGTGCGGCGGGCGTATTCCAGCTCGGTGTAGGGCCATTGGGTCACGATGCGGCCGGTGGGTGAACGAAAGTAGCTGTCGCACTGCGTCCAGACGGTTCGCTGGAGATCCGCGGAAAGCTGGTCGTTGTAGCGCTTTTCGGCTTCCGGCCGCACGTCGATGTACCCGCCCCGGCGCGCCACCCGGCTGACGGCGCTCGCCACCAGCCGCGCGCCGGCCTCCAGGATGTAGACGATCGAGTTGCCGCCCTGGTTGGTGTTGGGACCGTAGAGCATGAAGAAGTTCGGGAAGCCCGCGACGGCCACCCCCAGGTATGCGCTCGGGTCCGCACCCCAGCGCTCGTGCAGCCGTTGGCCGCCGACGCCGACCACGTCGATGCCCGACAGGTAGCGCGACGTCTCAAACCCTGTGGCCAGCACGATCGCGTCGACGTCGACGATGTGGCCGGCCTTGGTTACCACCGCCGTCTCGGTGACTCGGTCGATGGGGTCGGTGACAAGGTCCACATGGTCTTGTTGCAAGGCCCGGTAATAGTCGTCGCCCAGCAGCACCCGCTTGCAGCGGAAGGGATAATCCGGCGTCAGCGCGCGGCGCAGTTGCCCATCGGCCACGGTGCGCTCCAAGAACGACGTCGCGACGTGCGTGCGCGCGGCAACCACCGGGTCGTCGGCGAAAGTGGCCGTGTTGTCGTGCTGGAATTTCCAGATCTGCCAGCGCGTGCGGCGCACCGCAAGGGGATCGCGCCGAAAGCGCGCCAATTCGGCTGCGCTGTAGGGCCGGTCGTCCTTGGGCACCATCCACGGCGGGGTCCGCTGGAACACCGTCACCCGTTCCGCGGTCTTGGCCAGCTCGGGGACCACCTGCACCCCGCTGGCCCCGGTGCCGATCACCGCCACCTTTTTGCCCGCCAGCTCGACGCCGTGATCCCAGCGGGCGGTGTGCATGAGGCTGCCGCCGAACTCGGTCAGCCCCGCGATTTCCGGAAGCTTGGCCGAAGCGAACAATCCGGCGGCGCAGACGACGGCGTCGGCGCTCAGCGTCGCGGGTTGCCCGGCGCGGTCCAATTCGCAGTCCCAGCGCCGCGCGTCGGGGTTCCAGCGGATCGAGCGCACCGTGGTGCCGAGCATGAGATGGCGGCGCAGGTCGAAGTCGTCGGCCACGGACTCGAGGTAGGCCAGGATCTCGGGCTGGCGGGCGTAGGTGCGGCTCCAGGACCTGTTGGGCGCGAAGGAAAACGAGTAGAGGTGGCTCTGGATATCGCAGGCGGCTCCGGGGTAGGTGTTGCGGCGCCAGGTGCCGCCGACCCCGTCGTCGGCTTCGATGATCACCAGATCGTCGAGGCCCGCGCGGCGTAGCGCGACCGCCGCGCCGAGCCCGCCGAAGCCGGCCCCGATGATCGCCACCTTCGGCGGGGGCCAGCGCCGCGTCGCCGCCCGCAACCGGCCGACCGCGTAGCGCCGACGGGCCCCCGGGCTCGTCACGGCCCGGCCTTTCGGTCCCGAATCTCATACCCTTCCAGGTCGCCCTTGGCCCGCCAGGCATCCAGCATGTCCGCGTACTCCGTGGGCGCACCGATGAAGAAGCTGCCCTGCCGAGTCTTGGCGTCCGCCTTGCCTTCCCGGTTGTAATAGCCGGGCGTGCAGGTCCTTGCCCGCTCGGCGGTCGCAGTCGAGCGGGCCACCACCAGGTCGACCCACGCGGATTCGGCGTCGGGCGACGCCTCGATTTCGGTGACGCCGCGCTCCAGCGCCCAGGCGATGATCCACGCGGCGTGGCTCGCCTGCACGTCCAGCAGGTAGGGGAAGTTCACGGTGAGCCCGGCCTGGGCGATGCTTTCGATGAAGCAGTTCGGAAAGCCGTTGGCGCACAGGCCCTGGAACGTGCGCACGCCGTCGCGCCATCGGTCGGTCAGCGTCATCCCGTCGCGGCCGATCAGCTCGAACCCGGTGCGCCGGCAGTAGTCGGTGCCTACCTCGAAACCCGTCGCGAAGATCAGGCAATCGAGTTCGTAGGTCACCCCGTCGACGACGACGCCGGCCTCGGTGATCCGCTCGACCCCACGACCCCGGGTGTCGACCAGCGTGACGTTGTCGCGGTTGAACGTCTGCAGATACTCGTCGTGGAAGCAGGGCCGCTTGCAGAAGTAGCCGTACCACGGTTTGAGCGCCTCGGCGGTCGCGGGATCGACCACGATCTGGTCGACGCGCGCGCGGATCTCCTCCATCTTCGCGAAGTCGGCCAGTTCGATGTTGGGGCCCGGGCCGGCGCCGTCGTGCCGCATGACCGGAAGTTTGCGGGTGATGCTCGTCCAGGCATCCGCGACCAGGTCCTCCTCGGCCTGACCGCCGGCGGTCAGGACCTGGAAGTTCTGGATGCGTCGGCGCTGCCAGCCCGGCCGTAATGTGCTGGCCCACTGCGGATCGGTGGGCCGGTTGGCCCGCACGTCGACGGACGACGGCGTGCGCTGGAAGACGTACAGCTGCCGCGCCGCCGCGGCCAGGTGCGGCACACACTGGATCGCCGTGGCGCCGGTGCCGATGATGCCGACCCGCTCGGCGGCCAGGTTCTCCAACTTTTCGCCGGTGTAGCCGTAGTTCCACCGGCTGGTGTGGAAGGCCGGGCCGCGAAAATCGCCGAGCCCGGCGATCCCGGGCAGCTTGGGCTTGGCCTGGTAACCGTTGGCCATGGAGACGAACTTGGCCCGCATCGCGTCACCGTGGTTCGTCCGGATGATCCAGCGGGAAGCTTGTGCATCCCAACGGATCTCATGGACGTCGGTCCGCAGGCATGCGTCGCGGTAGAGGTCGTAGTGCTCGGCGATGCGCCGGCAGTGGGCAAGGATCTCCGACCCCCGCGCGTACTTGTCCGCGGGAATGTAGCCGAGCTCCTCCAAAAGCGGCATGTACACATAGGATTCGACGTCGCAGGCGATCCCCGGATAACGGTTCCAGTACCAGGTGCCGCCCACGTCGGCCGCCCTGTCGATCAGCCGCACGCTTTCGACACCGAGCTCACGCAGCCGCGCGCCCGTCAACAGCCCGCCGAAACCGGCGCCGATGACGGCGACGTCGACCTCGTCGGTCAGCGGCCCGCGGGTGAAGGGTTCGTCGACCCATGGGTCCTCGGCGAATCGTGCGAAGGCACCCGTCGTCTCGACGTACTGCGCGATTCCGTCCGGGCGTAGTCGCCGCGCGCGCTCGTCGGCGTACTTGCGGCGCAGCGCTTCGACGTCGAACGTCACGCCAATGGTCGCAGGTCTTGGCATCGACTCCCTCATCGTGAGGCTCCGCCGACTATATAATCAATCATTTGATCATATCAATGCCCGCGGCGGTCGAGACTGCGCTCAGCGCGCCAATTTTTGCCGAACGACGCTCTGGCCGCGGTCTCGATACCGCCGGCCGCCTCAGCGCAACAGCGTGCCCCTGATCAGGTGCTTCGCCGATCCCAGCGCCGCGTGGTAGTCCTCCGACGGCAGCGTGGCCGCCAGCTCGGTCAAGCCGTAGATCAGCGAATAGATCGCTTCCACCGAGCCCGGTTCGCCGGCGCCCTCGACGATGCCCTCGATGATCTCGCGGAATGCCTGGAACCGGGTTCCGGCATCCCCCGCGTCGACGGCGTCTTCGGCGCGGATCGCCCACTCGAACGCGGCGAGATCGGGGTATTCGCGCATCAACCGGCCCGATTCGTCGAGCACCGCTTCGACCCGGTCGATGACGTCGCCGGGGCGCGCGGCGGCCGCGCGCAGCCGCGGCAACGCGACGTCGGTTCTGGCCGCGATGGCGGCCTGGATCAACTCCGATTTGTTGGGGAAGTAGTTGTAGAGGCTGGCGCTGGTGACCTTCGCCGTGCGGGCGATCTCGCGGATGGTCGCGCGCGAATAGCCGGCCCTGGCCACGCAGCGCATGGTTGCGACGATGATCCGCTGACGGGTCTCCTCGCCGCTGGCGCCGACGGGGCGACCGAGCATGCCGTCGAATATAATCGGGCGATCAATTAATGTGCGGTTCTGCTCGGAGGTGCGCCAAGCATGAACGCGGCGCGGGCGCAGTTGGGGCGCCCGGTGGGCGCCAGCGGCGAGCGGACCCGCGCCCGAATAATCACCGCGTCCATGCGCTGCGTGGCGGAGGTGGGCTACTCGCAGGCGACCATTCGGGAGATCGCGAAGGCCGCCGACATGACCAGCGGCAGCCTTTACCACTATTTTCCGAACAAGTCCGAGCTGCTCACGGCCACCGTGCGGGAAATCGACGAGATCGCCCTGCCGCGGCTGCGGGCCGCGGCGGCGCACTCCGACGACGTCGTCGACCGCCTCGAGGCGGTCCTCGACGAGCTGGGCACATTGCTGCGCGAGTATCCGCACCTGGCCGCGTTCGAGCGTGCCATGCGCGGGCACGCCGGGCTAAAAGGCTTGCGGGACACCATCGATGACATCGTCCGGGACGCCCAGGCGCGCGGGGCGTTGCCACCCGGCACCGACCCGGGGGCCGCGGTCAACGCGATCTACGCGTTGGCCCGCGGGCTGACGGACCGGGCGACCAACCTGGCCCCGGCGGCCTACGTCGCCACGCTGGAATCGGCCAAGGAATTGCTCAGGGGAACGCTTTTCGCGCCGCGAGCGAGTCGCCGAGCGTCCACAGCGCAACGCCGATCAAGACGAAGTCCTTGAGCAGGAACTGGCCCGGCAGCGCCGACAACACCGGAAGGCCGGCCGCGTGGGTAGAGACGACCCCCGGTGTGGTGAACAAGAAGCTCAGCGTGCCCATAAAGAGCAGCACGGCGAGGGCGCTGCCGACGGCTGATGCGCGCGGCCATGCCGGTCGCAGCGCAATAAGAAGCGCCGCAACGATTTCCATGGTTCCCAGCCCGCGCGCCACGGTGGTGGCGGAGGCCACGTGGTAAATCCAGCTCATCAGGGGGCTGTGCTCGATGAGCACCCGGGATTCCATCTTGATGTACTTGCCGAACCCGATCCAGGCCAGGACGACCACCAGTCCGTAACGGCTGATCAGCTGTCCGGCGAGGGTCAGGTACCGGGTCCGGTCAATCATCGAGAAGTGGTCCTTTCGGCGCGCGAGATCGGTGGCGGGCAATCGTTCCCGAAGAGACCACGACCCACGACGCGTGTGGGTTCAGTGACCCAATCGCTCGGACACTGACGGTCTATTGCCCCGCGTAGCGATCGCGCAGCTTGGCCAGCGTGGCCTCGATGCCTTCCTCGTTAGCTTTGCGGAAACCCATCCGCTCGTAGTACTTCAGCGCGTTCTTGATCGCGCCGGCCTCGCGGTAGTCGAACGTCTCGGTGACCCGCGTCCTCGTCGGTGACAGCGACTCGAATTGCCAGCGCCAGCGGTGTCCCACGGGGTGGCGCCACTCGATGAGCTCGTCCGGTTTGAGGGCCGTCACCCTGCTCGTGATGCGGTACGGCACGCCATACATCTTCATCTTCGTGGAAAACTTCGATCCCACAGCCATTTCCGCCGGCACGCTGATGTTGTCGCCCACGGTGCCCGAGCCGTCGAGTTCGTGGTGGCGGCGCGGGTCGGCGGCCATCGCGTACAGCTCGGCGGCCGGCGCGTCCACTTCGACCGAGCGGCTCACCTGTCGGGGGCCCGCGTCGACAACGTTGACGGTCACTACGGTCTCCTTCCGGCTATCCGGCGGCGCGAGGTCGACGCTACGCTTCGCCGGATTGAACTTTTGCAACTGTCCGAACAACGACGTTCAGCGGGGAGGCGTTCGGTGAGCCAGTCGATTCCGGGAAGGGTGGCGTTGATTACCGGCGCCGCGCGGGGACAGGGGCGGGCGCACGCGGCGCGGCTGAGCGCCGAGGGCGCCGACATCATTGCCGTCGACATCGCCGGGCCGTTGCCGCCCAGCGTTCCCTACGATTCAGCGACATCCGATGATCTTGCCGAAACGGCGCGGCTGGTGAGCGCCAACGGCCGCCGGGTCATCAGCTCGGCGGTCGACATCCGCGACCTCGACGCGCTCACGGCCGCGGTCGGCGCGGCCGTCGGAGAGCTGGGCCGCCTGGACATCATCGTCGCCAACGCGGGGATCTGCAGTCCCGCGCCCTGGGACCAAATCACGCCGCAAGCGTTTCGCGACACCATCGACACCAACATCATCGGCACCTGGAACACCGTGATGGCCGGCGCCCATCACATCATCGAGGGCGGTCGCGGCGGCTCGATCGTCCTCATCGGATCCGCCGCGGGCATCAACATGCAGTCGTTCATGATCCACTACACGGCGAGCAAACATGCCGTCGTCGGGATGGCGCGCGCGTTCGCCGCCGAGCTCGGCCGCTACAACATCCGGGTCAACAGCCTGAACCCGGGAGCGGTCGCCACCCCGATGGGCACCGGCCGGATGCGCGACGCGCTTCGATCGGCCGCCGACAGCTATCCACACCTGCGGGGCATGCACAAACCGCTGCTGCCCGACGGCATCGCCCAGCCCGAAGACATCGCCGACGCGGTCGCGTGGCTGGTCTCGGACCAATCCCGGTTGGTTACCGCCAGTCAGGTGTCGGTCGACATCGGCGTGGGCTACGTCTAAATCGCGCTATAGTGCCTGGTCGTGCGGGTTCTGCGCTTTCTCTGGCAACGAGTTGCGGTGACGCGCTGCTGCTCGGTCGGGTCCTACTGCTGCTGTCCGAGCCGTAACCGGCCGGCGCCCGGATACGTCGGCGCCCGTATAAATATGTGTCATGGCGACCACCGAGTACCGCGTCAGCGGGATGAGCTGCGGGCACTGCGAGGCCGCCGTGAAGGACGAGGTGGGCCAGATTCCCGGGGTGCAGAGCGTGGACGTGAATGCGGGCACAGGCAGCCTCGTCGTCCGGAGTTCCGTTCCCGTCGACGCGAGCGCGGTGCTGCGAGCGGTCGATGAGGCCGGCTATCAGGCGGTCTTGGTCGCGTGACGGTCTCCAGCGTGTTCGTCGTCGGCACCAGCTTGCGACTGCGCGCCGTCGCGAGCAGGATGCGTGCGGATCCTGTGGGATAGTTGGTCTGGCCTACCGCGATCTTCAAGCCTCGGCCGGTGGGTTATTCGCACAGAGATCTGATTTAGCGAAGGTCACCGCCGTTGCCCCAATTCGTCCAACAGTTCTCCCTGCTGCATGGCTGGGTGCCGATCGCGGCGCAAGCGCTCGCGCTGCTGGTCGTGATCGCCGCGATCGGGGTGCGCCGGCGCCGTTGGCGCGGCTGGGCGCTTCCGGTGGCGCTGGGCGTCGCCGCACTGGTCACGGCGCTGTCGTATTGGTACATCACGTCGATCGGCGTGGCCGGGGACCCGGCTCCGGTGGCGCTTTGGCTGTGGATCGCGATGAGCGGGCTCGCGGTCGCGGTCCTGACACTGGGCTGGCCGGGCGCCCGCTGGTGGCGCCGCGCCCTGGCGGTGATTTCGGTGCCGCTCTGCGTGCTGTGCGCCGCCTTGGCCCTGAACGGTTGGGTCGGCTACTTCCCCACCGTGGCGGCCGCGTGGGACCAGCTGACGTCGCAGCCCCTGCCCGACCAGATCGATCGGCTGCGGGTCACCGCGATGCAGCTCGAGGGCACCAAGCCGGCGAAGGGCGTCGTGGTGCCGGTGACCATCAGCGCCGACGCGTCGCATTTCCCCCACCGCCAGGAACTCGTGTATCTGCCCCCGGGGTGGTTCAACAGCAATCCTCCGCCCCGGCTGCCGGCGGTGATGATGATCAGCTCGGCGTTCAACACCCCCGCCGACTGGCTTCGCCCCGGCGGCGCCTTCACCGCCATCGACGACTTCGCGGCCCAGCATCACGGCTTCGCCCCGGTGCTGGTGTTCGTCGATCCCACCGGCACGTTCGACAACGACACCGAATGCGTCAACGGCACCCGCGGCAACGCCGCCGATCACCTGACCAAGGACGTGGTGCCCTTCGTCGTCTCGAACTTCGGGGTGAGCGCCGACCGGGCAAATTGGGGCGTCGCCGGCTGGTCGATGGGCGGTACCTGCGCCGTCGACCTGGCCGTCATGCACCCTGAGCTGTTCAGCGCGTTCGTCGACATTGCCGGCGACCGCAGCCCCAGCGTCGGGACGAAGGACCAAACCACCGCCCGGTTGTTCGGCGGTGACGCCGCCGCCTGGGCCGCCTTCGACCCCATCACCGTCATGACGCGGCACGGTCACTACACCGGCTTGTCCGGATGGTTCGACGTGCCCTCGTCGCCCGGTACGCACACCGTCGCCGAGGAAGCCAACTCCGCCATCGCCGCGCCCAGCGTCGATCCCGCAGCCAACCCCGAAGGCCAGGACGCCGCGGCCAACGCGCTGTGCGACGTGGCCACCGCCAACGGGATCACCTGCGCGGTGGTCACCCAGCCGGGCCGGCACGACTGGCCGTTCGCCGCCCAGGCGTTCGCCGCGTCGTTGCCGTGGCTGGCCGGGACGCTGGGGACCCCCGGCACCGAGCCCGTCGCATTGCCGCAGCGCAGCGGCGGCGCGCCGCATTGACGCCGGCCGGGCGGGACCGTTACCTTTTCGACGCTGAATTCACAGCTGACCCTCCCGTAACGAACCCGGCGTATCGAAACCGGCACTGGTACCGTTCGCTGCTGTGGCGGCGGAGTTTGGCGAGCCCGGTTACCGGGCGGGCGTCCGGGGTACCGGGACGCGTGTGCCGACCTCGCATCGCAAAAGACCCGAGAGAAATCGCACGGCGTTCACCGTGCCCGGCTTCGGCGGCGGCACCGGGTCAGAGCTGAACCGGCGCCGGTTCCTGGGGGCGCTGGCGGCGGCGACCGTGGCCGGGGTGGGCGCGGCCCGGCTGGTGGTCGACCCGCAGCCCCGGACATTCGCCCAAACACCGCAGGCGAACGTGGCGACCTCCGGCCCGACGGCGCCGTCCGCCCTGTTGCCGCCCCCGCCGCAGAGCGCCCGCATCCCGCTACCCGGCGGCGGTGCCCTGACCAAGATCCCCGGGGAAGGCGACCTGCTCGCGCTGACCGTCGACGACGGCGTCAACAGCGAAGTGGTGCGGGCCTACACGCAGTTCGCCAAGGACACCGGCATCCGGCTGACGTTCTTCGTGAACGGGGTTTACGACTCCTGGACCGAGAACCTGGACCTGCTGCGGCCGCTGGTCGACTCCGGGCAGATCCAGCTGGGCAACCACACCTGGTCACACCCGGACCTGACCACCCTGCCCAAGGACCAGATCGCCCAGCAGCTGACCCGCAACGACCAGTTTTTGAAGAAGACCTACGGCATCGGCGCGAAACCGTACTGGCGGCCGCCGTACGCCAAGCGCAACGCCGCCGTTGACGCGGTGGCCGCCGACCTCGGCTACACGGTTCCGACGCTGTGGTCGGGGTCGTTGTCGGACTCGACGCTGATCCACGAGGACTACATCGTGAAGATGGCCGACGAGTACTTCACCCCGCAGTCCATCGTCATCGGCCACCTGAACCACCCGCCGGTCACGCACGTGTACCCGCAGCTCGTCGACATCATCCGCGACCGGGACCTGCGCACGGTCACCCTCAACGACATCTTCCTCAAAACGCCGTAGCAGTGCAGGCGCCCGATCCGCATCGGCTCGGCGGCCTTGCTTGGGCCCGCCGTACCGGGGGCCGGCTGACGGCCGCCGAGCGGCGCCGGCTTTTCGTTGCGATCGCGGTGGGCCAGTGGCAAAACGCCGTGGGCCGGGCCAAGCTGGCGCTGGGCCGACTTCCGGCGGCGGCCACACGCGTGGACGTGGCCGCCTTCGCGGTCCCCGATTCCCGGTTCGCGCGCGAGGCCGAGGAGGCGTGCGCGGAATTGCCGCCGGGCCTGCAGGGCCACTCCCACCGAACGTGGTTGTTCGGGCGCGCGCTCGCGAGCGTCGATGGGCGCGAGTTGGACGACGAGCTCTTCTACTGTGGCGCGCTGCTGCACGACTACGGCATCGTAAACCCAACGCCCGAACGCGATTTCACGCTCGGCAGCGTCGAACGGCTACTGTCGTGCGCGACCGCCGCAGGCCTGGACGACGAGCGCGCGGAGCTACTCGCCGATGGCATCTGCGTTCACACGACACCGGGCGTCAAGATCGACACCGACGGCGCGATCGGCTGCTATCTGCAATGGGGGGCGATGGTCGATGGCGCCGGATTGCGGATCTGGGACGTCGCACCCCGCAACGTCGAGGCGGTCCTGCGCCGTTACCCGCGAGGGGACTTCAAAAGGGAGCTGATCGGCATGGCGCGCGCGGAGGCGGCCGCGGTGCCGCGAGGACGCTTCGGGCTGCTGGTTCGATGCGGGTTGCCGTTGGCCGTGCGGATGGCTCCGTTCGACTCTTAGCGGGCGATGGCGGAAAGTCGCTCATCGAGCGTGGCGTGAAAATGCCCGACCGCGCTCTCGTGCCGGCCAAACTCCACGAATTCGTTTGCGCCCGCGTGTAATCCGCGCTGCACACCTTCGGACATCTGGTTGTCTTCGGCGAGGCCCCGCTCGATGAAGCTGCCCACGCCCACCAGTTTCGCGGACGGGTCGGAAGAAGCGCGTTCGGCAACTTCCGGTTTCACCATCGAGTAGGTGCTCACCGTTGTGTGGCACACGTCCACCGGGTCGATCGCCACCACGGAGACCACGTCGGGGAAAGTCGCCACCATGACGTTGGGGAACAACTGGTAGACGTAGGTCACCCGCGCGTCGACGTTCCAGCTCGATTCTGGACGGGTGCGGAGCCGTTCAACATTGCGGTACGGGAATGTCAGTCGACTGTTCGGCCCGAATACTTCGACGACGTTGAGGTCGTCGTATTGCACCGGGAAGAAGGTGTCTCGATGCGTTGAGCGCAGGTGATAGCCCTCCAGGAACTGTTCGACAAGCACCTTCCAGTTCATCGCGCGCACAGTCGAATCCACATACACAAGCCGCTGCGCCGGCAGCAATTTGTCGCGCCATGGGCTCCCGTCGGTCAGCGCGGCCATCGAATCGGCGTCGTCGAGGCCCGTCGGGTCAAGTGGATCGATCACGATCAGCCCGTCCACCTCATGGCTTTCGACCTCGACCAAACCGCGCGCCGATGGGTCCAGGCCGGGGAACGCCTCGGCGTTGGGCACGTGCGAGAGCGAACCGTCCAGGCGATAGGTCCAGCCGTGATAGCGACACACCAGGGCGCGGGAGCAGCCGGCCTCCTCGACGAGGGCGAATCCGCGATGCCGGCATGCGTTGCGGAACACCCGCGCCCGCCCGTCGCGTCCCCGCACGGCGAACAGGGGCACGCCGAAGGCGGTCCGCTCGACGTGGTCACCCGGGTTCGGGATCGCCGCCGAAGGCACGAAGACGCTCGGCATCGCGCGCAGCAACCGGAGTTCCTCGGCGAATCGACTTGGGCTCAAATAGTTTTCGACCGGCTCGCGCCAGGCGTCACCCTCGTCGGTGGTACCGGCGTCGATATGGGCGAGGACGCGCCGGACGATCTCCACATCGTCGGCGAGCACCGACTTGGTCGGCAAGCTCATGCGTGTCAGTATCACACTTTGAATGTCACGCGTCAACGATTTGGTGATACCGTTGTCAGCCGTGCCCGCCCAACCTCGATCCCGAGCCGACGACCTCATCGACAGCCGGCCGCTGAGCGCGCGCTCTGTGCTGGCGTCGGCGTTGCTGGGATCCGACCGGGGGCGGCTCACGGTGGCGGAACTGGTGGCGGTGGCCTCGCTGTTCGGCATCAGCCCCGGCGCGACCCGCACGTGCCTGTGGCGGATGGTGTCCACCGGCGAACTGACCGCTGACGACGGCAGTTACGCACTCGCGGGCCGACTCTCGGAGCGCCGCGAGCGCGTCGACGAGGCGGCCCGCATCGACGACGCGGCCGCCCACCGGTGGGACGGAACGTGGGAACTCGCGATCGTCTCGCTGGAGCGCAGATCGGCGACCGACCGTCTGGACCTGCGAAAGGCCGCGGCGGCCCTGCACCTGGCCGAGCTTCGCGAGGGCGTCTGGGTCCGCCCGGATAACCTTGACCCGCAACGGTTTCCGTCACTCACGGCCGTCCTGGACCGCCAGTGCACGCGCTTTCACGGCGCCGCCACCGACATCGCGGCCGAGAAGGCGCGATCGCTCTTTTCGCTCGACGAGTGGGCCGCCGACGCCCGGGCGCTCATCGATGCCATGGACGCCGCGCTCGACGCGGACGAACGTGACGATTCGACCGAAAGCTTCACCTACGACTTCGCGCTGTCGATCGCCGTGGTGCGCCACCTTCAGCTCGACCCGCTGCTGCCGGCCGAACTCACCGGTGACGGTTGGCCGGGCCACGCGCTGCGCAGCGGCTACCGGCGCTTCGATCGCGCCTTCAAGCGACGGATGAACGGCGCGTTTCGCCGGCCGTAGTCGCTTACAGCGAGTCGACGATGTCTTTGGCCTCGCGCAAGCCCGCTCCGGTCAGTTTTTGGTACAGCTTGATCGCGGCGATTGCGTTTCCGGAGCGGGCGAGGGCGACGACTTCGGAGGGCACACCGTTCTCGAGCACACCCGATGTGGCGCCCACGTCGCTGCCGAACGTCGGGCACGGGACCCCGAGCCGATCCGAGAGCAGGCGCACCTGCTGTTCGAGCAGCGCGAGGCGGCGGTAGATATGGGGATCTTCCATCACCCGATGATTATGCGGTGTCGGGCGAGCCGGCGGGCAGGATGTTCTGGTTGATGTGGAAGACGTTGGCCGGATCGTATTGCGCCTTGACCTCGCTGAGCCGCCGGTAATTCGGGCCGTAAGTGGCGCGGACGCGGTCCTGACCCTCGTCCATCATGAAGTTGACGTAGGCACCGCCGGCCGAGTGCGGGTGGATGGCTTCCCAGTACTCCTTCGTCCATCGCTTCAACGCCTCGGCGTTCGCCGGATCGGGGTCGACGCCCGCGATCACCTGTGAGAAGTTCACATCCCGGTACGCCCAGGCGGTGTCGGTCTGCCCGACCCGGTGGACGGCGCCGTCGATCGGGTAGAGGTGCATCGTCGAGTGCATCGTCGGCAGCTCTTCGGTGAAGCGGGCATGGGCCGCCACGGCGGCGTCGGGCACCGTCCGGATGAAGTCGCCGCGCCAATACCACTGCAGCCCTTTGGGATACAGGGTGTCGAAGATGGAGTTCAACGCGGGATAGGGCGCCGGGAAGAGGAGCTCGAAGGCCGGCTGCATCTGCCGGACCGGCGCGAACGCCTCGTCCGCGCGGGCGGGATCGCCGGTGTAGCACCACATCACGGCGCAGGCCTTCTGCAGGTGGAACGCCTCGGGGAACGGCGGCGCCGGCGGCACGGTCATGCTCGCGAAGAAGCCGTAGAGATCCTCGTCCTGGGCGGGCAGGAAGTCCCGGTACCAGCTGAGGATGTCGGCGGTGGCCGACGCGGGCCACGCCGTGGGGCCGCAGATCACGGTGTGCACCGGGTGCAGCCGGAACGTGAACGAGCTGACCACACCGAAGTTTCCGCCGCCACCGCGCAGCGCCCAGAACAGATCGGGCTGTTCGGATTCGGACGCGGTCACCACACGGCCGTCGGCAAGCACGACCTCGGCCTCCTGCAGGTTGTCGATGGTCAGGCCGTACTTGCGGGTCAGGTAGCCGTGGCCGCCGCCCAGGGTGAGGCCACCGACGCCGGTGCTGGAGATGATGCCGGCCGGGGTCGCCAGGCCGTGCTCATGGGTCGCGGCGTCCACCTGCGCCCACGTCGCCCCGCCCTGGACGCGGGCGATCCGCCGGTCGGGGTTCACGTGGACGCGGTTCATCGGCGACAGGTCGATGACGAGTCCGCCCTCGACGCAACCGAATCCGGGACCGTTGTGGCCGCCGCCGCGGACGGCGACCTCGAGCTTGGACGCCCGCGCGAACTCGAGGGCACCGACGACGTCGCCGGTGGATCCGCAGCGCACGATCACCGCGGGTCGCTTGTCGATCATGGCGTTGTGCAGCGCCCGAGCCTCGTCGTATCCGGCGTCGTCGGGCAGGATCACCTGTGCCCCGAACCGGCCGCGGAGTTCGTCGGTTGCGGTTGTCACGCTCATTGCCCGCACCTCCTCTGGTTGCTTCTCAGGTCTGATGCCGCGACGCTACGAGGCGGCGAGGCCGTGTGTCATGACCACAACGAGGCATTTCCCAGGCATCCAACGATAGTTAGTTCTGACTATCGACCGGCCAAATCGGCGCGGTTACCTTGATTCCATGGCTGATCCCGCGGCCCAGTGGGTGCCACCACCGCTTCCGGCGGAACTGCTGGCGCGTCGCCGCGGCCCGCTCGTCGGCCGCGCCGCGGAGCTTGCCGCGTTCGAACAGGCCTGGGAGCGCGTCGAGAGCGGCAACCGGCAGGCGGTGTTCATCGGCGGGGAACCCGGGGCGGGCAAGACGCGCCTGGCCGCCGAGGTGGCCGGGACACTGGCCGACCACGGCGTCGCGGTGCTGGTCGGCAGCTCGACGGCCGACGCGGACGTGCCGTACGCGCCGTTCGCCGAAGCGCTGGACCGGCTGCTGGTCGCCACACCGCCGGGCTCGATGGCGGACACCTTGGCCGACGCGGGAGCGCAGCTGCGGCGGCTGACAACCCAGGTCGATCGCCATTTGCCCGATCTCGGGCCGACGGACGAGGTCGGGGCGCCCAGGCAGGCGCTTTTCGACGCCCTGACCGGGTTCCTGCGGCGCCTGGCCATCGAGCGGCCGATCGCGCTGATCCTCGACGACCTGCATTGGGCGCAGCTGCCCACCCTGGTGATGCTCGAACGCGTCGTGATCGGTTGCGCCGATGTCCGGTTGCTGGTCGTCGCCACGTTCCGGTCGACCGAACCGGACCGCTCCGACGAGTTGACCACCCGGCTGGCCGAACTGCACCGCTTCGAGGGGGTGCGCCGCCTGGATCTCGCAGGGCTGGACACCGAGGCGATCGCGGAGTTCGTGGGGCGAACCCAGCAGCTCGCTCCCGCGTCGGCGCGCACCGCCGCCGCCTTGCTGCGCGACAAGACCGGCGGCAATCCGTTCTTCCTGACCGAACTGGTCAGCGACCTCGAGGTCCGCGGCGGGCTGGCCACGCTGGGCTTGCAGCAGACCGTCCCGGCATCGATCGGCGACGCCATCGCCCGCCGCCTCAGCGGACTGGGTGCCGGTGTCCGTGTCGTCGTCGAGCAGGCGGCGGTGCTGGGCGAAACGTTCGACCTGCCCGCGCTCATCGCCGCCAGCGAAACCGATCTCGCCGCGACGCTGGCGGCGGTCGATTCGGCCGAAGGCGTCGGGCTGATCCGGCCGGTTCGCGACTCCGACGGCGAGTTCGCGTTCGTGCACGCGCTCACCCGCGAGGCCGTCACCGGCGGCATGGCGGCGTCACGGCTGCGGATCATGCACGCGCGGGCCGCCGAAGCGCTCGAGGGCCGGGCGGACCCGTCCGTCATTCCTCGGCTGGCGAACCACTACCTGCGGGCCCACGTGCTCGGTTACCACGAGCAGGCGCTGCGCTACGCGCACCAGGCGGCCCGGATGGCCGAACAGAGCCTGGCCTACGAGGACGCCGCGAGATGGTTCGAGCGAGCGGCGTCGCTGCCGGAGATGAGCCGCACCGATCGGGCGCGGCTGGACCTCGATGCGGCGGCCAACCACGTGCGCGCCGGCGATTTCGCGCGGTCGCGGGCAATCTATGAACGCCTCAGCGCGATGGACGATCCGCTGATCCGGCTGGGCGCGGCCGTCGGCTACGAGGAAGCGAATTGGCGCCGGGGACAATCGGACTCGAAGGCGGCCGACCTGCTGGCGTCGGCGCTGGAATCCTGCGGATTGAACAGCGACGACTCCCGCTATCTGCAGGCGCTCGGCAGTTTCGGGCGAGCGCTGGCCTTTGCCGGTGAGGCGGCGCGGGCGCGCGAGGTGGGCAACAACGCGATCGACCGCGCGCGGGCGACCGGTGATGAGACGGTGCTGATGCACACGCTCAAGACGAGCTTGTGGCAGGGGCTCACCCCGGAGATGTGTGAAGTCCAGGCGGAGCGGTCGGCCGAGGTATCGCTGATGGCGCTGCAGCGCCGAGACTACGAGGTGCTGGGGGCGGCCGCGCACTTTCGCGCCATGGTCAGCTACCTGGCCGGCCGGCCCGACGACCTGGCCGCGTCGACCGCGGACATGCGGCGGGCGGGCCAGGCGTGCGGACAACCGGTCTTCGGCTTCGTCGGTGCCTGCGTCGAGCAGGCGCTGGCCTACCTGCGCGGCGACTTCGCCGGCGCCGAGCGGTGGGCCGACATCGCTTTGCGCGCAGGCGATTTGTTCGACGCGGACGACACCGCGGGTTCGAACGGCGTCCAGATGTTCATGATCCGCCGCGAGACCGGGGACCTGAAGAGATTCTCCGGGTTCATCGACGGCACCGAGACGTTCGCCGGGCGTTGGGTGCCCGGCCTGCTTGCGTTGTACACCGAGCTCAGCTGCGAAGCGGGCATGACCCGCGCCCTCAATCATCTGCTCAACCGCAAACTCGGCGACCGCACCGACGAGGCGCAGTGGCCGATGGAGCTGGTGTTCATGGTCGAGGCGGCGTTGGATCTGGGCAACCGCGAGGCGCTGCATTCGCTGCGCCCGTACATATCGCGGTATGCCGGCAAGAACCTGGTCGCCGGTCAATTCGTCGCCCTGTTCGGCAGTGCCGATCGATACCTCGGCCGGATCGCGGCGCTCGACGGCGACACCGCCGCGGCCGAGCGGCATTTCGCGGCGGCGCTGGAGATGGACCGCCGCATGGGCTCGGTGGTTCACGTCGGCGAGACGCTGGCCCGGCAGGCGCTGTTCGCTGCGTCGCTCGGGCGCACCGAGGAGGCCCGCCAGCTGGCCGACGAGGCGCGCGCGATCGCCAGCTCGATCGGCCAGAACCGCGTCGTGGAGTTGGTGGATTCGGTGTTGACGACCGGTCCGGACGGTCTGACGGACCGGGAGGTGGAGGTGCTGCGGTTGCTCGCAGAGGGGCTGAGCAACCGGGCGATCGGCGAACGCCTCTACATCAGCACCAACACGGCCGCCAACCACGTGCGCAACATCCTGGTCAAAACGGGCGCCGCGAACCGCACCCAGGCGGCCATGTACGCCGCCGATCACGAACTGCTCGGTTGAACGCCCTCAGATATCGGAGAGCCCACCGTCGGGCATCATGCGATCGCGCACCTCGACGATGACATCGGCGGGCAGGCCGGCCCGCGCGGCCGCGGTCCTGATGGCCTCGGGTGACGGCGCCTCGTACAGGCAGTAGGTCTTGCGCTTGTCCGCCGACAGGAACGAGTACATCCAGCGAACGCCCTCATGATCGTTGATCCGGTTGATGCCGTCGGCGACCTCGAAGCTCGGTTCCATTTCCTCGGCAAAGTTGCGCTCGACCATGAAGATGGGCACGGCGGACTCCTGTCATTGTGTTGGGTCGAACCTACGCCGTGTCAATCGCGCGCCGCGTCCGCCTCGCTGGAGAGCAATACCTGCAAGGTTTCGCGCAATTCGCCCAATCGCTTCGGACCCAGAAGCTGCTCCCACCGCTTCTCCAAAGTGATTGCGTTGGAACGCATCACGCGCAGCGCTTGGCGACCGCGTGGCGTCAGCTCGATGATCCGCGCCCGGGCGTCGACCGGATCGGCGACTCGGGTGACATAGCCGTGCCGCTCCAGGCCGGCTATCCCCTGGGCGACCGCCTGGCGGCTCACGTTGAGCCGGTCGGCAAGATCCGACGCGTGCAGGCCGCCGGCCGCCAGCGGCACCAGCGCAACCGCTTGCGCCGGGCGGATCCCGTCGAGGCCGGCCGCGGCGAAGGCCGCCCGCAAGCGGGGCGCGCCCGAGGCCGCCACCAGGTTCACCAGCGCGGGCACGGTGGGCGTCCAGTCGGCATCCGCAACGCGTCGCATGGGATGAGTGTGCCACCCGAGGCAACTTTGACAAGCTACTTGTCAAATCGGTCGGCGGCTGCCACGATCAATCCATGCGATCGCTGTGCGCTCGGGGCTGTGGTGTTTGCCTCGCTTCGATCTTGGTCGTGGTGCTCGGCGGGTGCGTCGGCGGCGGGCACGCGTTGGGAACACCTGGCTCCCAACAGGTTCCGGTGGGGCCGTCCACCCAAACCATCGAATCCGGCGGTGTCAGCAGGACCTTTCACCTGTACCGCCCGCAGCGGTTGCCCGACGCGGCGCCGCTGGTGGTGATGCTGCACGGCGGCTTTGGCAACGGCGCGCAGGCCGAGCGGTCCTACAACTGGGACGCCGAGGCGGACAACGGGCATTTCCTGGTTGCCTACCCCGACGGCCTCAACCGGGCCTGGAACGCCGGGACATGCTGCGGTGAACCGCAACGCGCCAACACCGACGACGTCGGTTTCCTCACCGCGATGGTGGGGGCCATCGAGCAGGAGATCCCCATCGATCGCGCGCGCGTCTATGCCACCGGCATGTCGAACGGGGCGATGATGGCGCTTCGTCTTGGCTGCCAGACCGACACCTTCGCCGCGATCGCCCCCGTCGCCGGCACGCTGCTGACGGACTGCTCCCGAGCCCGAGCCACATCCGTGCTGCAGATTCACGGCACCGCCGACGACCGGGTTCCCTACAACGGCGGACCCGGGAAAGCCTTTGCCATCAACGGCAATCCGCGCGTCGACGGCCCCTCGGTGGAGTCTGTCAACGCCACGTGGCGGTCCATCGACGGGTGCGGACCCCCTACCTCGACCACCGCCGGCAGCGTGACCACCCAAACGGCCGGATGCCCGGACGGGCGCACCGTCGAGTTGATCTCCGTGGCGGGCGCCGGCCACCAATGGCCCGGCGGCCAGCCCAGCCCGCTCGCGGAACTCGCGGGGATTCCCGAACCGTCGGCGGCCCTTAACGCCACCGACACCATCTGGCGCTTTTTCGCCGCGAACGCTCACTAGATCGCGCGATTCTCGCGTTTTTCGCTGAACTTCTCGACGCTCGCCGGTTTACTTTTCTGGTGGAGCGCTTGCTGGAACGCGAGGCCGTCCTCGCCAAGCTGGCCTCGCTGACGCGGGCCGCGCGGCGCGGCAGGGGCCAGGCGGTGTTGCTGCGCGGGGAAGCCGGTGTGGGCAAGACCGCGGTGGTCACCCGGTTCACGTCCGCGCTCGATGGCGGGATGCACGTGCTGCGCGGGTGGTGCGATCCGCTGGCCGCGCCGCGGCCGTTGGGTCCGCTGCTGGACGCGCTGGCCGGGGTGGGTCCCGCGGCGGCCCGCGCGCTGGACGCGGCGATCGAATCCGGTGACACCGGGGCCCTGTACCGGCGGCTGTTGACGGTGTTGCGTGACGGCCGGCACTGGGTGTGGGTGATCGAGGATGCCCACTGGGCCGACGGAGCGACCCTCGATCTCTTGCGTTTCCTGGCCCGGCGTATCGAATCGCTGCCGCTGCTGCTGGTGGTGTCGTATCGCGACGACCAGATTGACCGGCAGCACCCGCTATCGGTGGCGCTCGGGGACATCGCGACGTGCGCCGCGGTCAGCCGGGTCGGATTGGAGCCGCTGAGCCGCGACGCGGTCGCGGCGCTGGCCGCGGGCAGCGGCGTCAACGCGGATCAATTGCACCAATTGACCGGCGGAAATCCGTTCTATGCCACGGAAGTCCTGGCAGCCGGTCCGACAGCCCTGCAGCGGAATGCGTTGCCCCGCACGGTGACCGAAGCCGTGTGTGGCCGGTTGGGGCGGCTGTCGGCGGCCGCGCGCGACACCGCGCATGCGGTGGCCGTCTGCGGGCCTCGGGTGCATCCGACGCTGCTGGACAAGGCGTGCCCGGCCGCAAGCGCGGGGCTTGCCGAATGCCTGGACGCCGGAGTGCTGCGCACCGAGTGGGACGCGATCGGGTTTCGCCACGAGCTGGCCCGGCGCGCGACGCTCGAGCAGATCGCCGACCATGAGCGCAAGTCCCTGCACGCCCGGGCGCTGGCCGCGCTCGCCGAACCGCCGATCGATCCGAACACGTTCGCGGCGTTGGCGTTTCACGCAGACCACGTCGACGACGCCGACTCCGTGATCCGCTATGGGGTGGCCGGGGCCGAACGGGCCGCGTCCCTGGGAGCCCATCAACAGGCCGCCGACTTGTTCGCGCTCGCGCTGCGGCGCGCCGCGGCTGGGCCGACCGAGCAACGGGTCCAGTGGCTCGAGCAACACGCGGTGGCCTGCTACCTGTGCGGGCGCGGCGAGGAAGCGGTCTCGTCCTGGCGCGAGGCGATCACGCTTCGCCACGCGATGGGCGACCACTTGGGCGAGGGCGACGACTGGCGCTGGCTCTCGCACGGGCTGTGGGGGCTGGGCCGTGTCAGCGAATCCGCCGACGCGGCGCGGGCTTCCTTACGCCTGGTGGAGGGCGCCGACCCGTGTCCGCAGCTGGCCTGGTCGCTGGTGAACATGGCCGAGCAGGGGCTGTGGAATTTCGACCCTGCCTGTGCCGATTACGCGGACCGGGCGATCGCGGTCGGCACGCAGCTCGGCGACGACGCGGTGGTGGTCCGCGCGCGTGGCTACACGACGCTGGCCACCGTGGTGCGCACCGACTCGGGGTGGGAAGCCCTGGAGGAGGTCTGGCACGACGCGATGGCTGCCGACGCCCGCGGCGAGACCGCCGCGTTCTTCGGCGCGGTGAACGGCTACATCGCGGCGATGCACTACGACCCCGACCGGGCGGATCGCTACGTCGCCGGCGCCGTCGGTTACTGCCGTGATCGGGGGATCTATCTCTTCGAGGGCATCGCGGCCAGCGCCGAGGCGCAGGCCTGCCTGCACCGCGGCCAGTGGACTCGCGCCAGTGCAATCGCCGAGGACATGCTCAGTCGCCCCGGGCTGACTCGGGTAACCCTGATCGCGGCGCGACTGGTGCTGGCACTCGTCAACGCCCGCCGCGGCGGACAACCCGTCGCCGCGCTCCTCGATGACATCGAAGCCAGCTCGGAGCTGAACCAGCAGCGGTTCTTCCCGGTCTGGGCCGCACGCGCCGAGGCCGCCTGGCTGGCCGGCGACGACGACGCCGCGCGCGGCGTGGCGCAGAGCGCACTGCTCAAGATGGGCGTCGACCGGAATCCCTGGCTGATCTGGCAGCTGCGTCGATGGGCCCGACTTCCCGATGGCCCACCCGAGCAGGTTGCCGCCGGTGACCCATTCACCCCGTTCCAGCTAGAGCTTGGCGGCGACTGGCGGTCGGCCGCGGCGGCGTGGAACGACCGCGGCTGCCTTTACGATGCGGCCATCGCCCAGCTCGGCGGCGACATCGCCGCGGCGGAGTCGGCGCTGGCCACGTTTCGCCGGCTCGGCGCCCGAGCGGCGGCCCGCCGTGCCCAACAGCGCCTGGCAACGCTGCGCGGTGATGCCCGCCGCGGCAGGGGGGCGGGGACGGTGTCCGACCCGGACGGGCTGACCCGGCGGCAACGGGAAGTACTCACGTTGATCGCCGCCGGGCACAGCGACGCCGAGGTGGCCACCAAGCTGTCCATCAGCCCCAAGACCGTCGGCCATCATGTCGCCGCGATCCTGACCAAACTTGGTGTCGACAACCGCACTCAGGCTGCGGCCCGCGCGCGAAACGCCGAATCCGAAGCCCCGCAAATATAGGGAAAATTCCCGATCCGCGGGGCCTTCCCGCCAGCGCACATTCGACAGCGATGTGATCCAACGCGGCGTCGGCGAAGCGAGCAATCGCTCGCGGCGGCGCGACGGCTAGGAAGGCACGGGGATGAGCTTTTTGGTGTTGCCGCCGGAGGTCAATTCTGTACTGATGTTTGCTGGGGCCGGTTCGACACCGATGCTGGAAGCGGCTGCGGCCTGGGAAGATTTGGCTGCCGAATTGGGCAGCGCTGCGTCGTCATTCGCGTCGGCGACTTCGGGGCTGGCGGCTCAGGGATGGCAGGGTGCGGCGTCCCAGGCGATGGCGGCCGCGGCCGTCCCGTACACGGGGTGGCTAAGCCACGCGGCGACCCAAGCGGCTGCGGCGGCCGGGCAGGCTCGCGCGGTGGTGAGCGCGTTCGAGGCGGCGCAGGCCGCCACCGTGCAGCCGACCGTGGTGGGCCTCAACCGAAATTCGTTGGTGCAGATGGTGTTGTCGAACTGGTTCGGCCTGAATGCCCCCGCGATAGCTCAGCTTGAGGGCGAGTACGAGCAGATGTGGGCCCAGGACGTGGCGGCGATGTCCGGCTATTACTCGGGAGCCTCGGCGGCGGCCGCCGCGCTAACTCCCGCGCAGACGTTGCAGGACCTGCTGGCCGGTCTGCCCAACCTCGGCGTCGGCAACAAGGGCAACGCCAACGTGGGCAACGGCAACACCGGCAGCGGCAACGTGGGCAACGGAAACACCGGCGGCTCCAACCTGGGCGGGGGGAACATCGGCAACCAGAACGATGGCAGCGGCAACAACGGCAGCTCGAACTTCGGCGCCGGCAACGCCGGTTTCGGAAACATCGGCTTGGGAAACACCGGCGGCACGCCAACCACCGGCCAGAACGTCGGCATGGGCAACACCGGCAACAACAACTACGGCTTTGGCAACAACGGCAACGGGAACTACGGCGGCGGAAACAACGGCAGTGGGAACGTCGGCGCCGGGAACACCGGCAACGACAACATCGGTTTCGGACTTAGCGGTAACAACGAGATCGGCATCGGCAACACGTATTTCGACAGGGCAACCAACCAGTTCCACTTCGGTGGGCTGAACTCGGGCAGCGGCAACATCGGCTTCGGCAACTCCGGCACCGACAACATCGGCTTCTTCAATTCGGGCAGCGGCAACGTCGGCATCTTCAACACGGGAAGCAATGCCCTGGTGCCAGGGGCCCTGAACAACTTCGGCATCGGGAACTCCGGCATCGGAAATTTCGGCTTCGGAAACTCGGGGGCAGTGAACACCGGCATAGGAAATGCCGGCGAGTTCAACACGGGTTTCGGTAATTCGGGCCAGTACGACACGGGGGCCGGAAACACGGGCTCAGCCGATACCGGCTTCGGGAACTCGGGCGGTTTCAATACGGGCAACGGGAATTCGGGCGACACAAACACGGGGTTTTGGAATTCGGGCAGCGTGAACACGGGCTTCGGTTCCAGCACGGACACGGGGCTGGCCAACTCTGGCTTCAACAACACGGGCACAGGAGACTCGGGCTTTTTTAACACGGGCCCGGCGATGTCGGGGTTCGGCAACACGGCCACCGGCGGCCTTGAAAACGGTGTGGTGTCGGGCTTCTTCAACAGGGCCACCGGCGGTTCGGACATCGACGGCGCGACTTCGGGCTTTTTCAACATCGGCGTCACCGCTCCCATCGCCAGCTTCCCGAGCGGCGCCTTCAGCGGCGCGAACTCGGGCTTGTTCAACATCGGCACCGGAATAGCCGGGCTGTTCAACCTCGCCCGCCTGTGACGGATCGGTCCCGCGGCGCACACCGAAACCGGGTGGAGTGGTACTGCCGCCTAACGCGATTCACCGAGCATCGCGTCGATGAGCCGGTGCAGCACCTCCCGGGTTTCCCGGCGGGCGCGTTTCGGGTCGTGGGCGGTGGCAATGGCCATCGCCGCCTCGTCGAGCGCGCCGATCAGCACATGGGACAGCGCTCGCACCGGTTGATCCGCCAGCTGGCCCGCCTTGATGGCCTCGGTGAGCAGCTGTTCGGTCATGCCCAGACTGTAGCGCTGGGCGACGTCGCGGAAGGCGGCCCAACCGAGCACGCTGGGCGCGTCCAGCAGGATCAGCTGCCGGACCTCGGGATCGCCTGAGACTTCGAGCCAGGCGTCGACGGCGGCCCGGATCGCGTCGGCCGGGTTCGTCGCTCCCGACTCCGCCACAATGGTGCCCATCCGGGCCATCACATCCTGCTCGACGGCTTCGACGACCTCGGCGAAAAGCGTTGCCTTGTCAGCGAATTGGTGGTACATCGCGCCGCGGGTCACCCCCGCTGCCGTCGCGATCTCCGGCGTCCCCACCTCCGCGTAGCCGCGCAGGCCCCACAGCCTGCGGGCAGCCGAGATCAGCGCGTCGCGGGTCGCCGCGGAGCGCTCCTCTTGGGTCCGTCGCTTGATTTCCATACAACCTGTTGGTAACTTACCTACAGACAGCCTGTTTCTAAGTGTATATCGAAGGTGGGAGTTAGCTATGTCGACGATCGACATTAGTGCCGGGACGATCCATTACGAAGCAACCGGACCCGAGGACGGCAGGCCCGTCGTGTTCGTGCACGGGTACATGATGGGCGCGCAGCTGTGGCGCGAGGTCGGACTACGCCTCGCCGATCGGGGGTTGCGCTGCATCGCCCCCACCTGGCCGCTGGGCGCGCACCCGCAGCCGCTGCGCCCCGGAGCCGATCGCACCATCTACGGCGTGGCAGGCATGGTCGCCGACGTGATCGCCGCCCTCGGCCTTGAGGACGTGGTCCTGGTCGGCAACGACACCGGTGGGGTCGTTACGCAACTCGTCGCGGTGCATCATCCCGAGCGGCTCGGCGCGCTGGTGCTCACGAGTTGCGATGCGTTCGAACACTTTCCGCCGCCGATCCTCAAGCCGGTAATCTTGGCGGCCAAGTCCAAGACGATGTTCCGGACCGTCGCCCAGGCCATGCGCGCGCCCGCCGCACGCAAGCGCGCGTTCGACGGCCTCGCGCACACCAACATCGACGACCTCACGGAGGCCTGGGTGCGCCCGGGGCTGTCCGACCCGGCGATCGCCGAGGACCTGCGGCAGTTCACCCTCTCGATGCGCACGGAGGTCACCACCGGCGTCGCGGCGCGGCTGCACGAGTTCGACAAGCCCACGCTCGTCGCCTGGTCGGGCGACGACGTGTTTTTCGAGCTGGGCGACGGCGAACGCCTGGCCGCGACGATCCCGAACGCCCGCCTGGAGGTGATCGAGGGGGCGCGAACCTTCTCGATGCTGGACCAGCCGGAGCGGCTGGCCGACCTACTATCCTCGATTGCGGTGCGCACCTAGGCATTCCGCACAAAGGCCCGTGCCGAGCTACACGCCAGTAGCGCAGCCGCCAATTCGCGAACGTGTACGCGCCGCTCCGCCACGAGTCTGCGGCACGGCCAGTGGATCAGACAACGACCTCGGGCTTGTACAGGTCGAGCCAGGTGGCCACGTCCAGCGCCTGCTCCATCTGGTACCGAGCACCTGTTGGCAGCGTTTCCGGATCGAGGCTGGTCAGCTCCTCGAGCATCGAGCGCTCGATCAGACCGAAAAGCGCGTCGTCATCCCCGACGAGAAGATCCTTGGCTTGCCGCTGGATCTGTTCGCCGTACCTCGGGTCGGCTGTCGACGGGTAGGGGGCTTTGACCCGCTGTACCACCGATTCCGGCAGCAGGTCACGACAGGCGCCGCGCAGCAGGCTCTTCTCCCGCCCGTCAAAGGTCTTCAAGGACCACGGAGTGTTGTATACGTACTCCACCAACCGGTGGTCACAAAACGGCACCCGCACCTCCAGGCCCACCGCCATGCTCATCCGGTCCTTGCGGTCCAACAAAATCCGCAGAAACCTTGTCAGATGCAGGTAACTCATGACGCGCATCCGGTGGGTGAAATCGTCCTCGCCCTCAAGCCTGGCCACCTCGGTCACTGCCTCCGCGTAGCGCTCGCGCTTGTACGTTTCCAGGTCGACCGCGGAGCGCAGCGGCTGGGTGAACACCTCAGCGGCGTCCCCCTTCATCAGCCCCATAGCGGCAAGCCAGGGGAAGTCGTCGGTGCGCTGCATGATGGGGTCGTGGAACTGTGGGTAGCCGCCGAAAATCTCGTCGGCCGACTCACCCGACAACGCCACCGTCGAGTGCCTGCGGATCGCCTTGAACAGTAGGTACAGCGACGCGTCCAAGTCGCCCATGCCCGCCGGCAGGTCGCGGGCGACGATCACGGCGCGCCGGAGATCCGGGTCCGCCAAATCACCGGCGTTGAGCACGATTTCGGAGTGCTCGGAACGAACGTGCTCGCTCACGTCGCGCGCGTAGGGGGTGTCCCAGCTCGAGCGCACCTGGTCGGGGGTGAAATTCTCGCCCTGCCCCGCGAAGTCCACCGAGAAGCTCCGCACCGGAACGCTCAACTGATTCGCAGACAGTGCGGTGACCGAGCTGGAGTCCAGTCCGCCGGAAAGCAGTACGCATTTGGGAACGTCAGCCACCAGCTGCCGCCGCACGATGTCGTCGAGCAGCTCACGCACCCGCCGAACGGTCGTCTCTTGGTCATCGGTGTGGAGCCGCGGCTCCAGCCGCCAATAGGTGCGCTCACGCATACCACGCTCGTCGACGATGACGACCGTGCCGGGCTCGACCTCCCGCATGCCTTTCCAGATGGCCATCCCGGGAGTCTTGATCGGGAGCAGCATCTCGCGTAGGCCATCGATGTCCACGACGCGCTTAGCAATCGGATTCGCCAAGATGGCCTTCGGTTCGGAACCGAACAGCACCCCGTCCGGTGTCGGATAGATATAGAAGGGCTTGATGCCCATCCGATCGCGGATCATAACCAGCTTGCGGCGCCGCGCATCCCAGATCGCAAACGCGTACATCCCGTTGAGGCGATCAGCCACCGCATCGCCCCACTGCAGATAGCCACGCAGCACCACCTCGGTATCACTGGACGTCTCGAAGCGTTCGCCCAACACCACCAATTCGTCTCGCAGCTCGGTGAAGTTGTAGACCTCGCCGCTGTAGACCATGGCGACATCACCCCGCGGGGTCGAAACTGACATCGGCTGCGCACCACCCGGCAGGTCGATCACCGCGAGGCGACGATGGCCCAGCGCCGCATCGCGCTCTGACCACACCCCCGACGCGTCCGGACCACGGCACGCCATCGTCAGCGTCATCGCATCAAGCACGTCACGCTCACGCGTCAGATCACGCTCGAAAGCAACCCAGCCAGTAATGCCACACACGTTGTCACCCTTCATTTTGGGAACCTGCGCCTGGGCGGTCCCGCTTCAACTTTCCTTACGCAGGTTTAGGCACCTGCGAACTCTGGATGTCGGCTGCGTCTTTGCGGACCGACTAGACCTCGTTAGTCGGGGCACCAATGCGAGGCATCGACTTAACGGTCTGGTAGGTGGCTAGGCCTTCGGGCCCAAACTCCCGCCCGATACCGCTTGCTTTGACACCGCCGAAGGGCGCATCGAGATCGAGGGCGTAGTGGTTGATTCCGATGGTTCCTGTGCGCACGGCGCGGGCGATCTCGGTTGCCCGCGCTTCGTCGCGCGACCAGACGGTGCCGCCCAGACCGAAGTCGGAGTCGTTGGCGATCTCGACGGCTTCATCGTCGGAGCGGTAAGGAATTACCGTTACCACGGGTCCAAAGATTTCCTCACGGGCGATGCGAGCCGAGTTCTGCACATCGGCGAACACCGTCGGCGCCACATACCAACCAGTGGACCGCCCCGCGGGAACCCCGCCGCCCGTCACCACCGTTGCACCTTCGGCTTTTCCCGTCTCGATGTAATCCAGGACCCGGTCGCGCTGTCGGGCGCTCACCAGGGGGCCGATATCGACGGCTGGATCGAGCGGATCCCCGACAACGAGCGAGTTCGCCATTTCTCCCAACGCGTCGACTACCTCGCTGTAGCGGGAAACCGGGGCGAGTACCCGCGAATTCGCCACGCACATCTGTCCGTTGTTGCCGAACGACCAGCTGCGCAGCCCATGCAATGTCGCATCCAGATCGGCGTCATCGAGAATGATCGCGGCGGACTTGCCGCCGAGTTCCAAAGTGACCGGTCGCATGAGCCGACCGCAGGTTTCGGCGATTAGACGACCCACCTCCGTCGAGCCGGTGAAGGCCACCTTGTCAACACCGGGATGGCCGACAAGGTAGGCGCCCACCTCGTCACCGCCGGCAACGACGTTGAGCACGCCCGGCGGCAATCCAGCTTCCGCAGCGGCTTCGCCGAATACCCTTGCGTCCAAGGCCGTTTCCGGCGCGGGCTTCAGAACTACGGTGCACCCCGCCGCCAACGCGGGGGCGAACTTGACGGCCGCCAGCACCTGTGGGACGTTCCAGGGAACGATGGCACCGACCACGCCGACAGGCTCGCGGCGCACGATGGTATGCCCGCTCGCGCTGGGCCGGACCTCTTCGACAGCGACCTTCTGAATCAGCGTCGCGTAGTAGCGCAGCGCCGCCGCAGGCAGGAGCCCGTTGGCCGCCCGGGAAAAAGCGATCGGCGCGCCCATCTCGCGCGTACACAGTTCGCTGGTGTGTTCGGCGCGCGCCTCCAGGGCATCGGCCATTCGTTCCAGGAGCCTGGCTCGTTCGGTCGCCGGAGTGGTCCTCCAGTCGTGCAACGCCTCCCTGGACGCGGCCACCGCGTCGTCGATATCGGCCTTGTCAGCACTGGGCCCCTGGCCGAGCAGCATTTCGGTCGCGGCCTCGAAGACAGGTTCAGTGTCGCTGGCAGGGCGGAACACCCCATCGATGAACAGCTCTGCCGCGTCCTTGCTCACCCGAATCCTCCCCACCCAATCCTCCTTTTGCCGTGGTCAATCGCCAGCGGCATCTCAGCCGACGATGATCAAATTGACTTTGACGTCGTTGTCGTCACTGCGGACAACGCGTGACGGTGAACTTGACGGCGGTGTTTATGCCTTCAAGTAATCGGACGCGACTTCCACTGACGAGGAGCCCCTTCGTGCACCGAATTCGTTGCGACTCATGGCGACAACGTTAGCTTTGGCTCGAGACCTGGAAGTACATCGCGCCCATCCAGTGGGCGGCGTGGTCGCGCAAGACCTTCGCATTCGTTGCGACGCAGGGCGGCAAGTTTTGGCGCGGCCGTCGGAAATGTCATTTCGGGATGGTGCTATGCGACAAGCGCATAGGCGCTGCTTACCGCAGCTACGGTTTACATGAGGTTCGCCGTGGTTCCGACGGGCTTCGGGCCGCCGGTGCGGTTCCCGATGTCGCTGTTCTGCGGGAACTGAAGTGGCGGTGGCTTGGGCCCGATAGGGTTGCCGCCATGCCGGATGTGACATCACCACTGGAAGGCCGACGGATCCTGGTTACCGGCGGAGCCACCGGTATCGGTGCGGCCGCCGTCGGGGTCCTCGCCGAAGCCGGGGCCGAGGTCGTCGCCACCTACCACAAGACACCGCCTCCGGACGGTCTCAAGGCCGCCTGGCTGCAGTGCGACGCGCGTGACGCGGATGCCGTCTCCGCGATGGTGTCGCAGGCCGCCGAGCACCTCGGCGGGCTCGACGTCCTGGTGAACGCGGCGGGACTCTGGCAGGCCGGGATACCAGGCTACATCGGCGTCGACGAGATCTCGTTCCTATTGGACACCAACGTGAAGGCGACCATCCTCACCAATCAGGCCGCGTATGCCGTGATGCGGGACCAAGATCCCAAGGGCGGCAGGATCATCAACTTCGGGTCTTCCGAAGCCGTTATGGGCAGCGCGATCTCGGCCGTCTACGCCGCGACCAAGGGCGCGGTCCAGGCGTGGACCCGATCGGCCGCCAAGGCCTGGGGCGCCGACAAGGTCACCGTCAACGCGTTGGCACCGGCGGTACAGACGCCCGGCTCCGACCGATTCCGGGATTTCCTCGGTCCGGATGCCAGCGCCCTCATCGACCAGCAGATGCAGATGATGATTCCGATCGGCGGGGCACTGGGAGACCCCGCGCGAGACGTCGGTCCGATGCTGGTGTTCCTGGCCAGCGCCGGCTCGGGCTTCATCACCGGCCAACTGCTCGCGGTCGACGGCGGCCTGATGATGGTCGGCGGATAGGCACTCCACCGCGTCGGCCGGAGGAACCCGCCGGTCGGGATTGCGAGAAATCATCTCGAAATTCGCGCGCTCGATTCCGTAGCAGAATCAGCGACCTGTGAAGCTCAAACAGCACAGCGCAATGATGGCCCTTCAATGCGAACACGCGGGTTATAAACGCGGTCTTCAAGAGGGAATCCTCGGCGAAATAGGCGTGAAAGCTTCCACAACACCGGGTGGCGTCCTCCTGCGATCCGCCAAAACCGCGAGCCGAGGCGCCCGCTACGATAAGACGGACCGTCTCGTCTCGTAACCGAAGGTGGACCGATCCGATGGCCGACGACACGATGCAGGCGCTGCTGCGCAAGCGCCTGGCCGACCCCGCCGTCGCCGTCAAACACGGGCCCCTGCAATGGAGTTGGGATCAATACCTGGCGGAGGCGACTGCTCGGGCCGCGGCCTTTATCGCCGCGGCCGACCCGCGGCGACCGATGCACGTCGGCGCGCTGCTGGGCAACACGCCCGAGATGCTGGCCCAGATGGCGGCCGCCGGGCTCGGCGGGTACGTGCTGTGCGGATTGAACACCACGCGACGCGGCGAGGCGCTGGCCGCCGACATCCGGCGCGCCGACTGCCAGTTTGTGGTCACCGATCCCGAACATCGGCCGCTGCTCGACGGCCTCGACCTCGGAGGCACGCAAATCCTCGACATCTCGACGCCGCAATGGACCGAATTCCTCGAAGGCGCAGGCGAACTGGTCCCACACCGCGAGGTCACCGCGACGGACCCGTTCATGATGATCTTCACGTCGGGAACCAGCGGTAACCCCAAGGCGGTCCAGGTATCCCACCTGATGGCGGTGGTCGCCGGGCTCAGCCTGATGGGGCGCTTCGAGCTGACGGAACGGGACACCTGCTACGTGTCCATGCCGCTATTTCACTCGAATGCGGTCGTCGCCGGGTGGGCGCCCGCCGTGGCCTCCGGCGCGGCGATCGTGCCGGCGAAGTTCTCGGCGAGCCAGTTCCTCGACGACATCCGCCACTACGGCGCCACGTACATGAACTACGTCGGCAAGCCCCTCGCCTACATCCTCGCCACCCCAGAACGCGACGACGACGTCGACAACCCGTTGCGGGTGGCGTTCGGCAACGAGGCCAACGACAAGGACATCGAGGAGTTCGCGCGCCGCTTCGGCGTTCAGGTCGAGGACGGCTTCGGCTCGACGGAGAACGCGGTCATCGTGATCCGCGAACCCGGCACGCCCAAGGGCTCGATCGGCCGCGGGGTCGACGGGGTCGCGATCTACAACAGCGACACCGTCACCGAGTGCGCCGTCGCGCGCTTCGACGCCAACGGTGCACTGGCCAACGCCGACGAGGCCGTCGGCGAGCTGGTCAACACCTCGGGATCCGGCTTCTTCACCGGCTATTACAACGATCCCGAGGCCAACGCCGAACGCATGCGCCACGGCATGTACTGGTCCGGAGACCTCGCCTATCGCGACGCCGACGGCTGGATTTACCTGGCCGGCCGCACCGCCGACTGGATGCGTGTCGACGGCGAGAACCTGGCCGCGGCGCCCATCGAACGAATCCTGTTGCGGCACGGCGCCATCAACCGAGCGGCGGTGTATGCCGTCCCGGACGAGCGGGTGGGAGATCAGGTGATGGCAGCGGTCGTCCTCAACGACGGCGCCCGGCTCGATCCCGATTCGTTCGAAGCCTTCCTCCGCGCGCAACCCGACCTGTCGCCGAAGGCGTGGCCACGATACGTCCGGATCGCCACCGACCTGCCCAGCACCGCCACCCACAAGGTGCTCAAGCGCCAGCTGATCGCCGACGGGGTGGCCGCCGGCCAGGGCGAAATCCTTTGGGAGCGCGAAGCTCGCGGCACCTCCTACCGCGAGACCGCGGCTAACTCGGGTGGCCGGGTGCCCGACGGCGGATCTGCCCCTTCGCCCGTCGCACCCGTTTGACGGGGTCTCGGCTTGTGCCGCCGGCGATCTCGTCGCGCAGCTGCGCGATGTTGGAGATCTCGGCATACAGACCACGGATCGCGTAGTCGAGCACGGCGAATGAGAAACGCTGGTCCGGGTTGTCGGCCAGGCCGAGATCGCGCGAGCGCTGCCGCGACCACAGCGCCTCGTCGAGCCGGGCGCGGGTCGCCTCGAGGTGGCGGTCCAGCGTGTCCACCACGTGTTCCGGATCCTCGCCGCGCGCGAGCCAGGTCTTGAGGATCACGGGGTGCTTGATGACGACCCTGTCCTGCGCCGGGAAGTGCTGGACCCAGCGGCGCAGCGCGTCGAGCCCGGAGTCGGTCGTCTCGTACAGGGTGATTGCGCGCTTGCCGGACTGCGCCCCAATCTCGCTGACCATCCCCCGCTCCAGCAACCGGTTCAGCTCGCGCCGCACGTGGCTGACCGATGGCGACCAATAGAAATGGCCGACCGACAACTCGGCACGCATCTTGATCTCGCCGGCGGTGAGTTGCTCGTCGTTGGCGGCCAGCACGCCCAGCACCAGGTAGGCCGTCACCGGAAGGCCGTTGCTAGTGCGGGCGGGACTCATTGCGCCCCGGTGAAATACGGGAGGGTGACGTCGGCGCCGACGGCGTGGAACTGCACCCGCACGCGCATGCCGATCGCCAAGTCGCTCGGGGCCACGCCGATGATGTTGGTCAGCATCTGGTAGCCCTCGTCCAGCGTGACGATCGCCGGCGCGTAGGGCGGTGCGAATTCCGCCGTGACCGGGCGATGCACCACGGTCCAGCTGTAGATCTCGCCGAGTCCGCCACTGCGATCCCATCGCAACTCGGCCGAAAGGCATTGGCGGCAATGTTCGGTCGGCGGAAAGTTCGAGACGCCACACGACTCGCAGCGTTGGTAGCGCAGTTCCCCGGCGCCACATCCCTGCCAGAAGGGGACACTGAGCTCGCTGCTGGCGTGCGGCACCGGCCCGCTCTGGGGCCGCAACGGTTCAAAAGTCATCGTGGCTCGTCTCCCAGGATCAGCACCGTGGTGAACAGGGCCCCCGCTCCCCCGTTGCTGCAGAATGCGATGTGCGCGTCGGGCACCTGAAGGTCGCCGGCCTGGCCGCGTAACTGCTGGACCGCGCGGACGGCCCGCTGCATCATCTGCGGATTGGAGCCGGCGTGGCTGAAGGACATGGTTCCCCCGTCGGTGGTGACCGGGTGGCTGCCGTCGACCGCGATGTGGCCGTCGGCGACGAACGGCCCGCCCTCGCCGTCACCGCAGAATCCGAAAGCCTCTAGCTGCCTGATGATTTCGAAGGAGAACGGGTCGTAGAGTTCCAGCACGTCAACCTCGTCGCGCCGCAGCCCGGCGTGGCCGAAAGCGCGCTCGGCCGCGCGCCTGCCGACCACGCCGTTCACGTGATCGCCGCGCCGGCCGGCGAGGTCCCACGCGGGTGGGTGCTGATAGGACGGGCCGTGAAAGTCCGCTCCGCTGCCCAACACGTAGATCGGCTGGCCGGCGATGTCCACTTTGTTGATATTGGCCACCACCAGCGCGCAGCCGCCCTCGGACGTGGTGGCGCAATCGAGGAGATGAAACGGGTCGGCGATGGGCCGCGACGCGGTGATGTCCTCGGGCCCAAACGGTCCCCGTTGGTAGTAAACGGCTTCGGGGTTTAGCGATCCGTTGTTGCGAATGGTCGCCGCGACCATGGACAGTTGTTCGCGCGTCGTGCCGTAGACGTGCATGTGGCGCCGGGCGATGAGCGCGAACTCGGCGGTGGTGAACATTCCCCAGGGCGCGACGAATTCGTTCTCCGGCCTGGTCCACGGCGCGGTGGCCTGATGGTCGCGGTATTCACCGGCCTGGGCGGCGACCAGGACGACGACGTCGGCCATGCCGTGCTCGATCGCGGTCACCGCCTCGGTGATCATGCCCACCCCGAAGGCCAGGCCTTGCCACGCCGGGCCGATACGCAGGTCGTAGATCAACGACGTGGAGTGCGAGCTCGCGCTGATGCCGTCGACGTCATCGAGGCTCAGGCCCGCGTCGGCCAGCGCGCCGTGAATGGCCTTGAGCGCCAGGCTTCGTGAGGTTTCACCGTCCAGCCGGCGGCCCTGGCGGGTGTTGTGCACGCCGACGATCGCCGCGGTGCGCTCGGCCGGGCTAGTTCTCATCCGCCACAACTCCCAGGTAGGTACCCACCACGTCGTACTCTCTCCCGTCACGCTCGATGGTCCCGATCGTCGTGGCACGCGCATCGGCTGGTGGCGCACCCACTTCGACGACGTCGATCCGCACGTCGATCGGCCGGGCCGTTTGCGGGTCGGTGATCTCGACGACCATCGCCACCGCCCGTTCGTTCTCGTCCCACTCGACACCGGTGATGCGGTGGCGGGCGGTCAGTTCCATCACCACGGAGTCCTCCCGCAGCAGGAACCGGACGGGTGCGCACAGTTCGCCGGCGCGCGGCGGGACGCACAGCGTGACCGGCACGTCACAGTCCCGCCGGCCGTGCGCTGGTGGCACCCGAGGCGCGCAATCCCAACAAGTCCTGTTGGCTGTGTCCAAGCACGCCCGTCAGGACTTCGTCGGTGTGCTGGCCATACAGCGGCGGCACCCGACGAAGCCAGCGCCGTGGTTTTCCGACGAATGCGAAGGGCATGCCGGTGCACAGGAACGAGCCGGCCACCGGGTGATCGACTCGTTCCCAGAAGCCGCGGGCGAGCAACTGTGCGTCGCTCAGCAGGTCCCCGGCCGCGGTGACGCGCGCCGCGGCCATCCCGCCCGCGCGCAGCTCGTCCACCGCTTCGGCCGCCGAGCGCCGAGCGGTCCAGCCGGAGATCAGCTTGTCGATTTCGTCGGCCTTCTCCCGCCACGGCGCGCCGTCCGGGCCGAGGTCGGGTCGGGCGATGAGTTCCGCCAGCGAAGCACGTGCGGCGTCTCCCATCGCGGCGAGCGCCACCCACTCGTCGTCCCCGCGGCACGGATACACGCCCTGCGGGGTCGCGCCAGGGCCCCTGTTGCCCTGCCGGCGCAGCTCAATCCCGTTGCGCGAGTACTCGACCACCATCTCGGCGGCCACGTTCAGCGCTGACTCGACCATGGTGGACTCGACATGCATACCGGTCCCGTCCCGGTCGCGGACCACCAGCGCCGCAATAGCGGCGAACGCGGCGTGCAGCCCCGCCATCGGGTCACACACCCCGCGCGGAATCACCGGCGGGCCGTCGGCGTGTCCGGTCACCCACGCCATGCCGGTCGCCTGCTCCATGGTCTGGGCGAAGCCGACGCGGTCGCGCCACGGACCGTCGAGGCCGAACGCCGGCATCCGGACCATGATCGCGCGCGGATTGGCCGCGGCGACGGCGTCCCAGTCCAGGCGGAAATTCTCCATCACTCGCGGGGAGAAGTTCTCGATGACGAGATCGCTTGCCGCGATGAGCTCCAACGCAATGGCGCGGCCGGCTTCGACGCTGAGCTCGACGCTGACGCCGCGCTTGTTGTTGTTGCTGCACAAGAACACCGGGCCCCACTCCCACCACTGGTCCCAGTCAGGCGGGCGGCCGGCGGAGAACCTCATGCCGTCGGGCCGGCGCACACCCTCGAGCTTGATCACGTCGGCGCCGAGGGCGCCCAGGAATTGGGTGGCGACCGGTCCCGCCCAGAAAGCGGTGAAGTCCGTTATCCGGATGTCGGACAACGGAAGCGCGTCCGCGTCGGCGGTTTTCGGCCGGTGGGGTCGCGGCGGCCAGTGGACGCGGCCGTTGTCCGCGCCCAGCAGCGGCGGCCGTCCGGGCGGGCTGGTTGCCATCGCGTCGCTCCGATACGGCACCCGCGGCTGCAAACCGCCCGGTTCGGATTCGACGAAAACCCCGCGTTCGACGAAGTGGTCGACCTTCGGCACCGTGGCGGGCGTGCCGATGGGGGCCACCGGGATGCGGAAGGCCACCGCGACGTCGATGATCTCTTGCGTGGTCCGGGTTTCCGTCCATTGCGTGACCATGCCGAGGAATTCGTCGCGGCGTTCGACCCGCCCGACGAACGACGCCAGCTCGGCGTCGTCGACCAGGTCGGCGCGATCGATCATCACCAGAAAGTCCTGGAACTGTTGCGCGGTGATAGTACAGAAGCCGACCAGGCCGTCGGCCGTGGGCACGATCGACGGCAACTCCAGACTGCGTTGCTGCTGAAGGGAATCCGCGCCCAGCACGCTGGCCGACATGGCGGACAGGCCGCCCATCGCGATCGCCATCGCCTCATAGGTCGAGACGTCGATGACCTCCCCGCACCCGCCCCGGGCGGCGCGCCGGGGCGCTGCGGCGGCGACGGGCGCGGCGAATGAGCCGGCCAGCCACTCGCCGAGTCGCCCGCCCGCCTGGACCGGTTCGTCGCCCGGCCAGCCCCGGCCGGCGATGGAGCCACACAGCGCCTGCAGAATGAACTCGTTGGCCACCACCTGGTTTTCGACGTAGGGACCAGTGGTGCCGAAGGGTGTCACCGCCACCACCACCGCCGACGGACCGGTGTGGGCGGTGATGACGTCGAGCGTCCAGTCGTCAGTCAGGTCGGTGAGCACGATGTCGGCGCCGGCCAGTAGCGCCGGTGCTTGTGCCCGATCGTTGACCGACCTCTTGCCGGCGGCCAGGTAGCCGAACAGCGCCCCGGCGGGGCCGTCGGCGGACCAGCCCCGCATCGAATCACCCTGCGCTGACTCGAGTTTCACGACGTCGGCGCCGGCGTCGACGAACATCTTGCCGCAGTAGGACACCGCGATGCCGTTGGACAGCTCCAGCACCCGCCAGTCGGGGAACGGTGCCCGGGCTGACACGCTCAGTTGCCCAGGCTGGTGGCGCGGCCGGCAATACCGGTGGCCTCGGCCGTCACCTGTGCCTGCAGAGCGAACTGCGTCATCCGGGTCCACGCGTCGCGGTCGCGCTGGCTGGCCCGGCGGCCGACGTGTGTCACGACATCGACGTCGGTGGCCTGCGAGCGCAGATGGCCGGCACGCGCGTGCTCCTTCGGGACGTGCCGGAACGGGTCGAACGAGTATGCGGCCATGGCGTTTTCGTGCGTGATCTTGTTGATGACCGAGTCGTCCAGATGCCCCATGGTCTCGATGACGTCCTCCGGCGCGAACGGCCAGTTGCTGTCGGAATGCGGGAAGTCGGACTCCCAGCACAGCATGTCCTCGTTGAACCAGTCCATGTTGCGCACGCCGACCTTGTCGCTGATGAAGCAGGTGTAGAAGTGGCGCTTGAACACGTCACTGGGCCCGGCGTAGCCGGGCGGGAACTTCGCAAGCGTCCAGCCCGAGTGGCGGTTGTAGACGTGCTCGGCTCGCCACAGGAAATAGGGGATCCAGCCGACGTCGCCCTCGGTGAGCGAGAACTTCAGTTGCGGGAAGTCGGCCCAGAATTCGGCCCAGATCAGCTCGGTGAAGGTGAACATGCTCATCATCGACGACGCCGTCATCTGGACGCTGGGCGGGGCGTCCGTCGACACCTGCGGAGAGCGGGACGCGGAGCCGACGTGGGTGCACAGCACCGTCTTGTTCTCGCAGACGGCCTCGAACAGCGGATACCAGTATTTGGTGTGAATACTCGGCATTTCCAACGCTTCCGGATTCTCCGAGAACGTCACCGCGTGGCAGCCCTTGCCGGCCAGCCGCTTGACCTCCTTGGCCGCCTCGGCGACGTCGAACAGCGGCAGGATGCCGCAGGGGATGAACCGGCCCGGGTAGGCGGCGCACCACTCGTCGACGTGCCAGTCGTTGTACGCCTTGATCATCACCAGGTTGACGTCGCGGTCGGGGCCCTGGTTGAGCACCTGGCCCGAGAAGCCGGTGAAATTCGGGAAGTTCAAACCCGCCAGCTGGCCGCCCGCGTTCATGTCGCGGACCCGCTCGTCGACGTTGAAGCAGCCCGGCCGCATCTCGTCGTACCGCGAGGCGTCGATGTTGTACATCTCGCGGGGCTTTCCGGCCACGGCGTTCAGGCCCATGTTTCGCCCGCGGACCTCGCCGTAGTACCACTGCTGGACGCCGTCGGGTTCCAGGACCACCCGTGGCGCGAGGTCCTTGTACTTGGCGGGCACGTGCGCGTCGAACATGTCGGCGGGTTCGGCGATGTGGTCGTCCACGCTGATCAGGATCAGGTCGTCCTTGTTCATGCCGCACTCCTCCGCCGATATAGTGACTAGTAGACAATGATTTCTGTCACAGAGTCAATCGCGACGCGTGCAGCGAGCTTGCGGCAAATGTGCGCTGGCATTGCAATAGATGCATCGGCAGCAAACGTGGCCCGCCGCGGATCCCGTCCGGTGATGAGGGACTATTAGTCCGCATAATGCACACCAAGGTGGTCTGGGCGCAGATGTGGCGGCGCCGCCGAGCCTGGGGGCTGTCTACGAATTCGGGGCAGCTCACGCATGTTAGGGCCCACACTCGGCTGCCACGCCATGATCACTGGATCGCAATCGCGGCCAGCCCATGACGTACCCGGTCGGGTAGCGATCCACCATGGCTCAGCCAATCGTCTAGGGCGATACGCACGGCGGCCATGGCCAGCGCACCGATCAGCCGAGGCCTGGGATCCTGGGGAGCCAATCGGCGTATCCGCGGCGCGACGAGTTCCGCGATTGCAGCTTCGTACCGAACATAAATGCGTAGTGTCCAAGCATCCAACGTGTCAGATGACCTTGTCAGGGTGGCTAATTCACGGACCTGGTCCTCGATTTCGGTGAAGCCGAGCGCGAGTTCGTGGAAGGCGCCGACGACGGCCTCACTGGCCGTCAGGCCCGCCGGCTGGGCGGCCAGCGCGTTGGTGATCCGGTTCAGCCAATGGGCGTTCATGCCCTCGGCGACGGCGTCTTCCTTCGAGCTGAAGTAGCGGAAGAAGGTTGCCCGCCCGATGGCCGCCGTGTCCGCGATCCGGTCCACGGTCGCTCCCGCCAGACCGACGCTGCCCACCAGCTCCGCCGCCGCCTCGGCGATGCGCTGACGCGTCGCCGTACGCCTGCGTTCGGCGAGCGGCATTCGCTCACGATTTCCACCAGAACTGCTTGCCAACGGATGAGACATAGTCTAAGCATAAGACTATGTCTCAAAAAATGGCGGGACCGGCCGCTGACGTCGCCCCCAAGGCGCGCGCCGCGTGGCAGTTCTTCCAGCAGATGCTGGCCGACGTCACCAAGATCGTGACCGAGGACGCCGAATCGGAACGGGAACTCCTCGAGGGGCTGCGCGTCATCGCCCGCGTCTCGTCGCTGTGTTCGCAACTGTCCGTCGAGGCCGACCCCGACCGGCCGGCCTTCTTCGATATGTGTTCTCCGACAAGGATGGTCGGCGGGCCCAACCCCGACGGCAACTACTACCTGGCGATGATCCGCGGTGACCGCCGCTACCGGATCACCGGAACCCGGGGCACGAGCGCCTACCTCGGATTTCAGATCCTGGCCGGCACCGGCCTGACCCCGCGCCGGATGGCCAACTACGTCAGCGACACCGACCTAACGCTAAGCGGCGACGAGTTCGCGCTGGTGCTGTCTTCGGAAGAGCCCGCCGATCTCGTCGGCGCGCAGTGGGTGAAGATCCCCGACGACGCGTCGTCGGTGGTCGTCCGGGAGTACATCGGCGATCCCGCCTCCGAGACGCTGGCCACGATGCGAATCGATGCCCTGGACCCCGACCCGGTCACGCCGTTGGACGACGCCGAGCTCGCCGACCAGTTCACCGCGATGGCGTGGTCGCTGATGAAACTCGTTACGCTGCACCGCACCATCAAGCCCGAGCTCCTGAACGCGCCCAACACCCTGTTGACCGCCGAGGCCGCCGACCTCGGTGCCGCCGACACCACCCCGGACAACCTGTACATGCTGGGAACCTTCCGGCTGGAACCCGGCCAGGCGCTGGTGCTCGACATCGAGCCACCCGACACCCGCTACTGGAACGTGACGCTGGAAAGCCTCTGGCACGAGTGCCTGGAGCCGCGCCGCCGGCACAGCTCGGTCACCAGCCGCGCGGTGCGGCCGGGCGCCGACGGGCGGGTGCGCATCGCGATCTCGGCGGAGGACTTCGGTCTCGGCCACTGGCTGGACACCGGCGGCCGGCACCGCGGGTTCGTGGTGGTGCGCTGGCTGGACAACCCCAGCCCCCCCAGCGTCGAGGTGTCCGTCCAGGAAGGAAAAGTCCGGGCATGACGCTGCGGGAGCGGTTCGCCCCGGAGCGGCTGATCGCGGCGGCCTGCGAGGAGGCGGGAAGCGACGACTTCGGCGACGACGGGTGGCAGGACGGGCTGCAGCGGCTCACCGACGGGCTGGTCAACGAGGCCCGCCTCTCGGCGATCGGTGTGGAGATCGCCTACCTCGACGTCATGCGCGCCCTGAAGAACCGGCTCGGCGTAATCGACTGGCGCAAGCGGCATCCCGAGACCGCCGAGAAACCGGTCACGGCGCCGATCTTCATCGTCGGCCAGCCCCGCACCGGCACCACGATCCTCTTCGACCTGCTCGCCCAGGACCCCGAGCTGCGCGCGCCGCTGACCTGGGAGGTCGACGCGCCCTGTCCGGTCCCGCAGCCCGAGACCTATCACGACGACCCGCGGATCGCGCAGACGCAGGCCAGCATCGAGATGTCCGAACAGATCATCCCCGGCTTCTTGGCCTTTCACCCGATGGGCGCACTCGTCGGGCAAGAGTGTGTGCGCATCACGGCCAGCGAGTTCACCAGCATGATCTTCTCGGTGCAGTACCGCCTGCCGAGCTACTACCGCTGGCTGCTGTACGAGGCCGACCATCGCGGCGCCTACCGCTTCCACCGAATCTTCCTGCAGCACCTGCAGTCCGGCGTGCCCGGTCAATGGCTCCTGAAATCGCCGGCGCACCTGTGGCACCTCGACACCCTGCTCGCCGAGTACCCGGACGCGCTGATCGTGCAGACCCACCGGGATCCGCTCAACGTCATCTCGTCGATCGCCGCGCTGACCCACCACCTGCGGCGGATGGGCAGCGACGAATCGAACATCGCCGAATGCGCGGCCCAGTCCTACGAAGAGGTGGTCGTCGGGCTCGGCCGCGGGATGGCCCTGCGCGACAGCGGCGCGGTGCCGCCCGGCCGCGCGGTGGACGTGCTGTTCACCGATTTCATGAACGACCCGTGGACCACGATCAAGGACATTTACCAGAAGCTGGGCCGCGAGCTGAAACCCGAGGCCGCACAGCGGATGCGGGATTTCCTGGCCGCCCATCCCGGGGACGGCGGCGGCAGCCGCTACACGTGGTCGGACACCGGCCTGGACGCCGACGAGGTTCGCGACCGGGTGCGCGCGTATCAGGACCGCTACGGCGTGCCGACCGAACAGCTGCGCTAGGGCGTCGCTGAGTGTGCGGCCTGCTGCACGCTCGCCGCGCTCGGCCTACGGCTACTGGGCCGGCTCGTAGCGAAGCATGGTGACGTCGTGCTCCGGGTAGTCGCAGAACACCGGGCGCACCCGCATCCCGACACTCAGGTCCGCTGGCTCGACGTTGACCATCTCGGTGGAAAACCTTGGCCCCTCGTCCCATTCGACGATAGCCAGCAGCTGCGGAACGGCGTCGGCGAAGTGCGGGCCGACCGGCCGGCGGGCCACGGTGAACGAGTACAGCGTCCCCATCCCCGATATCTCGCGCCATTCCAGGTCGTCCGCCAGGGTGCGCGGGGCGCGCACCCGCGGATAGAACACGTAGCTCTGCGACGACGGCGAGAACTGGATGACGATGCGGTGCTGTGCCAGCGCGTCCCAAAACGGCGCGGTGGTCGGCGTTGTGACCGGCATGGGTCGCTCGAAGTTCATCGTCAGTCTCCCTGCAGGACGAGCGTCGTCTGCTCGGAAAGGATTCCGCCGTTGCCGGACACGAAGGCGCGGTTGCAGTCGGCGACCTGAGCCGCGCCGGCGCGCCCCATGATCTGGCGGGTGGCGTCGCACACGTGGTGCATTCCGCCCGCCAAACCCGCCTGGCCGAAACCCAATTGGCCGCCAGCGGTGTTGAGCGGGAAGTCGCCGCGGAAGGTCAGGTCGTGGTTGGTGACGAACTCCATGCCCTTGCCCTTCTCGCAGAATCCGGCGTCTTCCAGCGACAGCAGCACGGTGATGGTGTAGCAGTCGTAGATCGACACCATGTCCATCTCGTCGCGGCCCAAACCGGCCATCGTGAAGGCGGTGTCGGCGGCCTCCGCGATCGGGGTGTGCAAGAGATCCTCGGCGTAGGTCGGTGTCTTGAACGGCACGTGTTCGCCAAAGCCCTTGATCCACACGGGACGATGGCGCGACCGCCGCGCCAGGTCGGCGTTCGCGACGACGACGGCGGCGCCCCCGACGCAGGGCATCACGATCTCCAGCATGTGCAGCGGGTCGGCGATGACCGGGCTGGCCAGAACGTCGTCCACCGTGAGCGGCTTGTCCTTCCAGATCGCGCCCTCGGTGTGGTTGGCGTTGACCCGCTGGTCGACGACGATCTTGGCCATCGCCCGCTCGTCGTAGCCGTAGACCGCACCGTAGCGCGTGGCCACCTGGCCGTACGGGCCGTTCTGGCCGAGGTTGCCATACGGGATCTCGAATTCCGCCTGCGGGGAACCGTATTGGTTGCTCGACGACCCGAAGAACATCGCGTCCACGGGACGCCGCGGCTTCTTCTTGGACGTCGGCGTGATGTACCGCGCCGGCAGCGCGCACAGGACCGCGTCGCAGATGCCGAGCTCGATCACCGCAGCGGCCCGCCAAACCATGGCCGCCGCGCTGGCTCCCCCGAGGTCCACCAACTCGGCGAATCGCGCCCCTACACCGAGGTATTCAGCGATGGTCGACGGCACGAAGATCTCCGACTCGGCCAGGTGCGACGCCACGATCCCATTGACCACTTCACCCGACAGCCCGGCATCCTCGAGCGCGGCCGCGGACAGTTCGGCCCATTGCTCGAGGACGAACGGCGCCGGCGAGGCCTTCGCCATCCGCTCGGGCGGAAGTTCGACGTAGCCGACGATCGCGGCTTCTCCACGTAGTCCCATGCGGTGTCCTTATTTTCGGGGCAGGCCGAGGATCATCTGCGCGATGATGTTCAGCTGGATCTCCCTGGTTCCGCCGCCGAGCAGCTCGGCCGGCAGGTGCAGGTAGGGTTCCACGACCGCGGCGTCGGCGTCGTCGACCATCGCGACCCGGCCGGTCAACCGCAGCGTGGCCTCGAAGGTTCGGCGCAGCAACACGTTCATCGCCACCTTGGCGATGCTCGACGCGGGTCCGGACGCCTGCCCGTCGAGTAGCCGCATGGTTTCCCGTACGCCGAGCGCCCGGATGGCGTTGGTGTAGGCGTCCAGTTCGCCGAGCTCACGCAGCGCGTCGTGACGATCCGGGCCGGGTTGTGCGGCCAGCCGCCGGAGCGCGACGGCCCGGTCGAGCTTGACGTATCCGCTGATGGCCGAGCGCTCTTCGGCCATCGTGGCGATCGCCAGGGTCCAGCCGTCGGTGGGACCGCCGAGCAGCATCTCGTCGGGAACGAACACGTCGTTGAGGAACACCTCGTTGAAGTGCGCCTGACCGGTCGCCGTCTTGATGGGCTGGATTTCGATTCCGGGGGATCGCATATCGACGATGAAGTAACCGATGCCGCGATGCTTGCTGGCTTCGGGGTCGGTGCGCGCCAGCAGCGCGCCCAGGTCGGCGTACTGCGCCAACGAGGTCCAGATCTTGTGGCCGTTGATCCGCCAGCCGCCGTCGACCTTGGTCGCCCGGGTGGCCAGCGACGCGAGGTCGGAGCCCGCTCCCGGCTCGCTGAACAGCTGGCACCAATGGATCTCGCCGCGCTGGGTCGCCGGGATCAGCTTCTCCTGCAGCTCTTTTGACGCCGCGGCCAGCACCGAGGGCAGGATCCATTCGGCGATGTTCAGCGATGGCCGCACCAAGCCGGGCCGCTTGGCGAACTCCTCGTCGATGATGAGCTGTTTGAGCGGACCCGCGTCGACGCCCCACGGCGCGGGCCAGTGCGGCGCCATCAGGCCGGCGTCGGCGAGCAACGTGCGCTGCGGCCCGGAGGCCTGGTCGGGGTAGTCACCGTGCGGTGCGGGGGTGTCGTTGCGCAACTGCATTGCCGCGTCGAGGGTTTCGGCGACCCAGACACGGAACTCGGATTCCGCGTCGCCCAGATTGACCGACATGTCGCGCGTCTGGGTGCAGGTGAGCTCCCCCAGCCGTCGTGCCCAGCGATTCGCCGGGCCGATCGATCCGGCCAGGCTGATGGCGCGGCGCCAGTACAGGTGCACGTCGTGTTCCCAGGTGAAACCGATGGCGCCGAGCATCGTCAGCGCGTCGAGGACCAGGTCCGGGATCGGCGAGACGGCGATCGCCGCTGCCCCGCCCGCGGCGAGGCGATGCTGGTCGAGCGACTCATCGACGGCGCGGACCGCGTCCCAGGCGGCGGCGGTCGCCAACTCCGTGTTGACGAGCAGCATCGCCGCGCTGTGCTGCAGCGCCTGAAAGGTCCCGATCACCTTGCCGAACTGCTCGCGGATTCGCAGATGCGCGGTGACCGCGTCGACACACCACTGCGCGATGCCGGCCATCACGCTGGCCACCAATCCGACGGCGACGCACTCTGCGCGGTCGGCGTCAATCCCGCCGAGGAGCTCGGAGCCGGCGGCATCGTACTCGTCCAGCCGCAGGATCCCGACGTCGCTCACCAGATCGGTCCCATGCACGGATTCGACTGCTACCGTTGCCTTTTTGGCGTCCACCGGCACCCAGAGGTCTTCGCCACCCTCGGTCCGAGCGCACACCAGGACCACCCGCGCCGCACACACGCCTGCTGTGACGTCCGACGCGCCGCTGAGGAGCCAGCGTTCGCCGTCGACGCGCGCCTGGAAGTCGCCGCCCCCGGCAAGGACGACCGCCGCGGGCAGACCGGACGCCAGCTCACGCAGCAGCGATTCCGTCGCCGGGCTCGGGTCGGCCAGCAGCGCAACGGCTCCCGCGGTCACCGTCGGCAGCAGCGGTCCCGGTAGCAACGCCTTGCCGGCCGACTCCAGCACGCACGCCACGTCGATCAGCCGCCCGCCCTGGCCGCCCAGTCGCTCCGGCAGGTGCACGGCGTGAAAGCCGTTGGCCACCAGCGCGTCCCACCATCCCGGCAGGTGCCCGGCGGCCAACTCGTCGAAACTCTCGCGGGTCGCGGCGATCGGGGCGTGCCGACCGGCGAACTGGGCAACGGCGTCGCTGAGGTCCTGCTGCTCCGGGGTCAGTCCCAGCGTCATGACCGCGACCCTGCGCGGCTGAGACGACACGCCATCGAAGACCGCTGCCCTTCCTTTACAAGACGAACCGTCTCGTCTTGTGGCAGACTACGGGGCGGGTCAGGATATGTAAAGCCGACCCAAGCCGGCGGGCGACGGGAGAGACCTGGGGAGATGAGGATCACTTAGATGCCAACCGATCTCACCCCAAGACGCCGCAGCGAGAAATCGCGCACGGCCATCGTCACCGCAACCCGGGAGCTGCTCCTCGAGCGCGGGTTCGACGGCCTGACCATCGAGGCGGTCGCCGCTCGGGCGGGGGTGGGTAAACAGACCATCTATCGCTGGTGGCCCACCCGGCCCGCGCTGGTCGCCGACGTCATGCTCGAGGACGCGGACAAGATCCTGGCGTCGGTGGACCACACCGACGACCTGTCCGCCGACCTGGTGCGGTGGGTGGGCGGGCTCGTCGCGAGCCTGACGACGGCGCGGGGATCGGCGATGTTGCGCATCCTGACCGTCGCCGGCATGGAGCACGAGGACACCGCCGTCAAGCTGCGCGCCGGGTTCAGCGTGCCGTTGCACGAGAGCGTGCGGGCCCGGCTGGTCGCCGGCGGCATCGACGCGTCGGCCGCCGAATCGGCGGCGGATGCAATCGTCGGTGGCGTGGTGTACCCGATACTGTCTGGGGCGCAACAATACTCACGACGCCGAGCCGAGCGCACCACCCGGATCATCGTCGAGGCGCTCGACCCTGGCCGCTGACCAAGAGCGCACCCGCTGCGACTAGGATCCCCACAAGGCGACGGGAGCGGGTGTGGACGAAGACTGTCTCAAGCTCAGTGCCTATATGGCGGAGCGCCGACGGACCGATGAGGGCTTCCTGTCCGACGTGTTGCTCGACCTCTACGAACAGCACCGCATCGCCGGCAGCGTCGTGCTGCGCGGCATCGGCGGGTTCGGGACGGGGCGGCACCTGCGAACCGATGAGTCGCTGACGCTTTCCGAGGACCCGCCCGTGGTGGTCGTGGCCGTGGACACGCGAAAAGCCATCGAGGCGCTGATCGAGCCGGTGCTTGCGATCAAGCAGCGAGGCCTGGTCACGCTGGAGCGCGCGCGGCTGCTGCGCGACGACGTCAAGATCCCAGAGCTTCCCGACGATTTGCGCGAGGCCGTCAAGCTGACCATCTACGTCGGCCGCAAGGAGCGCGTCGACGGGGTGCCGGCCCATGTCGCGGTCTGCGACCTGATGCACCGGCGCCACATCGCCGGCGCATCGGTATTCCTGGGCGTGGACGGCCTCATCGACGGACAACGGCAACGCGCGCACTTTTTCGGTCGCAACGCCGACGTACCGATGATGATCGTGGCCGTCGGTTCCGGCGATCGCATCACCCGGGTGCTGCCCGAGCTCGGCGAGTTGCTCCGCCGGCCCATGTTCACGCTCGAACGGGTCCGCGTGTGCAAGCGCGACGGCGAGCTACTGCAACGGCCGCACGCCTTGCCCGGGGTCGACGAGCGCGGCCTGCCCCTGTGGCAGAAGCTGATGGTCTACACCTCTGAATCGGCGCTGCATGACGGTGTGCCGATTCACCGCGCGATCGTGCAGCGGCTTCGTCAGCGCGAATCGCCGGACGGCGCGACGGTAGTGCGGGGCATCTGGGGCTACCACGGCGACCACCGCCCGCACGGGGACAAGCTGCTGTCGCTGCGGCGTCGCGTCCCGGCTGTCACCATCGTCGTGGACACCCCGGCCAACATGGCGGAGTGCTTCGACGTCGTCGACGAGCTCACCCGGCACGAGGGGCTGGTGACCAGCGAAATGGTGCCCGCGTTGGTGTCGGACGACGGCGACGCCGGCCGGGGCGGGCCGCCCATGGCCAACCACCGCTATTAAGAAGCCCTGCGTCAGCCGGCGACGGACGCGTCGTAGATCGACTGGATCGACTTGTCCAGCGTGGCGTTGAACTGCTCGTCGGACTGGTCGGCCGCAAGTCCCTCGGTCAGCGCGCGACTGAAGCTGGCGATCAGTCCGGTGTTCTTCGCCAACAACTCGTTGGCCTCCTCGCGCGAGTAGCCGCCGGAGAGCGCCACCACCCGCATCACCTTCGGGTGTTCGATCAGGGGACGGTAGAAGTTGACCTCGGTCGGCAGGCTCAGCTTGATCATCACGCGCTGCCCGTCGGGCACGGTTTCGAGCTGCTTGGTGATTTCGTCGCGCAGGATGCCCTCGGCCTCGGCCTTGTCCGGGATCGAAATGGTGACCTCGGGCTCGAGGATGGGCACCAGGCCGTGCGAGAGCACCTGGTGGCCGACTTCGAACTGCTGGGCGACGATCGCGGCGATGCCCGACGCGTTGGCGCCACCGATCACCGACCGCTCCTTGGTGCCGAAGACGCCCTTGGCGACTGCCCGCTCGAGCAGCTCGTCCAGTCCCGGTATCGGCTTCATCAGCTGCACGTCGTCGGACGCCTCCGCGAGGCCCTTGTCGATTTTCAGGATGGGCACCACGCCCTTGGTCTCCCACAGGTAGGTGGTCGACGGCTTGCCCTCGATGTCACGGTCCATGGTCTGTTCAAACAGGATCGCCGCCAGCACCCGGTCGCCGTTGAACGCCGGGGAGGTGATGATTCGCGAACGCATCTCGTGGATGAGGTCGAACATCTCCTCCTCGGAGGAGTACGCGTCCTCTTGAATTCCGTATAGGCGCAGCGCCTTGGGCGTCGAGCCGCCGCTCTGGTCGAGCGCTGCGATGAACCCCTTGCCCGACGTCATGCGGTCGGCTTGCTGCTGGTTCGGCATGGAACTTCCCCACTCCTTCGTGGCACTGTCGGGTGCCGATCATATTCGCCCGATCGGGGCGCGAGCAGGCAGGTCGTCAGTCGGTCCTCGCCAGCTCGCGTTGCCCGACCATCCGCTGATACCCGCCGTGCCGTTACTTCAACGCGTCGACAACTTCGTCCGGTGTGAGGATGGCGCTGGCGTAGTTGGGGATGTTGACCTCGAACGCGGGGCGCATCTCGGTGTCCGAATAGCTCGCGGTGCGTCCTTGACCACCGTGACCTCATAGCCGAGTTCGGCGCCGAATCGGACGGTGGCCTCGAGGCAGGTGTGCGCGATCAATCCCATCATGTTGAGCCGACGGATGCCGTGCCTCTTCAGCAGCAGGTCCAGGTCGGTGTTGGAGAACCACTCGAACACCAATGCTCATGGGCGACGATGTCGACCGGCTGGGGCTCGAACCCGGGGTGCAGCTCACCGCCCTAGGTTCCGTATTCGAAGGTCTTGCGCGACCATGCCGCCCGCAGGATCGGCGCGATGTATTTCCACGTCTCGTAGTCGCCGGGCCGGTAGCGGTGGTGCCAGCGCGCAGGAAACGCGGACTCCGGCCGACCGTGCGGCATCGAGGACTTGGCGCATGTCTGGGACCGCCGCTCATGGTCGCATGACGCGAGGAGGTATTGGATCGACCGATAGGTCCAGCACAAAGTCGGGCGTCCCAACGATGTCGGTTGTGCGCACCATCACGCCGTCGGCGCGAAGCCGATCGCAAATCGCCGATCCGATTCCGCCGCCGGCGCCAGTCACCAGCGCCGTCCGACTCATGAAACTCGTCCCCATCAGGATGACTTGAGGCAGGGATGTTCAGTCGACCTCGATCGCTCACCAACAAAGCACAGATCCACCGTTATCCGAATGGTCCGCGATGATCATTTCCGCCGCGCGTTCGCCGATGATCACACTGGGCGCCATGGTATTGCCGGTCGTGACCCGCGGCATGATCGAGGCGTCGGCGACGCGCAGGTTCTCGGTCCCGTACACGCGCAATGAGGCATCGACGACGGACTCGGCGTCGCGTCCCATCTTGGCGGTACCGTCCTGATGCCAATAGCTGGTGGCGGCGGTGCGGACAAAATCCTCGAGGTCCCGCCCCTTCAGCTTGCCAGGCATCACCTCGCGGGTCACAAAGGGGGACATCGCTTTCGAGTTGCCGATCTCGCGGCACAGCTCCACGGCCGCGACGGCCGTCTTGAGGTCCTGGGGATCGTCGAAGGTGTTGAGCTCGATGCGGAGCGGGTCCAGTGGGTCTGGCCCCGTCAACCGGATCCGGCCGCGGCTTTTGGGGTGGGCAACGCCGGCGGCCAGCGTCCACCCGCTCACCGGGAGGCCGTACCGGGCGACGGCCTCGTCGCTCGGCGGGATGGGCACCTCGGCCTGGCAGATGAACACGTCGGGGGTGTCGCAATCGGACATCGTCCAGTACACCGCCGCCTCAGCCATGTTGTTGCGGGGAGGCAGCGGCACGCGGTCCTGCCAAACGCAGTACAATGCGACGTGGTCTTGCAGGTTGCCGCCGACACCCGGAAGGTGCTGCCGCACTGGGATTCCGGCGCTGTGCAGCTCCGCCTCGTCGCCGATGCCGGAGCACATCAGGACCTTGGGGGTGTGCATCGCCCCCAAAGAAAGCAGCACCTCCGATTCGGCGCCGATGTGCAATGTGGAGCCGCGATAGCGGAGCTCCACGCCGGTGGCACGATTCGCGTTGAAGTCAACGCGCGTGACGAGCGCGTTGGTCAGCACCGTCAGATTTGGCCGGTCCATGAGCGGGTAGGTGTAGGACCGGAATACCGATTCCCGCCTTCCGTTTCGGGCGCGTATGTCGGCAATGGCGGCTCCCCCCGGGCCTTCCATCATGCGCCCGTTCGGGTTCTCGAAAGTGGGTATGCCGATCGAACGCGCGGCGACCAAGGCCGCCGGCGCCAGCGGGTTCGGTTCGGGAGCCGGCTGAACGAAGACCGGACCGCCGGTGCCGCGGTAGGCGGGGTCGGAGGGACCGTGCCAATCTTCGATGCGGCGGTAGATGTCGAGCACGGCGTCGTATCCCCACCCAGGGTCGCCGGCTTCGTCGGCGAAGAATTCCCAGTCGTTCTTGTGGCCGCGCGCCCAGCACATGACGTTGATGCTCGACCCGCCGCCCAGCACTTTGCCCATCGACATGGGTACGGACCGCCCGTTGAGTCGTGGGTTTGGCGCGGAAACAAACCCCCAGTCGCGCTCACTGCCAAGGTTTGTCGGCCACTGGCCGGCCTCGGTCACGGCCGGCGCACTGTCGTCACCGCCAGCCTCGACCAAGAGCACGCTGGCTTCCGGGTTGGCGGCCAGCCGGGCGGCGACCACTGAGCCGGATGATCCAGCACCGCAGACGATGAAGTCGTAGCTAGGCTTGAGAGTATTGGTAAGGCGTTCTTGGTTGACGCGGACACGTTCGGAAAAGCCTTCTCGCACAGTATTGCTCCTCAAAGGTTCGGTTAGTACAAGGAGCATGTCGGCGCCGCGAGGAGGCATCCAGGCCGCGCTCTTACTGGTAGAGCCGCGGTCAGGCAGCTAGTCGCCTGGCTAAAGGGCTTGTAGGGCAGCGATTTTTAAGAAACTTACGAGGTCGGCTGGGCGATGCTGGACAGCAAGCGCAGCCGTTCCTCCGAGGCTGTGCCCGGCTCGGCGTAGTAGGCGACCAGCCCCTGGCACCTTTCGGGAAGCCGGAATGCGCGGTAGCGCAACTCGAGCGGGCCAACCTGCGGGTGATTGATCAACGCCGGGCCGCTTGTCTTCTGTTTGACGTCCTGGCGGGCCCACAAGGTGCTGAACCGGGGGCTGCCGATGGAGAGCTCGCCGATCAGCGACTGCAATTCGGGGTCGTCGGGGTTTTCTTCGGCGATGTTGAACCGTAGCCAGGACACCAGAATCTCGGTGACGTAGTCCCAGTGGGGTATCCACGCGCGCAAGTCGGGATCCAAGAAGACGGTCCGGAGCTGATTCACGCCGGGCGCGAAGTGCGGCGTCAAGGCGCGGGCCAGCGGGTTCGCGACGAGCACGGTCATATGCCGGCCCACCACGTACGCGGGGGTGATAGGCCAACCGTCTATCAGTGTCTGGAGGCCGGGGTCGGCTTTTTCCGCGGAAGCCGAGCCTCGGTGCCGACGGCGCGGAACGGGGCGAGCCAGGCTGCGCATGTATTCGGTGGCGTCGTCGTTGAGCTGCAGCGCATTCGCCAGGCTTTCCAACACCTGATCCGAGGGTTGCCGTTCCCGGCCTTGCTCGAGCCGCAGGTAGTACTCGGAGCTGATGCCGGCCAGCATCGCGACCTCCTCGCGCCGCAACCCGGCCACCCGCCGCCTCTCGCCCTCGGCCAGACCCACATCCGCGGGCTTCAGCAGGTCGCGGCGTGCCCGTAGGAAGGTCGCCAGCGCTTGCTGCTCACGCATAACATGACGATAGCCTGGCCGGGCCGCGCCAGGGTGACCGTGTTACTACCAGGAATGGCGCGGTCAGTGGGAGCCGCGACCGCGTTTGGTGGGCCACAGAGCCATGCGATCGAGGAGCCCGTCGCGCAACCCGAGCGTGTGAAACAGCACCGCGCAGACGTGGGCGGTGAAGGTAAGGAACAGCAAGAACGCCAAAACGTTGTGGGCCTGCCGCAGCACCCCGTACAGGTCGAGGTTGTGCGGCGCGATGCCGGGTAGGCGCAGCGGACCCGCCATGGTGATCGGGAACCGCGCGGCCGAGAGCATCGCCCACCCGACCAGGGGCTGTAGCAGCAATAGCGCGTACAGCAGGTACTCCGACCACGACGCGACGCGGCGTTCAACGGGGCCCATGGTGGCCACGAAGGGTGGCAGCCGGTGGGTGAGCCGGTTCGCCAGGCGCACCACGGCGAAGACCAGAATCAACACGCCCAGCGGGCGATGGATCGCCAGCAGCAGCGGGTAGTAACTCAGCGAGGCGATCATGGTCACCCCGATCAGCAACTGGACGATGACCATCGGCGCCATCAGCCAGTGCAGAATGCGGGACGGAAGGGCGAAACGTGTTGGCGCGTTGGTTGTTTCGCTTGCGGTGCCCGTCATGACAGCACCTTGGCCACGTTGACCTCGCTGGGTGACTTGGGCTCCTCGGCGCGGCGGGTGAAGGAGCGTGCGTAGACGGCCGACCTTGCCGGGGGCAACGGGTCGTCCGATCCGGTGATGCCGTCGGGCAGCACCAGCGGGTCGAAGTTGACATCCCGCGCGTTGCCGGGTTCCTCGGTCTGCACGGCGGTGATGGTGATGGTGCCGGCGTCGATGGTCCGCCGCGACTGCGGCCACGGCTTGGTGGCGTCGTGAGTCGGATCGCCCGGCTCACCGACCGTGAGGATCAGCCGCCACTTCAGCGGCCGCTGCGCCACCGCCCGGATGAGGTCGTCGAACAGGTAGTCCTTGGCGTGCGGCGAAGGCGCCCCGCCGCTCGCCCCGGCGTCCTGCGGCACCACCGACCAGCGCACCGGAACGGTGGCGCCCGCCCCGTTGGTGAACCGGAAGGCGTTCAGCCCGTAAAAGGTGCTGTCCGCGAACCCGGCGCTGGGCGGGGACTGCTTGATGATCTTCATCGCGGCGACCGTTTCGGGATGCCGATCGAGGAATGCGGCCATCTTCTGCGGGTCGGGTTTGCCGGTGTCGGGCAGCGGCTTGGACGCGAGCAGCCGCTCATAAAAACCCTGTGGGGTGCTGTCGGTGAAAACGGGGAAGTTGATCATCGCGGTGCGCCACTGCTGGCCGTCGGCCTCGAACAGCAGCCCGAGGCCGCGGACGGTGTCGGGCTTGTCGGCCTGGTCCGGGAGGCCGCCGCCCAGCGAGAACCGGCCGACGATCGGGACGGTGCCGGGCCGGAAGACCGCCGCGCGGCAGATGGCCGCGCCCGCCCCGTTGCTCGCGAAGGACCCCGTCGCGCTGAGTCCCTTGGCGTGGTTTCGCCGGAACCCGTCGTGGCGGCCGAAGACGTGCTCGAAGCGATCGGCGAACCGGGGCGGCGTCAGCGTGTCCGGCCGGAGCCAGCCGCCGGCATAAGCGAACCCGCCCACGTCCACCGCCGCGAATCCGGCGACCGCGCCCATGCCGAGCAGCGCGGTCCGCCGATTCAGCGCGAAGCGAGGTGGATGATCGGGCTCAGTTTGGCCGGCTTCGTCGTCCGGGACCGCATCCTGACCACCGGGCTCCATGCCCACCGTCCTTCCCGCTTTTTCCGGGCCATGCCGCGCAGCCTGGGAACGAACTCGGTGGACGCAATTCACCCACGCGACGCTGCCGTGCGCAACACTTGCCGCGACCATCGCGACACCGACGACCACGTCGGGTCGCCGCAAATCGTTCAGCGATCGCCTACTGACAATGGGCGTTGGCAGTGTAGTGCCGAAGGCCGGAGGGGCGACATCGTTTGCTCATGGCTTAGGATCGAGAGATCACGTGCGGCTGCGCCTCCGCCCAGCGGCGCAGGATCGGTGGAGTGAATTTCCTCTATAAGGCGTGTTACGCGGGTTGAGTCGACAGCCCCGGCTTGGCAATGGCTGTTGATTTCTCGGTGTCTCGCACCGGGCGAATGTGAGTGATAGACCATGATTCAACAATCCGGCGATTCCGCCGATCAGATCGCCTTCGAGGTAGGGAAACACCAGGTAGACGAAACGGTCGTGCTCACCGTTTCGGGCGAAGTGGACATGCTCAGCGCGCCACAACTCGCCGAGGCGATCCACACCGCGCTGGCCACCCGACCCCCGGGGCTGGTCGTCGACCTGTCGAAAGTGGATTTCCTGGCCTCGGCCGGGATGACTGTCCTCGTGAGCGCGCAGTCCGACGTCGCACCGCCCACTCGGTTCGCCGTCGTCGCGAACGGTCCCGCCACCAGCAGGCCGATCAAGCTCATGGGATTGGACAACGTTCTGTCGCTGTACAGCACGCTCGACCGCGCGCTGAGCCGCGTCGGCGACGGCTCAGCTTAGAGAGGTCCGCCCGACGCCCGCTACGTGGCGGGCGCGAGCACCTGCTGGATGCGTTCGTCGCGCGGCAGGACGGGACCGTCCTCGAGAGGTTCGTCGACGCCCAGTTCGGTGAGCCCGGCCTTGGTCATAAGCGAGGTGCCGTAGGCGGCGAGCGCCAGTTTGTGGTCGTCGCTGTGCCCATCCTCGATGAGCATCGCCCCGATGAGACAGATGACGGCCATCTTGTAGGCGTTGAACGCGCGATACCAGGGGCGGTTGCGGACGGTGATGCCGCTGGCCGACTCGTAGTGCGCGAGCAGGGCGTCGATGTTCGGCGCCGCGGGGTGGGTATTGATGCCGACCGGCTGCATCCACAACATCTCCAGCCAGCCGATGTCGGTCAGCGGATCGCCGACGGTCGTCATCTCCCAGTCGAACACCGCGCTGACCTCGCCGTCGAGGAAGGCGAAGTTGCCGGGCTTGGCATCGCCGTGCACCAACGTCACCCTCGGGCACGGCTGGGGCTGGCCGGCGCGCAGCGCCTCGTGAAGCCGCTCCAGGGCCGGCAGGCGGTCGCGCTTTACCCGGTTCATCTCCGCCGCCCAGTGGTCGAGTTCGCGGTCGAGGTGATCATCACCGTCGTCCAGCGCGTCCAGCCCGGTCCGCCCGAGGTCGACGGTGTGGATCGCCGCGAGTTGTTCGACCAGGCTCTGACACATCCGCAGCACGGTCGAGTCCGCGACGCCGGCCGGCGCCTCCATTTCATAGACCTCGCCCGCGGCCCGTTCCATCACGAAGAAGGGTCGACCGAGCACTTGGCCGGTTTCTTCCAGCCACAGGGCGCGCGGAACACGGACCGCGGTGTCGGCCAACGCGCGCAGGACCGCAAACTGGCGCGCCAGATCGTAGGGCTCGAGCAGCGCGGGTGGTTTGGGCCGCAGCCGCAACACCGCGTCTTGGCGGGTCTCCCGGTCGCCACGCCGGGTGACGACGCTGAGCATCATCATCTCGGCGGAATGTCCGAAGCTCACCCGGTCCAGCCCGTCGGTCCGGACGTCGTCGGCGTCGGGCACCTGCGTGCGCAGCCAGGCCGCCAAGCGCTTTTCCAGGTCGGTGTCGCGCGTCATTGGGGGACTCGATCGTCTTCGGCGGGAAGCCGGTCGACGGGTGTCTTGTCCTGGGTGAAGGCCGACATGTCCATCGCGGTCCAGTTCGGATAGCGGCGGTAGCCCTGTCCACCGAGCAGCAATTCGAAGACGCCCCAACCGATGTCGCCGTCAAATTCGAACCGCATCAGCTGGTCGAGGGCCATCGATTTGCCTTCTGTCTCGGCCAACTGCTCGGAATTGGTGCTGTCCCAGTCGAAATGGATGAAGTACGCCCCGCCACCGAGGTCCTCGTATTGGCAATGTGCCATCGGCAGCCCGTAGTAGGCGTTGACGTTCTGATGGGCGGCGTCGGCGAAGACGCGGTAGGCCTTTCCATCCTCGTCGGTGAATACCAGCGTCGCGCGGGCGGGCCGCTTGCGGTCGGCGTCGAATTGCACGTCGTGCTCGATCGCGACGAATCGCTTCGACAGGGTGCCGTCGGCGTGGGTGATCCCGCCGTCGACGTAATTGACTGTGCCGTCTGATGATTCGATGACCCAGGCCTCGATGGCGCGGTCGTCGAACCCGGCGTCGAGCCACAGCCAGAAGTCGATCTTGTCCGAGACGCGCACGCCGAACGTGCGGTCGCGGCCGCCGTGGAACCCGTCCACGCTGATGCGCTCACCGTCGATGGTGACCCAGCCGCTCCATCGCCCGGGTTCCTTCATGTGATACATGTCGGCCAATATCTGGCCGTCCGGGTCGCGTACCTTCATCGGCAGCAGCTCCCACATCGGGGCGGTGGGCTCGTAGTAGAGCTCCCATTCAATGCCGGACTTGTTGGGTTCGACATCGAGTCTCCACTTCTTCAGCGGCTCGACGCAGGTCCAGCTCATCGGCCCGGCGCGCAGGTCGGCGCGGTCGGCGCCGGTCACGGGCCGGCCCGACAGCAGATCCCAGTGCCGGCCGTCGGCGAGGCTGACCTTGACGTACCCCAGCGCGGTTCCGGTGTTCGGGTTGTTGCCGTAGCCGCTGGCCAGCAGCATGGTGCCGTCCGGCGACGCGGCGAAGAAGTAGCACCGGTCCGACCACGTCGGATCGGTGTCGTGCACCCGGTCGAAGGTCGTCGGGAGCTGGTGGGTGAACGACTCGTCGGCGGCGGAGTAACCCATCACTGCCCTCTCTGGCCGGGTAACAGATTGGGCCGCAACATGATTCGATGCCGCGCGGCCCTACTGCGGTTGCCTGCGCCATCAGATACCGAAGCAGCACAACGAATCCCGTACCATCGGCGCCATGGAACCGAGCCGGTGGTGGGGCGCCGACCGCGCGATCCTCGACGACGAGGAGGCCCGCAAACGGATCCTCGACGCCGCCGGGCGCTGCATCGTCCGCCGGGGGAACTCTCAGTTCCGGATGGCCGAGGTGGCCGACGAGGCCGGAGTGTCGCGGTCGACGGTGTACCGGTACTTCCCCGGACGCGACGACGTGCTGCTCGGCCTGATGCTGATGCGGGTCGACAACGCGCTGGGTGATCTGGTGCGCTCGCTGCCCGCGCCCGACGACCCGGTCCGGTCGGTGCCCGAAATGGTGCTGGCGCGGGTCGAGTCGGTGGCCGGCAATCCGCTGAACGAGGCGATGTTCGCCGCGGAGAGCACCGCGGTGGCCGCGGCCCTCGAGAAGGGCTCGGAACCATTCGTGGAGCTGCTGTTGCGGCACTATGAACCCCTGCTGAACCGGTGGAAGCGGGCCGGGCGCCTCCACGACGACCTCGACTTCCGCTCGATCGTCCAGTGGCTGCACACCACCACGTTGTTCCTGCTGGGACCGTCGTGGCGGTATCGACCGGCCGCCGACAAACGCCGGTTCGTCGAGCAGTTCGTGGTGCGGGCCCTGGTGCCACAAATCAGACAATAATCTCGTATTGTCTGATGTCCAGACGTTCAGGTATTTTTGTCTGACGGGACCCCGCACCGGTTGAGTGACCCCTCCCGCCGGTACGGGGATCCCGAACCAGGACGGATGCACATGAAAAACCTCGCCGAACAGGCGTTTTCCCTCGCCGGGTTGGCCGCCCACCTGGGCCAGGGAGTGCGCCGGGTGACCACCGACGCCGTGGTGGGTGCCCGGCTGGGATTGCCCCGCACGGTCGCCGACATCGACGCCCGGGTCCTGTCCAAACTCATGGGCACCACCGTCAGGTCGGCCCGTGTGCTCGACCGGGATGCGGGGACGTCGTCGCGGGCCCGGCTCGTGCTGACCGGCAAGAACGTGCCCGAGTCGGTGTTCGTCAAGGTCGCCGCCGAAACGACCGCCACCCGCCTGATGGGCGAACTCGGCCGCCTCGGACACACCGAGGTGCGCTTCTACAACGAACTGGCGCCGCTGCTGCACGGCGTGCCGCAGGCCTACGGCGCGGCGTTCGACGGCTGGACGGGCCGTTACCTGCTGGTGCTGGAGGACCTACCCGCCGAGTCGTGCGTGTTTCCCGACACCTTGCACCCGCTCTCCCCCGACCAGGCCGCCCTCATCGTCGAACTGCTGGCCGACCTGCACGCCACCTTTTGGGACCGCCTCCCGCGCGACCGCCGCGGGCCGCTGGGCTGGCTGTATACGCCGTCGAGCGACGTCACCTCCCTATTGACGGGTTCGCTGATCCACGCATCGATCAAGCGGCTGGCAGAGCGAACCGAAATCCCCGTCGAGAACGGCGCCTTCATCGCCGACAACTACCGGGCCGTCGCCGCGCTTATCGACACGCCCCCGCACACCGTCATGCACGGCGACGCGCACCCCGGCAACATGTATTTCGACGGCGGCAAGGCGGGGCTCTTGGACTGGCAGGCGGTGCGGCGCGGACACCCCTCGCGTGAGCTGGCGTACACACTCATCACCAGCCTGACCCCGGAAGACCGCCGAGCGACCCAACGCGACCTGCTCGACGACTACCGACGCGCGCTGGCGGCGGCCGGCGGGCCGGACTTGGACCGCGACGATCTGTGGCGGCGCTACCGCCAGGGTGCGCTGTACGCCTATGTGGCCCCGCTGATCACGGCGGGAATGGGCGGTATGCAGATCGAAGGCATCGCGATGGAGGGGCTGCGGCGCGGTGTGGCAGCGCTCGACGATCTGGAAACCATTGCGGCACTGAAGAGTTCTTTGTAGCGCCGGACGCGGCCGCGAAGTTCGCAAGATTCATTGACTGGCCGTGCCGGGAGGCATATCGTCAGTACTTACGCTACGCAGCGTAGCGTAATGCGGCGGAGAGGCCCTCATGTTCGATCTCAAGATCACCGGTGGCACTGTCGTCGACGGCACCGGAGCCGAGCGCTACCGGGCTGACATCGGCATCAAGGACGGCGTGATCGTCGACGTCGTCCGGCGCGGCGCCGACGACCCCGAGATGAGCGGCGACTCGGCCGAAACCATCGACGCCACAGGGCATGTGGTGGCCCCCGGCTTCGTCGACATCCACACCCACTACGACGGCCAGGTGAGCTGGGACGGCCTGCTCGAGCCGTCCAGCGGACACGGCGTCACGACGATCGTGACCGGCAACTGCGGCGTCGGCTTCGCGCCCGTGCGGCCGGGCAGCGAGCAATGGCTGATCGAGCTGATGGAGGGCGTCGAGGACATCCCGGGCACCGCCCTGACCGAGGGCATCACCTGGGGCTGGGAGACCTACCCCGAGTACCTCGATGCGATCGGCAAGCAGAAGTTCGCGATCGACGTGGGCAGCCAGGTCGCCCACGGCGCCATCCGGGCCTACGCGATGGGCGAGCGGGGAGCCCGCAACGAGCCGGCGACGCCCGACGACATCGCGGCCATGGCGCGCCTGGTCACCGAGGCGATCGAGGCCGGCGCGCTGGGGTTTTCGACCTCGCGCACGCTGGGCCACCGCGCGATGGACGGTGAGCCGGTGCCCGGCACCTACGCCGCCGAGGAGGAACTGTTCGGACTCGGACGCGCCATGGCCGCCGGCGGTCAGGCGGTGTTCGAGCTGGCGCCGCAGGGGGCCGCGGGCGAGGACATCATCGGCCCGAAGAAGGAATTGGACTGGATGCGCCGACTCAGCGCCGAGATCGACCGCCCCGTGTCGTTCGCGCTCATCCAGGTGGACGCCGACCCCAAGCTGTGGCGCGAGATGCTCGACCTCTCCGCGGACGCGCACGCGGCGGGCGCCCGGCTGCACCCGCAGATCGCGGCGCGGCCGTTCGGCATGATGATCGGTTTCCAAGGGCATCACGGCTTCAGCCATCGGCCGACGTATCGCAGGCTCGCGGCCGAATGCAGCCGCGCGGAGCTCGCCCAGCGTCTCGCGGACCCCGCGGTCAGGGCGGCGATCCTCGCCGAGGACGATCTGCCGGTCGACCCGACACTGCTGTTCGACGGGATGTTCGCCTTGGTGCAGCATTCCCTGCACCGCCTGTATGCGCTCGGCAATCCGCCCGACTACGAGCCGACGCCCGACCGCACCGTCGCCGCGATTGCCAAGGAGCGGGGGGAGGACCCGCTGGCCACCCTGTATGACCTCATGCTCGAGTCCAATGCGACGAACATGTTGATGCTGCCGCTGTTCAACTACGCCGACGGAAACTGCGACGCGATCCGCGAGATGATGCTGCACCCCGCGGGTGTTCTGGGGCTCTCCGACGGCGGCGCCCACTGCGGAATGATCTGCGACGCTTCCTATCCCACCTTCCTGCTGACGCACTGGGCGCGGGACCGTCAACGGGGCGAGAAGTTGCCGCTCGAGTACGTAATCCGCAAGCAGTCCCGCGACACCGCGCACCTGTTCGGCCTCACCGACCGCGGCACCATCGAAGCCGGCAAGAAGGCCGACATCAACGTGATCGACATGGACGCCTTGCGCCTGCATCCCGCGGCGATGGCCTTCGACCTGCCGGCCGGGGGCAACCGGATCCTGCAGGGTGCGAGCGGCTACGCCGCCACGATCGTCAGCGGGACGGTGACCCGCCGCAACGACGTCGACACCGGGGCGCGCCCCGGCCGGTTGGTGCGCGGAGCGCGTTAGGGGGCATCGCCCGTGAACGCGCCCGCAGGCAACCCGACTCGCACTGCCCAAGACGACGCGATCGGCACCCCGCCCGCCTGCCCAACCCTGGTGCCGGCCGAGCGCTACTACTCGCCCGCGTTCGCCCAACTCGAGGTCGAGCGGATGTGGCCGAAGGTGTGGCAGCTCGCCTGCATGGTCGACCACGTCGCGGAGCCCGGCGACTACTTCGAGTACCGCTGCGGCCCGTACGGGGTGCTGATCGTGCGCGGTGACGACGGCGTCTTGCGCGCCTTCCAGAACGCGTGCCGCCACCGCGGCAACTCGCTGTGCGCCGGTTCGGGCTCGGGGCTGCGCGAGCTCAAGTGCGGCTATCACGGCTGGACCTGGGACCTCGCCGGCACCCTCAAGCGGGTGCCCAACCGCAAGGGCTTCGGCTCCCTGCGGATGTCGGACTTCCCGCTAGTACCCGCCCGGGTCGACACCTGGGAGGGGCTGGTCTTCGTCAATCTCGACGTCGACGCGATGCCGCTGCTCGACTACCTGGAGGCGGTGCCCGACGACATCGCGTGGTGCCAGCTGAGCGACTTCCGCTGCTACGCGACGCTCACCATCGACGTCGACGCCAACTGGAAGACCATCGCCGATGGCTACAGCGAGACCTACCACATCCAGACGCTGCACCCCGAGCTGCTGCGCTGCGTCGACGACATCCATGCGCCACAACAGATCTGGGGCCACACCGGTAAGTCCGACCAGCCGTACGGCGTGCAGAGCCCGCGCTTCGAGGGTGCGCTGAGCGACGAAGAGGTGTGGGACGCCTACGTCCATACGCAGGGCGCGCTGATGGGCGCGGCCGAGGGCACGCCGTTTCCCGCCGATGAGCGCCGGCCAGGGCAGACGGTCCAGGACATGATCGCTGACCGCACGCGCGCCTTCGCCGCCAGCCGCGGTGTCGACCTCGCGTGGGCCGACACCGACCGGGTCACCCGGTTGCACCAGTACAACGTGTTTCCCAACATGACGCTGCTGGCCAACGCCGACCACCTGACCGTCATGTGCTCGCGGCCCGGCGCCGATCCCGATCGCGGCGAAATGGTCATCTTCCTGATGACCCGAATGGCGCCGGGCTCACCGCGCAGCAAGCCGGCGGACGTGCGGACCACCGCCGGAGAAGCCGAACCGGGTCTGGTGCTCACGCAGGACATCCGGCTGCTCGCGGGCCTGCAGCGCGGCCTGCACCAGCCGGGCTTCACCCACTTGGCGCTCTCCAGCGAAGAACGGCGGGTGATCAACATGCATCGCAACCTCGAGCGCTACCTGGACCTGCCCGAATCCGAGCGGATGGCCGGCGGTTAAAAGGTGTCGACGGGATTGGCTTAGACCTCCCGAAACCGGGTATTTGCGCGTTAGACTCCCGGCTTGTGACGGTTCCGTCCGATGCCTGGGGCTACGAACGGCGGCAACTCATGCATCAGGTACAGATGCGATGTCAGGCACTTGGCCGCAGGCGGGCGCGGCGGCTGTGTCACCGCTTCGAGCGCGTCGGAGTCCACACCGCCCCCGAACGCCTGCGGCAGATGGTGGCCGGTGTGCCAGTCGCGGACGACGAAGTGACGGATGTCAATTTCGCGCTGATCGCGATGCAGCTCAATCGCGAGGCCCGCGGCGCTAGGGTCAAGCGCCTCAAGCGTCAGGGCACCCGTTCGCTGCTGTTCATGGGCCTGGTCCTGGTCGTACTCAACTTCCTCTTCTGCATCGCCTACGTCTTGCTGAACCTGGCCCAGCAGGCCACACCTATGTGAATTCGGGCCGGATCACTTCCCGGCCCTCTTGTTATGCCTGACCTGGTTGAACGGAACGCCGCGATCCGCTGCGTGTTCGCGGGGGAAGCCCAGGACGCGCTCGCCAATTACGTTCCGAGCCATCTCGTTGCTGCCCCCGCCAAGCGCGACGGTCTGCCGGGACAGGTAGCGCTCGCCCACGTTGAGCAGGTGGTGGTCGTCGTCGACGACGCCGCTGATCCCGGTGATCTCCATCGCGGTGTCCACCTCCAGAAACGTGACGTCGGAGTGAAACAGCCGGATGATCGATCCGGCCGCCGGGGGGAGCGACCCGTCCCGCATTGCGCGGGAGACGTGATCTACCAGCCGATCACGCACCATCCGGCGCGCGAAGACCCGGCCAACCTTGTCCCAGGTGGCCGGGTCGTCGGCCTGACCGGCGGCCTCCGCCAGGGCGAAGAAGTCGATCAGCGCGTCCTCCGACCGCTCGCGGCCCCGACCGCTGGCGTATTCCGATCCGTGTCCGACCGCGCGCCGCTCGTGATGCAGTAGCCGCGACGCCACCTCCCAGCCCCGGTTGACTTCGCCGACGACGGCATCGTCGCCCAGTCGCAGGCCGTCGAAGAATTCCTCGCAGAACTCCGTGGACCCGTCGACCTGGCGGATGCGTCGCAGGGTGACGCCGGGGGCGTTGATCGGCGCCAGGAACATCGTGAGGCCCTCGTGTTTGGGCACCGTCCAGTCGGTGCGGGCCAGCAGCAGACCGTAGTCTGCGGCGAACGCACTCGTGCTCCAGGTCTTGGCGCCGTTGACGATCCACGCGTCGCCGTCGCGCTCGGCGCGCGTTATCAGCCCGGCCAGGTCCGAGCCGCCGCTCGGTTCGGAGAGCAATTGGACCAGCACCTCCTCGCCGCGCAGCGCCGCCGAGATGTGTTGCCGTTTCTGTGCTTCCGTGCCGGTGTCGAGCAGGGTCGCACAGCAGATGGTGAAGGTGGGTATGTTGAGGATCAACGGCATCTCGTAGCCGAAAGCCTCTACGTCAAAGGCCTTTTGGTAGGCGACGTCCAAGCCGAGCCCACCGTATTCGCGGGGGAAGCAGATGCCGGCGAATCCGCCCGCATGGAGCCGCTTCTGCAGCTCGCGGGCGCGCTGCCAGGCGCCGTCGTCGCCGCGGTCGCCCAAGGGCGGCCGGGCGGGATCGACCCGCGGCATGTTCTCGGCGAGCCACGCTCGAGCCTTCGCCGCAAAGGCCTCCACGGACTCGGTCATGCCGCCGATCCCGTGCGTCGCAGCTGGGCGCAAATCAGGCGGTGATGCTCGGCGGGAGTGCCGAACATGGAGCGGTACAACGTGATTCGGCGCAGGAAGAGGTGCAGGTCGTGCTCCCAGGTGACCCCGATCCCGCCGTGGAGTTGCACGCATTCGTGGGCGAGAATGCTGGCGTGCTCGCCCAGGTAAGACTTGGCGGCGCTCACTGTCAACTGCGCACCGGGGTCGCGCGCGGCGACGTCCGCGACCGCGCCGTAGGTGATCCCGCGGCAGGCTTCCAGCCACATCTTCATGTCGGCGAGGCGGTGTTTGAGCGCCTGATAGGACGCCAGCGGGCGACCAAAGCTGTGCCGATCCAGCGCCCAGCGAATGGTCATGCCCAAGATGGCGTCGAGCATGCCCACGACCTCGGCGCACTGCAGCACCACCGCGACTTGCGCCTGCCGATCGACCAGGTCAGCCGTCTGCGCAGCGGACCCGACCAGCGCGGAAGCCGGGACGCTCACCCCATCGAAATGCACTCGCACGTAACCCTTTACCAGGTCCAACGACCGCTGCGGCGTGACGGTAACTCCCGGTGCATCGGTGGGCACCAGGAACTGGCGTGGCCCGTCGTCGCCGCGCGCCACGACCAGCAACAACCTGGACTCGGCGCCCGCCTCAACTCGGTCCTTGACGCCGTCGATGCGGTAGCCGTCGGCGGTGGGCGTGGCGGTCACGGTCGGCTGTTGCGGCGAGAACGGCCGGCCGGGCTCGTCGACCGCCCACGCCGCGACGGCCGCGCCCGACATGAGGGACTCGATTGCCGGTATGTGTCGGTCGCGGTTGTCGGCGTCGACCAGGGCGGCCAGCACCACGCTGATCGGGTGTAGCGGCCCAGGCGCCACTGTGCGGCCGAGGTTTTCGGCGATCAACGCCAGGTCGCTGAGTCCGTCGCCGGACACGCTGCCACCGCCGAGGTCCTCGGGCACCAGCAGGCTGGTCCAGCCCAGCTCGGCCGCGCGTACCCACCACGCGGAGTCGAAGGAGCGGCCCTCGGCGTGCAGGGCGCGCACCCGGTCGAGCGACGCGTGCTTGTCCAGAAACGCGCGCGCCGTGGAAACGAACAGTTCGGTTTCCGCCGTTTTGGCGTCAGCCATGTGGGCCTTCATCTTCGATGCCGAACGTGTTTACGGCCATCGCCAGCAAGCAGTAGCCGCCCACGGTGAACACCAGGTCCATGCGTTGCCGGTCATCGAGGTGCCGGCCGAGCTGCGCCCACGTCGCGTCGGAAATCCTGCTGCAACCGTCGAGTTCGTCGACCGCCCGAACTATCACGCGGTCCGGGTCCGTGCCCACCTCGTCGGACTTGATCGCATCGATCTCCGCATGGGTCAGCCCCGCCCGCCGCGCGATTGGGACGTGGTGTGACCAGAGGTATTCGCAGTCGCGGCGGTGCACGGCCCGCAGCAGCGCCGCCTCCCGCGCCCGCGGTGGCAGGGTGGAGTCTCTGAGTAGGTACGCGTTGAACTTCAGGTAGGCGCGGGTCAAACGGGGGTGCCGCACCAGGGTCGCCAGCACGTTTCCGGCGTCGCGCGCATTGGCGCGCTCGGGCGGCAACAGCGCCGTCACCGCGGCGCGGGCATCGTCGTCCCATTCTCCGTCGGGCAGCGGCGTGAGCCGCTGCCGCTGTCCCACAGCCACTATCGCGCCTCGCTGACCAGGCTGAAGTAGCGCTGGATGGGTGGCGGCTGTGTCTCGACCGCGACGGGTTTGGACATCCGGCCGGATTGATACGCCGCCCGGAGGTTGGCTTTGGCGGTGTCGACGTCGGTGTCGATCTCGTAGAGGGTGATGAAGGATTCCCCGTCCTCGGCCCGCCAGCGTCGCGCCGAGCTGAAGCCGTCGATCGTCAGCATCTCCGGGATGTGCACGTCATCGTGCCACTTGTTGTAGTCGTCGACGAGTTGCGGTGATTCCGGCCGAGTTTCGACGAGCAGGACGGACTTTGGCATGTGTTGTTCCTTGGGTTGGCGGATCTACTCGATCGGTTCGTCGCCGAGCACCGTGGTGCGCAACATCTCCCGCGGCGAGTCGGGGTCGTAGGGCGCCGCCCGGTGCAGCACGCCCCGGTTGTCCCAGATGACGGTGTCGCCGACCGACCAGCGATGGCGGTAGACCTTGTCGGGTCCGGTTGCGCGGTCGAGCAATTCGGTCAGCAACGCTCGGCCCTCGTCGGGGTCCATGCCGACGACGTAGTCCGCGGAGGCCCCCAGGACCAGCGATTTGCGGCCGCTCCGGTGCGTCCAAACGAGCGGATGTTCGTGAGTGCGCCGCTGCCGCCAGCGCTGCACCTGCTCTGGCGTGGGGTCCGGGGTGATGCGGCGTTGTGAGGCTTCCAGCGAATGCACCACCCGCAGCGAGCCGAACCGCCGTTTCTCGTCGTCGGTCAACTCCTCGTATGCCGCATAGGAATTGGCGAACTCGGTCTCGCCGCCGCGCTCGGCGACCGCGACCGCCGACAGCACCGTCGCCTTCTGCGGACAGTCATCATTGACGGGGGTGCAGCCGTCGATGTGCCAGTCGAACGTGGCCCGCAAGTAGGCGGCCGACGAGTTCTTCGATGTGTCGAGCGTGATCGGGTAGATGCCCGCCACCCGGTGGTGGCCGTCGGAGGAGTAGTCCACTTCGCCGAGGCGGCGGCAGAACTCCACCTGAGCTTCGGGCTCCAGACCCAGGCCCCGGAAGACCAACACCCCGTTCTCTTCCAACGCTTCCATCACCGCGTCCCCGAGCAGGTCATCGGTGGCAAGCCGGTCGGCGTCGGCGCCGATCACTTCGGCGCCGACCGACGAGGTGAGTTTGTTGATGGTGAGCAGGCTCATTTCACGTCCTCTCCGAGGGAAGTCACGGCACCGGTTCGCCGACACGATCGAGGACGGCGTCGGCCGAATCGGTCGGCTTGGGCTGGCCGAAGACTTCGACCGCCATCGCGACCATCACCAGCGAGTAGATGAGGTGCAGCAGGTTGGTCGCATCCTCGGGGAGGTCGTCGAGGGGAAACTTGTCGCAGTAGTCGATCGCTTCCTCCAGGCGGGGAAAGAAGGCGTCATAAAACTCCCGCATCTCGGCCATGCTGCTGGCCAGCCGGCGATTCCATCGTTCGGCTTCCGTTGGTAGACACCAGGTTTGCGCGAATGGCTCGAATTCGGCGAACGCGCTGGGCAAAAGGGTTTCAGCCTTGTGGGTCATGTTCACACCGCCGCCGGTTGCATTTCGCGCTGATATTGCTCGACCCAGTCGACGACCTCTTTGTGCAGATGCCGTACCAGGATTTCCTGGTCGCTGAGCGGGAATTCGTCGACGATGCCGGTTTCCAGCGCGGCCTGCGTGCCGCCGAGCATGCCGGCATCTTGGAGGGCGAACTCCTTGAGCACCACCGCGGCGACTTCGTGCTCGACGCGCTCGCGCACCGTGCGCGCCGGGTGGAAGGCGGTGTACGCCTCGAATCGGTGCGTGTTGTGCGACGTCGGCCAGTACCGGTACAGCAGGTACCAGCCGCCGTAGATGAGGATTTCCAGGTTGGGGAAGATCTGGAAATTGCTGATGCCCCAGGGCTCTATGCCGCCCGGGTTGAGCCCCGCGGGCAACTCGCCGATGTCGGGGGTGCGCCATGGTCCCACGAGCCCGCTGCGGGTCGCCCGCTCGATCGGATACATGTATTCGGGCGCCATCAGCCAACGGCGCGTCCCCGCCGTCGACACCACCCGGTGCGGCCCGTCGATTCCGAAGTGCGCGCACTCGAATCCGGCGTTGGGATCGCGCACCGCCGACGGCACCTGCTGGGGATGCAGCGCGGGAACGTGGTAGTACTCCTGGAACGCGTCGGCGAAGATCTTCCAGTTGCTGTTGTTGTGCGCCAGAAAGTCGTAGCGCTCGGTGAGCTTGCCGAACGGGTAGTCGTCCAGCCCGGTGATCATCGGTCCAAGGAACTCACGCAGGCTCTGTCGGGGCCGTTCGTCGAAGTTGATGAAGATGAAGCCGTTCCACACATCGCAGTGCACGGGGCTCAGGCCGTACTCGTCGGGGTCGACATCGAAGAACTCCGAGTCTTGGTGCATGAAGGTCAGCGCGCCGTCCAGGGCGTAGCGCCAGCCGTGGTACTTGCAGGTGAACTGGCGGCAGGTGCCTTTGGTTTCCTCCTGCGGAAAGTCGTTCCACACCAGCTTGTTACCGCGGTGGCGGCAGATGTTGTGGAAGGCCCGGATCACCTCGTCTTTGCCTTTGACCAGGATGACCGATGCGGGTACGGCCTCGATCTCCCTGGTGAGGTAGCTGCCCACGCGGGGAAGCTCCTCGACGCGGGCAACGTTGAGCCAGGCGCGTTTGAAGATCGCCTCGCGTTCGAGCGCATAGAACTCCGGCGACGTCGAATCCCGGAAGGAAATCGGTCCGGTGCCGAGCTCCGGGTAGTGCTCGGTCCAGCTGCCCTCCGCCGGCTTAGGCCATCGACCCATCAGAACCTGCCTCTCGTTGCTCAATCACATCACTGCCCCGCCGTTGACCCCCAGCACCTGACCGGTGATGAAGCCGGCCTCCTCCGAGCAGAGGAAGCCCACCGCCGCGGCGATGTCATCGCCGGTGCCGAGGCGGCCCATGGGAATCCGGCTTGCCAGCGCGTCGTTGGAGCCGAGGTGCCCCTCGGCCTGCGACTGATGCTGCATCGGGGTTTCGATGCCCGACGGGGGAATGTTGTTGACCGTGATTCCCATCGACGCGTATTCGTTGGCGAGCGATTTGGTCAGCGTGATCACGGCGCCTTTGGAGGCCGCGTAGTGCGCCATGCGCGGCGATCCGCGTTGCGCGCTCGACGACGAAATCATCACGATGCGGCCCCATCTCGCGGCGATCATGTCGGGCAGCGCGACCTGGCAGCAATGGAAGGTCCCGGTGAGGTTGACGTCGATGACGCGTGACCAGGACTCGGGCGAGATGTCGAGGAAACGCCCGAAGCCCACCATGCCCGCGCTCGTCACCAGGATGCTCACCGGGCCCAGCTCGCTTCGCACCTTGGCGAAAGCCTCCTCCACCGCGGGGCGGTTGGTAACATCTGCCGCCACACCGAGCGCCTCGACACCCTCGGCGCGAAGGTCTTCGCAGACCCTTTGCGCCGCTTCGCCGTTCACGTCGAGTACCGCGACCTTGTGCCCGCGTCTGCCGAGTTCGTGGCAGGTGGACTCGCCCATTCCCGACGCCCCGCCGGTCACCACCGCCACCCGCGTCATCGTGTCTGCCTCATCGCCGACCGTCCCGTCACTCGTAGACCACCGTTACCGATTCGCTAGTGGGCAGCGACTGGCAGGTCAAGACCCAACCCTCGGCCACCTCTTCCTCGGTGAGCGCATCGTTGTTGATCATCCGCGCGCTGCCCTCGGTCAGCCGGGCCATGCATGTTCCGCAGTTGCCGACTTCGCACGACGACGGCGCGGGCAGGCCCGCGATGCGCGCGGTTTGCAGCAGGGTGTCGCCGTCTCGGTAGTCGACGGTGGTGGTCCTGCGGTCGAGTCGAATGGTCACCCGGTCTGTCGTCACGCCCTGTATGTCCGTCGCCGTGTCGGCGCAGCCCGCTCCGCTCATATCTTCCATCGCGCCCAGAATATCAAGTACTTGTCATATTTATCAAGTACTTGATACAACACGCCGCCGCCTAGTCTTCCGTGTGCTCGCTGAACAGGGTGTGCCCCGTACCCTTTTCGACAATCCGTGCCAGCAGGTCGTGTAGCAGCTGCTGCTCGTCGCTCGTCAACACCCCGAAAACCCGTTCGTGCGCCGCGATCGCGTCGGCCAGCACCGCCGTCGTGATGGCGCGTCCCTCGTCGGTGAGGTAGGCCTGCATGATCCGGCCGTGCTGCGGGTCTTGCTTGCGCTCCACCAGGCCGCGGCGCTCGAGGGCGGACAGCGCCAGCTGGGCGCCTTGCGGGCTGATCAACAGTCGCCGGGCCAGCTCGGCGCCCGACAAGCCGGGCTCATTGGCCAGCTGACGCATCAGACCGATCTGGGCGGTCGTCACACCGTGGCCGCTGATGGCCTCGTTAACGGTGGTCAGCGAAAAGTGAAAGGCCTGCTTGAGCAGCCACAGTATATTGTCAGTCAGTTCCATGTCCTGCTCCCGGATCGTTCCGGTAGACGCGGCCGTCCTTCATGACGAACCGCGCATCGAGGGTGGTCGCGATGTCGCGTGAGGGATCTCCGGGCACCGCGATGATGTCGGCGAGATAGCCGGGAGCGAGCCGACCCAACTCGTGGTCGGCCTCGATCAGCTCGGCACTGGTCACCGTCGCCGCGCGGATCGCCTGCATGGGCGTCATGCCACGATCCACCAACGCGCACAGCTCCTTGGCGTTCTGCCCGTGCGGGATGGCGGGTGCGTCGGTCCCGCATGCGATGCGCACGCCGGCGGCGATCGCCTTGGGCAGCATCGACTTTGCGCGCGGGAACACCTCTTTGGCCTTTTTGCGCAACTCGGGGGCGATCCGGTCGACGGCCATCGCGTCGGTCAGATAGGTCGTCGAGACCAGGAACGTGCCGTGGTCGACCATCATCTGGATCGTTTCGTCGGTGGCCAGGAACCCGTGCTCGATGCAGTCGATGCCCGCCTTGATGCAGGCGCGGATCGCGCTGTCGCCGATCGCGTGTGCGGCGACACGGACCCCGGCGCGGTGCGCCTCGTCCGCGATGGCGGCGAACTCCTCGTCGGAATACTGCTGGGCCCCGGGCGCCGTGCTGTGTGACATCACGCCGCCAGAGGCCGAAACCTTGATCACCTTGGCACCATGGCGAATTTGGTACCGCACGCACGCGCGGACGTCGGGCACCCCGTTGGCGATGCCTTCGGCCACGCTCAGCGGCATGATGCCCGGTGCCAGTCGCTGAAAGACCGTGGGATCCAGGTGGCCGCCGTAGGGCGTGACCGCGTGGCCGGCGGCCACGATCCGCGGCCCCACGTGCCAGCCCTGATCGATCGCGCGCTGCAGCGCCACGTCGAGCAGGTAGCCACCCGTCTTGACCATCAGGCCGAGGTTGCGCACGGTCGTGAAGCCGGCCTCGAGGGTGGTACGCGCGTTGACGGCGCCGCGCAGCGTGCGATAGGCCGGATCGTCCTGTACCCCGTGCATGGGGTTGGGCAGGCCCTCTGGTCCGCCCGGGCCACCGATGAGCAGATTGAGCTCCATGTCCATCAGGCCCGGCAGCAGGGTCACGTCGCCCAGGTCGATCTCGGTCGCCGAATCCGGCGGCGGCTCAACCGGATTGACGGCGCTGATGCGATTTTCGTCGATCACCAGCATGGCCGGGGAGCGGACCTCGCCGGCGTCGACGTCCGCCCACCGCGAGGCCCGCAGGACGACGGTCACGGCGCCGGTTCGGAGACGCAGTCCAGGCTGGAGGCACCCGAGTCGGGCACCCGCGGCTGTTTCCAGCACTCCACCGGGAACGACACCGTGATCATCGAGTACAGCAAGTACATCAGGTTGGTGACGTCGTCGGGAAGGTCGTCGAGCGGGAACTTGTCGCAGTAGGCGATGGCCTCTTCGGCCCGCGGCGTGATGGCGTCATAGAAGGCCTGCATCTCGGGCATGGAGCTGTTCAGCCTCTTCTGATAGCGCTGCGGTTCGCTGTCGAGGCACCAGGCAGAGAACGGTTCTAAGTCGGCGAATTCGGTTGGCAGCTTTGCGGTCACGGTTACACCCCGACGGTGCTGTTCTGGTACTCGGCGATCCACGCGGCGGCCTCATGGTGTAGGTGGCGCAGCAGTATCTCCTGGTCGTTGAGCAGGAATTCACGCACGACGCCCGTCTCGATCATGGTCTGGGTGGCTTCCAGCGTGTTCGCGTCCTGCAGCCCGTATTCCTTGAATGTCGCGGCGGCTAATTCCTGGGCAACCCGTTCGCGCGGTGTTCGGGGCGCGGGGAAATACAGCGTTCCCTCGAACACGTGGGTGTTATAGGACGTCGGCCAGTAGTGGTAGGTCAGGTACCAGCCCTGGCCCCAGAACAAGATGACGAAGTTGGGGAACAGCTGGAACGAGTCCAGCCCCCATGGGTCGCACTTGGCCGGGTTGAGGCCGGTGGGCATCTCACCGAGATCGGGCTTCTCCCAAGGCCCGAACAGCCCGCTCTGACAGATGTCCTCGATGGGCTTGCGCATGTCGGGGTCCATCTCCCAGGCCCTTACCCCGGACGTGCTGACGAGGCGATGCGGGCCGTCGATGCGGTAGTGCGGCGCCTCGAAGCCCGCTTCGGCTGCGGCCTTCGAGTACTTGGTCGGTGACTGGTTCGCGTGCAGCACCGGTGCGTGGTAGAACTCCTGGAACGCGTCCATGTAGAGCTTCCAGTTCGCGTTCACCTCCGACCGATAGGACCACCGCGAGGTGAGCCGTCCGAAGGGGTACCCCTCGAGGTCGGTGATCATCGGCCCGAGGAAGTCCCGCAATGATTGCTGGGGTTCGGCTGCGAAGTTGACGAAGATGAACCCTTCCCATACGTCGCAGTGCACCGGCACCAGCCCGTACCGATCCTTGTCGAGATCGAAGAATTCGCTCTCCTGCTGCACGTGGGTGAGCTTGCCGTCCAGGTCGTAGCGCCAGGCGTGGTACTTGCAGGTGAACTGCCGGCACACACCGCTGGTCTCCTCGAGCGGCATGTCATTCCACACCAGCTTGTTGCCCCGATGCCGGCAGATGTTGTGAAACGCCTTGACGTCGCCCTGGGCGTTGCGGACCACAATGATCGACGTGTTGGCGACCTTGAGCTCCTTGGTGAAGTAGCTTCCCTTTCGCGGAAGGCTTTCCACCCGGCCAACATTCAGCCACGCACGTTTGAAGATCGCCGCGCGCTCGAGTTCGTAGATCGCCGGGCTGATGGAGTCGTGATAGGACACCGGAGCGGTGCCCAACTCGGGATAATGCTGTGTCCAGCTGCCTTCGGGCGGCTTGGGGAAGCGGGCCATGTCTGCCGACCGTATATGCTCTACATCACAATCGCAAGTAGTTGATATTGCCAGCGCGCGGACGCTTGAGGAGGAACTGCAGTGCAGCGACACGAAACCTTGTTCGTCGGCGGGACGTGGTCCGCACCCAGCACGACAGACACCATCGAGGTGATCTCCCCGCACAGCGAATCCCCAATCGCCGTGGTGGCGGCGGCCGGGCCCGCCGATGTGGACGCCGCCGTGACGAGCGCGCGGAAGGCGTTCGACGAAGGGCCGTGGCCGCGACTGGATCCCGCCGATCGCATCGAGACCGTGCGCCGGCTCGCGAAACTCTACGGGGCGCAACGGTCCCGAATGGCCGAACTGCTCACCGCCGAGATCGGCGCGCCCACCACCTTTGCTCAGCGCGCGCAGGTCGGGCTGCCGTCGATGATGATGACGGCGTTCTGCGACCTGGCCGACAACTTTCGTTGGCGGGAGACGCGGTCCGGCTTCTACGGTTCGGACATCGATATCCGGCGCGAACCAGTAGGGGTGGTGGCGGCGATCGTGCCGTGGAACATGCCCCAGTTCCTCATCGTCACCAAGCTGATCCCGGCGCTGCTGGCCGGGTGCTGCGTGGTCGTCAAGCCGGCGCCGGAATCGCCGCTCGACGCGCTCTTGCTCGCGACGATGCTCGACGAGACCGGCCTACCGCCGGGTGTGGTGAGCGTGCTGCCCGGCGGTGCGAACGTTGGCGAGCAACTGATCGGCCACCCCGGGGTGGACAAGGTGTCGTTCACCGGTTCAACCGCGGCCGGCAAGGCGGTCGCGGCGGCCTGCGCGCCGGGTCTCAAGCGGGTCAGCCTGGAACTCGGCGGCAAATCCGCGGCGATCGTGCTCGACGACGCCGATCCGGCCAGCGTCGCGACGGCGATCCGTTCGGCCAGCCTGTCCAATTGCGGCCAGATCTGCAATGCGCTGACCCGGATCCTGTTGCCCGCCAACCGCAACGACGAGTTCGTCGATGCACTGTCGACCGAGATGTCGTCGCTGCGCATCGGCGACCCGGCCGACCCCGAGACGCAGCTCGGCCCGCTGGTCGCACAGCGCCAACAGGAGCGTGTCCGCAACTACATCGCCGGGGGCCAGCGGGAGGGCGCCCGCCTCGTCATCGGTGGCACCGACCTGCCGGACGGCGTCGAACGCGGTTGGTACGTAAAGCCGACGCTCTTTGCCGACGCCGACAACTCCATGCGTATTGCCCGCGAGGAGATCTTTGGCCCGGTGCTGACCACCATCGCATACCGCACCGAAGAGGAGGCCATCGCGATCGCCAACGATTCCGATTACGGCCTGGCCGGCTCGGTTTTCACGGCCGACCCCGACCGCGGATTGGGCATCGCCGGCCGGGTGCGTACCGGAACGTTCGGCGTCAACCAGGGCTACACCATGGACCCGTTCGCGCCGTTCGGCGGGGTCAAGGCCAGCGGGTACGGGCGCGAACTCGGCGCCGAGGGAATCGAGGGTTACACGGTCGCCAAGTCGATCTCCACAGCGGCGGCATCCTAGCCTTCAGCGCGGGGCGACGATGCCGTTGTCGTAGGCGTAGACGATCGCGGCGGCGCGGTCCCGCAGGCCGAGCTTCGTGAAGATCCGGCCGATGTGGCTCTTGACCGTGACCCCCGAAATGCACAACTCTTCCGCAATTTCGCTGTTGGACAGGCCTTTTCCGATCTGCGTCAGCACGTCGAGCTCGCGGGTGGTCAGCTGGGCGACCTCGTTGCCATGTTTCTCAAGGGGGCCGTCGGCGACCCTGCGGTAGGTGGTGAGCACGCGTGAGGTGACCGCGGGATCCAGGTAGCTGTCTCCCCTCGCGACCGCCCGCACCGCGCGAATCAATTCCTCGGCAGAGGAGTCCTTGAGCACGAATCCGGCCGCGCCGGCGCGCAGAGCCCCGGACAGCAGCTCGTCCTCGTTGAAGGTGGTCAATGCGAGCACGGGCGGACCCCCGGAGAGGCGTCGTGTCGCCTCGATGCCGTCGACTCGCCGCATCCGCAGGTCCATCACGACGACGTCGGGCCGGTGCTGGGCCACCGCCGCGGGCACCTCGTCCCCGTCGGCGCATTCGGCGACGACATTGAAACCGTCCTTGCGGCGCAGGATCCGGCGCAAACCGGACCGCACCAGGTCCTGGTCGTCGACCAGGAGCACGCTGACCTCGGGCGCGGCGATTTCAGGGATCACAGCTTGCACCACGGCGCGCGCCAGCCGGCGTCCCCCTCGTCGAGGGGTACCTCGGCGCGCACCGACCACCCGTCAGGGGTCGGACCCACGTCCATCACCCCGCCGAGCAGCTCGACGCGCTGGCGCATGCCGCGCACGCCGCGCCCCTCGGATGATTGGGCCGCGGCGACGGCCACCGGCAGCCGATTGTTGACCTCCAGCCGCGCCGACTGGGTCGAAATGCTTAGGGCAACAGTAGATTTCGAGTCGGGCGCGTGTTTCGCGATGTTGGCCAGGGACTCCTGCGTGATGCGGTAGAGCGCGAGACCCACCGCGGCCGAAACGCGGTGGGTCGCCCCGTCGATGCTCATCGTGACGTCCAGGCCGGCCCGCTCGAAATCATGCACCAGCGCCCCGATGTCGCCAATGCCGGGCTCTGGCGCCAGCGGCCCGCTTTTTCGGGGGGAATTGTCCAGCAGCCCGACGGTCCGGCGGATGTCGGCCATCGCCTGCCGCCCCAGCCGCTCGGCCTGCTCGAGCGCTTCGATCGCTTCGTCGACGTCACGATCCTGCTGCAACACCCGGCGTGCTCCCGTGAGATGCAGCAAGGTGATGCTCAGCGAGTGGGCGATGACGTCGTGCACCTCGCGGGCGATGCGCCGTCGCTCGTCGGCAGCGGCATGCTCGGCCAACATCTTCTGCGCCTCGATCTGCTCGGCCAGCAGCAGCCGTTGGCTGCGCATGATGTAGCCGAGCAGCCAACCCGCGCCGACGAAACCCAGGTACAACGCCACCGCGTCCAGGCGGTGCAGCGCCGGCGCGGCGAGCAGCATCGCGGCCGCCGACGCGGCGGCCAGCAGGCCGCCCGCGATGGAGCTCAGGGTCGCGACGGATAAGACCATGAGTACCAACAGCGCCGGGGCGAAATCGGCGTGCACGGGTGTCGGTGTCGCGAACAGCAGGATGGCCGTGGCCGTCGACCAGGTTGCCCACATCAGCACCGAGCTGAGCTTCAAGTTGAAGAAAAGGAACAGCAGCGTCGGTGAGACCGACACCGCCAGCGCGGCCAGCACCACGGGCAGGCCGGCGGTGGGGCGCTGCAGGATCGCGATCACCCAGGCGCCCACCTCGGTGGCGTCGACGGCGATAAACGACGTCCAGGTGATACCGACGGGGATCAGCTCGCTGCGTCGACGAAGCTGTTCCCGCAGGTAATTCACCGCGGAACGCAACATCGTCCAATCCTAGAAGAGCTCGGCTCCGCGTCACATCATGCCGTGGTCGGCACGTGTCTCCACCCGCGGTAGGAGTCGAATACTGAACCCCGGCACGACGCGCGGCGGGGGTCCGCGCTTCTAGCGTCGACTCATGACGTGGACACTGCTGCACGACCGCATGGCATTCATGGCCGAAGTGATCAGAGCCGCCGAGACCGATCCCGAAGGGGCGCTGGCGCTCGCCGAGGGATCATCCGAGGTGCCCCGGCTGTTCGGGGACAGCGAAGGGCTGCTGCTCTCGCTGCGCCACCGCTGGATGACGACGCTCGTCGCCAAACTGGATCAGGCCGCCTACGACGACGTTCCGGCCGAGCAGGCGCGGGCCGAGCTCGCGGCGGCGGAGCCCGGGCTGCAAGCGCTGTTGAAGATCGCGGCCCGACGGTCGCTTGGGGTGCGCTCACTGCCTCGTGACGAGCGGCGGGCCCTGGCCTTGTTGGGAGGACCGAGCGATCGGCAGACCGTTGCCTGACGGGGCCGAAAAACTCTCCCGCCTGATTGCCCGATACGCGATTCCGATCGTCGGCCTGTGGGTCCTGGCGGCGGCCGCCGCCAATCTGGCCGTGCCGCAACTGGAGCGGATCGTGGACACCCACTCCCGCACCTTCATGCCCGCCGACGCGCCGAGCTCGATCGCCGCCTCCCGCGCCGCCCAGCTGTTCGGCCAAAAGCCCACCAACAACTTCGTTTACGTCGTGCTGGAACGCGATCAGCGGCTCACGCCGCGCGACCGCCAGTTCTACGACGCGCTGACGGCTTCGCTGCGCTCCGATGGGCGCCACGTGAACGCGCTGACCGACCTGTGGTCCCAACCCGCCACGGCCGCCGGTGCCCAGAGTTCCGACGGGCGCGCCGTCAACGTGATGGTGCGGCTCGCCGGCATGCTCGGAACCTCCCAGGCCCGCGATTCGGTGAATTCCGTGCGCGGCACCGTGGCCAGACTGTCACCGCCCCCGGGTCTACGCGTCCTCGTCACCGGCCCGGGCGCCACCATCGTTGATGAGTTCGCCGCGATCGATCGGCAAATGCTCACGATCACCGCCGCCACCGTCGGTCTCATCCTGCTGTTGCTCCTGCTGGTCTACCGATCGCCGATCGCGGCGGCGATCCCCCTGACGTCGGTCGGCATCGCCCTGGCCGTGAGTCGTTCCGTCGCCGCAGCGCTTGGCCAAGCGAATGTGGTTGAGGTGTCGCTATTCTCGGTGGCACTCATGGCGGCGATGACGCTGGGAGCGGGCACCGACTACGGGATCTTCCTGATCGGCCGCTACCACGAGGGCCGGCGGCGCGGCGGCGCCCCGGACCAGGCGCTGGCCGAGGCCTATCGCACTGTCGCGCCGGTCGTGGTCGGATCGGCGCTGACGGTGTCGGTGGCGCTGGCATGCCTGGGCTTCGCCAACGTGGGGATGTTCCGCAGCGCCGGGATACCTTGCGCCATCGGGATTCTGGTGACGATGGCGGCCGCGTTGACCCTGACACCGGCGCTGATGAACTTGGCGCTGCGCCGTGGCCTCCTGGAGCCCCGGCCGTCGAGGACGGCGCCGCGGTGGCGGCGCGTCGGGGCCGCGGTGGCCCGCTGGCCCGGGCCGATCCTCATCACCGCGGGCGGGATGATCCTGCTGGCGGCGCTGCCCCTGGTAGGCATGCGGGTCGGGTGGAACGAGCCCGCCGCCACGCCGTCGGCCGCCGAATCCAGTCGCGGCTACGTGGCCAGCGACCGGCACTTCGCGTCCAACTCGCTGTTGTCCGACGTCGTCACCATCCAGACCGACCACGACCTGCGCAACCCGGCGGGGCTGATCGCCGTCGAGCGGATCACGCGCCAGATCATGTCGATACCGGGCGTGCGCACGGTGCAGTCCGCGAGCCGCCCCGACGGCAAAGTCCCAGACCAGGCGACGCTGACCTATCAGGCCGGCGTGCTCGGCCGCCAACTCGGCGACACGATCGACTCGCTGACCCAGCGGCTGGCCCGGGTCTCCGAACTCGACAACGCCCTCGCGCAGGCGCAAACCGCGGTGGACGCGCTCGGCGGCGGATTGCGCGGCGGCAGTTCGGGGTTGGCCAACATGTCCGCGGCCGCCGACGACATGCGCAGCGGCATGGACGGGGTGCAACGCACCGTCACCACGGTGTCGGGCTATCTTGACCCACTGCGGGATTTCGTCGCGCGGACGCCGGGCTGCGACGCCAACCCGGTCTGCTCGACGGTGGACCGCGTGATCCAGCCCGTGGACAGTCTCGTGCAGACTTCGTCGCGGCTGGGTGACGGCGCTACGAAGTTGACAAGCGGGTCCACCGCCGCCGCCCAGGCCATGGCGAGCCTGCCGCAAAGCGTGGCGTTGATGAAAGACGCCCTGGGACAGGCCCGTTCGGCCACGCGCGAGTTGTCGGGCCTGAGCGGGACGATCGGCCCGCAGCTGCATCAGTTGACCGATTACCTGAGCGAGATCGCCACGCAGTTTCAGGGCAGCGACGCGGGCGGGTTCTACCTGCCGCAGCGAGCGCTCGCCGACCCGCGATACGTCGACGTGCTGCACCAACTGACTTCCGCCGACGGCCACGCCACCTACCTGCTGGTCTACGGCGACGGCCACGAATGGGGCGCCGAGGGCGCCGCGCGGGCCGATCAGGTGCGCACCGCGATCAAAGAAGCCACCAAGGAGGGAACGCTGACGCCGACCGGCGTCGACCTGGCCGGTGTCGGTCCCGTGACCGGCGACCTGCAGCGGTTCGTAGCCCGCGACAGCGCGTTGCTCGTGGGTGCGGCGCTGGTCCTCATCTTCGCGATCGTCACGGCGATGCTGCGCAGTCCGGTGGCGGGGCTGGTTGTCGTCGGCACCGTCGTCGCCTCCTACGCCTCGGCGCTGGGCATCAGCGCGCTGATATGGCAGCGCCTGCTCCACCACGACCTGCACTGGGCCGTCGCGCCCATTGCCTTCATCGCGCTCATCGCGGTCGGCGCGGACTACAACCTGCTCCTGGCGCTGCGGATCAAGCAAGAGGCGACCGCGGGGATCAAAACGGGCATAATCCGCGCGTTCGGCGGCACCGGCGGGGTGGTCACCACCGCGGGCATCGTCTTCGGGCTCACCATGCTTGCGTTGCTGGGCAGCAGCGTGCTCAGCATCGCTCAGATCGGTACGACCATCGCGGTCGGGCTGATGATGGACACCCTCGTCGTCCGCGCGCTCGTCGTGCCGTCCATCGTGGCGCTGCTGGGCAGGTGGTTCTTCTGGCCGCGCGGCTTCCCGCATCGCGCCGCCGCGGCGGTTAAAGCGCCGGAGCGTCAACCGGTTTCGACGGGAAGTGCCTAGCCGTCAGGACGCCGGTACAGCGTCGAGCCGGAACACCGCGCATCGGCCTGCGAGTGCCTCGAACTCCTCGGCGGTTCCTCGCTCCACCAGCCCCGAGCGCTTGTAGAAGCCGACGCCACGCGGCACCTTGTCGGGAAAAGCGCGCAGCACCGGCCGGGCCTGCTCGGCCGAGAGTTCCGCAAAGGCGACCCACTCGGACTTGCGGCCCCGCGCGATGGTCCCGGCACTGGCGGCACGCGCGTTGAGCACCCAATCGGCGCGCGAATATCCGACCAGATAGCGGCCGTCATGAAGTGTGAATGGGGTCACGGGCGTGCTGCGCGGTTGCCCCGATTTGCGTCCGGGCACGGTAAGCACGCGTACCGGCCCGGCGACGATGCCCAGTTTCTGCAGCTGCATCATCACCTTGTTCATCGTCTTGAGCCAGGCTGGTGGTTGGAAATCAGTCATCTTGTCCCCCGGTCGCTCGTTGGCGAAGGTGTGGCGGCACTTATCTCATAAGTATCAAGCTACCTGATACATGTCAAGGCGGCTGATATCGACCCGCGGTTAATCGCGGTCGTGGTGGCACACGGCCTCGAGCCTGAGGCCGAACGGGTCGTACCAGAAGGTGGCGTAGTAATGGCCGGCGTACTGCGGGAAATGCTGCGGCGGGTGGATGACCGTACCGCCGACCCGAAGAACATGGTCGTGCACGGCATGCACCAGGGATCGGCGCCGCACCATGAACGCCAGGTGCTGCAGGCCCGTCCGCTCCGCCGAGTACTCCCCCGGTTGGGTGGACGGATAGAAGAACACGTACGTGCCCGGCTTGTTGTCGGCGGGCTTGTAGGCGAATTGGTCAACGGCATGAAGAAAGCGCTCGAATCCGACCAGGGGCATCAATGCGTCGTAATAGCGCTTCGCCGCCGGCAGATCCGGCAGATTGATCCCGAGGTGGCCTAGCATCGCGTCACGCCGGCCCGCGCCCGTCACCGGCCAGCCGGAGCAGAAGGCGCGTGCCGCCCAAAGGGCTGGAGTGCAGGGACGCGGTCCCGCCGTGCAATTCGGCCTGCTGCGCGACGAGGGCCAGTCCCAGCCCCGACCCGGAACGCGATGCGGTCGACCCGCGCGAGAAGCGTTCGAAGACCTCGGTGCGTTCGGCCTCGGGCACCCCGGTCCCGTTGTCGTCGATCGCGATTTCCACGCCCTCACCGGAACTGGTTACGTAGAGCCGGATTTCGGTGGCGCCGCCGTGCTTGACGGCGTTGGCGATCGCATTGTCGATGACCAGCCGCAGCCCGGTGGGCAGCCCCACCATCAGCACCGTGGGCGACGGCACGAGCGACACCTGCACGTCGGGATAGACGCGAAGCGCGTCGTGCGCGGCACGGTCGAGAAGCTCGGTGATGTCGAAGGGGACAAAATCGTCGACGGTGGTCAGCTGGCCCTGCGCCAGCCGTTCCAGCGCCGTCAGCGTCGCTTCGATCCGGCTCTGCGTGCGGATCACGTCGCCGATGACCTCCTGACGCTGCTCACGGGGAATCTCCAAGGTGGACAACACTTCCAGGTTGGTGCGCATCGCGGTCAGCGGGGTGCGCAGCTCGTGCGACGCGACCGCGGCGAAGTCGCGGGCCGACTCGAGCGCCGCCCTGGTGCGCTGCTGCTCGTTGCCGATGCGAGCCAGCATGCCTTCGACCGCCTCGGCGATCTCCACGGCCTCACGCACGCCGCGAACCTGGACTTCGTCGGGGCTGGATTGGGCGTTGATGGCTCGGGCCTGCTGCGCCAGCAACAGGAACGGATTGACCATGATCAACGAGATCACCCACCCGACCAGGATCGTGCCCCCGATGACACTCCCGCAGATCAGCAACACGCGCAGGTGAAGTTCGTTGATCCGGTGTTGGGCTTCGGCCAGCGGGGCGGCGAGCGCGATCGAGGCGGGTCCGGCGCTGAAGGTGCGCACGCGGTACTGCACGCCGCCGATGGTGGTGTTGGCGTATCCGTTCGGGAGCTGCGGCAGAACGATATTGCCGGGGACGGACACGGTGACACCCCCGACGCGCGCGGTGCGCACCAGGTTGCCGTCCGGCGTGGGCCGATCGGCGTTGGGCAGCTGCCCGTTGTTGATCAGCGTGTTGATGTCACCCAAACTGCTCACCGAATCCAGCCGGCGGTCAAGCTGGCTGTACTGATCGTTGGTGACGCCGATCCACACCCAGGCGCCCAACAGGACGACAAGGGTGATCACCGACAGCGCGGAGACGACGAGGATGGTGCGCAACGACAGCACCTTCATCGGCAGCCGGAGATGGTGAGACAGGGGCCTATCGGTCGCCATTGCTCATACCGTCCGCGGCCGCGGCCGAAGTTCTCGTGACATCTTGCCTTCCGTCTGCGCCCCCGGCGTGGCCAACGAGCACAGGATATAGGCGCGATGTTCGAGGTTAGCGGTTCACACGCGCGGGGCTACGGGCGGCGGTGCGGCGGTCACCTCTCCTCGGGGGTTGCCGTCTCGGTGTGGACCAAGGTCAGCTGGACACCGCCGCGTTCGACGTCCGCGGACGTGCCGGACCGGCCGGCTCCGTCCGGCTCGCTCATGCCCTGGACCCGCACCGTGCCGCCGGTGTGTCGATGGTGTCGCAGCCAGTCGCTAATCGCCTGGTGCGCGGCGTGATCGAGGTAGTTGGCGACGACGTTGACGGTCACCGTCGCGCCTTCGGGAACGGACGCCAGCACGCGGGTCAGCCTAGGCAGCGAAAGGAAGGTGCACGTTCCCCCGACGTCGATCGTCCATTCGTCACCCACGCGCTGGGCATCGACCTTGGCCCGTATCACCCGCCATCCGGTCAGCGCGACGGCCACCGCGAGACCGATCAGCACGCCGTGCAGGAGATTTAGGAAGACCACCGCGAACGCGGTGACGATATACACGGCGAGATCGCCGGTGCGACGCGCGGTCTCGATGTGGGCCGGCTTGAGCAGCTGAATTCCAACGACAATCAGCAGGCCGGCCAGCGCCGCCGTCGGAATCCGCTCGACCAGCTCCGCAAAGGGAACGGTGAACAACAGGATCCACACGCCGTGCATGATCGACGAGGCCCGGGATTTCGCGCCCGCGTTGACATTAGCCGAGCTGCGCACAATGACACCGCTGACCGGCAGGCCACCGATCGCGCCCGACACGATGTTCGCGGCGCCCTGTCCGATCAGCTCGCGATCGAAGTCGGTGCGCGGTCCGTTGTGCATTCTGTCGATCGACACTGCGGTTAGCAGACTCTGAACGCTGGTGACGAGCGCGACCGTCAGCACCCCCACCGCGACGGCGCCCCAACCGCCGTCGGGTAGCTCCGGCAGCTGCAGGGCATCCACAACGGATCCGTCTAGTTCGATCCGTGGCACCTCGACCGGGAAGACCAGCGAAATGATCGTCACGACAACAATGGCGACGAGCGCGCCGGGTATCCGGGCGACTTTGGCGGGAGCCCACCGCCATGCGATCAGAATGAGGATCACCAGCACGCCCAGGACGGTGGCGGGCCTGTGCGCGCCGAGGACTTGGTCCGGAAGGCCGATAATGCTTTGCCAAGCAGAGCTTTTGGACTTCCCACCTAACAAGACGTGGAGTTGTTGAAGTGCGATGGTGATTCCGATTCCGGCCAGCATGGCATGCACGACGACGGGTGATACCGCGAGGGCTGACCGAGCTACCCGGCTCATGCCCAGCAGGACCTGCAGAACGCCGGCAGCGACAGTGATCAAACATGCTACGCCCCAACCGAAGTCGGACACCAAGTCGGCGACGATGACGGTGAGACCGGCCGCTGGGCCGCTCACCTGCAGGGGCGATCCCCCGATGCACCCAGCGATGATCCCTCCTACGATCGCCGCGATCAGTCCGGCGAGTACGGGAGCGTTCGACGCGATGGCGATCCCGAGCGACAGGGGGAGCGCGACCAGGAAAACGACCAGCGACGCCGGCAGGTCGCTGCGAATCATGGAGCGCAGCCGGTCGTTTCGTGAAACCGGCCGGCGATCGGCCGCTTGCGTGCGTGGTACTTCGACGTGTTGCATTGCTCGCTTTCTCATCAGGTGATGCCCGGCGTCCCGCGCTCATTGGCACGGGCGCCCACGCAACGCGTTGGGGCCTAGCCATTTACGCGACTCGCAGCGACGGCACTGGGATGCAAATTTTCCCGGCCCCTGTGGTGAAAGGTAATTGGGCCGTCGGGACGCGGGCAACCTGACGGACCGGGCGCATATCGAACCCAAATCTTCGCGACGTCTTCGCATCGCCCACCGCGGCCGGTCTCCATCGGCCCTTGCCGAGCGGTCGGCGGGCCTACCAGCGCTTCACCGAGCTGTGTGTGAAGTTCGCAACATTCGTCTGGCCGCGGCCGCGGTGAGTGAGTACTCTCTCACCTATGCAACCTTCGGGGCGTGACCGGCTGCTGGGCGAGGCGCTGCGGCTCTTTGCCGACAAGGGTTACGCGGCGACCTCGGTTGCCGACATCCAGCGGGCATCCGGCCTGGCGCCGGGCTCGGGCGCGCTCTACAAGCATTTCGGCTCCAAGCGGGAGCTCTTGGAGGCCGCGGTTGCGCACCGCATCGACAGCATCGTGGCCGCCCGGGAGCAGTACGACGCCGGCGAGCCCGCCAGCGTCGAGCAGGCGGTGCGCACCGCCGGCCAGCTGATCTGGAACAACCTCAAACAGGGTGAGGATCTGCTCAAGGTCATGCTGCGCGAACCGGATGAGCTCGGCGACCTGGACGAGAAGACCTGGCAGGTCATCACCGATAACGCGTATCAGCGCTTCACCGACGAACTCGAAGCGTTGAATCGTTCGGGCCGCACCGAGATACCCGATCCCGCGGCCACCGCGGCCGTGGCGATCGGGTCGTTGTCCTACGCGGCGACGCTGCAGTCGCTGACCGGGCGCCTGCCCGGCAACATCGCCGAAGACCGCTACATCGAGGCGTGGGTGGACCAGACGCTCAGTGTCCTCAAGCAATGTCGCAAGCCCAAGAACCACCAAACTATTTCAGGAGCAAATCCGTGACATTCTCACTGCAATTGAGCGACGACGTGATCGAGGTGCGCGATTGGGTGCACAAGTTTGCGGCAGAGGTGATCCGGCCCGCCGCGTCGGAATGGGACGAGCGGGAGGAAACCCCGTGGCCCGTCATCCAGGAGGCCGCCAAGGTCGGGCTGTACTCCCCGGACTTCTTCGCGCAGCAGGCGGCCGAACCGACGGGGCTGGGCTTTCTCACCACGTTCGAGGAGATGTTCTGGGGTGACGCAGGCATCGCCCTGTCCATCCTGGGCACCGGTCTGGCCGCGGCGGCGTTGGCGGGCAACGGAACTCCCGAACAGCTGGGCCGCTGGCTTCCCGAGATGTTCGGTACGCCCGACGAACCCAAGCTCGGCGCGTTCTGTTCCTCGGAGCCCGACGCGGGATCCGACGTCGGCGCCATCCGCACCCGCGCGCGCTACGACGAGGCCGCCGGCGAATGGGTCCTCAACGGCACCAAGACCTGGGCGACCAACGGCGGCATCGCCAACGTGCACATCGTGGTGGCCTCGGTCTACCCCGAGCTGGGCACCCGGGGTCAGGCCACCTTCGTCATCCCGCCGGACACCCACGGCCTCACGCAGGGCCAGAAATTCAAGAAGCACGGGATCCGTGCGTCGCACACGGCCGAAGTGGTGCTGGACAATGTCCGGCTGCCCGAGGACACGATCCTCGGCGGGCGAGAGAAGTTCGAGGAGCGCATCGCCCGGGTCAAGTCCGGCGCCTCGTCGCGCGGTCAGGCCGCGATGAAGACCTTCGAGCGCACCCGGCCCACGGTCGGCGCGATGGCCGTCGGGGTGGCCCGGGCCGCGTACGAATACGCACTCGAATACGCCTGCCAGCGCGAGCAATTCGGGCACAAGATCGGCGAGTTCCAGGCGATCGCGTTCAAGCTGGCGGATATGAAGAGCCGCATCGACGCGGCGCGGATGCTGGTGTGGCGGGCCGGCTGGATGGCGCGCAACAACCAGAGCTTCGATTCGGCGGAGGGCTCGATGGCCAAGCTGGTGGCCAGCGAGACCGCGGTCTATGTCACCGACGAGGCCATCCAGATCCTGGGCGGCAACGGCTACACCCGCGACTACCCCGTCGAACGGATGCACCGCGACGCGAAGATCTTCACGATCTTCGAGGGGACGAGCGAGATTCAGCGACTGGTCATTTCGCGCGCGCTGACCGGGCTGCAGATTCGCTAGGCGCCTCGGGCGGCCCACTCGTCGGCGAGCAGCTCATAGGAGCGGAGCCGGTCTTTGTGGTCGTGGGTGATGGTTGTGACGATCAGCTCGTCGGCCTCGATGGCGTCGCGCAACCGCTCCAATTGGTCGGCGACCTGAACGGCGGAACCGACGAACTGGCTGTCCACCCGATCCGCGACCAGTTCGCGGTCGGCCGCGGTCCAGGTGTGGGCGCGCGCCTCGTCCGGCGTGGGGAAGGGGATCGCGCCCTCGGCGGTGCGGATGCTACGCACCCACAGGCCGTAACCCGTGGCGAGTTCCCTTGCGGTGGCCTCGTCTTCGGCGACGACGACGTCCGCCGACACCGCGACATAGGGCCTGTCGAGCTCGGCCGATGATCTGAACGCGGCCCGGTACGCGTCGGCGGCCTCGAGGACCGCCGCGGGCGCGACATGGTAGTTGGCGGCGAACCGCAGACCCCGGTGGCCGGCGACGGCGGCGCTCTCCCCGGCGCTGCTGCCGAGGATCCAGACCTGCAGGGCGGCGCCCCCGCCGGGCACGACGTGGGCCTCCTCCCCGTCGTCCGAGCGGTAGGTGTCGGCGATCAGCGCGAGGACGTCGTCGACCTGCTCGGTGTAGTTCTGTGACTGGGCCCCCGGCAGTTGCAGCAAGGCTTTGTGCAACGCCAGGCGGGGCGATTTGAACACTGGGGTGGGATCGAACTGCGCCGGGATCAGCAGTCCGTTGGGCGTGCGTCCATCCATCAATTCCCGCGGTGCCGGAGCGGCCGGCGCCGCGGGCACCGGCTCGCGCGGTTTACCGCCGGAGCGCCCCAAGCCGAGGTCGAATCGGCCGGGATACAACGCGTCCAGCAGACCGAACTCCTCCACGGTCGCCAGCGCCGTGCGGTGCCCCATTTGCACCGCACCGGAACCGAGGCGGATCGTCGAGGTCTCGGCGGCGGTGAGCGCCAACAGCACCGCGGGTGAGGTACCGGCAACGCCGGGGTTGAGATGATGTTCGGCGAACCAATACCGGGCGTAGCCTAGGGCCTCCGCGTGCTGCGCGAGTTCGATGCTGTTGCGTAAAGCTTGCGCCGCAGTCGATCCCGACGAGATCGGGACCAGGTCGAGCACCGCCAGAGGAGTCGTCATGGTGACCTACGAGGCCACGCCGCGCGACGCGGCGCGCCGCGGTACCGGCAGCGGCGCGAGCCCGAGATGGTCGCGCAGCGTAGTGCCCTGGTAGTCGGCTCGGAACACTCCCCGTTCCTGCAGCAGCGGCACCACCTGGTCGACGAATGGATCGAGGCCGCCGGGCGTGATGTGCGGGACCAGGATGAATCCGTCGCTGGCGTCGGCCTGAACCAGGTCGTTGATGGCCGCGGCGACGGTCCGCGGGGATCCGACGAAGGATTGCCGTCCGGTCACCTCGACGATGAGTTCCCGAGTGGTCAGGTGCTCCGCCTCGGCCTTGGCCCGCCAGTCGTTCGCAATCGCGACGGGGTCCCGGAACATGCGCACGCTGGCCCGGCCGCGCGAGATGGTGTTCTCCCCCACGACGGGATCCACGCTCGGCAGCGGCCCGTCCGGGTCATGGTCGGAGAGGTCTCGGTTCCACAACTGCTCGAGGAACTTGATCGCGGTCTGCGGCGACACCTGGGCGAGCCGTACCTGGTGGGCGATCTCCTCGGCCTCCGCGTCGGTGTCACCGATCACGAAGGTCGCGGCCGGCAGGATCAGCAGTTCGTCGCGCCCGCGCCCGTAGCGGGCGAGCCGGCCCTTGACGTCGGCGTAGAACGCCTGCCCGGCGCCCAGGGTGCTGTGTCGGGAGAAGATCGCGTCGGCGGCGCTGGCGGCGAAGTCGCGTCCCTCGTCGGAGTCGCCGGCCTGGAAGATCACCGGCCGTCCCTGCGGGCTTCGCGGCACGTTGAACCGGCCGTGGATGTCGAAATGCGCGTCCCTGTGCGTGAACGCGCCGGCGTTCGGATCGGACAGGAAGACGCCGGTCGCCTTGTCGGCCACGACTTCGTCGCCCCGCCACGAGTCGAACAGTTCCTGGGAGGTGTGCAGGAACGTTTTGGCCCGCTCGTAGCGCTGTTCTTCGGCCAGGAAGCCGCCGCGCCGAAAGTTCTCGCCGGTGAACGCATCCCACGAAGTCACGACGTTCCACGCCGCGCGGCCACCGGAGAGGTGGTCCAAGGACGCGAACTGCCGGGCCACCTCGTAGGGCTCGTTGAATGTGGAATTGATCGTGCCGGTCAGGCCGATCCGGTCGGTGACCGCCGCCAGCGCGGCCAACACCGTGAAGGTGTCGGGCCGCCCGACGACGTCGAGGTCGTAGATCTGGCCGTTCTGCTCACGCAACCGCAGCCCCTCGGCGAGGAACAGGAAGTCGAATTTGCCGCGCTCGGCCGTCTGGGCGAATTGCGCAAACGAACCGAACTCGATGTGGCTGCCGGCCGCCGGGTCGCTCCACACCGTGGTGTTGTTCACCCCCGGGAAGTGCGCGGCCAGGTGAATTTGCTTGATCGGCTTGGTCATTGGTGTTCCTCGAGTGCGTCAGGCGACGGCGTAGCGGTTGGCGGGGCGGCCCAACCCGAGTAACCCCCGCAGCGTGTTTGCCTCGTAGGCCGTGCGAAACAGGCCCCGTCGGCGCAACTCGGGCACCAGGCCGTCGGTGATCTGAACAAGGTCGTGCGGCAGCGCGGCGGGGCGCAGACGAAATCCCGAGAGCCCGGCGGCGTGCCACTCCCCCAGCACGTCGGCGAGCTCCTGCGGCGTCCCCGCGAACACCTTTGCGTCGCTGCGGTATTCGGCGCCGGCAACCTCGTCGAGCCGACGCCGTCGCGCCCGTGCCGCCTCCGCGCTGTGATCGGCGAAGACGACCAGATCGGCGAAGACGTGCACCCAGTCACCACGTCGACCGATGGCCCGTTGTCGTGTGGAGATGTCTTCGGCGATCCCGGCCGCCTGCGTGGCGTCGTGCGGCGTGACGAAGCCGACGTCGGCGCTGCCGGCGATCAGGTCGTAGGACGCTCCGCCGTGGCCCAGGGCCGCGACGATCGGTTGGCCCTGGGGCGGGCGGGGTGTGATCGAAGGCCCTTTGACGGAGAACCAACGCCCCTCGAAGTCGATGTAGTGCAGCTTCTGCCGGTCGATGAAGCGTCCGGTGCTTACATCGCGGATCTCGGCGTCGTCCTCCCAGCTGTCCCACAAACGACGCAGCACCTCAACGTAATCCGCCGCCTCGGCGAAGTGGTGGGCGATCTCGGCGGGCAGCTCGCGGCGCCCGAAGTGCGCTGCCACGTCGGCCCGCGCCGAGACCTGGACCCGGACGCCGGCCCGGCCGGTGCTGACGTAGTCAAGAGTGGCGATCGACTTTGACAGGTGGAATGGCTCGGTGTGGGTGACGACCGCCGTCGGCACCAGACCGATGTGCTGGGTGCGGGGCGCGATCCGTGCCGCGATGAGCACCGCGTCCAGCCGGCCGCGAACGCGGTCGGTTCGGTCGTCGGGCTCGAAGGGGTCATCGGATTGGATCGCCAGGGAATCCTCGATGGTCACGAAGTCCAGGGATCCGCGCTCGGCCTCGGCGACCAGATCGGCCCAGTAGGCGGCGTCGAACAGCTCGCCCGGTCGGGCGTCGGGTTCGCGCCATGCGCCGGGGTGCCACCCGGCGCCGTCCAGCGCCACGGCCAGGTGAACGGGGCTCGACAAACCAGGCATCACACGACCTGCCTTCCTCACGGATATCACCACTTTGCCGACTGGATTCGGCGAAGCCGACTCCGCCATGGCGGCCACTCCCGGATCGCACCGACGGCTGGAATAACCGCTCGACGATGCGGTGGATTCCGCCGGGTCATGTTCTCCAGGCGGCTGACGACCCCGTTCGGGCCTCACGGCTCCGGAACTCGTGGATTTCCCGCCCGCTCAACGCCCAGCTCCGAGCCGCGCCGCGGCCGTCCGGCGGATGGCGGATCCGCTGAAATCATCGCGATCGCAACCCCCTACTGGGACAGCAGCGGCAGGACGCCTTCGGCGAACCAGTACGCCTCCTCCAGGTGGGGGTAGCCCGAGAGTATGAATTCGTCGAAGCCCAGCGAGTGGTATTCGGAGATCAGGTTCGCGACCTCCTCGTGGCTGCCGACCAGCGCGGTGCCGGCGCCGCCACGGACCAGGCCCACGCCGGCCCACAGGTTCGGGTAGATCTCCAGCTTGTCGACCCGCCCGCCGTGCAGCTCGGTCATTCGCCGCTGCCCTTCGGATTCCGACTTGGCATGCAGCGCCGTGGCTTTCGCGATTTGCTCCTCGTTGAGGTCGGCCAGCATCTCGTTGGCAACGGCCCACGCCGCTGCCGAGGTGTCGCGGCTGATGGTGTGCAGCCGGATCCCGAACCGAACCTTGCGGCCAACGGCGGCGGCCTGCTCGCGCACCCGCTCGATCTTGGCTGTGGCCGCGCGCGGCGGCTCGCCCCAGGTCAGATACACGTCGGCGAACTCGGCCGCGATGGGAAGAGCCGCGGCCGAGGAACCGCCAAAGTAGATCTCGGGCAACGGGTTCGGCGGGGCCGACACCCGGGCGTCGGCGACGGTGTAGTACTGGCCGGTGAAATCCACCGACTCCTGTGTCCACACCGAGGTCACGATCTGCAGGAACTCGGCGGTGCGGGCGTAGCGCTCGTCGTGGCCGAGCCAGTCACCGAAGCGGCGTTGTTCGGCGTCGTCGCCGCCGCTGACGACGTTGAGCAGCACCCGGCCTTCGGAAAACCGCTGCAGCGTCGCCGCCTGCTGCGCGGCCAGCGTCGGCGGCACCAATCCGGGACGGAATGCCACCAGGAACTTCAGCCGCTCGGTTTCGGCCAACAACGCGGCTGAGGTCAGCCACGCGTCTTCACACCACGTTCCGGTCGGCGTCAGCACGCCCTCATAGCCAAGCCGGTCGGCGGCGCGGGCCACCTCGGCCAGATAGCGGCGGCTGGGGGCACGAAACCCGTTAGGAATGGCGCGGTTGGACGACGCGTGCGACCCACCGACGATCGAGCGGCTGTCACCGGTGGTGGGCAGAAACCAGAAGAATCGCGGAACCATACGCCATCGACGCTAGGGTCGGCACGGGCGAGCGTGCAAGTTGCGAGGTGCCCGCGGTGCCGCCGCGGGCACCCGACATGATGACGGGATGACCACCGAGATTCGCGTGCTCGACAGCGAGGACGACCTCATCGCCGCGGCGAACGTGTTTCGCGCCGCCATGGTCGGGTTTCCGCCGCTCAACCTGGGGCCCGGTCAGATCGCCAGGCTGCTCGAACCGGGCCGCACGATCGGGGCGTTTGTCGGAGGGCAACTCGTCGGCACCGCCGATGCCGTGACGAGCCGCCTCACGCTTCCGGGCGGAGCGATCGTGGGCCACGCCGCCGTGACGCACATCGGGGTGCTGCCGTCGTTCACCCGCAAGGGCATCGCCACCGAACTGATGCGTCATCAACTGCACGACATCGCGGCGCGCGGCGAGGTGGTCGCGACGCTGCGGGCATCGGAAGCGACGATCTATGAGCGCTTCGGCTATGGCGTCGCCAGTTCATCGCAGACGGTGGAGGTCCAGACCGCCCGGGCGACGCTGCGCCCCGACGTCGGGGCCGGTGGCCCGGTGCGGCTGGTGGAGGTCGGCGAGGCGTGGGACATCCTGCCCCGGATCTACGCCGACAATCGTCCGTTCCGTCCGGGGACCATTGACCGCCCCGAGGTGTGGTGGCAGGCCGCGCGGATGCGCACCGAATCCTCGCCGGGCCCTTCGTATGTCGCGGTGCACGGCGAGCAGGGGTCGGAGTCCGGGTTCGCGCGCTACCGACCCGTCGACACCGAGTCGTGGTTCATCAGCGACCAGCGGACCATCGCGGTCGAGGACTTCTTCGCGCCCACCGAAGAGGCTTACACCGGGCTGCTGCGTTTCCTGCTCGGACTGGATCTCATTGACCGCGTGGTGTTCTGGATGTTGCCCATCGACGACCCGCTGCCCTGGCTGCTCGTCGATCGGCGCGCCGCGCGGGTGAGCGCGGTGCACGACGAAACGTGGCTCCGCGTCGTCAATGCGCGAAAGGCGTTGGCGGCGCGGACATACGCCGGGGACGGTGCGGTGACCATCGCGGTCGACGACCCGCACTTGCCGGACAATTCGGCCAGCTTCACCATCAGCGCCGACGGGACGGAACCAACGGACCGAGTTGCCCAGCTACACACCGGCGTTGAAGCGCTGGGCGCCGCGCTGCTCGGTGGCGCGACCTGGCGCGGCCTGGCGACCGCCGGGCTGGCCCGGGCTGACGATCCCGCGACGCTCGCCCGCGCCGATCGCCTGTTCGCGGTGCCGCAGGCGCCGCACGCCGGGTTCTTCTTCTAACGATGATCCTCATCGTCGGGGCCGGGATCTGTGGGCTGGCGGCCGCCTACGAACTGTCGGGGCGCGGCCAGGACGCGGTCGTGTTCGAACGCGGTGCGCCGTTCGCCGAGCAATCCGCGGGACTGGCGCGGATATTCCGCATCGCGCATCGGCGCCCGGCGTTGTGCGTCCTCGCCACGCGGGCCCGCGACGGCTGGCAGCGTTGGGAGGATGAATTCGGCGCGGGGCGCCTGCTCGGCACCGAGGGCTTCATCTCGGCCGGCGCGCCGGCCGAGACGGCCGCCGCAATGGAGGATGCCGGCGCCGTTTACTCCTGGCTCGACCGGTCCGAAATCATCGAGCGGATCCCGTTCTTGGCCGCGCCGTGGGACACCGGACTCTTCGACCCGCTGGGGGGCAGCCTGCGCATCCACCGCGCGCTCACCGCGCTCGCGGGGCGCGCTGTCATCAAGCGCGGCGACGTCGTCTCGGTCGCCGATGACGGCGCGACTACGCTCGGCGACGGCAGCGTCGTGCGCGCGGACCGCGTGCTGATCTGTGCGGGTGTCCAGACGCCCGCGCTGTTCGGCCCGCTCGGCGTCGAGTTCGCCCCGCACACCCGTTTCACCTACGAGGGCGCCTCAAAGGACAGCGCCACCGGCGCCGCATGCCTTTCCGCGCCCGAGGGCTACGGGTTGCCCCTGGGCAGCACGGGCCGCTGGGCGTTCGGGCAGGAGGTGCCCGACCCCGCTACGGTACGTGCGCTGTTCCCGTCCCTGTCGCCCGTGGGCCGCGTCGACTGCGTGACGGTTCGCGCCCCGTGGCTGGACTCGGGCGGCGACGGCTGGACGGTGGCTCGACGGGGCCGCGTCGTCGCGTTCGTCGGCAGCAACCTGATGAAGTTCGGCCCCCTGCTCGGCGAGCTGCTCGCCCAGGCCGTGCTGGGCGACGACCTGCCGGGCGAGCTGACGCTCGGTTAAAGCCCAGCAGCACAACGCATTCAGGCGGGAGCGTGACGCCGTGCGGATTGGACGGCGCGGGCTCCGGGCCCGGGCCTGGGCTGGACGTCTCGCGCGCCGAGCGGGACGTCGTCGTGACGGCAGCGCAGCACTAGCTCTGCGGATCGTCCACAATCGCGGTGAACGATCTCGACGGCCGGGCCCTCCGGGTCGGCCTCCCAGCGATCGCCCCATTGCATCAACGCGATAACGGCGGGCAGGAGATCGAGACCCTTATCTGTAAGGCGGTATTCGTGGCGTTCGCGTTGACCCGGTTCACGGTAGGGAACGCGCTGCATCACCCCCGCTTCGACCAGGGTGTTCAGCCGTTCGCTGAGCAGGTTGCGGGCACATCCCACATGGGCCTGGAACTGCTCGAAGCGACGCGCACCATAGAAGGCCTCCCGTAGTACCAGAAGCGTCCACTTCTCCCCGACAACGTCGAGTGCGCGTTTCACTGAACAGTTTTCGGCGCTGTAGCTGTCTCTGGCTGCGAACACAACGCTCAGCATACCAGGGTTTGACTTTGCAACTCAGGTCTGGCTAAGCTGCGTTGTGAAAGTAAATCCAGCAATGGTGGTCAGCGAATTGGAGGTTTTGATATGCCCATGCTCGACGCGTACATTCCCGAGGGCGCGCTGCCCGCCGAGGCCGAAAAGGCGCTGCTGGCCACCCTGACCGACGTGCTGCTTGAACACGAAAGGGTCGACCCGGCCAATCCCGCTGCGCGGGCGCTCGCCAAGGTATGGCTGCATCGACCCGCGGCAATGCTGCACGCCGGCGCAGAGCCAACGGTTCCGCACTATCGCGTGATTGCTTCGGTGCCCGAAGGCCAGTTCGACGACGAGCGCCGGGCGAGCATGGTCGCCGCCGTCACAAAGGCGATCCTGGATGCCGAAGGCGGTCGTTACGACTCCGACCCGTTGCGGATTTGGGTATTTGCCAACGAGATTCCCGACGGCACCTGGGGCGGCGGAGGCGGCATCGCAAGGCTCGCCGACATCGCCGGGATCGTGATGGGGGACAGGGAGCAGGGCCGCGCGTACGCCGAGCGGCGGCTGGCCGGGCGGCGATCGGTGCCTGCCTAGATACTCGGGCCCGAACGACTCAATGGCTCACGATACTAGTTGCGGCGCTTGACCATTCGTCGCTCGAGCGCGCCCAGCGCGGCGTCGCTGAGCTTGCCTAATCCGGCCAGCAGAACGATCGCCAGCAGCATGACATCCGTGCGGCCGGTGTTCTGGCTGTCGATCAGCAAGAAGCCGAGGCCCTTGGATGAGGCGATCAGCTCCGCCGCGACCAGGAAAAGCCACGCGTTCGCCAGACCCAACCGCAACCCGTTGACCAGTTCCGGTGCCGCGGCCGGCAGCATCACGCTAGCCAACAGCGAGGCGCCGTGCCGGCCGTAGGCGCGGCCCACCTCCAGCAGTTGTGGGTCGACGTGCGCGAGCGCCGATGCGGTCGTGGTGTAGACGGGGAAGAACGCCCCGATCGCGACGAGCAACACCTTGGGGGCCTCGTCGATGCCAAACCACAAGAGCAGCAACGGCACCCACGCCAACGAGGGCACCGTGCGCAGCGCCGCCACACTCGGCGCCACCAGCCCCCGGGCGATGGCCGACAACCCGATGAGGGAACCGAGCGCGAGTGCGACGCCCGCTCCGGCCAGGTAACCGACGAGGACCCGCGACAGGCTGGCTTGCAGGTGCGTCCACAGTTCGCCGTGGCGAAGCAAGTCGCCGAGCGCGCGCGCCACGTCGCCCGGGGGCGGCAGCTGGCTCGCGGAGAACAAGCCCGCGGCCGTGACAAGCTGCCAGAGCCCCAGCAGCAGTAGCGGAACGATAAGGCCCACAGCCGCCCGCGGCGCTGCGGCGCGCAGCCTCAAGACGCTTGCTGAGCGTACTTCGGCTCGATGATCGTGCTCAGGGCTCCGCGGCCGGCTTCGTCGGACCTGATATCGGAGTCCGCCACCGCGATCGGCAGGATGCTGGTCAGTACCGCGCGCTGCGGGTCGCCCGGCGTCGGCGGGATGTCCAGCGCCGTTCGCTGCAGCTCCTCCTGAGCCACGCTGGGGGCCACTTTCGCCTGCGAGGCCAGCAATGCCGCCAGCTCGTCGGGATGTGCCTTCGCCCATTTCCGGGCCTCCTCGTAGCTATTGACCACGGACTGCACGAGATCGGGATGCGCAGCGATGAAGTCCTCGCGGACGTTCAGCACACCGTAGGAGTTGAAATCCGGGTTGCGGTACAGCAACCGCGAACCTTGCTGCTGAACCGTCTGCGCCATGAAGGGATCGAGTCCGGACCATGCGTCCACGTCGCCGCGCTCCAAAGCTGTCTTGCCGTCGGCGTGCTGAAGGTTGACGACTTCGACGTCACCGGGCGAAAGTCCGACTGCCGCAAGCGCTTGCAAGAGGAAGAAGTAGGGATCGGTCCCCTTGGTGACCGCGATCTTCTTGCCCTTCAGGTCCGCCACGGAGTTGATGGGCGAATTCTTGCCGACGACCAGGGCCGTCCACTCCGGCTTGCTGTATACGTCGACGATCTTGATCGGGGTGCCGTTCGCCCGTGCCACCAACGCGGCCGAGCCCGCGGTGGAACCGAAGTCGATCCCATTGGAGCGCAGGCCCTCGTTCGCCTTGTTACTGCCGGCCGACAGCACCCACGTGACGTTGTAACCGTGGCCTTCCAGCAGGCGCTGGTCGCGCACCACCAGGCTCAGCGGGTTGTAGTAGGCGTAGTCCAGCCGGATGTCCTGTGCCGCCGTCGTGCCTGCGTGGGAACCGCACGCGGACACGGCGATGACCGAGGCGATCACCGAAATCGCGATCAGGTAACGGCTTTTCACCACGTCTGTGCCTCCTCGTGGACAAGGGCCTGTAGGTCGCCGCCGCTGCGTCGGGGTACGCCGAGTTCGGCCAGCAACTCCTCGCGCAGCACCGCGATGCGCGGGTCACCGCGGTCGCGCGGCTTGGGAATCGCTACTTCGAAGGTGGCTGCCACGCTGGCGGCACCCGTTGCATCGGCGCGCAGGATCAGCACGCGATCGGCGAGGATGGCCGCCTCGTCCACATCGTGCGTCACCAGCAGCGTGGTGGTGCCGGCCTCTTGCTGCACCGCGTCGAGCAGGTCCTGCATCCGCAGCCGGGTCAGCGCGTCGAGGGCGGCCAACGGCTCGTCGAGCAGCAGGACGCTGGGCCGCCGCGCGAGTGCGCGCGCCAAACCCGCACGTTGCGCCATGCCTCCGGAGACTTGCCGCGGGTAGTGGTCGGCGAACTCGCGCAATCCCACAACATCCAGCCAATGCTGCACCGCCCCAGAGCCTTCGGACCGGGCGGTGCCGCGCTGAAGCCCGAATGCGACGTTGGCGGCCATGGTTCGCCACGGCAGCAGTCGAGGTTCCTGGAAGACGACCGCACAGCGCGGATCGATCCCCCGAATCGCCTTGCCGTCGATCTCGATCCGACCATGGGTCGCACGGTCGAGTCCGGCGATGAGCCGCAGCACGGTCGACTTTCCGCTCCCCGACGATCCGAGCAGGGCGACGACCTCACCGGGTTCGATCTCGATGTGGACGTTGTCCAGCACGGTGTGGGTTCCGAACGTCCGGTTGACGCCGCGAAGCGACACCCGTGCCGGCGCCGGATTGGTCGACATCACCCGGGCAGCCTAGGAATGGGGCTCAGCCGCCGCCAGGTTTGGGTTGATCGTGATTCGAACCCCGGCCGTGTTACCGGCGTCAGCCGTGTGGGGCCTCGGAGATCTTGGTGTCGGGCTTACCCAGCGTTTGGCAGTAGGTCACCACGGACAGCCGGGTCGCCGAGATCTCCATGTTGGTCGGATCGGTTCCGTTTTTGTCCTTGAGCATCTTGCTGACCTCATCGTTCTGCTTCTTTTCGTCCTGCTGGGTGAAGTCCTTGCACTTCGTGTCGCCGCCGGTGTTGATGATCTGCGAGGCCGAGCACGCGCCGGACGACAGCGCGGCCAACGCAATCGCGGCCGCCGCGGTTTGCTTGATCATTTGCCCTCCTAGGTCCGGGTTGTGCTATCTGTTCACCAAATCGATTGATTTCAAACCTCACTGCGATTTGCGCCGACCGACCGTGTGTTTGCCCGCGCCGAAGTGGGAATACCTGCCTGAGCCGCTGCGTCTTACCGTGGTCCGCGCGCGCATCTCGGGGGAGGACAAAAGCTATGTCGAACGTGTCGACCGGTCTCGCGCGCGGGACGGGGTCGGCGTCGACCACGGCAGGAGCGGACGAGAACCGGGCCGTGTTCGCCAGCGTGTTGGGCCTGTTGCTGTCAACGGGGTGGGTCGCCAACCACTTCGTCGCGTTGATGCCGTCGATCAGCGACCGCCAGCACCTCGGTGCGGCCCGGCTGGATGCCGTCTTCGCGATCTACGCATGGGATTGTTGCCCGGGCTGCTTTTCGGCGGGCGCGCCTCCGATGCGCTCGGGCGCCGGCCGGTGGCGCTGGCGGGCTCGACGACCGCTCTGGTGGGCACGGTGGCGATGCTGGTATCGCAGCAGCCCGACGTGCTGCTGGCGGGACGGCTCATCGTCGGCCTCGGCGTCGGTGTCCTGATGAGTTCCTGCACCGCGTGGGCCTCCGATCTCAGGGGCCCCGCCGGTGCGGCCGCCGCGGGAGCGGTGTTGCTCGGTGGATTCGCCGTCGGCCCCTTCGCCGCGGGGGTGATCGCGCGCGCCGGCCAACTCGGCATTCGGGTGTCATTCGGGCTCGCGGCGGCCCTGGTCGTGGCCGCGATGATCTTTTCGCTGTTGGCCGCGCCGCGCGGCGAGGTGATCGCGCCGGCAACGGCGCGCGGTGGGGAACCGTCGACGGCGGCGCGGCGGGGAACCGCGTGGGCATTGAGCTGGGCCATGCCGCTCGCACCGTGGGTGTTTGCCTCGGCGACTTTGGGATTCATCACCATCCCCGGCCGCGTCCACACCGGGCTCGCGGCGCCGATGGCCGCGGGAACCGCGACGCTGATCGTCAACGGCGTCAGTGGACTGATACAGGTGCTGGCCCGCGCGCTGCGCTGGGGACCACACGCCGGAACCGTCGGCGCGGTACTCGCCGCGCTCGGCTATGCGCTAACCGCGGTGGCCCCGCCGACGATGTCGCCGGCGCTGGGGGTGCCGCTGTTCTTGATCTTGGGCTGTGCGTCCGGCCTCTGCTTGCGGGAGGGCTTGATCGATCTCGAAGCCGCGGCGCCACAACGCGTGCGTGGGGCGCTGGTCGGTGTCTTCTACGTGGTGACGTACGTCGGCTTCGGCCTGCCCCTGGTATTGGCCACCGCCGGATCCGCGATCTCGACGACGATCCTGGCCGTCATGTCGCTGCTGGCGTTGGCCTCGGCCGTGAGCCGCGCGATGCGGCTACGACGGGATGCTCACCGCCAGAGTTGATTCAGTGGTCAAGCCAGCCAAACGCCGCCAAGAACGAATGGCGTGGCGCGCGATTTCGACGACGCGGGCGGGTCCGACATCCGCGTTCGCCAGTCTGTGCGCTTTGAGGGCGTTGCCGGTAACGGCATCGAGCGTGTCCCAGTCGTCGGTCTCGACCAGCGCGGTCGATTGACGGGCGGCCCGCACCGCATACCTTTCGGCGGTCACCGGCGTGGTAGCGACCGCGCGGGCGGCGCGGGCGGCGCCGTCCCATTCGGCGATCGGCGGCCACTCGCCGGGGGCGAGCCGGCGATGCAGTTCGGCGATGTCGGTGATGGCCCTGGCCGCCGCGCCCCCGGCGTACCGAATGACACCCCACGGGGGGCTGACCAACAGCTTGGCCACCCAGGGGTGCACGACGGTGTCGGCGACATCGGCTGTGCCAACGGTCAGCCACGCCAAGTCGAGCACCAGCAGGCTGTGGTCGGGCGAGAGGTACCCATCCGGCCCGGCAAGCAGGTCGTTGCACACCTGAACGAAGGAGGCCAGCGGGCGGGCCGACGGCGCCGGGAAGTCGGTGATCCGCTCGTCGCCGTTGATGTATGAAATCGCATTCATGGCACACCCTTTGCCCGACCCCTGGCGATGCGATCCTCTGGAAAGTCGCAGCGGATGGGTGATTCGGTCGAGGTCCATTTCGGTCGCTTCCTACGGTTCGCCGACGCGATAGAACCATGCTATGGCAAGCGCGGCCTTGGTAGGGCGTGACGCTGGCGGTTAGAGCAGTCCGCGCAGCGTCTCGATCAGCTTGATCCGCTCGGCCGGCGTGCCCGCCATGGGTGCGACGCTCAGCGTGGTCACGCCCGCCTCCCGGAACGCCGCCAGGCGTTCCCTGACGAATTCGCGGGTGCCGATCAAGTTGACATCTCGCACGAGTTCGTCGGGCACCACCTTCGCCGCGCCCTCCTTGTCGCCGGCGAGGTAAAGCTCCTGGATCCGATCCGCTTGGGGGCCGTAACCGTACTTGGTGGCGAGCGTGTGATAAAAGTTCTTGCCCTTGGCGCCCATTCCCCCGATGTAGAGCGCCAGGTGCGGTTTGACGAATTCGCGCAGTGGCTCGACGTTTTCGCCGATGGCAAGAACAGGTCCGGCGTAAACGTCGAGTTGACCCAGCGCGGGATCGCGCTTGGCCTGGCCGGCCGCCAGCGCCTCTCCCCACACGTCACCCGCCTTCTCCGGCAGATAAAAAATCGGCTGCCAGCCCTCGGCGATCTCGGCGGCCAGCTCGACGTTCTTGGGTCCCAGCGCGGCGACCAGGATCGGGATGCGCTCTCGCACAGGCTTATTGATGAGTTTCAGCGGCTTTCCGAGTCCGCTGCCCTGGCCCGCCGGCAGCGGGATCGTGTAGTGCTTGCCGCTGTATTGCAGGGTCTCGCGCCGCCACACCTGCCGACAGATCTCGATGACTTCGCGGGTGCGCGCAATCGGGGCGTCGTAGGGCACACCGTGGAAACCCTCGATGACCTGGGGGCCGGAGGCGCCCAGGCCGAGGGTGAACCGGCCGTCGGACACGTAGTCCAGGCCGGCGGCCGTCATCGCGGTCAGCGTGGGCGTGCGCGTGTAGAGCTGCAGGATGCCCGATGCCAGCTGAACGCTTTCCGTGCTCGCCGCCAGGTAGCCCAGCGCGCTGACCGCGTCGAACGAATACGCCTCGGGGACAAAGACAATGTCCAGCCCTGCGCGCTCCAGGTCGGCCACTTCGGCGGCGACCTCCTTGAAGCCGCCCGCGTAGTTGATCGCCAGCCCGATCCGCATAGTCGGCTAGCCCTGCGCCGTCGCGAACTGGTTGGCCAGTTCGACGGCCTCTTGCTGGATCCGGTCGAACTGCGCGCCCATCGCCTCGGCCAGCGCTGTCGCTCCCGACAGCGGCCGCACCATCACCATGAACTCGTCGATCAGGCCGTCGTCGTTGAAGTGCAGGAAGTCGCAACCGGTGACCTTTACGCCCGGCGCCCCGGCTATCCCGGTCTCGAACACCAGCGCGTGATCGCGCCCGTTGCCGTCGGCGATTTCGCGGACATAGTGGAAGTCCTCGAAGATCCGCAGCACACCGCGGAGGATCGCCGCGGTTATCGGCTTGCCGACATAGGGCTTGAACGCCACCGGGCTGGTGAACACGACCGTGTCGGCCAGCATCGCCTGGATGGCCGCCTCGTCGCGCTCCTCGACCGCCATACGAAAGGGATGCTTCGAACTCACGCGACACCTCGGATACTCAACTTGTTGAATAGGCGTGCTCGACGCTAAGCCCTCTTCGGCCGTCTGTCGATGTGCGATTAATCACTTTGTTGAATATTCGCATAGTTACACTGTCGGCATGTCCCTGCGCGATGCGGTGTTGGCCGCGCTCCTCGAGGGCGAGGCCTCCGGGTACGACCTGGCGAAGGGCTTCGACGCCTCAGTGGCGAACTTCTGGATGGCCACCCCGCAGCAGCTGTATCGAGAACTCGACCGGCTCGCCGAGCAAGGCCTGATCCAGGCGCGGATGGTGCATCAGGATCGCCGGCCCAACAAGCGCATGTTCTCCCTGACCGAGGCGGGCTACGAGGCGATCCGGCAATTTACCGCCCGGGCGCCGAAGCCCTCCGCGATCCGCGACGAGCTCGCGGTCAAAGTCATGGCCGTCGACGCCGGTGACGCGCAGGCCGTCCACGACTTCATGGTGCAACGAGTGCAATGGGCCAAGACCAAATTGCAACGCTACGAACGCATGCGGGCCCGGATGCTCGACGGCCGCAGCGAAGCCGAATACCTGGCCCAGGCGGAACGGGTAGGCCCCTACCTGACGTTGCTGCGTGGAATCTCGTTCGAAAAGGAGAACATTCGCTGGGGGGAGCGCGCCGCGGCGATCATCGAACGGCGCCCACCCGCCGCATCCGACCGATGAGGCTAGCCCTTCTCGGCCTGCACGGCGTCGCCGGGCTGCTGCGCACCGACGAGTTCTTCCACACCGCCCTCGGGGACAGTGCTCTCGGCCGGCGGCGGGTCCGCGGTTAGCGCGTCGCCGGGCTGCTGCGCCCCGACCAGCTCCTCGTGCCCTACCTCGGGAACATTCCCGTCGCCGTCGGGCGCCCCGTGCTTGGCCGACTTCTTTTTCGGCGTTTTCGCCGGCGCCGGTGCGGCCTTCCGTCGCGTAGATCGGTGGCCGTTGGATGGCAACCCGACGGACTCACTGACCATCTCGATGGCCTTCTCGGTGTACACGCGATAGCCGAAGTTCGGCAGGTAGCCATGGATTTCAGGGGTGTCGAGGTCGCGCATGAACTGCAGGATCTCGCGGCTGAAGACCTGGCCGGGCACCAACACCGGAAACCCTGGCGGGTAGGGCGTCACGTAGGTCGCCGACACGATGTCGACTCCCGCGTCCAAGCGTTCGTCGATCTGCTCGCCGGTGAGGTATTCGCAGTTGGTGTCGTCATAGGAGAGGTAGAACGCCCGGCGAACATCGCCCTCGGGCGTCGCCTCGCTGCCGCTGTGGTCCAGGAACGCCGGGTGGAAGCCGCTGAAATCGGGCAGCGGCAACGACATTTCGGTGAGCCGATAGACCGCCTTTGCGAAGTGCTCGCGCTCACCCAGGCTCATCTCTGAGATGTCCTGGTCCAACTCGCGGGCGATGTTGACCAAAACTTCCACCAGGAACGCCACCGAGCTGCGGGTGGTGCCGATATTGGTCATGAACAGCACGCTGTTGCGCGACGTTTTGTTGATCTGGATCCCGTAGCGGTCCATCAACTGTTGGCGCTTGAAGGTGTCCCCGTCGTAGCCGGTGGGCCCGATGAACAACGTGATCCGCGACGGATCGAGCACGAACTCGTCGTGGTCCCAGGCGGCCATCATGTTGCGCAGCCCGGAGCGTAGGGGCTGGTCGATGGCCGACGGCCGGAAATCCTCGGGAATCAGATCGGAAGTCCGCAGGCATCGCATGTACTTGCTGAGGAGGGGATGGTTGTCGATCGCGTCACGCAGCTGCATCGCGTTCTCGATCTGCCGCTGCACCAGCTCCACACCCTCCAACGCCACCTGCCGGCGGCCGAGATCCAGCGACGCGAGGATCTGGTAGTTGGGCGAGGTCGAGGTGTGCGCCATGTACGCCTCGTGGAACGGCTCCGCCACCTTCTGGTCGTAGTCCTGATCGAAGACGTGGATCATCGACCCCTGGCGCAGCGCGGTCAGGGTCTTGTGCGTCGATTGGGTCGCATAGACCCGCACCCGGGCCCGTGCCGGATCGGGAAGCAGGCGGCGGTCCAGCAGGTCGTCATCGCTGGGCGCACCCCCGGTTGCCAGATCCTCCTCGAAGCGGCGCTTGTACTCGGGGTCGGCCAGCCGCTCCCGCAGCGCGCGCGCCGCCGCCATGGCGGTGCGGGTGCGATACACGGGGTGGAAGCGGGCGAACGCGAACCATGCCTCGTCCCAGAGGAACACGAGATCGGGCTTGATGGCCAGGCACTCCTCCATGACCCGTTCGACGTCGTAGACGATCCCGTCGAAGGTGCAGTTCGTCAGCGACATCATCTTGACCCGGTCGAGCTTGCCGGCGCGCTTGAGCGCCAACAGTTTCGACTTGATCTCGCGCAGCGGGACCGCGCCGTACATGGAGTAGTCGTTGAGCGGATACGCCTCGAGGTAAATGACATTCGCGCCGGCGAGCATCATCCCGTAGTGATGGGACTGATGGCAGTTGCGGTCCAGCAACACGATGTCGCCCGGCGCCACCAACGCCTGCGTGACGATCTTGTTCGCCGTCGAGGTTCCGTTGGTGACGAAGTAGGTGTGGCGCGACCCGTAGGCTTCCGCGGCGAGCTGCTGGGATTCGCGCAGCGGCCCGGTCGGCTCGAGCAGGGAGTCCAGGCCGCCACACGTGGCCGACGTCTCGGCCATGAACACGTCCAGGCCGTAAAAACCGACCATGTCCCTGATCCAGTGCGAGTTGACGATCGACTTGCCCTGCGAAATCGGCAGGGCGTGAAAGACACCCGTGGGCCGGTGACTGTACTGCTTGAGCGCGCTGAAGAACGGCGTGCGATAGCGCGCCGCCACACCCTGCAGGATCGACAGGTGCAGCTCGAGCATGCCTTCCCGAGCGTGAAACACCCGGCGGAAGTACTGGCCCAGCCGCCCCGCGATGTCTTCCACGTCGATCTCGGTCATGAGGTACAGGTCGAGTTCGGGCCGCAACTTTGCCAGGGAAACCGCGAGGATCTGCGCGCGCTCCTCGGGCGACTGGTGGTCCGCCAACTCGTGCGACACCCCGGTGTCGACGAACTCCGCCAGCGACGACAGATCCCGCGCCGATTGGTGTGAGAACCGCCGCCGGATCACCACCGCCTGCAGGTTCACGTTCAGCCGGGCCGCGATGAGCGCCTCGTCCCCGCTGGCGACCACGACGAGTTCGTAGACGAATTCGTCGTCGGGGCGCCGCCATTTGCGGACCTCGTTGCGCAGCGCCCGCTCCTGGTCCTCGGTCATCTTCTCGACGACGAGCACCTCGAAATAGGGGCGGTCACGCTGCGTCGCCGGCTGATGCTCGACGAGCTGGCGCGGATCGGACGGGAACATGTCCAGGTCGTCGGCGCCGGCGTTCTCCACGTCGCCCGTGCGGTACGACTCCGTGGTCAGCGCGCGGTTGATTTGCACCAACGCTTGCGCGAACTTGTCGTAGCTGCCGGCGGCGAACAGGCGCTGGACCCGGGCGAATTGCGGCGAACCCGGATAGGCCCAGTACGGCTCGAGAGTGCTTAGCCGCGTGAGCAATTCTTGGCAGGTGTTGATGCACTTCGTCTTCAGGGCGCCCTCGGTGGTCGGGCGGGTGAGCCGATCGGCGGCCTCCTCCAACCGGCACCACGAGTCGCTGCGGACCTGCCAAAGACTGTTGTAAGCGCGCAAGTGTTCCGTCATGGTCGCCCTTTCCCTTCTTTGGTCGCGGCGACTCCTCCGTCCCGGAGCGTCGGTCAAGGTTCGCAGACACAATCCGCCCGCCGGTTACCAGAAGACCAATATTGCACGTCCGTCGAGTGACAGCACCCGCAGATAATGGTTACGGGCTCTACAGACCGCGTACATCCGACGACGCCGCCATTCGTTTAGGCGCGCGGCCCACGGGTAGGCCTCAGACGTCAACTCTGACGACGACCTGAGGAGGCGCGCAATGGCCACGGGGGAAACCGGCTTCGACGACGTGACGTACGACCTTGTTTCGGTGCAGTACCACTCGCTGAAGGCCGGACACGACTACGGACAGTACGTCCGCGATGCTAAGAACGCGGGGCTCGACGACGTCGCCTCGTTCTTCGAGGATGTCATGGCGGAGGATTCCAAGCGCGCGCAGCGCTGCCATGATTTCCTGGTGCAGCTAACCAAATGAGCTCGCCTTCAATAATGTTGCATCGCAATTCGATTGGTCGCTATCGTCGCGTGTATGGCTGAAGTTACCGGTAACGACCGAATCGACGACGTCGCGCCCGGCGACGTGATCGCTGTCGACCGCGGCGCTGGCGAACGGCCGTACAAGGTGGTGTTCAAGGACTTCACCGACGGCCGCTTCGTCGTGACTCTCGAAGGCGCCGGCGAGACGTTCCAGCTCGACCTGGCACCCGGCACGGCGGTCAAGAGATCTCTCGCGGCGAAGTGGGAATCGGAGCAGAGCCCCACACCGCATTCACCGAGCTAGCCGGGACGGTTTAGATCCGGCTGCGCATATGCGCGTGCCGACTCGGGCCCGGCGCAAACGGCAAGTGCCGCTTTGGATTCCCAGTTTCGGCGGCCCGCTTCCGGGAGCGCCCTGCCCGAATACTCGGTCCCTCCACGGCCAGACAGTTATCCCGCCAAGCCACTGCGTCGGACGGGAGACCACCATGCCGTTGCCGGCGGACGAGAAACTGATCGAGCTGAGCGAAAGGTATTGGCAGACGTTCGCCAAGATCTTCGGCGAGCATCCCGGCATTCGGCCGGCCCACGGGAAGGGCACCCTGCTAGGCCTACTTCCAGGCGAACACCGGTTGCTCGAGTCCGTCGACCGGGTCGTGGCGGCCTTCCAAGCACAACCACCGCAGCTGCAGCAGCACCGCGCCGGTCGGCGCGTGAATCAGGTCGTTTCCCAACGGGATCTGTACGACCGGTCGCGGGCTCTCGGCGATGCTGATGAATCGCGGCGAATCGAGGCGCTGCAGTTGGTGCAGCCCGACCCGGTACACCGCCACCACCTCGTCGGGTGCGGGTCGCGGATCGAGCCGTCCGCCTCCCCAGATCACCACCGGTGTGATGACGTATCCGGACCGGGTCGGGTAGTCGTCCAGCAGGCCCAGCACCGTGGAATCCGGCAGCTCGATGCCAACCTCCTCGCGCAGCTCGCGCAACGCGGCGTCGACCGCGGTCTCGCCCGGATCGACGCGGCCGCCCGGGAGGGCCCACTGCGCCGCGTGCGAGGTGAGGCGGGACGCCCTGCGGCACAACAGAAAAGCCGCGCCGCCGGACACGTCGACCATGCGGCCGTCGAGACCCGCCGCCGGCGGCGTGCGCCCCGCGTTCCAGTCGTCCACCGGCGCCGGATCGACCCTGTCCTCGCCGGCCTCCGAGTCGACCAGCACCACCGCGACGGCTGCGTGCCGCTTGGTCGGGTCGGTGACGGTGCGACGGTCGTGGGCCGCCAGGTGCGCGCGTATCCGCTCACGCAGGGCGTCGTCGTAAGGGTTCGGCACCCCTCGAGACTAGGCACCCCTCGCCGGCCTCAGCGCCCCGGCCGGGCCTCGCCGCTGTGATCCATCCGACTCGTCCCGCGAAGGCCAGCCGCGTCGGGGCCGGGTTGATCTCGCGCTCCGCATGGAACACGATGGCCGGAAGGCTTGGCGGGTGGAGGCAGGAGTCGGCATGGCTGATATCACCGACTTGATCGTCGCTGATCACGATTGGTTCCGCGCACAGTTCACCCGACTGGACTCGCTGCGGGTGCAGACAACGGTCAACAACTCGGCGCTCGAGCGGGTGTGGCGTCCGCTCGCCGACAAGCTCGACGTGCACGCCTACATCGAGGAAAGGATCTTCTACCCGCAGCTGCTGAAGCGGGGCACCGACGACCCCGAAGGCGAGACGCTCGATGCCATCGGTGATCACAACGACATTCGCGATGGGGTGCGCGACGCGAACGCGGCGCGGGTCGGCACGGAAGAGTGGTGGGCCGCCGTCGGCCGCACCCGGGCGGCCAACGACGACCACATGGGCGAAGAGGAACGGGACGGATTGCCGGACTTCCGCCGCAATGCGCCGATCGGTCTCCGAGACGCCCTCGGACGCCAATACAGCGAGTTCATGACCGAGCACCCCACCACCGAGGGGTTGCCGATCGTCGACCGCGACCCCGAAATCTACGTCGAGACAGTCGAGAACGAGCCGCCACCCAGACGCACCGACTTTTCGCTTCGCATAGGCAGTTTGAAAGGCAAATGAAAATGCGCAGAGAACCCGAGCTGGCGCGGCGCTTCTTCGATCGATTCGAGCCGGTGCATGCCGTGACGTACTTCGCGCCGGAGGCGCGTGCCGCGCTGGACGCGCTGGGTTACCGAGGCTTCTGGATGGGTTACTTCGCCGCCCGCTCGGCGCCGCTGGGCACGGTGCCGAGGGACGTGGTGACCGCGATCTTTTATAACTTCGCCCCCGAGCGCGTCGCGAAGGCGCTGCCCGCTGCCTGGGAGGTCGCCGGTCCGGACGCCGCGCTGCGTGCCCGGCAGGAATCCGCCGTCGCGGCCCTGCGCCGATACGGCGTCGAACCTGACGAAAACGTCGTTGTGGCAGCGGAATTGGCCGGCAAGGCGGCGCGCCACGCGCCGCTCGACGGGCGGCCGCTGTTCGCCGCGAACCTGTCACTGCCGTGGCCTGACGAACCGCTGGCCGCGCTATGGCACGCCGCGACGCTGCTGCGTGAGCAGCGCGGCGACGGGCATGTGGCGGTGCTGGCGGCCGCCGGCGTCTCCGGCCGGGAGGCCAACGTGCTGCACGCGGCGGCCGGCCGGGTCGAGCGTGACTACATCGCCCGCACCCGCGATTACGACGAGGTGGCGTGGACCCACCACGAGAAACGGCTCGCCGCGCGGGGATTGCTCAACGACGACGGCACCGTGACTGCGGCCGGGCGGGAGCTGAAGGACCGCATCGAATCCAGCACAGACGCGCTGGCCCTGTCGGCGCTCGGCGCGCTCAGCGACGATGAGGTTGAGACGCTCTTTCGGGCGCTCACCCCGATCACCCGCGCGGTGATCGCGGGCGGCGACATCCCGGCCAAGACCCCGATGGCCCTGCGCCGCGACGAATTGGACGACGCCGGCGCGCATTTGGGCAACCGGTAAGGGGTTAGCGCAGACCCGCCGCCCGTTACCTGCCGGGGTCGCTAATTGGCTGGGCCGCAACGTGATCCATCGGCGGCCCGTCGCCGTTGGAGAGTCCGCGGTCGGCGACGGCGGTGGCCAGCACCGTGCCGCCCTGGACCGTCCCGATGATTTCCACGTGCTCGTTGATGGCGAAACGCGAAGCGCCGCTGACGAGTTGGCGGCCACCGCGGGAAACGACGGTGGTGTTCGGCGTCACGCGGTAGGTCTGCGTGTACCCGTTGGCGCTGCGCGCGGTCAGCGAGTCCGCCGACACCGCGACGACCGTTCCCTCCTGACGCACCGAGTGGGAGGCGGGCGGCGGCCCCAGGGTCGACTCGACCGTCGGCTTGTCGGGCTGGACGTAGGCGAACAGTCCGATCATGCTCGCCGCGCACAGAATCCAAGCCGAGACGACCTCGCATGCCAGGGCGACGCCGGCCATCCCGCGTCGTGCAGGCCGGCCGGCGGTCGGTCTTCTTTGCTCCGATACTTTCCTCGCACGGCGTTCGGCATCCACGGTCGGTCCTTCCAGCGGTTTTGCGCCGAATGACCTCGGCCCCTACCGCATCAGGTCGTTGCTCGTGGTGTTACCCGCGGGGGCGCACCGATAAACCGCCCGGGCGTCAGCCCTTGACCAGGGTGAATTGCGCGACGTCGGTGTAGCCGTCGCGGAACAGGTCCGCGCAACCGGTCAGGTACTTCATGTACCGGTCGTAAACCTCTTGGGACTGAACCGCGATGGCCTCGTCGCGGCGCGACTCGAGCGCGGCCGCCCACATGTCGAGCGTGCGGGCGTAGTGCAGGCGCAGCGGTTGGACGAGCTTGACGGCGAAGCCGGCGCCTTCGGCGTGCTCCGTGACTGCCTTGGCGTTGGGAAGGTCCCCGCCCGGGAAGATCTCGTCCACGATGAACTTCATGAACCGCAGCTTGGTCATGGTGATGGCCAGTCCGCGCTCGCTGAACTCCTCCTCGCTGGGCTTGATGATGGTGTGCAACAGCATCGCACCGTTGGCGGGAAGAGCCTCGTAGGCCATCTTGAAGAAGTCGGTGTAGCGGTCGCGTCCGAAGTGCTCGAAGGCGCCGATCGACACGATGCGGTCCACCTTCTCGTCGAACTGTTCCCAGCCCCGCAGCAGCACGCGTTTGCTGCGCGCGGATGGGTGCCGGTCCAGGCGTTGCTGGACGTGCGCTTGCTGGTTGCGGCTCAGCGTGAGGCCGACGACGTTGACGTCGTAGTTCTCGAGCCCGCGAATGATCGTGGTGCCCCACCCGCACCCGATGTCGAGCAGCGTCATGCCCGGTTCCAATCCGAGCTTGCCGAGCGAGAGGTCGACCTTGGCGATCTGCGCCTCTTCGAGGGTCATGTCGTCGCGCTCGAAATATGCACAGCTGTAAGTACGCGTCGGATCCAGGAAAAGCTCGAAGAACTCGTCGGACAGGTCGTAGTGCGCCTGCACGTCCTCGAAGTGCGGTTCCAAGCTGACGGTTTCGCTCTGATGTTCAGGCATGGCACTTCCCCCGGACCTGGATTTTCTTGGGCTCGGCGGCGTGTGATCTCAGCCGCTCGACTTACTGGCGTAGCAGTCTATCCGTCCGGACAGCCCCGCAACGAATTGGCGGCTCCCCGCGCAGTAACCGGCGCCGCCGAATTTTGCAGGTGTGAGCGACGCCCGCTCGGGCTAATTGGAGATTGGCAGCTGTTGTCAACGGTGCGCCCGCAACGAACGCGACTGAATGGGGGACCAACGATGGAACCGATATCGCCGGCGGATGCGCTGTTTCTCATCGGCGAGTCACGCGAACATCCGATGCATGCCGGATCGCTGCAGCTCTTTGTGCCGCCCGAGGATGCGGGGCCGCACTTCGTCCGCGAGTCCTATCAGGCGATGCTCGAGTGCACGGATGTTCAACCGACGTTCCGCAAGCACCCCGCCTTCTTCGGCGGCATCACCAATGTCGCGTGGTCGTTGGACCAGGACGTCGAGCTCGATTACCACCTCCGGCGGTCGGCATTGCCGGAGCCGGGACGCGTCCGTGACCTGCTGGAGTTGGCGTCCCGGCTGCACGGCAGCCTGCTCGACCGGCACCGTCCGCTGTGGGAAGCGCACCTCGTGGAGGGCCTCGAGGACGGGCGCTACGCGGTCTACACCAAGTACCACCACTCCCTCATGGACGGCGTTTCGGCGCTGCGACTGATGCAACGCGCCTTCAGTGCGGATCCTGACGACGACGAGGTGCGGGTTCCCTGGAACCTGGGGCCCCGGCGACACGGGAAACCGCGGAAGCGGCCGTCGCTGCTCGATCGGGTCGGCGGCGCCGCGGGATCGGCGTTCGCGTTGGCGCCGTCCACGGTGCGGCTCGCGCGCGCGGCGCTGCTCGAACAACAACTGACCCTCCCGTTCCGTGCGCCACGCAGCATGTTCAACGTCCGCATCGGCGGCGCTCGACGGGTGGCCGCGCAGTCCTGGTCGCTGGATCGCATCAAGGCCGTGAAGTCCGCCGCCGGGGTGACCGTCAACGATGTGGTGCTCGCCATGTCCGCCGGGGCGCTTCGGGCCTATCTCCTCGAGCAGCACGCCCTGCCCGATGCCCCGCTGACAGCGATGGTGCCGGTTAACCTGCGCAAGGGCGATGACGACCGCGGCGGCAACATGGTCGGGACCTTCCTGTGCAACCTGGCGACCGACCTCGACGACCCGGCACAGCGGCTGGAGATCATCAGCTCGTCGATCTATGGCACCAAGGAGGTGTTCCAGCAGCTGCCCCCAGTTCAGCAGCTCGCCCTCTCAGCGTTCAACATCGGGGGGCTGTTCTTGGGGCTGATTCCCGGATATCTCTCGACCGCCTCGCCGCCGTTCAATGTCGTCATCTCGAACGTCTCGGCCGGCCCGTCGAAACCCGTGTATTGGCGTGGCGCCCGGTTGGATGGGAACTATCCGCTGTCGATCCCGCTCGACGGGCAGGCGGTCAACATCACCGTGACCAACAACGCCGAGTACCTCGACTTCGGTCTCGTCGGCTGCCGGCGCAGCGTGCCGCACCTGCAGCGGCTGCTGGGCCACTTGGAAACGTCGCTCAAGGATCTGGAGCGCGCCTACGGCGTCTGACCTAGAGGCGAATGTCGCGGCCGTCCAGCGGCGTCGGCGTCGTGGTGTAGTCGAGACACACCGTGGTGCCGTCGGGTCGGGCATTGATCGTGCAGTGATCGGCGAGCGCGTGCATCAGCAGGATGCCGCGGGACGCCCGTGGATCGTCGGGCTTCATGGGCTGCGGCCGGTGCCAGGTTCCGCGGTCGCTGACGCGCACGTTGACGGATCGCGCGCCGGGGTCGTGGCGTGCGTGCAGTTTCATCGGACCGGGCGTGGGGTGGGTCCGGTACGCGTGCTCAACGCAATTGGCAAGCGCTTCGTTGGCGCCCAAGACGATGTCCTCGCGGAGATCCGCCGCAACCTCGGTCGCCTCCTGCAGCCACCGCCGCAGGGCACTGCGCAATTCGGCAGCGGTAGCGGCATCCGCGGCGCCGACACGGGTAAACCCCGCGGGGACTGCGGGCATACGTGAATCTGCGGCCATCAGTGGGGGATACCCAGTTATGCCGAGCGATGACTCCTCCGCGGCAAGAGGAATCGATCGGTTATTCCAGAACGAAAACGGGGATTTGCCTTGCCGTCTTCTCTTGATATTCGGCGTAAGGAGGAAACGCGTCCACCGCCAACCGCCACCAGTGCTCTCGCTCAGACCCTTCCAGCTCGCGCGCGGTGAGGGCGACGACCTTTTCGCCATCTTGCACAGTCACCGGCGGGTTGGCCTTGACGTTGAAGTACCACGACGGGTGTTCGGGTGCGCCGCCTTTCGACGCGACCATGGCGTAGCGACCGTCCTCTTCTACGCGCATCAACGGCACGTAGCGCTGCTTGCCGGACTTGGCGCCCGTGACGGTTATCAGGACGACGGGCCGGTCGAGGATCTCGACTCCGTCGGTGGTGCCCTTCTCCAGTATTCGTTCGGTCTGATCGCGCACCCAGTCCGTGGGGCTTAGTTCAATGCCGTCAGTCATGGCCTTCTCAACCCCAGGCGCCGCCGGCGCATTCCCCGAGCGACCACCCACCCGGGCCGTCACCGGCTACCGCGCTCCGGGCAGCCCTCGCTAATCCGGCCGCCCAGGCGGAAACTCGGCACCTTTGGCTATGGCGTCGCGGTAGGCGTACACCCGATTCGGGATCGTTGCCAGCACCGCGACGGTCTGGCCGTCGCGGCCATAGGCGGCCACGAACTCCCATCCGTCGGGATAGCCCTCGATGATTTCGATGGCATCGTAATCGGTTGGTACGCCAAGCATTTGGACCTTTACATCGTATTGATCGGACCAGAAATACGGCACGTCGTCGTAGGCTTCCGACCGGTCGGGCCCCGCCAACAGCGTGCGGGCCGCGGCTGCGCCCTGGCGCCCGGCGTCGTCCCAATGCTCGGTGCGTAGATGCCGCTGGTAGAGCGGATGCCACCAGCGCGCGACGTCGCCGGCGGCCACGACCATGGCGTCCCCGGTGTCACCTTCGACCGCGCCCGTGGCAGCGCAGAGCACCCCGTCGTCCAGCTGCACCCCCGAGCCGGCTAGCCAATCGGTGGCGGGGGTGACGCCCAGGCCGACGATGACGAGGTCGGCCGGGAGCTGCGAACCATCGCTGAGCCGCACGGCCTCCACATGTCCGTTACCGAGGAATGCGTCGACGCCGACCCCCACGCGTAGGTCGACGCCGTGCTGGCGGTGCAGTTCCGCCCAGCGCGGCGCCAGCTCGTTGCCCAACGCGGCCAGCAACGGGCTGGTGGTCTTCTCGACCAACACCACGTCCAGCCCGATCGAGCGGCAACTCGCGGCCACTTCCGCGCCGATGAATCCCCCGCCGACCACGACCACCCGAGGGCGCGAGCCCAGTCGTTGCCGGATTGCCAGGCAATCGTCCACCGTGCGCAGCATCAGCACCCCGTCGGGGACCCGGCCGCCCGGCCATTCGCGTGGTGTCGCGCCGCTGGCGATCACCAGCCCGTCGAATTGCACTGAAAGATCCTGGTTTTCGTCACGCAAGTGGACGGTGCGCGAGCCCAGGTCCAACTTGGTCGCCGATGCGCCCCGCAGCACGCGCGCATCCATGTCGAATTGCGGTGCCAGGTCGACACCGGCCCGGTGCACCTCGCCGGTTAGCAGTTTCTTCGAAAGCGGCGGCCGGTGGTAGGGGGCGTGCCGCTCCGCGCCCACGATGGTCAGGCCACCGTCGTAGCCATCCTGTCGCAGGGTCTCGGCAGCGCGGGTGCCCGCGACGCCGGCACCGACGACGACGACCTCCTTTAGCTGACGACTCGGCATCGGATCACTCCTTCACCGTGATCGCCTGCGTGGGGCAAGACACTTCGGCGCCAATCAATTGCTGGCGCAGCTCCTCCGAGGGCTCCTCCTGGAGCACGTGCAGTCCGTCTTCTCGTACGTCGAACACCTCGTGACAGATGCTCATGCACACCCCGTTGCCGTCGCAGGTGTCCAGATCCACCGAAACCTTCATCGAACCTCAGCCCTTTCCGCTGCTACGCCGGAAACCCCGCGGGAACCGTCGGGTCCGCCCGACTTGGCCTGGGCGCGCGCCCGCTCCTGTGCCGCCTTCGCCACCGGCGAGTAGTTCAGGTAGTCGACCGCCATCTCGGTCGACGCCTCTTCGTTTGGATGATGACTCGGTCGCAGGTACCGGACGGGCGTCGTCACCAGAAGCTTCCAGGGGCCGACCACCCGGTACTCGCGGGCCGCCCACAGCCAGTCCCGCCACCGCCACTTCTGATCGATGGTCGGGTCCTGGGCCATCAGGTAGCGAGCGCCCGCGATCCACCAGCCGACGAACAGCGGCGCGGTGAACAGCATCGCGAACGCCCTGATCCAGTAGTTACCGCAGACGTGCTGGAACACGTCGAACACCAGGGAGCGGTGCTCGACCTCCTCGGCGCCGTGCCAGCGCAGCAGATCGAGCATCATCGGGTCGGCCCCCGCATAGTCCAGGCCCCGGTTGGTCAGCACCCACTGGCCCAACATCGCCGTGAAGTGTTCCAGCGCGGCCACCTCGGCCAACCGCCGATACAACCACCACCGTTTCATCGCCGGCGGAAACCACTTGGGGGCATCACCCAGCGTTATCGACAACACTCTCCCGAGTCGGTCGGTGTACGGCTTGGTGTCGATGCCCTGCTCGGCCAGGTGGTCCAGCACGATCTGGTGCGCCCAGGCGTGCCAGGACTCCTGCTGAATGAACGGCTTGATCGCCGCCTCCAGCTCCGGGTCGTCGACCAGCGACGACGCCTCGAGGACGGCCTTGATGAAGTGCCGCTCGCCCTCGGGCAGCAGCAGATGCAGGACGTTGATCATGTGCGTCGAGAACGGATCGTCGGGCACCCAGTGCAGCGGCGTTTCCGACCAGTCGAAACGAACCATCCGGCGGTACTTCGGATGTCCTTCGTGATGCAGTTGGACCTCTGGCATCGGATGCTCCTCCCGCCGGACGGATTTGATTACCGCCGGCTTCCCCTTCGTATTTTCAGAGAGCGGTCTATCCCAAGGGCGGAGCGCGGGCCGCCGCTTCGCGACCGTTCAACCGGCCGGGTACCCATACGCTCGCCGCATCATGCGTACCGGCGGTACCGGGTTCCCTGGCAGTTCGCTGTGAACGCGTGTTTACCGGACCTGCGGGCTCTTCCGGCGGCTCCCAGTGGGAAGGAACTGCGGCGCGACTCGGTTGAACGGGCAATGCGCATTGGTGTCGTGTTCCCGCAGACCGAACTCGGTGGAGACCCCGCAGTCGTACGCGCGTATGGGCAGCGCGTCGAGGAATTGGGATTCACGCACATCCTCGCCTACGACCACGTCGTCGGGGCCGACCCGACGGTCCACGAGGGCTGGCGGGGCTACTACGACATCGACGACACATTTCACGAGCCGTTCGTCATGTTCGGGTACCTGGCCGCGGTCACCTCGCTCGAACTCGTCACCGGCGTCATCATCTTGCCGCAGCGCCAGTCCGTGTTGGTGGCCAAGCAGGCCGCCGAGGTGGATCTGCTCACCGGTGGTCGGTTTCGGCTCGGTATTGGATTGGGGTGGAACGCCGTAGAGTACGAGGCCCTCGGCGAAACGTTCACCAACCGCGGCCGGCGCTCCGAGGAGCAGGTCGAGCTCATGCGCAAGCTGTGGACCGAAAGGTCGGTCACCTTCAACGGCAAGTACCACACGGTGACCGGGGCAGGCCTGGCCCCACTGCCGACCCAGCGCCCGATCCCGGTGTGGTTCGGTGCTGCTTCCGACCGCGCCTACGAACGCGCCGGACGGCTGAGCGACGGCTGGTTCCCGATGATGGAGCCCGGACCCGGCCTCGATTACGCCAGCGCGCAGGTGCGCCGCGCGGCGGAGGCCGCCGGACGCGATGCCGCCGCCCTGGGGATGGAAGGCCGGGTCAGCTGGGTCGGCGACCCCGACAAGGTGGCCGCCGACATCGCCGCCTGGAAAGCCGCCGGTGCCACGCACGTTTCGGTGAACACCATGAAGGCCGGCCTGGCCACCGTCGACGACCACCTCGCCGCGTTGGAGCGGGTCGCCGCCGACTTGGGCTAGCCCCGTTTTAGAAGACCACGAACCAGATGGCGATGTACTGGCAGATTGCCGCGAGCGCGGTGCAGGCGTGAAAGACCTCGTGGTAGCCGAACGTCGTCGGCCACGGATCGGGCCAACGCAGCCCATAGAACACCGCGCCCACGCTGTAGAGCGCACCGCCCACGACCAGCAACACCGTCGCGGCGACGCCGGCGTTGTGCAGGATCAACCCGGTATAGGCGACTGCCACCCAGCCCAGCAGCAGATACAGCGCCACGCCTAGCCAGCGCGGGGCGGTCGGCCAAAACAGGGTCAGCGCGATTCCCGCGATCGCGCCACCCCAGACGATCGCAAGCACCACGTAGCCGGTCCCCCGGGGCATCGCGAGCCTGGCAAACGGTGTGTAGGTGCCGGCGATCAACACGAAGATCATCGAGTGGTCGAGCCGCCTCATCCAGGTCCGGTAGACCGGGGACACCCAATGGACGCGGTGATAGACGGCGCTGACGGCGAACATCGCCACGATCGCCAGGGCGTAGGTCAGCGTCGAGTGCCCCGCCCGCTTGGAGGCCTCCGCCCACGAGACGGCGACCAGCGGCGCCCCCGCAATCACGGCCGCGATGGCGCAATACTGGTGGATCCAACCGCGCAACCGTGGCTTGGCCAGCACGCCGGCAACGTTCTCGACGAGCTTGGGCCGGGGGGCCACATCGGTCTGGAAACTCAACGTCCCTCCCTCGCGCGCGGGGCGTCGGAAAGTGCTTTTCTCCCAGGCGGTCTGGAGCCCGATTCGATGATTTCGCCGCCACCTAAGCGGCCGCTGTGTCGAATCTGTGAATAGCGTGTACGCGAGGCCTAAGTCGTCACGCCCTGGTGGATTTGGTCTCCGCCCCGGCGTTTGGCGGCATACATCGCGTCGTCGGCGATCCTGATGAGCTCGTCGACGATTCGTGCAACGTCACCGGTTAGCAGGGGCAGCTCGGCGCTGGCGATACCGACGCTCGCGGTGATCCTCGGGAGCAGCCCGGCGAGCGCGCTGCAGAACCGCGCGGTCATCGGCCTGACGTCGGAGTCGGCGGCGGTCATCGCGACCAAAAACTCCTCGCCGCCCGCTCGGCAGATGACCGCGTTCGCGGGAGTGTGCTCGCGCAACAGGCCGGCCACCGCCCGCAGGGCGCGGTCGCCGGCCAGATGACCGTGGGTGTCGTTGATGCGTTTGAAGTTGTCCAGATCGACCATCACCACCGCCAGGTGGGTGTGCGCCGGTGGCGGATTCGCCAACCGGTTACCGACCGCGTCGGTGAACGCCCGTCGGTTCAGCAATCCGGTGAGGGGGTCCTCTTCCGAGCGCTGAACGTAGGTGCCCATCGCCCGCGACATACCCCAAATTCCCAGGGGGACCGACAAATTGAGAAAGACATTTATCCAGAGCGCGGAGGCCGCCGTGGCGATGTTGGCCTCATAAGCCAACCGCACCACCGCCGTGACGGTGACCGCGATGGCCACCAAGCCGTTGAAGACCAGCAGCTTGGGGCTATGGAACAACGCGATGTAACCGCCGGTGACGGCCATCGCCGTGCACGCCAGCGCGGCCAGTGCCCCGGTCGGCTGCACGAGGCTCCACCCGCCGACGAACAACGCGCCGAGGGCCACCCCGCCCTGCGATAGCCGGCGCGTGGGCCAGCGCGTCATCCACAGCACGGTCACACCGGCCGTGAACGCGACGGCGACTCCACCGGTGATCACTTCGACGACGCTCGGCCGGCGTTGGCTCGGCAACACGGTCAGCGGCACCAACATCGACGATCCGGCGACGACGGCGAGAATCATCCGGGCCGGGCGCAGCATGCCACGTTGGCTCAGGAATGCAGTGATCCAGTCGTACTGATCGGGCTCGCTCCACCACGCCTTGAGCCGTGACATCACTGAGCGCACCTCCGGCCAACCGTCTGGTCATGTGCTGCTCGGCAGCCCTGGGAACAAGTTACCCGGGGCAAACTCATTTCGGCGATGGGGTGCGACCGTGGCCCTTAACCGCTCTGGCGCCACCGCAACTGGGATCGCCAGCCGGCTTGCGATGGCGTTCGGTTTCGGATCCGGGGATTGGGGAGACCCTCCCAGAAGCGTTCGTCGAAGCTCGAAGGAGAACTCGCGTGGATCAACAAGTCAACATCGACCCACCGCCGCCCCCCGAAGACGCCAGGAAAGCGACCGAGGAGCAGCGGGAGTTGCAGGAGAAGCTCAAGCACCAAGACGATGACCCGGACGGGCCGGGTCTACACCAGTCGAGGCACGATCTTCCCGACGAGAGCACGCGGTAGTTCGGGAGTAGCTCGTCCGCCACCGGTGAGGTGAATACCACGTCTTCGTGGAAGTGCTTCAGCACGGACTCGACATCGTGGTCATTCCAGGCCGCCGCCCACTGCTCGCCGAAGGCGACCGCATCGACGTTCACGGTGGACGACTGTACGCGCTCGTGTGGTAGACAGACCGCGTATGCGCGACGATTCCTTGCCCATCACCGGCCAGACCTGCTGGCGCGTGGAGCGCGCCGACCAGCTGGCCATCATCATCGACGCCGCCGATTACTTTCGGCAGGTGAAGGCGGCGATGCTGCGCGCCAAACATCGAATCATATTGATTGGCTGGGACTTTGACGCCAGGACGGCGTTCGAACGGGGAGGCAAGAAACTCGCAGGCCCCAACCAGCTGGGCGCATTTCTCTACTGGCTGGTGTGGCGACGACCGGCGCTGGAGATTTACGTGCTGAAATCCAACCTCCGCCTGCTGCCGGTGTTCGACGGGATTTGGTACGGCGTAACTCCCGTGTCGGTTGTGAATCGCCTCAGCAGCAGGCGATTGCGCCTGGCCGTCGACGGGGCCCGTCCCACCGGCGCCGTCCACCACCAGAAGATCGTGATCATCGATGACGCGCTGGCGTTCTGCGGCGGCATCGACCTCACCCTGGATCGATGGGACACCCCGGAACACAAGCACAACAACCGATTCCGCCGCGCGCTCGGCCGTCGATACGGTCCCCGGCACGAGGTCGCGGCCGCGGTGGACGGCGGCGCGGCACTCGCCCTCGCCGAGGTCGCCCGGGACAGATGGCGGACCGCAACCGAGGAGTCACTGGCCCCGATCGAGTCCGCGCGCGCCGTCTGGCCCGGCGGCTTGCAGCCCATATTGCGCGATGTCGAAATCGGAATCGCGCGCACCTTGCCCACATTCGGCGGTCGCGACGAGGTTCGCGAGGTGGAAGCGCTCAACCTCGCGGCGATCGCGGCGGCACGTCACACCATCTATCTGGAGAACCAGTACCTGGCGGCCCGAAAGGTGGTCGAGGCGCTGGCCGCTCGGCTCAAAGAGCACGACGGTCCGGAAATCGTCATCGTCCTTCCCCGCCGGGGCATGAACCGCCTCGAGCGCGAAACGATGGACAGCGCACGCCACCTGCTAATCCAAGATCTCTGGGCGGCCGACGAACACCGCCGTCTGGGCGTCTTTTGGGCGGCGACCGACGGCGGGGCGCAGATATACATCCACTCAAAGATATTGGTGGTCGACGATTGGCTGTTGCGCGTCGGTTCATCGAACTTCAACAACCGGTCGTTGGGGTTCGACAGCGAGTGCGACCTCGCCGTGGAAGCCGACCCGCATGCCGAGGCGCACGAACGCATCCGGCGAACGATCGAGTCGGTGCGGCACCAACTCGTGTGTGAGCATTTGGGCGTTTCCGTCGACGAGTTCGAGCGGAGGCTGCAGCAGGGTAGGTCCTTCCTGCAGGCCGTCGAGGCGCTTCGTGGCCAGGGCAAGACACTGCGGCGGTTTACCGGCCGGACCGTGGCCGGCGAGGACAGCGCGCTCGCCGAGAACGACCTGATGGATCCCGATCACGTTCCGCGCTCCCTGACCCGCAACATGCGGCGGTTGATCACGAAGCTCTCGGCACAACCACGCGGTTCGCGCTGAAAACCTGAACGGCCCCTGGTTCTCACGCGGGTCAGTAGCATACGACGAAGATTCGGTCGTCCGCGCAGGCGAACGGTGGTGTCAACGAGGACCAAGGGCGTCGAAAATGCACTGGATCGGCGTGTGGTGGCGTCAACCCGACCACTATGACTGGTTGTCGGATTATCTCGCGGCGCGCGGATTGCAGCCATTTGTGCGCTACCTGCTGGTCGCCATCCTGGTAACTCTGGCCGCGGCGACGCTACTGATGCTGGGCAGCCCCTCGGGTCCACGCACTCGCACGGGGCACGCTGTAGCCGCGACATTCATCGTGATCCTGGCGGGAATGGCACTGGTCTGGCTACGGAACTGGCCGACACGGGTTCAATCCCTGGTGTTCTCAGTAACTGGGACGCTCGGCATCGCCGCGGCGTGCCTGATCGAGAGCGACCCACGCAGCGGACTGCTGGGATGCGCCGCATTCGGTGGCCTGGCGGGGTACGTGGCGTTCTTCCATTCCGCTCGGCTCCTGGTTTTCACGCTGGGCAGCGCCTTGAGCTCCGCGATGGTGTGCGCGGCCCGGATCGCGGCGGCCGGTGATCCGTCGATGGCGGCGGCCAAGCTGCTGGTGCTCAGCGCGGGCATCCTGGCGGTGCCGTTCTGCGGGCAGATACTCGTGCATTGGCTGTCGGTAGACGCACTGAAGTCCTCCACCGATCCGCTCACCGGCCTGCGCAACCGGCGTGGTTTTTATCGTTCCGCGTCCAGGCTGCTGACCGCCGCGGCACCCGCCGGCTGTCTGAGCGTGTTGATGCTCGATCTGGACAACTTCAAACGCATCAATGACACCTACGGCCACGCCACCGGGGACCGCATCCTGGTGGCAGTCGCCGACAACCTGCGGCGAATTAGCAATGGCGAGACGGTGATCGCCCGGGTCGGTGGGGAGGAATTCCTCGTCGCCGAGACGATCGGGATCCACGACGCGCGGCGAACGGCCGAGGCCATGCGCACGGCGATTGCCAACACACCCTGGGATGTGACGGCGAGTTTGGGTATCAGCAGTATCCAACTGCCGTCGGAAAGCGAAATCGTCAACCGGCAAATTCTCGAACGCCTCGTCGAGGCCGCCGACGGCGCAATGTACGAAGCGAAACGCGCTGGGGGAAACCAGGTTCGGCACGCCGACCTTCCGGTACCTCCCAGCCGCTGAGTCGATCAGGAAGCCGTCCCGGCGATCGCCGGCCCTTCCGGCACAAGCACGTCGACCAGCCGCTCGACACGCTCGGCTACCGCCGAACGCGACACCCTGATTGTGGATACGTCGTCGAAGTGACAAAGCCCCAGCAGTAGCAGGAAGACGGCTTTGGTGGTGGCCTTCGGGTTCGGATCGGTGCCCGAGAGCGCCCCGACGAATCGGTCGGCGTACTCGCGATGCCACTGGCTGATCAGCGACGCCAACCGCGCATCGCGGCGGCTGGCGAGGTGCAGCTCGGCAATGAGTCGCCGGTTCTGTCGCATCCCGGGCTGCAGATAAGCCATTGCGATCGCATGCAGCGGGCGCTCGCCACGGCCGCTCCGCAGCGCGACGGCGGTAATTTCCTCGAGGGCACTCACAGCGGCGGCGTAAAGCAACTCCTCCCGATTGCGGAAGTGGTTGTACACCGCGGTCGGTGACACGCCTGCCCGCTCGGCGATCAGCGGAAGCGTGCTGCCTTCGAATCCCCGTTCAACGCACACCGCCGCGGCCGCCTCCACCAGTCGCCGGGTGGTGACCTGCCCGTCGGAGTTCGGTGGGCGTCCCCGCTGTCGCCTTGCAAAATGAGTGCCCATTCATAAAACTATCCCACAGGAGAGAACGGCGGCATGCCGGAGACGAGGTGACCATGGGCATCGGCTCCCACGCGGTGGACGCGGTAATGGAGTGTTCCCTGGCGGAGACGGCGCGGCGCGCGTACCCGCCCGAATTCCCGGTGCTCCCGCCGGTGCCGGGCGCCCGCTATTCGGATCCCGGCTTCGCCAAGCTCGAAGCCGCCGCAGTCTTTTCCCGCTCGTGGTTGTTCGTCGCCCACGCCGATCAACTGCGCAAGCCGGGCGACTACGTCCTACTCGACCAGCTCGACAGGCCCGTCATGCTGGTCCGCGGCGCGGACGGCGTCGTGCGCGCGTTCTACAACACCTGCCGTCATCGCGGGGCCGCTCTCGTCGAAGAGCCGCAGGGGAATGTCGGGCGCCGGTTGACGTGTCCCTTCCACGCCTGGACGTACTCCCTGGACGGCCAGCTGGCCGGGTACCCCGAGGCGCTGAACTTTTCCGATCTCGTTCGCGACTGTCACGCCCTGGCGCGGCTGCAGTGCGCCTCCTGGGGCCCGCTGGTGTTCATCAACCTCGACGCGGATGCGGAGCCGCTGTCGGACTTCCTCGCTCGCGTCGGTGACGACCTCAGCGACTTAGCCGAACTAGACGGGCGCCTGCATCTGGTGGATCGCACGGTCCGTCACGTCCCGGTCAACTGGAAACTTCCCGTCGACGCGAATCTCGAGAGCTATCACGTCAATTACGTCCACCGGACCACCGCGGCCCGCACACTTCAACAGTCGGGCACGGGCATCCAGCTGATGCCGAACGGCCACTCCCGCATGCTCGTTCCCTACCGCGAGGACGTGGACGGCGAAGCGCTGTCGCCGTTTCCGTGCGTGTTCCCCAGCCTCGGTGATCTGCCCCTGCGCGGAACGTTCTCCTATCACGTTTTCCCGAACCTGAGCATCGTCTTCGCCGGCACCGGATTCGTCTTCCTGATCACCAACTGGCCCACCGGTCCATCGACGTCGGCCTACAACGTCCACTGGTGCTCATCGCTGGGCACGGAGGAAGACGCGAACCGGCGCACCAACGAGATGGTGATCGCGGCCCTGTCGCGGGTGCTGTTCGAGGACCTCGACGTCCTGCCCGGCCAGCAGCGGTCGCTCGATGCCGGCACGCTCGAATCGCTGCGACTCGGTTACCAGGAACGGCGCATCTACTACCTGCACGAAGCGATCGACCGGGCCATCGGGCTCGAGTCGGTACCCGAATCCCTTCGCGTCCCGCAGTTGCTCGGGCCGTTCGTCCAGGACTGACGTGCACCCCTTCGTCGCGCTGATGCGCAAGTACTGCATCGACTACACGAACTCGCACGATCAATCCTTGTACTCAGAGATCATGGAGCCCGACTACGTCGTCCACATCAACGGCATGTCCCTCGTCCGTTCGACCACCTACGCCAAGGCGGTTCGTAAAATCTTCAATGCCGCACCAGGTTTGGGCATCGTCGTCCACGAGTTCGTACTCAACGGTGATCGCCTGTGCATGCACTTCAGCGAGCACGCGGCCATGCCGGGCGCCGGGGCGCGCGCACTCGCCTGCTGGCGAGGCATCGGACTGTACAAGTGGAACGGCCGTCGGCTGACCGAAAACTACGTCGAGCAAGACTATTTCGCCATGCAGGCGCAGATCACGAGCGGCCACCCCCACCCGTTGCTGACGCCGCATCTCGATCCGTGGATGACGACCGAGGCGGTGTCGGCAAACCCCGATGCCGAGCAAACGGTTCGAACCTGGCTTGAGAGAGCAGATCTCGCCGCCGCACCGGCTTACGACATCGATGATGCGCGCACCGGGGTGACGTACCAAGCGGTGCTCGATGCGCGGGACGTGGTGGTCAACGATCTCTTCTCCGCGGGCGCCGATGTTCCCTTCCACGTCACGATCCGAGGTTTGTATCGAGGTGGCCTGGGCACCGCCGCAGAACCGCACGTCGGGAAGGCCGCTTCGCTTCACATCGCCGGCATCGCGCGCGTCGCCGACGGCGCCGTCGCGTCCGTCACCGCGGTGACCGCGCGCTCCCAGGCCCTGGCCGAGCTCACGCTGGCTGCTCAGTAGAGCCGCATCTTTTGGGCGCGGCCGGTGAGCGCGGTGATCCGGTAGTGGTCACGCTGGCCGGGAAGCGTGGGCACAGCGGGAATCTCATGGATGGTGGTGATCACCATGGTCTGCACCGGGATGTCCGCTTCCGCTGTCGGTATGACGACGGTGGGGAAGAGGATCGTTGCGGTGACCGACCCGGCGTCGCCGAGTTCGTGGGTCGTCACGCTCAGACACCAGCCAAGGTCGGGCACGAACGTGCTGCGGATCTGGTGGCGCTCGAAGTGGAACGTCTGCTGGCCGCGTTCGTAGCTGAGCACGTAAGGGGGCCGGCCGGGGATTTGCGGCGGGTTGATGCAGTAATCGACGAAGACGCCGTCACCGGCGAGGTCGCAGTAGTAGTCGGGAAATGTCTGGTGAGTGGTCATGGCTGTGGTCATTGGAACTGGCTTTCCTGGTTCACAATTCGCTCCGGGGCTGCGGTCTCCATTGCCGTCCTCCGTTTCGGGTGGTACCGACGGCAACAGCGTGTCAGGTGCAACGCCGTTCCACATGAGTAGTGGACTACTCGATTAGCACGATCGACCTAGCCATCGGGCTCCGGCAGCGAGAGACTCGGACCAACGGGATGAAGGGCGGCACCGATGGCTGGACTGGATTCAATCGACCACGTAATCCTGCTGATGCTGGAGAACCGTTCGTTCGACCATCTACTCGGATATCTCTACCCCAAATCCGGCAACTTCGACGGACTGGATGGAACCGAGTCCAACCGCGACCTTGCCGGCACCGCGGTGGCCGTTCATCCGGTCACGCCGGAAATGCAGAACGCCTACTACTACCCGTTGGCCAACCCATCCGAAGGGTTTATCGCCACCAACGAGCAATTGTTCGGCTCCGCCACCGCCCCGGCCGATGGGAAGGCAACCAACGACGGCTTCGTCACGAGCTTCGCTCGCGAACTCGGCCATCCCGCCCATCCACTCGACCCCAAGCTCGTCGGTGCCCAAACGTCTTCCATCATGGGCATGTACAAGCCCGAGACCCTGCCCGTGCTCTCCGGGCTGGCCAAGGGCTTTGCCGTCTGTGACCGCTGGTTCGCGTCGGTTCCGACGCAGACCTTCCCCAACCGGGCCTTCGCCGTTGCCGGCACGTCGCTGGGTTACATCGACAACTCGGCCCGCGACACACCTGCCTTCAACACGCCGTCGGTGTTCGGAAAGCTCGCCGAGGCCGGGCAGACCTGGGCGATCTACGGCTACTCCAAGCGACCGCTGACGGCCAACGACTTTCCCGACACCGTCCACCCCGGTCCCGGCTGCAAGGTGGAGTCGGGGTTCGACAAGTTCCAGAGCGACGCCGCCAGCGGACAATTGGCCGCCTTCAGCTACATCGAGCCGGAGTGGGCCCACTATCACGACAAGCACAACTTTCAGATTGAGAACGACCAACATCCGGTCTCAAACCTGGCCGTGGGCGAAAAGCTCATCTACGACGTCTACACGGCGCTGCGCAGCAACCCGGCCGTCTGGGAGAAGAGCTTGCTCATCATCACCTACGACGAGCACGGCGGGAACTACGACCACCTGCCCCCCGAGACCGGCGCGACCCCGCCCGACAACTTCACCAAGGGGCCGGAATACTTCGACTTCACCCGCTTCGGGGTCCGGATCCCGGCGGTCATCGTGTCCCCCCTCATTCCTCCCGGAACCATCTTCCGGGGCCCCACCGGCGGCCCGCCTTACGACCACACGTCGATCATCGCGACCCTGCGGGCCCGCTTCAAGCTCGGCCCGCTCGGCAAGCGTGACGCCGTCGCGCCGCACCTCGGGCCCGTCCTGACCCTGTCCGTGCCTCGCCACGATGACCCGCTCAAGGGCGTCACTTCGCCAGTCGCGGCGGATCCCGTCTTGCAAGCCGGATCCACGCCGATCGGTGCGGCGCCCAGCGCGTTCCTCGAGGCGAAGGCCATCGCCGCGGCCAAGCTGCCGGTTCCCTCCGCACCGATCGAGAACCCGGAGCAGACGGTCGCCGCGCTGCCCACCGCGGCCAAGCAATATGCCTTCATTCAGGATCGGCTCGCGGCCTGGGAAGCTGCGGGCAAGCCACTCACCAACGCATGACCTGCCCGAATCGACTGCGGGATAAAATTTTGCCTGCACGGTTTCCGGCCCCGGTGATCGTTGTTCAGCAAAAGGGGAGCCCGAGCGGATGGATCGCCCGAACAAGGGCATCAGCCGGCGCGGTGTGCTTTTCGCGGTCGGGGGCGCGTTCGCACTCACCGCGGTGACACAGCCGACGCAGGCCGTGGCAATTACGGAGAAGCCGTCCCCCGGCCCGGTCGGGCTTGGGGAGCGGGCGGATCTGGCGGAGCGGGCGGTCATGCAGCGGCACGTGCACACGCTCTGGGGGCAGCCGGGGACGCAACTGGGCACGCTGCACTGGCCGTCGTCCCTGTTCGATCAATTGTTGTTGGCGCGTTGGTGTTACTGGTGGCAGGCCCACCTGCTGGACTGCGCGGTGGATGCCGCGTATCGGGCACGCACCCCCGAACGCGTCGACCGGATCGGCGCCATCGCGCGCGGCATTCACACGCGCAATCTCACCGGCTGGACCAATGCATACTGCGACGACATGTCGTGGCTGGTGCTGGCGCTCGAACGCGCCGACAGGCTGCTCGGCGTTCGATTCGACGATGCCGTTCCGAAGCTGCGGACCGCCCTGCTCGACGGCTGGAATCCGGCCGTCAGCGCGGTGCCCTGGAAGATCGGCAAGGATTACTACAGCACCTCCTCGATCGGTCCGACCGGCATCGCGATGGCGCGCCTGGGCAAGCTGTCCCACGCCGAACGACTCGCCGATTTCCTGGACACCCGGCTGCGCGACACCGAAAGCGGCCTCATCTTCGACGGTGTGCACGAACCCAGCGGGCTGGTGAACCACTCGCTGCGAACCTACTGTCAGGGCGTGGCCATCGGGCTGGAGACCGAATTGGCGCTGCGCACAAACGATTCAAGCCATCGCGACCGTGCGGCGGCGCTCGTCGCCGGTACCGCCGACAGGCTCGCCGACGCGGGCGTGATCGCCGGGGCCGGCGGGAACGACTCCGGGCTGTTCATGGGCATCCTCGCCAGATATCTGGCCCAGACCGCGCTGGCCCTGGGCGACACCACCGCCGCGCAGCTCGTGCACACCTCCGCGCGGGCGGCCTGGAGCAACCGCGCCGAGGTGCACGGGCTGCCGCTGTTCGGTGCGGATTGGACCCGCCCGGTCACCGCGCTGGCAGGTCTGGAAACCTTTCCCCGGCTGGCGGACTCGTCGCTCGGGTCGTCGCCGAACCAGAGCCGCGATCTCTCGATACAGCTGAGCGGGTGGATGCTCCTAGAGGCGGACTACCAGCTCACCTCCGCCGGACACTAAGCCCGCGAGGCACGAACTGCGGGCCGGCCGCCCGATCGGAGGCCCGGCGCGCCCAGTGGCGACTGCCGCCGCCAGTCGGTTATAGCTCGTCCAGATGGCCGTTCGACAAGTACGCCGCCCATGCCGCCTAGCCAGCGATCGCATCCCGCATGTCGAGCACGGCCATATCCGCCGCTGCGCGCCCGGCGCCCCAGCCAGCAGCGTCGGACACCGATACCGAGCGAGGCGTCGTCATCGGGAACAATCGATCAGTAAGTTCGTCGGCCGCCCGACTGTTCGCCGCCAGCACGGGAAGTAGACGACCGTCCTGCTTGACCTCTGCTGTGACTGATGCACTGGCGCTGTCGAGCCGTTCGCCAATGCGTTGGGCATATGCGACGAGAAATGATTGGCGGAATGACCTGCTTCGTGTGTGCCTATTGCCGCGCTCGCGACGCCCGGCGCTGAGCATGGCTCGGTTGGCTTGGACGAGCAGCGATGTGGTGAGCAGCTCGACGAGAGCGAGATCGGTTTCGCAGCCGACGACGGTAACGAATCCGAGACGCTCTGCCCACACTGCGCGACAACGATTGGCCTGGCTCACCGCTTGCACCAGCGCCGTCTTGGCGGCGGAGTAGGGGTTCTCAATCCAGATCCTGCGGGCGGCCGCCACCGGCTCCTGGCCGCGGTCGTGGTGCGTCAGCGCTTCTTGTAACGAGTATCGACACATCAGGTCTTGAGCCTTGGCCGACAGGGCCTCCGCCTCGTCGGGAAACTCGGTGGCTTCCGCCTTCGCCAGCAGAGCGCGCACCTTGCTAAGGGCCTTCTCATCGATGCCGCTCATCGTCGTCGGTGTGTGTCGATGCGCCCCGGGCAGCGGCAGAATCGCTTCTAGCACGGGAAGTCTGCCGAGGAAATGCAGCAGCTTCAGAACAACAGTTAGAGCCATGCGGCGGTCGACAGCATTCGATGCCGCCCAGCGCCGCATCTGTGGCGTTTGCACATGGACATCAACCGTGGCCGAAAGTGCGGCGATATCGGCACGCCAATTCGGATGCAATGTCGCGACCGCGTACTGCCGAGACTCACGGACGATGGCCTCATCGAGGTAGCGGACGTCGGCCGCCTGTAGCTTGCGGCGTGCGAGCTCGTGCAGATCGGACGGCAACCAGCCGTGCTCCCATGCCGCTCTGATTGCCTCGTTCACCGCAAGGTCAGCAGCAACGTCGAGGTCGCGCAGGACGGCCCGATACTCCTCGAGCAGTTCTGCGGCGTGCCGAGGCGCGTGATCGTCGGAACACGAAGCGGCCGTACTCAACGCCACGACGAGGCGTTCAAGACGCAGCACCCGGTCCGGACCTGGGTCGAAACCGCTGCCCTTTCGCTCGGTGGCCGCGCGGCGCCGATTCTTGTGTTTGGCCGCACGCTTCTCGCGATTGCGTCTGCTCATGCACCGGATTCTTGCGAAGTGGTCTGACACATTGCGGCAGACAAGGCGCGCGTCCTCCAGCCGACCTCCCGGAACGGCCCGTCCGCCGTGCGCACCAGCGGCATCCTTAAACGGTCCGGGTCGTTGTGCAGCTGCCCGAGCACGGTTCCCTTAGGACAAAGATGGCCTGCCGACCATACGTCGTCGGGATTGCCTCGGATGCCGACGACTTCGGCATGCTCGACGGTGATGCGCAGTCCGCACATCGCCTCGCACAGGGGGCAGGTCACGCGGTGCACTTCAGCGGTCGATGGCGCGTTCACGGACCTGACCCTAGGTGTTGCAGTGTCGATCCGAAATGCCTCGATGAGGAGGCTTCGACGCCCCCTCAATCGCAGACGACTGTCGCGGCGATCCGTCCGTGCAATACCTAAATCGCACCCGATAGGCGGAGGCGCTCGATTCCAGCCGCGTCGTAGCCCGCCAGGGCCCCGAGTAACTCCTCCGTATGCTGCCCGACCTGCGGCGCCGCCGGCGGTGCAAACCGTTGGTCGGGCTGGGTCTTGATGCACGTTCCAATCAACCGCTGCGGCGACCCGTCCGGCTGAGTCTGCTCGTAGACAAGTCGGCGATGCTTCGCATGGTCGTCGTCGAACAGGTCCGCTCCCAAAAACGCCGGAGCGCCAGCGATATTGGTGGCAATGAAGAAGTCCGTCCATTCCGTGCGGGTGCGGCTCTCGAAAATCGCTGTCAATTCCTTGCGCAGCCGGGCCTCTGCTTCGGGGTCCGTTCCCGGCTGTTGGCGCCCCGGTTCGTAGAGGTCCATCCTGTCGACTGACTCGCAGAACCTCAGCCAGAACTTGTCCTCTAAAGCGTTGAACACCACATAGTTACGATCCCGAGTTCGGTAGTACTGGTAGCGAAGGGATGCGCGGATTCCCTCACCGTAGGACGTTTGACCGTTCGCCAGCGCCGCGAGGTGCTGGAAATTCCAGTTGATCGCCGCATCGACCTGCGCCACTTCGATGTATTGCGGCTGGCCATCACGTGCGGCGGCGTGCAGCGCCGCGAGGACGCCCATGGCTGCATACAGCGGCCCCGCAAGAACACCCGTCGTCCCGGTGGCCGCCCCCGAAAGGCGCGGCGTGCCATCCGCGTCGATGATCGGCGGGCTCAAGCCGGCGAAACAGTCGAAGGACAGCCCGTGGGTGGCCAGGCGCGTGTAGGGCCCATAGCTGCCCATGCCATTGAGCACGCAGTAGACAACCGTCGGGTTGACTGCGACGACGTCGTCATAGCTGAAACCGAGGCGATGCGCGGTTCCATAACGGAGACCGTCAATCACCACCGCCGACGACGCGGCCAGGCGGCGAAAGGCCTCTTGACCGTCGGCTGTTTTCAGGTTTAGCGCGACGCTCTTCTTGCCCCGATTCCAGTGCGAATCCTGCAGTTCACCACCGGACACCGCCGAACCGCGGAAACCACCGCCGCCGGGCGGCTCGACCTTGATCACCTCGGCGCCCAGGTCGGCCAAATGCCCGCCGAGTGCATCCGTGGAGAACAGTGACACCTCGAGGACTCGGACACCCCTGAGAAGTTCCACAATGCGACCTTTCCAGCCCCAACACCGCACGCAACGGCTGCGCTACAGCATGGTGATTGATTTCAGCTCGGTGTATTCCTCGAAGCCCCAGCGCCCTTGCTCTCGGCCGAGTCCGCTTTGCTTGAAGCCGCCGAATGGACCGCCGCCGTTGAACATGCCTCGCGCCGGGAGCGACCAGCCGGGTCCCTGCCCCCCGCCCGGGTTGGTTCCCAGATCGACACCGGGTGCAACGGTCTGCACCATGATGGTGCCCGTTCTGACCCGCCTCGCGACGTTGAAACCCTTTGCGGCGTTGCGGGTCATCACCAGACCCGCCAGACCGTAGACGGAGTCGTTCGCGATGCGGATGGCTTCGTCTTCGGACCGATAGGTGATCACCGCCAGCACGGGCCCGAACACCTCGTCCTGGCACAGGCGCATGTCGTTGCGGCAGTCGACGAACACCGTCGGTTCGTAGTAGAAGCCGCGTGCGAGATGCTCAGGACGTTTACCGCCGACCACCAGCCGCGCGCCTTCCTGCAGCCCGGCCTCGACGAAGGACTCGACTCGTTGACGTTGCTGCTCTCTGATCAGCGGGCCGACGACGGTGGCGGGATCGCGGGGGTCCCCGACCGTGATCATCGGAGCCATGGCTTCGAGACCCTCGACATAGGCGTCGAGCAGATGCTCGGGCAACAGCAGTCGCGACGTGACGGTGCAGGCCTGTCCGGCGTGCATCAGCACCTGTCCGAATCCTATTCCTGCCACGTCAGTTTCGGTGACGTCGTCGAGGACGATGTGGGCGCTCTTGCCGCCCAATTCCAGCTGTGCGCGTTTCATCGTTGTCGCCGATACTTCCCGGATGCGTCGGCCGGTCGCCGTCGAACCGGTGAACCCGATCATGTCGACGCCGGGGTGGGTACACAGCTCCTCGCCGACGCCCGCACCTCCCACGACCACGTTGAACACTCCCGGCGGAAGGCCCGCTTCCTCCCCGACCTTGGCCAGCTCCAGGGCGTTCATCGGAGTCCATGGGTGGGGCTTGAGTACCACGGTGCAGCCGACGGCCAAGGCGGCGAGGCACTTTTGAATGTTGATCGAGAAGGGGAAGTTGAACGGCGTGATGACGCCGACCACTCCGACCGGTTCGCGCACCACCGTCACGCCGCCCAGGCCGGCTGGCGACACGACGGGCCCGCCCGGTGTCTCCACCCACGTCACATCGTGCTCGACGAACTCGCCGTAGTAGTGGGCCGCCTCGATGGCACCCCCGACCTGAACCAGGTCGGTGAGGAAGCCGGTCGAGCCGATCTCGGCGACGACCAACTCGCGAAGTTCCGCTTTGCGCGCGTCGAGGATCTCGGCGAACCGCTTTATGATCTTTGCCCGTTCCCGCACGGACATCCACGGCCACGGCCCGTCGTCGAAGGCGCGCCTGGCGGCCTCGATCGCCATGGCCGCCTGCTTTGGTCCACCGTCGACGGCTCTGCCGATCAGCTCCTCGGTGGCCGGGTCAATGACATCGATTGTGCCGCAGGCGTTTCCGCTCGTCCACTGGCCGTCGATGAAGCTCTGGTATTCACGCATCGCGCGACTCCGTCGGCCGCCGGCTACATCACCGTCGGATACGGGGCTGGCTCGAAGTCGAAGACCCGGCGGGCATTACCCTGCAGCACTTTGTACTTGTCGAGGTCGGACCGGCCGTCGAGTGCCTTGTGGGCGGCCTGAAGGGAATTGGGCCACAGGCTGTCGGTGTGCGGATAATCCGTTTCAATCATCACGTTGTCGACGCCGACGGCGTCGAGATTCGCCGCCCCGAAGTCGTCCTCGATGAAGCAGCCGTACATGTGATCGCGGAAGAGCTGACGTGGGGACTCCGGGAAGATCTCGGGGTCGGTGGGCACCGGGTTCAAACGCATCGTGGCCGGATCGACCGCCCAGTTGTTGGCGCGTAGGTATTGGTAGTCGGCGGCGACGTGTTCGGCACGCTCGATGAGGTAGGGGATCCAGCCGATGCCGCCCTCGGCCAGCACGATCTTCAGGTCGGGAAACTTCTGCAGCTTGCCCGAGAACAACCAATCCGTGGTTGAGTTTGCGAGATTGAGGTTGATGTTGACCGCCTGAACCCCGAACGGTGCGTCAGGCGACGTGGTGGGACTCACCGACGACGAGCCGATGTGCGTGCACAGCGGCATCTTCGTCTCGTTCACCACCGCGAAGAAATCGTCCCATACCCCCGAGTGGATGGACGGAAATCCCAACGGGTGCAGGTTCTCCGAGAAGGCAATGGCCTTGGCGCCCTTGCCCGCGCACCGTAGCGTCTCCTCCACGGCGAGTTGGGTATCCCACAACGGAATGATGACCATCGGGATGTAGCGGCCGGGCGCCGCCGCGCACCACTCATCGATGACGAAGTCGTTGTACGCCCGCACGCACTTGAGACCCAGATCGCGGTCACCGAGGTGGGCGAACATCTGACCACAGAACCGGGGGAAGAACGGAAAGTTCAGTCCCGCGATCACATGATCCTCGTCCATGTCGGGGATGCGGGCCACCGGGTCGAAGTATGCGCGGGGCATATCGTCGTAATTCACTGGCAGCGGGGAATACTCGGCCGGCCTTTGGTGAGCCGCGACCAAGATGCCAAGCACCGACGCGCGCGCCTGCTCGTAGACCCATGTATCGACGCCGTCGATGCGCTCGACGTGTGGCACTCGATCACGGTCGGCGGCCGATGCGCGGTCGACCCATAGATGCGGCGGCTCGATGATGTGGTCATCAACGGAGATCATCCATTGAAGATCTTGCTTGTCCACGGGGTTCCTCCCTGGTTTCGAGGACCGGTTCGTGTCGGGTGGGGCGCGCGAGCAGTGGCCGGATTCGCACACGACGGACACCGATTACCGGATGACCTGATGCTAAGAGCGCGTCCCGTGCACTGTCAAGTGTCACTTGATAACTTGCCAGGCTCGGTCGAATTGCGCTATTACGCTGTCCCGCAGCTGATATGGACCGTTGTCCGTCGCCCCTCATTGGCCGACGCGGGCACCGGGCGTGAACACGACGGGCAGCGCGCGGTAGCCCCGAGTGACCGAGTTCCCGTGAAAGTCGACTTTTGCGCCGGGCGGAATTACGTAGTCGGGTATCCGATGGAGCGTCTGCTCGACACCCACCCGGAACTCGAGTCGGGCGAGATTCGAGCCCAAACAGCGGTGGACGCCGGCGCCGAAACCGAGGTGCCTGTTGGTCTGCCGGTCGAGGATGCACTTGTTCGGCTCGTCGAACTCGCGCGCGTCGCGGTTAGCGGCCGCATAATTCACGACGACCGTCTCACCGGGACAGAACTTCTGTCCGCTCAGCTCGACCTCTTCGGCGACGGAACGATGCAGTCCGTGGACCGACCCAGCGAACCGGATGAATTCCTCGATCGCCGTCGGCATCAGCTGGGCATCGCGGACCAGTCGGTCGCGCTCGGACCCATGGGTACCCAGGTGGAAGAAGGCGAACGACATTGCGCTAGAAGTCGTTTCGAGTCCGGCCTGCACCAGCAGCATCACGTTCGCGACGACGTCGTCGAAGGTCAGTTTTTCGCCGTCGATCTCGGCGGCCAGCAGGACGTCGATCAGGTCGTCGCGCGGCGGTTCAGCACGACGCTTGTCGATCTCCTCACGCACGCGCAGGTAGAGATTCGTCATCGAGCCGTTTCGGACCTCTTCGCTCTCACCGTTGATTGCGAGGTCGGCCGTCTCGATGTAGAGCGGCACGTCCTCCACGGGCATACCGAGTAGGTAGCGGAAGAACACGATCCCAGGTTGTTGCCATGCGACATCGGCGAGGTCGCCGCGCCCCAACTCGATGAAGCTGTCGATCAACCCGTCGGTGACCGCGCGCACCTGGGGCTCGAGGTCCTTCATCCGGCCCGGAGAAAAATACGGGTTGAGAACTTTGCGAAGTTGCTGCTGCCGCGGCGGATCCAGGGTGATGACGATGTCGCCAAACGACATCGGGTTGCCTTCCAGCCCAACGGGTTTGCTCGAGAAGCTGCGCCAATCGCGCAAGATTTCGTAACACTCGTCGTAGCGGGTGGCCACCCACGCGCCCCCCGGCGTGGGGCCCAGGAAAGGCACGTCCTGGTGGCTGAACGGTCCGTTCTCGCGCATCACCGCGTAGACCTGATAGAGGAATTCCTGGTCGTTGAAATCGTCGTGGCGCAGGTCGAGGTTCCGGGCATGCTCCTCCGGCGATTTGCTCACCATGGGCAGTCCTTTCCGCGCCCGCGCGCGAACCGGCCGAGATCGGGACAGCGGCGGCGGTCATCTCGCACACGCCGAAATTTGCTTAGGCAGCACAGTAAGTCGTCGTCAGCGCAGAGTCAAGTCGCACTCGATAACAGCCCCGGGTGCGCGCTTCCTCTCGGAAGGCGGGTGCTCCTAAGCTATGGGTGATGACTACAGGCGCGCGCCGGCGAGTTCGCGACAAGGATGGCAAGCAACGAGCTCTCCTTGAGGCTGCTGCGGAGGTCTTTGCCGAAGCGGGGTACGCGGCTGCGGCGACAAAGGAGATCGCTCGTCGCGCCGACTGCTCCGAGGCGATGCTGTTCCACTACTTCGGAGACAAGCGAGGCATCTTCGAGCAAGTTGTCACCCGGCAGATCGGGGACCTTGTCGGCGAGGCCGAAGAGCAAGTCGTGGCTGCTCTGCCAGCGCGTTTCGAAGAGTATGTCGAGCAGCTGTTCTTTGCGCGGCTGAGGATCGACGACCGCAACAGCGGTGTTCCCGGCTGGGACATCTCCAGTCGGGCGTTGTCGGACCCGGACTTCTCGGTGCGCGTGCTGCAACCCAATCACGCGCGCCGTACGGCTGTCATCGCCGAGGGCGTTCGTCACTACCAAGCCGCCGGGCAGATCAAGACCGACGTCGACGCCGAGCTGTTGGCCGAGCTGCTGGCCAACTTCATCATCTTCACAACGAGCCTGGGACCGCGCTGGTTTGGTACCGAGGAGTCCGATATCCGGGCGCAGATCGAACTGGGCTCGAAGATCTTCGCCGACGGGGTAAGGGCATCGGCTGGGACGTCGCCCACCAAGCGGCCCGCGCGGACCCAGCGGGCCATCAAGGTGCGCGCGGCCGACTAGGGATCCGCCGAACTCCGCCCACACCGCAGTTATCGAGTCGCACTTGACACGCTGACTTTTCCCTCACTAGCGTCGTTGCCATCCACTCCGCAGCCCTGCGGACGCAGAGCGCCCTGCTCGATCGGCACGAGCGTGAGGACTTCACATTGGCGTGTGTACTCATCGGTGCGAGTAGCGCCTTTGCACTAACAACCTCGCGAAAGATGGCGGCTAGATGAACCCGCTGCAAGGGGTTCGTGTTGTCGAGTGGGCGACCGAAATCGCCGGCCCGTACTGCACCAAGATGTTCGCCGACCTCGGAGCCGAGGTCATCAAAATAGAAGCCCCAGAAGGTGATCCGTTCCGCCGCCGCACGCTTGGCGATCGGACCGGCACCGACGCGCTGTTCAAATTCTTGAACGCCGGTAAGCGCTCGGTCGTCGGCACTGCGCTGCCCGAGGTGGAGGACCTGATCGTCTCCGCCGATGTGTTCGTCGATTCTCTCGGCCCCGGGGCACTCGACCGCGAGGGCCTCTTACGGCGTGCACCACACCTGGTGATCGTGGCGTTGTCCGCGTACGGATTGACCGGACCGTACCGCGACCGGCCCGCAACGGAGTTCACGATCCAGGCCGAGAGCGGAACGCTGGCGTTGCGAGGCCGTCCGGACCAACCGCCCATTCAAGCGGGTGGTCGAGTCTTCGAATGGGTGATGGCCAGTTATGCCGCCGTGGGCGCGCTTGGCGCTTTGCGTCGGGCTCAATTCGGCGGACCGGGCGAGATCATCGACTGCTCGTTGTTGGAGGCCTGCCACCTCAGCGCCAGCGGATTCGCTGACCTCTACCACGAGCTGGCCGGTCGCCCCCCGTTGAACGTGCCCGCCCGCCAGGTGGAGATCCCTTCCATCGAACCGACCGCGGACGGCTGGGTCGGGTTCAACACGAATACCCGCCAGCAATTCGAGTCGTTCCTGGCGATGATCGGTCGGCTGGACCTGCTCGACGATGATCCAGCCTGGGCGCTCGCCACGACGCGCTGGGAACGCCGGGACGAGTGGAATCAGATTGTGCGGGAATGGACGACGGGACGTTCCACGGACGAGATCGTGGCGCTGGCCTCCGATCTGCGGATCCCTGTCTCGCCGGTCAACAATGGCCAGACGGTGCTGGACCACCCTCAGTTCGCGGCGCGCGGCGTGTGGGGCACGTATGCCGACGGCAGCTTCACCCACCCGTTGGCGCCCTACCGAATCAATGGCCGACGACCCGCACCAACCGACGTTGCTCCCCCGCTCGGCGAGATGACAAAGGTGCCCGCCCACAACAGGATTGCCGCCGCAGCAGACCTTGCACCCGGACTTCCCTTGGAGGGCGTACGAATTCTCGACGCGACCGCATGGTGGGCGGGCCCATCCTCCACCCACATTCTCGCCGCACTGGGCGCCGAGGTCATTCACCTCGAGTCGACGCAGCGCCCTGACGGTGCGCGGATGGTGGCCGCGGCGTTCGCCCATCAGCCGCAGTGGTGGGAGCGGTCGGGCATGTACCTGGCGACGAACAGCAACAAGCGAGGGCTCACCCTCGACCTGTCCTCACCGGCGGGGCGAGAACTGCTGTTCGAACTCGTTGAACGGTCGGACATTCTGGTCGAGAACTTCTCGCCCCGCGTCTTCGACAATTTCGCGATCACGTGGGAGGCCGTGAGCGAGCGGAACCCTCGAATAGTGATGGTCCGCATGCCGGCGTTCGGGCTCGACGGGCCATGGCGCAACAACGTGGGTTTCGCGCAAACGATGGAACAGATGACCGGAATGGCGTGGGTGACCGGCCACGAGTACGACCAGCCGCGGATCCCCCGCGGCCCGTGTGACCCCCTGGCGGGCATGCACTCCGCGTTCGCCATGCTGACCGGGCTTCGGCAACGCGACGAGACGGGCCGAGGGTGCCTCATCGAAGTATCGATGGTCGAGTCCGCGCTCAACGCGGCCGCCGAGCAGGTCGTCGAATTCGCCGCCTACGGCAACCTGATATCGCGACTAGGAAATCGCAGCCGTGACGCCGCCCCGCAAGGGCTCTATCGATGCGCGGGCGCCGAGCGGTGGCTGGCGATTTCGGTCGCGACGGACCAACAGTGGCGCCTACTGAAATCTGCTCTGGGCGAGCCGGATTGGGCCAGCGACCCCTCGTTGGACACCCACGAAGGGCGGGTACGGGCGCACGATGTGCTCGACAAGCACCTCGAGCAATGGGCCGGCAGCCGCGACTCCTCGACCGCGGCCGAGTTACTCGTTGGATACGGCGTACCGGCTGCGGAGTTGGCGGACGCCAGGGTCGGATCCATGCACCCTCAGCTCGCCGCGCGCGGCTTCTTCGAAAGCCTCGACCATCCCATCGCGGGAACGCATCACGTACCGGCGATTCCCTTCAAATACCGCAGCGTCGACAAGTGGTACCGGACACCCGCACCGACGCTGGGGCAGCACAATGCCGACATCCTCGGCGACCTGCTCGGTCTCGACGAACCCTCCCTTGCGGCGCACGCAGAAAATGGTGTCATCGGGACCAAACCAGCCGGATTGGACTAGGGCCATGAAACTTCATGTCGACAGGGATATGTGTCAGGGCCACAGCCGTTGTTACGCAACGTATCCCGATCTGTTCGACATCGACGACGAAGGAACCGCATTCGTCGTCGTGGAAAACCTTCCCCCCGAATGGGAAGACCGGGCGCACAATGCAATCGCCAACTGTCCCGAGCGAGCCATTCACATCGTCAAGGAGTCGCCATGAAGACCAAGGGAGCAGTGCTGTGGGGGCTGAACGAGAAGTGGTCGGTCGAGGAGATCGAACTCGATCCGCCGCAGGACGGCGAGCTACTCGTCGAGTTCGAAGCCACCGGTCTATGCCATTCCGACCACCACATCCGCACCGGTGACATGTTCGGGGTGAGTTTTCCGTTGATCGGCGGACACGAAGGGGCGGGTGTCGTTCGGGAGGTCGGCCCGGGGGTCCGCGACATGGCGGCGGGAGATCACGTGGTCACCTCCTTCCTGCCGGCGTGCGGTCGCTGCCGCTGGTGCGCCACGGGTCGTCAGAACCTTTGTGATTTCGGCGCGACGATCCTGGCGGGGGTCCAGGCCGACGGCACCTTCCGCCGCCGAGCCAGAGGGCGGGGCATCGGAGCCCTTTCCGGCGTCGGCAGTTTCGCACAGTGGGGCGTGTTGTCGGAAGCGTCGGTGGTCAAGATCGACGACGACGTGCCGCTTTCGCGCGCGTGCCTTCTCGGCTGCGGCGTAACCACCGGCTGGGGCTCGGCCGTCAATACGGCAAACGTCAGTCCCGGCGACGTCGTCGTTGTGGTTGGCTGCGGAGGCATCGGCAGCGGTGCCATTCAGGGTGCGCGGCTGGCCGGCGCGGAGCAGATCGTCGTCGTCGATATCGAGCCGGGCAAGCGCGACAAAGCCTTTGAGTTCGGCGCCACGCACTTTTCCACCTCGCTGGAGGAAGCGACCCAGCTCGTCGCCGAGATCACGCGGGGGGTCATGGCCGACTCAGCCATCCTGACGCCGGGCGTGCTCGAAGGCGCGATGATCAACGACGCACTCAATGCGGTGCGGAAGGGCGGAGCCGTAGTGGCCACCGCCCTGGCATCGATGTCCGACGTGACGCCGACGCTGCCCCTGACGTTGTTCACGTTGTTCCAGAAGCGCCTGCTGGGCAGCCTGTATGGCGAAGCCAACCCGCGGGCCGACATCCCGCGGCTGATCAGCCTCTATCGCAGCGGCAAGCTGTTGCTCGACGAGACCGTCACCACCGAGTACAAGCTCGACGACATCAATGAGGCCTACGACGACATGCTCGCCGGTCGCAACATCCGCGGCGTGATCATCCACGACCACTGAGTATGTGGGGAAACGACCCAAGTTCATTCACCCACTCGCCGAAAGGATTTCACTCATGTCTTCGCCAGCCGATGTCGTCCGCCAGTTCTGCGCGTTGATGGAGCAGCGGGACGCCGAAGCGTTGCGTCCCCTGCTCGCCGAAGGTGCCGTTTATCAGAACGTGGGAATGCCCGCCTTCACCGGACCTGATGCCATCGTGGAGAACATGGCGGCCCAGTTCGCGATGTTTCCCGACGCCTATGCCTTCGAAATCGTCAACCTCGCCAGCGAGGGTTCTGTGGTGCTCACCGAACGCCTGGACTACATCCAGGCGCAGGACGGAAGCAAGCCCGCCATCCCGGTGATGGGGACCTTTGTGGTCGACGACGACGGGAGAATCACTCGCTGGACCGACTACTTCGATCTGAATTTGACGATGAAACTCCTTCAAGGCGAGGACATCAGCGCCCTGGTGCCCGCGACCGCATGAGTTGGGGCATGCAGCGGTGCGCTGTCGTCTCGAGGTACCTCCAGTCAGGTGGTGAGGAAGGGACTTTCATGCGAATGCCTCGTGCTGTCGCCAATTTCAACCGCCGTGTCACAAACCCAACAGCTCGGTCTCTCACACCGTGGCTCCCCTGCCTAGGGACGCTCGAGCACGTCGGCCGCAAGTCCGGCAAGCGCTATCGAACGCCCCTGTTGGTATTCAAGACCCGGGACGGCTACGTCATTCTCGTCGGCTACGGGCCTGAAACGGACTGGCTCAAAAACGTATTGGCCGGCGGCCCAACAGTATTGCGCAAGCGGGGCAGGGCTATCGCGTTGGCCGACCCGCGGATCTTGAGTAAGGCTGAGGCCGCACCCCTTGTCGCACCGGCGCCCCGGCTGTTCTATCGTCTGTTCCCCTACAACGAAGCGGCATTGGTGCTGACGGAGACGAGCACTGGCCGATCGGGTTAGACCAAGTCGACTAATAGCGTAGGTGGTCGCGCTCGTCGTCGGTCAGCCGTAGCGCGCGGGCCAGTGCGGCCAGCAATTGGCGGGACAGCCGCGGGCCTGCTCCAACCGGGTGTAGTAGTCGCACGACATGCCTGCGCGAGCGGCATCTCCTCACGTCTCGACATATCCCCTACGCCCGCACGGGTCACTGCCCCGCGCAAACACCAACATGTCGGCCCTTCGGACCAGGTAGCGTTGCCAGAGTGCACATTCTGGCGGCGACGGACGTGCACTACCGGCTTGGTCACTTCGACTGGCTCGTCGCCAACAGTGGATCGGCCGACATCATTGCCCTCAGCGGCGATCTCGCCGACGTCGCAAGTCCGGTGCCGCTCGAGGTACAGATCACCGTGATCGAGCGCTATCTCGAGAGGCTCGCCGAGTCAGCGGTCGTACTCGTCGTGTCCGGAAATCACGACCTAGACGGGCCGGGCGCGCACGGTGAGCAGGTCGCCTCATGGCTTCGCCGGCCACGCAATGGGCCGGTGCACAGCGACGGTGCAAGCGTCGACCTGGACGGGTATCGGTTCACGATGTGCCCGTGGTGGGACGGGCCGATCACCCGCCAAGCGGTCGACGCGCAGCTTGAGTTGGCGGCGGTCGACCGACCCGGACATTGGGTGTGGCTCTACCACGCGCCACCGGCGGGCACGGTACTCTGCCGCGACGGTCGGCGGGAGTTTCCCGATCACGACCTCGCGGACTGGATCACTCGCTACCAGCCCGACATCGTCTTTACCGGCCACATCCACCAAGCTCCGTGGACCGAGGGCGGCTCGTGGCATGACAGGCTCGGCGACACCTACGTATTCAACGCCGGACACCAGGTCGGCAAGGTCCCGGCGCACATCCGCGTCGATACCACCACCGGCCGGGTTGACTGGTACGGGGTGTTCGACAACGAATCGATCACGCTGAGCCAGAAGCCGATTCAGCCTTCAGGATCGCGGGCGGAGCCCGGTCGGGCAGTTGGCTGATGATGCCGTAGGGAGTCGGCGATGTGCCCGAGCATGTCGAGGTGTCCCTCCTCTTCGGCGAGTTGTCGTTCGACGTCGACCAGGTACTTGGTCATGGCGTCTAGGCGGGAGGCGGTCAGTCTGAGGACGGCCAACGCCGCGCCCGGCCGTTCGACGAGGAACTCCAACGGGTTCTCGATGACGTGGCAGACGACAGTTGAAGCTGCGCGCGCCGTCGCGGTCGCAGGTGTACCGAGTACCACTGACATTTCGCCGAAGATCGCACCAGGGGCATCGATGCGCGAAAACACAACGCCGTCACGCTCGATGCCGACCGATCCTGATGTCAGCACGTACATTTCGGATGCAACCTGGCCGAGCTGAATCAACACTTCGCCGGGTTGCCAGGATCGAAGGGGCGCGTCGGCACACAGGGCGAGTAGACCGGTCACCGCCTCAGTATGCGCTGGCTCGCCGTTGCCGGCCCTACGGCCGACCGCTGAGGGAGTCTGTCCTCCCCCGAACGACTCGTAGATCACATGGTCATGCTGCGTTGAGGACCAATTAAGTCCCGAGTAATGACGCTGCCCGAAATACCACAAGGCCGCATTGGAGATGGCCAGCGCGGATCCCGACTCAGCTGCAATGCTCACCACCCACGGTCGGCGCCTACGTCGACACCGATCTCCATTGACTTCGTCGATCAGCGCCACGGAGCTTCGATGGCAGGAGCATGAGATCGCCAGGTTTGTCTCACTTAGGTGGCCATCTGAAATGAGAAGGGCCCATTTTATTGGAGAACCTACAACTAACGCGCCATGTTGGCGAAGCGCGACAAGTGCAGCTGGTGCGCGACGGTGACCGTCTTGGTGGGACCGTTACGGTGTTTGGCGAGGATGAAATCCGCCTCTCCCCCACGCGGATCGTCGCGTTCGAACGCATCCGGCCGGTGCAACAGGATGACGACGTCGGCATCTTGCTCCAAACTATTGTGCACACCGATGCCATTGGCGACGAAATTGTGTGTCTCGCTTACGGTTCCGTCGTAGACTTCCTCTTCGCCTAGACTCGTGATCTCGACGACCGTATCCCAGTAAACGTCGGTGGTTGCAAGCGCGTGGATCTCCCGGTCATCGAGCACGACCGCCGCACGATGCAGCCTGGACCTACTCGGCGAGTGCTTCCACATCGTGGAGCCGCAGAATTGGCTACCCATCGCCGACGCAAACTGTCGGTGCGTTATCTGCTTGGCGGACAGCACGTCGCGCACACGCACCCATACCTCTTGCGGGATGGTGTCCAAATTTGTGTTGCGCACGATCCTTTCGAGATGATGCCGAACTTCTTGCGCGGCTACCGCTTTCGCGCCATGGACGCCGACGTGGTTAACGAACCGCAGCTGATTCTCGGCGCCATAGATGCATAAGTGCCAAGAGTCACGGTAACCGAGCTTCGGTGCATGCTTGATCCTCGCGAAAACGCCAACCCGGAGCAGCAGCTGGGCGACGTCATCTATGAGGCGTCGGCTGGTTGACGCGTAGTAGATCCGCGCCTGCCCAACCTCGGCGTCCCATCGAACCGAACCGTCGGTCGCCCAGAGGTGCCGCAGGAACAATGCCACTTGGTCGTTGGGCGCACGAAATATGGCCTCCGGCACGAACTTCTCGTAACTGCGCTTGCCGAACAAGCCCAGCCCGTCAAGCCACGCCGCGATCGGGTTGCGCCGGCCGCGCGCCAGTCGCTCCGGCGCCGGCAACCGCAGCGTGGTCACGCGAGCCGCCGGGTAGTCGCCGCGAACGGCGGTCACTCCGAAGTGCGCCGCCGAGATCGTCACCGCGGCGAGATTCGCCTCGTCGATCGACGCATAGCGAATCGGCTGGCGCTTCACGCATGACCCGTCACCGATCATGTGGGCGAGCAGCATCACCTCGCAGTCGTCCATCCGCTGCGTGTCGACCGGCTCGGGAACGCGCCTGGGTGCGGCGATGCGATCGCCGACGTTGAGCTGCTCCAGCGGAGTCCAGCCGTCGAGCTTCATGAAAGGGTGGTTGCCGGTGGCCTCGACCTCGCGGCCCGAGGCCAACCGAAGCCGGAACACCTCCTTGCGGCCACTCGGAAACACATTGGTCATCGGGCGCGCAACCATGCGTAGCCGCTCGTCCAGCGACCACACCAGGGGCCGCTCGCCCGTCCGCATGAGTTCACCAAACGTGACCTCGGCGCCCGTGTCGGCGCGCAGGATCCGCGTCGAAGCGGTCAGACACCCCGACTCGCGAAGGTCGGCCAGCATCGGCTTCTTGTCCGTGCGTTGCTCGGGGCCACGGTTGAGCTGGCTGATCGCGACGACCGGAACCTCGAGTTCTTTCGCCAAAAGCTTGAGGTGGCGCGAGAATTCGGATACTTCCACCTGGCGCGATTCGTGCTTCTTGCCCGACGTCATCAGTTGCATGTAGTCGATGACGATCAGCCGCAGGTCGGCCTTCTGCCGCAGCCGGCGCGCCTTGGCCCGGATCTCCATCATGGTCAGGTTCGGCGAGTCGTCGATATACAGTGGCGCCTCGCTGATTTCGCTCATCCGGCGCGCCAGCCGCGTCCAGTCGTCGTCGCTCATGCGGCCCGAACGCATGTCGGCGAGCTTGATTTTGGCCTCCGCCGACAGCAGCCGCATCACGATCTCCGACTTGCTCATCTCCAGCGAGAAGATGACGCTGGCCAGCCGGTGCTTGATGGAACACGACCGCATGAAATCCAATCCCAGCGTGGAATTGTGCGTCGGCACCATCCCTGGGCCGGCCAGATACAGACGCGCGGCATTGTCCACCTGGACGCAGCGGACCGGCACGCTGTCGACCCGGCGCACCGAGTCGATCTGGAGGACGGGAGCCAACAAGGCGGTTGTCCCAAGGTTGCCATAGCGCGGTGTCGAGCCGGCCGCGGCAATCGTGTCCCAACCGCTGCGCAACTGCGCGGAAGTCCGGATGCCGCGAGTCGTCGGCCACTGATGTGAAGCGTCGGCGACAATCACTGTCCCGTCAGAGAACTCGACCTCGTAGCAGGGCCGTCCCAGCATCACTTCGGTGGCAGCCACCACCCGCGTCGGCCGCCCGTCGGCGTCGAGCAACTCGTCGCCAACGGCGACGTCACCCATCGTCGTCCAGCCGGCCGGCGTCGCCAGCGGCGTATCCAACGCGAGCGCCTTCCCCACGCCGGGTCGGGCCGCCACGATGATCATCTGGCCGGGATGCAGGCCGTTGGTCACCTCGTCGAGCTCGGTGAAACCGGTCAGCACGCCGCGCGACACCCCGCCGCTGGACGCGATCGCGTCGATCTCGTCCATCGTCGGCTGCAGCAGGTCCTCGAGGGGAACGAAGTCCTCGGACATCCGGCGGTCGGCCACGTCGTAGATTTCGGCCTGCGCGCGGTCGACTATCTCGGCCACGTCGGCGCCCTCGGCGCCCGCGTAGCCGTACTGCACGACCCGCGTCCCGGCCTCCACCAGCCGGCGCAGCAGGGCCTTCTCCGCAACGATGCCCGCGTAGTAGCCCGCGTTGGCCGCGGTCGGCACCGTCGAGATCAGGGTGTGCAGATAGGGCGCGCCGCCAATGCGGCGCAGCATTCCGCGGCGGTCCAGTTCCGCGGCCACCGTCACCGCGTCGGCCGGCTCGCCGCGCCCGTAGAGGTCGAGGATCGCGTCGTAGACGTTCTGGTGCGCGGGACGGTAGAAGTCGCCGGGCCGCAGCCGCTCCAGCACGTCGGCGATGGCGTCCTTGCTCAGCAGCATGCCGCCCAGCACCGACTGCTCGGCTGCCAGGTCCTGCGGGGGCTGGCGGCCGAACTCTTCGTTGGGTGGTGACGAATCCATGCCTGGCGCGAGGTCATCGACGACCGCCACGGACTCTCACCTCCCTTACCACGATTACCCGAACATACATTCGAACCGACATTCGGAGCGTAAGTCAAGGCCCCGACAACCGGCGACCCATCGCGCCCATATCGCACCGCGCGGGGACGACGGTAAACGTTGCTGGCCAGTACTTAAAGGGGGCGCTGTTCATAACACTGTGCATCGTGTGTGCATATCCTTCGACACCTGTGTTGAGCGGGGTGTGGAGAACCTGTGGATTACTTCGAGGCACTGGGACATCACTGCTGATAAGAGCAGTACAACCCACCACAATCGGTGTGGACAGGAATCTCTACGGCGTGTCGCCGCAGGTTACTGCGTCGGGCGTGTTGGCTTTCGGCCATATTTTCGCAGAGTTACCAGGTGGTTAAGAGGTGTGCCCTGCGGCACAGGTGAAAGAGTTCGCCAGCCGAGCAAACCCGGCCAGCTTTCAAAGCCGCGACAGAGCGCCCGCCCGGCACAAAAGGTTCGGCGGCGACCGATCGACGGCCGCCGCCTGGAGAGAGCAAACGCTACTTAGTTAGCTGTCCGCGACGACGTCGAGCGCGAGCTCGGCGTCGATCTCCGGGTGCAGGTGCACCGAGACCGCGTAGGTGCCGACCGCCTTGATGTGCGTCTTGGGCAGCCGCACGACCCGCTTGTCGAGGTTGGGTCCCCCGGCCTTCTTGATGGCCGCGACGACGGCGCCAGCGGTCACCGAACCGAACAGCTTGCCCGAGTCGTCGGCTGCCTTCACCGGCAGCTTGACGGGGCCGAGCGCGTCGATCGCCGACTTGATCTCGTTGGCGTGCTCGAGGTCGCGCACCGTCTTGGTCTCGCGGGCCCGGCGAATCTCGTCGGCCTGCTTCTGCGCGCCGCGCGAGGCGAGGATCGCCAAGCCACGCGGGAGCAGGAAGTTGCGGCCGTACCCGTCCTTGACCTCGACCGCGTCACCGACGGTCCCGAGGTGGTCGACGTCAGCCGTCAGAATCAGCTTCATTGTTTAGTACTTTCGGTCGGCTCTCGGCGGCTACCGCGTCGAGGAGGTGAAGGGCAACAGGGCCACCTCGCGCGCGTTCTTGACCGCGATGGCGATGTCGCGCTGGTGCTGCACGCAGTTCCCGGTTACCCGGCGCGCGCGAATCTTGCCGCGCTCACTGATGTAGGTGCGCAACAGCGTGGTGTCCTTGTAGTCGATCGCTTGACCCTTTTTGGCGCAGAAGACGCATTTGCGCGCCTTGATCGGCTTTTCCGGAGCCGGGCGCCGCTTGGTGGACTTGGCCATGTCTGTCTTTCTTTCCGTTTCTTACTGGTCTGAAGTGTGGGTTTAGAAGGGTGGTTCGTCGTCGCCGCCGCCGAAGGACCCCGATGCCGGGGCGCTGCCCCACGGGTCGTCCCCCGATCCGCCGCTCGGCTGGGCGGCCGGCGCGGGCGCCGGGCGAGAGCCGCCGCCCCCGCCGAAGCCGCCGCCCCCGCCGCCGCTGCGGCTGGCCTTGTTGACCTTGGCGGTGGCGTACCGAAGCGAGGGTCCTATCTCGTCGACCTCGACCTCGACGACGGTGCGCTTCTCGCCCTCGCGGGTCTCGAACGAACGCTGCTTGAGCCGCCCGGTGACGATCACCCTGGCGCCACGAGTGAGGCTTTCCGCGACGTTCTCGGCGGCCTCCCGCCAGATGTTGCACCGCAGGAACAGCGCCTCGCCGTCCTTCCATTCACCGCTCTGCCGGTCATAGATCCGTGGCGTCGAGGCCACGGTGAAGTTCGCGACCGCGGCACCCGAGGGAGTGAACCGCAGTTCGGGGTCCGCCGTCAGGTTGCCGACAACGGTGATGGTGGTGTCACCAGCCACAATTTCCTCCTCGGTCCGCCTTCACAGATACGTTCCGGCTGAGCCTACGCAGCTCCGACGACACTCGGAACTCAGTGCTTGTCCGTGCGCATCACCTTGGTGCGCAGCACCGACTCGTTGAGGCTCAGTTGGCGGTCGAGCTCGGATACCGTCGCCGGCTCGGCCTTGAGGTCGACGACGACGTAGATGCCCTCGGCGTGCTTGGCGATCTCGTACGCCAGGCGGCGCTTGCCCCAGATGTCGACCTTGTCGACGGTCCCGCCATCCTTGCGGACGACGTTGAGGAACGTCTCCAAGGACGGGGCAACGGTACGTTCGTCGAGCGTGGGGTCAAGAATGACCATGATTTCGTATGGACGCATGGAAACCTCACCACCTCCTCTGGTCTGTACGGCCGCGGTCGGTCCGCGGCAGGAGGGTCGCCTGCGTCGGCAACCGCCCCAGGGTACCGGACGCGGGGCCGGGCCGGAAAATCCGCGGCCAGTCGGGCCCTACTGGCGGGCCTGCAGGTATTCGTGGGCCCTGGCCACGGTCGCTTCGTCGGCCTTTCCGAGCGCACCGGAATCGAACGGCGGTTGCGGGTCGTATTCGATCAACAGCTGGGCGGCCTGTGCTGCCTCCCGGTCGACAAGGAGCTCGACCAGCCGCAGGGCCATGTCGATGCCGCTGGACACTCCGGCCGCGGTGAGGATTCGCTGCGGCAGGTGCTCGACAACTCGCTGCGGCACGTAACGCGCGCCCAATTCATTCAGCAAGTCCGCGGCGCGCCAATGGGTCGTCGCGGTGAGTTCCTCGAGCAGGCCCGCGCCGGCCAGCAAAAGAGCACCGGTGCACACCGAGGTGGTGAAGGTGGTGTTCGGGTGGACCGACCGCAGCCAGGCGCGGATTTCTTCGTCGTGGATTAGCCGGCGGGTTCCGATGCCCCCGGGGACCACCACCACATCGGGAGCGCCGACTTCGTCGAAGGTCGCGTCGCAGGTGACGCCGAGCATGCCGTTTTCGGTCCGCACCTCTCCTCGGCGGTGACCGACGAACACGACGTCGAACGACGGAATGCGTTGCAGCACTTCGTACGGGCCCACGGCGTCCAGCGCGGTGAACCGTGGGAAAAGCGGGATCGCGACGAGGGTCATGACTGCCCCACGGCCGCCGCTTCGGCATCGGTTTTTTCGGGCACCGGCGGCGCTGGGCGGCGTACCCCCGGCGGACGCAGCCAGCCGGGCCACCACCCCGGCGGCGCGTCGGCGGCGCGATCGAAGGGTCCGCCTGCCGGATCGTCCACGCGCCCGCCCCAGCGCACCAGATCATCCTCGGGCCTGTAGATCTGTCGGACGACCAGCACGCACAGCGCCATCACCGCGATGTCGCGCAGCAAGACCGTCGTGGTGAAGAACTGTTCCGGCAGCCCGCGGTTGGGATTGCCATACAGGTAGTACATGCGCGGCACCCAGACCAGCGCGTCAATCGTCATCCAGGCCAACAGGATTCGGCGGTGCGGCAGCGCCAGCACCGCCAACGGCACCAACCACAACGAGAACTGCGGGCTCCACACCTTATTGGTTAAGAGGAACGCGGCCACGACCAAGAACAGCAGCTGCGTCAACCGCGGCCGTCGCGGGGCCGTAAACCCGATGACAGCGATCGCGACACAACACAGCGCGAACGAGACCGCGACGACCGCGTTCAACATCGTCGGTGGCTCCCAGAAGCCGAGCCGGGGATCGAAACCGCGCCAGCCGGTAAACGACTTCACCACGTTGTACAACGAGTCCATGTCGTCGCCACGGCGCGTGTTGAGCCGGAAGAACTCTGACCAGCCGCGCGGAAAGAGCACCAGCACAGGCAAATTCACCAACAACCAGGTCGCCGCGGCGGTGCCGGCGGTACGCGCCAGCGCGCCAAGGCGACCGGTGCGGATGCCCAGCACCAGCATCGGGCCCAGGAACAGCAGCGGGTAGAGCTTGGCCGCGGCGCCCAACCCGATCAGCACCCCGGCCAGCACCGGTTTGCGTCGCGCCCACGCCAGCAACCCGCCCATCGCGAAAGCCGTTGCCAGAGCGTCGAAGTTGGTGAATATCTGAAAGATCATCAACGGCGAAGCGGCCACCAGTGCCGCGTCCCAAATGCGTCGGCCCGACAGGCCCGCGGTCGCCCAGACGGTCGCCAGCCACGCCAACGCCAGGCCGAACGCCGCGATATCGAAGAACATCACCACCTCGGCCACCACCGGCAGCGGGGCTACCTTGCTCAGCGCGGTGTAGGTCTTGGCCACCGCCATCGACGCGTACTGGTAGACACCGGTCAGCACCGGATACTCCATGTAGCGCACCGCGGGCCGGCCGTCATAGCGGGTCTGCGGCGCGCCGCTGCCGTCGGTCTCGATCCAGCTCGACTTGTACGGAAACTTGCCCTGGCTCAACAACTCCGCGCCGTAGAGCGGCACCGTATCGGAGTAGCACAACTCGTAGTAGGCGCGTTGGTTCTCCCAGTTGGCGACCCGCTGATCGCCGGACCCGGAGCCGGTGCTCTGCAGGCAGGCCGCCTTCGTCGACCAGCCGAGCGCCAGGAACACCAGCGCGATCAGGAACATGACGCGCACCGGGGTCATCACCCGGGTCCGGCCGATCAGCGCGTGCCGGCCAACCGGTCCGCCGGCGACATCGGCCAGCGCCGCGCCCAAAACGTCGGTGCGGCTGGGGCAATCGCGGTTGTCGGCGCTGCGCAGATCGGCAGCCAAGGGCTGCGGTGAAATGGTATTGCCGTGCTGCCGCGCGCCGGTCACGGCGGCGATGGGGGCGCTTGCGGGCCGCCCGGCGGGACGCCGGGTGGCTGGAGCCCACCCGGCTGGGGCCCACCCGGCTGCGGGTAGCCCGGCTGCGGGTAGCCCGGCTGCGTGCCTCCGGGCGGCGGCGGCGCGTTGGTGATCGTCGTCGGCGGGCCGACCGGGATGGTGATGCCCGGCGCCACCTCGATGGTGGGCTGGATGACGGTCTCCGACGGCGGCGGGGGCGGCGGCGCGGCGGGCACGCCCGCGTAGCCACCGATCTCGCTCGGCTTGGGGAACGTCTCGTTGGGGGTGCCCTTCAGGGCGCCGTCCATGGTCGCTTTCCAAATGTCCGACGGCAGCCCGGAACCGTAGACCTCCCCGCCCGAGGCGGTCACCAACGGCACGTTGTCCTGCACGGTGCCCACCCATACGGCCGTCGACAACGACGGCGTGTATCCGACCATCCAGGCGTCCTTGTTCGCCGTGGTGTCGCCCAACTGCACCGTTCCGGTCTTGGCCGCCGATTGGCGCCCGCCGGCCAAGTTGTGGCCGCGCGAGTAGCCGGCGATCGGCTGCATCGCGGCGGTGACGTTATCCGCGACGCCCTTGTCGATGCGGTTCTCGCCGTTGTTGGCGTTGTTGTCGGAGCTGCCGGCGTCGAACAACACCTGGCCTTCAGCGTTGACCACCTTTTGCACCAGATGCGGCCGGTGGTAAACGCCGGACGCAGCCAGCGTGGCGTACGCCGAGGCCATGTCGATGGGCCGGGTTTGGTACTGGCCCAGCACAATTCCGTTGTTGGGCGGCCCGCCCTTGCCGTCCTCGGACAGCGTGTGCGCGACGCCGGGGAAGCTGGTCGCCACACCCGTCTGGTGGGCGGCGTCGGCGACGGCCTGCGGTCCGCCCTTGAGCTTGAGCATCAGCCGGTAATAGGCCGTGTTGAGCGAAAGCTTCAGCGCCTCGGCGATATTGCAGGTCCCGCAGCTCTCGCCGTCGACGTTGGTGATCTTGATCCCGTCGACGGTGAGCGGGGAACTGTCGACCTGATATCCCAGGCCGATGCCTTGTTGCAGCGCCGCAACCAGAGCGAACACCTTGAACGACGATCCGGTCTGCAGCCCGGCCTGGGCGAAGTCGAAACCGTTCGCGTCGGAACCGCCGTAGTAGGCGCGTATCGCGCCGCTGTGCGGGTCGATCGACACGGCCGCGGACCGCATGTCGGGGTCCTGCCCGTCAAGGTATTTCGATACGGCCTTCTCCGCGGCCTGCTGGGCCTTGGGGTCGATCGTGGTGGTGACCTGCAGCCCCTGGGTGTTCAGGGTCTGCTCGTCGATGTTGAACAGCTCCATCAGCTCTTTGGTTACCTGGCGCTCGATCAGCCCGTTGGGCCCGGTGGTCTGGTTCTGCGCGCGCGCCTGATCGGGTGGAAGGGTGGCCGGAAACGCCTGCGCCGCGCGGTCACTCGGCGAGAGGGCCTTGGTTTCGACCATCCCGTCGAGCACCCAGTTCCAGCGTTCCGCGGAGCCCTTCGGGTCGACGGCGGGATCCAGCGAGGAAGGCCGCCGGATCAGCGCCGCCAACAGCGCCCCCTCGGACACGGTGAGCTGCTCGACCGGCTTGTCGAAGTAGGCCTTGGCGGCGGCCGAAATGCCGTAGGCGCCGCGGCCGAAATAGATGATGTTCAGATAGGCCTGCAGGACATCGTCTTTGGACCACTCCCCCGACATCTTGGTGGCGATGACCAATTCCTTGGCCTTGCGCATCAAACCGCTCAACCCGTGCTGTGCCGAACCGACGAGCGCGTTCTTCACGTATTGCTGGGTGATCGTCGAGCCGCCCTGCAGGTCGCCGCCGAAAAGGTCGGCGTTGACCGCCCGCGCGAACCCGGTGAACGAAATGCCCGGGTTGGTGTAGAAGTTGCGGTCTTCCGCGGCGATCACCGCCTGACGCACATGCACGGGCACCTGGCTGAGGTTTACATCAACCCGATTCCCTTCGGGCGGAACGATTTTGGCGAGCTGCGAGCCGTCGCTTGCCAGGATCGTCGAGACCTGGTTGGTGCGGATGTTGCCCGGCTTGGGGACGTCGACGATGAAGTACGCCATGCCGAAGGTGACGATCGGCAGCAGCACCAGGGCCGCCGCGGTGATGTAAGCCGCGCGCCCCCCCAAGGGCACCGGCACCCGGACGGCGCGCAACGGCGCCCGCACGGCCATTGAGTAACGAAGGGCGCCACGACCAGTCGCCCAGTGACCTGAACGAATCAGCGACTGAGCGCGTGGGCAAGCACGCCAGCACGGACCGGCCGGACCAGCCCGAGCGCCCGGATCCGGACAGGCGGGACGCGCCTCAGGGGCCCGGCCGCCGCCGCCCGGTTCCCCCCGACGACCGGTTGACTACGATCCTGCCGCCCGTCGTCGACGACCGCTCCTCCCGCAGGCCCGACCCCGTTCAGGAGGTCAAGGCCGCGCTGGACCGCGCCGCGCCGGTGCCCCTGCAAAGCGACCCGATCGAAGAGGTCAAGGCCGCGCTGGACGGACGGGCGGCCGAGAAGGGTCCGCGCCGCGACGAACCGATGTCCGGGCGCCAGCATCACCAACTCCTCGGCGGTGCGCGCCGAGCCCGACACCGCGCCCAGATGGTCGCCGAACA